>NZ_JACOMF010000140.1 GCF_014283215.1 Siccirubricoccus deserti
CCTGAAGGTCACAGGTTCAAATCCTGTCCCCGCATCCATCTTGATTTGCAGCAGCAACGCCTCGGCAACATCGCCGAGGTGTTTGCCAATTCCAGCCCCCTCCGCCAGGCGGAGAATGACGCCCAACTCGCCGCGGACCTCGATCCGCAACCTGCCGGCCTCGGATACCGGGCAGATCTCCTCCACCAGGCCGCGAACCACCTCTCGCGCCTCGGCGCCGTCCTCGGCGGCCAGGGCCTCGGCCAAGCTCGCCACGCGCTCGCGGTAGACCTCGGCCAAGCCGGGGTGCAGCCGTGGGGCAGGAACCTTGCTTGCCGCGAGCTCCACCTCCAGGGCCGACTTCCTGTCCTCCAGCGCGGCGAGCCGGGTGCGGACGCTGGCAGCCGGCGTGCCCTCGGCGATGGCGTCGACCAGCCGCTCGATCTGCCGGGCCACCTTCGTGAGCTCCTGCTGTCGCGCCGCATTGCCGGCGGCGATCTCGCCCTGCAGCCGATTCCACTCCGCGGTGAACTCGGCGACAAACTCCCTGAACAGCTCCGGATCCATCAGCCGCTCTCGAAGTGCCGTCAGCACCGTGTCCTCCACGACATCGCGGCGGATGGTCAGCCGGTTGGTGCAGGCGGTTGGGCCCTGGTTGCGAGCAATGGAGCAACCGAAGTGCTCGGCGCTGATCTTGGAGAAGCCGCCGCCGCAGCCGGCGCAGCGCATCAGCCCCGAGAAGAGGTAGCGCGGCCGCTGCTGTGCCCAGAAGGCCGGGCGCCCTCCAGCGGATGGAGCCTTGGCCTTGGCATCCAGTTCCGCCTGCCGGGCCTTGGCCGCCTCCCAGACCTCCTGGTCGACGATCCGCAACTCAGGCACCGGCTGCACCACGAGACGTGCCGCATCGTTGACCCAGGCCAGCCTTCGACCGGAGGTTGGGTCTTTCAACCACTGGCGGCGGTTCCAGATCAGGCGGCCGATATAGTGCTCGTTGTTCAGGATGCCGGTGCCCTTGGCGCGGTCGCCATTGATGGCGCTCGGCGCCCAAGCGCCGCCGGAGGGGCCGGGGATGCCGTCCGCATTGAGGGACAGGGCGATCCGCTTGGGCGAGACGCCGGCGGCGTAGTCGCGAAAGATCCGCCGGACGACCATAGCCTGCGCCGCATCGATTTCCCGCAGCCCGCGCTCGGCCTCGCCGTCGCGGCCGACCGGGCCGCGGACCACCTTGTAGCCATAACAGAGCCCGCCGCCGCTCCGGCCTTGCCGCACCCGACCCTCGAGCCCGCGCCGGGTCTTGTCGGCCAGGTCCTTCAGGTAGAGCGCTCCCATCGTGCCCTTGAGGCCGACATGCAACTCGGAGATCTCACCTTCGGAGAGGGTGAAGATCCTGACGCCGGCAAACTTCGCCACCTTGTGGAAGCCGGCGATGTGTTCCTGGTCCTGGCTCAGGCGGTCGAGGCTCTCGGACAGCACCAAGTCCAGCTGCCCAGCCCGCATGGCCGCGAGCAAGGCCTGGTAGCCGGGCCTGAGCGTGCTGGAGCCGGAAATGGCGTAGTCGGTGAAGACCTCCACCACCGTCCATCCCTCGCGCTCGGCCTTGGCTCGGCAGATCCGCAGCTGGTCCTCAATCGAGGCCTCCCGCTGCTGGTCCGAGCTGTAGCGGGCGTAGATCGCGCAACGATTCGTCACGACGAGGAACTCCCGGCATTGAGAGCAGTCAGGAGCCGGTCCAACTTCCGCTCCATGCGTGACAAGGAGTCCGTGCTGCGGAAATCGGCGCGCTGACGGCCAGCGGCGACATCGGCTGCGGCTTCAGCCTGCTGCCGGAGATCCTGGGTCATCTACCTCATCTCGACGCGCCACTGCCGAAACTCGTCCTGGATTGCTGCCCATTCCATGACGAGCGCCAAGAGTTCGGACCGAAGACGGTCATCACCGGAGTGGGTCATAGGAAGTCATCCTGGGCCGCGCGTCAGCGATGGCTTGAGCGTTGTTCATCTTGCCGAGGAGGCAGGCGCCGCCCTAGCCAAAACCTCAGCCGCGGCGCGGGATCGGGCGGCCGCGCCGCCCTTGCCGTGAGTGCGGCGTCCTGCTGCTGGCCGGCGCGATGGCGAGCGTGGGTCGCGCAGCACAGCGTCATCGGCGCGTTCCTGCCCTTGGTTGGCGGTCACTGTCGGCATGATCGTCACTTCGCCGATCGTCGGCGTGCCGGCGGGAGTATTCCCGCGCCTCCTCCCGGTCCTGGTCAAGAGTCGAGAGAAAGCGGCCGGCGGCTGTGATGCGCTGGCTGCGGTCGTAATGCTCGTGGAACACCTTGCCCGTGATGTTGAGGATCGCGGCACCGATCCCGGGCGCCTCCGGCGTCACCCGTGCGGCGGTCGTGGCGAGGCAGTGCCGAAAGCGGTGCGGCCCGAATGCCTCCTTTTCGCCGAATCGTTTGGCCGACCACCAGCGGATGCGCTTCTCGATCCCGGCCGCGCCGAGCGGCTGCCCGCTCCAGTTGACCCAAACCGCGTCCGTCATGTGACCGCCGAGCAGCTCTCGCCGTTCCACCTCGATGTAGCGCTGGATCCAGGGTGAGAGCGACCGATGCAGCGGGCAGTCGAGTGGCCGCCCGTTCTTCATGTCGGGCTCATTGAAGGCGAGCCACCATTCGCCGCCATTAAACCGCAAGTACCTGCCGACCTCCATCTCGAGCACCGAGCCGAGACGCGGGCCAGCCAGCGCCAGCGTGGCGATCATCAGCCCGTCCCGCAGCATCACTGGGCGGCGCTTCGGCCCGGGCAGCGTGAGAGCCTTCTCCATGAGCCCAATGCCCCAGTCGAACAGTGTACGGCTGTGGTGGACGGTGAGGGTACGCTTCTCCATCGCCAGCCGTTCGTGCCAATGGCACACCGCCGGGACGGGTCAGCCAGCTAAAGTCCCGGCCGGGCAGCATGACCGCCAGCGCACCCTTGAGTTCCTGGAACCGGCCAAGGATGGAGTAGTCGCGGTTACCGAGCGCGACGAGGGCATCGAAGTAGGCGGCGACCCGGGCCTCGGTTGGCCGATCGCCCGGGCCCGCGTTGGGATCGAGCCAGCCCTGGAACCACAGGAAGCCCAGCCAGCGGCCATAGCCGTCCTGGTGCTTCTCAAGAGCAGCCGATGACAGCCGCCCGGCTGGCCCGCGGGCGGAAAAGCGCCCCCGGACGGCCCGCAGGGCGGCCTCCCAAAATGCCCGGTCGATTGCCGGCCACTCGGCCAGCGGAAGGCAGCGACGGCGAGGATCGACGCGGCGGGGCATTCAACCTCCCTGCCTTGCCGATCGATGCCCCCGGCGGCTCCTCGGCCGACTGAGTGCGACGATCCCGCGGGCCTCCTTCCGGTCGAGCTCCAGCCCGGCGTGAAAGTGCCGGGCCGCGCTCTCCGCCTCAAGGCCGCAGTAAAACTTCACCGTTGTCTCGATCGACCGGTGCCCGAGCACGCGGCGGATGATCTCGTATTCGCCGGGATGCCGCCTCAGGTGCCGCCAGGCTGCGAAGTGCCGGAGCAAATGAGGATTGACCTTCACGCCGATCTGGCGGTGCAGCAGCCCAGTGATGGCGTTCCCCAGCCCGTTCTCACTGGCGTAGGTGCCTGGGGCCCTGCCAGGAAACAGGTAGGGGTTCGCGGTATCGTCGCCGAGCAGATGTGGCCGCCACTGCGTCAGCCAGGTTTCGAGCAGGTCGGCAGTGCCCTGCGGTACCGGCCATTCGATCGGCGCCTCGTTCTTCACCTCGGCTTCATCGATGACGATGTGGCTGATGCGGCGCCCGCGTCGGTCGGTCCTCTGCAGATGCCGATCGATGCGGAGCCTTGCGAGATTGGCCTTTCGCAATGGACAGACCAGCAGGATCTCGATGGCAGCGGCGAGCATCACCTTCCGGGCGACGTCGTGGCGACTGCTGGGATCTCCGCTGGCGGCTTTCCTCATGTCCTCGGGTAGCACCAGCAGCCGGCTGCGGGTCAGTGGCTGGATGAGCTGCCGGAGGCGCTCCCGGGCCTTGCCCGACATGCTGCCCTGGCACCGCGGCCTGGCTGCCTTTCGCCACTCCGCCAGCTGGATCAGGGTTGCCTCGGGCAGAGGCTCGCCGTCCCGCGGAACATGGAACCTGGCGATGATCGCCAGGGTGTCGGCGATGACGGCGAGCTGTCCGCCGATGACCGCCTGCTCCCGCTGTCCCGGGGGCAGCCTGGCGGTGGCCCGGTCATGAAAGTAGTCAAGGATCACGCCGGAGTTTCGGACCGGGTCTACTAGGCTTCGCAGGCTGGTGATCGTGGTCGGGTCGTAGCCGCTCCGCACCAGCGCCGCGGCGGCCTGCCGAACCGCGAAGAGCCGGGTCTTCACCGTCGCCGGGCGCATCCGCCTGCCGGTTTCGCCGGTGCTGAAGACCGACCTGCCCTCGCGCCGCGACATGCGCTCCTCAAACTGCTTCACCTCGAGTTGGAAGCTGGCGGGGTAGCTGTCGAAAGGCAGGGTGTACTGCTCCCGCTGGGCCGGAGCGGCGAGGCGCCGGCATTGGCCTAGTGCATTGACGCAGACGGAGGATTCACAGCGGGGCGCTGCGGTGGAATTCTCCAGGCATGGCCCAGACCGTCAGCGTCATCCTTGGATCTGAGGATCGTATCCGCCTCGCTGCGATCCTTGGTGACCGGAACCGCCCGCTAAAGCATGTGCAGCGGGTCAACATCATCTTGCTCTCCGCCGAGTGGCTGCCGGTTCTGGAGGTGGCGCG
>NZ_JACOMF010000141.1 GCF_014283215.1 Siccirubricoccus deserti
CGCCGCGCGGACCATCGACGGGCTCTGGGATGCCATCCGCGACGCCCTGCCACGCTTTACCCCGGAAGAGTGCCGAAACTACTTCACCGCCGCAGGCTATGAACCAGAATGATCGGATTCCGCCCTAGCTGCGCAGCCCATCGGTGACGATGCACTTCGGCTTGTACTTCAGGCCGGCGAGCAGGCGTTTGAAGAAGCGTTTGGCTGCGGTCGCGTTCCGCCGCCCCTGCACCAGGATGTCGAGCACGACCCCGTGCTGATCCACCGCGCGCCAGAGGTAGTACAGTATACCGTTGATACGCAGGAAAACCTCATCGAGGTGCCAGCTGTCGCCTGTCTTCGGCCGGCGCCGACGCAGCTTGCGGGCGAAGTCGGCTCCGAACCTCAGGCCCCACTGCCGGATGCTCTCGTGGGTGACCGTGATCCCGCGTTCTGCCAGGATCAGCTCGACGTCCCGCAGGCTCAGGCTGAAGACATGATAAAGCCATACGGCGTGGCTGATGATCTCGGCGGGGAAGCGGTAGCCAGGGTAGGTGACGGGCTCGGGCATCATCAACCCAGCTTGGCCCAACCGCTCCGTTCCGGACAGAAGCCGCCAACTTGGCAATGCCATCCCACGCAATGATCTATGGCCACTTCCGTCCGCGGCGGCATCTGATGACCGCCGCTGAGTACCGCGATGCCCGCGCCAAGGCATTCCGGATCTGGCGGCAGGAGACGTGCGTCCAGAGGACCGCGTAAGCTTGTTGGGTTTCGTACCGCGCGCTCAAACGCGTCCACCACCCTAACAACCTGACAATGCCTCTCGTGCGTGACGCCGATGCCCTGCTCGGCCAGGATCAGTTCCACATCCCGTAGGCTCAGGCCGAAGACATGATAGAGCCAGATCGCGTGGCTGATGATCTCGGCCGCAAGGCGGTAGCCGGGGTAGGTGGCGAGTTCGGGCGACATCCCGTCACCTTCGCCCGGTCGGGTCGTTCCAGCCAGAGACCATCAACTTGGCAATGCCCCCGCCAGGGCATCTGCCGGTCGCAAGTGCCACTTGCCCGAGGCATGGCAGAGCGCCTCAGGCTCAGTCCTTGCCTACTCCAGCTTAGCACCTGAGATTCGGACCAGTTCCGCCCATTTTGGGAGCTCAGCGGCATGGAAGCGCGCTGCCTCCACGGCGTCCATGGCCACCGGGATGGAACCAAGCTCCTCGACCCTTTGACGCATCGCTGGCTGGTTCATGGCTGTCACCGTGTCACGCGACAGACGCTGCATCACCGCTGCCGGAGTTCCGGTAGGCGCAAACAGCCCGGCCCAACCAGCCACCTCGAAACCGGGGAGGATCTCGCCGATCGACGGGATGTCCGGGAACTGGGAGGCGCGCTGGCGTGTGGTCGTGCCGATTGCTTTGACCTTACCCTCCCGGATGAAGGGCAGCACCTCGATCAGCGGATTGATGACGAGCTGGACGCGTCCTGAAAGCAGATCGACAGCCGCCGGCGCGCCGCCACGATAGGCGACATGCGTCATCTCGAGCCCGGCCATATGGGCGAGCAAGGCCGCCGAGAGGTGCTGCGAACTTCCTGGGCCGCCCGAGCCGTAGCTGATTTTGCCCGGGTTGGATCTTGCGTAGTTAATGAATTCTTGGAGGTTGTTTGCTGGAACTGATGGATGGATCGCCGCCATATTCGGTGTGAAGGCAACGATGGCGATCGGCGTGAAGTCACGCAATGGATCATAGGGCAGGTTTGGGAAGAGCGCCGGCGCAGCCGCGAACGTCGTGTTTGTCCCCAGGATAATAGTATAGCCATCTGGCGCGCTGCGGGCGACGAAGTCGGTAGCAACGGTTCCCCCAGCGCCGGCGCGGTTCTCGACCACAACCGGCTGGCCAAGTGGCCCGGTCAACCCCTCAGCGACCAAACGCGCAGTGGTATCAGTACTGCCACCGGCGGCGAAGGGTACTATCACCCGGACTGGACGATCTGGCCGCCATTGCGGCTGACCTTGGGCTCGGCTCACAGTCAGAGCGAGCGGCGCGGCCGCGAGTGCAGCAAGAACATTACGACGTTTCATTTCAGCCTCCCCTGCTAAAGGAGCGTCCCGCGCTCTCTCTCTCTCTCTCTCTCCAGTACCCGCCGCCGGCAGGTATGGCATTGCGTGCCAAGCCTATCCTGATGCGTGCGCGCATGGCCAGCATGGCAGCGGATCGAGTGGGGCTGAGGGGCTCTGTTGCAGAGTTTGGCTGCTGCGCGGCAACCAAGGTGAGAACGCGCGGCAATCAGGATGAGAAACGCCGCCGTGGCACCGCCGAGAGGGCGTAGCCCGACCGGCGGTGCCACGGCGGTGTGCGCCCCGTACGAGCGGGGTGGAGACTATCAGGGGGGTTCGGTCGGTGGGCATCGGAATGGGACCTTCGCTGTGAGGGTCCGCCATTGCCCGGCCGCCATGTCACCGACCGCCAGATGAGGCTGTACATGACGTTCCGCCGGACCGAGCCAGTGCCGATCGCCGCCGCCAGGGCGGGGTTCAGCACGGCCACCGCCTACCGCATCGAGCAGGATCCCCGCCCGCCCTCGCAACGGACGCCCCAGCGGGAGCGGCGCCGGCCAGACCCGTTGGCGGCCATCTGGGACAGCGAGGTCGTGCCGCTGCTGCAGACCTCGCCCGGGCTGCGGCCGATCGCCGTCTTCGAGGAGATGCGCCGGCGTCATCCCGACCTCGGTGCCGGGACCCGGCGGACGCTGGAGCGGCGGATCCGCTCCTGGCGGGCGCTGCACGGGCCCGAGCAGGAGGTGATCTTTCGCCAGCTGCACGAGCCCGGCCGGCTCGGGCTATCGGACTTCACCGACATGCGCGACCTGGCCATCACCATTGCCGGCCAGCCGCTCGACCACCGGCTTTACCATTTCCGGCTGCCCTATTCGGGCTTCGAGCACGCGCATGTCGTCCTGGGCGGCGAGAGCTACGTCGCCCTGGCCGAGGGCCTGCAGAACGCCCTCTGGGCGCTCGGCGGCGCACCGCTGGAGCATCGCAGCGACAGCCTCTCGGCTGCCTTCCGCAACCTTGGCCAGGAGGCGGCGGATGACCTGACGCGGCGCTACGACGCGCTCTGCACACACTACGGCATGCAACCCAGCCGCAACAACCCGGGCGTGGCGCATGAGAACGGCGTGATCGAGAGCGCACATGGCCACCTCAAAGCAGCGATCGCCGACGCGTTGCTGCTGCGTGGCGCGCGAGAGTTCGCCGACCTCGCCGTCTACCGCAGCTTCGTCGACGAGGTGGTCGGGCGGCACAACGCCCGCGTGGCGCCGCGCATCGCCATCGAGCGCGCCAGCCTGCGGGACCTGCCCGCCCGGCGCACCGCCGACCATGAGGAGGCGGTCGTCACCGTCACCTCCTCCAGCGGCTTCACGCTGCGCCGGGTGTTCTACAGCGTCCCGTCCTGACTGATCGGCCACCGCCTGCGGGTCCGGCTGTTCGACGATCGGCTCGAGGTCTATCTCGGCGGCACGCGCCAGTTCACGCTGCCCCGCGGCCGATCCCGCCCCGATGGCCGGCATGGCCATGTCGTCGACTATCGCCACGTGATCCATGCGCTCCGCCGCAAGCCGATGGCGCTGCTGGGCCTGATCTACCGCGACAGCCTGTTCCCGCGCGCGGCCTATGCTCGTGCCTTCGAGGCCCTGCGCGCTGCCATGCCGGATCGCCTGGCCTGCCGCGCCACGGTGGAACTCCTCGCCCTCGCCCATGAGCGCGCCTGTGAGGCGGAACTGGCCGGCCTGGTCGAGGCCGAGCTCAAGGCCGGCCGCCTGCCTGACATGGCCGGCCTGCGCGCACGTTTCGCGCCCGACGCAGCGGCGCTGCCCGACATCACCGTCTCCCATCCGTCGCTTGCCGCCTATGAGGAACTCGGTACCCTGGGCCAGGGAGACGTCGCATGAGCCCCGCCGACAGCATCGACGCCGGCCGCCTCTCCCTGGCACTCACCGATCTCCGGCTGCCCGCCATCAAGCTGATCTGGCCCGATCTCGCTGCCCGTGCCGACAAGGAGGGCTGGCCCGCCGCGCGCTTCCTGGCAGCCCTGGCCGAGCACGAAATGGCCGAGCGCGCCAACCGCCGCATCCAACGTCATCTCGAGGGTCCGAGGCACTGCCTCGGACAGGCTGCCACCGGACAAGACCCTCGACAGCTTTGACTTCGATGCCGTGCCGATGGTCAGCAAGGCCCAGGTCATGGCGCTCGCCGCCGGCGACAGCTGGCTCAAAAAAGCTAGGCTGGCAAAGCTTGCTGTCGTGGCGCGTTGAGGGGGGATCGGTGGTTCTCCTGGAGGCGCGTGATGGCACGGGTGTCGGCGCGGGCACGGCCGGAGCGGGATCGGGTGCTGGTTCCCGGGCGGCAGGATTGCCCTGCTTGCGGCGGGCACATGCGACTGCGCTACGAGAACTGCCGTAGCCTCGTCACGTTGTCGGGGATGGTGCGCCTGAGGCTGCGGATCCGCCGCTGCGAGGCGCCGGATTGCCGGCGGTTTCGCGTGCCCTACCGGCCGGAGGCGGAGGGCGCGCTGGCACTGCCGCAGCATGAGTTCGGCCTGGACGTCATCGCGCTAGCCGGCGTGCTGCGCCACCGTGAGCACCGCAGCGTGCCGGAGATCCACGCCATCCTGCGCGGGCGCGGGCTCGACATCTCCGAGCGGAGCGTCACCAACCTGCTGGACCGCTATGACGAGTTGC
>NZ_JACOMF010000142.1 GCF_014283215.1 Siccirubricoccus deserti
CACCGGAAGCGGTGTTGCCCTGGCCGTCTGGCCCCGCCTACGCTCCGCTCCGGCAGGGCCAGACGGCCAAGCCAGAACATGGGTCAAGTCTCTCATAACCCGTGGATCCCCAAGTGGGGGCAGGTCACTACGTCCTTGCCCACCGCGCCCCGGAACAGCGCCGCCAGCGCCCGCTGCACCTGGTGGCGGATTTCACCGGCAGCGCCGTGGGGTAGCGTGTGACCGCCGCAGGCTGGAACGGCCGAAGGCGCGAATCACGCAGTCAAACGTCGGCGGCCGGCCAATGGCGGAGCATGTCGCGGGCGGCGTCTTCGGTCATCCTGCCGCTAGGAAGGCAACTGCCGCGGCGCCGAAAGACCGCGCCTCCAGCCGCGGGACCAGTCCGACCGAGCTGCCCATCAGCACGCCCGCGGCGGAAACCAGCAGCGGAGTGACGGCCCGAGTCACGGCCGCCCCCGCCGGCCAAAGACCTGCCGCCAGAGCGGCATGGTTTCCTTCTTGCTGGCAGCAGCCCGGATACTCTCCGGTGTCGCTTAAGATAGAAGAATCCTCACCCGCGATAATCCGCCCTTCACGGAGGTGACGATCGGCGGGGAGCTAAGACAGCCCCCACTGGAGAGCCAGCGATGGCGGCTTAATGGGACATCAACGCTGCGAAGCCCCAGCGTTGCGGCGTACCGGCAGTGTCGCTTCCGTGCGCCGCGGGAAGACGTGGAGACAAAGCATTGGCTCCGCTGCGCATGCGAGCAAGCATCGTGCCGAGGAGGAAGGCGCATCGCACCCGCAACAGTGCGCCGTGGAGGGTTGAAGAACGCCACCCACGACGCACTCGGCCCAGGCAAACCGGCGACTCCATCGCATACGCGGATATGCGCAGCCGTAGGGGACGGCCTAGTTCCGCCCGAGGTAGGCCCGCGCCGCCGCCAGCTCCGGGCGCGGCGCGTCGGCCTGCGCCGCGATCTCCAGCAGCTGCCCATAGGCCCGCCGCGCCGCCTCCCGGTCGCCCGCGAGTTCCGCGGCGTGCCCGGCTCCGTACACCGCGCGAAAGCGTCGCGGCTCGGAGCGCTGCACCGCCTCGAACTCCCGCTGCGCCGCAGCGTGCTGCCCGGCCTCGAGCAGCGCCTCCGCGAGCAGTTCGCGCGCCGGAGCGAGTGGGCCAGGCGTGACGACGTGCTTCTCCGTCCGTCCCTCGCGCTCAGCCGCCTCGCGCAGCGTGGCCAAGCCCTCCTCGCGCCGGCCAGAGGCGAAGGCCGCCCAGCCCTCGGTCACCTGGCGCTGGATGTCCACCTGCTCCGCCCAGTAGGCGTCGCGGGTCCGTAGCGCCTCGGCCAGGCGCTTCAGCGCCTCGATGTCGGCCGTACCCTCCTGCGGCCGCCCGGCGCGGGCCAAGCCGATGGCGCGGGCGAAGTGGATCAGTGCGTCGGTGAACAGGAAGTTCGTCTGCCGCGGTGTCAGCGTTGCAGCCTCGGCCCAGGCGCCGCGCTCCAGTACGTAGCGCGCCGGCATCGCGGCGGAGGCGAAGGCGTGCGCCTGGCGCCTCTCCGCGTTCGTCCTGCCCACGCTGTCGATCGCGCGCCGCGCCGCCAGGTCCTGCGCGGTCTGGAGGTAGGCGTAGACCATGTAGTCGTGGGCGTGGAATTCCTGCTCCGTGTCGTTCGCCACCACCGCCCGCTCGGCCGCGCGTCGGTTGGTCGCGATGGAGTCCTCCCAGCGCCCGACGCGGGTGAAGATGTGCGAGGGCATATGCTGCGCGTGCGGCGCGTCCGCCGCCAGTTCGGCATAGCGCTCGGCAGCGCGGATCCCGCGCCCGGCCAGCGGCGGGTAATCGTAGAGATGGATGAGGTAGTGAACGATGCCGGGGTGATCCGGCTGGCGCTGCCATTCGTGCTCCAGAAGCTCGGCCCCACGCAGCTGGTCCGCGTAGGTCTTATCGGTTGGCGAGGCCGCCACGCCGAGCACCAGCGCGTACTGGATCGTCCCTTCGGAATCATCAGGGAAACGCTGGTGCAGCCGCGCCATCGCGTCGCGGTAGGCGCCGAGCCGGACACGGTGCTGGGCCAGGTCGTCGCCGGCGAAAACCAGCGCCAGCGCCTCGACATAGGCCGCCTCGCGCTCATTGCGCGCGCCCAGTCGCTTCGCCTCATCAAGCAGGGTGCGGCCCTGACGCAGGTTGGCTGCGGTGGGTGGGCTGTAGGGATTGGTAAGCAGGCTAAGCGCCTCACCCCAGTGCGTCATCGTGCAGCCCGGGTCCGCCCGGCGGGCCTCACGGAATGCCTCGCTTGCGGCCTCGTACCAGAAAGAGTGCTGCAGCAGCATGCCGCGGTTGAAGGCGGCCTGCGCCTCGTTGCTGCACTGCACAGGAAAGCTGACGCTGCCGAGCACGCGGGCAGCGGGGCCGTGCGCGGCGTGGTCATGTCCGCTCTGCGCCACCGCCGGCGGTGGGGCAAGGGCTAAGCCGAGGGCAAGCGAGGTGACGGCGGCAATGCGATGGCGGCAATGCATAGCGGTTCCTCTCAGCTCGTCTTTGCGCCACGTCGCGTGGCGCGCCGTCACGATAGCCAGAGTAAGTGGCCGCGAGAAAAGGGATACGGCCCCTCCCCCTGGTGGAGAAGCTGTCATTCAACCCTTGCCGCTTGCGTGTTTCGTGGACGGCAACCGCTCCGTTTGCGTTGGCGCTCTACCGCGCACGCCTCACCTGCCAGCATCGCACTTTCACCTTAACCCGCAGGGGGCATCCACACACGCGATAAGACTCACCTCACAGTCGTTTCGTAGCACTCTCGCATTGATGATTTATCAATATTATATATATTTGGATACAATTTTGGGCAATTGGAAACGGCGACCGCTGATGCCCTTGCACATACCTCCCGGCGCCAATCTGCTGCTGATTGCGGTTTCAATCGGCCTGTTTGTGGCAGTTCTGACCCACATGGTTATGGGCATTTTGGGGTACTAACCCGGACTTCTCACTGGGGCCGGATCGCGGGTGGGCAGTCGGGCGGCGGTAGGCATGAAGTCGGCTGTCGAGTTCGCTGGATCGGCGGGCATTGCCGGCGGCGGCCGAGCGCGCCCATCGCCGCCCGCCGGGCAGCGGTGTTCGGGGCGAAGGCGGCTGTGCGCTGTCCGGGTCGTCAGGGCGCCGGGGCGGCGGCCAATCGCGCGTGAGCGAGGGCGAACTCGTCGCGGAAGGGGTGCGCCGAGGCCATGGCCACCTTGATGCGGCGGACCGACCTGCGGACGTAGGCGCCGATCTTCAGCAGGGCGAGGCGCAGCGTGCCGCAGGTCGGCTCGGCGAACTGGGTGTGAGCGAGGCCGATGCGGCGCAGCGCGCAGAGCAGGACATAGGCCATGGAGGCGAACCACAGGCGCAGCTGGTTGGCCCGCATGGTGGCCGCCGAGGCGCGGCCGGCGAAGAGATCCAGCTGGCATTCCTTGATGCGGTTCTCCATCTCGCCGCGGGCGCAGTAGAGCCTCTCGTAGAGGGTGCGCGCATCGGCCTCGGCGGGCTTGAGCGAGGTGACGACGAAGCGCGGGTTGGCTTCGCCGCGTGTCCACTCGGCCTTGCCGACCACGCGCCGCCGGCGCGACCAGCTGTCGAGAGTGGACCAGCGGAAGTCGCGGAAGCGTCTCGCCGGCTTGCCGGTCCGGCTGGCCTCGTGCTCGGCCCAGGCGAGCTCGATAGCGATCTCCTCGACCAGTCGGGCGTTGCGGGCGAGGCCGAAGAGGAAGTCGACGCGGTTCGCTTCGCACCAAGCCATCAGTGCCTCGCGCGCGAAGCCGCTGTCGGCGCGCAGCAGCACGCGAACCCGCGGCCAGCGGGCGCGGACCTGGCGGACGATGCGCGCGACCTCGTCCACAGCGCCGGCGGAGGCGTCGATGCCGGCCCGGCGGAGCTTGGCCGCCAGCAGGTGCCGGCCGCAGAAGACGTAGAGCGGCAGGTAGCAGTAGGCGTCGTAGTAGCCGTGGAAGAACCGGCCTTCCTGGTGGCCGTGCAGCGGGATGTCGGTGGCGTCGAGATCGAGGATGATCTGCCGGGGCGGTGCCTTGCGGTGGGCCTCGAGGAAAAGGTCCACGAACACCGCCTCGATGGCCGCGGCGTCGTGGCCGATGCGATGGTAGCGGCCGGGCGCGCCGGCGGGCGCGTGCTCCAGCCGGTTCAGCGTGCTCTTGCCGGCCAGTGGCGCGCAGGTGCTGCGCCGGGCCGCGAGCTTGCCGGCGAGGATCGCCAGCACCGGATCGTGGCGGAGTTGGTCGTGGTCCACGATGTCCTCGTGCCCGAGCGCGATGCCGAAGACGCGCTGGCCGACCAGGGTGGCGATGTCGTGCTCGACCCGCTCCGGCATCCGGGCGTCGCGGAAGCAGGCGGCGAACCGTCCGACCATGTTGATGGCCCGGTCCGTCGCGCCGAGCAGCAGCGCGCCGGCGTTCGAGGTGATCGCGCCCCCGTCGAAGGACGCCACCACGCGGCCGCCCTCGACGGGTGCAAAGTCGAACAGCGCCGGGCTACACTGCGTCGGCATCGGGGATATCTCCTGCGTCGTAAGAGGGGCAAAACCTGTGGTGGTCAGGCGGGCTGGCAGCGCTGCCGGACCAAGTCGGGCAAGTACGGGATGCTGGCTTGGCCTGGGATGCCGAGCCTGGCGCCGAGGTAATCCCAGAAGCTG
>NZ_JACOMF010000143.1 GCF_014283215.1 Siccirubricoccus deserti
GGACTGGGCGACGCGGAAGGTGCTGGCCTGGCGGGTGTCGAACACCATGGAGGTGGAGTTCTGCCTCGAGGTGCTGGAGGAGGCCTTGGGGCGGTTCGGGCGACCGGGGATTTTCAATACCGACCAGGGCAGCCAGTTCACCTCGCCGCGGTTCACCGGCGTGCTGCAGCAGGCCGGAGTGCGCATCTCGATGGACGGCCGTGGCCGCTGGATGGACAACGTCTTCATCGAACGGCTGTGGCGCAGCCTGAAGTACGAGTGCGTCTACCTGCACGCCTTCGAGACCGGGTCCGAGCTGCGGGCCGGGCTGTCGAAGTGGATCAGCTACTACAATACCAGACGCCCTCATTCTGGCCTGGACGGCAGGACCCCTGACGAGGCGTATGGGATCAATGCGGTGACGAGATTGGCGGCCTGACGGAAACCAGGACCGAGCTTATCCAGACCGCCAAGCTGTCCGACGAATGGGGACCACCTCACTGCTCCACGTCGCCGGTCGTGTTTGCGATCAAGTCGGGCATTGTCCGTCGGGTCTAATCCAGGTTTTTACACGAAAGGCGCAGGCGAACCGCTGACGCGCCACTCGGTCCGAAACCATCCGCAGCCAAGTAGCGGTCACCAAGCTCAAGCCGCCGGACGCCGGCTGCCCCAACTTTACTCCGCAAGGCGCTCCAATATTCCTCCGCCACTGACACCCCGTAGGCTCGGGTCGCGCGCCAGAACCTCCTGGAGGAGGGTCCCGCGCCCACCGCCCACGTCCACCACGGTGCGCCGAGAAAGCCCGACGCGGGAGCTGCGCAAGGCACTCGCTCGCCTGCTCCTACTCAGATCTGCCACCAGGAGGAGGCGCTTCAAAAATGAGTTGCGCTGCCTCGTTGGCGCGGCGGACGCGCGCTTCTAGGACCCGTGAGACTGGGCGGAGGCAGTCTGCTGCGCCGTTGCCACCGGCGCTTCGCCAAGCATCCTAAGGGCGTCCAGGACGCGCCTCGCATCCTCCTCGCTCAGGTCTGATCTGAAGATGCTCTCCGCGCCAGCCGTGTCGCCGCTCATCGCCATCGCAGCAGCCAGGTTGTGTCGAGCAGGACGGGGTGCCGCAGCTTGCGACGCCACGGAGCGAAGCATTTCAACCGCTCGCCTCGGGTCCCCACTCAGCGCAAGCGAAAGGCCCATATTCACCTGCGCAGCACTCACGCCTGGTGCTTCGGTAATCGCCTGAGCATAGGCGGACTGCGCATCCCTGTGCCTGCCCTGGAGATCCCTTGCAATGCCAAGGTTGTTCAGGGCGGCCGGGTTCCTGGGGTCACGGTTCAGCGCCTGCAGGAACAACCGCTCGGCCTCGACCGGATTGGACGCGATCTGCAATCGCCCCAGGCCCAGCGCCGCGCCGACAGAAGTAGGATCGAGCGAGATTGCGCGGGTGTAGCTCGCCTGCGCTTCGGTGGTCCTTCCCAGCGCATGAAGCGCGGCTCCATGCCGCAAGAGCGCTTCGACACTATTTGGCTCTCTGCCGAGAAGATCCGTAGTGACCTGCAGCGCAATCGCAGGCGTACCACCGGACAACGCCGCATCCGCTACGTTGAGGCTGGGCCGCATACCAATATTGAGAGATTGCTGACCACCCCCCCCACATGCTGTGAGGGCCAGCATCACCAAGACAGCCAAGGATCTCACCCGCACCTCCATCGTCAGAGCCGTGTGAAAGGACTTCCGTTCAGACGGATGGCGACATACCCCGTGCGGCACCCTACACCAGGGGCATCACGAAATCGGGACAGGCGGCTGCCTGTTGGCGTGAATTCACTTGATCCAATCGAACGGGCGTGACGACCTGAACCTCGACCAGACCAATGACGCCTCGCTGCTCGATCTGCGCGCCTCATAGATTGAGATCCGCTCGGCGACCGTGTTTTGCAGCTCCGGAGGACCCTCCAGATAGATGCCGAGATGAGGCGCTGGCGCGAGGGCACCCTCAAGCCACCAGATGAAAGGCCATCCCTGTAGCTCCGATGCAAGCTCATCTAGCGCCGGACAAAGCGCAGGCTCGATGCTTATCGCGGCAGCGGTGACGGTGAGGTCGGACGCGCGTTGGAACAGAGCGGCTGCCGTATGCAATGGAGCCGCGCTCTCGACCTGCCGCAGCAGCCACTTCCCCAGCCGCCTGTCGTTCGGATGGAGACGCACGGACGGCACAACATGGCTCACCGGATCGTCCAGACACGACAGGATATCCGCGGCACGGGACCGCCGCGGAAATATTCGACCGGGTACCGGCCTCATGGACATCGCCACACCTCGCCGTAGCCAGCGAGGAGGTAGCATTTCGGGTATATCGCTTGACATGCTCTTCCAAGTACCGCGAACCGCGGTTGCGCAAGGCTGTGCACACAATCCGTGATTCACGATCCTCTCCGACTGTGCCCATCGGCATCAGTGGAGACCTCTGCGAAACACGATAGGTCGGTGTTAAGGCGGTCGCAGTCCGGCTAACGCGGGGCTTGGTAGCCGTGCTTCACGAGGTGGCGCCCTGCCAGACTCACCTCTCCCGTCAGCCTGTGAGCCGTTCGGCCCGGCAGAGGTTCATTGCGGCGTAGAGCAGATGCAGGTAAGCACCGTTCCTGACCAGATCGAGGTAGCGGACGCGGCGCAACCATAGCTGCGCTTCAGCGTGCCTAAGGCGCGATCGCCTGACCACGGATGGACGCGAGCACGACGTTCATCCAGCGCTGCCAAGGCGCGAGCCGGCGGCGGGCATGGCTTCGATGCATGATGGCGTCGGCAATGCCGCCATCGGCCAGCGCCTCTCGCCGATCGATGCCGTTAAAGGCCATGTCGACAAGAATGCGGCTTCATCGCCCCGCACAGGGCCGTAAGCCGCGAGGCTGTCATCGACCTCGGCGCCGATCAAGATGGCAATGCGCACCAGTTCGGAGCCAAGATCAACAGCCAGCTGCGCCTTGAAGCCGAAGAAGCTCCGCTGGCAGCGTCGTGTTAGACCAGCCTAAGAATCTCGGGTCGAGACCTCGCCCTCGCATGTCGGCGAGCGAGCGACCAAAGCCTTGGCCAGCGTCGCGTCGATCAGCGTGCCGGCCTTCAACACTAGCCTCTCGTCATTGAGATGGCGGTTCAGCTCGGAAAACAGCGCCTCCCCCCCAAGCTTGCCTGTTTGGTTCCACGCGGACCCATCCATGTCTCTACCGTCGTCTGCAGCCTCAATCGAGGCAGCATCAGGCACAATCGACAAGGCGTTCCGCAGAGGTCTTTGGTAAGAGCATGTGCAAAACTTCACGCCCTCGCGGTACAGTAACGGAGGGTCCACTCTTTGCTGTCCAGCAGCAGCCTCAGACTTCCGTGACCGCGGCTTGTGCCTCACGAGAAACAGGATACCTCGGCGGCCAGTGATGGTAGGAGATCGCGAGGGTGGCCCACTTGCTGTGCACTGCTGCCTGGAACTTCCGGCCCATCCTTGCCGACCGAAAGGGATTGATTGCCGTCGCGACGGCCCTGATGATGCCTATGTTCATCGGGGTGGCTGCACTCGCCATCGACGTCAGCTTCTGGGCGCTCCGCAAGACTCAGTTGCAGCGGACGGTGGATTTCGCAGCCCGTGCCGGAGCACAACGCTACGCCGCCACCCAAGACGCACGGCGTGCCGCGGATACCGCAGCTGATCTTGCTGAGCTCAACGGAGCTGTAGGTGGTGCCAGCCGAAGCTGGGACCTCGTCAATCGCCGAATGACGACCGGTGAACTCACCATCAGGCTTACATCAGGGGTGAACAATCCACGGAGCACAGCCGTCCACGTGACGATGACGCGGCAATTCTCGGTCACCGGCCTTCTCAACGTCGTCGGACCAAACGTGGCCATTGAGGCAATGGCAGTGGCAGAGGCGCACCCGAACCCACCCATCTGCATCTTCGGCATCGGGGACGTCAACAACTCGGGCAGACCCGTAGAGCTCAAGTCCGGCAATCCAAGGGTCGTGCTCGACCAGTGCGCCACCCGCTCCAACGGAAAGATCGTCGTTAGCAGCGGTGGCTACCTATCGGGCCTTGCGCATTTCGCGTCGAAGGAAATCGAAGGCGCCGGCACCATCGTGGGAGCCCAATACCCCTTTCAGCCCCTTCACCCGGATCCTTACCACGACAATCCGGAAGTGCAGCAGGCGCTGACCAACCTTGCTACATATGTGACGATGAAAGGGGTCAAGGAGCTGCTCGTAAAGCCCGGCGAAACTGTCGTGGCGCAACCTGGGATCTATTCGTACATGCAACTGCAGGGCAACACGACCTTCTTGCCCGGCATCTATTATGTCCAAGGTGACATCAGCACCAGTGCACAGTCGGGGACGATCTCGCTCGCCGGGCAGGGTGTGACGATCGTCTACTGTGGCGGCCTGAATGCGACGGGCGGCTCATCGTTCAACATGACCGCAGCGACCCGCGAAACAGCGGTAGGCGGCGCTATACCAGGATTCCTGTGGATAGGCAGTTCAAAGTGCAAGAAAGCCAACAGCTTCACCACGACTAACACCACCAGCATCCTCAATGGGGTGATCTACCTGCCGAATGGCGAGCTATCGATGGGCGGCAATGTGGAGGCCAATGTGAACGCGCCCGCGGGAGGATGTCTGAACATCATCGCGCAGTACATCGTCT
>NZ_JACOMF010000144.1 GCF_014283215.1 Siccirubricoccus deserti
CGCGCCACCTCCAGAACCGGCAGCCACTCGGCGGAGAGCAAGATGATGTTGACCCGCTGCACATGCTTTAGCGGGCGGTTCCGGTCACCAAGGATCGCAGCGAGGCGGATACGATCCTCAGATCCAACGATGACGCTGACGGTCTGGGCCATGCCTGGAGAATTCCACCGCAGCGCCCCGCTGTGAATCCTCCGTCTGCGTCAGTGCACTAGCGGAAAGCGTTGAGGCTTCTAGCACATCGGCGCCAGCGCCACCGATGATCGTATCGTTGCCGCCATCGCCAAAGGCATGGTCGCCACTGGCGGTCAGCAGTGGATTGTTGCTGCCATGACCATCGACGAAGAGGCCACCGCGGTCTGCGCCGAGGACATCGTCCCGAAAATGCCTCCGCCATCGGCATGGCGGATTAGGCGCGAAGCTGGTGGTTGGCCACGCTTTCACCCAGGGTGAAGGAGGCCCCCACTGCCCCGACGATGGCGGCCCAGGTGACGCTGCCGCCAATCAGCGCAGCCTCACCCAGGAACCGGGCCCATCGATCCATCCGGCCGCGGCCTTGCTGCCCCAGCCTGGGCCAACGGCGGGATGGCCACTTCGGTAGCAGCATGGCTTTATTGATCCGGCACGGGCTGGAATGATCGATGGACATGCGGCAGGACGGCGAAACGCCGAGTATCGAAAGCCGTGCCTCCTGGGTCATCGCCACCACCGCGGTCATCATCCTCTCGGTCTCCTTCGGCGCGCCGCTGATCGTCATCGTCGGCCTGCGCGACATCGCCGAGACCCTCGGCGAGGCGCGGGCGCTGCCGGCGGTGGCCGTCTCACTCGCCTATCTCGGGGCGGGGGCGGGCGGGGTTCTGATGGGTTGGATTGCCGGGCGCAGCTCCGCCCGGCTGGTCACGCTGATCGGCGGCAGCATGGTCTGCGGCGGGCTGCTGCTGGCCTCAGAGGGCAGCGCCTGGCAGCTGATGCTGGGCTACGGGCTGCTGGTCGGGCTGCTCGGCAATGGCGCGCTCTACCCGCCGATGATGGCCTATGTCTCGCTGTGGTTCGACCGGCGGCGCGGCACCGCGCTGGCCCTGGTCTCCTCCGGCCAGTATGTCGCCGGCGCGCTGTGGCCGGCGCTGTTCGAGCGGGCGATCGCCGCCTTCGGCTGGCAGCGGACCATGGCCGGCTTCGGCCTCTTCGTGGCGGTGGCGGTGCTGCCGCTGGCGGCGCTGGTGTTGCGGCAGCCGCCGGCGCCGCCGATGGGCGGCGGGACGGCCGCCGGGCCGTTGGCGGAAGCGCCGGTGCTGGGCCTGCCGCCGAATCTGGCGCTGGCGCTGCTCAGCGTCGCATCCTTCCTCTGCTGCATCCCGATGGCGATGCCGGCGGCGCATCTCGTCGCCTTCTGCGGCGATCTTGGCATCGCCGGCCAGCGTGGCGCGCTGATGCTTTCGGTGCTGCTGGTCGCCGCCTTCCTGGCGCGGCAGGCCTGGGGCTGGCTGTCGGATCGGATCGGCGGGCTGAATGCACTGCTGGCGGGGAACATCTGCCAGACCGTCGGCATGGCGGCCTTCCTGGCGACCCAGGACGAGGCCGGGCTGTTCCTGGTTTCGGCCGCCTTCGGCCTTGGCTTCAGCGGGATCGTGCCGGCCTATGTGCTGGCGGTGCGGGAGCTGTTCCCGGCGCGGGAGGCGGCCTGGCGGGTGCCAGTGCTGCTGTTCCTCAGCCTGTCCGGCATGGCGGCCGGCGCCTGGCTGGCCGGGGCATTGTACGATGGCTTCGGCAATTACGCGGTGGCATGGCAGGCCGGCATCGCCTGCAACCTGGCGGCGCTGGCGCTGCTGGGCGGGCTGGCGCTCCGGCGACGGGGATTCAGCCCCGCGTCAGTGCCTTGAGATTGGCCCGTACCCGTCGTTGCGCCGGGGCCAGGGCTACTGCCATCACCGCCGGCGCCGCGGCGCCGGCCAGCATCGCCTGGCTTGCCGCCACCGCGCCGGCGCTGAAGGCGCGCTGCTTCTCCAGCGCGTAGGCAGTCAGTTGGGCCTGTGCCTGGGCTGGCTGGACCCAAAGCTGGGCACTGCGCATCGTGAACACGAAGCCCGCCTGCCAGGCGAAGGCCGCAGCCGTGAAGGGGTTCATGACCGCGGCCTTTCCCGATGCTCGTCCTACAACGCGGCGAGGATGGATTCGGCCTTGCTGACCTCGAAGGCGCCCGGCGCCTCGACGGCCACATGGGTCACCTTGCCGTTCTTCGCCACCAGGGCGAAGCGCTGGCAACGCACGCCGAGGCCACGCGCGGTCAGGTCCAGCTCCAGCCCCAGCGCCTTGGTGAAGGCGGCGCTG
This sequence comes from Siccirubricoccus deserti, assembly GCF_014283215.1. Classification (GTDB taxonomy): domain Bacteria; phylum Pseudomonadota; class Alphaproteobacteria; order Acetobacterales; family Acetobacteraceae; genus Siccirubricoccus; species Siccirubricoccus deserti. Next base: position 2,326 of record NZ_JACOMF010000144.1, read on the forward strand.
CCATCGGCCAGCATCACCACCTTGTCGCCCACCGCCTGGTCCTTGCCCCAGGCGCCCATCACGAAGGCGTCGTTCACCGCCATGCAGGCGACGACATCCGCGCCCTTGCCCTTCAGCGCCTCGAAATTCTGCACATAGCCCGGCAGGTGCTTGGCCGAGCAGGTCGGGGTGAAGGCACCGGGCACGCCGAACAGTACGACGGTCTTGCCGCCGAACAGTTCCTCGGTGGAGATCTCCTTCGGCCCTTCGGCGGTGCCCTGCACAAGCTTGGCCGATGGGATGCTGTCGCCAACCTGGATCGTCATGGGTTTCTCTCCTCAACCGGCATTCCGTGTATCCGGTCCACCGCATCCTGTCATCGGCCGGGTCATTCCCACCATGGGCCGCCGCAGACGGCAGCGGTGATCGCGCCATACTGTACGATTGGCATGCTTGCGCGGAGCGGTCGGCACCGCCATCTTCCCCTCATGGCGAGACGCACGCGCACCGCAACCGCTTTTCCGCCGGGCCCGGACGACGGGTATCTGGCCGGGCAGATGCTGATCGCGATGCCAAGCCTGCAGAATCCCAGCTTTGCCCGCACGGTCATCTGCCTTTGCGCCCATTCGTCGGAAGGGGCGATGGGCATCGTCGTCAACAAGCCGATCGATGGCCTGTCCTTTGACGAGCTGCTGAAGCAGCTCAATCTTTCCCCGGTGCCGCCGCAACGGCGCATCCGCATGTTCCAGGGTGGGCCGGTGGAAGCCGGGCGTGGCTTCGTCCTGCATACCGCGGATTGGTTCAGCGACCAATCATTGCCGGTGACGGAGGATCTGTCGCTGACGGCCAGTGTCGACATATTGAAGGCAATCGCCAGTGGCGGTGGCCCGCGCCAAGGGTTGCTGGCGCTGGGCTATGCCGGATGGGGTCCCGGCCAGCTTGAGGATGAGATCCAGGCCAACGCCTGGCTCTCCGTCACCCCGGATGAGGCGCTGTTGTTCGGCGAGAGTGACGACCGCAAATGGCTGGCCGCCATGGCCAAGCTGAAGGTCAACCCCAGCCTGCTGTCCGGTGCCGCGGGCCACGCCTGACCGAGACAGGCTTCGCCCTCCGCCGCGAAACCCAGCGCCGCCAGCGCCTGCGGCAGGTCTCGGTGGCGATCAGGGCTTCGCGCCCCGGCAGCACAACCAGCCCGTAGGCCACACTGAAAATCCGCCCGGATCTCCTGGCGGCCACCACCAGCACCACCACCTGCCTCAGCGACCGGGACGCGTTGGTGGCGGAGAAATCATCCGGCACGGATGACGTGAGCGCCCAGGCGCGCCACGGCTGCTATGGAGCAGTGCCGCTCGGCTCCAAGATCACGATGCCGAGGATCGTGATCCTGAAATCGAGCCCCAGGGCCGGGACGCCGGCGAGGCGGCGTTCCAGCCCTTGGTCCAGTCAGGCAGCAGCCGGTGCAGCGTCAGTGCCAGCGCGGTCAGTGCTGGAGTGACGATGGGGACCTGACTGCTCTATAGCCTTGGCTTCTTGTCAGCCACGCCCGCACCGATCTGCCGTAAGCCGCCAGCACCTGTTATGGCGGAAACGGTCCGGCCGAGCGGCAGGACCAAGCCGGTGCAGGATGTCTTAATCCTGCCGGATGCTGGCATCTCGGGCACGATCCCGGCCCGGTGGCGTTTGCCATCGGCAGGTGGGACAGTCGGAAGTGCAAGGCGGCATGCTGAAAAACCGGCTTGTGGCAACCTGGGACCAGGTGCGGACCAGCTTATGGTTGCTGCCCTTGCTGATGGTCGTGGCCGGCGTCGGGCTTGCCTGGGCCATGCTTGCGGTCGATGCCGGCCGCGGCGCCGAGGACGAGGTGCAGGCCTGGTGGATGAACGCCGGCGGGCCACAGGACGCCCGGGACCTGCTCTCGACGCTACTCACGGGTGTGATCTCGATGGCCGCCATGGTCTTCTCGGCCACGGTCGTGGCGCTGACGCTCGCCGCCAACCAATACGGACCGCGCCTGGTCCGGGTCTTCCGCACCGACCTGACGACCCAGGTCGCGATTGGCACCTTTGCTACGACCATCGTCTATCTCGTGCTCGTGCTCCGCATGATCCGGGGCGACGCGGCGTTCCACGAGGTGCCTCACGCCTCGGTCAGTCTCGGTACCGCGCTAGAGCGAAATCTGACCATTCAGAGTCGCTGAGGATTCCCGCCCGGCGCGAAATCTGATTCACCGTGCCTGCTGGGCACGGAGGCCAGCTTGCATGGCGAGAACCCTGTCCGAAGATCTACGCGCC
>NZ_JACOMF010000145.1 GCF_014283215.1 Siccirubricoccus deserti
TCAACACCCTCGACGGCACCGTGGTCGGCCGCTGCATGCCGCGGCACACCCACAAGGAGTTCGTCCGCTTCCTCAACGCCATCGAGCGCGCGGTCCCAGCCGGCAAGGTGATCCACGCCATCCTCGACAACTACGCCACCCACAAGCATCCGAAGGTGCAGCACTGGCTGGCCGGTCACCCGCGCTGGGTCTTCCACTTCACGCCGACCTCGGCGTCATGGATCAACGCCGTCGAGGGCTTCTTCTCCACCATCACCCGAAGGCGCATCCGGCGCGGCGTCTTCAGCTCCGTGCCCCACCTGCAGGACGCAATCACCCGCTACATCCGCGACCACAACAGGGCCGCCAGGCCATTCGTCTGGACCAAACCTGCAGATACCATCCTCAGCAAGCTCGCCAGACTTCCTGCACCTTCTGAATGAGTCAGTGCACTAGGTCATGGGGCGTCGAGGCGGAGAGCGGAGACTCCCTCCTTGAGCATGCCCGTGGCGACCTCGACGAAAGCGGGGCGGGGCTCGTGACCAGCCGCCGCGGCTGGGCTCGACCGCCGCTGCCAGTCCCCTGACCGCGGCCTGCTTCGTCGCTCAGCGGTTGGCGCGGTTGACAATTTTCCAAGGCTGCCTTCGTCGTGCTCAGCGTCGTGGCCAGTACGGCATTGCTGGTCGCCGCCGGGTCTGCGCTGCAACTGCTTTGAGCGGCATCCCTGCCACTGCTTCATTCACACGGCTCGGCGGCCCTGATCGTCAGGTCGCGCCGCCCTTGCCCTTGCCCGCCTTATCACGCTCCATTTGGCTTTGGCCCTGGTTCCGCTGGGTGCCACCCTGCTGGTGGGATACATTCGTCCCGCCGCCCTGGTGTCCGGCTTCATCGTCGCGCCGCCCGCCCAAGGGCTGGCCGGGGCTCGGTTGCTGGCCACGCTTCTGCTGACCCTGCTGATTCTGGCCTTTGTTATGCGCCATGGCTTGGCCTCCTGCCCCGCCGAGTATTCAGCGGGGTGGTTGCTGAACGCTCGGCGATTTCGAAAGATCGGCACGTTCGCGTGCAGATTTCATCGCCGGAACCCAAGCCGCGCGGGTGATGCTCCGCCGAGTGGCCAATGGGGTCAGGAGCCGTCTGGCAAGCAAGCCGCAAGCCCGGTGCTCTGCAACGGTCGTCCCTGCCGCGCAGGCATGTCCTACGGAAGCGCAGCGGCCCGGTGTCCTCTCCGGTGCCGCGCTCCACGATGCCGTAAACGATGCCTCTGCGCATCTCGGACCGGAACCGGTCCATCGACAGGCCGGGCTTGGTTGGCGAGCCGGGACGCAAGGCTGCCTGCCTCTCACGGTGCGGAACGACGGCGTGGGCCTGCCCGCCCAGGCGTGCGAAGGCAGTTGGGCCTGAACTGATCCGCGCATTCCACGGGGAGGGTCGGGCCTTACGCCTGCCCCAGGTAGACCAGCGGCATGGCCGCCGCTTCGGGCTCCACCGAATGCGGAGATTGCTACAGGTGGCTGCGGAACGGGTGGCGGCTGCACCTGTTGAGCGAAGCATGCCCTTCAAGGCTCCCCGAGACGACCCGACCGGCCCCGATGCGGCGAAGGAGGCGCGGCGCCTTCGCCTCCACCAGCGCATCCTGCGCGACTTCGGCCGGATCGCCCTCGACGATTTGGAGATCGGCCCGCTGCTGCAACGCGCCGTGGCGCAGGCCGCCCGGGCGACCGGCGTCCGCCACACCAAAATTATGCGCTACCGGACCGAGCAAGGCGACCTGCTGGCCGAGGCCGGATTCGGCTGGCGGCCGGGCTTTGTCGGCAAGGCTCGGTTCGGCATCGATGCGGCGTCGCCCCCGGGTCGCGCCCTACAAACCGGCCAGCCGGTGCTGATCGATGACATCCGCGACCATCCCGAGTTCCGCATCCATCCCGTCATCGCCGAGCACGGCATCGTCTCGCTGCTTAACGTGCCAATCAGGTTCGACAGGAACATCTGGGGCGTGCTGGAAGCGGATAGTGAGGAGCCCGGCCACTTCGACGACCTTGACGCCGAATTCCTTGAAGCCATGGCGGCCCTTGTGGCGGGCGCGTTGCAGCGCCAAGCCGCGGTGGCCCAGGCGGAGGCCGCCGCCTCCGAGGCGGCGGTGCGTGCTGAGCGCAGGGGCATGCTCCTGCGCGAATTGCAGCACCGCGCAAAGAACAACCTCGCCTTGGTGGCAGCCATGCTCGCGCGGGAGAAGCGGACCGCGACGGCTGAGCAGGACGCGCGAACCGCCGAGCGGCTGGCGCGGCTGATGCAGCGGGTCACTGCCATCACCCTGGCGCAGGACCGGCTGGCGGGCGCTGAGGGTGGCGGTTTGGCGGATGGGACCGGCACCGATCTCGCGGGTTACCTGAAAGCGCTGCTCGGCAGCCTAGACCTCAGCCTCGGTGGCAAGGTCGTGTTTGAGGCTGATCTGGAAAGCTGCGTGCTGCCCTTCGACAAAGCGGTCGTTGTGGGCTTGGCGGTGAACGAACTGGTGACCAACGCCGCCAAGCACGCCTATCCGGAAGGGGTGGAAGGCGTGGTGCGGGTCGAACTCCACACAGATGAGGTTCGCGCGGAAGCAGCGCTCACTGTCTCCGACGATGGCCGCGGCATCGATCCCAGCGCGGTAGCAGCACGGCGGGCCGGTGGGGGACAGGAGCTCGAACTTCTTCGGCACCTCGCTCGGCAACTTGGCGGCGACATTGAGCAGGGGACACAGGAGCGCGGCACCAGCGTCACCCTCCGCTTTCCGCTCGTCGTGTGACGGCTAGCGCGCCTCGCCCATGAGCCGGTTCGAGATGGCCAGCCGCAGAGCGGTCGCTCTGGCCGAGTACAGGCGTGAGAGAGACCGCATCGCGCTCATCCACACCGAGGTGCCAGAGGTGCTGTCCTGACAGTCATCGGCTCGAAGCTGGTCCGCGGTGTGCTGGACCGCCTCTGCGCGGAGGGATCAAAGGCAGTGCCCCGCTGCGAGTTCGTCGCCGCCTGCGTGGAGCGCCACCCCGTTTACCGGGACGTGCTGGCAGACCTCGGCTGGGTGGGCCAGGAGGCGGTCGCGCCGATGACTGGTTCCCGGCCGGGTGGACGAACCGGCCGCGTCGGCCGACCATGCTCCACCCCCATGCGCGTCCACCGCGCGCCGTCATCCACGCCTGAAGCCACGGAACAGCACGACGCCGATTAAGAAGACAAGGACGGCCGACCTGCTCCGCGCATTCCGGGCGAAGCCGAGGAACACCATCGACGAGGAGCGCTAGGACGTTCACGTGGAGGCTGGAAACGGACGTTTGGTGGGGCAGGTTCAGGGGCGGTAGGTGTCCCTTGCTCCCTCCGGCATCCCGAACAGGCGGTCGCTGGCGCGCCGGACCACGCCGTAGCACTCGCAAGCGACGCTCTCCAACCCAGGGCGGTCGGTGACCTCGATGCGGCCCCGCTGGTAACGGGTGAAACCCGCCTTTTGAAGCGTGCTTGTATGGCGCACGACGGGTACAGCCTGGAAGTACAATATCCCGCCTGTCGCGTGAATGAACTTTGATACCACTCGCCTGTTGGGCCGATCTGCGCATCCAGATACCCGTAATCCGAGAGTGCGGGCCTGGATTTCCGAACGCCAAGGGGGAACGGCCGATGGACGTGCTGATCGTGGAGGACGAGCCGCTGATCCGCGAGGCGGTCGCACGCGATTTACGAGAGGCGGGGTTCCGGATTGACGAGGCCGCCACTGCCGAGGCCGCGTTGGCCATGGCCGAGGAAGCCGCCGCCGTGAGCGGGCCACCGCTTGTGATCGTCACCGGTCTCCACCTCGGCCCCGGTCTGGACGGCTTGGCCCTCGGTGCTGAGGTGCTGCGGCGGTGGCCTGAGGTAGGCGTGGTCTACATGACGTGCCATCCCGACGCGCTTGATGGACACCTGCTCGGCCCGCGCGAACGCTACGTCGTCAAGCCCGTTGCGCCCGAGACGCTGCGCAACGCGGTGCGCTGCCTGACGCCAGCTTGGGCGCTGGCCCGGATGCCGTCCTGGGTAGGGCTGGGACATGCGGTCGCTGCTGCTCTCGGCCTGAGCGCCCCGAAGGGGGCATAGAAGGCTGCGCCGTACTGCATGGAAAAGCCGACGCCGACGGTCCCGCCACCGATACCTACCAACCTGAACAGTGCCCTCAGGCGGAACATTCATGCTCTTGAGGACCGCCGGAAGCAGGAGGCTGCCGCCGCTCCATTGCTCCACAAGCCAACCATAACGGCAGCCTCCTTTTACTCGGCTCAAGCGTAGCAATCTGAGGTGGTCCCCGGATTTCGGACAGGTGGGTAAGCTCGGTTCGCCTGTGAGAAGGACGGACCCGGATGACGGGCAAGCGGACGCGGTATTTGGCGGATTTCAAGGCGAAGGTTGCTTTGGAAGCGCTGCGGGGTGAGTTGACGACGGCGCAGCTGGCGGCCAAGCACGGCATTCACCAGACCATGGTGGGCGAGTGGAAGCGACAGGCCATGGAGGGG
>NZ_JACOMF010000146.1 GCF_014283215.1 Siccirubricoccus deserti
ACAGGACGACGCGGTAGGCGTTGCCGCTGGTATCCGTCGAGGTTGTTCCGACTGCCGAGACCATCTTCTCGCTCTCCACAAATGCGTGATTCACCACTTTGTGATCACTGTCGTGGCGAGCGTATGCGGCATACAACCAGAGAGTGCAATCGCAGAGTTGTGTTCTTTATTTCACATGTTGTGTACGATACTGAATCAAACTTGGAGAAGTCGCGGTGGCGGCCGGGAAATGCTTCGGCGCAGCCCTGCCTTGGCGCGCTTTTCAGCGCGGCCCAGCCTGTCTGAAGAGCGCCTGACCCGAGCCTGCTGTGGTTCCGCTGCGCTTCCGGCCTTGCCTGCGCCAGAACCTGTCCGGTTCTGTCTGGCGCGGCCATCACCCGACCCGGCACCAGCATGGGAACCGGCATGGGCCGCCAAGATATCCGCGCCACCCAATCCTGCTGCTCCGACCAGTCGCTCGCACCTCTGGGTTGCGACGGCTTGACGGCCATCTTCCTTGCCCGTCAGGCTCCCGCCGCAGCAGCCGGCACAGGCGGCGCGGGAGGAATGCGACATGGCGACAGGCAGTGGCAGCCCGGCGGGCGTCATCAGCGGCGGCGCCGGACGCCGGCTTCTTCTTGGCCTTGCCGCGGCGGCGCCGCTGACCGGCCAAGGCCGGGCGCAGGGACCATCCCCGCCCTGGCCGGCCCGCAGCCTCCGCCTGGTCGTGCCTTTCGCCCCGGGCGGACCGACCGACGTCATGGCCCGCGTGGTGTCCCAGGGCCTGACCGGCGCACTTGGCGAGCCGGTGGTGGTGGAGAACCGGCCGGGCGGCGGCGGCAATGTCGGCGTCGCCCATGTCGCCCGCAGCGCGCCGGATGGCTACACGCTGCTGGTCACCTCCACCGGCTTCGTGGTGAACCCCAGCCTGTTCCGCAACCCGGGATACGATCCGGTGCGGGACTTCGCCCCAATCACCGAGCTGGGCGCCTCGCCCAATGTGATCCTCGCCCGGCCGGACAGCGGCATCGGCTCAATCGCCGAGCTGGTGGCCCGGGCCAAGGCGACGCCCGGCGTGCTGAATTTCGCCAATCCCGGCACCGGCTCCACCCCACACCTGACCGCGGAGTTGCTGCGGCTGCGCACCGGCATCGATTTCGTGCAGATCCCGCACAACAGCGCGGCGCTGGCGGTGCAGTCGCTGCTCGGCGGCACCACGCCGGTCGGGGTGACGGCGCTGCCGCCGGCGCATGCGCAGATCAAGGCTGGCGCGCTGCGGGCCCTGGCGCTGACCGGGGAGGCCCGTTGGCCCGACCTGCCCGATGTGCCGACCATGCTGGAACTAGGCTACCCCGGCTTCGTCTCCGAAACCTTCCAGGGGCTGCTGGCACCGGCCGGCACGCCGGCGCCAATCGTCGAGCGGCTGGCACGGGAGGTGAAGGCGGTCCTCACCGCCCCCACCACCCGCGACCGGCTGCTAGCAGCCGGCTTCACCCTGCGGCCAGAGGGACCGGAGGCGCTGGCGACGCGCATCGCACGAGAGGTGCCAGTCTGGCGGGAGCTGATCCGGCAGGCGGGAATTCCACAGGAGTAGGAGCGGGATGAGCGCGAGAGGGGCAGCGCCCTCTTGCGCCTGCCGTTACCAGACCAATGCCCCCCGCAGGAAATCCGCCGCCTCCGACGTTACCGCGCCAGCGAAGAACCGCTGAGCCGGCGCCTGCTCCAGCACCCGGCCGCGATGCAGGAACACCACCTCCCCGGCCAGCCGCCGTGCCTGGCCGAGGTCATGCGTCGTCATCACGATCTTGGTGCCCGCGGCGGCGATGGCGGTGGCGATCTCCTCCACCGCGCGGGTCGCGGCGGGATCGAGGCTGGCGCAGGGCTCGTCGAGGAACAGCAGCTCCGGCGCCAGGGCCTGGGCGCGGGCCAGCGCCAACCGCTGCTGCTCCCCGCCGGACAGCCGCCGCGCCGGGCGGTCGGCGAGCGCGGCCAGACCGACGAGGGCCAGCGCCGCATCCGCCCGGCGCGCCCGCTCCGCCCGGCCAAGCCCGGCGAGGCCGAGCGGATAGAGCACATTGGCCCGGACCGAGCGGCGCAGCAGCACCGGCCGCTGGAACACCATTGCCCCCCTCGGGGCGCCGCGCGGTGCCGCGGGACCGCCCCAGGCGATATGCCCGGTATCCGGCCGCAGCAGCCCGTGCAGCAGCCGCAGCAGCACCGATTTGCCGGCGCCGTTGGGGCCAATGATCAAGGTCGGCGGCCCGGCCTCGATCGTCAGCGAGACCCCATCCAGGATGGTGACGCCGCCGGCGGCATAGCGCAGCCGCTCGGCGACCAGCGGCAGGCCGGTGCCCGGGGCGCGCATCAGCCGGCAGACCGCGCCGCGGCGTCGCGCAACCCCTGCGCCGCGGCATTCACCCCGAGCACGATCGCCATCAGCACCAGCCCCAGCGCCAGGGCCAAAGGCAAGTCGCCCTTGCTGGTCTCCAGCGCGATGGCGGTGGTCATCATCCGCGTGAAGCCCTCGATATTGCCGCCGACGATCATCACCGCGCCGACCTCGGCGCTGGCCCGGCCGAAGCCTGCGAGCAGCACGGTCAGCAGGGCGAAGCGGCCGTCCCACAGCAGGGTCGGCACTGCCCGGCACGGGCCGGCGCCGAAGCTGCGGAGCTGCTCGGCGTATTCCTCCCACAGCCCTTCCAGCACCTGGCGCGACAGCGCGGCGAGGATCGGCATGATCAGCACCGCCTGGGCCAGCACCATGGCGCCCGGGGTGAACAGCAGGCCGAGGCTGCCGAGCAGACCGCTGCGCGACAGCAGCAGATAGACCAGCAGCCCGGCGACCACCGGCGGCAGCCCCATCAGCGCGTTCAGCCCGATGATCAGCGCCTGCCGCCCAGGAAAGCGCGCCACCGCCAGCAGCGCGCCGAGCGGCAGGCCTAGCAGCGCGGCGATGCCGACCGCGGCAATGCTGACCTGCAGCGACAGCGTGACGATGCGCAGCATCGCCGGATCGCCCGTGGCGACCAGCTGCAAGGCGGTGTGGAAGGCAGCGCCAAGGTCCTGCACAGCTCTCTCCGGCCCGCTGCATGAAGCGGGCGCCGCCCTGCTGTGGTCAACCGGCAAGGCCCGTCACCGCCTGCCGGATTCTGCCGGAAATTTGACGGCGGCCACGACGCCGATTCTTGCCGCGCAAACCGCCCCTGGCTTGCTAGCGTCCCTCCGCGGCAGGCCGGCGCAGACCGGCCGCCTGACATCGAGGGCAAGCCCCAGGACTGCTTTGCCTGACGGCTTGCCCCTAGGGAGGAGCCATGCGTCGTCGTCATCTGCCTGGTCTCGCGGCCGGGATGCTCGCCGTGCCGTCCATCCCGCGGGCCCAGCCCGCCGCCGGGCGCTACCCCGACCGCCCGGTACGCGTCATCGTTCCCTACCCGCCCGGAGGCGGCACCGACACCTGGGCGCGCATGGTGGTGGAGGGGATGCAGAATGAGCTCGGCCAGCCCGTCGTCATCGAGAATCGCGGCGGCAGTTCCGGCCTCATCGGCTCCGATGTCGTCGCGAAGTCGCCACCGGATGGCTACACGCTGCTCTTCAACATCACCACGCTGGTGCAGGCGCCGGTGGTGCTGCGGCGCTTCCCCTACGACCCGATCAACGACTTCGCCTACATCGGCCGGCTCGGCACCACCGCCATCACCTTCGCTGTCGGACCGGCCGTGCCGGCGCAGGTGAAGACCCTGGCGGAGTTCGTCGAATGGGGACGCGGCCGGCAGCTCGCCTTCGGCAACTACGGGCCCGGCTCCACCGGCCATGCCTTCGCCGTGCTGCTGGCGGAGGAGACCAGGCTGAACGTGACCCAGGTGGCCTATCGCGGCGAGGCGCCGATGCTGCAGGACATCCTCGCCGGCAGCTTCCACGGCGGGTTCCACAGCACCATCGTGGCGGGGGAGATGTTCAAGATCGGCCGGCTGCGGCCGCTGGCGACCGGCGGGCCGGACCGCGTGCCCTCGCTGGCGGACCGGGTGCCGACCCTGATCGAGCTGGGCTATTCGCGGCGCTTCGACTTCTCCGGCTTCAACGGGCTGTTCGCCCCGGCGCGGGTGCCGGCCGAGGTGACGGACCGGCTGGTCCCGGCCTTCCGCCGGGTGGTGACGGCGCCGGAGTTCGTCCGCAGGCTGATGGCGATGGATACCGTGCCTGGCTACGAGGATCCGCCGACCTTCCGGGCCTCCGTGCAGCGGACCCTGTCGCAGTGGCAGGAGTTGGCGGATGCGCTGGACCTGTACTCCACAGGGTGAAGCGGTGCGGCCAACGGAAGCTGGCTTCATCCCTGGCCGCGATCCGCTCTAAGAGCCCATCCGGGAAGTTTCGATTCACGCTGAGGGCTTTCTGGCCAGCCGGCGGAGCATGATGCGGATCATTGCCATGCGGACGAAGGCGGCGGCGATGCGGCAGTGTCGCTCGAAGTCGCGGGCGAGGCGGCGGTTGCGGCTGATCCAACCGAT
>NZ_JACOMF010000147.1 GCF_014283215.1 Siccirubricoccus deserti
CCCGCCAGCAGGTCCAGCCGCCGCTGGTCGTCGCCCTGATAGGTGCAGGACGCCGCCAGCAGCAGGGGCATGGCCAGACGGTCCCGCACCGCTGCGGCATCGGCGCGCAGCCGGGTGGCGAAGCCGGCCTCTGGCTGGGCAGGCGGGATTGCCGCCAGCACGAGGCCTTCGGCGGCGGCGAAGAGATCCGCGCGGCCCAGATGACACTCCCCCTTGGGGGCATGCATCCGCCCGCGCGAGAGCAGCGCGGTCAGCCTGCCATAGGCGGCCCGATCGGTCGGCCAAGTCAGCCACGAACTGCCGTCCTCCAACACCAGCCGGCAGCCCACCACGAAGCGCAGCCCGGCCTCCTGGGCCGCGACATGGCCCCGCACCACGCCCGCCAGGCTGTTGGTGTCGCAGATGCTCAGCCCGGCCAGGCCGAGCGCGGCTGCCGCCTGCACCAGCTCCGCCGGATGGGAGGCGCCGTCGAGGAAGGAGAAGTTGGAACGCGCGCCCAACTCGGCGAAGCCGGTCATGGCAGGTGGCCATGCAGCAGCCAGCGCGGAGCCCCAGGCAACCCAGTGCGGCAGACCCAGAGCCGCACCCCGGAGGCGAGCTCCACCTGGTAGTAGTCGCGCCGGAAGCGGTTAGGGCGGTTCCGCCACCACTCCGGCTCCAGCCGCAACGGCCCCTCGACCCGGTGCAGGCGATGCGCCAGCCCCTGCAGGCGCAGCAGCGAGGGCGGGCCGTCCGGCAAGGGGATCACCACCTCCAGTGGCGCCGGCCGGCGCAGCAGCAGGACAGGCCGTGGCTGCGCGGCCCAACCGGGCGGCACGGTCGGGTCTACATCATGCGGATCCTGCGCCGTTACCGCATGCTCCGGCCAATGGCTGGCAACGGGCGCCACGCGATGTACCGGCAGCCGCTGACCCAGGCGGTCGAGCAATTGTGCCAGGGCCACCGCCATGGCGGCCTCATCACGCCGGCCGCCGACCGCAAGGCTGGGCTGGACAGCGACCGCCATCGGCTCGGTGGCGCGCGCCTCCAGCGCCATCCGCTCGAAGCCGAGATCGGGCTCCAGCCGTTCCAGCCGCTCGGCAAACAGCCGGCGCAGATGCGCCGGGTCGCGCATCGCCAGCCCGGTGCCGATCGCCACCTCCTGCACCGCGCCATCCACCCGCCACGCCGTGAGCGTGATCTGGCGTGCGCCGAGCCCAGCCTGACGCAGCCCGGCGCAGAGGTCTTCCAGCAGCCGGTCAAGCACCGCGTCGATACCAGTGCGGGTAATGATCGGCTCCAGCAAGTCCTGAATGGCAGCGAGGTCCGGGGGCGGGATCGCGGGCTGGATGGAAACTCGCCGCCGCCCGACCACCCCATCCAGCCGGCCCAGCAAATCCTGGCCGAAGCGTCGGGCCAGAGGGCCGCGGGGCTGGCCGAGCAAGTCATGCACCCGACGCAGGCCCAGCCGGGCAAGCTCCGCCAGCATCGCCTGGGGCAGGCGCAGTGCTGGGCCGAGCAGCAAGGGCGCCACCACCCCGGCCTCGATGCCGGAGACAACCACCGGATTGTCGCCGCGGGCGCGGGCCAGGGCGGCGCCCGTTGCGGCAGCCCCCGCCACCGCGCCCCGCGTGGTAATGCCGACCTGCCGCAGCCTGACCAGCGCATCCCGCAGCAGTGCTGCCTCGCCGCCCAGGAGATGGGCACAGCCGGTGATGTCGAGCAGCAGCCCGTCGGGCGGATCGGCCGCAGTCAGCGGGGTGTAGCGCCGCGCCCAAAGCGCCAGGGCGTGCAGCGCCCGCGCATCGCCAGCGGGGTCGGCAGGTCGCAGCAGCAGATCGGGCGCGATCGCCTGCGCATCGGCCAGTGCCTGCCCGGGTCGCAGCCCGACATCAGCGGCAGCACTGTCCACTGCGGTCAGGACCCGGCGATTGCCGAAGGGTTCCCAGGTGGCAAGCGGCAGGCTGCGCGGCAGGCCTGGCTCCGCCCGGCGGATCCGGTCGGTGGCGAGGCTAGGCAGGTACAGAGCCAGGTAACGTGCCGTCATCCGGCCGCGTGCCGGGTTGCGCCGGTGGCGGTCGCCTCCTTGTCGAGGTCCAGCCGCCCGGTCGCGGCGCGCCACGTTACGGCCCAGGGGCCGCCCGGCCGGCCGCCGCGCACGCGCAGCAGTTCCAACTGCCAGCGCGGGTCGTCCAGGCCATGCCCGGCGCCAAGCGAGCCGATCCGCCAGCGTGTGACGGCCGCGGTGTGGTCGGCGCAGGCGGCATCGGGCCGCAGCACCAGGCCGAGCGCTCCGCCTGCCTCGGCGGCCAATTGCAGCCGGCGCGTCGCCGTCAGGTCCAGCTTGCCGCCGCCGGGAGGAGGGGCGAGCGCAAGCAGCGCGCCGGTGACGGCGGGGCAGCGCAGCGCCTCCTCCATCGCCCAGAGCGCATCGGGCCATCGCTCGGCCCGAACGATAACCAGGCTGGCAGGGGCAAGGCCGCAGCGCGCAAGCCCCGGCGGCCAAGCCATCAGCTCGTCCCGCCCGGTCGCGATCCAGAGGATGGTGCCCCCAGTGCGGGCCAGCAGCACGGCGCAAAAGGCCGCCCCGCAGCCGGGCGTGGTGGCCAGAACCTCATGCACGGCGGCACGTGCCAAGCCACCACCGGGCAGCGGCAGGCCTTCGCAGACGGGGACGGCGCCCAGATTGTGCTGTGCTCGGCCAAAACCCTCCAGCCGCGTCACACGCGCCCGCAATGCGGCGAGCACGGCGGCCTGGTCAAGCGGGACGTCAGGAGCGGCTGAAGGCATGGTCTGGCATCCCGCGTCGTCGTCGCACGTCGTCCGGTACATCGGGTCCGGGCATCGCCTCCTGGCGAAGGCGGAGGCGCCTATCCGGCGCTGTGCGGCGGCTGCGGGGGCTTGCGCATCACCACGAAATTTGCCCGCTCCAGCTGGACAGCGAGCTGCTCGGCCAACAGCGCGGCAGCCATTTCCCACACGCTACCCCGCCGCGGGCGACCGCGTTCGTCGAAACGCAGGCCATAGGCCAGGGCCGAGGCGACTTCCGCTGGATCTGCCGGGACCAAGGGTGCCGTCAAGGGAGCAGGAGGCTCAGCCATGCCTTCTGGCGGTGGTTCAGGGTCGGGAGAATCGGAAGGGCGCATGGCGGCTGACGATGGCGAAGCGTTGCGAACGAAGCAAGAACAAAAAAATGACCATACCGCTCCCGATGCCGGCAGTCTCCGATACCAGAGCTTTGTGGTTTGACCTGTGAACCGCCCAGGGTTTGCCGAAGGCCGGTGAGCTTGAGTCACGCCGCCCGGGCGGGTGGCTCGAGCTGAGCATAGTCCCGCGCCTCGGCATCGGCGGGCGGCATGTAGGAGACGGAATCAAGCGTGTCCCGGACGAGATCGGTGATTTCTGTCTGCCCCCGGGTCGGTGTCCCCGACACTGAATCCAGTGCTTGGTGTAAATTGCCGGTTGGGGAGATGAGTTCATCAGCGATGTGAGCCCTTCGCGCCCAGCCGCCGGCGATGACCAAGCTATCCTCGTCCGCCTCCGGCTGGGTCTCCACCGGCCCTCCATCTGACTGGCACCTTCCTGGGATCGTATACTCCGGTGTGGGCATCGCAGTGGATATGCTGCTTCAGGAAATCCGCCACCGCGGCGCCCCCTTCCTGCTGCGCCAGGACCTTCCAAACCACCTTCAGGCTATCGCGTACGGTCTGGCCCACTTTCCCGTAGACGGGCATGAGCTTTTGCCGTTTGGTGCCGCTGGCGTCTGTCAGCAGCAGCGACCGCGGCAAATCATCGGTAAAGCTTTTATCAAGGCCACGGCTCTGACGTAGTAAGCCAACCAACTCAACATGCGCCTTTTCGACTGTCTTGGCCCCCGCGAACAAGCTCTGGCAAAGCGGCCGTAGGCTGGCGCGGAGGCTTATGGCTGCAGCCAATTCGGTACTTTTGCCTTTCTCAGGCCTAGTGTTGACATGTCGGCGCTCCAGTTCGGCCAGGAGAAGGTTTGCTACCGGTACGCGAGGTGACTGAAGCAGCACCGCGATGGCTCGCATACCTCGGCTCACGGCTTCCCTGCCGAGGAGAGGAATCAGAATTTCCGCTTCGCCCCATTTGACCAAGCAGAATTCTCCCTCCGGCCTGCGCTGGAATCGCCATTCGGCGTCGATCGCGCCGGACTCAGACTGCAATGCGGATAGTTCCAGCAGCAGGGCGGCCTCATCGACAGCGATGTCGCGTAACACAAGACGGCCACAAACTTCACGGCGCCGTACCCGCATGGTCCATTCACCGTGTGCGACGGCTATGGCATTCCCGTAGTCGAGATCGCACTCCTGCCACTGACCTTCCCCCCTGCCTGGGATCCATCTGTGATGAGAGAGTTGGCCTCCTTGGAAGGGGGCAGTGATGCCAAGGAAGCGTCACACGGCGGAGCAGATCATCGGGCTGCTGCGGCAGGCTGAGGTGG
>NZ_JACOMF010000148.1 GCF_014283215.1 Siccirubricoccus deserti
AGCCCCGCGATCCGCACCTGAACCCCGGCCAATAGGACCGGCGCCGATCCCGCTCGCCCGCACAACCACGGCGCGAGCCGCGCGCCAGCCAGGGGACGCGCGTCACCGCCGCCGTGAATGATCCGGGCTAGTTGGCCGCCGCTATCCGGCTGTGCTCGGCAGCCTCTCCGACCAGCGTCCGGAGCCAGCAGCCCCGTCGCAACGGCGGGCCTTCGTTCGCGTTCTAGGGCATTGACCTTACAAAGGTCATCGGCCCGACCGGCGGCCGTCCCGAGTTGCCACTGGGCCGGGCGAGCTGCCGAAGGGCGCTAAACCACACCGTATGGGGGCGCCTCTTGGGCGAAGTAGAAGAAACCGAGAACCAGAAACTGCTTCGCCAGCAGACGGTTCTGGCTCGGTTCGGGGAACTCGCGATCAGGTCCGACAACTTGGATGCTATCCTGACCGAGGCCTGCCGCCTCGTAGGGGAGGCGCTCGGCACCAACCTCGCCAAGGTCATGGAGCTGCGGGAGAATGGCGAGACCCTGTTCGTCCGCGCGGGCGTGGGCTGGAAGCCGGGCGTGGTCGGCGAAACGACGGTCAGGGCTTCAGACGACACGTCGGAAGGCCATGCCCTGAAGACGGGCGTGCCGATGATCTCCCCCGACATCACGGAGGAGACGCGGTTTAGCTATCCACCCTTCCTGATCGAGAACGGGGTCAAGGCGGTGGCCAACGTCCCGATCATCGGCACGGAGGGCAAGCCCCCCTTCGGCATCCTGCAGATCGACAGCCGCGAGCCGCGCCGGTTCACGGACAGCGACACCGCTTTCCTCCGCACCTACGCCAACCTCATCGCGGCCGCGGTGGACCGCCTGCGCACAACCGGGGATCTCCGCGACAGCGAGGCGCGGCTGCGCTCCCTGGTGGAAGGGATCCCGCAGCTCGTGTTCCGTTCGCGTAGCTCGGGGGAGCGGATCTGGGGCAGTCCGCAGTGGGTTGCCTACAGCGGGCTTTCAGAGGAGGAAAGCGTCGGCCTGGGCTGGCTCGATGCGATCCATCCCGACGACCGCGCGGCGACCATGACAGCCTGGGCCGAGGCAGAGGTGCGCGGCTTGTTCTCCGTCGAGCACCGCACCTTTCATGCTGCAGACCGGACCTGGCGCTGTTCCAGAGCCGTGCCACGCCGGTGCGGGACGCGGAGGGCCGCATCCTTGAGTGGTTCGGCACCTCGACCGACATCGACGATCAGGTGCGCGCCCGCGAGGTGCTGGCCCGCGGCCAGGAAGAGTTGGAGGCGCAGATCGCCGCGCGCACCGCAGAGCTGCAAAATGCTCTGGCCAGCCTGCAGACAGAGATGGCGCAGCGCGAGCAGGCCGAAGCGGCCCTGCGGCAGGCGCAGAAAATGGACGCAGTGGGCCAGCTCACGGGCGGTATTGCGCACGACTTCAACAACATGCTCCAGGGCATCGCGGGCAGCCTGGACATGGCGCGACGCCGGATCGCCGATGGCCGGATCGCGGAGGTACAGCGCTTCCTCGATCCGGCGCGCCAGGCGGTGGACCGAGCTGCCGGACTAACCCGGCGGCTCCTGGCTTTCGCGCGGCGGCAGCGGCTGGAGCCGAAGCCGGTAGACCCGGACGCGCTGGTGGCGGGGATGGCGGACCTGATCCGGCGGACGGTGGGGCCTGCGGTCCGCTTGGAGCTACGCCTGCGTGACGGCAAGGCGCGCATACTGTGCGACCCGGGCGAGTTGGAGAGCGCGCTTCTGAACCTGTGCATCAACGCCCGCGACGCCATGCCGCAGGGCGGGCGGCTCACAATCGAAACGGACGATGTCCGCCTGTCGGCAGCGGATGCCTCTGGCCAAGAGAGCCATGCACCGGGCGACTACGTGGCGATCTCGGTCGCAGATACCGGCCAGGGCATGCCTGCGGAGGTGGTGGAGCGGGCCTTTGAGCCGTTCTTCACCACCAAGCCGCTGGGCCATGGGACAGGGCTCGGATTGAGCCAGGTCTATGGCTTCGTGCGGCAGTCGGGTGGGCTCGTCCGGCTGCAGAGCGCGCCTGGGGAAGGGGCCACGGTGCGCCTCTACTTGCCGCAGCACGAGCGGGCTGAGACGATCGAGGGCTCGAGCGCCGCGGCGGCGCCGGAAGCGGCCGAGACTGGCAGGGCTGTTCTGTTCGTAGACGACGAGGACATCGCGTGGCAAGCAGCGGCTGAGCGGCTGAGCGGCTGCGTGAGCTCGGCTATCGGGTGCTGGAAACGCGGATGGCCCCGCGGCGCTGCGTCTGCTGGATGGCGGCTTACGCGTCGACATGCTGGTGACGGATGTGGGGCTGCCGAACGGGATGAATGGGCGCCAGGTCGCCGAAGCGGTGCGGGAGCGGCGGCCCGGGATACCGCTGCTGTTCATCACCGGCTATGCGGGCACTGACCTCCCACCGGGGAGCGAGGTGATCGACAAGCCTTTCGACCTCGACACCCTCGCCCGGAAGGTTCAGGCGGCTTTGGCGCGGCATTGAAGATCAGCGGTGGCCAGATGAACTCGAAACGCCAGTCAGTATGATATCCATCCTCAATCTTGAGGACGACTGGGTTAGAGCAACTGCAGCGTTAGCCACCCTTCTGGATTTTGGCGTGTCTACGTTGCACCCGGAGGCGCTTGCGGGCGGTCTTTCGGCTGCGTTTAGGTCTGATACGCACGACAACACATCCCCTACGAAAGTTGGAATGTCAGACCTTAGCAAGCTAGTCTCCGATCACAAACGGACGGCGCGGCGCGAAGCAGAAGTCACGGCTCGGTCGGGGCCACCGATCCGCCCACAGGCACCACGGTTGAGTGGGTGGCCCGGAACCAGGGCGCGGAGGCGGAGGCGGAGAACGACATGGGGCATCGCGGGAAGCTTGGCTTCATATGGAACGACCGCTCGGCCTATGTCGGCACACACGTCATGGGTGTGGTATTTCGCCGCACCGGTAGGCTGATCGGCCTACGGCGCGTTCCTGTGACCATAACCGGCCTGTCCGCTTCACGGGGAGTTCTCCCCGGCCCGCCCAGTTAGGCCTGCGAGGGCGGCGCTGACCGGCCGGACCGTACGACGGGCATTTCAGGGTGTAGGACTCGCGCTTGGTACCGATTCTGTAGCTCGGCCTGCGGTCGGGTGCAGCCAAGATGCATATCAGGGCTATGTCCGCTCTGGCCTTCTGCATGTCCGAAAGCGGATAGGCGGCTTTCGGCCAAAACCTGCCGCGGCGGCTCTGCGCCCATGTCGGTCATCTGCTGGGTGCGCCAGACTTCCTGAAAGCGGACGATGCGCCCCCGAGCTCGGCTAAGCGGGTCGGACGGAAAGCGGACCTCCGGCGCACGCGCCTTCAGCGCCAGCAGGGCGCCTTGACGCTCCCCGGCTGCTCAAGCAGGCGATCACAGGTCCTTCTGACCGCGCCATAGCATTCGCAGGAAGCCGCCTCGAGGCCAGGTCGGTCGGTGATTTCCATCCGGCCGTGCGCATAGTCGATGAGGCCCGCCTTCTGCAGGATGCCGGCGGCGACGCTGATCCCGGCACGGCGCACCCCGAGCATCATGGAGAGGAACTCGTGGGTCATTGGGAACGCGGCCCCCTCGGACCGGTCGTGCGCCATCAGCAGCCAGCGCGCGAGCCGATCCTCGATGTGGTGGCGCCCATTGCAGGCCGCGGTCTGCGAGACCTGCACGCTGAAGGCCATGGCGTAGCGCAGGAGGTGTGTCCACAGAGCGGACCGGGCCTCCAGCTCCTCTCGGAATGCCGCCACGTCCAGTTGCAGAAGGGTGCATCTGGCCTGGGTCATGGCCTCGTGGGGCGCCCAGTCCATGCCGAAGAGAAGGGGCAAGCCGACCACGCCTTCACGACCGATCAGCCCAACCTCGGCGGCATCGCCGCTTTCGAGGGTGGCCAGCATGGAAACCCAGCCGGTCTCGGGGAAGTGAACGGCGGTAATGGGCTCGTCGGCCGTGTAAAGGATGTGGCGGGCGGGAAGCTCGATCCGCTCGAGCCGCGGCCAGAGCCGGGCGAGATCCTCGGGCGGCAGGGCCGCGAGCAGCCGGTTACGCGGACTGCGGGTAATCTGATCGAAGAGGGCCATGACGGGCTCCAGCGACAGGGTGTCGACGGGAGCACGGTCGCGTCTCTCAGCCGCCCGCGTCGGAAGGGTCGCGACGGGCGATGGACGTCACATGGTGACGCGGGTCCGGAT
>NZ_JACOMF010000149.1 GCF_014283215.1 Siccirubricoccus deserti
GCGAGCATGGCTGGGCGACGCCCTATGGCTGCCCTCGGGCTCCTCGTCGCCGCCTTGCTCAGGCTCCACACCATGGCTTGGCGGTTCAGCCAGGGCCGACCAGAAGGTCCCGGTACTCAGGGTGGCGTTCGATGTAGCCGGCTACGATATCGCAGCGGGGCACTATCCCGATGTCATCTGAACGCAGGTGGTCGAGCACCCCGCGCACCAGCTTCGATCCGGTGCCTTGTCCGGCCATCGCCTCCGGCACCTCGGTGTGGGTCAGCACCATCCGGTTGCCGTCTCGCCTGTATGCGACGAAGGCAGTGCTGCCGCCCTCCGCCATTTCGAACCGGCTCATCGCCGGGTTGTCTCGAACCTCCTCCATGAATGGGCGCTCCACGATCTGGTTGCAGGGCGCCGGTCGCGGCTACCCCCTCAACCGCAAGCAACGCCCCTGTAAGCGGCCGGTGCCCGTGCTCGAAGCGAGCGCCATCTGTGCATCACCGAACCAACAATACATTGGGTGGGACAGGCGTAGGTGCTGTGCTCTTACCGATCTGGGTGCCTCTTCACGGCGTCAACACCGCGGTTGGTAGGCGGGAGTGAGTAGCGTCGTCATCCCAGGTTTGGCTGAACACCATTGGGCATGGACGACGCGACCGCGTCGGCGAATCTCCCGCCTTTCAACGGTTCTGCGCCACAGCCCGCGGGCAGCCCTGACCGGGGACGAAGACTCCACCTTGCGAGGTATTGGCGCCATTCGGCAAACGATCTGCGCCGAACACCAGCAAGCACCCGCCGGGCACCGGTGAAGCGTAGACGATACCCACCGGGTCGACTGGCCGCGTCACGGGCTGGAAACGTAGCTGCGCCTGGGTATCGCCGGCTGGTGCAGCCGGCGAAGGTGTCTGGCCCAAGGCTGGAACAGCAGCGGTCGCCCAGCCGATCAATCTTGAGCGACATAGCTGCTTCTCCCGCGGCGGCTTGGCATCGGTGACTCATCGTTCAGAGAAGGCGACAGGCCAAGATGCTGCTGGAGAAATGGAACTGCATGATGGTTCAGATGCAGAGCCGAATTCTTGATCAGAACATCCGAAAACCAATCGAGTGGTAATCTTACCTTACGTCAGTATAGATAAGAATTTTTATACATATATCATATGGAACTTATCATTATATATTACAAATATCCATTAAAAATAGTCTTTGTGCGCGAATACGCCTAGAATTTATGAAATATTAAGATAGAAATATTGCATACAACAGAATTTTACGCTTGATTTTGATAGATCATCTTGCTTCAATCCGGGGAATTGGCAGAAGGAAGTTGATATGTGTTAACTCTGAGCCGAACCACAATTATATATTCTCTTAACGTTCTTTGTTTTTGGGGTTCAAATGGATAACATTCTTCCTTTTCCGAAAAGTATTGGCAGCGTTCAAAAAACTTTTGAATGATCCTGTTCGCGTTCCCGCGCTGAGCATTGACGCCGCCATGATTACCAATCTTAAGCAGCAGGAACTTGAGCCTAAACTTCTCGCCGTCGGTATTGCCTAAATTGCTGTGTGGTCTAGTGAGCCCGCCGTCATCGCCGCAGTACGGAACGTGCATGCAACTATTGGTGGTGTAATCAACGAGGCGGCTGGAGCCAGCGAGCGCGCAGTCCTGGCGGCGGTGGGCGCAGACCCCGAATCCCCTGCCGTTCTGGCCCTGCTGGGAGCTTTCCGCGCAGGATATTGGCGCGAGAGGAGTGGAGACGTAGCTGCCGCGGCGGCGCTCAGCGCGCTTGTCGAGGCCGTGCGCGCAAGCGACCCGGATGCACTCGCAGCCCTGAGTGAGGCCGTGGGGTGGGAGTAATTAAGCAAAACAACTAGGATTTATTCTGGTCTGTGGCGCAAAGAATTGGCCTAGGTCGCTCAAACTGTCCGTTTATTTAAGCAGATTTCAATACATTTTGCAGAAAATTGGGCACAATCCTGCAGTACTCAAAATCTCCGATAATTTTGATCTCTAATAAGGACAATACAATTCAATGAGAGAATACAAAACCATCAGCGACATTTTTGATTTGCTGCCTGAGTACAGTCAAGCCCGGACCGTAACTCTTGTACGTCGCACGATGTTCGATGCGGGATTTCCGCCAGTACCGGTCCGCAATGCCGTCCAGGGCGATCCTAAATCCGGCAAAGCACCGATGGGAACCGGGTGGCAGCATGATGCCCGGGAACCTGTCCCGCCCTGTTGTGGATGGGATGAGGCCGAACCCGCCGCCCTGTCGACTGGTCTACTCTGCGATGGGCTCCGCGTGCTCGACATCGACATCGATGATCGAGCCAGGGCCGATGCCGCTCATGAGATCGCCGAGACGCTGTTCGGTCCCTCGCCGGCTATTCGGCGGCGCGTAGGCACGGGCCGCCGGGCGCTCCTCTACCGGGCTGCCGAGGGGCAGCCGGGAAAGCTCGTCCGGGTGAACTCCAGTACAGATGAGCGGGTGGAGGTGCTGGGAAGGGGCCAGCAGTTGGTCGCGTATGGAACCCATTATAGCGGCGCGGCCATCTCATGGCAGGGGTTGCCGGGTCTGGAGGTAGAGAGAGCGGAATTGCCGGTCGTCACCGAGGAGCAGATCGCCGATTATCTTGATGCCGTCTCTGAACTTATCACCGCCGATTCCCCCCGGGTGTACGAATTCACCGAAACTGGCGAAACCAAGGCGGGGCAGCCGGCGACGGATGATCATGACCCGCTGACGGAGGATGACATCCGGGCCTGTCTCGCACTCATCGACGAGAATGGCCAGTACGAGACATGGCGAGACGTTGGCGCGGCGATCCACCATTGGGACCCAGGGGCAGCCGGGCTAGCGCTGTTCGATGAATGGTCGCGCAGCGGCAGGTATGAGAGCCGTAGCGCTGTAGTCCGCCAGTGGCAGGGATTCCGTGGAATGAAGCGGATCAGTGTAGCGAGCCTCCTCTGGCGAGCACGGCAAGTCGATCCCAATTTCGTTCCGCCATCCTGGGCCAAGCCTCCCGAGCCCACTATTCCGGAGTTCGTCCTCCGCCACCGCGAGAAGATCGCCCGGCAGGTCAGGGAAAGCCATGCGGCCCATGCTGCCCATCTCGCCCGGCAGGAAGAGGAGGCGGCGGCTAGGGCTGAGGAGGAGACCACCAAGCCGAAGCCGCGCCGATTCCGCATGCTCACCAGCAGCGAGGCAGCCAACCTGCCGCCTCCCAATTATCTCGTCCCCGGCCTTATCGTTACAAAATCGATCGGATGCATTTGCGGACCAAGCGGCAGTTTCAAAAGCTTCCTGTCACTGCATATTGGCCTGTCGCTCGCCCACGGCTTGCCGTGGTGCGGCTATGACCTGTCGCTGACGCCAGTCTGTTATGTGGCCGCCGAGGGGGCACATGGCCTGGGGGTGCGGATCGCTGCCTGGGAACGACACCACGGGCTAAAGAACGTCTCCGCTCCCTTCCGGTTAATCGCTGAGGGGGTTAAACCTCATGGACCCGCAGTGCATGGCCGATCTCACCGAAGAGATCGAGGCAGAAGCCATGGCGATCGGCCAGCCTTTCGGCCTTATCGTTCTCGATACGCTAGCGACCTGCGCGGTCGGAATGGAGGAGAATTCTGGCAAAGAATCTGGAATTGCCCTCGGGAGGATGTCAGCGATGCGCCACACCCTTGGGTGCAGCGTTTTCGCCGTTCACCATACGGGCAAGGACGCGGATCGCGGGATGCGCGGCAGCTACAGGCTCAAAGGTGACTTTGACACCGTAATTTCAGTGGGCCGCCAGGAAGGCGGGATGCACCTGAGTACGTTCGTCGAAAAGCAGAAGGACGGCCCAGATGGACAGGCCCTCCACTTCACCGCAGAACCCCTGGAATGGCTTGCTGACAGCATGCTGCAAAGCAGCCTCGTCATCAGGCCACGAGAGGAGCAAGTCGGCGACACCCCGGGGGATTTTGCCAAAGCGATCGAGGCCAGGGCTGGGATCGCTCAGGTGTTGGAACTCGATCAGCCGATGACCCGCTACGCCGTCTGCCGGGCGGCTGGTTGGAACCGTGGCCCTGGTGCCTACCGGACGATCGAGCAGGCCGTCCCCGAAGATGGCGTGAGGGTG
>NZ_JACOMF010000015.1 GCF_014283215.1 Siccirubricoccus deserti
GGCGCGTAGATCTTCGGACAGGGTTCTCGCCATGCAAGCTGGCCTCCGTGCCCAGCAGGCACGGTGAATCAGATTTCGCGCCGGGCGGGAATCCTCAGCGACTCTGAATGGTCAGATTTCGCTCTAGGTGATGTCAAACCCCAGGAAGCGGGTCAGGAAGAAATCGCCGAAGACCTCCTGCGTGCCGGCAGCGGCGCGCTCGAAGGCGGCGCGCGCCTTCGCCTGGTCGATCTGGTGGGTCATGGGGTGGTCTCCGGCAATCAGGGCGAGCTGCGGATCAGCTCAGTACCATGCCGGTATATCCCTTCGCGGCGACCTCATCGCAATGCGCCCGGTAAGCCGGCGCGCCGCCCTGGTACTGCAGGATGCGGCGCACGTTCCGCCCCTCGACATTGGTGTTGATCCCGGTCGCCCAGGAATCGATCTGTGCATAGAGCATGCCGTCGGCCAGTGTCTCGATGTGCCGCGACCACTCCGCCTCGGCCTCCGGTGTCGCTTCGAAGCGGGTGTAGCCGCGGTCGCGCACGGTGCGCATCAGCCCGGTCACCCATTCCACATTCTGCTCGATGCAGCGCGGAATGTTGCAGCGGGTGGAGGCGTTGTGCGGCCCGACCAGGGTCAGCATGTTGGGGAAGCCGGCGGATTGCAGGCCGAGGTAAGTCTTCGGCCCATCCGCCCAATGCTCCTTCAGGCGCTGGCCATTGGTGCCGCGGAACTCCACCCGGTCGAAGGCGCCGGTGATGGCGTCGAAGCCGGTGGCGTAGATGATCATATCGAAGGGATATTCGGCATCGCTGGTTTTGATGCCGTCCGGGGAGATCCGCTCGATCGGCGTCGCCCGGATGTCCACCAGCCGGACATTCTCCTGATTGTAGGCCTCGTAGTATCTCGTCTCCAGCGGCACGCGGCGGGTGCCGAAGCCGTGGTCCTTCGGGATCAGCTTCTCCGCCACCTTCGGGTCCTTCACCCGCTGGCGGATCTTGCGGGCGATGAAGTCGCTGATCAGCGCATTCGCCTTGGGGTCGGTGAGGATGTCGCGGAAATTGGCCTGCCAGATGCCGAAGCCGGGCTCGCCGTAGCGCTGCTCCCAGAAGGCCTCGCGCTCCTCCGGCGTGACCTCGAAGGTGCCGCGCGGATCGGCGTTGTGGATGTAGCAGCCGGGCGTCTGGCGCAGCAGATCGAAGAGCTCGGGGTAGCTGCCCTTGATCTTCCGCTGCTCCTCCTCGGTGATCGGGCGGTTGTGCAGCGGCGCGCACCAATTGGGCGTGCGCTGGAAGACGGTGAGGTGGCCGACAAGGGTGGCGATGGTCTGGATGATCTGCACCCCGGTCGCGCCGGTGCCGATGACCGCGACGCGCTTGCCGGCGAAATCCACCGGGTAATGCGGCCAGCGATAGGTGTGGAAGGATTCGCCGCGAAAGCTCTCCACCCCCGGCAGCCGCGGCAGCGTATCGGCCGAGAGCGGGCCGAGCGCGGTGATCAGGAAGCGCGCGGCGTGGCGTTCGCCGCTCTCCAGCGTCACCTCCCAGCGGCGGGCAGCCTCGTCGAAGCGGGCGGCGGTGACGCGGCTGTTGCACTGGATGTTCCGCCGCAGGTCGAAGCGGTCGGCGACATGGTTCAGGTAGCGCAGGGTTTCCGGCTGGGCGGCGAAATGCTCGCTCCAGCTCCACTCCTGCAGCAAGGCGTCGGAGAAGGAGTAGCCATAGGTGTAGCTTTCGGAATCGAAGCGGGCGCCCGGATAGCGGTTCCAGTACCAGGTGCCGCCCACGCCGCTGCCGGTTTCGAACACCCGGACCGAAAGCCCCAGCTCACGCAGGCGATAGAGCTGATATAGGCCGGCGATGCCCGCACCGATGATGATGGCGTCGTAGCACGTGTCCGCCTGAACACCGGCATCGGCCTGAGTCGCCCCGGGGGCTGCCATTCGTTTCGCTCCTTGGTCCGAATTGGCCCGGACGCCTTCGCAGGGCGCAACCGGGCGGCCGCATCATCGCCATGCGGCGCCGTCATCGCAAGGCCACGCCCTGGCAGACACTACAGCGCGGATGGCATTCCTGCCGGGAACGCCACTCCGCTGTAACCACTGTTTGTAGGGCGGATTGCCGCTCCGGAGCGTTCACGCCCCTCCGCGATCCGCTCTATTGCGCGATGTAGCCGCCATCGATCACCAGCTCGGTGCCGGTGATGAAGGAGGCCTCGTCGGAAGCCAGGAACAGCACGCCATAGGCGACCTCGAACGGCTCGCCCAGCCGCCGCAGCGGCGTCAGCGGGATCTTCGCCGAACGGGTCCCGGCGTTGGTGCCGCCCAGCATCGCCGGCAGGTAGCCCGGATGCACCGAGTTCACCCGCACGCCCTGCGGTCCCCAACGCACCGCCGCCGATTTGGTCAGCAGCCGCACCGCGCCCTTCGAGGCGGAGTAGCCCGGATGCCCCTCGGCACCGCCGATGAAGCCCATGATGGAGGAGATGTTGACGATCGCCCCGCGCCCGGCCTTGGCCATCTCCTGCGCCGCCAGGGTGGTGCCGAGGAAGACGCCGGTCGCGTTGACTGACATCAGCTTGTTCCAGCCCTCCAGCGACAGGTCGCTGCCGACCGAGCTGCCGCTGATGCCGGCATTGTTCACCAGGATGTCGAGCCTGCCATAGGTCTCGATGGTCCGGGCGATCAGGCGCTGCCAATCCATCTCCGAGGTCACGTCGGCGCGAAGGAACATCGCCCTTCCCTGGCCGGCGTTGATGTCCGCCGCCACCGCCTCACCTATCTCGGGCAGCACATCGGCGATGACCACCGCGGCGCCCTCCTTGGCGAAGAGCCGGGCTTCCGCCTCGCCCATGCCATGGGCGCCGCCGGTGATGATGGCAACCTTGTCCTTCAGCCGCATGCCGTTCCTCCATTCCTGTTGCGCGGTTGATCCCGCATTGGGCTACGCGTCCTGCAGCACCATATCCGCCGCCTTCTCGCCGATCATGATCGCTGGCGCATTGGTGTTGCCCGAAGTGAGCGTCGGCATGATGGAGGCATCGGCGACGCGCAGCCCCTCGATGCCATGCACGCGCAGCCGGGCATCGACCACCGCCAGCGCGTCGGCGCCCATCCGGCAGGTTCCCACCGGATGGTAGGTGGTCTCCGCCGCCCGCCTGACCCAGTCGAGGATCTCGTCGTCCGTGGTCCGGTCCTTGCCGGGTGCGATCTCCGTCACCTGCAGCGGCGCCATCGCCGGCGCGGTCATGACGGACTGGGCGATGCGGATAGCCCGCACGGTCAGTTCGGCATCGACCGGGGAGGAGAGGAAGTTGAAGTTGATCGCCGGGGGACGGCGCGGATCGGCCGAGACGATGTGGATATGCCCCTTGCTCTCCGGCCGCATCGGATGAGCGTAGCAGGTCATGCCGGATTGATGTGAGAGCTTCGGCCCCTTCGGCCCCGGCTCGGTCAGCATCGGCACCCAGCCGAGCAGCAGATCCGGCGCCTCGAGCCCCTCGCGGGACCGCACGAAGGCACGGATCGGCGCCGCCACCATGCCGAGCATGCCGCGCCCGGACATGGCGTAGCGCAGCGCCTGCTGCACCATGCCGAGGCCGCGGCTGCGGTCGTTGAAGCTGATCCGCTTCGCGCCGATCGCCCAGCGCGTGCGCGGCGCATAATGGTCGCGCAGGTTCTCGCCGACGCCGGGCAAGGCGTGCCGCACCTCGATGCCGAGGTTGCGCAGCCGCTCCGGCTGGCCGATGCCGGACAACTCCAGCAGCTGCGGGGAGTTGATCGAGCCGGCGCTCACCACGATCTCGCGGCCGGCGCGGGCCTCGCGCGTCTCGCCCGCCACGGAATAGCGGATGCCGATGCAGCGCCTGCCCTCCAGTACCAGCGCCTCGGCCAGGGCGCCGGTTTCGATGCGCAGGTTCTGGCGCTGGCGGATCGGGTCCAGGTAGCAGCGGGCGGTGCTCATCCGCTGCCGCGCGGCGATGGTCGCCTGGCTCATGGCGATGCCATCCTGGGTGGCACCATTGTAGTCGGGGTTGTGCGGAATGCCGACCTCGCCCGCCGCCTTGATCAGCGTTGCGTAGAGGGGTTCGCTCGGCTCCGGGTTGGTGACGCGCAGCGGGCCGTCGCGGCCGCGGAAGGCGTCCTCGCCACCGCCCTCATAGCGCTCCATGCGCTTGAAGAAGGGCAGGACGTCGGCGTAGCTCCAGCCCTGGTTCCCCATCTGCGCCCAGGTGTCGAAATCCTGGGCCTGCCCGCGCACGAAGGCCATGCCGTTGATCGCGCTGGAGCCGCCAAGAATCCGGCCGCGCGGCACCGGCAACCGGCGCCCGTTGGTGTTGGCCTCGGGCTCCGCGCTGTAGGTCCAGTTGACGGCGGGGTTGGTCAGCATCTTGGCGTAGCCGATCGGGATGCGTCCCCAGGGGTGGCTGGCGGGACCCGCTTCCAGCAGCAGGACCCGGTTGCGGGGATCGGCCGAAAGCCGGTTCGCCACCACCGCCCCGGCGGACCCCGCGCCGACAACGATGTAGTCGTAGGTCTGCATGTCACTCGGCTCCGGCCAATCGCACGATATGGTGCCGCCCGCCTGACCCGATATTCGGCACGGGCGGCATGGCTGCCGGCCGATCAACTCACGGCACGCGCGCCCACGCAAGCCGGCATGGCAACGACGCCGGAGGCGGCAGCGCCCGGCCGATTTCGCTTTGGGACGGGGGTTGCTAGTCTTGGCACCAGCGGCCCATGGACAAGGGCGGAGGAAACGGCATGGCGAATGGGCTGCATCCGTGCGGCATCTCGGATGGACCCGGCGCGGGACTCTCGCCCTTGGCGGCGCAGGCCGCCGGCCTGACGGTCGGCAGCCTGTTCGAGCATCAGGTCTTGCGGAACGGCGACCGGACCGCATTGGAAGGCAGTGACCGCAGCCTGAGCTACGCGCAGCTCGGCGAGCGGGTGTTCCGCCTGGTCCATGCCCTGGTGGCCCTCGGCGTGAGGCGCGGCGATCGGATCGCCCTGCTGGCCGAGAACCGGCTGGAGTACCCTGAGCTGCAACTCGCCGCAGCACGACTCGGCGCGATCCTCGCTTGCCAGAACTGGCGGCAGTCGGGGCCGGAGCTGCAGCATTGCATCCGCCTGGTGGCGCCGAGCCTGCTGGTGGCGTCCGAAGGCCAGGCGGAGCGGCTGAGCGCGATCGACCACGCCGTGCCACGGACGGTGACGCTCGGCGAGGAGTATGAGGCGCTGCTGCGCGCTGCGTCGCCAAGCCCGTTGCCCGACCTTGCGCAGCCGGAAGACGGGCTGGTCATCCTCTACACCAGCGGTACGACGGGGCTGCCGAAGGCCGCCGTCATCAGCCACCGCGCCATGATCGCGCGCAGCGCAATCGCCCGCATCGACCAATCCTTCTTCCCCGACCGCACCTTCATCGCCTGGACGCCGCTGTTCCACATGGGGGCGACGGACAGCACCATGGCCGCCATGATGCACGGCACCAAGGTGGTGGTTCTGGACGGCTTCGACCCCGCGACCATCGCCGGGCTGATGGAGCGCGAGACGATCGGCTGGCTGTCGCTGATGCCCGGCATGTTCGCCCGCATGATCGAGGAGCTGCGCAGCACCTCATGCACGCCGAAGGGCATCGGCCTTCTGGGCAGCATGGCGGATCTGGTGCCGCGCCACGAGATCGCGGCAATCACCAGCCTGCTCGGCGCCCCCTTCCGAAACTCCTTCGGTTCCACCGAGACCGGCCCCGCCCCCTTCAGCAAGGGCCGCATCCCCGTGGGCGTGCTGCCGGAACGGCTGTCGAAGACGCAGAGCAGCTATTGCGTCGTCAAGCTGGTCGATCCCGACGGGAATGAGGTGCCGGATGGCGAGCCCGGCGAGGTGGCCTTCCGAGGCCCAAGCCTGTTCAGCGGCTACTGGGCCAATCCGGAAGCGAATGCCGAGGCCTTCCGCAACGGTTGGTATCACATGGGCGACGTGCTGCGCCGCAATCCGGACGGCACCTTCGACTTCGTCGACCGTCGCAAGTACCTGATCAAATCGGGCGGCGAGAACATCTACCCGGCGGAGATCGAGCAGGTGCTGCTCGCCTCGCCCCGCATTGCCGAGGCGGTGGTGGTCCGTCGTCCCGATGCGCGCTGGGGCGAGGTGCCGGTCGCCTTCGTTGCCCCGCGCGAGGCGGCGCTGACGGAAGCCGAGGTGCTGGCGCTCTGCCGCGGGCAAATCGCTGGCTACAAGGTGCCGAAGGCGGTGCGCTTCCTCAGCGAGTCCGAATTCCCGCGCAGCACCAGCGGCAAGGTGCAGCGCCACATCCTCGAAGAGCGCCTGCGGAGCGCCGAAGATCCAGGAGACGTGCAGTCATGAACAGACGTGGAGTGTTGCTGGTGCCGCTGCTGCTGGCCGGCGGTGCCTCGGCGCAGCCCGCGGGAGCCTTCCCGAACCGACCCATCACCATCGTTGTCCCCTTCCCGCCGGGTGGGTTGTCCGATGTCCTGACGCGGATTATCGGCCAGCGCATGGGCCAGGAGCTTGGCCAGACAATCGTGGTGGAGAACCGCCCCGGCGCGGGCACCTCGGTCGCTTCCGGCTATGTCGCCCAGTCGCGGCCGGATGGCTACACCTTGCTGATGGCGTCGAACAGCCTGGCGACCAACCCGACCGCGCTGCCACATCTGCCGCCGAAGGATCCCGAGCGGGACCTGGCGCCGATCGGGCTTGCCTACATGAGCCCCTTCATCCTGGTGGTGCGCAGCGAATTTCCCGCCCGCAGCTTCGCCGAATTCCTCGCCTATGCGAAGGCCAATCCGGGGAAGGTCAATTTCGCCAGCTCCGGCACCGGCGCGGTCAACCACCTGGCGCTGGAGCTGATCAAGAAATCCGCGGGCGTCGCCTTGGAACATATCCCCTACCGCGGTGGCGCTCCTGCCCTGATCGACCTGCGCGCGGGCCGGGTCGAAGCCTTTTTCGCCACCCCGAACGACGCGCGCGCGCAGATCGAGGACGGGTCGTTTCGTGTCCTTGCCACCTCCACCGCACAGCGCATTCCGCAATTCCCGGATGTGCCGGCGATCGCGGAGACGCTGCCGGGATATGAGGCGGTGTACTGGCAGGGGCTGTTCGCGCCGGCCGGCACGCCGGAGCCGGTGCTGCAACGCCTTATCGCCGCACTGCTGGCGGCCAAGAATGATCCCGCGCTGCGCGCCGACCTGCAAGCGCGCGGCGTGGCGGTGCTGCCGGGCGGACCGGCGGAGCTGCGGGCCTATCTGCGCAAGGAAACGGACAGCTGGGGCCGACTGATCCGCGAGGCGAACCTCAAGCTGGATTGACCCGGAGGCAGAAGCTCCGGAAGCCAAGGCTTCCGGAGCCTGCGGTCAGCCGTCCCGCAGCCTCAGCACCGGCAGGGTCAACCCCTCGGCATTCGCCTCGAACTCCACCCGCAGGGGAAGGCCGGGGCGCAGCGCCTCCGCCGTGCCGCCGCGCAGTTGCGCCAGCAGCCGTACGCCTTCCGGCAAATCGGCGGTGACCAGCACATAGGGCAGCTCCGCGCGAAACGCCGGGTGGAAGGGGTGATGCGCGACGGTCCAGCTATGCACCGTCGCATCGCGCGAGGCCTCGACCCAGTCGGTCGCCATGGATTGGCAGGCATCGCACATCGGCCGTGGATAGTGGCGTACCAGGCCGCAATTGGCACAACGCTGCAGCATCAGCGCCTGGCGCTCGAGCCCTTCCCAGTACGGCCGGCTTTCCGGCGTCGCTTCGGGCATCGGCCTGCCCGGAACCGCAGTGCTCATCGCCTCAACCCCGCGTCATGATAGCAAGCGTGCCGTCGCCCAGATCGCCATAGCCGGTCACCAGACCGACCTCGGCCTCCTTTACCTGGGCCCGCCCGGCCTCGCCGCGCAGCTGCCGGACCAGCTCGGCCACATGGTTCATCCCGGCCATATGCGCCTGCGACAGCAGCCCGCCATGGGTGTTCACCGGCAGCCGGCCGCCGAGCCCGAGGGCCCCGCCCTCGACGAAGGCACCGCCCTCGCCCTTGCCGCAGAAGCCGAGATCCTCCAGCTGGCAGAGCACGATGTAGGTGAAGCAGTCGTAGATCTCCGCCACATCAATGTCGGCGGGGGTGACACCGGCCATGGCGAAGGCGCGCGGCGCCGCCTTGGCCAGACCCAGCCGCGTCATGTCGCCGCGCTGGGTGATCGCGCTCGGGGAGTCGGGGTGGCCTTCTGCCATGCCGGCCAGCAGGATCCGCGGCTGCCGCAGGTCCTTCGCCCGCTCCGCCGCGCTGACGATGATCGCCACCGCGCCATCGCTCTCCAGGCTGCAATCGAGCAGGCGCAGCGGGTCGGAGATCATGCGGGAGGCCTGGTGATCCTCGATGCTGATCGGCTGCGTCATGCGGGCATTGCCGTTCAGCATCGCATGGTGCCGCGTGGTCACGGCGATCTCGGCGAGCTGCCGGCTGGTGGTGCCGTAGAGTTCCATGTGCCGCCGCGCCATCGGCGCGTAGTATTGCGCCGGAGCGAGCGCGCCGGAGGGCGCCTCGAACTCGCCGACCGTGCGGAACTGCGGCATCTGTTGGATCCGCGCGCCGATGCGCTGGCCGCTGCGGCCGGTGCGGCCCAGGGTGAGCAGGACATGCGAGCAGATGCCGGAGGCCACCGCGGCCGCGGCGCATTGCAGCGCCGCCACCGGGCCGGCACCACCCAGCGGCGTGCCGGTCGAGAAGCGCAGGTCGGGGATGCCGAGGTTGGTGACCAGATCCTCGGCCACGACCGGGCCGCCCGGCGAGGGCATGACGATGCCATCGATGTCGCGCGGCGTGAGCCCGGCGTCCGCAAGCGCCTTCAGCGCAGCTTCCAGTTGCAAGGACAGGGCGCTTCGACCGCCGGCATCCCGCGTGTAATCCGTGTCACCGACGCCGGTGACGGCGGCCTTGTTGGCCAGTGTCATCATTCCCCCCCCTTGGGCGGTGCTGCGTCCAGGCGCCGGCTCCCGCAGCACGAGAGGCGGCTGCGGCCTTCCGCGCCGGCCGCCGCTGAAACTGCCTGCCGCGTGAGCCGCGCCGGGCGATGGGATGGAGCCTAGGCGGGAGTGGCGGTGCAGGGCAACTCCATCACGCCCGCATGTGGTGCGGCGTGCGGGGCGCCGGCCGCGCGGCATCGGTCCTGACGAAGACCGCGCTTGTCCGGCATGGACGTTTCCCTGGCCGTTCCGATAGGCTTGCCAACCACTGGCCGGCACGCGCCGGACGGCAAGGTTGCGTCGAAGACGCAGCGAACGGGGAGGAAGAACACCATGACCATTCCGCTTCCGCGGCGACGCCTGCTGGCGGCCGGCAGCATGGCAACGATCGGCGGCGCCACCGCCACGCGGCACGGCGCCCGGGCACAGCCGGTCTGGCCGAACCGCCCGGTGCGGCTGGTGGTCGGCTTCACCGCGGGAAGTTCCACCGATGTCACCGCGCGGATCTTCGCGCAGCGCTTCACCGAGGCCTGGGGCCAGCCGGTGGTGGTGGAGAACATCGCCGGCAACTCCGGCGCCATCGGGGTGGATCGCGTCGCCAAGGCGGCACCCGATGGCTACACGCTGATGTGGGCCGCCAATGCCGCGATCACCATCCTGCCAAGCCTGCAGAACCTGCCCTTCGACCCGCTGAAGGACTTGATCTCGATCGGCCGGACGCTGTCGATGGGATCGCTCGTGCTGGTCCACAACGACCAGCCGATGCGCAGCATCGCCGAGCTTGTCGCCCACGCCAAAGCCAATCCGGGCAAGCTGTCCTATGGAACTCCCGGCGTCGGCACGCCGCAGCACATCACCGGCGAGATGCTGTGCCGCCAGGCTGGCATCCGGATGGAGCACATCCCCTATCGCGGCGCCAACATGGCCGATGTGCTCAGCGGCGTCCTGCCCATCGGCATCCAGAATGCGGGCGCCGCCATGCCGCTTGTGCGCGACGGACGGTTGCGCTGCATCGGCGTGACCTCGCTGGCCCGCTCGGCCGCGGCGCCGGATCTGCCGACGGTAGCGGAGCAGGGCTTCCCAGGCTTCGAGGCAACGTCGTGGTTCGGGCTGATGGCGCCGATCGGCACACCGCCGGAGATCACCAGGAAGGTGCATGCCGAGGCGATGAAGGTGCTGGCAGACCAGGAGATGCGGGCGAAATTCAGCTCCCTGGGGCTGGACGTGGTCGCCGGAACACCCGAGGAGATGCGGGCGACGATCGCCGCCGACATCCCGAAATGGGCCAAGGTCATCGCCGACGCCGGCATCCAGACGTCGCGGTGACGGCCGGCTGCGGTCAGAGGACGGGACGCCCTCGCCTCATCCCTGCATGAAGCGGTTCAGCTCGGGCGTCGGCAGCACGCGGTCGACGTAGCCGAGGCTGCCGGCCTCCTTCACCTCGCGCGCCGCCTCGACCAGGCCGGTCATGGCGGCGCGGTAAAGCGAGGTCGCAAGGCTGATCCGCTTCACCCCGACCGCCGCCAGTTCCGGCACGGAGAAGGATCGGCCCTTGATGCCGGCCATGAAGTTGAAGGGCCTGGTCAGCGCGGCGCAGACGCTGCGCACCGCATCAAGATCCGGCAGGCCGGGAGCGAAGAGCACATCGGCGCCAGCCGCCTCATAGGCGCGCAGCCGGGCGATGGTGTCGTCAAGGCTCGGGTTGCCGCGCAGGAAATTCTCGGCCCGCGCCGTCAGCACGAAGGGAAAGCCAAGGCTCCGCGCCGCCTCCGCGGCGACCTTCACCCGGGCAACCGCCTCATCGAACCCGTAGAGCGGCTGCTCGGCCCGCCCGGTGGCATCTTCGACCGAGGCGCCGACCAGGCCGACGCCGGCGGCCAGGTGGATGGTCTCCGCCACCGCCGCGGGCGCATCGGCGAAGCAGCGCTCAAGGTCGGCCGATACCGGCAGCTCGGTTGCCTCCACGATGGCCCGCGCATGGGCCAGCGCCTCATCCCGCGTGACGCCGCCATCGCGCTTGCCGAGCGTGCCGGCGCAGGCGCCCGAGGAGGTCGCCAGCGCCTCGAAGCCCAGGCCCGCAAGGATGCGGGCCGAGCCGGCATCCCAGGGATTGGCAATGACGAATGCCCCGGCCCTGCGGTGCAGCTCGCGGAAGCGCTCGGCTTTCACGCCCTGATCGGCTGGCATGATCCGTTCCTCCAGGTTTGGCCGAGTCTATCGCGTGCGCGCCGGGCCGGTCCACTTCGGGATTGGAACCCGGTCATACGGATGAGGAAGACCTGCCGTCGGCATGCCGGACCAGGAGGGCAAGGCTCCCTGCACCTTCAGTTCGCATCAGTGCATTAGGATGGCGTATTCGGGAGGTGGCGGCATGTTCTTCGAGAGCTTTACCCCGGAGACCCGCGAGGCCAATGGCCAGCGCATCCGGCTGCGCCGCGGCGGCTCCGGCCCGCCGCTGCTGCTGCTGCACGGCAACCCGCAGACCCATGCCATGTGGCACAGGCTGGCGCCGATTCTGGCCAACCGCTTCACCATCATCGCCCCCGACATCCGCGGCTACGGCTTCTCCGCCGCCCCCCCGGCGACGCCGGACAGCCGGCATTACGCCAAGCGGGAGATGGCCCGGGATTTGGTGCTGCTGATGCAGGGCCTTGGCCATGACCGCTTCGGCGTGGTCAGCCACGACCGTGGCGCCCGGGTGGCGCACCGGCTGGCGCTCGACCATCCGGCCGCGGTCGACCGGCTGGTCACCATGGACATCATCCCGACCCTCGAACATTTCGAGCGCGCCGACATGCATTTCGCGCTCGGCTACTATCACTGGTTCTTCCTCGCCCAGCCGCATGACAAGCCGGAGCGGATGATCCTGCGCGACACCGAGGATTGGTTCGACCTGCACACTTCCCGCGAGCCGAAAGACCGCGGCTTCTTCCACCCGGGCGCCCGCGCCGACTATCTGGCGGCGCTGCGCGAGCCGGGCACGGTGACGGCGATCTGCGAGGATTACCGCGCCGCCATCGGCATCGACCTGGAGCATGACCGCGCCAGCCGGGCCGCCGGGCAGAAGGTGGAATGCCCCTTGCTCGCGCTATGGGGCGCCAAGGGTTCCTTGCCCCGCTGGTACGACGTGCTGGAGATCTGGCGGCAATACGCCAGCGGCCCCGTCAGCGGCAGCGCGGTGAACAGCGGGCATTACCTTGCGGAAGAGGCGCCGGAGGAATGCCTCGCCCGGTTGGAAGGGTTCCTGTAGCGCCTGGCCCCGGCGCATGGCCTGATCGCTTCGGGATGAGCGATCAGGTCCTGGTTTGCCGTCCGGCCGCGCGATCACGCTCCAGCCGCTTCCAGAAGAACAGCGCATCCTGCTCGACGCGCCGGGCATCCAGCGCATAGCCGGGAATCCGCCCGGCCTCCTGCCAGCCGAGCGAGCGGTACAGCGGCTCCGCGACATCCCCCGCACGGGTGTCGAGGGTCAGCAGCCGCCGCCCCAGGCGCTGCGCCGCCTGCTCGGCCCGCAGCATCAGCGCCCGGCCTACCCCGTGCCGGCGCTCCGCCGGATCGACCAGCAGCTTGGCGACCTCGGCCCGGTGCGGCTGGTTCTCCGGCGTCCCGAGGTCGAGTTGTACCGTCCCGGCCAGCCTTCCCTCGTACCAGGCCACCAGCAGCACGCGGCTGCCGAGAGCGACTTCGCTGGTCACCTTGCGCCAGAACCCGCGCGCCACCTCCGGCGCCAGCGGCGGCAGGTAGGAGACGCTGGCGCCGGTGTCGACGCAGCGGGAAAGGATTTCCGCCAGACGGCGCTCGGCGCTGGCTGCCGCCGCCGCATCCAGCATCTCGACCACCAGCCCCTGCGCCGGCTTGGCGTAGCGGAATTCCAGGGACCGCGAGATGTCGTCGAGGATGCGAATGGCGCCCTGCCGGACATAGCCGCGCTTCTCGTAGAAGCGGTGCGCCGCGTCGAAGCGGGTATCGGTCCAGAGCACCAGGCGCTGCGCTCCTGCGGAGCGGGCATGGGCCTCGGCAGTATCGAGCAGCCGCTGCGCGAGGCCGGTGCCGCGCAGCGGCCGGGCGACATACATGCGGCAGATCTCATGGGCGGCATCGTCCCCTACCGGCCGTGCCGCCACCATGCCGACAATCTCACCATCCGCCTCCGCCGCCCACAGCGCTCCGCCCGCCGCGGCGAAATGGCTGGCGAGGGCGCGCAGCTCCGGCAGCTCACCATCCACGTCGAGGATGCAGCCGGGGTACTCCGCCCAGCAGGCGCCGATCAGCGCGATGAAGCCTGCAGCGTCGCTGTCCCGTCCTGGACGCAGCAGGCATTCGCTCATGCCAGTTCCCGGCAGAACTCCTGGATCCGGCCGCAGGCTTCGACCAGACTGGCCGGGTCGGTGGCGTAGGAGATGCGCATGTAGGGGCTCATGCCATAGGCGGCGCCCTGCACCGCGGCGACCCGCTTCTCCTCCAGCAGCGCCATGACGAAATCGGTGTCGCTGTCGATCTTCCGGCCGCCCTTGGTGGTCTTGCCGAGGCAACCGGCGATGGAGGGGAAGACGTAGAAGGCGCCTTCCGGCTTGTGGCAGGTGATGCCCGGCGCGGCGTTCAGCATCTCCACCACCATGTCGCGGCGCTGGCGGTAGAGCTCGGCACGTTCCTTGACGAATTCCTGCGGTCCGTCGAGGGCAGCGGCGGCGGCGGCCTGGCTGATGGTCGAGACGCCTGCCGTGGCCTGGCCCTGCATGTTGAACATGCCGCGGATCAGCCCGGCCGGGCCGCCGCCGAAGCCGAGCCGCCAGCCGGTCATCGCATAGGTCTTGGAGCAGCCGTTGACCGTCAGGGTGCGGTCCTTCAGCGCCGGCTCCACCGCGGCGATGGTATGGAATTCGAAGCCGTCGTAGAGCAGGTGCTCATACATGTCGTCGGTCATGATCCAGACATGCGGATGGCGCAGCAGCACATCGGCGATCGCCCGCATCTCGGCGTAGCTGGGAACCGCGCCGGTCGGGTTGCCGGGGAAATTCAGCAGCACCCATTTGGTCTTCGGGGTGATGGCGGCGTCCAAATCCTCGGGCCGCGGCTTGAAGCCATTGTTCTGCGGGCAGGGCACGGTCACCGGCACGCCGCCGGCGACCTTCGCCATGTCGGCGTAGCTGATCCAGAAGGGCGAGGGGATCACCACCTCATCGCCCGGATCGACCGTCGCCATGAAGGCGTTGAAGATCACCTGCTTGCCGCCATTGCCGACGATGATCTCGTCCGGCCCGTAGTCCAGCGCGTTGTCGCGCTTGAATTTGCGGCTGATGGCGGCCTTCAGCGCCACGGTGCCGCCCTGCGGCGGGTATTTGGTGTCGCCGCTCAGTGCCGCCTTGTAGGCTGCCTCGATCGCATGCCCGGGGGAGGCGAAATCCGGCTCCCCGTTCGAGAGGCTGATGACCGGAATGCCCTGCGCGCGCAGGTCCCGGGCGCGCGCCGTCATGGCGGCGGAGGCGGACACCTTGACTTGGGAGAGGCGCTGGGCAAGGGCGGGCATGGATGATGCGTCCTGGTCGGCAAGGGGCGTCGAAACTAGCCTGCGGCCGCCCGGTATGGAAACATCCGGGGCGCGAATCACCGGCTCCGCGCCCTGGCGGGCTCCGCCCCCGGCCGGGGCGCGGAGCCCAGATTTCAGCGCAGCCCTTCGCAGAAGGCGCGGATGCGCTTGCAGGCGTCGGCCAGCGTCGCGTCGCTGGTGGCGTAGCTGATGCGGAAATGCCCCGGGTACATGAAGGCGGCGCCATGGACGCAGGCCACGCCCGCCTCCTCCAGCAGCGCGATGCAGAAATCCTCGTCGTTGGTGATGGTCTTGCCGCCGGCGGTGGTCTTGCCGAGGCAGCCCTGCATCGACGGGAAGACGTAGAAGGCGCCTTCCGGCTTGTGGCAGTAGAGGCCGGGCGCCTGGTTCAACTGCTCCACCATCATGTCGCGGCGACGCTGATACGCCTCGCACATCACGCCGATGAACTCCTGCGGCCCGGTCAGCGCCTCGACCGCCGCGGCCTGGCTGATGGAGGAGGTGCTGCTGGTGCTCTGGCTCTGCAGCTTGTCCATCTGCTTGATCAGCCCGACGGGCGCGCCGGCATAGCCGATCCGCCAGCCGGTCATGGCATAGGCCTTGGAGACGCCGTTCATGGTCACGGTGCGGTCGCGCAGCCGCGGCTCGACCTCCAGGATGGTCGCCGGGCGGAAGCCGTCATAGGCCAGCTTGCCGTAGATGTCGTCGGTGAAGACCCAGACGTCCGGATGGCGCATCAGCACGTCGGTGAGCTGCTTCAGCTCCTCGGCATTGTAGGCGGCGCCGGTCGGGTTGCAGGGGTTGTTCAGCAGGAACCACTTGGTCTTCGGCGTGATCGCCGCCTCAAGCTGCTCCGGCCGCAGCTTGAAGCCGCTGTTCTGGTCGCAGGCGACAATCACCGGCTTGCCCTCGGCCAGTTCGACGATGTCGGGGTAGCTGACCCAGCAGGGCGAAGGGATGATGACCTCGTCGCCCGGGTTCACCGTGGCGAGCAGCGCGTCGAAGATCACCTGCTTGCCGCCGGTGGCGACCAGGATCTCCTCGGGCTTGTAGTCGATGCCAT
Source organism: Siccirubricoccus deserti (assembly GCF_014283215.1). Lineage (GTDB taxonomy): Bacteria > Pseudomonadota > Alphaproteobacteria > Acetobacterales > Acetobacteraceae > Siccirubricoccus > Siccirubricoccus deserti. The sequence continues at coordinate 15,556 of NZ_JACOMF010000015.1, forward strand.
GGTCGGCCTTGAAGCGGGCAGCAACCGCCTGGCGCAGCGCCGGGGTGCCGGAGACATCGGTGTACTTGGTGTCGCCCTGCTCGATGGCGGCGATCGCCGCATCCTTGACGTTGCGCGGGGTGTCGAAATCCGGCTCGCCCGCGGACAGGCCGATGACGTCTTTCCCCGCCGCCTTCAGGACCCGCGCCTTGGTCGACATGGCGATGGTCAGGGAGGGCGAGATGCGGTCGAGACGGTCTGCAATGAGCTTCATCGGGGGCCTGCGGTTTTACAGAGGGCGCGCACGCTACCCCCCCCTCCCCTTAGCTTCAACCCAACGGCGGCGGTTTACGGCGAATAAAGCAGGCGAGAACTCCGGCCGTCAGCATCGAGGCGCCGAGGATCACCACGCCCAGTGCATTCACCTCTGGCGTCAGCCCCATCCGCAGGGAGGAGAAGATCAGGATCGGCAAGGTTGTCCCGGCTGGCCCTGAAACGAAACTCGCCACCACCACATCGTCCAGCGAGAGGGTGAAGGCGAGCAGCCAGCCGACCGCCAGGGTCGGCAGGATCTGCGGCAGGGTGACAGTGCGGAACACCGTGCCGGGCCCAGCCCCAAGATCCGCCGCCGCATCCTGCAGCCTAGGGTCCAGCCGGGCGAGCCGCGCCTGCACCAGCACCGCCACATAGGCGAGGCCGAGGGTCGCATGCGCCAGCACGATGGTCCCCGCCCCGCGGTCCAGGCGCCACCCGGCCCAGGCTTCGGCAGCGCCCTGGATCACCACGAAGAGCAGCAGCAGCGAGAGCCCGGTCACCACCTCCGGCAGCACCAGCGGGGCGCCGGCCATGATCCCGAACAGCGCCCGGCCGCGGAACCGGCCCCAACGTGCCAGCACCCAGCCGGTGAGGCCGCCGAGCAGCACCGCGAGCGACGCCGCCCCGGCGGCGACGCGGAGCGACAGCAGGCTGGCCTCGATCACCCGCTCATTGCCGGCCAGGGCCGCGAACCAGCGCAGCGAGAAGCCGCCCCATTGGAAGGGAATGCGATCGGCGCTGAAGGCATAAGCGCCGAGCAGCAGGATCGGCAGCCAGAGGAAGGCGAGGCCAAGGGCCAGCAGCCAGCGGCTCATCGGGCCGCACCCAGGCGCTGGAACAGCCGGATCGGCACCAGCAGCACCGCCAGCAGGGCGAGCGACAGCGCCGCCGCCAGGGGCCAGTCGCGGTTCTGGAAGAACTCGGACCAGATCACCCGGCCGAGCAGCGGATCATCCGGGGGACCCAGCAGTTCCGGGACGACGAACTCGCCGGCCGCCGGGATGAAGACGAGCAGGAAACTGGCCGCCGCCGCCGGGACCGAGAGCGGCAAGGTCACCGTCAGGAACACCCGGCCCGGCGCGGCGCCGAGATCCGCCGCCGCCGCCTCCACCAGCCGGTCCCGGCGCATCAGCGCCACCGCCAGCGGCAGCACCGCGAAGGGCAGGTAGCTGTGCACCATGCCGGCATAGAGCGCCATATCGGTGTACAGCAGCCGCGCCGGCTGCTGCGCCAGGCCGAGTTCCAGCAGCCAGTGGTTGACCCAGCCGCCATCGCGCAGCAGCCCGATCCAGGCCCCGAGGCGCGGCAGCAGCCCGGTCCATATCGGCAGCATGACCAGCAGCAGCAGCGCGGGGCGCCAGCGCGGCCTGGTCTCGGCAATGCCGAGCGCCATGGGATAGGCCAGCAGCAAGGCCAGGGATGCCGAGACCAAAGCGACCGTTACCGAGCGGAGCAGCGCCCGGAGGTAGAAATCATCCTCGATCAGGATCAGGAGGCTTTCGCCGCTGCCCTGCCAGACCGGCGCGCCGCCCTGCCAGGCCAGGGGCGGATCGAAAGGCGGCACGCTGTCACCCACCGTCGCCAGGGCAATCCAGAGCAGGATCAGGACCGGCGCCAGGACCAGCAGCAGCAGCCAGCCGAGCGGCAGCGCCAGCAGGAGACGCCGCATTCAGCGGCCGGCCTTGAAGCGGTTCCACAGCCGGGACCGCGCCCGCTCCTCGGCCGGGGTCAGGGTGCCGGGCACGAAGGCATGGCGCAGACTGGCCTCCGACGGGTAGACGCTGGGGTCGTCGCGCACCGCTTCCGGCACCAGCGGCCGCGTCGCAGGGACCGCATTCGGATAGCGGACATGGCCGGTGATGGCGGCCATCACCTCCGGCCGCAGCAGGTAGTCGATGAAGGCATGCGCCGCATCCGGGCTCGGCGCATCCGCCGGGATGGCCAGCAGGTCGAACCAGAGATGCGCGCCAGCGCTGGGCGCCACATAGGCGATCTCCACGCCGCGCCCAGCCTCCCGCGCCCGGGCGGCGGCCTGGATGACGTCGCCGCTGTAGGTCAGGGCGACGCAGATCTCGCCCCGCGCCAGCATGTCGAGCAGCGTACCCGAGCCAGGGATGGCCCGCAGATGTGGCCGCACCGCCAGCAGCGCCTGCTCGGCGGCCCGCAGATCGGCCGGTGCGGCGCTGTCGGGATCGCGCCCGGCCCAGCGCAGCACGGAGGGCAGCACATCCGTTGCGCTGTCCATCACCGCCAGGCCGCAGCGCGCCAGCCGCGCCGCATTCCCGGGACGCAGCAGCAGGTCGAGCGAATCGCGCGGCGCATCGGGCCACAAGGCGCGCAGCGCATCGGTGCGAATGCCGAGTCCGACGGTGCCCCAGAGATAGATCGCACCATGGCGGTTGCCGGGATCGACCGCAGCGACCCGTTCCATCAGCGCTGGGTCGAGGTTGCTCCAGTTCGGGATGCGCGTCCGGTCCAGCGGCCGCAGCGCGCCGGCCCGCACCAGCCTGGCGAAGCTCGGCTCGCTGGTCGGGACGATCAGATCATAGCCGGAGCGGCCCGAGGATAGTTTTCCTTCAAGCGTCTCCAGGCTGTCGTAGACGTCGTAGCGGATGCGAATCCCGGTTTCCTGCTGGAACCGCTGGACGACATGGGGATCGATGTAATCCGCCCAGTTGTAGACGTTCAGCACCGGCTGTGCCCGCAGTGGGCTCGCGCCCAGCAGCAGCATGGCCAGCCAGAGGGCAATGGCACGGCGGTGCGGCATCGAATTCCTGGTCCAGCGAAGGTGGTGTGGAAGGGGAGAGTGCCGCTACCGGGGCATTCGCGCCAATGGTTCCGTAACTAGGATATTTTTCCTTGATTTCTGGAAATCATTCCAGTAGACCCACATCGCCGACGGCCGAACTGCGCCCGGCGACCTCCCCGCACAATCCGCGCCCTGCCCGCAGTGGCCCGCCCCGACGGCAATCGCCCCGGGCCGGCCGCCGCGCGCCGCCGCTGAGACGGAGATTCCTGTGCCCTTCAGCTCGGCCAATCTGACAGCCCTGGTCCAGGGCAATAATTTCACTCTCTGGCACTACCGCACCACGGACACCCGCTCCACCGTCACCGCGGCAGGCTATTTCGCGCAGGTCGCCGCCAATCTCCGCACCGGCGACCTGATGGTGCTGCAGGCTGCGGATGCGGTGGCCATGCTGCCGATCCGCACCGGCCCCGCCCTCGGCACCGGGGTGACGCTCGATGGCGCGGTGGGGCCGTTGAACACGGTGCGCGCCGTGGCCCACGGCTTCCGCTTCGGCCAGGTCGCCGCGGCGGTGGTCCGGACCATCGCTCTGGCGCCCTTCGCCGCCGGGATCGTCGCCGGCACCTCCATCCCGGTCTCGGCCACCGTGACCGGGTCGATCAGCGCGGTAGCCTTCAGCCTGCGCAACGGCAATGGCGTGCTGCTGCCGCCGGTGCAGACCATCGCGGTGGCGGCCGGCACGGCGGCCACGAGCTTCAACGCACCCGCCGTGGGCACCGGCTACCGCATCCGTGTGGAGGATGTCGCCGACCCTGCCGTTGCGGTGGTCTCCCGCAGCTTCAACGTCGGGCCCGACCTGCAGCTCATGCTGCAGGAGAGCGACGGCAAGCTGCTGTCCGAAAGCGGCAGCCCCCTGAAGCAGTAGCCGCGATCCCCGCCCTCCCCTCCCCGCAGTCGTACAGTCCGGAACGGAGCCCCATGCCCGACGCGAGAATCAGCGAGTTGCCGGTCGCCACAACGCTTGGCGACACGGACCTCGCGCCCCTGGTCCAGACCAGCGGCGCCACATCCGTAACCCGCCGCGCGACAGTCGCCCAGCTGCGCAGCGCGGTCCTCGTCGACCGTGGCGCGCATGTCCGCGACTATGGCGCCAAGGGCGATGGCGTCACCAATGATGCCCCGGCGATCCAGGCGGCGATCAACGATCTGAAGGCCAAGGGCGGCGGCACCCTGCATTTCGGCGCCCGCGTCTATCGCATCGCCTCGGCGATCACGATCAGCGATGCGACAATCCGGCTGCAGGGCGCCGGCTTCACCGAGGGCCCGGGCGCCGGCCAGGGCACCTGGCTGCTGATCCCGGCCACCGGCTTCACGCCCTTCACCTTCAGCGGCGTCTATACCCGCGGCTCGGCGGTGCGGGACATCGCGGTCCAGCAAATCCATACCGCGGCGCTCAACCCCTCCTGGGCGCCGAACGACTACGACTACGTATTCCGGGTGGAGGACAGCCTCGGCGGCGTCGATTTCGACAATGTCTTCCTCTGCAACATCAACCGCGGCATCTACTGCCGCAACTCCGGACGGCTCGACATCCGCCGGCTGCGCGGCCAGGTCTTCACCTGCGGCGTGGAGATCGATGAGTCGCTGGATGTCCCGCGCATCCACAACCTGCATTTCTGGACCTTCCTGACCTCGAACAGCGACGTCGTCCACTGGCAGCAGGCGCATGGCGATGCGATGATCTTCCGCCGCGTCGACGGCGTGTTCATCGACCAGGCCTTCGTGCTTGGCTACCGCAGCATGTTCCGCTTCGCCGCCTCCGCGGCGGGCAACACGACGAAGTTCTACATCGGCCAGGCTTACGCCGATTTCGTGCGATACGCGGTCTGGATCGAGGCGAACGGCACCGACGGCCAGATCGCCAACCTTACCTCGCAGAGCGAGGTCTTCGATGGCGGCGGTCCGGCCCTTGCCGGCTCGCACGGCATCTTCGTCAATGCCTCGAACACCCGCCTCCAGGTCGCCAACCTCCGGGTCGACGCCGTCGAGGAGAACCCGATCCGGGTGGCCGGCAGCGGCAACCGGCTCGACCTCTTCGCGCTGCGCTGCGTGCGCTTCAACAGCCAGAACAACGGCGCCGCGGCGATTCACCTGGCCGATTCGGGCGCGGCCACGCCAAACACCGTCCATCTCGGCTCACCACCGCTGCTCGAGCAGAGCAACAGCGCCCCGGTCGTCAACAGCGGCAGCAACGGCATCCTGGCGGCCGGCGCGCCGGCCGGCCGGGCGGCGCGCCCCGGGCTGATGCTGGGCAGCACCGATACCGGGCTGTTCCTGCCGGCCTCCGGCAATCTCGCCGGCGCCGCTGGCGGCGTCGAGGTGCTGCGCGCCACCTCGGCCGGCAGCGTCACGCTCGGCGCCACGCCGGGCAGCCATGCGCTGGAGGTGGCGACGCCGCTCGGCACCGCGAACCGCCTGCTCATCAGCGGTGGTGGCACCGGGGCCCCGGTCACGCTGCAGGCACAAGGGGCCGACGCGAGCATCGGCATCACCCTGACACCCAAGGGCGCCGGCGTGCTGCGGGTCAACACCAGCGGCAGCGGCAACAGCGCGCGCATCCAGGGCGGCGCCGCCGGCACCGCCGTCGCCTTCGGCGCGGACAGCAGCTCGGTCGACAGCAACGTCACCGTCTCGCTGGTCAGCAAGGGCAGCGGTGCGCTGGCGGCAACCATCCCGGACGGCTTCGTAAGCGGCGGCCAGGCACGCGGCGCCAATGCCGTGGACTGGCAGCAGAGCCGGAGTATCAGCGCGCATGTGGCGAGCGGCAATGCCGCGGTGATCGGCGGCGGCCAGAACAACACCGCCGGCAGCACGAACAGCGTGGTCGCCGGCGGCAACACCAATGCAGTGACGGCCGGCGCTGGCTGGATCCCGGGCGGCCAGCAGGCGGCGAGCCAGTCGAATGTCCATCGCGGCGCCTGGTCCGCCGGGCGCTTCACGTCGAATGGCGATGCGCAATCCGGCGAGTTCGTCCTGCGCCGCCAGACCACCGATGCCACGGCCACCCGGCTGACCGCCGACAACAGCGCGCCGAGCAACCAGAACACGCTCAACCCGCCCAGCACCGGCAGCTATCTCTGCCGCCTCATGGTGCTCGCCCGGCAGACCGGCGGCGGCGCCGGCACGGCGGGCGACAGCGCGGGCTGGACCGCCGAGGTGCTGGTGAAGCGGGGCACGAGCGTGGCGACGACCACGCTGCTCGGCGGCGGCGGTTCAATCGCCCCCACCCTCAACGATGCCGCGGCCGCTGGCTGGCGGCTGGGCCTCGCGGCCGACACCAGCAACGGCGGCATCGCCGTCACCGTCACCGGCGAGGCGGACAAGGCGATCAACTGGGTCGCCCGCGTGCTGTCCGTGGAAACCGTCGGCTGATCATCCTTCTGACAAACGGGAGACCCTCATGGCCCTGCAGAAACCCATCGAGATCCGCAACACAGGGCTGGTCGCCGCTTACTGGCGCCTGACCCACACCCAGGCCGACCACATGGCCGGGGTGATCGAATTCCGGCTGCACGGCTACCCCTCTGCCGAGGCCCGCAGCGCAGGCAAGGCGCCGTTGCCGGCCATCGCCTACCGGCTGACCCCGGCCGACCTCGGGCTCGAGACCACCCATTCGGTGCCCACCGCCGCGCTCTACGTGGCAGCCCGGAGCCAGCCGGCCGAGGATGGCCAGGTCTGGTTCGCCGACGCCACCGATTGCTGAGCCGCGGCTCACGTTTACGGAGAGAGCCATGCCCGATCTGACCGACTATGCGAAGAACCTGCTGGGCCGGGCCCTGTGCGCCCGGTCCCCTGCCCTGCCCGGGCAGGTCTATCTCGGCCTCGGCACCGGCGGCAGCGATGCCACCGGCCTGGTCGGCGAGCCGACCAGCAATGGCTATGCGCGCCAGCGGGTGACCTTCAGCGGCACCGGGGCCCAGCAGAACACCGGCGCCATCCGCTTCACCTTCACCGCGGCCACCGGCACGCTGACGCATGTCGGGCTGTTCGATGCGGTGACCGGCGGCAATCCGTTGACCTGGTCGGCGCTCAGCCAGGCTGCGGCGGTGACCGGCGCGGGCACGGTGACGATCAACCCCGCCGGGCTGGTGCTGACCGCGAGCTGAGGCACCGGGCGCCACATGAAAGGGCAACCTCCGCCGAAGGGTGGAGGTTGCCCGCGCCTACCGGGCCGCCTGCCCACCTAGCGCAAAGCCGGCGGCCGCGGCGTAGCGCAGGCCGATCTCCGCCAGCTCCGCGGCGCTGATCACCGCCTCGATCCGGGTGAATCCCTCCGGCGCCCGGGCGCTGACGATGTCGAGCACCCGCTCGGGCCCGCCCCGCCGGTTGCTGAGCACGATCTCGGTGGTCCGGGTGCGGCGCTCGGCCTCGTACCGCTCCAGCGCCTGCGGTGCCGGAAGCGCCTCCAGGCAGCGGGCAAGACAGCGGGCATCGAGGATCGCCTGGGCGGCGCCATTGCTGCCGGTGGGATACATCGGATGCGCCGCGTCACCAAGCAGGGTCAGCCGGCCCCGTGTCCACCATGGCAGCGGGTCGCGATCCGCCATCGGGTAGACGAAGATCTCCTCGGTCGCCGACACCAGCGCCGCGACGTCGAGATCCGGCACCTGGAAGCGCACCAGCCCGCGCAGCGCATCCTCGTGCCGGCCACGACGCGACCAGTCCTCGCGCGGCGGTGGTGGCGCCCCTTCGGCCTGGCGGATGCCGAGCGCCCAATTGGTCAGCCGCGTCTCCGGCGTCGTCCCGGGTGCGATCGGGTAGAGAACCAGCTTCTCGTTCATGTCGCCGGCGACCATCATGCTGTCGCCGCTGCGCCAGACCGGCCATTCCGTGGCGCCGCGCCAGAGGATGATGCCGGTCCAGCGGATGCCGCCGTCCTCCGGATGCAGCGCGGCGCGCAGGGCCGAATGGATGCCGTCGGCGCCGACCAGGATGTCGCCGCGCGCCTCGACCGGGCCGGCGGCGGTGGCGAAGCGGGCGGTGACGCCTTCGGCATCCTGGCTGGCTCGTTCCAGCCGGTGGTCGGTCAGCACCGCGCCCTCGCCGAGCCTCTCCCGCACCGCCCGCAGCAGCACCGCCTGCAGATGGCCGCGATGGATGCTGAACTGCGGCACCGGATGGCCGGCATGCATGCCGCGCAGCTCGGACAGGATCTCCTGCCCGAAGCGATTGGCGTAGGTGAGTGTCCGGGTACGGATCGCCACCGCATCCAGCGCCGGCAGCAGGCCAAGGGCTGCCAGCTCCGCCACCGCATGCGGCAGCGCGTTGATGCCGACGCCGAGCGCCCGCACCTCGCGCGCCGCCTCGAAGACGGTGCAGCCGATGCCGCGCTCATGCAGCGAGAGGGCCAGCGCCAGCCCACCGATGCCGGCTCCCGCGATCAGCACCCGCACGGGTTCAGCCCGGCGGCGGCAGGAAGGTCACCTCGTAGTCCGCGGCGATGCGCACCACCTCGGCCGGGTCGGGCACGCCATCGATCCGGGTGAACAGCTCGTAGAGGCCGCGGGACGGCGCCACCCAGAACAGCGCCCGGACGGGGGCGGCACTGCGGTTGAAGATGCCATGCGGCACGCCCATCGGCATGCAGACTAGGTCGCCCGCCTCGGCGAAGCTGTCCTTGCCGTCGAGCATCAGTTCGAACCGGCCTTCCAGCACGCGGATGTATTCATCCTGGGTGGGGTGGACATGCGGCGGCACGAAGGTGCCGGGCGGGAACAGCGTGTCGAAGGCGAAGGATGCCTCCGAATGCTGTACCGGTCGGTAGGTCTGGCCAAGGATGTTCCAGACCACGCCATCGATGGACTGGCCGGCGCGCATCACGCCGCTTGTAATGGCAATCGTCATCACGTCCTCCTGTTCTGGCCGGCCGCGCCTCAGCGCATCCGGCATTCACCGGCCCAGGGATCGACATCATCGCGCAGCACCTTGCGCAGCGTCTCGGTCTGGAACTTGCCGTCCGGGCGCTTGGCCACCTGGCAGAGCCAGAAATCCTGCACCGGGTAGTGATTGGCCCCAAAGCGGAAATTGCCGCGCACCGAGGCGAAGTCGGCCGCCCGCAACGCGGCCCGCAGCGCGTCCTTGTCCTCGGTGTTGCCGCCGGTCTTCTTCAGCGCGCTGTCGATCAGCATCGCGGCGTCATAGGATTGCGCGGCATAGGAGCCAGGCACGCTGCCGAAGGCGGCTTCGTAATCGGCGACGAAGCGGCGGTTCGCCGCATTGTCCATGTTCGGGGCCCAGCTCGCCGCGGAATAGAAGCCGAGGGCGGCATCCTGCTGCGCCGGCAAGGTCGCCTCGTCCACCGTGAAGGTCGACAGGAAGGGGATGTTCTGCAGCCCCGCCTGGCGGTACTGCCGCACCAGGTTCACCCCCAGCCCGCCAGGCATGAAGGTGAACAGGCAATCCGGCTTCGCCGCAGCGATGCGCGCCAGCTCGGCCGAGAAGTCGAGCTGGTTGAGCGGGACGAAGCTCTCCTCCACCACCTCTCCCTTGAAGCGCGACTTGAAGCCGGCGACCGCGTCACGCCCGGCCTGGTAGTTCGGCACCAGCACGAAGGCCCGGCGATAGCCGAAATCCTGCGCCGCCTGGCCCATGACACTATGGACCTGATCGTTGTTGTAGGAGGTGACGAAAAGGTAGGGGTTGCAGCCGCGGCCGGCGAAGGTCGAGGGCCCGGCATTGCTGCTGATGAGGAAGGTGCGGCTTTCGGTCACCGGCCGCGCGATGGCGCCAAGGATGTTGCTGAACACCACCCCGACCACGAAATCGACCTTGTCCCGCTCCACCGCGGCGCGGACCTTCTGCACCGCGACCTCCGGGCGCAGCTCGTCGTCGATCACCTGCACCTCGACCGGCCGGCCGCCGGCGCGGTTGCCGAGGTGGCGCACGGCGGTGGCGAAGCCGTCCCGCAGCTGCGCGCCGAGCGCGGCGGCAGGCCCGGTGAGCACCGCGACGACCGCGATCTTCACCGGCGCCCCCTGCGCCCGTAGCACCGGCGGTGCGGCAATGGCGAGCGGCAGGGCAAGGGCGGCGCGGCGGCGGAGCAGGGTCATGGCGGCAGCATCCCAGGCTAGGTCAAGCGGCAGTGGACGTCGGTTGTCGGAACGTATCATACAGGAAGCGCGTCCGGCAGCAGCCCACTCGCCTCCCCGAATGCCGGAGGTCGCCATTCCATCCCGCGGCCGCCGGGCCGCCCGGCGGCGACGCGGGATCCGCGTGCCGATGCCTCGGCCCCGTAACCGCCGGGCCCGCGCCCTGGTTCAGCCATGGGATGCGGCGGCGCGGCGCCGCCAGCCGCGCCGCGGGGTCAGCCCGCCGGCGACAGCACGTGGATCACCCGGCTGGCGATCAGATCCTTGGTCTTCGCTGCATACTCCGCCATGTGCGGCGCCGCGGCATGCGCCTTCAGCGCCTCCGGGCTTTCCCATTTCTCGATGACCAGGAAGGTGTCCGGCCCGAAGGGGGTCTGGAAGCGGCCGATGCCCTCGGCATCGATGGCCGGGCCGTATTCGATGCAGCCCTGCTCGGCATGCACCGCCGGCATGTTGGCGCGGAACGCCGTCAGGATCTCTTCCCGCTTGCCGGGCTTGGCGGTGATGATGGCGATGACATGGATCATATGGGTTTCCTCCTCGTTGCAGCAGGCCGCGCCCATTGGCGCAGCCCTTTCCTGGCGCAGCGTCCTGCGCAATACAGCCGATGCTGGCCGAAGCGCTCTGGCGGTGACTGGCGAGGGTTGCCCCGCAGCCATTGGCGGCAAAGCGCAGCGATCAGGCTTTAGTCGACCGCCTCATAGGGCTGTCGCTTCACCCGGTCCATGTTCATGCCCTCGATCCGCAGCAGCCGCGTGGCGCCGTCGCGCCGTGGCGAGTGCAGCACCCCGGGCTCGTACAGATAGGCATCGCCTGGGCGCAGCACGTAGTCGTTCTTGCGGCGTGCCTTGCCCGGCTTGCCGTCTTCCGGCCGCGCCAAGCATTCCCAATCGGTCATGATGGTCTCGCCTGCCGCCTGGCCATAGATCGCCCAGGACGGGCCGTGGTCGTGCGGGCTGCTGCTCTTCGCGCCGACATAGGCGTGAGCGAGGATGGTGAAGCCGAGGTCGGGATCCTCGTACAGCACCTTCCGCTCGGGCGTGCCTTCGGGGATGGCGGCGGCGACGAAGGCCGGGTCGCGTAGCGCCTCGCGGACCATCTCGGCCACCTTCTGACGGCCGGCGGTATCCGGATGGGTGCGCAGCACGTCATGGCATTGCGCGGCAAATTGCTCGACCGACATGGGCATGGGTTCGCCCTCCTTTCCCGTGGGCGCAATAGCAAGCGCGTCCGGCGCGCGGCTGTCAAACCCATCGGCCGGCCTGTCCTTCCGCATGGGCCGGCCTACCAGCGGCCGGTCCGGGTGGCGGGCCGGGTTGCGCGGCCGGCCGCGCGGATCGCAGGCCATCATCAGCCGCGCCGGCAGCCCGGACAGGCTGCGCTGCGCCGCCGAGGGCGGCAGCGAATAGCCGGCGAGCAGGATGGTCACGCACCCCGCCGAATCCCCCAGGGTGACCCGGCCCCGATCCCCCGCCTTGCCGGTGCCGAAGGGCCCCGGCTCTTCCACCAGCAAGGTCGCCAAGTCGCCGGCTTCCCAGATGATGACAAAGGGCTCGCCATCGGCGTGATAGCCGATCTTCATCCGCGCCTCGCCGTCGGTCGGACATGGACGATGCACCGCCAGTGGTTATCGGCCGGTGAGGATCAGCCCAGCGCCGGCTCCGGCGCCACCAGCCGCTGCAGCGCCACCGCGCCGGGCGGCAGCCGCCCCGCCAGCGCGACCAGATGCTCATGATGGGTCAGCACGATCACCTGCACCTTGTGGCTGAGCTCCAGCAGCGCCTCGAAGGCCGCCAGGGCGCGGCCATCATCGAAGGTCTGCAGGATGTCGTCGGCAATGAAGGGCAGCGGCGGCGCGCCCGCCAGGTGATCCTCGATGGCGATGATCCGCAGCGCCAGGAAGAGCTGGTCGCGCGAACCTTCGGACAGCGCCGCCACCGGCTTCGGCACCGCATCCGGCGGCTCCACCACCGCCAGGCGGATTTGGCCGCCTTCGGCTTCCTCGGTCACCACCCGCTCTATTGCGCCGCGGGTCAGCCGGCGGAACACCCGGGTGATGCGTTGCAGCAGCAGCGGGCTGTCCATCACCTCCACCGACCGCAGCGCATCCTCCAGCAGCCCGCTGGCGACCTGCAGCACCAGCGCCTCCTCCAGGGTGCGGCCGAGCAGCGCCACCGCCGCCTGCTCATCCGCCTTCGCATCCACCGCGGCGACCGCCTGCTCCCGGACCCGGATCGCCTGGCGGATGCTCTGGACCTCGCCCGCCGCCTGCTCCGCCGCATCCTGCGCCGCCGCGGCAGCCTCCCGCGCCGCCTCCAGCGCCTGCGGCAGGGTCTCGGCCGGAACGGCGGCGGCCTCGGCCGCCAGCGCCGCCTCGCCCAGCCCGTCGCCCGCCTCGCGCAGCGCGACGGCGGTGCGCGCCAGGGTCTGGGCCTGCTCCCGCCGCTGCGCCGCCAGGGCGAGGCGCACCTCCGCCTCGGGCTCCGAGCCGGCGCCGAGCAGCGCGAGCACCACCCGCCACTCCGCCTCCGCCGCATCCAGCGCCGCCGCCCGCGCCGCTTTCGCGGCCTCCGCCTTGTCGAGCTGGCCGTGCAGCAGCGCCTGTTTCGCCGCCGCCTCCTGTGCCGGAGCCAGCCGATCGCGCAGCGCGCGCAGGGCGGCATAGGGGTCGGGCTCCGGCGAGCCGGACGGCAGCCGGGCGAGCAGCGCCAGTGCCTCGGTTTGGAAGCCCTCGACCAGCAGCCGGTCGCGCCGGGCCGCCGCGGCATCCGCCGCCGCCTGCTGCACCGCCGCCGCCAGCGAGTCGAGCAGATCGAGCACTACCCGGGTCTCGGCCGGCGCCTCCCCGGCCGGGCGGCCGAGCTTTGCCAGCGCCGCCTCCCAATCCGCGGCCCAGGCGGCGCGGCGCTGCGCCGCGGCCTCCGCCTCCACCTCCGCCTCGGCCAGTTGCCGGGCGAGGTCACCGACCGTGGCCTCCTGCCTCGCCCGTTCGGTGGACTGCGCCCGCGCCGCATCCAGCCGCGCCTCGGCAGCATCCAGCAACACGGCCAGCGGCGCCGCCGGCCGGTCGAGCACCGCCGCCAGCCGGGCCGCCCAGCCCTGCTGCCGGGCCAGCAGGGCAGCGGCAGCGGCCTCGGCCGTAGCCAGCGCCTCCAGAGCCGTCACCACCCGGTCGCGGCCGGCCAGCAGGCCGCGCAGCTCGGCAAGGCTGGCGTCGGCTGGCAGGCCGAGCGGCGCGCAGGCCTCGGCCCAGGCGGCGGCGGCGGCGCGCCACTCCGCCTCGGCCGCCGCCAACGCCGCTTCGGCCGCCTGGCCGCGCGCGGCGAGGCCGGCCGCCTCGGCACGGATCGCCTGTGCCTCGCCCAGCCGGGTCGCCTCGGCGGCGATGCTGTCGGCCAACCCGTCGGCATCGCGCAGAGCCCGGTCATAGGCGAGGTCGAGCGCCTCGGCGCCGGCGAATTCGGCCACCGCCTCGGGCGCCGGCGGCGTCAGGGTGAAGGCAAGCTGGTGGATCAGCCGCCAGCCCGTGTCGCGGTGCCGACGCGCCCGCGGCAGCGCGCCATCCTCCGGCAGGGCGGCGCGGGCCTGCAGTTCCGCCAGACGGCGCGCCGCATCCGCGGCATCGGCCAGCGCCGCGTCCCGCGCCTCGGCCGCCGTTCGCCGCCGCGCCTCCGTCGTCGCCAGGGCCGCCGCCGCCCGCTCGAAGGCCGAGAGCGGCGCGACGGGCAGCGCGCGCAGCACCTCCGCCGTGCCCGGCCAGGGCGCCGCGCGGGCCAGCGCCGCCGCCACCATGGCCCGGGCTGTCTCGACCGCGGCCTGGGCGGCGATGGCGGCCGCGGCCGGCTCGCCGGCCTCGCGGATCTCCCGCAGCAGCCGTTGCAGCCCAGCCTCCGTGCCATCGGGGGGAAGCGTGGCCAGCGCCGCCTGGGCCTCGGCGAGGCGGTGCCGCAGCACCGCCACCCGCTCCGCGGCCTTGGCCACCGCCGTCGCCGCGCCCTCCGCGGCGCCGATCAGCCCACGGGCAGCGACGCTGTCGGGGGTGGCCGGCAGCAGCGCCGCGGCCTCGGCCGGCGAGTGGTCGGCGCCGATCTGCCGCAGCAGGCCGCGGATGCGCGCCTCGGCATCAGCCAGCGCCGCCTCCAGCCGCGGCAGGCCGGCGGCGGCGCGTTCGGCGGCACCAAGTTCCTCGGCCAGCCGGGCAATCGGCTCCGCCTCGGCCAGCAGCGCGCCATCGGGCACCACGGCACCGAGCTGTTCCGCCAGCCCTCGCCGCTGCCGCTCGGCTGATTCCAGCTCGGCCATGGCCAAGGCTCGCGTCTCGCGGGCGGCGCGGAAGCGCGGCGCCAGCGCCGCATCCAGCACTGGCGCACCGGGGTTGGCGGCAAGCCAGGCCCGCGCCTCATCGGCCTCGGCCAGCAGCGGGCGGACCCGGCGGATGCGTTCCAGCCGGGTGATCGCGGCGCCGGCAGCCTCCGCCTCGGCCCGGGCGGCGATGCGGCGGGCCTCGGCGGCGGCGGCGGCCCGTTCCTGCTCCAGCCATTCCTTCGGCTGCCAGATCTCCTGCTTCAGCCGCCGCTGCGCCTCCTGCAGCGCGTCCAGCCCCCTGTAGAAGGGCCGGGTCTGGCTGCGGCGCAGCGGCGCCGCCTTGTCGCGCTCCGCCGCCAGCCATTCCTTCAGCGTATGCGCCTCACGCAGCCCGCCGGCCGCGGCCAGCAGCGCCTCGCCCAGCGCGCCGTCGGATTTCAGCAGTTCCTCGCCACCCTGGCGCAGCCGGTCGGTGCCGAGCACGAAGAGGCGTTCCAGCATCGGCTGGTCGACCTCCCCGAGCAGCGGACGCAACACCTCGGGCGGCAGCGGCGCGCCATCGGCGTCGATCAGCGTGTTGCCCATGCCCTTGCGGCGGCCGAAGCGCAGCGTCGCACCACTGCCGTCCACCGCCTCGGCGAACAGCCGCATGTTGGCGTAGCCATGACGGAAATCCATCGGGGTGCGTGCCGGGATGCCGTAGAGCAGGTCGCAGATGGCGCGCAGCAGCACCGATTTGCCGGCACCATTCGGTGCGGCGACCAGGTTGATGCAGCCGGGGCGCGGGTCGAACGCCAGCCGCATCCGGTCGAAATTGCCGTAGCGCTGGACCTCGAAAGCGGTGAGCCGCATGGCTATTCCTCGGCCAGCCGCGCCAGCAGCAGGACGCGGGCGCGGGCGAGGATCTCCGGCGACACCTCGCCACGCGCGGCGGCCACCGCCGGATGCTCCTCACCGAGCAAGCTGCGCAGGTCACCGCTGCGGTTGAGCAGCGCCGCGGCGTAGTCCCTCGTCCTTGCGGCGACCGCTTCCGCCTCGGCGGCCTCGATCGCCGCGACCATGCGGCCGAAGGCATCCGAGCGCCGGCCGAGCCCGCCAGTATCACCCGCGGGTGCGGTGGCCAGCGTCACATCCTCCAGCCAGAATCCCTCCGGCGCGGCGTTCAGCCCCTCGCCGCGGATCTGCTCGCGGATGTCGCCAGGGTCGCGCTGCAGCGCGCCATGCAGCGGCGTGGCCCCGCGCAGCACCACCCGCGCCGCCAGCAGCCGGCTGCCGACGCCGGAGAGCGCGGCTTCCAACGCCAGCCGCACCCGGTTCAGCACCTCCGCCGCATCGGCGGCGCCGTCCAGCGCCACTTCCACTCGTGCCCAGCGCACCGTGTCCAATGAGCGGTGCTCCACCGCCGCCACCCGGCCGTCGCGCACGGTGACCAGCATGGCGCCCTTGGCCCCGGCTTCGCGCACATGGCGACCCTGGAGGTTGCCGGGGAAGACCACCCAGCAATCGCCCTCGGCCAGCACCTCCCGCGCATGGATGTGGCCGAGCGCCCAGTAGTCGTAGCCATGCCGCAGCAGCTCGGCCAGGGCGCAGGGGGCGTAGCCGGCATGGCCGGGGCGGCCGTTCACCGAGGTATGCAGCAGGCCGATGTTGAAGGCGCCCGCTACCGGCCGCGGATAGCGCGGCACGAGGTTCTCCAGCATCTCCCGCCGGGCATAGCCCTGGCCGTGCACCACCACGCCGAGTTCCGGCAGCGGGTGCGATTCGGGTCGGGTGGGCAGCATGGTGGCGCCCTCGGGGAAGCGGAGCTGGCGGGTGAGGATGCTCTCCGCGTCATGGTTGCCGGAGATCGCCACCACCCGGATGCCGGCCCGGGTCAGCCGCGCCAGCTGGCCGAGCAGGAAATGCCCGGTCCCCCAGTCCCGCCATTCGCCGTCGTAGAGGTCGCCGGCGAGGACGACGAAATCCACCTGCTCCTCGATCGCCAGGGCGACGAGGTTCTGCAGCGCCTCCCGCGTCGCGCCGCGGATGCGGTCGGCGGGCACGTCCGGCCGCGCCTCCAGGCCGCGCAGCGGGCTGTCGAGGTGGAGGTCGGCGGCATGGAGGAAACGGAAGTTGGCCATCGCTGCCATCAAAGCGGATGCCGGGGCGGCGGGGAATGGGGGCGGCGCGTACCGCGGCAATTCCGGGATGCCCATGCAACGCCAGCGGCCGCCGGCGCGACCCCGTCTGCCATCCCTGCCGGCCATGCCGGCATCCCGCGCCATGCCGCAGCGAGACTGCGCCCGCGCCCCGACACCAGAATCGGCCCTGCGGAATGCCCCCCCGCCGCGCCGCGGCGCAATTCGACGCCACCGCCCGGCAGGGGCCACAGAACGCGCTGCTCTTCGCCACATGCTTCGCCGGATGGCGAGATGAAGTGGAGCTTCCGCCGCTGAGCGGCGATTCCTGAAATCCGCCTCCAGACCATTAACAGTCTGTTATAACTTTTCTGTCAGACGAGCTGTCCGGCGCAAAACCGCGCCTTGCGCGGACCGCCAAGGCGGCTCCTGCACTCGGACAGGAAGGACCGGCATGGACTTCGGCACCCGCAGCATCCGCTCGGCAGGGGCTGGCAGCGGCAGCATCGAGGTGACGCTTCCGGCGGCACTCCGCGAGCTGCAGGGGCTGCCCTGCCGCATCATCCTGCGCGACGGGCTGCAGCCGGAGATCGTCCTGCAGCCCGATCTGCGGCCCGCCCGCGCCGCCTTCACCCGGCTTTCCCTCCGGCTTCAGAATGCGCTGGACCTGCCGGCTGGCGATCCCCCGTTCGGCGATATCCTGCTCTCACTGCAACCAGAAGAAGTGCCCCCAGGCGCGCCACGGCTGGCCTGGACGGATGGCGTGGCACTCGCCGCGCCGCCGCCGCACCCGCTCGCGCCGCTGGCCCGCAGCCTGCGCGGCCTCGCGGAACCACTGGCGCTGCTGGCCGGGATCGGCCCCGATCTCGCCCCAGCCTTCGCCGCCGCAACCGCCTGGCTGCTCACCGGGCTGGTGCCCGAGCCGAATGAGCAGGAAGGCTGCAACATCGTCGCCGAGGCGCTGTCGACCGAAGGCATGAACGCCCGTCCGCCGCTGCTGCCGGAGGACGCCTACGACCCCGCCGCCTGGAAGGCGGCGCAGCCGTTGCTGCGCCGCCTGTTCGGCCTCCATCGCGACTGGACCGCCGATCCCATGCGCCGTGCCGCCCTCGGCACGGCCTGGTGATGCGGCCTCATGCTGGAAGTCAGCGGGGATAGGTTCCCGTCACGTGGTGGGCCGCGGCTTACGACACGACGCCCGAAATCTGAGGCCCTGAACCTGTCGAGCTTCAGGGCCGCTCCTGTCAGGCCCCCGGCGCCACCGACAGGCCGCGCACCTTGTGCTGCGCGATGAAGCGCGCAACCAGGCCGCTGCGCTTCGCCTCCTCGACGAAGTCGGCCAGGAAGGCGGCGGCGGCGACATTCGCCCGCGCCGTGCCGATCGCCTGCTGCACCGCCATGAACTGGCCCTCCAGGATGCGGGCGCCGGGCAGCGTCTCGACATCGGTCAGCAGCCCCGGCCGCAGCCCGGCATAGACCTCCTGCTTCTGGTCGAGGAAGGTCTTGAAGGCCGCGCCGCCGCCGCCCGGCACCAGCACCAGTTCGGCCCGCCTGATGTTGCGCTCCAGCCAGAGCGTATAGGCCGCGCCCGCGCTGGAGACGATGCGGTTGCCGGGCTGGTCCACCTGGTCCATGGCGGTGATCGGCGAGCCCGGCGGCACCAGATAGGTGGCCTCGATCTCGCAATAGGCGGCGGTGAAGGCGATCTTCTCGGCGCGCTGCGGCTCGGCGCCGATCAAGCCGATGTCCCAGGCGCCGGTGCCGGCGGCATCGGCCAGTTCGCTCGGCCTGGCATAGGGTACGTACTGCACCTTCACACCCAGCTTGTCGGCGATGGCGCGGGCCATGCTGGGGGAGACGCCCTCGGGGCCGCCATCGGCACTGCGGCCGGTGACGAGCAGGAAATTACCCATGTTGATGCCGGCGCGCAGGACGCCGGTCGGCGCCAGCTGGGCGAGGATTTCTGGGGACATGCTTCGGGCTCCGGTTTCCTGGACTGCGGCGCCAGCATAGACCGCCCGACCGCCACCGCCAGCCGCGCCCTTGCAGCACGCCGCACCCACGCCGCACCATCGTCGCCGGCAGGAGACCATGCGCATGGCAGCACCCGAGGTTCCGATCGACATCGACCCCGAGACCGGCATCTGGCGCACCGACGGGCTGCCGATGATCTACCTGCCGCGGCATTTCCTGGTGAACATCCAGAAGGGCGTCGAAGCGGCCATCGGCGTCGAGGCGTTCCGCGCCATGCTCTACGGCGCCAGCGACCTCTCCGCCTTGCAATGGTGCCGGGAGGAGGCGAGGACGCACGGGCTCTCGCCGGTGGATACCTTCCGCCACTACCTCAAGCGGCTTTCGCAGCGCGGCTATGGCCGGATCGAGATCACCGCGCTGGATGCGGCGGCAGGCAGCGCCGCGGTGACGGTGCGGCACTCGGCCTATGCGTTGGGCTATGGGCCGGGGACCGGACGCCGGGTCTGCTACATGCTCGAGGGCAGCTTCAGCGGTGGCATGCGCTACGTGCTGGAAATGGCCGGGCGCGCCGGCGAGCCGGTCTGCCGGGAAGTGGCCTGTGCCGCGGACGGGCACCCGGAGTGCCGGTTCGAGCTGCGCTGCGAGCCGGTGGGGTAGGTACGAGGAGAGCTTGGCACCCCTCTGACTCAGGCCGGTCCAGGGGGCGCTTGCCCCTGGCGGTTGGGGCTTGGGGAAGGCAGCGCCGTCCCCGATACACCAGCCTGAAGCAATGCCCCAGCTTACGCCGGTTGCCAGGCGCCGCCACCAGGCCCTACCGTCCCGCAAGGCCCCGCCTCGCGCGGCGACCAGCAACGGGAGGCAGCGGCATGAATCATTCCGCCACGACGCTCGAGGTCGAGTACGGCTCCGAGGGCGCCGCCATGCAGGCCTATCTGCGCGCCGGCGAGCAGCGCGCCCATGCCCTCGGCAACCGCGGCCCGATCCGCCGCACCGCCGATGGCAGGCTGCATCCGGAGATTCTGGAAGCCTATTGGCGCTGCGGCTTCTACGTCTTCGAGGGCGTGGTCGGCACGGCGGAGCTGGCCGATATCGAGGCCGACATCCAGACGGTGCTGGACCGGCTGCCGGCGGAGCGTGGCGCCGCGCTGGATGCCAAGGGCCGCCCGGCGCTGGCCGCCGACAACAAGGCGGCGACCCTGTTCTGGGCCCGCCCGCTGGGCGACCCCTTCGGCGGCACCGCGCTCGCCAACGGACGGCACCCGGTGAAGATGTTCGAGCCGACGCCGGATGCCGATGCGCCGAAGGAGGTGGTCTACCTCATCCTCGGTTCGCTGCAATTCTCGGAGGCGGCGCTCAGGCTCTATGGCCACCCGGGCCTGCTGGCGGTGGCGGCGGCGGTGAACGGCGATGATTTCACGCCGTTCAACGAGGCGTTCTTCATCAAGGAGCCGGGCCGCGGCGCCTCGGTCGCCTGGCACCAGGATGGGGTGACGCATTGGAACAGCCCGGAGTGGGACCAGGGCTCGCACGGCTTCAACTTCATGGCCCAGCTCTACGGCTGCACCGCGGCGAATGGCGTCTGGGTGGTGCCCGGCTCGCACCAGCGCGGCAAGGCGGACATCAAGGCGATGGTCGCCGCGGCGGGGACCGAGCGGCTGCCGGATGCGGTGCCCATTCTCTGCAAGCCGGGCGATGTGGCGATCACCAACCGGCAGACGGTGCATGGCTCCTTCGCCAATACCAGCCGCGACTGGCGGGTGACCTTGAACTTCGGCTTCCACCGGCGCCGCTCGGTGCTCGGCGTGAAGGGCGGCGGGGTGCACAACGCGCCCGCGGTCTATGACGAGGCCCGCATCCGCGAGCGGGCCCGGATCATCGGCTATGCGATCGACGCGAGGCGCCAGCGCTTCCCGGAGGAGACGCCCTTCGCCTACCGGCCGCATGTCGAAGCCGGCGAAACCTACCGCTGGGACGCCGCGGCCAAGGCCGGGATGAAGGACTACAACCTGCTCGACCTCAGCATCTGACCGCCACGACAGCCCGGTGCGGCCCGCGCCGCGCCGGGGCTGCCGCGGCACCTACTCGCGGTGCAGCTCCGCCTCCGTGCGGGCCTGCAATTCCTCGAAGCTGAGGCCGGGGATGATGTCGATCACCACGAATCCCTTCGGCGTCACATCCAGCACCGCAAGGCTGGTGTAGACCCGGCTGACGCAGGCGGCCGCGGTCAGCGGATAGGTACAGCGCCGGAGGATGCGGGCGCGGCCGTCCTTCGTCGTATGCTCCATCGTCACCCAGACCCGCTTGGCGCCCACCGCGAGGTCCATCGCCCCACCAATCTGCCGCCCGGCCTCGGTGGCGGATTGCGCCCAGTTCGCCAGGTCGCCGTTCTCCGCCACCTGGAAGCCGCCGAGGACGCAGAGGTCGAGATGCCCGCCGCGGACGATGGCGAAGCTGTCGGCATGGTGGACGAAGCTGGCGCCGGTGCGCAGGCTGACCCGCTGGGTGCTGGCATTGACCAGCCAGGGATTCTCCTTGTGCGGCTCCGGCGCCGGGCCCATGCCGAGGATGCCGTTCTCGGAATGCAGCACCACCTCGCGCTCCGGCGGGATGTGGTTGGCGATCAGGGTCGGCACGCCGATGCCGAGGTTGACGTACCAGCCTTCCGGGATGTCGCGCGCGGCACGGGCGGCCATGCCGCTGCGGCCGAGCGGCTTGTGGCCGGATGCAGTGTCGTTCATCGCGAATCCTCCCTCAGCGCGGCAGCTGCGGATCGCCGGCCGCGACATGCAGCACGCGATCGACGAAGATGCCCGGGGTGACGATCTCATTGGCCGACAGCTGGCCGAGGTCGCAGATGTGGTGCGTCTGCACGATGGTCAGCTGGCCGGCCATCGCCATGATCGGGTTGAAGTTGCGGCTGCTGTCGCGGAACACGAGGTTGCCCCAGCGGTCGGCCATCCAGGCATCGACCAGCGCCACGTCGCCGGGCAGCGCCAGTTCCAGGATGCAGGGGCGGCCGTTGTACTCGCGCGCCTCCTTGCCCTCGGCGATCAGCGTGCCGGCGCCGGTCGGGGTGAAGAAGGCCGGCACCCCGGCACCGGCGGCACGGATGCGCTCGGCCAGCGTGCCCTGCGGCACCACCTCCGCTGTCATGCGGCCGTCGCGCACCGCCTCGCCGGCAATGCTGGTGGCGCGGATGAAGCTCGTGATCACCTTGCGCACCCGGCCAAGCTCGACCAGCCGAGCGACGCCGGTCGTCGGATCGCCCGGCTTGTGCACCCGGCCGGCGGAGTTCACCACCAGGGTCAGGTCGGTGGCGCCCTGCTCGATCAGCCCGTCCAGCAGCGCGTTCGGCGCGCCGACATCGCCGAAGCCGGCGATGAGCACGGTCGAGCCGTCACGGATGCCATTCATGGCCTCCGCCATGGAGCGCACGAATTTGTCGATCATCCCGCGGGTGTCCTCCCCTCCGTTGCGGTCGCAGCCCGAGATCCTGCGACGGCTCCGGCACTGATGCGGCGGAGACTAGGCGCGGAAGCGGCAGCCGCGCCAGAGCGGTTGGCCATTTCGTTGTCGCCTTGCGCGCGGCGACGTGACGTGTTGCGCTGCATCAACATGCCCCGGCCGGTGGGGCTTGCAGGAGGCACCGCATGAGCGCCCGCAGGCAGATCAGTCTCGGTCTTTCGATGCGTTACCTCGGCTACCACGCCGCCGCCTGGCGCCACCCTTCGGCCGATCCCGCCGCGGCGTCGAAGTACTGCCATTTCCTGCGCATCGCCCAGACCGCGGAGGCGGCGAAATTCGACATGGTGTTCCTGGCCGACGGCATCGGCCTGCGCACCAAGGACGAGCCGCCGGGCGCGCTCTGCCGCTCGCACCAGACCGCCGAGCTGGAACCGCTGACGTTGCTCTCCGCGCTGGCGCCCATGACCAGGCACATCGGCCTGGTTGCCACCGCCTCCACCACCTACAACGAGCCCTTCCACATTGCCCGCAAATGGGCCTCGCTCGATCACATCAGCGGCGGCCGCGCCGGCTGGAACATCGTGACCTCCTGGTCCGAGGCCGAGGCATGGAACTTCAACCGCGACAGGCACATGGACCACGAGACGCGCTACGAGCGCGCCGGCGAGTTCGTCGAGGTGGTGAAGGGGCTGTGGGACAGCTGGGAAGCCGATGCCATGCTGCACGACAAATCCAGCGGGCTGTTCTTCGACCAAGCGAAGCTGCATGTGCTCGGCCACCAGGGCAAGCACTTCAAGGTGCGCGGGCCGTTGACCGTGAAGCGGACGCCGCAGGGCAGGCCGGTCCTGGTGCAGGCCGGTGCCTCCGACCAGGGGCTTGAGATCGCCGCGCGCAGTGCCGAGGTGGTCTATTCCGCGGCGCATCACCTGGATGCGGCGCGCGCCTATTACGCCGACCTGAAGTCGCGCCTGGCAAAATACGGGCGGGAGCCGGAGCATCTGAAGATCATGCCCGGCATCACCCTCTTCATCGGCCGCACCGAGGCCGAGGCGCGGGAGAAATTCGACCTGCTGAACGCACTGGTCGCGCCGGAGATCGGCCTCTCCTACCTCTATGGCCAGATGGGCGACCTCTCGGGCCATGATCTCGACGGCCCGGTGCCGGAGCCGCCCAATCCGCTGGTCAAGAGCATGGCGCGCAACCTGCTGGCCCTGGCGCGGCGCGACAGCCTGACCATCCGCGAGCTCTACACCACCATCGCCGCCGGCTTCGGCGGCCGGGTGCTGGTCGGCACGCCGGAGCAGATCGTCGATGACATGGAGGAATGGGTGGTGGCCGGCGCCGCGGACGGCTTCAATATCTGCCCGCCGGTGCTGCCGCTCGGTCTCGATGAATTCGTCGAGCTGGTGATCCCGGAGTTGCGCCGGCGCGGCATGTTCCGCACCGAATACGCCGGGCCGACATTGCGGGAGAATCTCGGCGTGCCGATGCCGCCCAACCGCTACACTGCGACCTGAGGCATCCGGCCAGGACCAGCGAGGAGGCACCGTCATGACGGCAGGAAGGATGATGCGGCTCGGCATGTCGCTGCGGGGCCTCGGCTACCACATCGCTGCCTGGCGCCACCCGCAGGTGCCGGCGGACGGCACGCTGCGCTTCGATCATTACCTGCGCAATGCCCGCGCGGCGGAACGCGGGCTGTTCGACATGATTTTCTTCGCCGATGGCATCGGCATCCGCGAGAAGGATGAGCCGCGCGGCTCCCTCGCCCGCTCAGGCTACGAGATCGTCGAGCTGGAGCCGATGACCTTGCTGCCGGCGCTGGCGGCGCTGACCCGGAACATCGGCCTCGTCACCACCGCCTCCACCACCTACAACGAGCCCTATCACGTCGCCCGCAAATTCGCGACGCTCGACATCATCAGCGACGGCCGCGCCGGCTGGAACATCGTCACCAGCTGGTCGGAGGCGGAGGCGCGCAACTTCAACCGCGACAGCCACCTGGACTACGACATGCGCTATGGGCGCGCGGCGGAGTTCGTCGAGGTGGTGACGGGGCTGTGGGACAGCTGGGAGGCGGACGCCTTCCCTTACGACAAGGCGGGCGGGCTGTTCTACGATGAGCGGCGGATGCATGTGCTCGACCACCAGGGCCGGCATTTCAAGGTGCGTGGCCCGCTGAACGTCGCCGCCATGCCGCAGGGCAGGCCGATCCTGGTGCAGGCCGGCGCCTCCGAACAGGGGCGGGAGATCGCCGCGGCGACCGCCGATGTGGTCTATGCCGCGCAGGACAGCATGCAGGCGGCACAGGCCTATTACGCCGATCTGAAGGGCCGCATGGCGCGCTATGGCCGCGACCCGGATCACCTGAAGATCCTGCCCGGCGTCCGCACCGTGGTCGGCCGAACCCGGGCGGAGGCGCAGGCGAAATTCGACGAGCTGCAATCGCTGGTCGACCCGCTGGTCGGCCTCGCCCGGGTGTTCAACGCCCTCGGCGACCTCAGCGGCCATGATGTCGACGGGCCGGTGCCGGAGCCGGTGATCGAGCCGCAGATGCGCAGCAGCGTCGAGCGCATCCTGGCCCGTGCGCGGCGCGACAACCTCACCATCCGCCAGCTCTACACCCAGCTCACCGCCGGCGGCTTCATCCTGATCGGCACCGCGGCGGATATCGTCGACGTCCTGCAGGAATGGTTCGAGGCCGGCGCCTGCGACGGCTTCAACGTGCTGCCGACGCATCTTCCGGTGGCCTGCGAGGATTTCGTCGAGCACATCACCCCGGAACTGCAGCGCCGCGGCCTGTTCCGCACGGCGTATGAAGGTCGCACCTTGCGGGAGAATCTTGGCCTGCCGCCGCATGTGAACCGCCACACCGCGGCCCGGCGGGCCGTGGAGTAGCGCAATACCCAGGATCGCCGGCATCGAGATCATCCCGGCCGAGCGCACCATGGCGGTTGCCTCCCGCGGGATCGTGCCGAAGCGCGGCGGTACCGTCCGGCCTCGCACCGGTGAAGGGATCAGGGACATCGGCGAGGCCCGAGGGCCGGCGGCGACCTTCATCGGGCTGATCCTGGGGCGGTGGCGGTGATCGAAGCGCTGCTCTCGCTGCCCGGCCTCGGGCGGTTGATCCTCCCGGCATTCAGCAGAACGGCTATCGAGCGGTGCAGGGTACCCTGCTTTTCGTGGTGCAGGTCGCGACCGCCATCACCACCGCTGGCTACGCCTGCCACCTGCCCTGGGACGGGCTGGCGCCGGGCCGCTGGTGGCACGGCTGATCGGCCGGCACCGGGGATTTCACGCCGGAACCGCGTTGTTCCGGCGCCCCGGCTTCGGGCTGGCCGCCTCCGGCCAGCCCGCCTGGCGTTCAGCCCAGGGTGATCCCGGCGCTGCGCACCACCTCGCCCCAGCGCTTGTGCTCGGCCTCGAGGTGACGGGCGAAATCCTCGGTGCTCTGCGGCGCCGGCTCGATGCTGTAATTCCGCAGCCGATCCCGCACCTCGGTGGTGGCGAAGCCTTCCTGGATGATGTCCGAAAGCTGCTTGACGATCGGCGCCGGGGTGCCGGCCGGCGCCTGAACGCCCCACCAGATCATGGCGGAGAAGCCGGGCAGCCCCCCGGCCTCGGCCACGGTGGGCACGTCGGGCACGGAATACCAGCGTTCGGCACTGGTCACCGCCAGCAGCTTCACCTTGCCGTCCCGCGCCAACTGCGGATAGGCGGGGAGGTTGTCGTTCACGATGTCTAACCGTCCGGCCAGCAGGTCGGTCAGCAGCGGGGCGGTACCGCGATAGGGCACGTGCTGCAGGCTCACGCCAGCGTTGCGATGGATGGATTCGCCAATTAGATGGCCGGAGGTGCCATTGCCCGGGCTGCCGAAGAGCAATTGCCCCGGCCGTGCCCGCGCCAATTCCAGCGCCTCCCGCAGCGTATTCGCCGGCAGGTCGCCGCGCGCCACCACGCAGTTCGGCGTATGGCAGGTGCGCGCCACCGGGACGAGGTCCTTCACCGGATCATAGCCGAGCCGCGGGTAAAGATGGGGCCCCATGGCGCTGGCGCTGATGGTGGAGATCAGCAGGGTGTAGCCATCCGGATCGGATTTCGCCGCCGCCTCTGCGCCTATGTTGCCGCCCGCGCCGCCACGGTTTTCCACCACCACTGGCTGGCTGAGGCGTGCCCCGAGCACTGCTGCCGTGGTGCGACCCACCGCATCGGTCGAAGCTCCTGGCGGAAAGGGGATGATCACCCGCACCGGGCGGTTGGGCCAGGGTCCTGTCTGGGCGCGCAACAGCCCCGGCGCGGCCAGCAAGGGAAGCGCGCCCAGCAGGGCCCGACGTGGAGCGTGCATATATTCCTCGAAAATTTGGTGCTTTAATAAATAAATACGCTTTTGTGTCGCATTGGCAACCCGCCGCGACACCCCGCCGGCGCGATTTCCGGCCGCCCCTTCCGGTCAGGCACCCGGGCGGGCCACACTGGCGCATGGGCGGGAACGGACGGCATGCCATGCGGAGCAGAGGGTGAAGGGCGGCGCGCTCTGGCGGCTGCTGCTGGTCGGCCTCGGCACGCTGGTGGTGCCGCTCGACAGCGCGCTGAACATCGCCTTTCCGCCGATCACCGCGCATTTCGGCCTGGCGCTGCCGGATATCCAATGGCTCGTCATCGGCTATGTGCTGACCTATGGCAGCCTCATGCTGGGCATCGGCCGGCTGGGCGACATCTTCGGCCATGCGCTGGTGTTCCGCATCGGCCTCGGTTGCAGCGCCCTGGCCTACCTGCTTTGCGCCGGGGCACCGGGGTATGGCTGGCTGCTGGGCTGCCGGGTGGCGCAGGGGGTGGGGGCGGCGCTGGTCATCGGCTGCGGCCCGGCGCTGGTCACCGGGCTGTTCCCGGAAGCGCTGCGCGGCCGGGTGCTTGGGCTTTACGCGCTGATGTTCGCCGCCGGCGGGGTGCTCGGTCCCTCGCTCGGCGGGGTGCTGGTGGCGGCATGGGGCTGGCCGGCGGTGTTCTGGTTCCGCGCCCCCATCGCCCTGCTGGCGCTGCTGCTGCTGCGCGGCCTGCCGGCACCGCCACCGGCCGCGATGCGGGAGCCGTTCGACCTGCCGGGCGCGGTGCTGCTGGCACTGGCGGTCGGCAGCCTCCTGCTGGCGGTGAACCAGGCCCGCTACCTTGCAGAGGGCGGGCTGGTGGCGCCGGCGCTGGCGGCGGTGTTCCTCGCGGCGCTGCTCGGCTTCCTCCGCCGCAGCGCCCGGGCGGCACGGCCGATCATCGCGCTGGAGCATTTCCGCCGGCCGGGCTTCGCCCGGCTGAACGCCGGGAATGCGTTGGCCAATTTGGCCGGTTTCGCGGTGCTGCTGTTCGTGCCCTACTATCTGGCCGACATCGCCAGCCTGCCTACGGCGGTGGCCGGGCTGGTGCTGGCGGCCAGCCCCTCAGGCGCCATGCTCGGTGCGGCCCTTGCAGGCTGGCTGCTGGGGCGGGTGGCGGCCTGGCCGATGGTACGCCTCGGCGTCGGGCTCAGCGCGGCAGGGCTGGCGCTGATTGCGCTCTGGGGCGCCGGCACGGCGCCGGCGCTGCTGGTGGCCTGCCTGCTGCTGCATGGCGCCGGCCAGGGGCTGGTGCAGGTGGGCTACACCGACATCGTCACCGCCACCCTGCCGCGGCGGGACCGGGGCGTCGCCGGCAGCCTTACAATGATGACCCGCACCCTGGGCGTGGTCAGCGCCGCCTCCCTGCTGACCCTGTGGTTCGACCGCTGGCAGGCGGCCGCCCTCGCCTCCGGCGCCGCGCCGGCCGCGGGTTTCCTGGAGGGCTTCAGCGCCGCCTTCGCCCTGGCCGCTGTGCTGTGCGGTGGGGTGCTGCTGCTGCTGGCCCGGCCCCCGCCGTCGCAGACATGACGGCACCTACCGCGCCTCCCCCATTCGCCACAGTGCCGCACGCCAGCGCCAGGCAATGGCGGCGGTGGCCAGCAGACCGAACCCGGCATAAAGGGTGGCGGTAGCGGCGAAGCCGAGGCGGGCGATGCCGAAGCCGGCCAGCAGCAGCCCGACCGGCAGCCCATAGATCGCCAGCATCCGCAGCCCCATGACCCGCCCCCGCAGCCCGGCCGCGGTGATCCGCAGCAGCAGCACCTGCATCGGCACCATGCAGAAGCTCTGGATGAAACCCGCCAGCAACAGCAGCACCATGCCAGCCAGTGCCGTCTCCGCCTGGGCGAAGGCCAGCAGCACCGCAAACCACAGCCCAGCCGCCAGCAGCATCACCCGCGCCGGCCGCGCCCCGACCCCGCGCAGGCTGAGCAGCAGCGAGCCGAGCAGCGCCCCGCCGGCGAAGCAGGCGACCAAGGTGCCGAGCCCAGTGCGGTCGAGGCCGTAGACATCCCGCGCCACATGCGGCAGCAACCCGCCGGACAGCGGATAGGCGGCGAAATTCGCCAGGCAGGCCAGCCACAGCGCCGCCAGCAGCGCCGGCGTCGCGCGGGCATAGGCAACACCCTCCCCCAGTTCCCGCCAGGTGGACAGCAGCGAGGCCTTCGCCCGCGCCTCGCCGGGCCGCGCCGGCTCGCGGATGCCGAAGGTCAGCAGCAGGCTCGTCAGGTAGAGCCCAACCACCACCACATAGGCCGGTCCCATGCCGAGCGCCGCGACCAGCGCGGCGCCGCTCAACGCGCCGATCACCCGGGCGGAATCCATGCTGACCCGCTCCACCCCGATGGCGCCGGCGAGCTGCGCCGGGGGCACGGTGGCAGCGATCAGCGCGTTGCGCACCCCGATGTCGGAGGGCCGGACCAGTCCCGAAAAGGCGGCCACCACGAAGACCGCCAGCGGATTCAGCTGGCCAGTCAGCGCGAGCACGGCGAGGCACAGCGACAGCAGCACATAGGCCGCCCGCATGGCGGAGAGCACGGTCCGATGCCCCAGCCGGTCACCGGCCACGCCGAACAGCGGCGAAATCAAGGTGCCGGTGAATTGCAGCGAGCCGAAGGCGGTCAGCCACACCACCGAGCCGGTCTCGATCAGCACGTACCAGCCGAGCACCAGCGTCTCCATCTCGAAGGCCCAGGAGACCGCGAGGTCGGCCGGCCATTGGAAGCGGAAGCTGCGCTGGCTGAAGGGAGAGCTGCGTCCGGCGGTTGGCGCCGGGCGGTCGGCGGCATAGGCCAGAACCGATGGATCGGCGCGAATTGCCTTGGGGTCCGGCCCGCTCATGGCCGCGCCCTGGTCTTTGACATCCGGTTTCCTCCCCCGCGGACATGCCGCCGCAGCGTACTCCCGGCAGTATGGGGCCAAGCGGCCGTCGGAGGCGAGAGTAACGCCGGCCACCTGCCCCGGGCGGGTCTATTCCGCGGCCATCGGCAGGGAGGCGACATGGGCGCGGAGCTTCGGCATCACCTCCTCCGCCATTAGCTGGTAGGAGCGACGGTGCAGCGCCGGCTCATCCCACTCCTTCGCCATCAGCAGCCCGCCGAGCGGGCGAGATCGCCGACGATCTGCACCAGCCGGTCCAGCACCGTCTTCGGGCCGCCGCAGATCACGATTTCTGACAGCAGGCGCTTGATGGTCAGCACCTTGTCCGGCACCTCGGGCAAGGTCTTGAAGATGTGCAGCAGGTGCTGTTAGTAGAAGCGCAAGGCGCTCTGCGGCCAGACCATGTATTCGTCGGCCTTGGCGTTGCTGTCCAGCACCATGATGCCGCGTGCCAAAGTCCATTTGTCACGGTCGGGCCTACGGCCGGCCCAGTGCATGGCAAGGCGCTGGCCTGAACTCGCACCAACGGCCGTTGATCGTAACTGATCGACGGTCGCCTCCGTCGTGGAGCAGCTTGCTCTGCAGCCCTTGGCTACGCGCCACTCGGCATGAATGGAACGTTCATGCCAAGCGGCATCAGGCCGCCTTCAGCGCCTCGCGCAGCTTGGTCTCCTGCTCGGCGGTGAGGTTGGTGCGCAGCACCGTGCCGCCGAACGCCGCCATGGCGGGCAGCACCTTATCGGCGGTCACCTTGCGCACCAGCACGCAGAGCGCGGCCTGGCCAGGGTTAAGCGCCCCTGCCGCATCCTTCAGGAAGTTGTCGTCGATGCCAATGTCGGTGAGGTAGCCGCTCAAGGCGCCCGCCCCGGCCCCGAATGCCGCGCCGAGCAGCGGATTGAGGAACAGCATGCCGATGATCGCGCCCCACAGCCCGCCAGAGGCCGCGCCGGCCGCCGTGGTGTTGATCAACTGGTTCAGCTTCACGCTGCCATCGGTCTGGCGCACCGCAACCACGGCGTCGCCAAGCTCGATAAGATACTCCTTCTGGAGTTCAAACAGTTTCTCTCGCGCAGCCTCGGCCTTCGCTTCGTTCTCATAGGCGATGATGACGAGATCGGCCATGGTCCGCTCCTGCTCTCCGGGTCGCGCCTGCTAACACGGGGCGGGGCAGGAGGGAGGCAAGAACGCGTGATCCTGCCACGCCTCCCGCGCTCTGCCGCTCAGCCGGTTGCGGCCTGGTCCGGCGCGGTGGCGCGCCGCCGCGCCACCGTCCGCGCCACGACATAGAACAATGGCGTGAACAGCAACCCGAACAAGGTCACGCCGAGCATGCCGTAGAACACCGCGACACCCAGGCTCTGCCGCATCTCGGCACCGGCGCCGGTCGCCACGGTCAGCGGCAGCACGCCGAGGATGAAGGCCAGGCTGGTCATCAGGATCGGCCGCAACCGGGTTTGCGCCGCCGCCGCCGCGGCCTCCCACCGCGTCGCCCCGGCCAGCTCCGCCGCACGAGCGAATTCGACGATGAGGATCGCGTTCTTCGCCGCCAGCCCGACCAGCACCACCAGCCCGACCTGCACCAGCACATTGTTATCGAGCCCGGCATGACCGATCCCGAGCAGCGCCGCCAGCACCGACATCGGCGCGATCATCACCACCGCCAGCGGCAGCAGCCAGCTTTCGTACATCGCCGCCAGCACCAGGAAGACGAAGACCACCGCCATGCCGAATGCGATCGGCGCGGTGTTGCCGGCGATGCTTTCCTGCAAGGCGAGCTCCGTCCATTCATAGCCGAAGCCCTCTGGCAGGCTGGACCGCAGCACCTCCTCCATCGCCGCTATCGCCTGGCCGGTGGAAATGCCGGGCAGCGCAGCGCCCTGCACCTCGGCCGCCGGGAACAGGTTGTAGCGCGGCACTCGGTAGGGGCCTGAGGTTTCGTGGAAAGTGGCGACGCTGCCGAGCGGCACCATGCCGCCGCTGTCGGCCCGGCTGCGCAGCCGGGCGATATCCTCGATCGCCATGCGGTGCTGCATGTCGGCCTGGGCGGTAACCCGCCAGGTGCGGCCGAGCAGGTTGAAGTCATTGACGAAGGCCGAGCCCAGGTAGATCCCCATCGCCTCATGCACGCGGGAGATCGGCACGCCGAGCATCTCCGCCCGGGTCCGGTCGATGTCGGCGCGAATCTGCGGCGTCGCGGTATTGAACAGGCTGAAGGCGAAGCCGATCCCCGGTGCGCCGTTCGCCGCCGCCAGCACCTGCCGGGTCGCCTGCTCCAGCGCCTGCGGGCCGCGGCCGGCGCGATCCTGGATCATCAGCTTGAAGCCACCACCGGTGCCGATGCCCGGCACCGGCGGTGGCGGCAGCACCAGCGCCAGCGCATCCTCCTCGCCGCCCAGCCGTTGCTGCAGATCCGCCAGGATCCGGTTGCTGGTCAGGCCAAGCGGCGCCCGCTCCTCGAAGGGCTTGAGACCGGCGAAGACCACACCGGTGTTCGGCGCATTGGTGAAGGTCGCGCCATCGAAGCCGACGAAGGCCACCGCATCGGCAACGCCCGGCGTCGCCATGATCGTCTCCGAGGCACGGCGGACCACCGCATCGGTCCGGCTGAGGCTGGCGCCGGGCGGCAGCTGGAATGCGGCGATCAGATAGCCACGGTCAAGTGCCGGAATCAGCCCGGTCGGCGTGGCCAGCACACGCTGTCCGGTCGCTACCAGCAGCCCGGCATAGAGCAGCAGCAGGATCACCGGCAGCCGCACCAGCCGCCGGGTCAGCCCGCCATAGCCGAGCGACAACCGATCGAACAGCCGGTTGAAGCCGCGGAAGAACAGCCCGACCGGCGCCAGCAGCCGGTTGCGCGGCGCGGCATGGCCATGCGGCTTCAGCAGCAGCCCCGCCAGCGCCGGCGACAAGGTCAGCGAAACCACCGCCGAGAGCAGCGTCGCGACCGAGATCGTCACCGCGAACTGCTTGTAGAAGGCACCGGAGATGCCGGTGATGAAGGCGGTCGGCACAAAGACCGCGACCAGCACCAGGGCGATCGCGATCAGCGCGAAGCCGACCTCGTCCATGGTGCGCCGCGTCGCTTCCAGCGGCGAAAGGCCGGCGGCCATGTGCCGCTCGGCATTCTCCACCACCACGATGGCGTCGTCGACGACGATGCCGATGGCGAGGATCAGCCCGAACATCGTCAGCGTGTTCAGGGTGAAGCCGAGCGCCAGCAGCACGGCGAAGGTGCCGACGATGGAGACCGGGATGGCCAGCAGCGGGATCACCGCGGCGCGCCAGTTCTGCAGGAACAGGATCACCACCAGCACCACCAGCAGCACGGCCTCGGCGAAGGTGTGCAGCACGGCTTCCATGCTCTGGGCGATGAAGCGCGTCGGGTCGTAGACCACGCTCCAGCCGATGCCGGACGGGAAGCCGGCGGCGGCCTCCTCCATGGTGCGGCGGACCGCAACCGCGGTCTCCAGCGCGTTGCTGCCGGGCCGCTGGAAGATGACGATGGCGGTCGCCACCTGGTTGTTCAGCAGCGCATTGATCGTGTAGTCGGCGGCGCCGATCTCGGTGCGCGCCACGTCGCGCAGCCGGACCGGGGCGCCGCCGCTGCCGGTGGCCACCACCTGCTCGTCGAATTGCTCCGGTGTGGCAAGGCGGCCGAGCGCCTGCACGCTCACCTCGAACGCCCCCGCCTCGGCGGCGCGGGGTGCCTGGCCGATGGCGCCGGCGGCCACCTGGGCATTCGCCCGGCGCAGCGCCTCCACCACCTCGCCCGGCGCCATGCCGCGCGCGGCGACGCGGTCGGGGTCGAGCCAGACCCGCATTGCGTAATCGCGGGCGCCGAAGACCTGGGCATCGCCGACGCCATCGATCCGGGTCAGCCGGTCCTTGATCGCCAGTGTGGCGAAATTGGAGACGTATTCCGGGCTGCGGCTGCTATCGGGCGAGGTCATGTGCACGACCATCAGCAGGTCCGGCGAGGCCTTCTTCACCGTGATGCCGAGCCGCCGGACATCCTCCGGCAACCGCGGCTCGGCAATGGCGACGCGGTTCTGCACCAGCACCTGGGCCTGGTCCACGTCGGTGCCCTGGCGGAACACCACGCTGATCGTCACCCGCCCATCGCCGGTGGATTGGGAGGAGAGGTAGAGCATGCCGTCCACCCCGTTCACCTCCTGCTCGATCGGCCCGGCGACGGTCTGGGCGATGGTCTCCGCCGAGGCACCGGGATAGAGCGCCGTCACCTGCACGGTCGGCGGCGCGATATCCGGATACTCGGCCACCGGCAGGCGCATAGCGGCGATGGCGCCGACCAGGGTGATGGCGATGGAGATGACCGCGGCGAAGACCGGGCGGTCGATGAAGAAGCGGGCGAGGCGCATGGTGCGGGATGTCCTGTCGGGGGCGGACGCCGCCCCTCCTGCTTACTCGGCGGAGGCGAGCGGGCTGGGGCCGATGCGGCCGGGCTCCGCGGTGACATGCGATCCCGGCCGCGCCCGGTGCAGGCCGCCGATGATCACTCGGTCCTCCGGCGCCAGCCCGGAGCGCACCACCCGCAGCCCCTGGACCAGCGGGCCGAGTTGCACAGTGCGGGGCGCGACGGTGCCGTCCGGTGTCACGGTCAGCACCATCCGGCCGGACTGGTCGGCCACCACCGCCGCGTCGGGCACCAGCAGCGCCGGCACATCCCCGGCGAACAGCCGGAGCCGGGCGAAGCTGCCGGGGGTCAGGAACAGCTCGGGGTTGGCCACCACAGCGCGGCCACGGATGGTGCCGCTGCGGCCGTCGAAGGTGCTGTCGACGAAATCCACCCGGCCTTCATGGCCGAACCCGGTCTCGTCCAGCAGACGGAGCTGAACCTGCACCCCGGCCTCGCCGGCCGCTGGGCGAAAGCCGCCGGCCGCGGCGCTGGCATAGCGGAGGTACTGCGCCTCGCTGGCATCGAAGCTGACATACACCGGGTCGAGCGCGACCAGGGTGGTGAGCAGGGTGGTGCCCTGCTGCACCAGATTCCCGGCATCCACCCGGCGGTCGCTGACGCGGCCAGGGCGGGGGGCGCGGATCTCCGAGAACTCCAGGTCGAGTTCGGCCTGCTGCAAGGCGGCACGGGCGGCGGCCAGGCCGGCCTGGGCCTCGCGCAGGCTGCTGCGCCTGGTGTCCATCTCGGCTTCCGGCGCGAAGCGCTGGGCGACCAGCGGCGTGTAGCGCTGCACCTGCTGCTCGGCGAGGGTCAGCCGCGCCTCGGCCCGGCCCAGCTCTGCCCGGGCACTGTCCACCGCGATCTGGAAGGGGCGGCGGTCCAGGGTGAAGAGCAGGTCGCCCGTCCGCACCAGCGCGCCATCCCGGAAATGCACCTGCGTCACCTGACCGGAGACGCGGGGGCGGATCTCCACCCGGGCGGAAGGCTCGATGCGCCCGGTGTGCTCATCCCATTGGGTGACGGAGCGGGAGAGCGGCGTGGCGACGGTCACCGGTGGCGCCGACGGGGCGCCCTGGGCAGAAGCGGGGGGAGCCATCGGGGGAAGCAGGGTGGCGCCGGCGCCCAGCGCCGCCACCAGAACGATCCGGTTCAGCCAGGGATTCCAGGAACTTCCGGCGATCCGGCCCGATTGAGCCTTGTGCTGGTCAGGGGACATGCCAATCTCCGAGGCCGAATGATACCGACCGGTCCGTCCCCAAATAAGTGACCGGTCAGTATCATCAAGAGGAATTTTTGCGGCGCCGCACAATTCCGGTCCGCTGAGAGGAGAGCCCGCCACCATGTCCCGCGCCACGGCCGACCGCCCGAAGGCCGCCGAACGCATCCAGACCGCCGCCAAGGACCTGTTCTACCGCCATGGCATCCGCGCCACCGGTATCGAGGAAGTCTGCCGGGTGGCGGAAGCGACCAAGATGAGCCTGTACCGGAGCTATCCCAGCAAGGACGCCCTGGTCGCCGCCATCCTGTGCGAGGACGCCGCGGCCTATGATGCCTGGTTCGTGGCGGTGACAGCCGAGGCGGCGGAACCCGCGGCGAAGCTACGAGCACTGGTTTCGGCCATCGGGGCGAAGCTGGAGCATCCGGAGTACCGCGGCTGTCCCCTGCTGCTGGCGCAGGCCGAATTCCCCGACCCGGACCACCCGACGCATCAGCTGGTGGCGGCGCACAAGACCCGGATGCGGGAAGGCCTGGCACAACTCGCGGCGGAAGCCGGCGCGGCGGAGCCGGCGCGGCTGGCCGATACGCTGGCGCTGCTGGTCGATGGCGCCTGGGCGGCAATGCCCTATCTTGGCGGCCGCCGGGCGGCGGAGGTGCTGCGCCATGGCGCGGAGGTCGTCCTGTCGGACGCTTTGCGCTAGAGCGGATCGCCGGAATGCTGGGCGCATGGAGGCGTGAATCTGCTCTGAAAGCAACAAGTTAGAGCGGAACGCAGCCCCAACCGGACTGCATTCCGCTCCAGCTGCGCGGGCCGTGCGGCCTTGGCCGGAGGCCGCGTCGTGAGTGACGACTCCACCATCACCTCGATCCTTGGCGTGGCCTGGGGCGGCTGCGTGCTGCTCTGCCTCTGGTTCGCAGTCGAGATCCTGCGCTCACGGCGGCAGGAGCAGGCGGTGACCGCCTGGCTGCTGCTATTCATCCTGTCCCCGCCGGTCGGCGTCGTGGCCTATCTCGCCCTTGGGGCGCGCAAGCTGCGCCGCCGGGCGGCGCGCAAGGCGCAGCCGGCCGAACGATCGGCGGGAGCGCAGGCGGATTGCGTGGCGGTCAACGGCCTCGACCGCCTAGTCCAGTCGCATGGCCTGCCCGCCGCCACCGCGGGCAATGCGGTGGCGCTGCGCACCACCCCGGCGACTGCCTATGCGGCGGTGCTCGACCTCATTGACCGGGCCGAGGAGACCCTTTGGGTCACGACCTATATCCTCGGCACCGACCGGGTGGCGCAGGAGATCCTTCGGCGGCTCGCCGCGCGGGCAGCTGCGGGGGTGCAGGTCCGGCTGCTGATCGACGACGTCGGCTCGAAGGATCTGCGCGACGCGGCGCTGGCGCCGCTGGTCGCGGCAGGTGGCAGGGTGGAGCGCTTCATGCCGGCCTCGCTCATCCCGTGGCCGCGCCACTACGCCAACCTGCGCAATCACCGCAAGATCATCATCGCCGATCGCCGCCGCGCCTGGAGCGGCGGGATGAACCTCGCGGAGGAGTACCTCGGCACGAAGCCGGTCGCCAACCGCTTCCGCGACCTGTCCTTCGTCATCGAGGGCCCGGCGGCAGCGGTCTATGCCGAGGTCTTCGCCGCGGACTGGCTGGATGCCGCCGGCGAGGACCTGCGGGCCGCGCGTCCCTGGGAGGCGCTGCCGGCGCGGGAGGCCGGCTCGGGCGTGGTCCAGGTCGTGCCGAGCGGGCCGGAGTTCGACGGCGACCCGCTGCATGACCTGCTGCTCGACATGGCGCATCGGGCACAGCGCCGTCTCTGGATCGTCACCCCCTATTTCGTGCCTGATGCAGCCATGCTGAAGGCGCTGACCGTGGCGGCGCGGCATGGGGTGGAGGTGACGGTCGTGACCAACCGCAGCTCCGACGCCGGCTTTGTCGACTTCGCCAGCATTCCCTATCTGCGGGCGGTGGTCGGGGCGGGCGGGAAGGTGTTGCGATTACGTAACGGTCTGATGCACGCCAAGGCGGTGATCGTCGACGACGCACTGGCGCTCGCCGGCACTGCCAATCTGGACCAGCGCAGCCTGTTCCTGAATTTCGAGGTCATGGCGCTGTTCCATGGCCCCGCCGAGACCCGGGCGGTGGCCGATTGGGCCGAGGTGCTGTTCGCCGATTGCGACGGCGAGTTGCCACCGCTCACGCCGGTCCGGCATGTGGCAGAGGGGCTGGTGCGGCTGTTCGCCCCCGTACTCTGAGCGCGCGCCCTACCCTGAAATGGCCGGCGCCTGGCGGCGGCGCATCCTAGGCGCCCAGTTCGCGCCGGACCATCGCCGTGCCCTGCACCAGCGCCCGCAGCTTGCCGAAGGCACGCTCGCGCGGCAGATACTTCATGCCGCAATCCGGCGCCGGCACCAGCCGCTCCGGCGGCAGCCGCTTCAGCGCGGCGCGGATGCGGTCGGCGACCTCCTCGGCGGATTCCACCTCCGGCGTGCCCAGGTCCAGCACCCCCAGCATGATGGTCTTGCCCGGCAGATCGCCCAGCACGCCAAGGTCGAGCTTCGGCTGCGCCGCCTCGATGGAGATCTGCGCCGCGCTGGTCCCCGCCAGCTCCGGCAGGAAGGAATAGCCGGATGGCTTGTCGCCGACCATGGCGGCATAGCCGAAGCAGAGATGCACCACGGTGGTGCCGGGAATGCCTTCCAGCGCGCGGTTGATGGCCGGTATGGCGTAGCGCCGCGCCAGATCCGGGAAGGCCTGCAGCCAAGGCTCGTCGAGCTGGATCACATCGGCGCCGGCGGCCTTCAACTCGCGGATCTCCTCGTTCAGCGCCACCGCGTAGTCCATCGCCAGCTCAGCCTCGTCGGCGTAGAACTCGTTCTGGCATTGCCGCGTCATGGTGAAGGGGCCGGGCAAGGTGATCTTCACCTGACGGTCGGTGTTCGCGCGGCAGAAGGCGACGTCCCGCACCTCCACCGGCCGCACCCGCCTCACCCGGCCAATGACGCGCGGCACCACGGTGGTCTTGCCGGTGCGGCCCACCACCTCGCCCGGCCGGTCCGGGTCGATGCCATCGAGCGTCGAGGCGAAGTGGTTGGAATAGCTCTCACGACGGATCTCGCCATCGGTGATGATGTCGATCCCTGCCCGCTCCATGTCGCGGATCGCCAGGATCGTCGCGTCATCCTGCGCCTGGGCGAGGAAGGGCTCCGGCACGCGCCACATCTCCGGCGCGCGCACCCGTGGCACCAGCCGGGCGCGCAGCGCCTCGTGGTTCATCAGCCAGGCCGGTTGCGGATAGCTGCCGACGACGGTGGTCGGCAGGATGGGAAGCGGTTGGGCCATTGGCGTGTTCCCTCGATTGTCGCAGCCTAGGCGCCATGCGGAGCGCCCGCTAGGCTGGCGGCAATACCGGGAGGGAAATGATCATGGCGAAGACCACGCGCCGCGCCCTGGTCGCGGCCGGCTTGGCGAGCGCACCGCTCGCGGCCCTCGGTCAGGGCGGCTGGCCGGGCGAGCGGCCGATCGGCTTCATTGTGCCCTTCCCGCCCGGCGGCGGCACCGATGTCATGGCCCGCGCCATGCTGCCCTATCTCGAACGCCACCTGCCCGGCGCGCGCTTCGTCGTGCTGAACCGGCCGGGCGCCGGGGCCGAGGTGGGGTATACCGCACTCGCCACCGCCCCGCCCGACGGCCTCACCATGGGCGTCGTCATCGTGCCGAGCCTGCAGACCATCACCATCGAGCGCACGCCGCGCTACCGGCTGCAGGACCTCGCCTTCCTCGGCAGCGTGGTGGATGATCCCGGCGGCTTCTTCGTGGCACCCGACAGCCCGCTGCGCACCCTCGCCGACCTTGCCGCGCATGCCCGGGCCAATCCGGACAAGGTCGCGGTCGGCACCGCGGGTATCGGTTCGGACGATCACCTGCTGATGATGGGGTTCGAGCGGATGATCGGCGCCCGCCTCGTGCACATCCCCTTCGCCGGCCAGGCGCCCACCGTCACCGCGCTGCTCGGCCGTCACATCACCGTTGCCGCCATGAACATCGGCGAGAGCCTGGAGCTGGTGAAGCAGGGCCAGGTGCGCCCGCTGGCCCAGGCCGCGCCGGAGCGGACGGCGCTCGCCCCCGATATCCCAACCTTCCGTGAGCAGGGCTTCGCGCTGACCGGCGGCGTGGTGCGCGGGCTGGCGGTCCCGGCCGCGACACCCGCGCCGATCCGCGCCCGGCTGTAAGCCGCGCTGCTGGCGACGATGGAGGATCCCGCCTGGCAGGCCGACGCGGCCCGGCTCTACCAGCCGCTGCGCCGGATGGACGGCACCAGCTTCGCCGGGCTGGTGCAGGAGGAAGCCGAGCGGCTGCGCCAGCTCTGGCAAACCCGCCCCTGGAAGGATTGACCCATGGCACGCCGCATTATTGACCTCTCGACTCCGGTGACCACCGGCCATTTCCGCTGGCCGGTGGAGCGCCGTCTGCTCAAATCGCATGCCGAGGGTGCCGGACAGGGCACCTGGGCCGGCTGGAACGTCCATGGCTTCACCCATATGGACAGCCCGCGGCACGTCGATCCGGAAGGCTTCACGACGGATTCCGTCAGCCTCGACATGACGGTGGGCGAGGCCGCCATCCTCGACCTCTCGGAAGTGCCGGAGAACACCGCCATCAGCGGCGAGCGGATCGCCGCCGCCGGCGGGCATCTCCGCCGCGGCGACATCGCCATCCTCAGGACCCGCTGGGACGAGCGGGCCGACATCGCCACGCCGGATTTCTGGTCGCGGGCACCCTGGATGACCGCCGAGGCGGCGATCTGGCTGCGCGAGGCGGGCATCAAGGCGGTGGGCTTCGACTTCCCGCAGGACTACTGCATCCGCTTCTTCCTGACCGGCGAGGCGCGGCCGCCGCTGCCGGAGCATGTGACGCACTACCACCTGCTGAAGCAGGGCGTGATCATGTTCGAATACCTGCGCAACACCGGCGCCCTGCGCGCGCCGCGCAGCTTCGTCGTCGCCCTGCCAGTGAAGCTGCCGGACAGCGACGGCGCCCCCGCCCGGGTCATCGCCATCGAGGAGGATGGCGCATGATCCTCGCCGGCGATGTCGCCCTGGTGACCGGTGGCGGCGCCGGCATCGGCGAGGCCATCGCCCATCGCCTGGCACGGGACGGCGCCGCGGTGCTGGTCGCCGATCTTATGGCCGAGCGGGCGGAGCGCGTGGCGGTGGAGCTTCGCGCCGCCGGGCTGCGCGCCGCGCCCTTCACCCTCGACGTGGCGGAGGAGCAGCAGGCTGCCGCGGCCGTCGCTGCGGCGGAGGCGGAGTTCGGCCCGCTGCGCATCGCGGTCTGCAATGCCGGCATCACGGACCGCGTCCCGGCGCTGGAGATGTCGCGGCGCGACTTCGAGCGAATCCTCCGCACCAACCTGACGGGCTGCTTCGTCACCGCCCAGGCGGCGGCGCGCACCATGGTGCGGCATGGGAAGGGCGGCCGGATCGTCACCACCTCCTCGGTGTCGGGGCAGTTCGGCGGGACCGGACGGGTGGCCTATGGCGCGAGCAAGGCAGGCATCATCAGCCTCACCCAGGTGCTGGCGATGGAGCTGGCGCAGCATGGCATCCTGGTCAATTGCGTGGCGCCCGGTCCGACCCAGGTCGCCCGCACCGCGCATGGCCCGAAGCAGCGGGCGGCCTTCCTGAACCACATGGCCTTGCAGCGCTATGCAACGCCGGCGGAGATCGCCGCCGGCGTTGCCTTCCTGTGCTCGGATGATGCCGGCTTCGTCACCGGCCATGTGCTGAATGTCGATGGCGGCTTCGCCGCCGCGGGGGTGCTCTACGATCCGGCGGATGGGCCGTGATCGCCGGCGCGTTGCTTCGACAAAGCCTGGCCGGAATCCCGGCCTGAGCTGAACGGCGGGCCGTCCATCGCAGATTGCGCCCAGGGCCGGATGCAATCTGCCGTGGCAGCATTTCGCGGATTCCCGCCGGGGTCCAGTTCCCTCCCGCCTCCGTTCCTGCTTCCTTGCGCAAACCGAAGGGGGAAATGATCATGCGCCTACCGCGCCGCACCGCATTGGGGCTGCTCGCCACGCTGCCGGCCGCAGCCCAGACCCGGCCCTGGCCCAGCCGCAGCATCCGCTGCGTCGTGCCGAGCGCCGCCGGCGGCTACGACACCTATGCCCGCATCATGGCGCCGCGGCTCGCGGAGCTGCTCGGGCAGCCGGTGGTGGTCGACAACCGCCCCGGCGCCAATGGCAACATCGGCATGCAGGAGGTGCAGCGCAGCCCGGCCGATGGCCATACCATCATGTTCGCCCATGTCGGCGCCATCACCATCAACACCGCCCTCTATCGCAACATGCCGCTCGACCCGGTGGCGGATCTCGCCGCCATCGCGGTGGCTGTCACCTCACCCATGGTCTGGGTGGTGAACCCGGCAGCGCCGTTCCGGACAATGCCTGAGCTGGTGGCGCGGGTGCAGGCGGAGCCGGACAAGTGGCGCTACGCGCTGCCGGCCTCGGGCAGCATTAACCATCTGGTGGTCGAGGATTTCAAGCTACGGCACAGGCTGGACATGCCGGCGGTGCCCTACCGCGGCACCCCGCCGGCGCAGATGGGCGTGATCGCCGGTGAGGTCCCGATCATGATGGACAGCCTCGGCGCCGGCTCCGGCCACATCGCCGGCGGCCGCTTCCGCGCCCTGGCGGTCACCGCCCGCAGCCGCACCGAACGGCTGCCGGATGTACCGACCATGCTGGAGCTTGGCCTCGATCAGCGTGAATACGTCGCTTGGTATGCCTTCATGGCGCCCAAGGCGACGCCGCCCGCGGTGATCGAGCGGCTCAACCAGGCGATCAACCAGGTGGTAGCGGAGCCGGAGATCGTCAGCCGGCTGCGCGAGATGGGAGCCGCCCCGCGCAGGAGCACACCGGCGGAGACGCTGAACTTCATGCGTGCCGAGCAGAAGGATTTCGGCGCCACCGTCCGCGCCGGCAAGATCGAGGTCGAGTAGTCGATTCGGCGCAGCGCTGGTGGCGAGCGATGCCGGCACGCCGGCCCGCCGCCACCCCGCAGGGCCTTCAGTCCAGATGAAAGCCGAGAATGTGACCCTCGGCGGGCATCTCCCCACGGCGCAGCTCGGCAGGCCGCCGGTCGATGCCGAGCCTGCGCCCGGCCTCGTACGCCAGCTCGGCCTCGGCCGGAGTGTTGACGACAATTCCTTCGAGCCACTGGCGATCAAACACGAAGGGCAACCCGACAGCGTTCAGCGCCGACGGGCGGTCCATGACCTGAAAATGCAGGTGCGGCGCCGTGGAGGATCCCGAATTGCCAAGCTTGCCGAGCGGTTGGCCGGGACGCAGCACATCGCCGGGCTTGACGGTGACCGACCCGGGGCTGAGGTGTGCGTACAGTACCCAGCGGCCGCCGCCGATATCCTGGATGACATGATTGCCAGGTGCGTTCTCGACCGTCACGCCTTGCGGCGGGCCAGGAATCTGGTCCGGCATGTCGTCCACCGCGGCGACGACCGTTCCCGCCGCGGCGGCGAGCACCGGCACGCCAT
Source organism: Siccirubricoccus deserti (assembly GCF_014283215.1). Classification (GTDB taxonomy): domain Bacteria; phylum Pseudomonadota; class Alphaproteobacteria; order Acetobacterales; family Acetobacteraceae; genus Siccirubricoccus; species Siccirubricoccus deserti. The sequence continues at coordinate 58,029 of NZ_JACOMF010000015.1, forward strand.
GGAATGGCCAGGACCGAAGGTCGCTTACCGGCCCCGTGCAGCATCCACCGTCCGGCGTGACTTGCATGAAGTCGATGGCGAATTGCTCGGGCGGGCGCAGATCGCCGTTCAGCGGCAGCGTCGCGGACCGGTGCGCATTCACCGTCCGGCAGCAGCCGTTGCCGTTCCACCACCCGCGCCCGGAAAGCGGCGGGCTGAGTTGCACCGGCCCGTCACAGTTGACCCGCACCGGATCGGTGATCGTGGTCAGGCTGGTGCCCTCGGGAAACCCGACCGAAACCCGATGGGCGACAAGCTCGGGTACCTCCGCCAGCCTGGCGTAAGTGACGTCGAAGAATGTGATTCCGGAGGTTCCCGCAGCCAGCGTCGGCGTGTCACGGCTGCTGGCCGGCGGTGTTCCGAATACCCGTACCTCACCGGTGATCGGTGCACCCTCCACGTTGAGCACGAGGTTGCGGCCGGTGGGCTCGAAGCCACGCAGCGGATCGACTGGCAGGATCGAGCTGATCCTGGCAGGTCCGGCTGCGAGGTTGGTCGTCTGCGCCGCGTAGGCCAGGTGGATGAGGCCGTCCGTCGCCGGGACAGGGATGATCGTTTCGCCAAGCGGCCGGACGATGAGCGGATTGATACTCGTCGGCGGGATGCCTGCACCGGTGGGGAGTGGTGCGGCACAGCGCTCGGCCTGAGCACCGGTCGCTGTCAGCAGCAGGACAGCGACAACGACAGGGGAAAGGCGCATTCTCGGTCCGTCCTGCTGCCTGGCTGTCCAGCTTGGCAAGCGCGGCGGAGCGTTGCAATGCATTTCATCACAATCTGCAAGTTGCGATGCGGCCGTAGGGCGTTCCAACGCATGCGCGGCGGCACCAAAGACGGCCGCCCTGCAAAGCCGGTGATGCCGATCCGGGCACGGCAACATCGGCATCGGGGCGTAGCGTCACCTGAGCGTCCGGCAACACATTCACTGCCGCCCATCAAGGAGCACAAGAACGACGCCCGGGGTCAGCCATGCGCCAGAGGCAATGAGCGAGCCGGAATGGACGCCCTGGCGGCGCGGCTACTGTCGTGGAGGTGCGGCCTTGAAGCGAATGGCTGTCCTTGCGAGATGCGTAACCATCTCGACGGCGCGCTCGAAACCCGCAGAGGTAGCCGGTGTCGCGCTTCGCTCGATTTTGGCCAGTGCCTGGGGCAGCATGGTGTGCAGGCTGCGGAGGATTTCTTCCCGCTTGGCAAGCGGATCGCGGGCGAGGATGGCGAAATTCGCAATGAGCACGGCGATGATGCCATAGAGGGCGTGGACCTGGCCGCGTAGGTTGTCGATCTCGGCCTGCTGACGCGTGGCTGCATCCGGTGGTTCGGGGCCCATGACGATGCACGACGCTCCGACAGCCTTTTGGTTCCCTGGCCTCGCGGCTCGGCACTACAGGCTGGCCGGCTCCGCCAGCCGTGAGGACCTGACCTGGAGGCGCTGCGAGCCGAGCCGTGCCTACAGCGGATTGCATTCGTGTCTGCACGCTGCCCCACTGCAGCCTATCGCCATAGAGCGGCTTCACACTCCGCTCTAGCGACCCTGCCGCAGCGGAATCATCGCCTCACGGCAGCCATGCGGAAGCGACTCGCACTGGCCGGCCAGGGCACGGTTCCCACCACAAGGTCGTCGATCTTGTCGGCGCTTCCTCGGAACGCATCACCGACGCCATCGGAAATGCGATCAGCCGGGCCTCCGAGAATATCCGGAACATCCGATGGTTCGAGGTCGTGCAGGTGCGGGGCGAGGTAGTCGACGGGAAGGTCGGGCACTACCAGGTGACGCTCAAGATCGGCTTCACCCTCGACGAAGGATGGGGCTTCGGTCCTGGAGGTTGCCAATCCCGGTCCAGACCGGGGCGCGATGGGTTAGTGTAACGGAAGCGACCCGGGCTCCGCCGCCGGCCGGGCTCAATGCCATGGTGGTGCGCTGGCAGGTGCTGCGGCGCGTCCGAATGCGGCACATCCAGCGCGGCGTCCCAGCAACAAGCCAGCTGATCCACCTGCTGGACGGCCCTGCCCTGCCGCCGCGCGACCGCCGGATCCCTCATAGCCGGCCGGCGTAATGCTGCGCTGGCCACGCCGACCTTGCGGCCGAGGTGCGCAGTGCGCCGCGCGAGCCATTCCTGGGCTTCCGAAGCCGCCCCGCAGCATTGACATCGTTGCTCCGGCCATGGTGCGCTTGCGAGGGCCGCTGCCTCGATAGCGTCATCGCCGTTGAGACGCGGCGGTTGTCGACTGCCGGAGCGGTCGGGAGTGAGGCTGGAGGGACGTCCGTGACACCCGTGTGCCGACGCGAGATGCATCTGCTGGCCTATCTGAAGACAGGCCCGACCGGGATGCACGTCGGTGCCTGGCGCCACCCCGCGAGCCGTATCGACGATATCCTCGAGCCCAGCCGCTACGAACATATCGCCCGGGTACTTGAGGCCGGCAGGTTCGACGGCTGCTTCTTCGCCGACCTGTTCGGCCTGTATGACATCCACAAGGGCGGCTTCGACACCTACATCGAGCGCGGCGGTCAGATCAGCTTCCTCGACCCGATGGTGGTCCTGCCATTGATGGCGCGCGTGACCGAGCACCTCGGGCTCGGCGCCACGCTCTCGACCAGCTTTCACGCCGCCTACCACTTGGCACGCGTCCTCGGTTCGCTCGACGTATTGAGCAAGGGCCGGGTTGCCTGGAATGTCGTGACCTCCGCAACCGACCTGGAGGCGCAGAACTTCGGGATCGGTGCACTGCCGCCAAAGGAACTGCGCTACGACATTGCCGATGAGGTGCTGGAGGCATGCTGCGCCCTCTGGGACTGCTGGGACGACGAGGTCTTCGTCCTTGACAAGGCAAGCGGGATCTTCGGCGACCCACGCCGAATACGTTATGCGAATTATGTTGGCAAGCATCTGCGCACGCGCGGGCCGCTCTCCATCCCGCGGTCGCCGCAGGGGCGGCCCGTGATCATGCAGGCCGGCGCGTCGGACCGCGGCCGCGACTTTGCCGCCCGCTGGGCGGAGGCAATCTTCGCCGCCCAACATGGCCAGGCTGCGATGAAGCAGTTCTATGACGACGTGAAAACTCGAATGGCCACCCGCGGCCGTGCGCCGGAGGAATGCCAGATCCTGCAGCAACTGACGGTCGTGCTGGGCGAGACGGAGTCGATCGCGCGGGAGAAGGCCGACTACCTTGATTCGCTGGTCGACCCCGAGCTTGCTCTCGCCGCGAGTTCCAGCGGCCTTGCCGTCGACCTAGCCAAGGTCGGCGAGGCCGGCGTCGCCGGCGCCCGCGGCAACCAGGGCATGGATGGCACACAGCAGCGTATCGAGCAGCTGATGCAGAACGAAGGCCTCACCTTCGACCAGGCGGTGAGGCGCGGCACGAGGTTCACGCTGGTCGGCACACCGGCGATGGTTGCCGACCGCATGCACGCATTGTTCGCCGCCGAGGCTTGTGACGGCTTCGTCGTCGCGCCCACTGTCTTCCCTGGGACCTTCGAGGAAATCGCCACCGCCCTGGTGCCGGAACTGCAGAAGCGTGGCATCTTCCGCAAGGAATATTCCGGCCGGACCCTGCGCGAGAACCTGTGCGGACCGGCGCGATCATGACCCACCCAACCGCCGAGGCCCTGATGCACGAAAAGCCATGTGGACCACAGCGCCAGGGCCCTAATCGGCGAAGCCTGCTCGCCGGCGGCGCCGCTGCCCTGGCTGGGTCGCGCATGGCCTGGGCGCAGAGGCGCTTCGAGGGGCGCCGCATCACCTATGTCTCCTGGGGCGGTGCCTACCAGGACGGGCAGAAGAAAGCCTATTGTGACCCCTTCACCGAGATGACCGGCCTGCGGATCGACCAGGATGGCCCGAATGACTATGCCAAGCTGCGCCTGATGGTCAGCTCCGGCCGTGTGGTCTGGGACGTCGCGGACGTGGGGGCGGCCTTCATGCAGGGGGCTGAGCAGCAGAATCTGTTCGAGAAGCTGGATTACGAGGTCATCGATCGCAGCCGTATCGACCCGCGCTACGTCACCGACCATGGGGTCGGCAACATCGTGTTCTCCTACAACCTCGCCTACAGCACGGAGCGCTTCGCTGGCGACAATCGCCCGCAGCGCTGGGCGGATCTGTGGGATCTGAAGCGCTTCCCCGGCAAACGGATGCTGAACGCGAACGCCCCCACCTCGCTGGAGGCGGCGTTGCTGGCGGATGGCGTGGCCCCGGCGCAGCTCTACCCGCTGGACGTGTCTCGCGCGCTGCGCAAGCTCGACCAGATCAAGGAGCATATCATCTGGTGGGAGACCAATTCCCAGTCGCAGCAGATCCTGGTCAGCGGAGCCGCCACCATGGGCCTGATCAACAACGGCCGGCTCTATGACGCAGTCCAGAAGGGCGCGAAGCTGGCACTCAGCTGGGAGCAGGCAATCCAGTCCGTCGATTATCTCGTCATCCCGCGTGGCTCCCGCAACCTGGAGCCGGCGACGGCGCTGATCGACTACGTGACACGGCCGGAGCCTCAGGCGGCCTTCGCCAATCTGATGGTCTTCTCACCGACCAATCCCGCAGCCTTCCCGCTGATCAGGCCGGAGCTGCACGGCTGGCTCGCAACCAATCCGGCTTACGCCGACAAGGTGATCCTCCAGGACGGAGCCTATTGGCGCGACAATCTCGATGCGGTGAACCGCCGATGGAATGCATGGCGACTGACCTGAGCGGGCGGGCTGGCGCTTGAAGCGCCAAGCCTCGCGCCTTCTGCTATTGCCTGGCGCTGCCTTCGTGGCCACGGTCTTCGCGCTGCCTGTCGGGGCGCTGCTGCTGCGCAGCGTCTCCGATCCGACCTGGGGCCTGCAGAATTTCCGCGCTCTGTGGGAGGAGCCGGTCTACGCCAGTCTGATCCGCAATACCGTCCAGATCAGCCTGGCCACGACCGTCTGCTGCATCCTGCTGGCCTACCCGTTTGCCCATGTCATGGCGACACGGCCCCGGCTGACGCGGCTGCTGACGCTGGTGGTGCTGGTGCCATTCTGGTCCAGCATCCTGGTACGCAGCTTCGCCTGGATGGTGCTGCTGCAGAATAATGGCATTGTGAACCAGTCGCTTCTCCGGCTCGGCCTGATCGATCAGCCGCTGGAGCTGATCTTCAACCGCACTGGCGTGCTGATCGGCATGGTTCACGTGCTGTTGCCCTTCGTGGTCTTCCCGCTCTATGGCGCGATCCGCGCGATGGATCCGGCGCTGATGCCGGCAGCGGCATGTCTGGGAGCAGGGCCGATACGCGCCTTTCTGCGCGTGCAGCTTCCCCTGACGCTGGCAGGGCTGGTGATGGGCGCGGTGCTGGTCTTTGTCATGGCGCTTGGATACTTCATCACCCCGGCGCTACTGGGCGGGCGGCGGGATGCCGTGATTGCCCGGATGATCCAACTGCAGGTGTCCCAGCTCGGTGACTGGGGCATGGCAGCAACGCTTTCGCTGGTGCTGCTGGTGGCGACGCTCATCCTCCTCGGTGCATCGCAGCTCCTGGTGCGCTCGCCGGCAAGGCGGCCAGCGGGATGACAGCGCCATGGGCCTGGCGCTGGGCGGCGTATGCGCTTGTGGCCGCAATCTCCGTCTACCTGGTCGCTCCGATGGCGATCATCGTCGTCATCTCCTTCAGCGACAGTGCGCTGCTGACCTTCCCGCCACCCGGCCTGTCGCTGCGCTGGTACCGCAGCCTGGCGGAGACACCGGCCTGGCGAGATTCCATCCTCGTCAGCCTGCAGGTCATGGTGCTGACCGCGGTCGCGGCGACTGCGCTCGGCACGGCCGCGGCGCTCGGGCTTGCCAGCTGGCGCGGGCCGCTCGCGGCAACCATCCGCTCGCTGCTGATGGCGCCGCTTGTGATTCCCCACATCATTTCGGGCGCGGCGATCTTTCTGCTGTTCGATGCATGGGGCTGGGTCGGATCGCTGCAGGCGCTGGTCCTCGGGCATATTGCCCTCGCCGTCCCCTATGTCGTGGCGACCGTCGGCGCGGCGCTGGAGACGATGGACCACCGCCTGACACAGGCTGCGCTGACACTCGGCGCCTCGCCGCGCATCGCCTTCATGCGCGTCACCCTGCCGCTCATCCGCCCCGGCATCCTGGCCGGCCTGCTCTTTGCCGCCATGCTGTCCTTCGACGAGTTGATTGTGTCCCTCTTCCTGAGTACGCCCCAATTGCGCACGGTGACCGTGCTGATGTGGTCTAACGTCCTCGGCGACATCGACCCGGAGATCAGCGCCATCGCCACGGTGATACTGCTGGTATCGATGGTCCTGCTGGCGCTGCAATGGTTTCTGTCACGCCAGCGCGGCGTCCCCGTCCTACAGGGGATTGGCCGATGACTCGGCCGACGGTTCTCGAGTTGCGCGGGGTCAGCAAGAACTTCGGCCCTGTCGCCGCCGTGGCCGACGTGGACCTCGAGCTGAAGCAGGGCGAGTTCATCAGCTTCCTTGGGCCCTCGGGGTCGGGCAAGACGACGACGCTGATGATGGTGGCTGGACTGCAGGCGCCAAGCAGTGGCTCCATCCTGTTGAACGGACGCGATCTCGCGCCGTTGCCGCCCTACAAGCGGAACATCGGCGTGGTATTCCAACACTATGCGCTGTTCCCGCACATGAGCGTGCTGGCGAACATCGCCTTTCCGCTGGAAATGCGGAAGCTCGGCCGGATGCAAGCGCGGCGCCGCGCCGAGGCGGTGCTGCGCCTGGTCGGGCTGCCCGACCTTGGCGACCGGCTGCCCTCACAGCTTTCCGGCGGGCAGCAGCAGCGCGTGGCGCTGGCACGCGCCTTGGCCTACGAACCGCCGCTGCTTCTGATGGACGAGCCGCTCGGCGCGCTCGATAAGAACCTGCGCGCGCAGATGCAGATCGAGATCGCGCGGCTCCATCGTGAACTTGGGATCACCGTTCTCTATGTCACTCATGACCAGGAGGAAGCACTGGTGATGAGCGACCGGATCGCCGTGTTCAATCACGGGCGGGTCGAGCAGATCGGCCAGCCGCAATCACTTTACGAGCGTCCTGTGACGCGTTTCGTCGCGGGATTCCTGGGTGACTCGACCTTCCTCCCCGGCAAGGTCCAGGCGCTTCAGAAAGAGGAAGCGGTGGTGCTGACGGCGCATGGCCCGCTGCGTGGCCACGCCTCACCCGGCGTACGGCCTGGCGAGGCTGCGGTTGTCGCGGTGCGGCCGGAGCGTGTGGTGCTGCTCACCCCTGGTGACACGGCGCGGGAGAATGCACTGCGCGGACGGATCAGCGATGTGATCTATCTTGGCCAGTCACGGAAGTTCGTAGTTCGCCTGGAGGATGGCTCCGAATTGCTTGGGCTGCAGCCGATCGGCACCGCGTCGCCGGCCGTGACCGAGGGCTCGGAAGTGCTCCTCGGCTGGTCAGCAACCGATTGCAATGTGCTGGCTGACTCCGACTAGACCGGAGGGCGAAGGAGCGCGAATCTGCGCTACAAAGAATAGCCTATAGTGGATCGGTGTTTTGCAGCGCAGCCACGCCAGAAGTTCACCAATCGCGGCCTGCTTCCTGTCGCTATCAGCAAAGGCTACACGACTGGCATCGATATCAGAGGCACGTAATCCCCCATGTTCTACGAACCCCGCCTTGGCCACGGCCTGCCCCACGATCCCTTCAAGGCGATCGTCGCTCCGCGCCCGATCGGCTGGATCTCGACCGTAGATACCCAGGGCCGCGCCAATCTCGCCCCCTACAGCTTTTTCAACGCGGTCCACTCGCGTCCGCCAATGCTTGCATTCACGAGCGAGAGCATGAAGCACAGCGCCGCCAATGCCATCGCCACCGGCGAGTTCGTGTTCAATCTCTGCACTCGTCCGCTCTTCGAGGCGATGAACATGTCCTCAGCTGCTCTCGGCGGTGGCGAAAGCGAGTTCGTGGCGGCAGGACTTGCGGTCGCATCGAGCCGCATCGTCAAGGCGCCCCGCGTCGCGGCTTCTCCGGCAGCGCTTGAATGCCGTGTGGTTCATTCGATGCGCTTCCACGATGTGGATGGCACCGCACTGGATGGCTGGATGATTGTGGGGCAGGTTGTCGGAGTGCACATCGACGATGCCTTTATCCGTGACGGCCGCTTTGACACCGCTGCGGCACAGCCGCTGGCTCGCTGCGGTTACCGCGATTATGCGGCTGTCACGGAGATGTTCGAGGCTCTGCGTCCGACCGATGGCGGTGCCTACCGGCTCGGTCAATCTGATCGCTGAACCCTACCCAAGGGGTCGAGATCCTCATGATAGGATGGTCTCCTGGCGATGGCTTTCGGCCAGGCCGCAGCGTGGCCCGGGTCAGCGCGCGTGGCAAGCGCGTCTCCAATGAACGTATAGGACAAGGCTGCGCTGGTCCTGCAGCTGCTGCTGGTGGTGCGCGAGTTCGTGGTGGCCAATGGCCGGGCCCGGACGCGCGGCGACATGGTGGATCGCGCGACGACGGTCACCGGCTGACTTGCGCGCCGCCTGCATTCATTCCGGTGCGCGCAGCGGCTTGCGTGGAGGTGCCCAAGTTCACCACCTCCGCCTTCGATTGACCGGCCGATGGCGACCACAGCCCGTCCCTGGCCGCAGCGCCTGCCCTTCTACTATGGCTGGGTCATCGTCGCAGTGGCCTTTGTCACCATGGCGATCGGCGTTACCGCACGGACCGCCTTCTCGCTGCTGCTGCCGCCACTGATCGACGAGTTCGGATGGGAGCGAGGCCTCGTCGCCGGCGCCTTCTCCTTCGGCTTCCTCGTCTCCGCGGTGCTCGGCCCGGTCATGGGCCGGATGATGGATCGGCACGACGCGCGCGCGGTGATCGGCACCGGCGTGGCGGTAATGACCGCCGGGCTGCTCCTTGCACCCGCCGTCACGGAACCGTGGCATCTCTACGCCACGCTCGGCGTGCTGGTCGGCGGTGGCGCGAATCTGATGGGCTACAATGTTCAGTCGCTCTACCTGACAAACTGGTTCCTGCGCCGCCGAGGCCTGGCAATCAGCCTCGCCTTCTCCGGCGTCGGCATCGGGGCCATCCTGCTGTTACCCTGGCTGCAGGCGATCATCCTGGATAATGGCTGGCGGGCCGCCTGCTGGACCATGGGATTGCTGGTGCTGTGCGTGCTCATACCATTGACCCTGCTGGTGCGCCGCCGGCCGCAGGATATCGGTCTGCAGCCGGATGGTGGTGGATCCGGCACGGATGGCGCCGGCGGCATGCCGCGCTCCGCGAACATCGTCGACCCCGCCTGGGCATCCGTTCAGTGGACGCTCGCACGGGCGATGGGCACAGGCCGCTTCTGGTGGATCGCGCTCGGCTTCTTCTGTGCACTTTTCGCCTGGTACGCGGTGCAGGTCCACCAGACACGCTATCTGGTCGAGGTCGGGTTCAGCCCGGAGGTCGCGGCCTGGGCGCTCGGCATTGTCAGCGTCGTCGCCATTCCAGGGCAGATCGGCCTCGGCGCGCTGTCGGACCGCGTGGGCCGGGAATGGGTGTGGATGGTGGGGTGCTGCGGCTTCGCTCTGTGCTACGTCGCGCTGATTGCCCTTGAACAGGCGCCGTCTCCCGCGCTGCTCTGGTTGATGGTGATCGCGCAGGGATCCCTGGGATATGCGCTGACCTCGGTGATGGGCCCGATTGTCGTGGAGATCTTCGAAGGGCCCCACTACGGCGCCATCTTCGGCGCCATCACGGTGGCGCTGATCGGTGGCGGCGCTGCCGGGCCGTGGACCGCGGGCGTGATCCACGACGCGACCGGCAGCTACCGGCCTGCCTTCGTACTGGCCGGCGCCTGTTGCGTCGTCTCGGCCGCGGCAATCTGGATCGCGGCGCCAAGAAAGGTGCGGCTGGTGCCGGGGCGGGCAGGACGAAAGTGACCAGTGCGCGGACGCGCACAACGGTCGCACACGTGCTCAACCGGGCGGCAGCGGACTGATATTTGTCTCAACCTGCAAGCCACTGACGGGCACAGGGACTGCGCCGTACTGCCGCCATCTGGCCGTGCCATGGCCTGCGGCTCGCTCGATGCCCATAACTGCTGGTGTCCGTGGAACCTCCGAAGCCCTCTCTGGTGCATGGGGCGAACCGAGCCACGACCCCCGGTACTCTGGCGAAGGGGATCGTGTCCGGGCAAAATCTGTGCACCCCCTCCTGTGGAGCTGCTAGGCTCGCCGAAACGCGCCGCTCGAAGCGGCCGAGGAGGAAGCGCATGACGCAGGCGCATATAGCGGCCGCTGCCGGGCCAGCTTCGGCCGCTGCTCTGGACCGCGACGCCCCGCTCGTCGACGCTCATTTCCACCTCTACACGCGCGACATGCCCATCACGGACTGGGCTTGGCACCATCCGCCGGAGGACGCGACGGCCGAGCAATTCCTCTCCGTCATGGATGCACACGGGATTGGCTTCGGCGTGATCGCCGCGGCGAGCCTCTACGGCGACTACAACGACTACACGATCCGCTCCATGCGGCGGTACCCGCGGCTGCGCGGCACCGCCTTCATCCGGCCGGAGACGGATATGTACGCGCTGGAACGGATGAAGGCAGACGGCATCATCGGCATCCGCCTCTTCTTCCGCCGCGTGCCCAACCCGCCTGACTTGCGCTCGGCCGAGTACCGGCTGCTGCTGCGGCGCGTGCGCGACCTCGGCTGGCACGTCCACACCTTGGTGGAGAGCCCGATGCTGCCGGACATCATCGCGGCGATGGAGCAGGCCGGGGTGAAGCTGGTGATCGACCACATGGGCCATCCCGATCCGGCGCAGGGCGTGAACTGCCCGGGCTTCAGGGCGATGCTTGCCGCGATCGAGCGCGGCCGGACCTGGGTCAAGCTCTCGGGTGGCTTCCGCACCAAGTCGCCGGAAGCGGCGCGAACCTATGCCAAGGCGCTGCTCGCCATCGCCGGCGGTGAGCGGCTGGTCTGGGGCAGCGACTGGCCCTTCGCCTCCTTCGAGGGGCGGGTGACCTATGCCGATACCATCGCCGCGCTGCACGCATGGGTGCCGGACGCGGCGATGCGCCGGCAGATCACCGGCGACACGCCGATGCGCCTCTATTTCTCGGAGTGAGGGACGACCGGACGGGGAGGACAGTCATGGGAAGCATCACGCGCCGCGGCTTCGGCATGATCGGCACCGGGCTGGGCATCGCCACCGCCCGCCCGGCGCATGCGCAGGCCTGGCCGAGCCGGCCGGTCGCCATGGTCGTCCCCTTCGTTCCAGGGGGATCCGCCGACGTGCTGGGGCGCCCGCTGGCCCAGCATCTTGCTATGGCCTTCGGACAGACCTTCGTGGTGGACAATCGCGGCGGCGCAAACGGCAATGTCGGCACCCATGCGGTGGTGCGCGCCGAGCCCGACGGGCAGATCCTGCTCGTCACCACCAATGGCCCGATCTCGACGAACACGCTGCTCTTCCGGTCGATGCCGTACAATCCCTTCACCGATCTGGCGCCGGTCGCGCTGCTGGCCGACCTTCCGGTCGTCGTCATCGCGCGGCGCGACGCACCCTACGCCTCGTTGCAGGAGATGTTCGCCCATGCCAGGGCGCACCCCGGCCGGATCAATTGCGGCGTCCCGGCGAGAGGTGCCCTGGGCCACCTGGCCGCCGAGTTGCTGCAGCGCCGCGCAGGGATCAGCGTCACGACCGTGCCCTTCCGCGGCTCCGCGACGCTGACCAACGGGCTGCTCAGCGGCGCAGTGGAGGTGGCCGTCGACCTGGTGCCCTCCTACCAGGCGCATATCCAGGCGGGGACGGTGCGCGTCCTCGGGGTTGCTGCCTCGGAGAGGCTGCATGCGGTCCCCGGCGCGGAACCGATCGCGGCGCAGGGACTGCCGGGCTTCGAGGCGACGGGATGGACTGCGCTGCTTGGCCCGGCGGGGCTACCCAACGGCATCGTGCAGCGGCTGAACGAGGCAACGAACCGCTTCCTGGCAAAACCAGACATCCGGGCGATGCTGACCGCCATGGGCTCGCGCATTCTCGGCGGCACACCGGAGGATCTGACGCGAAGGATGCAGGCGGAGGTCGCCCTCTGGCGCCCCGTCATCATGGACGCCCGGATCTCCCTCGAATAATGGCCATTGTCGAACGACAGTGCCGGCTGCGCTGTGCGTCGGCCGGCGGGAAGCCCGTACCAGTCGTGGCCTGAGTCGCCGAGGGTTTAGAGCGTCTTCACGCTGACTGGAATCAGGAGGGTCTTCCAGCCCGGGATGGACGTGTGGTTCATCGGCCTCTGGCTTTGGTGTTGCCGGAGGCTTGGGATGTCACACTGTCTTTACGTCCAGGCACATCCGGACCATGCGTGCATCCCGAGGCCGCAGCCGGCCCGAGAGCACGCAGCCCGCACGACCGCCGCGCCAGCGCTTCGGCCACCACCAGGCAAAACAGTCACGGACCCTAGCGCCGCAGGATGGTCCGCCCGGCATAGCGCGCCGCACTGCCCAGGCGCTGCTCGATCCGGATCAACTGGTTGTACTTGGCCAGACGATCGGAGCGGGACAGCGAGCCGGTCTTGATCTGCCCGCAATTGGTTGCCACCGCGAGGTCGGCGATGGTGGCATCCTCGGTCTCCCCGGAGCGGTGGCTCATCACCGCGGTGTAGCTGGCGCGGTGCGCCGTCTCCACTGCCTCCAGGGTTTCGCTCAGCGTCCCGATCTGGTTGACCTTCACCAGGATGGAATTGGCGGTGGCCTTGCCGATGCCCTCACGCAGCCGCTCCGGGTTGGTGACGAAGAGGTCGTCGCCAACCAGCTGGACCTTGGCGCCGAGCCGCTCGGTCAGCAGCTTCCAGCCGGCCCAGTCATCCTCGGCGCAGCCATCCTCGATGCTGATGATCGGCCATTTGGCGCAGAGCGCCGCCAGGTAGTCGACCATGCCGCCCTGGTCGAGGGTCTTGCCCTCGCCTTCCAGCTTGTAGACCCCGTCGTGGAAGAATTCGGTCGAGGCGCAGTCGAGGGCGAAGAGGATGTCCTCCCCCACCCGGTGGCCGGCTGCCTCGCAGGCCTTGGCGATGAAGCCCAGCGCCTCGTCGGCCGAGCCGATGTTGGGGGCAAAGCCGCCCTCGTCGCCGACATTGGTGTTGTGGCCGGCGTCGTGCAGCGCCTTCTTCAGCTGGGCGAAGACCTCGGAGCCGATGCGCACCGCATCCGCCATGCTGCCGGCGCCGACCGGCATGACCATGAATTCCTGAATGTCGATCGGGTTGTCGGCATGCTTGCCGCCGTTGATGATGTTCATCATCGGCACCGGCAGGGTGCGGGCATAGGCGCCGCCGACATAGCGGAACAGTGGCTGGTCGAGGTCGGCCGCGGCCGCCTTGGCCACCGCGAGGGAGACCGCGAGGATGGCGTTGGCGCCGAGCCGCGCCTTGTTCGGCGTGCCGTCCAGCTCGATCATCGTCTCGTCGATGCGGAGCTGCTCGGTCGGGTCCATGCCGGAGAGGGCGTCGAAGATCTCGCCTTCGACATTGGCCACCGCCTTCAGCACGCCCTTGCCGCCGTAGCGCGCCTTGTCGCCGTCACGCAGCTCCACCGCCTCATGCGCGCCGGTGGAGGCGCCGGAGGGGACGATGGCATGGCCGATGGCGCCGCTGTCCAGCACCACCTCCGCCTCGACCGTGGGATTGCCGCGGCTGTCGAGGACCTCGCGGGCGATGATGTCGACGATGGCGGACATGGGACCTCCGGCATTGGAATATCCGGCGAGGCACGGGCGGCCCGCCGTGGGACGGCGTTCGGGACCACCCCTCCGGCCGCATGGCCCCGCGCTTACCGGCGGTGGCGCCGGGCGGCAAGGGCCGCCGGCGCGGCAGGGCGGTCAATCCGGCCGGAGAGGCTCCGGCGCGGAGACCGGGTCAGACCAGTCGGGCCTGCCGCACCGCCGCGCCGATGAAGCCGCGGAACAGCGGGTGCGGGTCGAAAGGCTTTGACTTCAGCTCCGGGTGGTACTGCACGCCGATGAACCAGGGATGGTCCGGGTACTCGACAATCTCCGGCAGTTCGCCATCGGGCGACATGCCGGAGAAACGCAGCCCGACCTCCTCCAGCCGGTCCTTGTAGTTGACGTTCACCTCATAACGATGGCGGTGGCGTTCCTGGATCTCGTCCTGGCCGCCGTAGACCGCGCGCACCAGGGAATCCTCGGTCAGCTTCGCGGTATAGGCGCCCAGCCGCATGGTGCCGCCGAGGTCGCCGGCGGCGGTGCGCCGCTCCACCGCATTGCCGCGCAGCCATTCGGTCAGCAGCCCGACCACCGGATGCTCACAAGGGCCGAATTCGGTGGAGGAAGCGCCCTTCAGCCCCACCAGGTTCCGCGCCGCCTCGATCACCGCCATCTGCATGCCGAAGCAGATGCCGAAGAACGGCACCTTGCGCTCGCGGGCGAAGCGCACCGCCTCGATCTTGCCCGGGGTACCGCGCTCGCCGAAGCCGCCCGGCACCAGGATGCCGTGGACGCCGCCCAGCCGCTGCACCGCCTCCTCGTTGCGCTCGAACACCTCGCTGTCGACCCAGTCCAGCTTCACCCGGACATTGTGGGCGATACCGCCATGGGTCAGCGCCTCAGCCAGCGATTTGTAACTGTCGAGCAGGTTGGTGTACTTGCCGACGACGGCGATGGTGACCTCGCCCTCCGGCTGCTCGATAGAGCGTATGATGTTCTGCCAGCGCCGCACATCAGGCTCGCCGTAGATCGACAGGCCGAAATGCCGCAGCACTTCCCGGTCCAGCCCCTCGGCATGGTACTGCAGCGGCACCCCATAGATGCTGGTGGCGTCGAGCGCCGGGATCACGCTTTCCGGCCGGACGTTGCAGAACAGCGCGATCTTGCGGCGGTCCCCCTCGGGGATCGGCCGGTCGCAGCGACAGAGCAGGATCTGCGGCTGGATGCCGACGCCGAGCAGCTCCTTTACGCTGTGCTGGGTCGGCTTGGTCTTCAGCTCGCCGGCCGAGGAGATGTAGGGCACCAGGGTCAGGTGCAGGAACAGGCTGCGGGTCGGGCCCAGTTCATTCGCCAGCTGGCGAATGGCTTCGAGGAAGGGTAGCGATTCAATGTCGCCGACGGTGCCGCCGACCTCGACCAGGACGAAGTCGTAGGGGTCGGTCTCCTCCTGGATCACCGCCTTGATCTTGTCGGTGATGTGGGGGATCACCTGGACAGTGCCGCCAAGGTAGTCGCCGCGGCGCTCGGCCGCGATGACGTCGGAATAGATCCGCCCCGTCGTCCAGTTGTCGGCCTTGGAGCCATGCACGCCGGTGAAGCGCTCATAATGTCCGAGGTCGAGATCGGTTTCGGCGCCGTCGTCGGTGACGAAGACCTCGCCGTGCTGATAGGGCGACATGGTCCCCGGATCCACGTTCAGATAGGGATCGAGCTTGCGCAGGCGGACCTTGTAGCCACGCGCCTGCAACAGAGCGCCCAGGGACGCCGCTGCGATGCCTTTGCCGAGGGAGGAAACCACGCCGCCGGTGATGAATACGAACCGCGCCATGGGCGTCCTACATAGCGGTGCAGCGCAGGGACCGCTACCCATGACGTGGGGGGGCGGCCATGCGCCCGCGAGAGTTGCTCAATTCCAATGGGGTTGCCAAACGGCAGCGGTCCCGGCGCCGGCGGCGAATCGGGCAGTGACCCAGGATCACCCGGGCATGGCCTCCGGCCGGGTAGCGCCAATCGGCGAGATCACTTCTCCGCTGATTACCGAACGAAACCTGCTGGAGCATGGCTTTCAAGCTGCTCCGGTTCAGGCAGCGCCAGCGATGGTGTCGAGGGCCGCGCCGAGGCGACTGCAGAGGCAGCGTGGCATCGCTGGCGATGATGTCCAGCACCTGCTCCGCCCCGGCTGCCCCCGGTATTGCCATCCTCCGGGCCTGAACCGGGAAGGAAGCTTCGGCGGAATGCTCCGCCGCCACCGCGACGCTGCGATCAGTTGGTCGGGACGCTGGGCGCCGCCGGGACGGCTGGCGCAGCCGGAGCAGTGGCCGCCGGCGGGGGGGCGTCGAGGATGGAGCGCGGCTGGCCGGTCCCGCGGCCGAGCAGCGCCAGCGTCAGGGACAGGACGAAGAAAGCCGTTCCCAGCACCGCGGTCGTCCGGGTCAGCAGATTGGCGGTGCCCCGCCCGGACATGAAGGAGCCCATCCCCTGGGAGGAGCCGACCCCCAGCCCACCGCCCTCGCTGCGCTGCAGCAGGACGACGCCGATCAGGGCGAGCGTGACGAAGAGGTGGATGATCAGGAGGACGGTGGCCATGACCGGCGGCTTCTACTGCCTATTCCGTCCGGGCGCCACCCCGGCCCCGCAACCTTCCCGCAGGCGCCTCAGGCCTCGACCACCACGTAATGGTCCTCGACCCGCACCGGGAAAGTCTCGGCCTGGTACGGCCCCTCGACCAGCGCCGCGCCGGGCTCGACCGCCGCCTTGAACTGCCGCACCTGGACCCGTTTCGGGTCAAACCAGGATTTGCCGGTGCGGATGTCGAACTCCCAGTAATGCCAGGGGCAGCGGACCATCTCGCCACGGCGGGAGTAATGATACTCCCCCGGGGAGGAGCTTTCGACATGGCCGGAGATGGCGCCAGCGCAGAGGCTGCCGCCCTGGTGCGGGCAGCGGTCCAGCAGCGCGAAATACTCACCGTCCAGGTTGAAGACGACGATGCGCTTGCCATCGGCCTCGACCAGCTTCCGCTCGCCGGGCGGGAATTCCCCAACCGGCGCGACAATCACCTTGCTCACGCGTCAGAACCCGTACAGTGCCTTGGCATTGCCGCCGTAGATCGCCGCCCGCCGCTCGGCCGAAAGGAAGCCGGGCATCGCCGCCCGGGGGTCGTCGAAATCCCAGTGCGGGTAGTCGGTTGCGAATAGGATCCGGTCCCAGCCGATCCATTCCATGATGTCGGCCAGGTGCTGACCACGCTCCGGCTCCTCCATCGGCTGGGTGGAGACCCAGATGTGGTCGCGGATGTACTCACTGGGGGCGCGCTTCAGATGCGGCACCTCGGCCTTCAGATGCTTCCAATGCTTGTCGAGCCGCCAGCCGACCGCGGGCAGCCAGCCGAAGCCGCATTCGATCAGCACCACCTTCAGCTTGGGGATGCGCTCGAAGACGCCCTCCACCACCAGGGAGGTGACCTGGTTCTGGCAGGAGGTGGCGTGCTCACTGACCTCCTCGGTGTAGAAGCTGGGCCAGCCGCCGTTGGTCATCGCCCAGCCGGAATAGCCGAAGGCGTGGAAGGCCACCGGCAGCCCGGCCTCGGCCGCGGCCTCATAGATCGGCCAGTAGCGGGGGTTGCCGGCCGGCTCGCCGGTGCGGCTCATCATCAGCACCTGGCAGAAATTCGGGTCGCCGGCGCGCTTGCGGATCTCGGCGGCCGAGGCGGCGCCATCCTCATAGGGGACGACGACGCTGCCGCGCAGCCGCGGCTCCTTGCGCAGCCAGGCCTCCAGCTGCCACTCGTTCACCGCATGCGCCATGGCGGCGGAGAAGCCGTTGTTGCGATCTCCCTGCCCGCTCGGCTGCAGCGGGTTCAGCACGCCGACATCGACCCCGTAATTATCCAGCAGCTGGAAGCGCAGGAAGTCGAGGTCGGAGGCCGGGGTGCCGCCGGTGGGCGGCCAGGCGTCGCGCCGGCAGGCCAGCGGCTGCGCCTTCGGGAAGGGCGGCTGGCCGCCGGTGAAGCCGTGCCGGGCGCGGATACCGTAGGTATTCAGGTATTCCCACCAGCGCGCGCTCAGATAAGGCTTGAAGGCGGCCATGCTGTCGGCGCGCGGATGGATGTCGACATCGACGAGGCCGAGGGTCGCGGCCGCCGGCTTGCCAGGGGCGGCGATGGGCTGGATGACGTTCATGCCGAAGCTCCTTGAACCCGGGGACCGAACCTCTTCACGCGACCCGACCCTGGCTCTCGGCCATCGGGGGCGAGAGCCGCGAGTAGGTCGCCAACGCATTGGCGCGCATCAGTTTCGGCAGCAACCCATCCGGAATCCCCGGCGGCACCGCCGCATCGCCATCATACTGCCAGTGCGGCCAGTCGGAGGCCCAGAGCAGCATCTCCTCCGACCGCAGATGGCCAAGGGCCCGCGGCACCGCCTCCTCCGGCGCGTCCAGCGGCTGCACCGTCAGCCGCACCTGGTCGCGGATGATCTCGGCCGGCGGCCGGTCCACCCAGGGGATCTCGAAGCGCACGCCCTTCCAGGTCTTCTGCAGCCGCCACAGGAAGCCGGGCAGCCAGGTGACGCCGGATTCCAGCAGCACCACCTTCAGATCAGAGTGCTTCACCAGCGCCCCTTCCGTCATCAGGCTGGCGAGCTGGCTCTGGAAGCCCTGCTGGTTGGCCGCGTATTCCTCCAGATACCAGCTGGTCCAGCCGACCGAGGTCTGCGGATGCCGATAGGCGCTGCCGGCATGGATGCCGAAGGCCAGCCCGTGCCGCACGCAGGCCTCGTAGACCGGCCAGTATTGCCGCTTGCCGAGCGGATCCTCACCCATCACCAGCGCCAGCACCTGGACGAAGCGGCGGTCCGGCGCCAGCCGCTCGATCTCGGCCACCGAGGCCTCGATGCTCTGCAGCGGCAGCACGATGGAGGCGCGCAGCCGCTGATCGCGGTCCAGCCATTCGGCCCTGGTCCAGTCGTTCAGCGCCCGGGCGAAGGCCACCGCCATGTCCTGGTTCAGCACCAGCTGGATGCCGTAGAGCGGGTTCAGGATTGCGATCTCGGTTCCGAGCCGGTCCAGCAGCTGGGTTTGCAGCTGCTCCACCGTCTCCGCGCCACGGCCGTTCGGGCCGCGCCAATCGGCGCGAATGGTCTTCGGCGACCTGATCGGCCAGGACTGGCTGTCGAGGTTGGTGATGTTCCGCTCGACCACCTGGTCGCGCCAGAACGCGTCCATATAGGGCGTGAGCGCGCGCATGTTCGGCACCATCGGGTGCACGTCGCAATCGATCGGGCGGTATTCCCTGAACATGCCGTTGCCTCGGGCGCTCCCTTGCCGGCGGTCGCCGCGCCGGCCTGCTGCTTCGCGGGGCGGGATGGCGCACCGCGGCGGTACCTTGCTCCGGCCCGCCCGACATATTGCCTCGATTGGGGTCGGTCGACCACCCCTCCTGCGGCACCGGGCCCCGGCATGGCTTCACACCCTTCCGCCCTGCACCTATCCTCCCCGGCAACAAGGGCACCCTGAAGGGGCCGAGGGAGAAGCGCATGGGACGGTCCGAGGACTTTCAGCCTATCGCCCGCCGTGACCTGCTCGGGCTGCTCGGCCTCACCGGCGCCGCGGCCTGGCTGCCGGCCGGACAGGCCTATGCCCAGGCGCGCGGCGCGACCCTGGTGATCGGCATCGACATCAGCGACACCATCACCCTCGATCCGGTGAAGCAGGCGCAATACACCCCGCCGATCACCCTGGCCGCCACCTATGACGCGCTGATGACCCTGGCGCCGGGCGACTACATCGAGCCGAAGCCGGCGCTAGCCACCGCCTGGCGCCGCACCCCGGACGGCAAGGGCTGGCGCTTCACCCTGCGCGAAGGCGTGAAATTCGCCTCCGGCGCGACCATGACCGCGGAGGATGTGCAGTTCAGCTTCCAGCGGCTGCTGGCGATGAAGGAGCAGACCCAGCAGTACCTGAAAGCGGTCGACCGCTGCGAGATCGTCGATGCGAAGACCATCGACCTGGTGATGAACGCGCCCGCGGCGCCGCTGCTGAACATCCTCTGTGCGCCGAGCTTCGGCATCCTCGAGAAAAAGGTGGTCGAAGCCCAGGGTGGCAGCATGGCCGATGACGCCAAGGAGAAGGACAAGGCGACCGACTGGCTGAACCAGAACAGCGCCGGCACCGGGCCGTACCGGCTGGTCCGGTGGGAGCGCAACCAGCAGATCCAACTGGCGCGCAACCCGCACCACTGGCGCGGCGCCCCGGCCTTTGAACGGGTGGTGATCCGCCACTTCAGCGACAGCGCGGCACAGCTGCTGGCGGTGCGGCGCGGCGACATCCAGGCGGCATTCAACCTGATCCCCGAGCAGATCGCGACACTGCGCGACGACCCGGCGGTACGCGCCGAACGGCTGCCGAGCCTCGACTTCGTCTACATGGCGCTGACCCAGAACCCCGAGTTCAACCGCGCCCTGGCGCAGAAGCCCTGCCGCCAGGCGATCGGCCATGCCATCGACTATGACGGCATCACCACCAACATGCTCGGCGGCGCGGCGCTGCGGCCGGCGCATTTCCTGCCGATCGGGGTGAATGGCAGCACCGAGGAGATCGCCCGCGAGATCGGCTTCCGCCAGGATCTGGAGAAGGCGAAGCGGCTGCTGCAGGAGGGCGGCTTCGCCGATGGCTTCGAATTCGAGATCGCCTACGGCAATGCCGCGGTCGCCGGCGTCTCCTACCAGCTTCTCGCGCAGAAGATCCAGGCCGACCTCACCCGCGTCGGCATCCGCGTCCGGCTGAACCCGATGGACCAGGTGAACCTGCGCACCGCCTACACCACCGGCCGCACCCAGGGCGGCGTGCTGACCTTCTGGAACCCGCCGGCGGTGGAGAACGAACTCTGGGCCGCAGCGGTGGTGGAGCGGGTGGCGCGCCGCGTCCATTGGCCGGTGCCGCCGGAGATGACCGCGCTGGTCAAGCGCGCGGCGGAGGAGCCCGACGTCGCGCAGGCCGCCACGCTCTGGGTCGAATGGCAGCGTGCCATGGTCGACCAGGCCAATCATTTCATCCTGTTCCAGCCGATCTATCAGATCGCGGTGCGCAACACGGTGAAGCGCTTCCCGCTGACCGCCGCGGGATGGCAGCTCGAGATCGGGCAGACCACGCCCGCCTGACATCCACACCGGGAGAGCCGACCATGAAGATGATGTGGTTCCACCTGATGCCCTATACCGAGCTGCCGGAGGATTTCCAGCGGAAGCACCCCTCGGTGTGGGTCGATGTGCACAGCAGCCTGTTCGATCCGAAGCGGGCGCATCTGATGTACAACGACTTCATGGATGAGCTGGAATACGCCGCCGAAGTCGGCTTCGACGCCATCTGCGTGAACGAGCACCATTCCAACGGCTACGGGCTGATGCCGAGCCCGAATCTCATCGCCTCGTCGCTCGCGCGGCGGACGCAGCGGACGCCGATCTGCGTCATGGGCAACAGCCTGGCGCTGTACAACCCGCCGACCCGCGTCGCCGAGGAATTCGCGATGATCGACGTCATCTCCGGCGGCCGGCTGATCGCCGGCTTCCCGGTGGGGACGCCGATGGACACCTGCTACGCCTATGGCCAGAACCCATCGATGCTGCGCGAGCGCTATCTGGAGGCGCATGATCTGGTCCTGAAGGCATGGACCGAGAAGGACACCTTCGCCTTCAACGGCCGCTACAATCAGCAGCGCTACGTCAACATCTGGCCCCGCCCGGTGCAGCAGCCGCATCCGCCGATCTGGATTCCCGGTGGCGGCAGCGTCGAGACCTGGCAGTGGTGCGCGCAGATGGACTATGTCTACTGCTATCTCTCCTACTACGGCTACAAGGCCGGCAAGGCCATCATGGACGGCTTCTGGGCGGAGATGGACCGGCTCGGCAAGGACCGGAACCCCTACCGCGCCGGCTTCCTGCAGTTCATCGGCGTCGCCGAGACGCGCGAGCAGGCGATGGAGCTGTACCGCGAGCCGGCCGAGTATTTCTACGGCCGCTGCCTGCATGTCGACGGACGCTGGGCGACGCCGCCCGGCTACATGACCGAGGCGACGCAGCGCGCCGGGCTGCAAAGCCAGGTGGCGAAGGCGGCCGAGGGCAGCACCCTCGGCAAGGGCACCCAGGAACGCTTCGCCGGCACTGCCAAGGACATGGAAGGCATCGTCGACCGCGGCTATGTGCTGATCGGCAGCCCCGACGAAGTGGCGGAGCAGCTGCGTGAGGTGGCGAAGACGCTGAACGTCGGCCATTTCATGCTGCTGCTGCAATACGGCAACATGTCGAAGCAGCTGACCAAGTACAACACCAAGCTCTTCGCCGAAAAGGTCATGCCGCAGCTGCGCGACCTGTTCGGCGAATGGGAGGACCGCTGGTGGCCGCAGCCAATGGACCAGTCGGAGACGGCGGAGCTGCCGGCCTTCAACCCGCGGCTCGTCGCCGAGTAGCGGGCTTCAGCCCGGCACGGTCATGCCGAGCGTCGCCGCCTGCCGTGCCTCGAAGGCGCGGCAGGTGTCGTCCCAGCGGAAGCCGCGGATGCCGCCGCGCACCGCGCCCGGCTCCACCGTCTTGAAGGGGTCCTCCCAGCCCGGTGGCAGGCGGCGGCTGTCGGGCGGGGCCAGCCACAGTCGGTAGAGCACGCGCCTGCGCTCCGGCTCCTCCCAATCCTCGAATTGGGTGCGGCTGTGCAGCGCGGTATGATTGTTCATCAGCTGCAGATCGCCCGGCTCCAGCCACATGCTGTACATCAGATCGGGCCGCTGCAGCAGCGCATCCAGCAGGTCGAGCGCCTCGGCCTGCCGCGGCGTCCATGGCGCCACGCCCTCCAGCTTCTGCGCGCTGGCGGCGCGGTTGCGGTTCCAGCGGCCGAACAGCACGCCCTCCGCCACGCCATAGATCGGGCAGCGCACATAGGGTCCCTCATCCGGCGCCTGCTCATTCTGCCGGCTGAAGCAGAAGGGCTCGTACAGCAGTTCCAGCAGATCCGGCCGCTCCCGCGCCAGCAGGTTGTGCACGGCGATGGAACTGGTGCAGAGGCTCATGCCGCCGGATTTCGCGACATTGTAGCAAGCGAGCCCGACCACGTCGCAGCCATCGACGTGGAAATCCAGCTTGGCGTTGGAGGAGTAGCCGCGGCCACCGGCGCTGCGATAGTCGGTGCCCTCGTTCCGCACGGCGGAGAGGTACTGGCTCGCCTTGCCCTGCGGCCGCGCCACGCCGAAATGCAGGCCGATGGCCCAGGTCATCAGCCGGAACTCGGCCTCGGTCACACCTTCGCGCGGCAGGCCGCGCACCAGCGCCAGGCCAGTGCCATTGCGCTGCTCGGCGAAGGCGGCGCGCAGCACCGGCAGGGCGCTGCCGAGGTCGAATTCATTGCGGCCGAAGTCGAACAGCGGCCGATCCGGATCCGCCACCTTGCGCACAGCGCTGATCAGGTCGCGCCGCGCCCGGTCATCCAAGGTGAAGATCCAGCCGCGATCCGCGGCGAGCCCCGCCGCATCCCAGGCCACCCGCTCACCCACTGCCATCGGTTGCATCATCGCTTCCCCTCAGACCTGAATGCCGAGGCGCGACAGCCGATGTGCCGCCGCGGCATTCACCGCATAATCCGGCAGCCGCCCCTCGGCCAGCGCCGTCACCTGCCGCACCGTATCGAAGGCTTGGTGCTCGATCGCCGGCGGGGTCAGGCCACCGGTGTGCGGCGTGGCGATCACCTTCGGGTGCGCCGCCAGCGCGGGCGTCGGCATCTGATCCGGCGCACGGCCGACATCCATCGCCGCCCCGGCCAGATGCCCGCTGTCGAGCGCCGCCCGCAGCGCCGCCTCATCGACCAGATTGCCGCGTGACGGGTTGATGAAGAAGGCTCCTGGCTTCATCCGGGCGAAGGCGGCGGCATCCAGCAGCCTCTCCGTTGCCGCGGTGGCGACGGCGAGGCAGACGGTGAAGTCGCTCTCCGCCAGCAGCGCCTCAAGCGGCTTATGCTCAAGCCGGGGATCCGAGGGCGCCGCATGCGGATCGGCGACGATCACCCGCATCCCGAGCGCCAGCCCAAGCGGCGCCAGGTAGCGCCCGATGGCCCCGTAGCCGATGATCCCGAGCGTGCTGCCAGCCAGCTGCCGCCCCATCCGCGCCACCGGCACCTGGCCCGCATGGTAGCTGGCCGCGGCGGCGCTGACGCCGCGCGCCAGATCGACCATCATGCCCAGCACCAGCTCGGCGACCGCCGGGATGAAGCCCGGCGTCGCCTGGGTGACCAGCACCCCGGCCGCGCTGGCCGCGGCGACATCGATGTTGCGGATATCGACGGCGCAACGATGGAAGGCGATGAGGTCGGGGGCGTTGGCAAAGGTCTCTGCCTCGCCCGGCGACTGGCGGTAGCTGATGATCGCCTGGCAACCCGCGGCGGCTTCGGCCAGCTCGCGCCCGGCCAGGTGCCGGCCGCTGTCGTTCAGCCGCACCTCGGCCACCTGGCGCAGCGCCGCCAGCGCCCGCTCACCGTAATAATTGGCCAGCGCATCGGCGGTATGGGTGAGATAGACCCGCAGGTGTTGCGTCACCGCTTCCCTCCCCTGAATTGCCGTCTACACTACAGGCAATGGCGTGGGGGGATAGCGGGGCCGATGCTGCGGTACGTGCTGACGCGCCTGCTGGGTGCCGCCGTCATGGCCGTGCTGGCGATCCTGGTGGTGTTCCTCATCGCCAATACCGTCCCCGGCGACCCGGTGCTGGCCCAGCTCGGCGACCTCGCCGCCAGCAACCCGGATACGGTCATGGAATGGCGGGCCAAATGGGGCCTCGACCTGCCGTTGTGGGAACGTTACGGGCTGTTCCTCTGGGGCGTGCTGCATGGCGACCTCGGCATCTCCATCGCCTCGCAGCGGCCGGTGCTGGCGGATATCGCCCAATACGCCCCGGCGACGATCGAGCTGGCGACCATCGCCTTCGTCGTGGCGCTCGCGGTCGGCATCCCGCTCGGCATCGCCGCGGCGGTGCGACGGGACAGCTGGGTGGATGCGGCGGCGCGGGTCATCTCGCTGGTGGGTGTTTCCTCGCCGACCTTCTGGCTGGCATTCATTATGCTGGCGATCTTCTACGGCGGGCTGCAGATCGCGCCCGGCCCCGGCAGGCTGGACCCG
Organism: Siccirubricoccus deserti; assembly: GCF_014283215.1. Classification (GTDB taxonomy): domain Bacteria; phylum Pseudomonadota; class Alphaproteobacteria; order Acetobacterales; family Acetobacteraceae; genus Siccirubricoccus; species Siccirubricoccus deserti. The sequence continues at coordinate 82,854 of NZ_JACOMF010000015.1, forward strand.
ATCGCCTTCCCGCCGGAGGAGGTCACCGGGCTGTTCCTGATCGACAGCCTGCTCGCCGGCGACTGGGACACCTTCCATGACACCGCGGCGCATCTGGTGCTGCCGAGCATCGTGCTGGCGGCCGCCACCATCGGCCTCATCACCCGCACCACGCGGGCAGCAATGCTGGAGGCGATGCAGCAGGATTACGTCCGCGTCTCCCGCGCCAAGGGGCTGCGCGAGCGCTTCATCATCCTGCGCCATGTGCTGCCGAATGCGCTGATCCCGGTGGTGACCCTGGGCGGCATCGCCTATGCCAATCTGCTGGCCGGGGCGGTGATGACGGAGACGGTGTTCTCCTGGCCCGGCCTCGGCCGCTACACCTTCCGCAGCGCGGCGGCGCTGGATTTCCCGGCGATCATGGGCATCACCCTGGTGGTCTCGGTCAGCACCCTGCTGGTCAATCTGCTGGTCGACCTCTCCTACGCCGCGCTCGATCCCAGGGTACGGCGATGAGCGGCGCCATCGCTCTGCCGGCCGTGCCCTCCCGCCGGAGCCGGCTGTGGCGGCGCTACGGGCTGGCGGGGTTCGGCGCCGGCATCGTGCTGGCCTGGATCCTGATCGCCCTGCTGGCGCCCTGGCTCTCACCCTACCCACCCGATTTCGTCGAGGTGACGAACCGGCTGCAGCCGCCTTCCGCCACGCATTGGCTGGGCACGGATGCGCTGGGGCGCGACTGCTTCTCCCGCCTGCTGCATGGCGCCCGGGTCTCGCTGCTGGCGGGGTTCAGCGTGGTGGTGCTCGGCGCCGGCTTCGGCACGCTGCTCGGCATGGTCGCCGCCTATGCCCGCGGCTGGGTGGATGAGGCGTTGATGCGGCTGACCGATCTGGTGCTGTGTTTCCCGCCGATCATCCTGGCACTGGCCATCGCCGCCGCGCTCGGCATCGGCACCACCAACACCATCATCGCCATGCTGGTGGTGTGGTGGCCGAAATTCGCCCGCCTGGCCCGGGCGCTGGCGCTGGTCCAGCGCGGCCAGGAATATGTGGAGGCGGCCGTCGTGCTTGGGCTGAAGCCGGCGCGCATCCTCGGCCGCCATATCGTGCCGAATGCGGTGGGGCCGCTGGTGGTGCTGGTCACCCTCGATGTCGGCAATGCCATCATCACCTTCGCCGGCCTGTCCTTCCTGGGCCTTGGCGTGGTGCCGCCGACGCCGGAATGGGGCGCCATGGTGGCCGAGGGGCGCGAACTGGTGGAGCAATGGTGGGTGGCGACCTTCCCCGGTCTTGCCATCCTTACCATCGTGCTCGGCTTCAACTTTCTCGGCGATGGCGTGCGCGACTGGCTCGACCCGAAGGCGCGCAGCCGGTGACGCGGCCGATGCGGGAGATCCCCGTCCTTGAGGTGAAAGACCTCCGCACCGTCTTCCTCACCGATGCCGGGCCGGTGCGCGCGGTCGATGGCGTCTCCTTCACCGTCATGCCGGGCGAGACCCTCGGCATCGTTGGCGAGAGCGGCAGCGGCAAGAGCGTCACCGCCCTGTCGCTGCTGCGGCTGCTGGAGGAACCCGCCCGCATCGTCGGCGGCAGCATCCGCTTCCAGGGGCGTGACCTGCTGGCGATGGACCAGGAGGCGCTGCGGGCGCTGCGCGGTGACCGCATCTCCATGGTGTTCCAGGACCCGATGACCGGCCTCAACCCGGTGGTCCGCATCCTGCGCCAGCTCACCGAGCACATGGTCGCGCACGGCCGCGCTACCCCGGCCGAGGCGAAATCCCGCGCGATCTCACTGCTCGGCCGCATGGGCATCACCGCGCCGGAGCGCAGCGCCGCTCGCTTTCCGCACGAATTCTCCGGCGGCATGCGCCAGCGCGTCATGCTCGGCATCGGCTTCGCCAATGACCCGGCGCTGCTGATCGCCGATGAGCCGACGACGGCGCTGGACGTGACCATCCAGGCGCAGATCCTCGACCTGCTGCGCAGGCTGAACGGCGAATTCGGCACCGCCATCGTGCTGATCAGCCACGACCTCGGCGTCATCGCCGATGTCTGCCGCCGGGTCGCGGTGATGTACGCCGGCGAGGTGGTGGAGGAGGCGGGGACCGCGGCAGTGTTGGCCGACCCGCGCCATCCCTATGCCTGGGCGCTGGTCAATGCGGTGCCGCGGATCGGCACCCCGCTCGGCACCGACCGCCGGCTGGTCGCCATCGAGGGCGCGCCGCCCGACCCGCTGGCGCTGCCCGCAGGCTGCCGCTTCGCCCCGCGCTGCCCGTTCAGGATCGCCCGCTGCGAGACGGAGCATCCACCCCTGGCCGAGGTGGCGCCCGGTCGCCTCGCCCGCTGCTGGGTGACCCAGGCCGGGGAGGTGCTACCGAAGGCCGGTGTCGCGGGCTTTGTCGGCACCGCGCGGATACCGGTGGCAACCCAGCCGATCCTTTCCGTGCGCGGGCTGGAGAAGCGCTTCCCGCTGCCACGCGAGTCGCTGCTCGCGCCGCGCCGCGTGGTGCATGCGGTGAATGGCATCGACCTCGACGTGGCGCGCGGCGAGACGCTCGGCGTTGTCGGCGAGAGCGGCTGTGGCAAGTCGACCCTCGCCCGCCTCATCACCCGCATCCATGCGCCGAGCGCCGGCAGCATCGTCTTCGACGGGCAGGAGATCGGCCAGGCCAGTGCCGCCGAGATCCGCCCGCTGCGCCGGCGGTTGCAGATGGTGTTCCAGGACCCTTATGCCTCGCTCAACCCGCGCATGCGGGTGGGCGATATCCTTGCGGAGCCCCTGATCGCCCATGGGCTGATCGGGCGCGGCGCCGCAGCGCGGGAGCGGGTGACGGAACTGCTCGCTACCGTGGGCCTCAATCCCGCATGGGCAACGCGCTGCCCGCATGAGTTCAGCGGCGGCCAGCGGCAGCGCATCTCCATCGCCCGGGCGCTGGCGCTGCAGCCCGACATGATCCTGGCCGATGAGCCGATCAGCGCGCTCGACGTGAACATCCAGGCGCAGATCCTGAACCTGATGCTGGACCTCCAGCAGCGGATGGGGCTGACCTACCTGTTCATCGCGCATGATCTGGCGGTGGTGCGGCACCTCTGCGACCGGGTGGCGGTGCTATACCTCGGCAAGGTCATGGAACTGGCGCCGAGCGCCGAACTCTTCGCCCGGCCACTGCACCCCTACAGCAGCGTGCTGATCTCCGCCGTCCCCGGCCGGGCCGGCCGCATCCTGCTGCAGGGGGAGCCGCCGAGCACCCTCGCCAAGCCGACCGGCTGCCCCTTCCGCGGCCGCTGCCCAATCGCCCGGCCGATCTGCGAGACGCCGCCACCGCTGGTGGAACACGCGCCCGGCTGCTTCGCCGCCTGCCATTTCCCCGGGGAATTCGCCCCACCCCCTTCGCCCTGACCGCCACCGGGTGCAGGATGCCGGGATGACCGACACGCTCGACAAGATCCTCGCCGAGATTGACGCCGAGGCGGATGCCGCCCGCGACCGCCTGATGGATTGGCTCCGCATCCCGAGCATCAGCGCCCAGCCGGCGCATGCCGCGGATTGCCTGCGCGCGGCCGAATGGGCGCGCGACCGGCTGGCCACCATCGGCTTCACCGCCGCGTTGCGGCCGACCGCCGGCCACCCCGCGGTGGTGGCGCATCACCCCGGCCCCGGCGGCAGCGCGCCGCATCTGCTGTTCTACGGCCATTACGATGTGCAGCCGGCCGACCCGCTGCCGCTGTGGCACTCCGCGCCCTTCGAGCCGGTGATCGCCGAGGGGCCGCAGGGCAGGCGCGTGGTGGCGCGCGGCGCGGTGGACGACAAGGGTCAGGTCTCGATGTGGCTGGAGGCGCTGCGCGCCTGGCATACGGTCGCCGGCGGCCCGCCTTGCCGCGTCACCGTGCTTCTGGAGGGTGAGGAGGAGGTCGGCAGCCCGAGCCTCGATGCCTTCCTCGCTGCCAACAAGGCGGAACTGGCGGCGGATGTCGCGGTGATCAGCGATACCAACATGTGGGACATCGCCACGCCGGCGATCACCACGCGGCTGCGCGGCATGGTCTATGCGCAGATCGACCTTCATGCCGCCTCGCGTGATCTGCATTCCGGCCTCTATGGCGGCGCGGCGCTGAACCCGATCAACGCGCTGACGCGGATTCTCGGCGGGCTGCAGGACAGCGAAGGCCGGGTGCAGATCCCCGGCTTCTACGACGGCGTCGCCGAGGTCTCGGACGCCCAGGCGGCGGAATGGGCGTCGCTCGGCTTCGACGAGGCCGCCTTCCTCGGCGAGATCGGCCTCAGCCATGCGGCCGGGGAGCGTGGCCGCGGCGCGCTGGAACGGCTCTGGGCCAGGCCGACTGCCGATCTCAACGGCATCTGGGGCGGCTACACCGGTGAGGGTGGCAAGACCGTCATCGCCGCCGAGGCGCATGCCAAGCTCTCCTGCCGCCTGGTGCCGGGGCAGGATCCGGCCAAGGTGGCCGAGGGCATCCGCCGCTTCGTCGCCGAACGCCTGCCGCCGGGGGCGCGGGCCGAGGTCAGCATCCTCAACACCACCCCGGGCATCGAGGTGCCGGCCGAAAGCCGCTGGGTGGCGGCGGCGCGGTCGGCGCTGGCGGCGGAATATGGCCGGCCGGCGGTACTGGTCGGCAGCGGCGGTTCCATCCCGGTGGTGGAAAGCCTGCGGCGGCTGCTCGGCCTCGATTCCTTACTCGTCGGCTTCGGGTTGAACGACGACCAGGTGCACAGCCCAAACGAGAAATTCGAGCTGACCTGCCTGCACAGGGGTGCGCGAAGCCATGCGCGGATGCTGGCGGCGTTCGCCGGCAGATAGAGGGAGCGAGGCCAGGGGGATAAGCATCCCCCCAGCAGGGGTTCGGGGGCAGCGTCCCCGATTAAGCCGTTTGCCTTATGGAACTTCTTTGAAGTTGGCGCCTATGGCGCGCTGCCCCCGGCCTAAGTTGGATGCCGCCGCTTCTACGCGGCGTGGACCAGGCGCGGGCTCGCACCTTTGCCCCGCACTTCCGCCTCTTCGAATTCGGCGGCGGCGATGGCGCGGTCGAGCGCGGCGCGCAGGCCCTTGGCGGAGTCGAGCGTCAGCTCGACACCGGCGCGCGCCCCGGGTTCCAGGCCGGCATTGAAGAAGTCGAGGGTGATGACGTCGGCCAGCGGCGCATGGCGCGCATGGTCATAGGCGACCACCGCCTGCGTCAGCGGAAACCATCCCTCCCCGCGCTTCGCCATGCCCTCGGCGGCAACGATCTCGATGATGGAGGTGCACATGCCGGCGCCTCCCTACTTCGCCAGATGCTTGCCGAAGAAGGCGAAGACCTTGCTCCAGCCATCCATGGCCTGCTCCGGCCGGTAGAGCGGCCTGTGCCAGTAGAAAAAGCCATGGCCGGCGCCGTCATAGCGGTGGAATTCGTAGTTCTTGCCGTGCTTCTTCAGCTCGGCCTCATGCTGGTCCACCTGCTCCGGGCTCGGCGCGCGGTCGTCATTGCCGAAGAGGCCGAGCAGGGGGCAGGAGAGGTCCTTCGTCATGTCGATGGGCGCCACCGGAGTCTTGGCGTTCAGCTCCTCCTGGCCCATTACCACGCGCCCGCCCCAGAGATCGACGCAGGCATCCACATCCTTCTTCTGGCAGGCGTAGATGAAGGCGTGCCGGCCGCCGGAGCAGGAGCCGAAGATGCCGACCTTGCCGTTGTGCTCCGGCTGCGCGCGCATCCAGGCCACCGCGGCCGCGGTATCGCCAACCATCTGGGAATCGGCGATTCCGCCCTCGGCGCGCACCTTGGCGGCGACGTCGTCCGGGTTGCCCTCGCCCGCGCGCTCATAAAGGTTGGCGCAGATCGCAAGATAGCCATGATGCGCGAAGCGCCGCGTCGTCTCGATGTAAAGCTCGCTCCAGCCAGGAAGGTGGTGGACCAGCACCACGCCCGGGAAGGTACCCTTGCCCTCCGGCTTGGCCACATAGGCGGTGATCGGGGTTCCCCCGTCGCCCTTGAGGGTGACGTTCTCGCAGGTCATGCCTCGGTAGAAAGCCATTGGTGTTCCTCCTCAGGCGCCAGCCTTGTCGGCGATCGGTGGGATGCGGCGCCGTACCGTCATCAAGGGGCGGCCGGCCGCCCTCATTTTTCCGCCCGGCTTCGTGGGCTGGTCAATAGCCGGCCAGTGCCGTTAATTCGCCGGCAGCACCTTCCCCGGATTCATCACCCCGCGCGGGTCGAGCAGGCGCTTGATCCCGCGCATCACCTCGATGGCCAGCGGGTCCTTCAACGCCTGCATCACATGCAGCTTGGAGACGCCGATGCCATGTTCGGCGCTGAAGCTGCCGCCGAGTGCCACGGCGATCTCGTTCACCGCCATGTCGGCCGCCCCGGCGCGCGTCATCCAATCCTCCCGCGTCACGCCGGGCGGCGCCCTGAGTCCAACATGGATGTTGCCGTCGCCGGCATGGCCGATGGCGACCATCCGCCCCTCCGGCCAGCGCTCCGCCAGCACCTGCTCCACCCGCGCCAGGAATTCCGGCACGGCGGAGACCGGCACGGCGGTGTCGGTGGAGATCGCCGGCCCGGCCATGCGGGCGAATTCCGGGTAATCCTCGCGGATGCGCCAGAAGGCGGTGCGCTGCGCCTCATTCCCGGCCAGCACCGCATCGGTGCATTCGCCCGCCTCCAGCGCCTCGGCCAGGGAGGCTTCCAGCATCGCCCGCACCGGCACGTCCGGGTGTGCCGCGGCCAGTTCCACCATGACGTACCAGGGGCTGTCCAACGGCAGCGGCAGGCGCAGGTGCGGCCCGTGCTCGGCGACCATCTCCAGGCAGATGCGCTGCACCAGTTCGAAGGCAATGACCTCGGCGCCGCTGCCCATCACCCGCGACAGCAGGGTCAGCGCCGCATCCGGCGAGGGCACCGCGACGAAGGCGGTCTCGACGCGCTTCAGCGCCGGAACCAGCCGCAGCGCCGCGGCGGTGATGACGCCGAGCGTGCCCTCGGCGCCGAGGAAGAGATGGCGAAGCGCGTAGCCGCTGTTGTCCTTTCTCACCCGGCGCAGGTCGTTCAGCACCCTTCCGTCCGGCAGCACCACCTCCAGCCCCAGCACCAGGTCGCGGGCATTGCCCCAGCGGATGGTGCGGATGCCGCCGGCATTGGTGCTCAGCATGCCGCCGATCTGCGCGCTGCCCTGGGCGCCCCAGGCGATGGGGAAGAAGCGCCCGGCCTCGGCCGCCGCCTCCTGCACCCGCTGCACCACGCAGCCGGCCTCGGCGACCAGGGAGAAGTCGCGCGCATCGATGTCGCGGATGCGGTTCAGCCGTTCCAGGCTCAGCACCACCGCGGCCGGGCCGCCGGGCGAGACCACCGCCGCGCCGCACAGCCCGGTGCGGCCGCCCGCTGGCACCACCGCGATACCCGCGGCGCCGCATCGCGCAACCGCGGCGGCGACCTCCGCGACCGTGCCCGGCCGCAGCACCGCCAGCGGCGCGCCGCGATAGCTGCCGCGCCAGTCGGCGGCATAGGGCGCGGTGTCGGCGGCGTCGCGCAGGCAGTGGCGCGGGCCGAGCAGTTCGGCGAGGGCGTCGATCGGGCTCATGCGGCGAAGTCTCCGCCGCGCCGTCCGGCGCAGCAAGCCCCCTGGTCGCGCCACCGATGTTGGGCTTTGCTGCATGCGGCGCGGCGTCGAGCATGCTGCGTCGCAACAGCGATTTCCGGGGATCTGGCATGGCCGATGTGTTGCCGTTGAGTGCGGATTACGTGGTGGTCGGTGCCGGCTCGGCCGGCTGCGCCGTCGCCGCGCGACTGTCGGAGGATCCCGGCGTGCGGGTGGTGCTGCTGGAGGCCGGCGGTCGCGACCGGAACCCCTGGCTGCATGTGCCGATCGGCTACGCCAAGACGATGTACCACCCGACCCTGTCCTGGAACCTGATGACGGAGCCGGAGCCCAACCTCGATGGCCGCCGGGTGCCCTGGCCGCGCGGCCGCACCTTGGGTGGTTCCTCCGCCATCAACGGGCTGCTCTATCTGCGCGGCCAGCCCGCCGACTACGACCATTGGCGCCAGCTTGGCTGCACCGGCTGGTCCTTCGAGGATGTGCTGCCCTTCTTCAAGCGCAGCGAGGATCAGGAGCGCGGCCCGAGCGAGCTCCACGGCACGGGCGGGCCGCTCGCCGTCTCCGATATGCGCGACCGCAACCCGCTGGCCGAGAGCTTCATCGCAGCGGCGGCCGAGCTGGGCTTTCCACACAATCCGGATTTCAACGGCGCCACCCAGGAGGGCGCTGGCCTCTATCAGACCACTTCACGCAACGGTTGGCGCTGCAGTGCGGCGACCGCTTATCTGAAACCGGCGCGCAGCCGCCCGAACCTGGTGGTGGTGACGGATGCGCACAGCACCGGGCTGCTGCTGGAAGGTCGCCGCGCTGCCGGGGTGAAGCTGGTGCGGCACGGCGCGGCCCTGACCATCCGGGCGGAGCGGGAGGTGATCCTCTGCGGCGGCGCCATCGCCTCCCCGCAATTGCTGATGCTCTCGGGCATTGGCCCGGCGGAGCATCTGCGCAGCCTGAGCATCGAGGTGGTGCATGAGCTGCCGCAGGTCGGGCGCAACCTCCAGGACCATTTCCAGGCGCGGCTGGCCTATCGCGTCAACCAGCGCGCCAGCATGAACACCCGCTCCCGCAGCTGGTGGGGCAAGGCGCTGATGGGCGCCGAGTTCGCCCTGCGCCGCACCGGCCCGCTGACCGTCAGCGCTGGCACCGCGGGGCTGTTCGCGCGGGTGCTACCGGGCAGCGAGACGCCGGATGTGCAGTACCACTTCCTGCCCTTCAGCACCGGCACGACGATGCTGGAGCTGCACCCCTTCCCCGGCATGACCATCAGCGCCTGCCAGCTGCGGCCGGAGAGCCGCGGCACCATCACCCTGGCCAGCGCCGACCCGCAGGCCAAGGCGCTGATCCACGCCAATTACCTCGCCACCGAGACCGACCGGCGTTGCATGATCGAAGGGGTCAAGCTCGGCCGCCGGCTGGCCCAGGCCGCCGCCATGGCGCGTTGGGTGGAGGAGGAGATCTCCCCCGGCGCGGCGGCCGCCTCGGATGATGAGATCCTCGCCTGGATCCGCTGCACCGGCGGCACGATCTACCACCCGAGCGGCACCTGCCGCATGGGCGGCGACGCCGAGAGCGTGGTCGATCCCGAGTTGCGGGTGCGCGGCATCGAGGGGCTGCGGGTCGCCGATGCCTCGATCATGCCGACGGTGGTCTCCGGCAACACCAATGCGCCGGCCATCATGATTGGCGAGAAATGCGCCGAGATGGTGAAGGCATCGGCGCGGGTCCGGCTGGCGGCCTGAGCGGCTGCTGGAATCGGCTCGCCGTTGGTGCCGAGAGGGGGGCGACGCCCCCCCTGGCCTATTTCGTGACGAAAGCCTTCTCGACCACGTAGCTGCCGGGCTCGCTGTTCGAGCCCTCGATGAAGCCGCGGGCTTCCAGCAGCGCCTTCACATCGGCGTTCATCGCCTCGGAGCCGCAGAGCATCACCCGGTCATGCTCGGTCGACAGCGGCGGCAGGCCGAGGTCGGTGAAGATCCGGCCGGACTCGATCAGCGTGGTGACACGGCCTTGGGTCGGGAAGGGCTCGCGGGTCACGCTCGGGTAGTAGAGCAGCTTGCCGCGCAGCATCTCGCCAAGGAATTCGTGCTGCGGCAGCTCCTGGGTGATGTAGTCGCGATAGGCCAGCTCCTTCACCTCCCGCACGGTGTGGCAGAGCACGACCTTCTCGTAGCGCTCATACACCTCCGGCTCGCGGATCAGCGACATGAAAGGAGCGAGGCCGGTGCCGGTGGCGAGGAGCCAGAGCGTCTTTCCCGGCAGCAGGTTCTCGGTCAGCAGCGTGCCGGTGGGCTTGCGGCCGATCAGCACCGTGTCGCCCACCCCGATGTGCTGCAGCCGGGAGGTGAGCGGGCCGTCCGGCACCTTGATGGAGAGGAATTCCAACGCCTCGTCCCAGGCCGGGCTGACCATGGAATAGGCCCGGACCAGCGGCTTGCCGGCGACCATCAGGCCGATCATGGCGAATTGACCGGAGGTGAAGCGCAGCCGCGGGTCGCGGGTGCAGCGAAAAGAGAATAGCCGATCGGTCCAGTGCTGCACCCAGGTGACCGTCTCGCCATGGAAGGCGGCGGGGATGGCGGGCTTCGAGGTTGGGGCGAGCGTGTCCATGGGGCGGTTAGATGCTGCAAGGTGGTGCAAAGCGCAACACGGGACAGTGCAATGCTGGCCTGCAATTTCCCTTTTTATTGCGCAATTTCAACATTACGTTCTTCTGCCCGTGCTGCAATTTGAACGAGATCATCGCCGGGGTTCCTCGGCTGTGGCCGTGAGCGCGGCGCTGGCGGTCAGGACGGTGCTGTTCGAGATCGTGTGATCGATCACCGGTGGCCGGTCGCCGGTCGCCGGTCGCCGGTCGCCGGTTGCCGGTCGCCGGTCGCCGGTCGCCGAGGTGTCACGCGACCGCAGCGCCGTTGAAACACCCGACCGCTAGCCTGCCCTCGTTGCCGAATCGAGGAGTAGCATGCGCTCAATCCTGTTCGCCGCCAGCCTGATGGCGGCCTTGCCTGGCGCCGCCCGCGCCGACCAGCGCTTCGAGGCAACGCTCGCCGGCCACGCCTTCCTGCCCGCCGCCAGCTTCGTCGCGCCGCCGGCGGGGGCCCTCCCGGGCTTCGCCACTTCAGGCCGCTTCACCGGACCGGGCAATTTGCGGGTCGAGCAGCGCGGCAGCATGCCGGGCGACACCGGCCCGGCCTATGGCCGCCGCCCGACCGGGCTGTCGCTGCCCTTCGAAGGCCAGCCGGTGCAGGGCTTCTCCGGCATCAAGCCGGTGGCCGGCGAGCCGGGCGCCTATTGGGTGCTGACCGACAACGGCTTCGGCAACCGGCGCAATTCCTCCGACGCGCTGCTGATGTTCCACAAGCTCCGGCCGGATTTCCGTACCGGCAACGTGACCATCGAACGCAGCATCTTTCTCTCCGATCCCAACCGGGTGGTGCCCTTCCCCATCGCCACCGATTCCTCCGCCACCCGCTTCCTGACCGGCGCCGATTTCGACCCGGAGAGCATCCAGCCGGTCGCCGACGGCTTCTGGATCGGCGAGGAATTCGGCCCCTTCCTTATCAAGCTCGACCTCGAAGGCCGGGTGCAGCGGGTGGTGGCGACGCAGCTTGAGAACGCCGAGATCCGCAGCCCCGACAATCCGGCACTGCAACTGGCGGCCAACCCCTCCGCCACCACCGCCTTCCGCGCCCAGCGCAGCGGTGGCTATGAGGGCCTGGCGCTCTCCCCGGATGGCAGCCGGCTGTTTGCCCTGCTGGAGAAGCCGCTGTTCATCTCCGCCGGGCAGCCGGAAGGGAATTTCCTGCGGATCCTGGAACTCGACACCGCCCGCGGCGCCTGGACCGGCCGGGCCATGAAGTATCGCCTCGAGCCAGGCAGCACCTCGATCGGCGACTTCAACATGGTGGACGAGCGTCGCGCCCTGATCATCGAGCGCGACGATGGCGAGGGCGATCCGTCCCTTGCCTGCGCCGATGGCCAGCAGCCGCCGGCCTGTTTCCCGAAGCCGGCCGGGCTCAAGCGCATCTACCTGGTCGACCTGCAGCGGACCGACGCCGAGGGCTTCGTCCACAAGATCGGCCATATCGACCTGATGGCAATCCGCGATCCGCAGAAGCTGGCCCGCACCCAGGGCGACCGCGGGCCCGGCGCTCCGGCCGACCGCTTCGGCTTCCCCTTCTTCACCATCGAGAATGTCGCGGTGGTGGATGCCGACCACATTATCGTGGCGAATGACAATAACCTGCCGTTCAGCGCCGGCCGCTTTCTGACCCGGGCCGATGCGAATGAGTTCATCCTGCTGCGGGTGCCGGAGCTGCTACGGGGGCGCTGACCCACGCGAGGCGGGGCGGCCGGCATCGGCCGCCCCGGCCACTGCTTGCCCGCGCGATGCAGATGCCGCAGTTTCGGACCTCACGCGACAGCCGAGGCGCCGATGCCCGAGATCCTGACCGACACTGTAGGCGCCTTCATCCCCGGCCCGCGGGTGGAGATCGCCGGCAGCCCAACGGGGCCGCTCGCTGACCTCAGCTTCGCGGTGAAGGATCTCTACGACGTCGCCGGCCAGCCCACGACCTATGGCAATCCGGATTGGGCCCTCACCCACCCCGTTGCCGCGGCGACTGCGCCGGTCGTCACCGCCTTGCTGCAGGCCGGCGCCCACCTGCGCGGCAAGACCAAGACGGTTGAGCTGGCCTATGGGCTGACTGGCGAGAATATCTGGCACGGCACCCCAACCAACCCGGCGGCGCCCGACCGCTTCCCCGGCGGCTCCTCCTGCGGCTCGGCGGCGGCGGTGGCGGCGGGGCTGGTCGATTTTGCCCTGGGGTCCGACACCGGCGGTTCGGTGCGGATCCCGGCCAGCTATTGCGGCACCTTCGGCATCCGCCCGAGCTGGGGGGCGATCAGCCTGGCCGGCGCCTGCGGCCTCGGCCCCAGCTTCGACACGCCCGGCTGGTTCGCTGCCAGCGCCGCGGTGCTGGCGCGGGTCGGCGAGGTGCTCCTGCCGGAGGATGCGCCCGGCACCATCGGCCCATTGCTGCGGCCGGAGCAGGCCTGGGCCAATGCCGAGCCCGCCACCGCTGCCGCCCTGGCCCCGGCCTTCACTGCGCTGGAAGGGCTGCTCGGCCGCGCCCGACGGATCGAGGTGGCCCCTGCTGGCCTTGGCGCCCTCTATGAGCATTTCCGCTGCGTCCAGGCGGAGGAAGCCTGGGCCACGCTGGGCTCCTGGGTCGCCGCGACCAAGCCGGAATTCGGTCCCGGCGTGAAGGAACGCTTCGAAGCCGCCCGTGCGATGGACCCGGCGAAGGCCAGCGCCGGCCGCGCCTTCCGCCGGGCATTCCAGGCAGAGTTGCGGGCGTTGCTGGCCGGCGGCGCGGTGCTCGCCTACCCCACCTCCCCGGCGCCGGCGCCAAAGCGGGACAGCAGCCAGGCGGAGCAGAATGCGGTGCGGGAGCGGACCATGGGAGTCACCGCCATTGCCGGGCTCGGCGGGCTGCCGGAGGTGACCATTCCGGCCGGCCGGGCGGAGGGGGCACCGGTCGGTTTCTCGCTGGTCGCCGCGCCGGGGCGCGACCGGGCGCTGCTGGCGCTGGCGGCGCGGCTGACCGAGGCGCTCGGCCGCTGATCGCCACGGCCGGCGCTGCCGCCGGTCCGCAGCCGGCTTGTTGTTGCTGTTTTGCATGATATTGCCTGGAGGCGGACCGTGAGGTCGTGCTCGTGGAGCATCGCCCCCGGACAGTCCGCCGGCGGGCGTCAGGTGATCGAAGACGAGCAGGCGGATTCGGCCGAAGCAAATTCCGTCACGCGGACCGTTTCCGATCTATGCGAAACTGCTCTAGGAGCAGGCTGTAGACGATACGCTGGGGAGCCCCGCATGCCGATCCGCGATGCCGACCCGGCCGACCTGCCGGCCATCACCGCGATCTACGCCCACCACGTGCTGCATGGCGCGGGCACCTTCGAGGAAGCGCCGCCGGATCAGGCGGAGATGGCCCGGCGGCTCGCCCGGGTGCAAGGCCAGGGCTGGTCCTGGCTGGTTGCCGATGAGCCGGGCCAGGGCATCATCGGCTTCGCCTATTACACCCAGTTCCGCGACCGTTCCGCCTATCGCTTCACCGCCGAGGACAGCATCTATGTCCGCGACGACGTCCGCGGCCAGGGCGTCGGCAAGGCGCTGGTGGCGGCGTTGCTGCAACGGGCGGAGGCGGCGGGGTTCCGCCAGATGTTCGCGCTGATCGGCGATTCGGAGAATACCGGATCGATCGGGTTGCATGTCTCGCTCGGCTTCCGCCAGGCTGGTGTGCTGCGCTCGGCCGGGGTGAAGTTCGGTCGCTGGGTCGACCTGGTGCTGATGCAACGCAGCATGGGCCTCGGCGATCAGGATGTACCGGCGGACTGATTTCCGCTGTTATCTTCCGCTGCGGATGGAGGATGTGATGGCGGCAGCGATCCGGGCCTTCTTCGACGAGGCGACCAATACGGTCACCTACCTGGTCTGGGACCCGGGAACGCGCATCGGCGCGATCATAGACCCGGTGCTCGACTGGGACAACCGCAGCGGCGAGGCGGATACCCGCAGCGCCGATGCGGTGCTGGCGGCGGCCGAGGCCGAGGGGGTGACCCTCGACTGGGTGCTGGAGACCCATGTGCATGCGGACCATCTGACCGCCTCGCCCTATGTGAAGGCACGGGCCGGTGGCCGCATCGGCATCGGCGAACATATCCGCGACGTGCAGGCGATCTTCCGCCCCGTCTTCGGCGCGGAGGACCTGCTGCCGGATGGCGGGGATTTCGACGTGCTGTTCGCCGATGGCGCGGAGTTCGCCATCGGCGGGCTCACCGCGAAGGTGCTGCATGTGCCCGGCCATACCCCGGCCTGCATCGCCTATGTCATCGGGGATGCGGCCTTCGTCGGTGATACGCTGTTCATGCCGGATTACGGCACCGCACGCTGCGACTTCCCGGGGGGCGATGCGCGGGCGCTCTGGCGCAGCATCCATCGGCTGCTGGCGCTGCCGCCCGCCACCCGCATCTTCACCTGCCACGACTACAAGGCGCCCGGCCGCGACAGCTTCGCCTGGGAAAGCACCGTCGCCGAGCAGCGGGCGCGCAACCCGCATGTGAAGGACGGCATGACCGAGGCGGAATTCGTCGCGATGCGTGAAGGCCGTGACGCCAAGCTGGCGCCGCCGCTGCTGCTGCTGCCCTCCATCCAGGTGAACATGCGGGCCGGGCGCTTCCCCCCGGCCGAGGCGAATGGCGTGCGCTACATGCGCATCCCAGTGACGATGAAGGGCGGGCTGCGCGGCGCCAATACCCAGCCGCCAGCCGTAGCCGGCGGCGGGCGATGATCACCGACAGCATGGCGGCGGAGGGCACGGTGGATTTCGTCACCGGACCCTGCCGCTTCGAAGTGCTGCCCGACGTCGGGCATTACGCGACGGATCAGATGTCTGACCGGGTCAATGCCCTGCTGCTGGAGCAGTTGGCGCGGCACCGGCCGTAGTCAGGTGTTCGACGGCCGGATTGGTCTGCGCCGCTGGCCACGGCGGCTCGCGCGATCGCCGGACGGTGTTCCTCCAGGTTGGCTGCGCGGCAGCCGCACGCCACAGCGGAGCATCGCGCCGGATTGACCTGGGCTACAGCAGCGCCAAAGCGCGGCCAGGTCCGCCGGTGCCACCGGCGATCCGGGGGGCGCCCGCGACGATTGTCGCCCCGGTCGGCGGCAAAGCGCCGAGATTGGCGGCGCACTCCAGCCCCCACCGGCCCGCGCCGAGCCAGGCCAGGTGAAATGCGAAGTCGCGCGAGGCGCCGTGGTCCAGCGACAGCGTGTCCACCGCCACGCCGGCGACGCCGCGCTCAAGCAGAATCGGCGCCAGGTCGGGACGGAAGCCCGGAAAACGCAGCACGCCCGCGGCATCCGCATTGCGGAAGCGCGAGGTGGCGACATGCGCGTCCCAGCCTGATCGGAGCGCAACGCAGGCGCCCTGCGGGATCCGGCCATGGGTGCGCTCATGCGCCGCCAGATCTTCGGGCGTCAGCTGGTAATCGGGATCAGCAGCGGCACGCTCGGTGACGTTCAGCACCACGAGCGGGCAGACAAGCGACTCTACTGGGATCGCGTCCACGGATGGGCCATTGGTGCTGAAGTGGATCGGCGCGTCGAAATGCGTACCGACATGCTCCAGATAGGTCAGCTTATTCATGTTGTAGCCGTCGCGCGCGAAGCTGAGCTTCCGCTCGATCTCGATCGCGGGCGCCCCGTCGAAGGTCGGGAAGTTCGGACCCAGACTGTGGGTGAGCTCCACCACCCGCGCCGTCCTGATGGCCTGCGCGGCGGCGGGCGCGGCGGAGAGCCGGAAGGCGGCGATCGCCGCACCCGCCGCGGCCAGCGCTTTGCGGCGCCCAAGCCGGCTTGCAACGATGTCCATTACGCAGGCATTGCACATCGCATCCCTCCCATCAGCCCAGGCCAGCGAAACGCCGGCAGATCAGGGGCCACGGGGGACAATAGCAGCCGGGGGGGCTGCTGGCGGCAGTGCATTGCCGATATGGAACCGGCATCAACCAGACGGGGTGTTCGGCGAGCGGTGGCCCGGCTTCTCAGTTCAACAACGGATCCCGGCCGCAGCACAGTCACGTTGCTTCAACTGATCCCAGTGCTGGCGCAGCCGGTCCTGCGACCAGTTCTGCGTCCTGGGCGCGGGCCGATGCTCCGGCGGCCGCGTCCAGTGCCGCGGACCATGCGGCTGGAACGCGCCGTACCGGTCGGCGCGGTAGTCGCGGTAGTAGCCTGGACCAGGATAGTAGCTCCCGTAGCTACGCCCGGTGTAGCCGCCGGGGTAATAGTCGGGACCACTCCACGAGCGGCCGCCGGTCGGCCCGGCACAGGCACAGAGGCTGGCCCCCAGCAAGGCCAGCATGCCCATGGCCGAGGCGGTGGGTCGCCTCATGGCTATCTCCTCCTTCCGGGCGCGAGCGCCCTTGCACTGCCAGGAGAACGCCGCAGTCCACGGCTCGGTTGACCGCCGCCTGTCACAAACGGATGCGTGCCCCGGAGCCATCGCCCGGTTCCGAACGAGAGCGATCCACCGGAAGGCGTCACGCCCTGCCAGATGGCTCGCCGCTCCGGACATCAGCCCTGCTCGACTTCGAGATGCACCATCCACGCGGGCGCATGCCGGTCGAATGCCTAGTCCGGCTCAGCCTCCCAGCGGGCCGCGCATGGGTGGGCGCGCGGAGCGGCGCTGGGTCGCGTTGCGGAGATCCTCGGTCACCACGCGGACGCGGCTTTCATAGGCGTGGCGGATATGCTGGCGCGTGGCTTCCTCGGCCCGGGCAGGGTCGCGGGCACGAATTGCCTCGACGATGGCGGCATGCTCGCGCAGCGAGTCCTCCACCCGGCTGGGCGCGTTATAGGTCGTGCGGCCCAGCAGGGGGACGAAGTTCAGCAGCGTCTGCAGGCTCTTCAGCAGAAAGCGGTTATGCGCGGCGCGGTAGATCTGTTCGTGGAAGGCCTGGTTCTCCCGTGCATGGACGCGCGGGTCAGGCGGCAGGGCGCGCATGGTGTCCCCTATGGCGGACAGGATGCGGATCTCGGTGTCGTCGGCATGCCGCGCCGCCAGCGCCGCCGCTGCCCCCTCCAGGCTTTCGCGCGTGGCGTAGAATTCGCCGATGGCGCGCAGATCATACAGCACCACCGCCAGGCCGCCGCCGGGGGCGTGCTCCAGCAGCCCTTCCGCCTGCAGGCGGTGCATCGCCTCACGGACCGGCGTGCGGCTGACGCGCAGCCAGGTTGAGACTTCCGTCTCCATCAGGCGCTGGCCAGGCTCGATCGTGCCCTCGCGGATCGCCTCGCGCAGCATGTCATAGGCCCAGTCGCTTCGGCCGCGGCTGTTGCGCGCGCTGTCATCCTCCGGGACGGCGCCCGGATTCTCGAAACTCATACCTGCTCCAGACAGACCACGGCCGGGATGGCGGTGGCACGGGTATAGGTCGGCTACCCCACTCCGCTCAAGAGAAACAAGGATACCCATGTATACATAAGTATTGACAGGTTTATTAGCGGGTCCCACCCTCTCGCCAAGCAACAAGTCGCCGCCCCATGCGGCAGCAAAGGAGGAAGGCCGCCCCATGGCGAACAGCACCGAATACGACGTGATCGTGGTGGGCGCCGGCAATGCCGCGCTCTGCGCCGCATTGTCGGCGCGCGAACAGGGCGCCCGCGTGCTGGTGCTGGAAAAGGCTAGCAAGGAGGAACGCGGCGGCAATTCCACCTTCACCGCCGGCGGCTTCCGCTTCGTCCACGATGGGCTAGAGGATCTGCGCAAGGACATTTTGGTCGATCTGTCGGAGACCGAGGCGAACCAGATCTACATCCCGCCGCTGCCGTCGGACCTCTACATGCGTGACCTGATGAAGGTGACGGAGAACCTCTCGCAGGAGGAGCTGGCCGAGATCCTGATCGGCCGCTCACGCGAGACGGTTGTGTGGATGCGCGGCAAGGGCGTGCGCTTCATCCCCATGTTCGGCCGTCAGTCCTACTCCGTGAACGGCAAGCACCACTTCTACGGCGGCGTGAACATCGAGGCCGTCGGCGGCGGCTGGGGCCTGGTGGACTTCCTGGTCAAGGCGGCGGAGCGCGCCGGCATCGAGATCCGCTATTCCACCGGGCTGCGCAAGCTGCTGCAGGCGCAGAGTGGCGCGGTCACCGGCGTGCTGGCCTTCGGGCCCAAGGGGTATGAGGAGATCCACGGCAAGGCGGTGGTGCTGGCCTGCGGCGGGTTCGAGGCCAATCCGGAAATGCGCACGCGCTATTTCGGCCCGGGGTGGGAGCTGTGCCGCGTACGCGGCACCAAGCACAACACCGGCGACGGCATCCGCGCCGCGCTCGATATCGGCGCCCAGGCCTATGGCGGCTGGTCCACCTGCCACGCCGTGCAATGGGACATCAGCGCGCCGCCCTTCGGCGACCGCGTGGTGCTGGACAATTACCAGAAGCACTCCTACCCGCTTGGCATCGTCGTCAACATGAACGGCGAGCGCTTCATCGATGAGGGCGCGGATTTCCGCAACCACACCTATGCCAAATACGGGCGCGAGGTGATGAAGCAGCCGCAGCGGGCGGCGGTGCAGATCTTCGACAGCCAGACCATCAAGATGGTGCGGGACGAATATCGCATCAAGCAGGTGACGAAGGCCGAGGCCGACACCATCGAGGGTCTGGCCCGGGCGCTGGAGATCGATGTCGAAGGACTGGCGCGCACGGTGAAGGACTACAACGCCGCCTGCCAGGCGGGTGACTACAACCCGGCCATCCTGGATGGGAAGCGCACGGAAGGCATCACCCCGCCCAAGTCGAACTGGGCGCTGCCGCTCAACGAACCGCCCTACTACGGCTTCGTCGTCACCTGCGGCATCACCTTCACCTTCGGCGGGCTCCGCATTAACACCAGCGGCGAGGTGCAGGACACGACGGATGCCACGATCCCCGGCCTCTATGCGGCCGGCGAGCTGGTGGGCGGTATCTTCTACCAGAATTACCTGGGCGGCGCCGGGCTGATGTCGGGCTCGGTCTTCGGCCGTCTGTCCGGCCGCTCGGCCGGGCTATACGCCACCCAGGCCACGCGCACGGCGGCGGAGTAGCCCCATGCTTGCGGTGACGGGCAAAGCCTATCTGATCACCGGGGGGGCGAGCCTGATCGGCTCGCACCTGACCGATGCGCTGCTGGCGGGCGGTGCCGCCGAGGTGCGGCTGCTGGACAATTTCGCCCTCGGCACGTCGGACACCATCGCCCACCTCATGGACGATCCGCGGGTGAAGCTGATCCGCGGCGACGTATTGCGGCTGAACGAGGTGCTGGAGGCAAGCCAGGGCGCGGATGGCATCTTCGCGCTCGCCGGCTTCCTGACCATTCCCATGCTGGCGACACCCTCGCTGGGTGTGCAGGTGAACACCATCGGCTTGCTGAACACGCTGGAGGCGGCGCGCTTCGCAGGCGTGCGGCGGCTGGTCTTCTCCTCCTCGGTCGCAGCCTATGGCAATACCGAGGCCGAGGTGCTGGCCGAGGATGCGCCGACCGTCATCACCACCCTCTCGCCGGTCTCGGCCGTCTATGGCGTCAGCAAGCTGTTCGGCGAAAGCCTGTGCCGGCTCTATGCGCAGAAATATGGCATGCAGTTCAACGCGCTGCGCTTCGGCTCGGTCTATGGCGAACGGCAACATGCGCGGGCGGTGAATGCGAATTTCATCGCCGAGACCTATGAGCGCGTGCGCAAGGGCGAACGCCCGGTGATCATCGGCGATGGGCGGGAAGTGCATGACTACATCCACGTCACCGATGTCGCCGCCGGCTGTCTGGCTGCCATGGCCAGCGACAGCCATGGCCATGTGCTGAACCTCGTCACCGGCGTGGATTCGACCCTGACCCAGGTGGTGCAGGCGGTGCTGGATATCTGCGAATCACGGCTTGAGCCGGAATACCGGCCGGACACGCGCGCCGTGCGCTCGGCCGGCGGCACGCATCTCGGCTTCAGCCGGGTGCGGGCGGAAGCGATGATCGGCTGGGTGCCGAGATTTTCGTTGCAGGAAGGTATCCGCCGCTACATCGGCTGGCTGCGGCAGCAAGAACCGGTCTGAAACCCGGCGCCACGCCGGCATACGCAACAAGAATGGGAGGAGGCGCATGACCGCCATCGACAAGGGCACGGGTGCATTGCTGCCTGCCCGCCGCATTGCCGAATTCGCCGCTGCGCTGCGCTATGAAGATATTCCCGCCACGGTGCGCGAACGCGCCCGCATCCAGATCCTGGACGGGCTGGGGGTGGGCTTCGCCTCCAACGCCTTCGCCTTCGCGGACCGGGCGCTGGCCGGGCTCACCGCGCTGGGCGGCGCCGGCGATTGCACCGTGCTTGGCCGGCGGCAGAAGCTGCCGTTGCGCGATGCCGCGCTGGCCAATGGCATCCTGGTGCATGGGCTGGACTTCGACGATACGCATCTGGCGAGCATCGTCCATGCCACCGCCGCCTGCCTGCCGGCGGCACTGACCCTGGCCGAGGCGCTGGATGCCAGCGGCGAGGAGTTCCTCACCGCCTATACCGCCGGGATGGAGGTGGCGATCCGCATCGGCGCCGCGGTGAAGGGCGGCTTTCACCATGCCGGCTATCACGCCACCGGCATCGTCAGCCATTTCAGCAATGCGGTGGTGGCCGGGCGGCTGCTGCAGCTCTCCGCCGAACAGATCCTGCATGCGCAGGGCATCGCCTCCAGCTCCGCCGCCGGGTTGCAGGTGTTCCTGGAAGAAGGCGCCTGGACCAAGCGCTTCCACCCCGGCTGGGGTGCGGTTGCGGGCATCACCGCTGCGCATCTGGCGCAGCATGGCTTCATCGGCCCGAGCCGTCCCTATGAGGGGAAATTCGGCCTGTTCGAATCCCATCTGCAGGCGCATGCCGCCGAGGCCGATGTTGCGGCGCTGAGCGATGGTCTGGGCGAGCGCTGGGATCTCGCCGATACCGCCATCAAGCCCTATCCGGTCTGCCACTTCATCCATGGCGCGGCGGATTCCGCCATCGCGCTGCGCGAGCGCATCCCGAGTGTCGAGGCGATCCGCAGCGTCCGCATCCTGGTCCCCGCCCAGACCCTGCCCATCGTGGCCGAGCCGGCGGCCGACAAGCTGCGCCCGGCCACGGATTACGCCGCCAAATTCAGCGCCCCCTTCGTCGTCGCCACCTGCCTGCGCCTGGGCCGCTTCGGCCTGGCCGAGCTGTTGCCCCAGGCCCTGGCGGATGAGGCGACGCTGGCACTCGCCGCCCGCAGCCGCTGTGAAGCGGATCCCGACACTGCCTTCCCGACCTATTTCTCCGGCGGGGTGGAGGTGACCCTGCAGGATGGCAGCACGCTGCGCTGGCACGAACGGGTGAACAGCGGCGCCGGGGAGCGCAAGCTGGACGTCGCCGGTGCCTCGGCGAAGTTCATGGGCGCGGCCGGCATGGTGCTGGACACCGCCATCGCCACGCGGGCGCGCGACGCCATCCTGGCCATCGACCGCCATCCCATCCGCCACACCACCGCCGTGCTGGGAGGGAGCTGAGATGCCCATCATGGCATAGATGATCGGCCGGGCCGCCGGCATCCGCATGACCGCCATGCCCTGTGCGGCGGGACGGAAGCGCTGGCCGAAGTCACACCGGGCAGGTGGATTGCAACCTCACCGATTCAGTGCCGGCATGGCGCAGCACCGCGGCAGCCGGGTGCGCCTGATCACCGTGACCAACGGAAAGCACTTCCCGCTGGCGCCGGAATTGCCGCCGATCGGCTGCTAACTGCCCGGCTTCGACGCGATGTCTGGTGCTCGCTGGTCGCGCCGGTCGCGACGCCTGCCAAGATCGTCGGCCACGCCGCCTTTGGCGCTCAACACCGTGCTGGCTGACAGCGATGTGGCGGCGCGGCTGAATGAGCTTGGCCTTGATGCGGCACAGTTGGCAGCCATCCGGCTCCAAGAGCTCCGTTGCGCGTTGCCGTGGCATGATTCGCGTCATGACCTACAATGTGCACAGCTGCCGCGGCACCGACGGCCATCTCTCGCCCGAACGCATCGCCAGGGTGATCGGCGCGGCCCGGCCCGACATCGTGGCGCTGCAGGAACTCGATGTCGGGCGCGCCCGGAGCGGCAGCCTGGATCAGGCGGAGATCATTGCGCGCAGCATCAACATGGACTTCCACTTTCACCCTGCACTGCGGGTGGAGGAGGAGCGCTACGGCAATGCGATCCTGACCTCCCTGCCCCTTCGTCTGGTCAAGACCGGGGCACTTCCTGGCTTGTCACGCCGGCCACTGCTGGAGCCACGTGGCGCGCTCTGGGTTGCTGTGGATGTCGGCGGCGGGACGGAGCTGCAGGTCGTCACCACCCATCTCGGACTGCGGGGAGACGAACGCCTGGCGCAAGCTGAGGCGCTGCTCGGGACAGCGTGGCTTGGCCATCCGGATTGCCGTACCAAGCCGATAGTGTTGCTCGGCGACTTCAATGCGCCGCCCCGGTCGCGCACCTACCGGCGACTGGCTGCGCAATTGCGTGATGTCCAGGGCGTCCCACCCGGGCAGAGATCCGTCCCGACCTTTCCAGCACGATGGCCGCTGCTGCGCATCGATCATATCTTTCTTGGCCAGCGGGTCGAGGCGGTTCGGGTCGAGGTGCGCCGCGGCCCACTGGAGCGTCTGGCCTCGGACCATCTGCCGCTTGTCGCGGATCTGGTCATCCGGGCGGGACCTTGAGCCGGCGCGGCATGGCACGGCTGCCACACATCCTCCGCCCGGATGCGGGACGGCCACAAAAGGAGCAAGAAGGCCAGGAGCACCGCCTTCAATGAGCGGCTGCAGGCACCGCTCGCCCGTCCAACGCATCAAGCCTGCCTGCGGTCGCCGCGGCCACACGGGCAGCATCCACCCCAAGGTAACGGCCGATCAGCCGTCCGCGGAACCGGCGACAGCCCCCGCGTCCCGCACCACCTCGATCATGCGGTGATGCCCAGCTCCCGCGCCTTGATCTGCAACGCGAGCACCTTCGAAAAGATACGGCACTGCGCCAGCCCCCCGGCATGGAACCACAGCCCCTTCTGCCCAGTGGGCCGCCACATGCCCTGGAGTTCCCCTTCCTCGTCGAAGCCCCAGACGCGGCCGATTCGGTCTCCCACCGCGTCGCCCAGGAGCCGCCGCGCCGCCGCCGCCTGGCCCTCGTAGCCGGTGGCCAGCACGATCAGGTCGGCGGGCTTGACGCTGCCGTCCTTCATCATCGCGCCCGCGGTCCCGAAGCGCTCGATGTCGTCGAACTGCATCAGCCCGACGCGGCCGTCGATGATCATCTGCGAACAGCCTGCGTCGAAGTAATAGCCGCCGCCGCGCTTCAGATACATGATCTGCCAGCCGGTATCATCCTCTCCGAAGCTCAGGCGGAAGCCGCGTCGTTCCAGGCCTTCCAACAGCTCCCGGTCCGCCGCACGGTTCATCGCCGTCATGCGCTGGTGCGAACGGCGATAGATCGGGAAGGGAAAGGATGTGGCGAGCAGGTCGCAATCCTCGAAGGAGATATCCTCGTCATAGAGCGCGTAGGGCGCCTGCGCCTCCTTCAGGCTCACCACCAGGCTCGGCCGGCGCTGGATCAGCGTCACCTCCGCCGCACCGGAGACGCAGAGGTCCTGCGCCACGTCATGCCCCGAGGTGCCGGTGCCCAGCACCAGCGCGCGCTTGCCCTTCCAGTCCAACCCGCTGCCATAGCTGCTCGAATGCCGCACCTCGCCGCCGAACTCCTTCAGCCCCGGCAGGTCTGGCATGACCGGCGTGGTGCTGACCCCATTGGCGAAGATGATGTGGCGCGGCTGCATGCGCCGCTCCGTGCCGTCGCCGCGCTTCAGCGTCACATCCCAGCGCTGCGTCGCCTCGTCCCAGCTGCCGCCGGTGAGCTCGGTCTGCGTCCAGACGTTGAGCTCCATCGCCTCGGCATAGATCTCGAACCAATTGGCCAGCATGTCCTTCGGGATGAAGACCGGCCAGGACCGCGGGAAGGGCATGTAGGGCAGGTGGTTGACGCGCGTCTCGTTGTGCAGGGTCAGCGCATGGTAGCGGCGGCGCCAGCTGTCGCCGATCCGCGCTTCCCGGTCCACCACCAGCGTATCCACGCCGAGTTGCGTCAGCCGCGCCGCGACCGACAGTCCCGCCTGCGCAGCGCCCACCACCAGCACGGCGGGGTCGCGGTCGGCATAGGCGCGCGCCTTGTTGCGCCGGTCGAGCCAGTTCTCCCCGCCGAAATTCCGCTTCCAGTCGACGTTCTGCCAGCGCTTGCCGTTGGCCGGATCCTCATGGCCGCGGATCTCGTCCAGCGTGGTCATCAGCGTCCAGGCGCGCGGCTGTCCGCCTTCGGAGACCAGGCGCACCACGCCGTTGCAGGGGCCGACCGAGGTTTCGAAGGTGAAGATCGCCTCGGTCGCCTCGGTTCCCGCGCGCTGCACGCGCCGCGGCGGCGTGCGGCCGGCTGCGAGGACCAGGTTGCGCGGCGCCATGCGCGCCAGGGTCGGCACCATCCGCTCGGCGATTGAGGCGGCCCCGGAAGTCGTTCGCAGGTTCCAGGTGAAGGCGAGGATGTCGCGCCAGTGGCATTCGCTGGCGAAGAGTGCTGCGATGCGCGCGGCCTCGCCGGAGGTCAGCGCCGCCTCGAAATCGTCAAGCCAGGCCTTGGTTGCGGCCTCCGCAGAAATGCCGGTCAGGATGCCATCCATGGCGCCGTTTCCCTCCAATGCCGATCCTCGCCGCGGCGAGGATGCTTTGCCCGGATGCTAATCGCCACCCGCCTATGCGGCAAGGCGCCGCCGGCCTTGGGCGGATACAACGACCTGGTACAGTTCACGCCATTCCGGCTCGGGCCTGCGCGTCATGTCGAGGCCGGTGACGATGGCCCCCGACCGGGCGGCTCCGCCACCAGTACTCCACCATGTGATCGACAGCATGGCCGCGCTTCAGTATCAGCATCCTACGCCCGAAGCTCATGCAGACGGTGCCGTCCGCCTCCTTCCCCATGGTGCGCAGGGTGACGACATCCTGGGTCGGGCGCTTGGTCGATTTCCGTTTCGCCAGCACCTCGGGTTCCGCGTAAAGCGTATCGCCGATGAAGACCGATGCGGTCCGGCGATGTCGTTCCAACCGAGATTGCCGATCGCCTTCTGGCTGAGGTCGCTGACGCTTGTCCCGGCGATGACGGACAGGGTGAGGCAGCTGTTCACCAGCGGCCGCCCGGACTCCGGCCTCGCCGCATAGGCCATGCCGAAGTGCAGCGGGTGGGTGTTCATCGTCAGTCGGGTGAATCAGGTGTTGTCGGTCTCCGAGGGATTACCTGATGCTTGCAACCGACTTGCCGAAGGTCCTGCGCAGCTGGGCGTATTTGGTGGCCATACGCAGCGCCCCCTCCGGCGAGCCGACCGCGAGAGGCAATGTTGATGCGGCCGAGTTCCAGCCTGCCGAACGCTTTAACCATGAGCTGACGCTGCAGCGGCATGGCTGAGCGGAACTGCGGCAGCTTGCGGTCCCGGCTGAGCGCCGATCCGCCGTGACCTGGTGCTTGCAGAACGGACCAGGACTGGACGGCATCGTGCTGCCGATGCTGGAGGCGCCGGCGCAACTGGTGGCGGTCGATTGGGCCATGGCGGCTTTGGAACGGCAACGCGGCCTGCCGGAGCGCGGCATCGACCTGATGCCGATCATCGAAATCGGGCGCGGCCTGGCCGCCTGCCGCGAGCTGGCGGCGGCGGCGAGCCTGGGTGGGCGGGTCCGGCGGCTGGCCTTCGGGGCGGGCGAATATCCGCTGGACCTCGGGATCACCTGGATGCGCGACGAGGCGGAACTCGCAACGGCGCGCAGCGAGGTGGTGCTGGCCAGCCGCTGCGCCGGGCTGGAGCCGCCGATCGACACCGTATTCCCCGAACGAAGCGAAGCCTCCAATCCCGGTACCAGGCATCGGCCGACCCGCTAACGGCATGTGTTGCTCCGGCAGGTCATTTACGATATTGCGTATCATTCGCAAATTGGGTGTTGGCCGGCGTATGGTGCAGCGAGATGCGGGATCGGCGGCGATGCGTACCGTCCCAGGGACGGCACGGGGTCAGGTCCATCCTGTGTCCGGGCCAGCCGCAACATCAGGGGCTGCGAGCCGGTCCGATGCAGCGAGGTCGCGCGGCAACCGTTCCTTCTGGCTGAAGCATCTGCACCAATGGCACTGGGTCAGCGCCGCCCTGTGCCTCGTCGGCATGCTGCTCTTCGCCGTCACCGGCATCACCCTCAACCACGCTGCCGATATCGGCGCGACGCCGCAGGTCACCACCCGCAACGCAACCCTGCCGGCCGGCCTTTTGAATCAGACCCCCGACTCCGCGCCCGATGGGAAGCATCCCCTGCCGGCCCCGCTCCACGCCTGGATCAGCCAGGAGTTCAGCGTGAGCGCAGCAGGGCGCGAGGCGGAGTGGTCGGGCACCGACATCTACCTCGCGCTGCCGCGGCCGGGCGGCGATGGCTGGCTCAGCATCGACCGCGAGACCGGCGAGGCGACGCATGAGGTCACCACCCGCGGCTGGATCGGGTATCTCAACGACCTGCACAAGGGCCGCGACACCGGCTGGGCCTGGCGCTGGTTCATCGATGTCTTCGCCGCGGCCTGCCTGGTCTTCTGCGCCACCGGCCTGGTGCTGCTGAAGCTGCATGCGGGGGCGCGCCCGGCCACCTGGCCGGTGGTCGGGCTGGGCCTCGTGGTGCCGCTGATCCTGGCCATCCTGTTCATCCATTGATGAGGCGTTCCATGCGCATCCTGCCCATTCTCGCCGCCGCCGGCATGGCCACCGCGCCCGCCGCGGCGGCGGAGCTCAGCGTGACGGTGGAGGTTCCGCGCCTCAACGTGGCGGAATATCACCGGCCCTACGTCGCGATTTGGGTGGAGCGCGCGGACCAGCAGGCCGCCGCCACCCTCGCGGTCTGGTACGACCTCGACATGCGGAACAACGAGGGCGAGAAATGGCTGAAGGACATCCGCCAGTGGTGGCGCCGCGCCGGGCGTGAGATGCGCATGCCGGTCGATGGCGTCAGCGGCGCGACCCGCGCTCCTGGCCGCCACACCCAGGCCTTCGGCGCGGCGAGAGGCCCGCTCTCCGAGCTTCCGCCCGGCACCTACAATCTGGTGGTGGAGGCGGCGCGGGAGGTCGGCGGGCGCGAGATGCTGCGCCTGCCCTTCCAGTGGCCGCCCACCGCCCCCCAGACCGCCGAAGCCCGGGGCAGCAGCGAGCTCGGCGCCGTGGCCATCAACGTCAAGCCGTGAGGCGATAGAGGAGTGGCGATCATGAGGCTTTCCCGAACTCTCCCGGCTTGCCGACGGCTGCTGCTCGCGGTCGTCATGCTCCTGCCCCTGCCGGCCACGGCGCACCGTGCCTGGATGCTGCCTTCGGCCACCGTGCTGTCGGGCGAGAATCCCTGGGTCACGGTGGATGCCGCGATCTCCAACGACCTGTTTTACTTCGAGCACATGCCGATGCCGCTCGACGGGCTGCTGATCACCGCCCCGGATGGCTCACGGGCGGAGGCCGAGAACCAGGCCCGTGGCCGCTACCGCAGCACCTTCGACTTCCAGCTCAAGCAGGCCGGCACCTACCGGGTCGCGGTGGCCGGCGACACGATGATGGCGTCCTGGCAGCAGGACGGGCAGCCGCGCCGCTGGCGCGGCTCGCGGGAAGCCTTCGCGCGCGAGGTCCCGGCCACTGCCGAGGGGCTGCGCGTGACCTTCGGCCAGCGCCGGGTCGAGTTCTTCGTCACCCGCGGCGCGCCGACCGACCGCGCGCTGCAGCCGACGAATGAAGGGCTGGAGCTGGTGCCGGTCACCCATCCGAATGATCTGGTCGCGGGCGAGCCGGCCCGGTTCCGCCTGCTGCTGGACGGCAAGCCGGCAACCGGGGTCGAGGTCTCGGTGATCGCCGGCGGCATCCGCTACCGCGACAACCTCGGCGAGACGAAGGTGAAGGCCGACGAGGCGGGGCTGATCGAGGTGCGGTGGCAGGGCCCCGGCATGTACTGGCTGAGCGGGTCGGTGCGCGACGACCGCTCCGGCATCCCGAACGTCCAGCGCAACGCCAGCTATGTCGCGACCTTCGAGGTCCTGCCTTGAGGCCAGGCCGCAGGGCTGACGCACGCGGTACCCCATGCCGCGCATCCTGATCCCCACGCTCCAGGCCGCGCCGGGACGGCCCGCGGGCGACCGCGTGCAGGCCCTGGATGGTGCCACCATGGGCACGCGCTGGTCGGTCCGCTGGGTCGGTAGCGCCCGTCCGGAGGTATTGCGGGCCAGGATCCAGGCCCGGCTCGACATCGTCGTGGCGCAGATGAGCGGCTGGGAGCCGGGCTCTGATCTCAGCCGCTTCAACCGTGCCCCGGCCGGCAGCTGGCAGCGCCTGCCCGCCGAGTTCCTCGCCGTGCTGGACTGCGCCCTGGCGATCGCCGCCGAGACCGGCGGCGCCTTCGACCCCAGCATCGGCAGGCTGGTGGATCTGTGGGGCTTCGGCCCGCGGCCCGCCCCAACACCCGGCCCGCCCGGGGCTGAGTTGCTGGCCCCGGCCCGGGCCGGCGGCGGCTGGCAAAGGCTCCGGCTGGATGTCCCGGGCGGGCGGGCGCTGCAGCCGGGCGGCCTCGGCCTCGACCTTTCCGGCATCGCCAAGGGCTATGCGGTGGATCTGGTCGCGGAGGCCCTCGCCACGGCGGGAGTCGCCGCCTTCCTGGTCGAGATCGGCGGCGAGTTGCGCGGCCAGGGCATGAAGCCGGACGGCACGCCCTGGTGGGTCGCGCTGGAGACACCACCAGGGGAGCAGCCAATGGAGGCGGCCGGGGGCGAGGAATACGTCGTCGCCCTGCACGGCCTGTCCGTCGCCACCTCGGGCGACTACCGGCGATTCTTCCAGCATGGCGGACGACGCTACGGTCATACGCTGGACCCGCGCACCGGCTGGCCGGTGGAGGAGAGCCTCGCCTCGGTCACCGTCCTGCACCCGAACTGCATGCGCGCCGATGCGCTGGCCACCGCGCTCAGCGTGCTGGGGACCGAGGCAGGGCTTCATCATGCAAGGCGGCACGGCATCGCCGCGCGCTTCCTGACGCGCGAGGCCGGCCGGCTGCGCGAGCATGTCTCCCCCGCCTTCGCCGCGATGCTCGACTGAGATGTGGCGGCCATGATGTCCGAGCCGCGACGCCTGCTGGCGGCGCTCACCGTGCTGCTGCTCTACCTCGGCTTTTGCGCCCTGGTGATGCTGCGCGCCAGGCGCCGGCATCGCCGCAGCGTGGCGCCGGAGGATGCGGCGCCGGCACTGCTCGTCGCCCATGCCAGCCAGACCGGCTTTGCCGAGGAGCTCGCCTGGCGCAGCGCGGAGTTGCTGCGGACCGCGGCGCTGCCGGTGCGCGTCGAGGCGCTCGGCGCCCTGTCCTCCGACTCCCTGGCCGTGGCGGGCCGCGCCCTCTTCGTTGTCAGCACCACCGGCGAGGGCGACGCCCCCGACAGCGCCGCGCGCTTCCTGCGCAGGGTCATGGCCGGCACGCCCGATCTCTCGCGCCTCGGCTTCGGCATACTGGCGCTCGGCGACCGCAGCTACGCCCGCTACTGCGCCTTCGGCCGCAGCCTGGACGCCTGGCTGAGGCAGTGTGGCGCCACGCCGCTCTTCGACAGGGTTGAGGTGGATGACGGCGAGGAAGGGGCGCTGCGGCACTGGCAGCACCATCTCGGCCGCCTGGCCGGCACGACTGAGCTGCCGGACTGGGAGGCGCCACACTTCGACGCGTGGCGGCTGGTCGAGCGCCGGCTGCTCAATCCCGGCAGCCAGGGCGGCCCGGCCTTCCACCTGGCGCTGGAGCCCATCGCAGGCGCGCCACGCTGGTGTGCCGGCGACATTGCCGAGATCGGACCGCGCAATGCCGCTGAGGCGGTGGCGGGTTTCCTCCATCGCCTCGGTCTCGGCTCCGCCGAGGGTTTCGAGGATCGGCTGCTGCCGCAGGAGCCCGAGGCGATCGCCGCACTGGCCGGCCTGCCGCCAGCGGAGCTGCGCCGGCGGCTGCCACCCCTGCCGCACCGGGAATACTCCATCGCCTCTTTGCCGGAAGATGGGCGCCTCGAATTGCTGGTGCGGCAGGTGCGACGGCCCGATGGAAGGCTCGGCCTCGGCTCCGGCTGGCTCACCGCCCATGCCCCGCTGGGCGGTGCCATCGCGCTTCGGGTGCGGACCAACCGCAGCTTCCACCCGCCGGAGCCGGGCCGGCCGCTGATCCTCATCGGCAATGGGACCGGGCTGGCTGGGCTGCGGGCGCATCTGCGGGCCCGCCGCGCTGCGGGGCAGCGCCGCAATTGGCTGCTCTTTGGCGAGCGGAGCCGGGGCTGCGATTTCTTCCATCGCACGGAGATCGAGGCCTGCTGCGCCGAGGGCAGCCTCCAGCGCCTCGACCTCGCCTTCTCCCGCGACCAGGCAGAGCGGATCCATGTGCAGCACCGGCTGCGCGAGGCTGCCGAAGAGCTGCGCCGCTGGGTGGACGAGGGCGCTGCGATCTATGTCTGCGGCAGTCTCGAGGGCATGGCCGGCGATGTGCAAGCCGCGCTGGCCGACATTCTTGGCACAGCGGCCCTGAAAGCGCTGACGGACAGCGGCCGCTATCGACGGGACGTCTACTGAGGCCGGTATCCACCGCGAGCGGACGTCCTCACCCCTCCCGCAGCGCGCTGCGATCGATGGCGTCCAGGCCCGGCGGCCATGTCGGCAGGATCGCGTCGCAGCCTGGGCTGGCGGCCATCAGCTTGACCTCGGCATCCGCCACGCAATCCGTCTCATCGGACAGGAAGCTGTCGTCGCAGGTCAGTTGATGGGCCAATGCAGTGCGAAGGGTTGCATCGTTTCGACGATCAGGATCGGGCGGGCTGACATGATGCCGCCGTAGGAAGCCCCCACCATTCCCATGCCATTTTTGCAGGTCTGACGAATTATCAAGACTCAATTTGAATAGCCGAAGCGTCGGCGGCCTTTTCCACCCACATCAGAAATGAAAGCACGATGTGATTTAAACGATGCGCTCAAGTGCTTGTCATGATCACTCGCGGTGCCGCGACGGTGCCACATTCATGTATCCTAACGGCAACCAAGTCTGCCAAGCGGTCGGCGCCAATCATTGCAAATATTTCTATTCTCCGTCTTATTCAGCCGCAATGGCATGCCACGCAGCCATGCATGATCACGCCGCCCATACGACTGGGCCGTCAATGCAGGGTGGCCGCTGATCACTGGCGTGCGACATCATGGCTGTCCGACAAGATGTGAAGGCAGATCAGTGCAGCTTGCTGCGCAGCCTTTGCACATGGCATGGCCCAATGCGGCATGCACATCGTAGCGCGATCTCGTCGTGGCTTTTCCCCAATGCACTGGTTCGTGAAGAAAACGAGCAAATATTACGCCCACGTGATTTCCCTCATTAGACGATCGAGCCATAGATTTTTGTACAGAGTCAGCAACCATTCCAACAATCGCTCACGCCCGTCATCAACGACAGGCAAGGCGATCTGGACAGCCGGGATTACGTCATGGTCCGTCCTACAGCCTCCTCGCCAGCTACACCCGCGCTCCACCACGCTTGGTCCGACGCACCATCCCGACCCCGAAGCAGCATGTCCCGTTGGCGTGGAACGCGGCTTTCGCACTGGATCACACGCACCCTGACAGTCCGAGAGGATGGGTCGCGCTGCTGTTCATAATCTCGCCGAAGGCCACTCCACACGCAGCTTTCGACGCCCTCTGAACGGCACGCAATCGCGCCGGATCTGAGGTCGATCTCGAAGGCCTAGGCACAAGCACTACAGGCCTACGCCAACCCACTTCGGGGCGGCGACAGGCTCAGTTTGTCTCAATTTTTATACAATACTCAACAATTGATGTTACACAAAAGGAGTTCCGCCATGGTTACCCTTGTCAGACATGACCTGGAGTTCATCCTCCAGCAGATTGAGATCGCCGAGAAGCACGCCTCAGGCATTGATCTCACCGAGCTGATCAGCAGCCCGCTGCTCCCCTACGGCCTGCGCACCGTCGATGGCAGCTACAACAACCTCATCCCGGGCCGTGAGCAGTGGGGGGCCGCCGACCAGCCGTTCAAGGAACTGCTGGAGCCCTCGTACAGGAACGACGGCGATGGCGACAGCCTGGCGATGGGGCCTGGCGTCACCCTCACGAACACCGACTACGGCGCGCCTGGTTCGGTCGTCGATGCCGACCCGCGGATGATCTCCAACCTCATCGTCGACCAGACGGCCAACAACCCCGCTGCGGTCGCTGCTGCGGACGGGATCGATGGCGCCCTCCAGTTCGACCATGACGGCGATCCGGAGACGCCGGACCTGCTCTTCATCCCGAACGTCGCGCCGGACGAAGGGCTGTCCTCACCGTTCAACGGCTGGATGACACTGTTCGGTCAGTTTTTCGACCATGGCCTCGACTTGGTCAGCAAGGGCGGCAACGGCACGGTCTACATCCCGCTGCAGGAGGATGATCCGCTCTACGTGCCCGGCGGCCACAGCAACTTCATGGTGCTGACCCGGGTCTCCCCGGACGCGGTCAACCGCACCACTCCGTGGGTCGACCAGAACCAGACCTATGGCTCGCATGCCTCGAAGCAGGTGTTCATGCGGGAGTACATCGAGGGGTCGGACGGCAAGCCGATCGCCACCGGGCTGCTGCTTGAGGGCAACGGCGGCCCGGGCGGCAGCAAGGGCGGCCTTGCCACATGGGCCGACGTCAAAGCCCAGGCGCGCGAGATGCTCGGCATCGAACTGACCGACCTTGACGTCGGCAATATTCCGTTGATCGCTGCCGACCCCTACGGCAACTTCATCCCTGGCCCCAACGGCTATGCCCAGCTCGTCGTCGGCCTCGGCGCCGATGGCATCTTCGGCACCGCAGACGACGTGCTGCTGGAAGGCAATCCAGCCGCCCCGGTGAGCACTGCCACCGCCTTCCGCACCGGCCACGCCTTCCTGGACGACATCGCCCACAACGCCGTGCCAGTGGTCGACGGCAGTGGTGCCCTCGTCGCCGATGGCGACGACGTCGCCGGCAACACGCTTCATCCCAACGCCCAGGGCAAGCTGACGGAGTATGACAACGAGCTGCTCGATGCGCATTACATAACCGGTGACGGCCGCGGCAATGAGAACATCGGCCTGACCGCAGTCCACCACATCTTCCACTCGGAGCACAACCACGTCGTCGCCGATACCAAGGCGCTGGTGCTGGAGACCGGTGATCTTGCCTTCCTCAACGAGTGGCTGCTCACGCCGCTGGAGGCATGGCCGACCGAAGCCGAGCAGGCATCGTTGGTCTGGAACGGCGAGCGGCTGTTCCAGGCTGGGCGCTTCGTCACGGAGATGGAGTACCAGCACCTCGTCTTCGAGGAATTCGGGCGCAAGATGCAGCCCGACATCGACCTTTTCGTGTTCGAGCCGTCGATCGACATCGATCCCGCGATCACCGCGGAGTTCGCCCATGTCGTCTACCGCTTCGGTCATTCGATGCTCACCGAGGACGTTGCCCGGATCAAGATGGTCGACGGCAATCCGGTGCAGGACGACATCGGGCTGATCCAGGCCTTCCTTAACCCGCTCGAGTACGCCAACAGCGGCACCGCCGAGGAGGCGGCTGGTGCCATCATCCGTGGCATGACCCGCCAGGTCGGTAATGAGATCGACGAGTTCGTCACCGGCGCGCTGCGCAACAACCTGCTCGGCCTGCCGCTCGACCTCGCCACCATCAACCTGGCACGCGGCCGCGACGTCGGCATGCCTTCGCTCAACGAGGCACGGGCCAAATTCTACGAGGCAACCAGCGACACCCAGCTCAAGCCCTATGTGAGCTGGGTCGACTTCGCGCTGAACATCAAGCACCCGGCGTCGATCATCAACTTCATCGCTGCCTACGGGACGCATGAGAGCATCACCGCGGAGACCACGCTCGCCGGCAAGCGGGCTGCGGCAACCGCGCTGGTGCTCGGTACCGCACAGCATCTGGAGGATGATCCGACCACCCCGCTAGTGAACGAGGCCCGCACCTTCCTGCCGCCGGCCGACCGCGTTGCCTTCCTCAACAGCACCGGTGCCTGGGCGAACCAGGAGACCGGCTTCGGCCTCATCGACTTCTGGATCGGCGGCTTGGCTGAGAAGAAGATGGCATTCGGCGGCATGCTCGGCTCCACCTTCAGCTTCGTCTTCGAGATGACGATGGAGAACCTGCAGGACGCCGACCGCTTCTACTATCTCTCGCGAACCCAGGGGCTGAACCTGCTGAACGAGCTGGAGAACAACTCGTTTGCCAAGCTGGTGATGCGCAACACCGATCTCGGTGACCCGGGCTCGACCGCGCTGCCGGGCGACCTGTTCTCGGCTTTCAGCATCATGCTCGAGCTCGACAAGTCGAAGCAGATCGGCGACGACCCGGTACATAGTGATCCGACGCTCGAGGCGATCAGCCACTTGGTGGAGCGCGGCGCCACCGATGCGAATGGCGTCGATCACTACATCGCCTACCACGGCCTCGATCATATCGTGATCGGTGGCACCGAACAGGATGACACCATCATCTCCGGCGGCGGTGACGACGCGCTCTGGGGCCGCGGCGGCAACGACTACATCGAGGCCGGCTACGGCGTCGATAAGGCGCATGGTGGCGATGGCGATGACATCATCGTCAATGCCGGCACCGATATCGGCGAGACCGACTTCCTGCACGGTGAGGCCGGCAACGATGTTATCCATGGCGGCAGCGGCCTTGCCCTGATCTTCGGCAACGAGGGCAGCGACTTCATTGTCACCGGCCCTGATGGAAAGGAGGTGTTCGGCGGCACCGGAGACGATTTCATCCTGGGTGGCGACGGCGGAGACTTCCTGCTCGGCAACGAGGGCGACGACTGGATCGAGGGCGGTGGTCGCTTCGACACGCTCGCCGGCGAAAACTCTGAGCTGTTCTTCAACAGCACGATCATCGGCCATGACGTGCTGAATGGCGGCAGCAACGATACCGACTATGATGGTGAGTCGGGCGACGACATCATGGTCCAGAACGAAGGCATCCAGCGCAGCAACGGCATGGCTGGCTTCGACTGGGCGATCCACAAGGGCAATGGCATTCCCGCCAACTCCGACCTCGGGATCCCGATCTTCGTCAATCAGGAGGATTTCATCCTGCGTGACCGGTTCGACCTGGTCGAAGGCCTGTCTGGGTGGATCCACAGCGATACCCTGACCGGCCGGGACCAGGTGTTCGGCGCCAGGGACGAGACCGGCGGTGGCGCGGCGATCCCGAGCCCGAACTCGCCGCTGGCCTCCTACTCGAATGCACTGCTGGAGTCCGGCGTTGCTCGGATCGATGGCTTCCGCCCCCTCCTCAGCCATCTGTTCTGGGATGAGACGGACCCGGATGCCGTCGTGCTCGACACTGCCGATGCCACCGACATCATCCTCGGCGGCGACGGCAGCGACACCATCCAGGGCAAGGCCGGCAACGACATCATCGACGGCGATGCCTGGCTGAACGTGCGGATCAGCGTCCGCGCGAACAGCGACGGAACTGGTGCAGAGCTGTTCAGTGTCGACAGCATGACCCAGATCCAGCAGCAGATCTTCGCCGGCACCATCAACCCTGGCCAGCTGAAGATCGTCCGCGAGATTCTCCACGCGGACGGCCACGACGATCTGGATATCGCGGTCTACAGCGGCAACCGCAGCGAATACGAGATCTTCGACTTCGGCGACTTCATCCAGATCGCCCACGTCAACCCGGTGCTGGTCGGCAATGCGCTGTCGAACGGCATCGACACGCTGCGTAACATCGAGCGGGTGCGCTTCGCCGACGAGACAGTCACTCTTAGAAACCTGGCCCCGGTCGGCACCCCCTCGGTCAGCGACCTCACGCCGACCGAGGGGGGGATGATCACCGCCACCCTCGGCACCCTTGTCGACTATGACGGTCTGCCGCCGGTGAGCAGCTTCAGCTACCAGTGGCAGGTGCTGATCGGCGGGACCTGGACCAACATCCTCGGGGCGACCGCGGCTGCCTTCACCCCGACCGAGAGCGTGGTCAACCACCAGCTGCGCGTCCAGGTCAGCTATGTCGATGGCGGCGGTTCGTTCGAGACGGTGTACTCGGGACCGACTGCGGTGGTCGGCGACCTGTTCGTTGGCGGCAACGGCGCCGATATCCCAGTGTTGACCGCTGGTGCCGACCATGCCTTCGGCAATGGCGGCAATGACACGCTGGACGGTGGCGCCGGGGCGGATACTCTTGAGGGCGGCGCGGGGGACGACACCTATATCGTCGATGACGCCGGCGATGTGGTGGTCGAGGTAGCCGGCCAGGGCACGGATCATGTCCTTGCCTCGGTCGACTTCACCCTCTCGGGCAGCCTCGAGAACCTGACGCTGATCGGCTTGGCCAACATCAATGGCACCGGCACCAACGGCGCCAATCTCATCACCGGCAACGCCGGGGCCAACGTGCTGAGTGGTGCCGGTGGCAACGATACGCTGATCGGCGGCGGCGGCGACGACACCATGCTCGGCGGCATGGGCGACGATGTCTATATCGTCGATGACGCCGGCGATGTGGTGTTCGAGGCCGCCGGCCAGGGCACTGACTTGGTCATGGCATCGGTCAACTACTCCATCGCGGGCAGCGGCAGCCTTGAGAACCTGACGCTGACCGGCCTGGCCAACATCGATGGTACCGGCAACAACGGCACCAACGTCATCACCGGCAATGCCGGCAACAACCTGCTGAATGGCGGCGGTGGTCACGACACGCTGTTCGGCGGGCTTGGCAACGACACGCTGGACGGCGGCACCGGCGCCGACAGCATGGTGGGCGGCGCGGGGGACGACACCTATATCGTCGATAATGCCGGCGATGTGGTGGTCGAGGTAGCCGGCCAGGGCACGGATCATGTCCTTGCCTCGGTCGACTTCACTCTCTCGGGCAGCCTCGAGAACCTGACGCTGATCGGCTTGGCCAACATCAATGGCACCGGCACCAACGGCGCCAATCTCATCACCGGCAACGCCGGGGCCAACATGCTGAGTGGTGCCGGTGGCAACGATACGCTGATCGGCGGCGGCGGCGACGACACCATGCTCGGCGGCACGGGCGACGACATCTATATCGTCGATGACGCCGGAGATGTGGTGTTCGAGGCCACCGGCCAGGGCACTGACCTGGTCATGGCATCGGTCAACTACTCCATCGCGGGCAGCGGCAGCCTTGAGAACCTGACGCTGACCGGCCTGGCCAACATCGATGGTACCGGCAACAACGGCACCAACGTCATCACTGGAAATGACGGCAACAACCTGCTGAGCGGCGGCGGCGGTCACGACACGCTGTTCGGCGGGATCGGCAACGACACGCTGGACGGCGGCACCGGCGCCGACAGCATGGTGGGCGGGGTCGGCGACGACACTTACATCGTCGATAGCGCCGGCGATGTGATGGTCGAGGTCACCGGCGGCGGCGTCGACCTGGTCATGGCATCGGTCAGCCACACCCTCGGCATTGAGGTTGAGAACCTGATGTTGACCGGCACCTTGGCGGTCGACGGGAGTGGCAATGTGCTGGCGAACATGATCACCGGCAATGACGCCACGAACCGTCTGAACGGCGGTGATGGGAATGACACGCTGATTGGTGCCGGCGGCAATGATACGCTGATCGGTGGCGCTGGCGCCGATGTGCTCAGTGGC
Organism: Siccirubricoccus deserti; assembly: GCF_014283215.1. Classification (GTDB taxonomy): domain Bacteria; phylum Pseudomonadota; class Alphaproteobacteria; order Acetobacterales; family Acetobacteraceae; genus Siccirubricoccus; species Siccirubricoccus deserti. Next base: position 120,735 of record NZ_JACOMF010000015.1, read on the forward strand.
GGTGCCGGCCTCGACACCTTCCGCTACAACTTCGCGGACGAGGGTGGCGATACCATCGTCGGCTATGTCGGCGCCGAGGATCGGGTCCAGATCTCGGTGTCCGGCTTCGGCGGCGGGTTGGCCCTCGGCATGGACCTACTGGCGACCGGTCGCTACGTGGAGAATGCCGACGGCTTGGCCACCAACGCGGTCGGTCAGTTCGCCTTCGACACCATCACCCAGACCTTGTGGTGGGATGTCGATGGCACCGGCACCGAAGACCGGGTGATGATCGCCTCGCTGACCGGCGCCACTGGCTGGTCGGTCTCGGAACTGCAGCTCATCGCGTAGCGGCCCGGCGGGCGGCCCTTTCCGGGTCGCCCGCCACCACGACTGCATTTTCGGACCCATGCGCCGCCCGCGTGACCCAACGCGGGCGGCGTTTGCGTCACACCGCGCCAGGATCCATTCCAGCAACCCGATCGAGCGCCTCAACGGCGAGATCAAGCGCCGCACCGATGCCGTCGGCATGGTCCCGAACGAAGCCGCCATTACCCGGCTGATCGGCGCCATTCTCCTTGAGCAATCCGACGAATGGGCCACCCAGCGATCCCGCTACATGACCCTGGAGACCATCGGCACCGCCAACTGAACCGCCCCGGGTTTGCCGGAGGCAGGGGAGTTTGAGTCAGGCTGCCAGCGCAACCTCCTGCTGGCTGGCATAGTAGCGCGCCTCAGCTTCGGCGGGTGGGATGTTGCCGATCGGCTCGAGGAGG
>NZ_JACOMF010000150.1 GCF_014283215.1 Siccirubricoccus deserti
ACCACTGCGAGGCGTGGTCACCTCCGTGGTCCAGCACCATCCGTACCGCTCGCTGCCGCACCTCAGGCGAAAACCGGTTCGACGTCTTCTTCGTCATGGCTCCAACCTCTCAAGGTTTGAAGCCTCCGGCAAACCCGGGGCGGTTCATAGATGTGAGTGGGAGCGGGCTGGCGAGGGCCTTGCGTAGCTCCCGCGCCAAACTTTCTCGACGCGTAGACGGACGGTGCACAGCCGCACTTCGGTGCCCCCACGCTTGGGGGTGGATCTGCTGGTGGCCGATGAAGTGGAGGAGAAAGGTGCGCACATGGTCGAGCTGAATGAGGAGAGCCACCCGACGCCGACGCCGGAGACGGCCACTGCAATGGTTGCCGCCGGCACCGGGACCATGCCGGAGTGTACGATCAGCCTGGCATCGGAGACCTGGATGGTGATTGCCCTGCGGGCCGTGCGCGACGCGCTCCCTGCCCTGGCTGAGGACGGCATTCATCCTCACCAGCGTGAGCGCCTGGCGACTGCTTGCGCTCAGCATCTGGATTTTGCGATCTGGCAAGCGGTGATGATACACGATCTGCTGAGCGAGGCGCACAATTGATGGCAAGCACTGAACCCGATTTCCGCACCATTGCGAACTTTCGGCAGCGCCACCTCACCGCCCTTGCTGACCTGTTCGGCCAGCTGCTGCGGCTCTGCCGTGCCGCGGGCTTGGTCAGGCTTGGCCACGTCGCGCTCGATGGCGCCAACATCCAAACCAATTTCTCGCGCCACAAGGCGATTAGCTGCGGTCGAATGAAGACGGCCGAGACGATGCTGGCTGCCGAGGTCTCCGTCTGCCTGGCGCGGGCCGAGGCGGCAGTTGCCGCAGAGGGCGCCCGGCATAGTGCCGACCGGCGCGGCCACGCGATACCGGATTGGGTGGCCGACAAAGTCCGCCGTCTCTAAGTGTGCAGTCCCGGGGTGTCGTGGTGCGTTCTCCCGTGAGCAGGAGGACGCGCTATGGCAGCAGGTCTTCACGGCTCAGCCCGAACGACGCCGCGTGTTCGAGCCGGTTGAACGCATGCGTTCAACCAAGCGGCGAAAGCGCCGACCCACGCCCTGGCCGCCCGGTACCACCTGAACCCCAAAACCGTGCGGAAATGGCGAGGCCGCGCCGGCACCGGTGATGCGCCTATGGGGCCGCGCCAGCCCCGCAGCACCACCCTCACCGAGGCCGAGGAAACGATCATCGTCGAGTTCAGGCGCCGCACCCTGCTGCCCCTCGACGACGTCCTCGGCTGCCTCCGCGAAACCATCCTGGCGCTCAGCCGCAGTGCCCTGCACCGCTGCCTGGTCCGCCACGGCATCTCCCGCCTACCCCGAGACGAGGAGAAGACCTCAAAGCGGAAGCGCTTCAGCACCATCCTCTGGCGGCACGACAACGAGGCCAAGTGGCGCGCCATACCGGCCGGGCTCAGGCCATGGTGGATGGCGGCGCAGTTGTTCATCCGCTGGTCCCGCCTCGGCGTGTGGGAGCGCATGCTAGTGATGGCGCAGAAGCGTGGGGTGGCACTTGGCACGGCCTTTCTCGATGGCACTTCCATCCGCGCCCAAGTTTGTCCATCACCACCACGTCGCCAAGCGTCAGTGCCGGTGCCAGGAACTGCTCGGCATAGGCTCGGAAGGCCTCGCCGCTCATTGGTCCGTCCAGCACGAGCGGGGCGATGACGCCGGTGCCGCGCAGCCCGGCTACCAAGGTCGTGGTGCGCCAGTGACCGTGGGGCGCGGTGTCGAGCAGGCGCTCGCTCTTTGGCCCCCAGCCATGGTAGACCATGTTGGTGGCGGCACCGGTCTCATCGAGGAACACGAAGCGGTCCGGGTCCATGTACCGCTGCCAGACCCGCCAGAGGCGGCGCTCGGCAGCGATGTCCGGCCGGTCCTGCTCGGCGACCCTCAGCGTCCCTTTTTGTGTCGCAGCCCAAGGCGGCGGAGCGTCGACCAGATGGTGCTTAAGGAGCCGGGCTCGATCCCGCGCTCCTGCAGCGCCGCCTGGACCTCCGCGAGGGTGATGCTTGGCTTGGCCTCGGTCGGTTCGCGCAGCAGACCCTCATGCCCGGCCAACAGCGGCTTGCGGTAGCCGCCGACCTTAGCCGGCGCCGCACTGCCGGTCTCGCGCACTCACCGCGCGAGCTTGATCGCCGCCGAGGCGCATACCTCGAAGCGCCGCGCCGCCTCGCGGGCTGAACTGCCCGCCTCAACCGCCCGGACCAGCCGCCGCCGCAGGTCCGCAGACAGGGGTGCCGTCATCATCGCATCGCCGCCCAATCAGCAGCGTCGAATCAACACCCACGAGCCCATGCAACCTCAAAATGCCGTAGAGCCGGCAAGCGGCTTGCACGAGGGTTTCGCTGGGATACTTGTAACGAGTGATGGACATTCATTCACGTCAATGCGGCCTCCGGCAGCACTGCGGTACAGCAGCAATCCCGGCAATTCTGTCTCGCGCTCGCTACTGGTGCAATCGGCGGCCAAGATCGCTTGACGACAAGCAAGCATCGTCTTTCCTAGGTGTTGGAGTCCGGTCATCGTACCGCCTGCTTCACGGCCGTCATCCTGCAGCGGTCGTGACGTTAGCACTCGGCATTGCCATTGGAAGTTCCGCCTTCGGCCATGGCCTGGAGGCGGCCGCCCAGGCAGAGGATGGATCCTGTGAGGATGCTGCCAGAGCTGCAGAACGACAGTGGGGGCTTCCGCCAGGCTTGCTTGTCGCCATCGGGCAAGTCGAGAGCGGTCGCCAGATTTCTGGTCGCAGAATTGCATGGCCTTGGACAATCAACGCTGCGGGGAAAGGACACGTCTTTGGTAGCCTCGCTGCGGCGAAATCTCATATCGCAGCCCTGCAGGCGAATGGAGTTCGGTCCATCGATGTCGGCTGCTTCCAGGTCAATCTCATGCACCATCCCGCTGCATTCTCAAGCCTGGATGAGGCACTCGACCCGCATGGAAATGCACATTACGCAGCGCGCTTCCTGCACTCCCTTTACGGAAGGGCTGGCAGCTGGGGAGACGCAATCGCTCTCTACCATTCCGCAACGCCACGTTTTGGGGAGGCATACCGCGAACGCGTCCTTGCTGCGTGGACAGACAGGGGCGGGTTGGTCCGCGGGCAAAGTGCCGAAGCGATACCACCCAGCGGAAGCGCATCAGCGCTTGTGAGTGGGTGGAGGGTGCTTGCATCTACGCACGGTGTTCAAGTCTGGACCCCGAAGCGCCCGTGATCTTATTCCAAGTGGCCTTGCAGGGGATTGCGAGTAGAATGATTCCAGTAGGCTGTTTCCGCGCTTATGCTGGCCGGTGATAGTGCCGGCGGGAGCGGTCCAGCTGTCCGACGTCAGGTCCGATGAAAGTAATCTTCTTGCTCGAACCAAGGCCTGACGAGTCGATCCAACGCTTCCGTTTTCTGCGCCCTTGACGCTTTGGTTGCCGACGATCGCTGCCGTCGAGCTGATCTCGCGTCCCGCCTGCTTACGGTACAGAACGTACAGCGCGTGGTGGATGCGATTGGGTGCCGTCGGAAAGGGTGTTGGAACTCGACAGCGGCGCCTCCGGCGTGATGACGGTATCGCCTCAGGCAGCGAGGTCAATGCTGCTCTTGGCGGGCGGCTGACCGAGGGTTTTCCAGCCACCGACCTTGCGCATGCTGATCTGGCCTGAGGCGAGCAGAGCCCAAAACAGCATGGCCGCGGTCTCGGCGGAGGGCAGCACGGTCTTCGTCTTGATGCGCCGCTTCAACTCCTCATGCAGCCGCTCAATGGCGTTCGTGATCCGCGCCGACTTCCACTGGCTCGAGGGCAGGCGGGTGAAGGCGAACAGCGCCTCGCCGTCCTCCTCGAGACTGTCAGCGACGGCCCGGCACTTCAGCCGCCATTTTCGCAGGAACACCTTCCGCCGCCCCTCGGTCTCCTTCGCGGTCTCGGTATAGATCATGTCCGCGTAGCACTACTTCGGCACTTTCATTCGCGCTTGTGTAGGTCGATGAACTCGCGGCATCTGGGACATCGCAGCCGGATGGCGGCAGCGAGCTGAGCCAGCAGTGCGCGCCGGATGGCGGGCAAGGTGGG
>NZ_JACOMF010000151.1 GCF_014283215.1 Siccirubricoccus deserti
CCATTCGGCATCCGTCAGATCGGAGGGGTAGCGCAGCCCGCGCCGATCCGCCGCACGCCGATGCTCCGCTGTCCACGCCATCCTGCTTCCCCACAAATCGCCCGCAGGAGAAGGGAATCACATCCGATTCAGGTAACTCAATTCCTTTTCGGATGGGCTCTTATATATATATTCGCCACTCGGCACCGTTGGTCAGCACGCACCAGTCCACGCCGGCAGCATTGGCATAGTTGATGGTCTGCACGATCCACTTCCGGTCATTGAGGGAGTGACCAAGTGGCTTCGCCTCGACGAAGAGCACCGGTGATCGGTTCAAGAACAAGGCGTAGTCGACAGGATTGTCTGCCGAATTATGCCGGTACTCGTTGCGGACCTTATCAATGTCGAGGATGTCCCAACCCAGAGCCTCGACGGCCGGCGTGATGAGAATGCGCTTGGTGTCCTGCTCTGAGATCCGACCTTCCTGGATGCGCAACCGGGGAATACGGTCGGCAACCAAGCGGAGTGCCACAGTCAAAGGACCGGCAGCGGTGGCTGGCGGGGCAGCAGCAGGCGACATGAATACAATAAACTCCGGCAGACCCCCAGCCAGAGCCGGAAGCGTCTTATCGCACCTTATCGTGCCTGGAAACATGCTGACTGTCATCCGTTCCGACACGCGAAGGGGCACCGATCGGATCATCCGCCTACAATAGTTGCATGCTGATTTGCCCAGATAGCAGGCATGGCACCAAGAAGACGCGGTAGGCTAAGACCCTCAAGGCGCTGCCCATCCAAGATGGCCTCCACGAAGACCGGCGCCAACAATGTCAGCCGCAACAGTGTCCCGAGATACCCCCCGTTCGATTCGCTCTGCCGCCGCCATTTCGCTGATCGACGCATATCGCCCCTCGTCCAGGAAGCGCTGATACCGGAACGCCCGCGCCAGCGCCCTCAGCAGCGCCGGATCGGCTCGCGTCGGGATGGCGCCCTCGCGCCCGTCCCGTACCGGCGTGACCACGGTCTTCCGCCCTGGCTGGTGGCGGATGGTCAGTGGCACCCGGACGGTGATGCTGGTCGCCACGGTCATGCCACCGGCCTCAGGGCGTCGGGCGCGATGGCCGTGAGATCCCGGACCAGCCCGGCCAGCCCCTCCACACGGAGGCGAATGTCGGCGCCGGCGGGACCGGCCACCACGCGCTCCACCAGAGCCCGGACAATTCGCGCCTGCTCCGCAGGGAAGAGCTCCCCCCATAGCGGGTCGAGCCGGAGCAGCGCCTCCCGAACCTCGTTCTCGGTGATCTCTGGCGCCTCGGCCCGCGCCGCCCGCCAGGTGCCGACGACCACCTCCGGCTGCCGCAGCAGCGCCCGCACCTGGTCCACCACCGCCGCCTCGATCTCCGCGGCCGACACCCGGCGCACGATGCTGTCGTCGCCGGCCGCATCACCCTTCAGCACGCGCTGCGCCACATAGTACCGGTAGAGCCGGCCGTTCTTCCGGGCGTGGGTCGGGGACAGCGCCCGGCCGTCTACCCCAAAGATCAACCCCTTCAGCAGCGCCGGCGTCTGTGCCCGGTTCTGATTGGCGCGAACCCGCGGGCTAATCTGGAGCACGGCATGCGCCCGGTCCCATAGCTCCCGCGGCACGATGCCCTGGTGCTCGCCGGGATAGATGTTCTCTTTGTGCGCGGCCTCCCCGACATAGGTACGGTTGTTCAGCAGCTTATACACATCGCCCTTGTCGAGCGGCCGGCCAGCCTTGCTGGTGGCGCCCTCCTCTCGAAGGCGCTTCACCGTCTCGATCCCTGATCCCGTCTCGGCGAAGATCTCGAACACCCGGCGCACTCGCGGTGCCTCACCCTCGTTCACCACCAGCTTGCGGGCAACGACGTCGTAGCCGAGCGGCACCTTGCCTCCCATCCACATGCCGCGGGCGCGGGACGCCGCGAATTTGTCGCGGATCCGCTCGCCGATGACCTCCCGCTCGAACTGCGCAAAGCTGAGCAGGATGTTCAGCGTCAACCGGCCCATGCTGGTCGTGGTGTTGAATGACTGCGTGACGGAGACGAAGGTCACGCCATGCGCGTCCATCACCTCCACCAGCTTGGCGAAATCCATGAGTGACCGGCTGAGCCGATCAATTTTGTAGACGACGATGACGTCGACGAGGTCGGCCTGGATGTCGGCCAGCAGCCGCTTCAGCGCCGGCCGCTCCAGTGTACCTCCGGAGAAGCCGCCGTCATCGTAGCGGTCGCGGACCAGGACCCAGCCCTCGGCGCGCTGCGAGGCGACGTAGGCCTCGTAGGCCTCGCAGGCCTCGCAGGCCTCGCGCTGGGCGTCGAGGGTGTTGAATTCCTTGTCGAGCCCCTCGTCCGTGCTCTTGCGGGTGTACACCGCACAGCGGAGTTTCTTCACGGATGCGGGCATGGCGCCGTCGGGCAGCCTCCGGCGGCTCATGCCCCGGGCCTCCCCTTGAGCCCGAAGAAGGTCCAGCCGTTCCAACGCGTGCCGGTGATGTGGCGGGCGATGGCGGAGAGCGACCGATAGGGTCGGCCCTCGAATTCGAAGTCGTCGGCGCGGACCGTCACCACGTGCTGCACGCCGTCGTACTCGCGCACCAGCCGCGTGCCGGGCAGCGGCCGGCTGTCAGCGCGGATCCGGCGAAGCACCACGTTGCCGCCGTCCAGCTGCTCGCCCAGCGCCTCCAGGCGGGCCCGGGTCTCCGGCTTCAGACCACCGTAGGCCAGTTCCTGGATCCGATAGGCGAGGCGGCTCTGAATGTAGGCCCGGTTGAAGGGCGGCGGCTCCTTACCAAATAGCTCCCGCCACTGCTGCTTCAGCGCCGCCGTGGGTAGAGCCTGCAAGGCGGCGAGCCTACCAAGGACGTCAGCAGGCGGGATCTTCGGAATGGTTGGTGCCGCGGGCTGCAGCTGCGGCAAGGCGCGTCGGGTCATGCGGAGGCCCTTTCTCTGGGGGCCGCATGCACGCTCTGCCGGGCGGTATAGTGTAGCGAACTCTCTCCCAACTCCCCGGCCATGGCGGCGTCGCGGGCGAGATCCTCGGCCGTGCGGCGCCGTAGCCGCACCAGACTGGTGGCCAGGATGGCGCAGACCTCGCGGAGGTGCGGCGGGAGGTGGCGGAGGGCTGGAGCGGTGGGGGTGATCATGCGAACCGGTCCCAGCGATCGGACATCTTCGCCGCACCCCGCAGGCGCCCGCAAAAACCTGCGGAATCGTAGTTGTTGCGAGTATGGTGCACTGCATGAGCACCGAATCGTTGGCCAGCAAATTGCCGCTGGCTGAGGCGCTGGTCGCCTGGTCTGATCCTGCCCTGGTCGACGCCGTGCGCACGCACGAACGTCAGTTCACCCCCTACGAAATGGCAGGGTTCTTGGGCGCGAGGCTTTGCGCCGACGCGGAACTCACAACGCCCTCCAGCACGCGCTGGAAGATGGGGCCGCCCGACCACACGCTGCTGTATGCAGCCTGGGATGCCTTGGAGCGAGACTTTCGGCGTCGGATGACACAAGGCGAGTTCTATCTGTCCGGAGTCCAAACAGAACCCGAGCTGACTGTCGCGCCACGGCCGATCCCCGGCGCCTGGGCAGCCGACTGCCGGTTCAACTACGAGAAAGATGTGGTCGAGGTGCACAGCTTGCACTTCTGCGCCGTTCAGGCGTCGCGGCAGTCGCCGGACCCAGCCCTCTACAGCCTCGCCACGGGGGAGGTACCGACCGGGTCCTGCAATGCGCAGCCTGTGGGCCATCGGCTGACGGCAGACCAGGTCGTGCATCTGGATCCGGATGTCGTCGTGGCGTTGCTGGAGCAGCACGCCGAGCACGTGCGCACCGGCCTGATACCAAGCGGCTGAAGGTCTGGCTCTGGGGTTTGATCCGACGCGGTCGGGCGTGATTCATCGGCTGGCATGGCATCTGGGGACGGACCATGCCGGCGCTGATGATCCGGGAAGACGTGCCGCCTGC
>NZ_JACOMF010000152.1 GCF_014283215.1 Siccirubricoccus deserti
CGCTGACCAGCGCCTTCAGCTCGGCCGGCGACAGCGCGTCAGGATCGGCGGGCGGGACCATGCGCCCGAGCGAATCAGACCAGCCGCCACCTGGGAAGGGCAAACTGCACCCTCGCCACAGGTTTTGCCCCTCTTACTGACTGTCTGTTGATCTGTGAGGCCAGAAACACCATCTTTGTGTCCTACAAACACGGAGCTATTCGATGCAGATAAGCCCCATCGTGGCACGGGGGCGAGTGATCGCGGCTGGCCGGATGCTTGCTGGTCTGGACCAGGAGCAGCTCGCAACCGAAGCCGGCCTTTCCCCTTCCACCGTGTCAAAGGTCGAGCAGGGCCGGAAGAACGTCCGCGAGACGACCTGGCGGGCAGTGAAGCAGGCTCTTGAACGTCTGGGCGTCGACCTGATCCAGAACAACAAGACGGGGCATCACGCCGTCGGCACGAGCTACGCCTGACAGCGTGGCTTGCTGTGTCGAGATATCGGCACGGGCTGTTTGCCACCGCGCGTTACTAAAGTCGGGTCGGGCGGTTGCGCGGGCTGATGCCCAACGCCTTCGCTATCTTTCCGATACGGCGACGGAGCGGAGGAAGGCAGGTGGGTAGTCCGGCGGCGGTCAACAGGATCAGGCGATCCGGATACCGGGCGGTTAGCTACGGTGCGGGGCAGCAATGCCCAGGGCGTCCCGATGAGGCCCGACAGTGTGGACAGCAAATAGCGCCCGACCCGGGGGGCGACTGAACGCCAGGGATGCCCAGGCGCTAACCTGCCGACACGGCCGTCCTGGCGTCAGGGCAGGTCCCGGACAGGAGACCCTTATGGGGCAAGACCATCTCTCCCGTTCCGCGAATGGCGGCGCCGGCCGGCAGCGGCCGGACCGGTCGGCCGCCCCTGCCGCCGAGGCCGCCCCTGCCGGCCAGGCCGAACTGCGCCGCCGCAGGTGGCGCAGCCGGCTGGAGACCCTGGCCAGGCAGGCCCAGGCACTGCCGGTCCGGCGCGACGACTTGGATGTGGCGGTTGCCGGCATCAGCGATCCGGATGTCGGGGATGCCGGCTTGCTGGCGGCACTGCGCGAAGCGGTCATGGCGCGGCTCGGCGGCTACGGCACCCCGGAGACGGCGCTTGCTGCCGCTCTGGACGAGTTACCAAAAGGGCCGGCCGGGGAGGCCTCGCTGGAGGTGGTCGGTCATTGCGCCAGCTTTGTCGCCGAGGCCTTCGCGCTACCCGCCCCGGAGGCCGCTGCCTTTGCCCGGCGGGCGGCCGAGGCCGAGCGCCGGCGCCGGTCCGAGCGGCGCAGCGCGGCACGGGCGGCGCGCGAGACCCGGGCCGAGGAGGAGCGCCGGCTGAAGGCCTGGGAGGCCTCCCTGATCGGCGCCGGAGCGGTGCCGGAGCTGCTGGGCTGTACCAGGGCGGAAGCCGAGCGCTGGATCCGCACTGGCCGGCTGCCGGTGGCCCGCCGTGTGGCGGTCCGTAAGGGCGGCAGCACGGTGCGGGAGCTCCAGTTCGACCCCGCTACCCTGGAGACCCTACGTGGCTCGCTGCCGGAGTGGCGGAATATCGACGCCGGCAGCCCCTCGCCGGCGGTCCGGGAGGCCCGGGCCGAGCCCCGGGGAGCGAGCAATTCAGCTGTTGCCCGGGTGGCGGGGCTTGACCGCTACGCCGCGCACTTCGTCACCGCCCGGGCGCTGAACCGCCGGATCATCGCCTGCCTCGGGCCGACCAATTCGGGCAAGACCTATTTCGGCCTGACACGGCTGGCCGAGGCCGAGAGCGGCCTGGCGCTCGGGCCGCTGCGGCTGCTGGCGCATGAGTACCGGGAGGCGCTCGAGGCGCGCGGCGTGCCCACCGCGCTCTCGACCGGCGAGGAGCGCATCCTGGCTCCCGGCAGCCGCCACACCGCCGCGACAGTGGAGATGTGCCCCTTCCGCACGCCGGTCGATGTGGCGGTGATCGACGAGGCGCAAATGCTGGCCGACCCCGAACGGGGCCCGGCCTGGACGGCAGCCATCATGGGTGTGCCGGCGCGGACGGTGATCGTACTGGGCGCCCCGGATGCTGCACCGATGATCCAGCGCATCGCCACGCTCTGCGGCGACCCGGTGGAGGAGGTGCGGCTGGAGCGCATGGGGCCGCTGGTGGCGGCGCCGGATCCGGTGCCGCTCGACGATATCGGCCGCGGCGATGCGGTGATCGCCTTCTCGCGGCGGGAGGTGTTCGAGCTCCGCGCGGCCTTGCTGCGGCGCGGGCGGAGTGTGGCGGTGGTCTATGGCGCGCTCGGCCCCACCGTGCGGCGGGCCGAGGCGCGGCGCTTCCGGGAGGGCGAGGCGGAGGTGCTGGTGGCGACCGACGCGATCGGCATGGGCCTCAATATCGGCCCCTTGCGACGGGTGGTGTTCTCGGCGCTGAGCAAATGGGACGGGCAGCAGGACCGGCCGCTGACCGTGCAGGAGATCAAGCAGATCGGCGGCCGGGCCGGGCGGTTTGGCGGCGCTCATGCCGAGGGGACCGTCGCCGTGCTCAAGGGCGGCGGCGATCCGGCAGCGATTGCCCATGCGCTGGCCGCGGGCCCCGTCGCGCCGGGGGATTTGCGCCCTCCGGTGGCGCCGGATGCCGAGATCATTGCTGCGGTGGCGGCCGAGATCGGCACCGAGAGCCTGTTCGGCACCTTGCGGCGGATCGAGCGGGCGGTGCTGCGGCGGGACGATCCAAACTATCGGCTGGGCGATCTCTCGACACAGATCGCCATTGCTGCGGCGGTGGACGGGGTGCGGGAGTTGTCGCTGCTGGACCGCTGGACCTATGCAATGTGCCCGGCGGACGAGCGGGACGAGGGCGTCGAGCGGCTGGCAGATTGGGCGGTGGAGCATGCGCTTGGCCGGGCGGTGGCGCCGCCACGGGCCGGACATTTGCCGCCGCCCGCTCGGGCCAGCCAGGAGGCGCTGCAACTGGCCGAGCGGGTGCATCGCCGCCTTGTAGCCTGGCGCTGGATGGCGCTGCGGTTCCCGGAGGTCTACCGCGACATCGACGGCGCGCTGGCGGAGAGCCGTCGGCTCAACGAATGGATCGAGGCGGTGCTGGCCACCCGCCCGTCCGGCCGGGTGCTGGTCGTGCCGGGTGGTGTTGTTGGGGAGGCCGGTGGTGCGTTACAGGGCCATTCCAGGCGGCGCCAGTTCGGCCAGCGCGCAAGGGCAGCCCAGCAGCCTTGATCCGCCGCCAAGGGCACCTTCGTGGAAGGGGTGGACGCTAGACCAGATGTCCGCCTGAGACAGGGGCGACCCGTCTCACAGTATGCAGGTTGCGAGGGTTGCGCCGGATGACCAGCCCCCATCGAGTGATCCAGGCGAAATTTCAGTGGACAGCCACCTCAGTCGGCTGCGCGGGGCTGCCCGGGCCTGAACTGCGGGTCTTCGGCGTGAGGCCTTGTTGCAACGTCTCCGGTGTCCGAAATCTAGGGACCACCTCAGTTTCGAGGGTCAGGACCAGCCGCCCTTCGGCTCCCGGCCATACTCGTCCTGTAAAAATGAGATCAAAGGGATTACCGGTCAGACGTGTGGCATCAGCGAGGTTCAGCGTTCCGGGCCAACCATTCGGGTCGGTCTCCACCGAACTTGGGGGTGGGCAACGCCCATCGGCACGTCGTCTCCGACATGCGTAGTACCGGGCCAAGCGTCATCAGGTCGCCGTAGGAGGAGTCCTCGCGCACATACAGGGGTTCGAGTTCGGCCTCGGTCAGCTGCTCGGGCGCATCGTTGAAGCCGCTGACC
>NZ_JACOMF010000153.1 GCF_014283215.1 Siccirubricoccus deserti
CGCGCCACCTCCAGAACCGGCAGCCACTCGGCGGAGAGCAAGATGATGTTGACCCGCTGCACATGCTTTAGCGGGCGGTTCCGGTCACCAAGGATCGCAGCGAGGCGGATACGATCCTCAGATCCAACGATGACGCTGACGGTCTGGGCCATGCCTGGAGAATTCCACCGCAGCGCCCCGCTGTGAATCCTCCGTCTGCGTCAGTGCACTAGCACCATGATCTGCGTCACCGCATCAACGGCGCCTGTCACCCGGATGCTCGCGCCGCTCGGCAGCACGATCTCCAGACTGCCCGCCGCCTCCATGGCTGCAGGCACCGCGGGCGGGGCGGGTAAGGCAGGTGGCGGCGGCTCCTGCACCACCGCCACCGGCCCGAACCCTGCCATCGCGGTCGCCAGCATCTGCTTGCGCCAAGTGTAGAGCTGTCCCGTGCTCACCCCGTGTCGGTCCGCTGTCGCCGCACGCGGCTAGGTTTCCCGTCGTGGTTGGTACTCCGCCTCGCTCATCTCGAAGCTCCAGGCCAACGCCTCGCGCGCGGTGGCGATGTGCGGCGGCACACTGATCCAGTGCTCCTGAGGGGAGCCGTCCGCCTTCAGTACACGATCGTACACGGCGACAACGATGCTCGGGTCCTCGCGCCGGCCGATCAGGTAGAGGCGACCATAGCTGTCCTCCTGCACGGGGCGTGGGCGGACCGCCGTTGGCACTGCGTAGATAGACAGCAATCGCGGCTACGTGAAGCTCACGCCGTTACGGTCCCGGCATTCTCATAACGTCGTGACTTGTTCGCATAATGCTGCTTCATGCTTGTAAAGCTTTCGGCTCCGCGAGCACGCTTTGTTGCACCCATTTTGATCTTTGCATTACCGCCTGCACTTATTGGTCGTCGTCACCTTGTCAACAAGCAAGCATCAGGATTCTCCCGCCCCCGCTGCGGGTACAGGATGAATCTGCCGTCACCTTATTTCATCGGGGGCAAAGCGCATGGCGCCGAACCAAAAGAGAACCAAGAGCACGTCCGGCGGGCTTGGACACTCAGGCTCCATGAGCGCCGATGATATGCGTGCTTTCGTAGCGCCCTCGGCGCTGTCGCAGAGACGACATCAATCCGCCGCTGGCGCAGAGCCAGCGCATGGCCGCACGCCGCGGGGCAGCTACGCCCCGCCACCCGGCCGCACCGTACAGCCCGGTAAGTTTGGGCGCATGTTCCCAAGGCTGACAACGCCGCTGGATCTGAACGACGACACACTGTTCGCCCTGGCCCGGACGATGATCGAGAACGCCGAGACTAGCGGGCTGACCGGAGACAACGAGCACGTGCCCGCCGGGTACACCTATCTTGGCCAGTTCATCGATCACGACATCACCTTCGACACCACCAGCATTTCCGAAAGGGTTGTGGATCGGCCGGCTGTCGAGAACTTCCGTACGCCGAAGCTTGAGCTTGACAGCGTCTATGGCATCGGGCCCGCGGGAAGCCCTTACCTCTACGCGCGCGACGGCTTCGACCAGTTCATCATCGGCGAGTGTATCCCTGGCAGCAACCGGGGCGACGCTAGGATGACCAAGCCGCTGCCCAATGATCTGCCAAGGAACACCCACGGCACAGCGCTCATTGGCGATCCGCGGAACGACGAGAACCTGCTCGTTGCCCAGTTGCACCTCGCCTTCCTAAAATTCCACAACAAGCTGGTCACCGAGACAATCCCTGCACGTAGCCCGCAAATGACCAAGGACCGGCGCTTTGCGGTCGCCCGGCGGGAAGTGGTGTGGCACTACCAGTGGATCGTGCTGAATGACTTCCTCAGGCGCATCATCGACAACGACGTGCTGCAGCACGTCCTGACGCATGGCCGCAGGTTCTACCGCTTCGAGGAGCAAAGCGCCTACAGCCTACCCTACATCCCTCTCGAGTTTTCGGTCGCTGCCTACAGGCTTGGTCACAGCATGGTCCGCCAAGGCTACAATCACAATCGGGCCTTCAACCGCATAGGCTTCAACCTACTCTTCCTTTTCAGCGGCAAGTCTGGCGCGATCCGCGGCACGAAGGCTCCCCCAGCTCAGGGACCGTCCTTTGCATCACTTCCCGCGGACTGGCCAATCGACTGGCACCGCTTCTTTGAGCTCGGCAAGCCGACGCAATTCGGTACCGACATCACCGAGGAGCTCAACGCCTTCGGCTTCAACTTCGCCCGTAAGCTCGACCCCTACTTGGCGCCTGAACTGCATAGGCTGCCGCCAGCGCCACCTGAGCCGGCGCCGGTCGAGCGGGACTTCAGCCTGCCGTTCCTCAACCTAAGACGAGGCGTACTCATGGGCCTGCCGAGCGGCCAGGACGTTGCGCGTCACATGAACGATGCACGCAGTGGGATAAGCTTCACCATGCTTACACCTGAGCAGATCGAGGGCAGTGGACCAGATGGGAAGGCCGCAGCTGAAAGCGGGCTGCACCAACGCACGCCGCTCTGGTACTACGTGCTTAAGGAGGCTCAGATCCTCGGGAAGGGGCAGCGGCTCGGGCCGGTCGGAAGTCGTATCCTGGCCGAGGTGTTTGTGGGTTTGCTTCAAGGCGATGACGAGAGTTTTCTCACGACGGCCCCCGATTGGAAGCCAACCCTAGGAAAGGGCCGGGATTTCACGATGCCTGACCTGCTTCGCTTCGTCGGCGACCTCGACCCGCTGAACGCGCCCGGCAACCGTGACAAGGCCTCCGCATCGCCTACCACCTAAACTACGACAGCAGGGGTGCTTAGGAGGCATGGCGCCGCCAGTTGATCTGGCACTGTGCCCGCGTGAAAGCGGCGGAAAGAAAATCCCGATGACCCACGAGTTCCTCTCCATGATGCTCGGGGTGCGCCGTGCCGGGATCAGCGTCGCCGCCGGCATCCTGCAGAAGGCGGGCCTCATCGAGTACGCTCACGGCCGGATGGAAATCACCGACCGACCTGGCCTCGAGGCGGCCTCCTGCGAATGCTATGGCGCGGTCAGAAGGACCTGTGATCGCCTGCTTGAGCAGCCGGGGAGCGTCAAGGCGCCCTGCTGGCCCTGAAGGCACGTGCGCCGGAGGTCCGCTTTCCGCCCGACCCGCTCAGCCGAGGTCGGGGGCGCATCGTCTGCTTTCAGGAAGTCGGGCGCACCCAGCAGATGACCGACATGGGCGCAGAGCCGCCTATCCTCTGATCCCAGCGGCTATGTCGGCTTCGCGTCTGAAACCGGACCTTGATGGGCCGTAGGTGAAGGACCGCTGAGGGTCGCGTGCTGCGGTAACTTCCCTGGCGGGGCGGTGGGATATTTACCCTGCCCCCTGCGCTTTCCGCACCGCGTCCAGCACCGCCTCATGCGTCGCCAGTATCCGCCGCAGCGTGGGTTTCCCTTTGTCGCTCGCCTCGGCGATGCCCTCGTGCATTTCCTCGATCCCCGTCGTCATCTGCTCGGCCAAGCCGGATAGCCGCTCCTGTAGCTGCTCGCCGTCGTCCCTGAGTTCGGCCGTCCAGATCGCAAGGACGCGAGAGAATTCGGCGGCAGCGCGACCGGGTTGGACGCCCGCTTGCAGGAGCTTGATGAGTGGGGCCAGATCGGCAGTAGGTGAGCGGGACATGGGCGGGAAGGTAGGTAGTCAGACGTGGGTGGCTAGAGCACTTTGATGTTGCACGGAATCGCATGGTCTGATTCGACGCTGGTGTTGCACTGGCGAGGCGATGATGACGGCACCTCTGTCTGCGGACCTCCGGCGGCGCCTGGTCCGGGCGGTTGAGGCG
>NZ_JACOMF010000154.1 GCF_014283215.1 Siccirubricoccus deserti
CTGGCGGAGGCTGCAGCCTACCATGCCGATCGGCTCCGCCGGTGCCCGGAACTGCTTAGCCCGACCCTGCGCGGCGCGCTGCAGACGGGCTCGATGGTGAGCGCCGCTCATTACCTGCAGGCGCAGCGCGCGCGGCGGGTCATCGTAGACGCTTTCATCGGGGCGATGGCCCGGTTCGAGGTGCTGGTGATGCCGACGACGCCAGTCCCGGCCTGCCGGGCGGAGGAGGACGAGACGGCGCTGACCGGGGTGCGCATGCGCAACACGGCGCCGTTCAACCTGACGGGCCTGCCCGCGGTCTCCGTGCCCTGCGGCTTCTCGGCGGACGGCCTGCCGATCGGCCTGCAGGTCGTGGGCCGCGCCTGGGACGAGGTCACCGTCCTGCGGGTCGCCGATGCCTACGAGCGCGCGACGGACTGGTGCGCGAGGCGGCCCGGGACGGCGGTCACCTCCGCCGGGGCACCCGCGTCGCCCCGCGCGCGGGCCTGACGGCGGCCGCGATCCCGTCCAGGTCCTCGGTCCGGCGGGAGGGGCGTGAGGCGGGCGTGCCGCCCGGGCGAGCGGCGCAGGTGGACGGCGTGTCCTCCGGGCCTCAGTGGACCTGCACCGCCTCGAGGCCGGCCACCGGGATGCCGCGCGGGCCGGCCCGCCGGGCCGCCGTCAGGCGGCGTGCGTCCTCGTGCCGGCCGGCCGCGAGGTAGGCCCGCAGCAGGGTGAACTCCACGAGGTCCAGCTGTGCGCGGCTGCCGCCCATCCGCTCCCGCTCGGCGAGGATGCCCTCGATGCCGGTGATGGCGGCGCCATAATCTCGCCGCTCGAAGGCACCGAGGGCGCGCGCGAAGGTGGCCACGGTCGCCCCTGCCGGATAGCGCCCCTCCCGGACCATGTCCTCGATCTCGGCCGTGCGCGCCTCGGCCTCGGCGCGGTCGCCGGCGACGGCGTCGACCAGGGCGACATGCCAGTCGGCGTAGGGCAGGCCCGGGCGCGGAAAGAGCCGACGTACGAACCCGCGCAGCGCCTCCCACCGTGCGTGGTCGCGCGGGTGCCCCGCCAGCTCGGCCCGCCACAGGAAGGAAGGCGCATCGAGCAGCTTCACCAGCGCCGGCCCGGGGTGGTCCTCCCCGGCGAAGCCCCGGTCGAAGAGCCGCAGGGCTTCCTCCATCGCGCCCGCCTGCAACTCGACAATGGCGAGGTGCCAGCTCAGATGGCCGTGGAGCATGCCCTCACGGGGGTAATCCGCCAGCCATGACCGCAGGAAGGAGGCGGCCGCGTCGGGCTCGCCGTTCTCGTAGTGGAAGTGCGCCATCGTGTGCGCCAGGTAGGCGTTGCACGGGCACTGCGCCATCGACCTCTCGATCAGTGGGCGCGCGGCCGACTGGTGGCCGAGTTCGGAGAGAGCGAAGGCGTAGTGGCCGTTGAACCACCAGTCGTCGCCGTAGTGCGGCGCGAGTGATGCCAGGAAGTCGAGCTGGTCCTGCTCCCGGCTGGGGCTGCCGGAGATGCCGATCAGGCCGGTCTGGTTCGCCGCGAGGTTCGCCGCCATCGCGTCGCGCGGCCAGCTCGCCACATGGCGCCGCAGGGCCTCGAGGGCTGCCGCGGGCCGGCCGCCGACCACCAGGTCAAACACGGCCACATGGCTAACGTCCCGCTCCGGCGTGCCCCCGGCCAGAGCGCCGCGTGCCGCCGCAACGGCCTCCCGGGCGCCGGCCGGGTCGCCGCCCAGCTGCAGCACCCGCGCCCGGGCTGCGTGCGCGATGGCAAAGCCCAGATCGGCAGCGGTCGCGCGCGCGAAGGCGGCCGCCGCGCCGGGGTACATCCGCAGCAGGAGGTCGCACCCCTCGATGTAGGCGTCGCGCGCCTCCGAGGAGGTGGTGGACAGGCGGAGGCCGTACCGATCCGTCAGCATGGCGGCGCGTCCCTGCTAAGGAAGAGCCCCCATGCTGACGGCTTGAGGAATTTTATGCCATCTTTCTTACTCAAGCGGCACAAGCTGCGGGCCAAGGCGCCTGCGAGGTGAGTGCGCCCGCTCTCAAAGGGAGAGGTGCGGCAGCCGCGCATTCGGGAGGGGCGCGAAGCCGCCGACGCTACCATTCTCGGACAAATGGCCGCTTCGCCCCCAGTTCCCGACCTTGGCGGGGCCGGAGCGCTCGCCCGGGCGCCGCACGACGAAATAGCCTTCAAGGAAGCCCGGGGAAAAGCCTACAACATCCACACCCACATCGGCGTCGTGCCGCCGAGTGCCGAGCCCGTGTGGGCCATCGGCCGGTGCGATGCAGCGGCGCCAGACGACCCTGTTCGGACTGGGCGGTTAGACCTGGGCGCGCTCCGGCAGCTCCAGCAGCTTCAGGCAGGCCCGCAGCAGCGCGGTGACGTCTGCGGCCGACATGCCATCGATCTGCACGGCTCGCCGGTCGCGGCGTGGCTCAGCGAAGCGTGCCTGCGGTATGCGGGACGCGCGCTCCCGGTCGATGGCATCTCGTCGAGCCCGGTCATGTTCCCGTTCGCGCTGGGAGGCTCGGCCGCTTACCTCCTGTCGACATCGCCGGCCTTGGAGGTGCGAGGCGACGGTGCGGGCAATCGGGTCGTGGCCTTGGGTGCCGCGCGGCCAGGCCGAGCACGCCGTCCGCATCGCCACCGCCGATGAGCGGGATGCGCACGCGACCCTGGCCGCCTTCCGGCTGCGGCCGGAGCCCTCGATCCTGGTGACCTGCGCCATGGCCTATGAGGGGCTGGACGCGCCCTCGGTCGCGGTCTGCGCCGCGCTGTGACCCACATCCGCTCCCGCGCTTGGCTGGAGCAGATGATCGCCCGTGCCACCCGGGTCGACCCGGCGGCCGGCCCCTACCAGGACCAGACCGCCCTGGTGCTGCACCCCGACGATCTGCTGTTCCGGCGCTTCCGGGAGCGCATCGAGCGCGAGCAGGGTACACTGGCCCGCTATCGCAAGCCACGCCGGCAGGGCGAGCTGCCGATCGATGACGGCCGCGAGCGAGCCGAGCCGATCGTGCCGCTCGCCTCCAATGCGACGGCACTCCGCTGGGCGCGGCTGGCGCCGGGGCCGGACTTCGCCGCGGCCCGCTCGGAGCAGGTGCTGAACCGGCAGCCCGATCTGCTGGAGGTGCCGTCGCGGCGCGAGCGCGAGATGCAGATGCAGGTCGGCCGCATGGTGGCGGCCCAAGTGATCGAGGACGAAGGCATGCTCCGCATCCCGAAGGGCGCCGGGGCGCATCATGCCTACTCAGCGGCGCTCAAGCGGGTGATGCGGAAGGGCCGCGCCGAGATGTCATTGGCCGAGCTCGAGGCCGCCATCGCCTGGCTGGAGCGCAACCGCATCGCGGATCACCTGCATCTGCTGCAGGGGGATGCGAAATATGCCTGGACCGCTCGGCAGAGGCGGTTCGACTTTGGTTTGGGCGGACGCCCTGCGAAGAGCGACAGAGTAGATAGCCGGCCGACCTAACCGCCACCGCCTTCGCCAAGCGGCCGCGGACCTGCGGCTGACGATCAAAGCCAGGGAAGTTGTACCGCCCCTGTCATCATCACCGGTCACTGTTCAGGACGATCAGGGTCCTGTCCTCCGAGAGATTCCAGGTTGGCCATGATGCGTGGGATTTCGCCGGGGATCTCGCGGGCCAGGAAGCCCAGTGGGCCATGTGCCCGGGCAAGGCGCCTTCCCGCCTCGGCGTGCATGTAGACGCCCCAGGCCGTGGCCTG
>NZ_JACOMF010000155.1 GCF_014283215.1 Siccirubricoccus deserti
TGCCGCCTCGGGAGTGGGCCATGGCCAAGGCCCAGTTCGCCGTGATCTTCAGCCAGCGCTTCACCAAGGCCCTGGCCTGACCGTGTCGTTCAACCGACCGGCCGAACACGGAATTCCTGACACTCCCCCGGACGCCCACATAGCGCGCTGGCCGGGCAGACCCCCAACGAGACCTATGGGGCGGACGAGATGGCCAAATTGGCGGCCTGACGACAACCAGGACCGAGCTTATCCAGGCCGCCAAACTGTCCGACCGATGGGGACCACTTCAGCCTGCCGCTGACTTTCCATCTTACAGGCGGGGAGGCCAGCGACAGCCGCCAGTTCGAGACCCTGCTCAACCTCGGCCCCGACATCACGCCGAGAGCGGTGATGACCGACAAGGGCTCCGACGCAAAGGGCAACCGCGGGGCGGCCCGCAGCCGCGGCATCTGCCCCATCATCCCCTACCGGAGCAATGCCAGGCACCGTCCCGCCTTCTTTCCCAAAGGGCTCTATCGCCACCGCGCCCGGATCGAGCAGGCCATCGGCAAGCTTAAACGCTTCAAGCGCGTCGCCCTACGCTGCGATAAAACCGCCAACAGCTACGCCGCCATCGTCGACTTCGCCTGCAGCCTCATCTTGGTCAAATCCGTCCACACGGGCTAGGCTTATAGCTAATAATCGAACGAGCGTGACATGCCCAATGATCTGAGAACTGGTTCCGCAGTTGGACCATTTACACCAGCTGATGCCGAATGGACGGCTGTTACGCTGCCAGTGCGTGCGTCCATTGGTGCACCAGCCGAGGTGGCAACGCGGAACCTTTGCATCGTAACTCCAGATATTGTCGGGCCGGTTCGCAATGGCGGAATTGGAACAGCTTGCGAAGCCATTGCTCGAACGTGGTCCGATGCAGGTCATAGGGTTACAGTTCTCTTCGCGGCCGAACAGCAGGTCGACAAAACTGCAGCAACTGCATGGGCCGCCCGCTATGCCGAGCACGGCATAAACTTTGTGGTCTGCCCGGCAAATCGTCAGCGTTTAACGAATCCAGCACCACTGCAATTGTCGTATAACGCTTGGGCGTGGCTGAAGAACCGCCAATTCGACCTGGTGTACTTTCCTGAATGGAAGGGGCTAGGCCACTATGCGTTGGCCGCCAAAAGAGCTGGAATCGGGCTAAGGCATACACAAGTTGTGGTCGGAACCCACTCGCCGACATTATGGCATTTGGAGGGAAATCAGCAACTGCCTTGCAATATAGGTGACCTTTGCACGGACGCTCTCGAGCGACAGTCTGTGGAAGCTGCGGATGTTGTGGTGAGTCCGTCAAACTACATGCTGCAGTGGTTTGACGACGCAGGATGGGTACTGCCCCCCGCCCGTCGTGTGGTGCCCAATCCATTACCCGCTCATGCCTATGGAAAGCCCACATCGCTGGCCGTCCGCAGGGTCAAAGAACTGGTCTTCTTTGGCCGACTTGAGGCAAGGAAGGGATTGCACATATTTATTTCAGCTTTAAATGAAATAGACCCCTCTCTTTTAAATCAAATAAAGGTCACCTTTCTTGGAAAGGGCGATGAGGCCACGATCAGGGCGATCAACGCGGCTAAGGTGTCCGGTGTACTCAACTGGAGTGTATTATCGGACAAGGATGCAGCAGGAGCAACCGACTATGTCTCCGCCCCTGGACGACTTGCAGTTCTGCCGTCCCTTTATGAGAATTCCTCGATGGCGGTGGCTGAATGCATAGGACGAGGCGCATCCTTCCTTGCGTCCGATGTAGGCGGGACTGCGGACCTTCTTCATCCTGAAGATCGAGCCTCCCACCTGGTACAGCCCAATACCGCTGCCCTAGCCTCGGCGTTGAGCGACGCCCTGCGCAATGGACTACCGTCGGCAGTACGGCCTGCGGTATCAGCTGATGCAATCCAGGAGATGTGGCAATCAATTGCCGCCGCTTGTGTCGAAACAAGGAACATCAAGCCTCCTCGTTGTGACTGGCCATTAGTGAGCATCGTACTGGTTACGCGGAACAGACCTACAACACTGGTCCAGGCGCTGGATGGAATACGGGCTCAGACATGGCCAAATATTGAAGTTATTCTTGTAGATGATGGCAGCACTTCGCGGGAAGCGCTTTCGGTTCTTGATGGTCTGGAAGTCGAATTCGCCCGGAGAGGCTGGACCATAGTCAGACAGCAGAACCGCTATTTGGGAGCTGCTCGGAACCTAGGTTGGAGAAAGTCATCCGGCGAGTACGTCATATTTCACGACGATGATAACGTAAGCCTGCCGCATCTGGTTAAGACCTATGTCCGTGCGGCCCAGAATTCGACGGCAGATATAGTGACCGCTGCCATGGCAATCTTTGAAGGGGACGAATTGCCCGACAGCGGGATCGAGTATGCAGAGGAGATCTTTGCACCGCTGGGAGGTGTCCTATCGGCCGGCGTATTCATGAACCTGTATGGCGATGCTCACGCCTGCATACGGCGTGATGCTCTCGAGCGCCTCGACGGATTTTCTGAAGATTACGGTGTTGGTCATGAAGATTGGGAACTCTTTGCGCGGGCGACCATCAACGGCATGAAGATCTTATCGATACCAGAGCCTTTGTTCTGGTACAGGATCTCCAAAGACTCGATGCTGCGCACCAGCCACACACCCGAAGCCAATCTTCTGAGAAGCGGGCGCCCATTTCTTCAGCTTCTTCCAATTCAGTATCGCGCAGCAATGGCACACGCACTTGCGTTGTCATATATGGCAACGGCGCCTCAACGCTGGCCGGGACACGCAAGCTCGGACGTGGGAGAGGAAACCTCCTTACACAGGCTTTCTCTCGTTGCTACAAGTCGATGCGGCAAGATGAGCCTCGCTTATTACAGATTATTTGGCCGACCTATGATCGGGCCTCTGCTTTCTGCCATCCGCCGTGGCATCATTCGAGCCTTTCTGCGGGAGACTTAGCCTCGCAAAGCATCACTCTGGATCATCAGGACGCCAAGGGCTGCCATCCAGGGAGCAGTTCTGGTCGTTGTTGAATCGCAAGCAGCACTGCGCGTTCGACTGTCGGAGTACCGGCGACTGGGGGAAATCGCGTCACTGTGCCGATGGTATATCGCTCGACAATGACGGATGCTGTTCCGAAGAGTGGCACTTCGTAGATCGGCCCTTCCTCTGGCGGCACGTCCGCCCGGCCAATCAACCGCTTGTCGCCACCCTCATCGACATAGACCTTCACCGCGGGCCTCCAACTGTATCGCGTATCCCCAGGAGAACTCGATGCGGCGGCATGTTTAGCTGAGCGCTACGCCGCGGCGAATTACCGAAATGACTATATTGCCAACCCGACTGTGATGGCCATGGCAAGCTCACGCGAGGCTGAACGGCTCAATCCGGTCCGGACCAGCAGCGGTCGTGCCGGGGCGGTCACGCTCCTCCCTCCACAAGGTGCCGCTGCGCCGCAGTCACGAGGTGCCGGTCTGTGGCATCGGCGACTAGAGCATTTTTGGTTTACTCGAACGCATAGCCTGAGTTGGCGAGGTAGTTTCGGCATTCTCCGGGACTGAAGATATCGAGCAGTCGGCCGATGGTGTTCCACAGCGCCTCGCGCGTTCGGGCGCC
>NZ_JACOMF010000156.1 GCF_014283215.1 Siccirubricoccus deserti
CCTCTCGGGCTATGTCGCTGGCCGCATCTTCTACCGCCGAACCTTCCTCTCACGGGCGGGACAGGTCATTGCCACGCTCTGGATTGAGTTTCCGCGCGACATGCGGCCCTGCTTCGAGGAGGCGGTGACCACAATGTCGCTCTCATTCCGGGAAAGCAGGTAAAGGGAGAGGCGCCCGCAGCCAGTGGCTACGCTGCATCATTGCCGGTCGTCCTGCACGTGCCGTCAGGTCCGGCTGGGGGCCTACAATCGCTCCCCCTGGCGCTTCAGGAGCCGCCGCACGACCGGCGCCAGGAAGGGTCGTGCTGCCAGCCGTAGAATGGCTTCCCGTGCGAGCAACTGGAAGCGGTTCGCAGGTGTGAACAGGTGGACGTTGCGTCGCGCCATGCGCTGCGCGGCCACAGCCCATGGGCGCAGCCGCTCCTCGTAGGCCGTGCAGGCTGCCTCGGTGCCCTCGGGACCATCCGCCAGCGCGTCGGCGAGCAGGACGGCTCCGGCCATAGCCAGTGTCGCGCCCTGACCGGCGATCAGCGAGACCGCGTAGGCAGCGTCGCCAAGCAGCACGACCCGGCCCGATGACCAACACGGCATCACCACCTGGGCCACCTCGTCGAAGTATACGTCCTCTGTATCAGAGAGCCGGTCCAGCAGATTGGGAACGTGCCAGCCCGCCCCGGCAAAAGCGCGGCGCAGTTCCTCCTCCACTGTGCCGAAGCGTGGCCGCCCCTCCGTGCGCCAGATGAAGAACGCGACCAGCCTGCCGTCGCCCGTATAGGCGAGGGCTGCGGCGCGGTCGACTTCCGTGAGGGAGTACGATGCACCCGGTAGAGCGTCGGGGAACTCAGACTTGTCGAGCAGGAAGGCTGCCACGCGGGCATGGAGGGGCTGCACGAACTGGTCCTCTGCTCCAAAGCGGAGCGTGCGCACCCGGGAGTGGAGGCCGTCGGCGCCGACCAGAAGTTCGGCCTCCACCGCGGTTCCATCGCTCAGCCGGACGCCAACGCCATCTGGCGCTACTTCCACGGATGCAACCGATACGCCGAAGCGGACATCAACCCTGTCGTGGATGCAACCGTACAACATCCGCTCGATGTCACCGCGCATGAGATTGAACTGCCGGTCGCCAACTAGCCTGTCGATCGCTGGACCATCGATGGCGAACCGCTCCCGGCCCGCCGAGTCCATGTAGGCAAGACGCCGCGGCATGTGCCGGGCGGCCCGCAACGCGTCCGCCACACCCATCCGCTCGGCAGCATCCAGGCCCGGGTCCGAGAGGCCGAGCATGTATCCCCTGTCGCGCAGGCGGGGCGAGCGCTCAATGATGATCGGCGTGAGCCCCCGTTGGCGCAGGCGCAGGGCCAGCGAGAGCCCGGCGATGCCGGCGCCGGAGATGAGCACCCTCACCATGCCTCCCCGTGCCCGCGGCGGGCTGGCGCTCCAGAGAGAGGATCACCCGACCGCTCAGCCACCCCGGTTCGGGGCCGTCTCGTTCTCCGGCTGAGGATGCTGGTCCAGGGCATCCGACGAACTCTCGTCAGGATGTACGGCGTCGGCCTCAGCCCAGGGATCGGCGGAGCCTTCGGCCACGGGGTCGTCCTCCATCCCGCTGCCCCCGGCTCGCCCAGGGCTCGTTGGGTCGTCCGGCCGACCCTTTCCGCCTCGCCGGTCAGCGCTGCCGCTGGGATGCCCTTGCGACGCACTCGGGTTCCTTGCCATGTCCGTCTCCCGATCTATTGGTTAAGGCGCATTGCCCGCGCCCTCAACGTCCCGGCGGGCACGAGATTCCCGGGTGGCGCTCTGCCCCGGCAGCTTTCCGCCTTGCCCGCCAGAGTTAGGCGGACCTGCCGAAGGCCGGACCGAAGTAGGGAAATGGCATGGCCGAGCGTCCGACTGCTTTACTGCTTGTCGCCCTCGCCCTCGCCCTCGCCCTCGCCCTCTGCACTGTGCGGACCGCGGCCACTACGGTGTTGGAGAGGCGCATCCGGACGCGGCTGACACCGAAGCCGCCTCCGATCGGGTGCTCTAGCGCGTCAGCGCCAACCTCCTGATCGGCACGTTGGCGCCGCACGGGCGGTGCTGATGGCGCCAACCGATATTCCGAGCCGACGAGACGCTGGGTGCTGCCCTGCCGAGCGCTGACTGGCGAGGCCGACCGAACGCGCTCTTTGCCCCTGCGTTAGTTCTGGCCGCGTCCACGTGGCCGCGGCGTTCAGGGGAGGAGCCGCCATGCCCACCTGCGACCAATGCGGGAACGACTACGACAAGGCGTTCCAAGTTACCCAGGCTGGCCGGACCATGACCTTCGACAGCTTCGAATGCGCCATTCAAGCCTTGGCGCCGACCTGTGCCCATTGCGGCGTGCGGATTGTGGGACACGGAGCCGAGGAGGGCGGCAGCATTTTCTGCTGTGCGCACTGCGCCAAGCACAAGGGTGCGACGGCCGTGCGCGACCGGGCGTGACGAGGCCCGGAGCGGCCGGCGCACCGAGCGGCTGTTTGCCCCCAGCCGCGCGGTGACGTGCCGGACGGGGCACCGGAGCCAGTCGCGTCTCGTGCACCCAGAGCGGTCCCGGCTCGGTCGGCCTTTCTTTGGAATGAGAGCCACCATCCGCAACAGCGCGGTGCGACACCCGAAAGTTTGGCGGCTCCGTCTGCGTTCACTTCAACCTCGGCCCGGCGGAGGAAGTATGACCGAGGAGCAGATCGAACCGCGGCGGCCCTGGTATGCGACATGGTTCTGGCGCGCGCTTACTCTGTTGGCGCTCGGCCTAGCGCTGACTGCCCTCGGAGAGGTGCAGGTCCTTGCGGTGGGTGGGGGATTCCCCGCACCGATCCTGCCCGACTACACTCTCCTGCTCCCGAACATAACCGTGCTGCTGGGCTTCTCGGTCGCCCTCGTCGGCGCAGCAACGGCGCTAATCACCGCCTGCGCCGCTCTGCTGAACGGGGTCCGCAGGCGCCGCATGGTGCCCGGGCCAAAGGGCGGCACCACGGGGAGAGATGACCATTATATGGGGTAAGCGACAACGGGGCTCGGCTAGGGGCTCCTGCTGACACGCGCCCTACCGCTCCCGCCCAAACCGAAGCCCGACGGCGGCCGTTCTCGGCATGCCCACAGCCGCGGGCACATTGGGAGGCGTGCCATGGCGGTCGTGAAGGTCATCGAATTGCTCGGCGAGAGCGAGGAAAGCTGGGAGGACGCGACGCGGCAGGTCGTCGCCGAGGCGACACGGACCCTGCACGGGGTCACCTCCGTCTACGTCAAGGAATTCCAGGCCACGGTCGAGAATGACAAGGTGAAGAACTTCCGAGTCAACGCGAAGGTCTCCTTCGTCCTCGAACGCAAATAGCCACGCGTATCTCGTAGGCCCAGAGCGGCCTTAGTGTCTGTCCGGGATCATGTTGTTGTCTGGCAGAGCCTTCACAGCATGAGGCGAACGGAGGCCCAGCGCAGGAATGCGAGGCTGGTGCGGTTCAGGCACTCCCAGTCTTTGGCCAAGCGACGGCAGCGGTTCAGCCACGAGATGGTCCTCTCAACGATCCAGCGCTTC
>NZ_JACOMF010000157.1 GCF_014283215.1 Siccirubricoccus deserti
TGCTCCATGGCTGTCCCTCGATGAGGCCTGGGGCCGACCCACTCGGACCCCGTTCAACACACCATCACTCTGAGGGGCAGCCGCCCTTCCGCCTATCGCCAGGCGGCCGGCCCATTACGGCATCTAGCCCGCCACGGCCGCGGTGTTCCGCTGCCACCAGGGCTCCGTGTCGGGACTTATGGACCGGCCGAGGGCATCGTCCGGCATCAGCTCATACCTAGGAGCCGTGGCAGCGGCTGTGAGTGGCGGGAGGGTAGGGCCAGGAGGGCGCGACCGCACCGGACAAGGCGGAGGATCATCGTCGTCGTCAGACTGCCCTCTTCTTGGGCGTCGATGACGCCAGGCATCCCGGGCTCCGCGGCTACGGTGAGTGTATGGAGGGCGTGGCCAGCGCTGTCCGACGTTCTGGGTTGGACGTGCCATCTCGTCGAGGGACTTCAGGGCCTCGAGGACTTCTCTCACATGGACTACTGCGCCGCTGTCTAACATCCGCAAGGAAGGAGAATCATGCGGGGCGCGGCTGTCACAGGCCCAGGACGCAAGAACTTCGCGCTTTTCGGGAATGGTGAGGAGCGGATCCTCCGCCACCTGTCGTGGGTCTGTGTAGATGGTTCCAGCTTCGCAGCCCAAGAGTGGTTGCCCAGCGAGCGGGCCGCAGCTGGCCAGATGAGGTCGCTTTCCAATTTCGTGATTCATAGCTTCCACACGTTCGCTCATCGGCAGTTCCCTACAGAATCACCGGCGGGCCGAAGGCTTCGGCACCCGTCGAGATATTCCGGGTGCCGGCGTGTTCAAGAGGCTGCAAGCTGCTGGATTAAAAGAGCAATTTTTCGGACGAGGTGCGCTTCTAGGCGGCCTTAATCCACAAAGAGTAGTCGCCGAGCCGGCGGATTTTCCGGCAGCTCGGTCCGACGGCCCGCGCCTGAACGCGCAAACCAAAGGCCCATATCGCCGTGACGGGCCAAAGCAACTGTAGTGTTAGGCCGGTGCCGCATCAGCGATCAAGTTAGGCACTGGCGGCCGCAACAACCATCCCTCCAAAGAGCCCTGGGATCGGGATCAAGGAGATGGCGTCAAGTCATGCGGGTCGGATGTGCCAGGAGCGGCATCGCCTCGCATTGCTGCCAGCCTGCCGCTACCCAGGCGCATCAACCTGCCCAATGTTCTTCAGTATGTCGGCCATCGTCGTGAACTCCTGGTCGGGCAATCTCTCGATCGCCGTGATCACGTCCGCATTGGCGCCCTTGCTCCGTACATGGCGCACCACGTCTTGCTTGCTCGCTGGCAGGGTGAGACCCTCGAGGTACTTGGCGACTTCGGCCGAGGAAGCGCCGCCATTCGTCTGGCTCATGACCACCTCTCCGATGCTGGACGAATATCCCCGCTTGTGAACGCTCTACGCTCTTAGCTGTTCTGTCGCTCCGGAACCAACCGCAGTGGGCCGAGGCATCGTGTTCGTCACCAGGGGCGATCGGGCGGGCAATCGGGTTTCGAACTGAAGCTACTGGGATCGGCCAGAGATCGGCCTTTTCCCTAAGCTCCAACCTTGGGACTAAACCGGCCAAGTCCCAAGCTTCAGAGAGAAAGCGCCGTCCAGAGAGAGAATTCGGCGCTCATTCCGATATCGCAAGCCCAAGGTCGTCGCCCGGACCCAGGCCAAACCTGCCGTTCCGGGCGCCAGTGGCCCGGACGGAGAGCGTTTCTCCGGAAGCGAATGGTGTAACGAACGGGATTCGAACCGTCACCCCCAAGATCATCCCGCCGGACTTGGGCGCGGCCTTCATGCACACTCTTTCCGCTGGACTTCCCCACGACTGGAAGCATTGTTGCTGAGGCGCCGAGCGGGCCGGGAGCCCGCCAGGCCAGGCCCGGCAAGGCCCGGGCTTCGGGTGGTGGGGGCACCGCATAGGGCAGTGCCCGCCACGGAGGCCACCCGATGTCCAACTCTCTCACCGTCGCTCAGCTGCTGGTCCTCGCCACCGCCGCACAGCGGTCCAATCACATGGTCATGCCACTGCCCTCGACGGTCCGTGTCCGCGGCGGCGCGCAGCGCAACCTGCTTGCCGCCCTGCTCCGGATGGAGCTCGTCAAGGAGATCCAGGTCAATGACGCAGCCTTCGCCTGGCGGACCGACGATGCTGGCCGGCACCTCGGCCTCCGCCTGACGGCGGCCGGACTGGTTGCGGCCGGGGTCCCGGAAGGGGTGTCGCCGCCGCCTGCGGACAAGAATGGCAGCGAGGAGCAGGCACCTGCCTCCTTCAGCCTGGAGCCCGCCTTGGCAGGGGCTCCGGCGGGCAGACCTCCGGCACGGCGCCCAACCGGCAAGCTGGGCGAGGTGCTGACGGCCATCTCCGCCGGAGCTGGCGCGACGCTCAGCGAGATCACGGTGCTCACCGGCTGGCTGCCGCACACCACGCGGGCCGCCGTCACCGGTCTGCGCCAGCGCGGCTTCCCCATCCAGCTCATCGAGCGCGAGGGGCGCAAGGCCTACCGCCTGACGACCACCGGCTGAGGGCGGCCGCAATGGTCAGGCGAGGCGGGGCAGGCTCCGGTCTGCCTCGCATGCACCAAGCTGCGAGTTCCACCTGTGAGAGCCATGTCAACGCTGCCGAACTACGAGAGGCATGGCAGCGGTTGCACCGGGCAGCAGCACCGGCGGCGCTGAGCCCGGACATGCTGCGCCGCGACGTTGCCTATCGCCAGCAGGCGGATCGGCACGGCGGCCTCAGCGCCGATGTCCGCCGCCGGCTGGCAGCACTGGCGAGAGCTGGCGCAAGCCAAGCATCGCAACCTCGGCCCCGGACACCTCGGATCAAGCCCGGCTCGACGCTGCTGCGGGAATGGCATGGCAGGACCTATACCGTGCTGGCCCTGGAGGAGGGCTTCGAGATGGCGGGCCAGCGCTTCGCCTCGCTGTCGGAGGTCGCCCGCCATATCACCGGCGCGCACTGGTCCGGCCCCCGCTTCTTCGGCTTGAGGCGGGGAGAGGGACCCCCCTCCCCGCGTCCCGCCCAGGCCCCAGCCATCCATGCGTAGCCGCCTGGCCTCCGGCCAGCCCATCAGCCGGGCCGGCCTCCGCTGCGCCATCTACACCCGGAAGTCATCAGAGGAGGGGCTGGAGCAGGAGTTCAACTCCCTCGACGCCCAGCGCGAGGCCTGCGAGGCCTACATCCGCAGCCAGCGCCACGAGGGCTGGACCCTGCTGCCCGCCCGCTACGACGATGGCGGCCTCTCCGGCGGCACCATGAACCGGCCGGCCCTGCAGCGGCTTCTCGCCGATGTCACCGCCGGCCGAGTCGATCTGGTGGTGGTCTACAAGGTCGACCGCCTGACCCGCTCGCTGTCCGATTTCGCCAAGATCGTCGAGGTGCTCGATGCGCAGGGTGCCTCCTTCGTCTCGATCACCCAGCAGTTCAACACCACCACCAGCATGGGCCGGCTGACGCTGAACATGCTGCTCTCCTTCGCGCAGTTCGAGCGCGAGGTCACCGGCGAGCGCATCCGCGACAAGA
>NZ_JACOMF010000158.1 GCF_014283215.1 Siccirubricoccus deserti
CGCTGACCAGCGCCTTCAGCTCGGCCGGCGACAGCGCGTCAGGATCGGCGGGCGGGACCATGCGCCCGAGCGAATCAGACCAGCCGCCACCTGGGAAGGGCAAACTGCACCCTCGCCACAGGTTTTGCCCCTCTTACCCTGCGTCTCGATAAGTCTTTGTCGCAGAAGAACTTTCGCCGATTCAGGACCCCGATGCACCTACGTCTGGTGAGATATCCGGGCTAACCCGCGATAATGGCCGCGCCTCGCGGGCAGTGGCCGGTCGTGTCCTGCTGTCCCAGCCTGTGATGCTGCTCACAGCGGCGACCACAACCGCATTCTACAAAGGGTCAGGCGATCCACGAAGCGCCATATCTTCGTGGCAAGCAGGAGTGCATCCTGTCCGCGTGGCGAGGGCGTATCCCTCACTCGGCCGAGCGCCGGGCCGATATGTCCAGGCTCAGAGCCGCCCTGCGGGACCTCTCGCCGGGCGATTTCTGTTGGAAGGGGATCGCATCAAGACCGCCAGCACTTATAGCCCGTTCTCTAATCGGGGTCACGACACGAAAGCGGCGTCCTACCTGGCGCAGCCCAACTCCGGGGCCATCACCCGGCAGTGTTCATAAAGGGAAGGCTCATGTTCCTGTGCAAACAGGGTGCGGCCTGGGCAGGGGCGGCCATCCGAGGGTATCCTTTGCTACCCGACAGTCCAGATCAACCGGGGCTACTACAATGGCCCAAGGAAGCACGCGCATGAACCGCCGCAACCTCCTTGCTACGCCGGCATTGCTGGTCCTGCCCAGTGCCGCCCGCGCCCAGGCTGAGGCGCCGTGGCCGAACCGAACGATCCGCATGATCATCCCCTGGCCGCCGGGCCAATCCACCGATGTGCAAGGCCGGCTGATGGCCCAGTATTTCACCGAGCGCTTCGGCCAGACGGTGATCCCGGAGAACCGCCCTGGCGCCGGCGGGCAGATCGGCACCAACATGGTCGCCAAGGCGCCGCCCGATGGCTACACGCTGCTCGCCGCCTCAAATGGCCCTATCATCTTCAGTCCGCTGGTGCAGCGCACGCCCTATGATGTGGAGAAGGAGCTGCAGCCCGTCGCGAGCTATGGGCAGACATCCTATATCCTATTGGTGCGGCCGGACTTCCCGGCGCAGGACCTGGTGCAGTTCCTGCGGTTGGTAAAGGCCGAGCCCGGAAAGTACACCTTCAGCTCCTCGGGCGTTGGCGGGGCGCAGCACCTAGTGACGGCACTGTTCAACGCCAAGGCTGATGTTGACGCCCTGCACGTCCCGTTCCAGGGCAGCGCTCCGTCCATGGCGGCGCTGCTAGGCGGCAATGTGCATTTCTCCTTCGACACCGCGGCCGCTGCGCTGCGCCTGGTGCGGGAGGGCAAGCTTCGCGCACTTGGTGTCACCACCGCCAGCCCCTCCCGCCTGATGCCGGAGATCCCGCCGCTCGCCTCAGTGGGTGGGCCGGCGGACTACGATGTCGGTGGCTGGAACGGGCTGATGGTGCCGGCCGGCACGCCGCAGCCCATCGTGGATCGGCTGTGGACCACGGTACGCGAGGGGCTGGCCACGCCCGAGTTGCGGCAGCGCTTCGAGACCATCGCGGTCGATATCGGGCCGCGCGGCCCCGACACCTTCATGGCACAGATCCGCGAGAGCTGGGCACTGTTCGGCCCGGTGATCCGGCAGCTCGGCATCCGCGCCGAATAGCGGCGCTTGCCTGCGCCACCTTGCTGTGCTTGCCCCAGGCATCTCTGCGCCATGTCCAACATGCTTCGCGCCGGCTTTGTGGCGGGCGCGGGCGCGCAGACGATAGGGGGACATCGGAAGCAGCAAGGAGCACGCCGGGTAGGGTAGGCGCGCCGCAGGACAGACGATAGGCCGCGTTCCGCCATCGCTATGGACGGGCTCGCAGCCGTTCCCGATAAGGCGCGATAAGGCTCGCTTTACCGCGGGTGAGCAGAAGCGTGCCGCAATTACGGTTGGCCGCCAGATTCCGCGCCGATAGCCGTCGCGGCGGTGGCAGCCGCTGCGGGTTGCCGCGTCTGAGTCTGAGGTCGGCATCCCTTCCCCTCGGGAGTCAATGTCCCTTGGCGGCAGCACTTCACGCTGCAGTCGAATTGGGCCGAACTCGGCGGTTCATCCCCGATAGCCAACATCGCTGTTAAGGGGCACAAGCGTAATTGAGTGTGGACTCTGTCAGCTGAGAGGGACTTGGACTCGACTGACGCCGTCCGCCCAGACGGCTGACAAAGTTCACATCCTGGGAGCCCCGCCGCTTGGTGGTCTGGGCAGGACGGGCGAGCCATGCCTCTCTAGGGGGGACTCTTTCAGCCAAGGCGGGGCGTGGGCCCTGTGCGTCGAGCCGTGCTCACTAACGCCTGAGCAGGCCCTGGACTTTGTCGACGGGCGGCGCCGAGGGGTGGAGCGTTAGGCCGCGCTCGGTGATGTCGATCTTGGCCTCCGGGTAGACCGCGAGGGCTAAGGCCAGTGTGCGCTTGAAGTAGGACTTGAAGTTTTTCAGTTGGCTTACGCTACCCCCGAATTGGGTATGCAGCGCCTCTACCCGCCGACGGGGCGGGATTCCATTCCGCCCGAGCGTTTGCTGCGCGCCCTGCTGCTGCAGGCATTCTTCTCGATCCGTTCGGAGCGGCAACTGGTCGAGCGGATTGACTTCGACCTACTGTTTCGCTGGTTTGTCGGCATCGGCGTGGACGATCCGGTCTGGGACGCCACGACCTTCACCAAGAACCGCGACCGGTTGCTGGCGGGCGAGGTCGCGTCGCGGTTCCTGGCCAGTGTGCTGGCGCAGCCGAAGGTCCGGACGTTGCTCTCAACCGAGCACTTCTCGGTTGATGGCACGCTCCTGGAAGCGTGGGCCAGCACCAAGAGCTTCCGGCCCAAGGATGGCTCCGGGCCGCCGCCAGATGCCGGGCGCAATGGCGAGCAGAACTTCCGCGGCCGGAAGCGCAGCAACGACACCCATGCCTCCACCACCGATCCCGATGCGCAGCTCTACCGCAAGGGTCCGGGCAAGGAGGCGAAGCTCTGCTTCATGGGCCATGCGCTGATGGAGAACCGCAACGGCCTAATCGTCGATGCGCTTGCAACACGCGCCTCCGGCCATGCCGAGCGGCTGGCGGCGCTGCACCTGGTGGAACCACATGCCGACCGTCCGCAGAAGATCACGTTGGGCGGTGACAAGGGCTTCGACACGCGCGACTTCGTCGCCGAACTCCGCGAGATCAACGTCACCCCGCATCTGGCGCAGAACACCAGTGGGCGGCGCTCGGCCATCGACGGCCGCACCACCCGCCATCCCGGCTATGCCATCAGCCAGCGGATCAGGAAGCGCATCGAGGAAGCGTTCGGCTGGGCCAAGACGGTGGCCGGGTTGCGCAAGCGGCTGGAGCGCGGGCACTTCGTCTGGCCGCAAGCCAAGGGTGGCGTGGTGTCGCTGACGCCCGCGCAGCTCTCGATGCTGCTGGAGGGCATCGACTGGCGCA
>NZ_JACOMF010000159.1 GCF_014283215.1 Siccirubricoccus deserti
CCCCTCCATGGCCTGTCGCTTCCACTCGCCCACCATGGTCTGGTGAATGCCGTGCTTGGCCGCCAGCTGCGCCGTCGTCAACTCACCCCGCAGCGCTTCCAAAGCAACCTTCGCCTTGAAATCCGCCAAATACCGCGTCCGCTTGCCCGTCATCCGGGTCCGTCCTTCTCACAGGCGAACCGAGCTTACCCACCTGTCCGAAATCCGGGGACCACCTCACAGCCGCCAGAAGCGCTTCCAGACACTGTTCCACCAGCCGAACTCGGCCGGGAGGGCGCGCCAGGTGATGTTGTGGACCGTGAAGTAGTGCAGCGCCTCGAGGAAACGGCGGTCGTCCCGTCCCTTGTCGCCCCGCCGAGAGCGTGCTGCTCGGAACACCTCCAGCACCATCTCCCAGTCCGGCTCGGTCATCCGCGTCAACATCACCGGTCCCCCGCAATCCGGCGCATCATGAATCATCAACGAAACGGCCTGGGAAGCCAGCCAGGATTCAACTCCACGGAATCCGTCCACACGGCCTAGCCTCAGTCAGATCGGTGTAGCCATCCACTCAGCCTCAGTGCCCGTTTGCGAAGGGGCGACGGGGCTGGTTTGACGGGCTGACTCTGGTCCCTCGGGCGGCGTTGCGACCGGTTTCCTTCCTGGAGACCACCATGTGGACGCCAGCTGATCGGGCACGGGTTGGGAACTTGGGCGCCGCCAGGCCCTGACGGATGAGCAGTTCCGGTTGCTCGAGCAGATGATCCCGCCCGCCAAGTCGGGCGGGCGGCCGCGCACGACAGACATCCGGAACCTGCTGGACGGGCTCTTCTACCTCGTGCGCACCGGCTGCCAGTGGCGGCACCTGCCGCCGCCTCCGGCCTTCCCCCCCGTGGCGTACGGTGTATGGTTACCTGCGCGCTTTCCTGCGGGACGGCGTGTGGGAGAGCATCCGCCACCATTTCCTGGTCACGCTGCGCGAGGGTGCGGGGCGGGAGGCCAGCCCCACGGCTGCAATCATCGACACCCAGAGCGTGAGGACCACGGAGAGCGGCGGCCCGCGCGGATGGGATGCCGCCAAGCGGCTGAAGGGGCGCAAGCGCCACGTCACGGTGGACACGGATGGGCTACTGCTCGGGGTGGTCGTGCATGCGGCTGACATCCAGGACGCTGACGAGCTTGGCGATCTGCTGAAGCGCGTGAAGCCGCTCTACAACTGGCTCCGCGCAGTGTTCGCTGACGGCATCTACAACCGCCTCGCGGCCTTGCTGGCCTGCTTTCTGGCGGGTCTCGTGCTGCTCATAGTTCGCCGCGTCGCAGGCACCACCGGCTTCGTCGTGCAGCCGCGCCGGTGGGTGGTGGAGAGGTCGCTCGGTTGGTTCGGACGGTGGCGCCGCCTATCCAAGGATTACGAGGCGCTGCCCGAGGTCTCCAAGGCGATGGTCACCCTGGCCGCAATCCGCCTCATGCTCCACCGCTTGGCTCATCCGGCCGCCGACGCCTGCTACCCCCCGAAAGTCAGGCGCGTGCCTACTGCTGAACGGATGACCTGGCCCGGCATCTCCACACGCGCGAGGTCGTAGAAGAGGTCGCCCGCGCAGTGGGCCGGTACGAGGAAGTCGGGCTCCATTGCCTTCAACTCAAGCACGGTCCTGCGGACGTAGTCCTCCGTCAGCGGCGGGGCGACGAGGTGGAAGCCACCGATGACAGCATGAAGCTTGCTCACCCCGGTCACCTCCTGCGCCTGACGGATTGCGTTCACCACCCCGCGGTGGCTGCACGCGGTGAGGACGACGAGGCCGCGCCGCTTCACGACATAGCTCGTGGCGATCTCGTGCTCGAAGTCGTCCGGAACGAAGCCGCCCGTGTTCTTCGCCTCGGACATCCTTGCAGGGTCGCACCCGAGGCCGTCCACGATCCCCGTCCTCGCGCGCGTGGGCCGCAGGGGCGTCTCGAAGCTGCGCAAGGCAATTTGGCCGGATGTGACCGCGTGGTCGGCGGCGAGCGCCGGTCCCTCGGCGACCATGAGCATGAGGCCAGCGTCAAGGACCGCGCGCCGGTCGAGCGTGCCGAAATCGGCGCCGGTCGCGGCGGTCTGGCGCGTGCAGAAGCAGTCCTCTCCGCCTACGAAGAGGGGCAGGCCGGGCCTCAGCCTGCCCCGGCTGGCGGCGAGGAGGCCAGTCAGACCGCCGAAGTGGTCGTGGTGCCCATGGCTCAGCACCAGCGCGTCGATGCGCGCCGGGTCGATCCCAAGGAGCCGCATGTTGTTCAGCAGCACCTCGGGCGTGTAGCCGAAGTCGACGAGCACCGCGCGGGTCTCGCCTCCCCGGCTCGATTCGGCGAGCATGGAGAGGCCGAACTCGCCCGCGAGGCTGTCGCGGGGCGGCAGGCCGGATCGGCCGGAGACGCCTGAGCGCTCAACCCTGACCCCGCCGAGGGTCTGGGAGGGGAGGAAGGGGAAGAGATAGTTGTCGGCGACCATGGTCACCGTCAGGCGCTCGACCTCCGGCGGGGAGCCGGCCAGCGGTGCGGCGCGTGCCGTGCGTCCAGCGGTAGCGAGGGTGCCCACCAGCGAGCCGACGAAGCCGACGCTGGTGACGCGCAACACCTGCCGCCGTCTGACGCCACGTTGCGCGAACAACTCCGGAAGACATGTGCAACGGATGCCCGACATCATCCACCGCTCCTCGGTCCGGGGAACTGACAGGGAGGCGGACGGAGCCTAGAGGCCAGGCAGTTGGCGATGCCAGCACAATGCGGCACCGGCAAAAACCGTGATGCACTACAAGCGAGAGCCGCAAAGCCCAGCGGTGACGGAGGGCACACTTCCCAAACGGGGTCTCAGCTCGAGTTTGGCCATTTAGGCGGCGTGGCAGAGGGCGTAGGCGATGCCCTCTCGGAGGGCAGGCGGGAGTTTCGTAGCGTCGGGGGAGTGGCGGGACAGCGCAAAACCCTGCTCACTCCAGATCTCCCGCCGCACGGCGGCAAGGCTGTCGGCAAAGGTCGGCCGCTGCTTGTGGTACCAGGCGCTGGCCGAGACGCGGAGCTGGGCACGGCTGGTGAGGCGCGCCGCCATCAGGGTGACGACCGAGAACAGGTCGAGCAGACAGGGTGTGGTGCGGGCGATCGCCTTGTCTGACCACTGCCGCTGCGTCTCGACGCCGAGGTGGTCGCGGACCTCTCGGAATGTGACCTCGAGCTGCCAGCGCTGGACGAACCAGCAGACGATCTGCAGCGGCTCCTCCGCTGCGTTGGTGCAAAGCAGCGCCTGTGGGTCGAACCGCTGGCCGGGGTCGCGCAGCAGCACCCAGCGGATCGGCACGACCGGCATGCCGGCATGGCGCCAGACGGCGGTGTCGGAGCAGATCTCCACAATGCGCTCGCCTTCGCCATACCAGCCGGGCACGGTCAGGCGCTGCCACCGAGTGGTCTTGTCCGTCAGCACTTCGGCCAGGGTCGGCAGGCGCTCACCTTTGGTTCGGGGACGCCCGATGGTACCGGGCTG
>NZ_JACOMF010000016.1 GCF_014283215.1 Siccirubricoccus deserti
ATCCCGAGAGCCGGATCATGAAGGGCCGCGACGGTTTCGTGCAGGCCTACAACGCCCAGGCCGCGGTGGACGCGACCGCGCAGGTCATCGTGGCGCACCACCTGACCAACAGCGCTGCCGACCAGGACGCCTTGAGACCGCTGCTCAATGCGGTCACCGCCAACACCGAAGCCACGCCGGCCGAGGTCTCGGCCGACAGCGGCTACTGCTCCGAAGCCAACCTCGCTGACCTCGCCGGGCGCGGCATCCGCGGCTACCTCGCCACCGGCCGCGCCAAGCACCCCGACGGCGGCGAGGAGCAGCGCCGAGGCCCATTGGTCTCGGCCATGCGCCAGCGGCTCAGACGCGCTGGCCGGCGCAGCCGCTACCGATTACGCAAGCAGGTCGTCGAACCCGTCTTTGGACAGATCAAGGCAGCACGAGGGTTCCGGCAGTTCCTGCTCCGCGGCATCAAGAAGGTGAAACACGAATGGGCGCTGGTCTGCACCGCCCATAACCTCACCAAGCTCGCCAGGGCAGCCGCTGCCTGATGCACGGCGGGCGCGCCGGCGAGGAATACCGCTCCGCCCCAGCGGCGGTCAGTCCGAAATGCGGTTACCGGGACGCGCTCCTAGCCCGTCAATGGCGGCATGGCCATTGTGGCGGCGCGGCGTGCCGCATTCGCCGCCAGATGCGCCTGCCGCGTCGGCTCCGGCAGGCGGTAGCCGGTTGCGGCCCGCTTCACCCATGCGACGGCGCCTGCCAGCGACACCCGATGGCCGACCGAGATATAGAGCGGATTGGCCCGCTGCCGGGTGCGCAGCACGGTGCCGAGCACCCTGCCCTTCCAGGCCAGCGGCACCTCGGCCCCTGGCGCCTCGCCCAGCGGCGCCTCCGGCTGTCCGACCAGCCGCGATTTGGCGACGCCGATGCTCGGGATGTCCAGCACAACGCCGAGATGCGCGGCGATGCCGAGCCCGCGCGGGTGCGCCAGCCCGTGGCCGTCCACCATCACCAGGTCGGGCTTCACCGCCAGCTGCTCCCACGCCGCCAGCAGCGCCGGCACCTCGCGGAAGCCGAGGAAGCCGGGGATGTAGGGCAGGCTGGCGCGCCGCACCGCCGAGGCGGTGGCAACCACCTCGAGTTCCGGGAAGCGCAGCACGACGATGCCGGCATAGACCCGGTTCTCCGGGTCGAAGCGGGTGTTGCTGACATCGACGCCGCCGAGCAGCCGCACCGGCCCATGCGCATCCTCCGCCACCACCCGGGCGGCGAGCGCCACCTGCGCCGCCCGGGCGGCGGCGAGATCAGGCGGGTTGAGCCAATGCTCGGGCATGGATGCGGCACGCACTCATCCTCCAAGCATGGCCGTGACCATCAGTTCCACATTGTGCCGCATCATCGCCTCATAGCCAGGCGCCGGCCCATCCGGCGCGGAGAGGGTGTCGGCGTAGAGCCGGCCACCGACCCTCACCCCGGCATCCCGGGCGATCTGGCGCATCACCATCTGGCTGCCGGGGCCTTCGAGGAATACCGCGGTGATCGACTCCTGACGGATCTGCCGGATCAGCGCCGCGACCCGGCCGGCTGCGGGCTGGGCGCCCGCCCCCATGCCCTGCGGCGCCAGCACCCGCACCCCGTAGGCGGCGGCGAAATAGCCGAATGCGGCATGGCTGGTGACCAGCACCCGCCGGGCCGGCGGCACGCTGCCGAGGCGCTCCCGCACCCAGCCATCCAGCGCCGCCAGCCGCGCCGCATAGGCTTGGCCGGCCGCCTGGTAACGCGCGGCGCCGGGCGGGTCGGCGGCGATGAGCCCGGCCAGGATCGTCTCGGCATAGGCGGCGGCGAGGCGGACATCCTGCCAGGCATGCGGGTCCGGCGCGCCTGCGGCGTGGCCGCCCGCCGCCGCCTCGGTGCGGCGTGGCGTGATGCCCTTGGTCGCCGTCACCACTACGCCGCGGTAGCCGGTGCTGCGCAGCAACCGGTCGATCCAGGGATCGAAGCCCAACCCGTTGCGCAGCACCAGGGCGGCGCCACGCAGGGCCTCGGCATCCGAGGGGCGGGGCTGGAAATGATGCGCATCCGTCTCCGGCCCGGCCAGCACCCGGACCTCCATCGCCTCCCCGGCCAACTCCCGCAGCATGTCGCCGAGGATGGAAAAGGAGGCGACGGCAAGCGGGCGGGGCTGGGCCCGCGCCCGACCTGCGGTCAGGGGCAGCGCCGCCAGCGCCAGCAGGCCGCGGCGGGGAAGAATGGAGGTCATGCGGTTTGTTATATTATAACGCCACCAAAGGCCAGATGGCTTGGAGGGTCCCTCAAAATAGGGCGCTTCCTGATGTCCTCCGCGGCTTTGCCGCAGAAGCTTTCACCGAAGCGCTGATCGGGACGGATCACCGCCCTCCCCTCTCCCCGCAAAACTGTGAAGCGGTTTTGCCGGGAGGTCTCAGCCGCGGCGCAGCCAGCGCCGCAGCTTGGCGAAGATGCCCTCCCCCTTTGCGGCGATGCGGTGATGCGCCGCATGCGGGCGCCGGGCGGGCGGCGGCAGCGCCGTTGCCACCGTGTGCCGGCCCGAATCCCGGGCGGCGATCAGCCGCTGCTCCAGCGCCACCACCTGGGCCACCGCCTCGGCCGGCTCGCTGGCGCTCAGGGTTTCGGCAGTCAGCTCGGCATCGCCCCAGGCCTCAGCCCTGCGCAGCGCGTCGATCACCCGGACGGTCTGTTCCGCATCCAGCGGCGGTCCGCCACGCCACGATGCCACCGCCTCCAGCCGCCAGTGCCGGGCGAGGTCTTCCTTGCCCAGATCATCCGCCACCCAGGCGGCGTGCAATGTCGCCTCGGCAGCGGCATGCAGCGCCCCGGTCTCCTCCAGCACATGCGCCCAGGCGAGGAAGCGGCGGGCCAGCGGCGGATAGCTGCTGTCCGCCAGCAGGGCGCGGAATGGGGCCGCCGCCACCGCCTGCGCCGCGGCCGGATGGGCCCGGGTGATATTCGGCGCGGCATAGCCGCAGCTCGGGCATTGCTGCAGCCAGCGGGCCATGGTGGAGCGGACCGGCTCGCCGGGCCGCAGATCGAGGTCCGGTGCCTGCTCCGGCGGGCTCGGCCGGAACGGCGGCTGCCGGCTGCCGGTGCCGCAGACGGCGCAGCGCGGCAGGGCATCGGTCGCGGGCGGTCGCGAACTGGCTGGAGACGGAACGGACATCGCCGCAAAGTTAGGCATCCTCGAGCCAAAGGCGAAGGGGGCAAGGCCGCTGCCGGGCAGGCCGTCACGCGATTTCGTCGCTTTCCGCCGCTTTTCATCACCTTTGCCCATGGCTGTGTCCGACGTGCCGCCGGTCGTTCCACGAAGCGTCCGTCAGGAAGTCGCAACGCGCCTGTTGCCGGAAGCGCTTCGCCTGGGGATAGTGCGACCCATGCCGCGCGGCGACCTCTTCCCCGATATCGCACCCTATGAAACGGGTTTGCTGCCCTTGTCGGGCGGCCACGTCATGTATTGGGAGCAGGTCGGCAATCCACGCGGCCAGGCGGCGCTGTTCCTGCACGGGGGCCCGGGCGCGGGTGCCGGCGCGGTGCATCGCCGCTTCTTCGACCCCAGCCACTGGCGGGTGGTGATCTTCGACCAGCGCGGCGCCGGACGGTCCCGCCCGCTCGGCGAGCTGCGGGAGAACTCCACCCCGCATCTGGTGGAGGACATCGAGGCGCTGCGCCGCTTCCTCGGCATCGAGCGCTGGCTGCTGTTCGGCGGCAGCTGGGGCAGCACCCTGGCGCTGGCCTATGCGCAGGCGCATCCGGAGCGGGTGCTGGGCTGCGTGCTGCGCGGCGTCTTCCTCGGCCGCCAGAGCGAGGTGGACTGGTTCCTGACCGGGCTGAAGCGGGTCTTCCCCGATGCCTGGGCGGCCTTCGCCGAGCACCTGCCGCCGGAGGAGCGGCACGACCTGCTGGCTGGCTACCTGAAGCGCCTGTGCCATCCCGATCCGCTGGTGCACCTGCCGGCGGCGCGGGCCTGGAGCCAGTACGAGGGCAGCTGCTCCACCCTGCTGCCGAGCCCGGAGACGGTTGCAAGCTTCGCGCAGGACCGCACCGCGCTCGGCCTGGCGCGGATCGAGGCGCATTACTTCGACAACCGGCTGTTCCTGCCGCCGGGCGGGCTGCTCGCCCACATGGACCGCATCGCCCATATCCCGGCGGAGGTCGTGCAGGGCCGCTACGACATGGTCTGCCCACCGGAGACCGCCTTCGAACTGGTGGCGGCCTGGCCCATGGCGCGGCTGACCATCATCCCCGACGCCGGGCATTCCGCGCTGGAGCCCGGCGTGCGGACTGCGCTGGTGAGCGCGGTGGAGCGGTTCCGGCGGCGGAGCTAGGGCGGAGCGCCGCAGGGCGGTCTCGCCTGGAGGCGCTCATCCACTCTGCCAACAACAGGCTACAACGGATTGGCGTTCAGACATGAACGCAATCCCCTGTAATCTCACCGTCGATCAGCGCCCCGAGGTCTTCCCCTGGGTCTCCAGCCGCATGTAGGTCCGGATCGTCTCGGGCAGGTTCTGCTCGATCCACTGCGCCATGCGGATCTCCTCATCCAGGCTCTGCTTCAGCAGCTTCGGCCCGGCTTGGTCGCCGGCCGCTTCCGCCATGACCAGAAGGGCGTTGTAGGAGGCGATCTCGTAATGCTCGAAGGCGAAATTGGCGAAGCTGTTCTTCAGCACCTCATCCTGCATCGGCGCATGGGCAAGCGCGGCCACATTGCCCATGAAACCGGTCATCATGTCCTTGAAGGTGGATTCGCTGGTGCCGTGGCCCCGCAGGATCTCCTCCAACCGGGCAGATTGGTTGCGGGATTCCTCGATGTGCTGGCGCATCCGCTCGGCCATCTGCGGATAATTCTCCAGCCGTTCCACCTGACGCTCGAGCAGCTGGATGGCCTGGACCTCCAGCGCATGCGCGTTGCGCAGGCCGGTGGTGTAGATGTCGGCAATTGAGCTGGCCATGGATGGCGTCTCCGGGGGGGGTGAGAGCAAGGCCAACACCGCGGGCAGGGCGTGGTTCCTTGCGCAGGCGGTATCGGTCGGGTCGCCGGTTCTTGGCCCCCCATCACCCCGGCCGGACCGCCACCTGGGGTGTCCGGCGCATGCAAGGCTTTGACTTGGCCGCCGTCTGGCTTATCTCCCGCAGCAACAGGCCGGACCCCTGCCCCGTGCCGCCGGAATCCCATGCCCGACACCCCGTTGAACCGCATCCGCAACTTCTCGATCATCGCCCATATCGACCATGGGAAATCCACCCTGGCCGACCGGCTGATCCAGGCCACCGGCACGGTCGCGCTCCGGGACATGAAGGAGCAACTCCTCGACAACATGGAGCTGGAGCGGGAGCGCGGCATCACCATCAAGGCGCAGACCGTCCGACTGTCCTACAAGGCGCAGGACGGCGAGACCTACGTCCTGAACCTGATGGACACGCCCGGCCACGTCGATTTCGCCTATGAGGTCAGCCGAAGCCTCGCCGCCTGCGAGGGCAGCCTGCTGGTGGTCGATGCCTCCCAGGGGGTCGAGGCGCAGACGCTGGCGAATGTCTACCAGGCGATCGACGCGAACCACGAGATCGTGCCGGTCCTCAACAAGATCGACCTGCCGGCCGCCGAGCCGGACCGGGTGAAGCAGCAGATCGAGGACGTCATCGGCCTCGACGCCTCCGACGCCGTGATGATCAGCGCCAAGACCGGGCTGAACATCGAGGGCGTGCTGGAGGCGATCGTGACACGCCTGCCGCCCCCGAAGGGCGAGCCGGATGCGCCGCTGAAGGCGCTGCTGGTTGACAGCTGGTACGATGCCTACCTCGGCGTCGTCGTGCTGGTGCGCGTCAAGGACGGGCATCTGCGCAAGGGCCAGAAGATCCGCATGATGTCGAACGGCTCGGTCCACACGATTGAGCAGGTCGGCGTCTTCACCCCGAAGATGGTGCAGGCCGACAGCCTCGGGCCGGGCGAGATGGGCTACGTCACCGCCGCCATCAAGACGGTGGCCGACACCAACGTCGGCGATACCATCACCGAGGACCGCAACCCGGCCGCCGAGGCGCTGCCGGGCTTCAAGCCCTCCATCCCGGTGGTCTGGTGCGGCCTCTACCCGGTCGATGCCGATGATTTCGAGAA
This sequence comes from Siccirubricoccus deserti, assembly GCF_014283215.1. Classification (GTDB taxonomy): domain Bacteria; phylum Pseudomonadota; class Alphaproteobacteria; order Acetobacterales; family Acetobacteraceae; genus Siccirubricoccus; species Siccirubricoccus deserti. The sequence continues at coordinate 6,128 of NZ_JACOMF010000016.1, forward strand.
GCTGCGGGAATCGGTCGCCAAGCTGCGGCTGAACGACAGCAGCTTCCACTACGAGGCGGAGAACAGCGCCGCCCTCGGCCTCGGCTACCGCTGCGGCTTCCTCGGTCTGCTGCATCTGGAGATCGTCCAGGAACGGCTCTCACGCGAGTTCGACCTCGACCTGATCGCGACCGCGCCTTCGGTCGTGTACAAGATCCGCAAGACCAACGGCGAGCTGTTCGAGCTGCACAACCCGGCCGACATGCCCGACCCGAGCGTCATCGACGAGATCGAGGAGCCCTGGATCAAGGCGACGATCATGGTGCCGGACGACTACCTCGGCCCGGTGCTGACCCTCTGCAATGAGCGCCGTGGCCAGCAGGTGGAGCTGACCTATGTCGGCACCCGCGCCATGGCGGTCTACCGGCTGCCGCTGAACGAGGTGGTGTTCGATTTCTACGACCGGCTGAAGAGCATCTCCCGCGGCTATGCCAGCTTCGACTACACGGTGGATGGCTACCAGGCGGGCGAGCTGGTGAAGATCTCCATCCTGGTGAATGCCGAGCCGGTGGATGCGCTGTCCTTCATGGCGCACCGCAGCCAGGCCGACCGCCGCGGCCGGCAGATCTGCGAGAAGCTGAAGGAGCTGATTCCGCGCCAGCTCTTCAAGATCCCGATCCAGGCGGCGATCGGCGGCCGGGTGATCGCGCGCGAGACGATCAGCGCCATGTCGAAGGACGTGACCGCCAAATGCTACGGCGGCGACATCAGCCGCAAGCGCAAGCTGCTCGACAAGCAGAAGGAGGGCAAGAAGCGCATGCGGCAGTTCGGCAAGGTCGAGATCCCGCAGAGCGCCTTCATCGCCGCCCTCAAAATGGATGCGTGAACCGCGGCAGCTGCAACCCCGGGGCATCAATGCCGCTTGATACGGCATGGTCCCTGCCTCAATAGGGCGCGACCTGCCCCGAGAGGAATTCATGCCCCGTTTAGCCCGCCGTGCGCTGCTCGCCCTGGCCGGCCTCGGCCTTGCCGCAGCGCCAGCCGCCGCCCAGCCGTTCCCGAACCGCACCGTCACCATCGTCGTCCCCTTCGCCGCCGGCGGCCCGACCGACACGGTCGCCCGGCTGGTCGCCGAGGCAATGGGCCGCGAGCTCGGCCAGACCGTGGTGGTGGAGAATGCCGGCGGCGCCGGCGGCACCATCGGTGCCCAGCGCGTGGCCCAGGCGCGGCCGGACGGCCATACCCTCCTGCTGCATCACATCGGCATGGCGACCACGCCGAGCCTCTACCGCCGGCTCGCCTATGATCCGATCGGCGGCTTCGAGCCGGTCGGCCTGATCACCGAAGTGCCGATGACCCTGGTGGCGAAGAAGGATTTCCCGGCCAATACCCTGGCCGAGGCCATCGCCGTCATCCGCCAGCGCCGCGACGCGCTGAACTACGCCAATGCCGGCATCGGCGCCGCCAGCCACCTCTGCGGCCTGCTGCTGATGAAGGCGGTGGACACCGCGATGACCACCGTGCCCTTCCGCGGCACCGGCCCGGCGATGCAGGAACTGCTCTCCGGCCGCATCGACCTGATGTGCGACCAGACCACCAACACCACCGAGCAGATCAACAGCGGCGCCATCAAGGCCTTCGCGGTGACGACGCGGGAGCGCGTGGCCTCCCTGCCCAACCTGCCGACCTCGGCCGAGGCCGGGCTGCCTGCCTTCGAGGTCTCGGTGTGGCACGGCCTCTACGCGCCGAAGGGCACGCCGGCGGAGATCACCCGGCGGCTGTCCCAGGCGCTGCAGGTGGCGCTGCGCGATCCCCGGCTGGTGGCGCGTTTCGCCGAGCTCGGCACCACGCCCGTGGCGCAGGACCGGGCGACGCCGGAGGCGCATCGGGCGTTCTGGATGGCCGATATCGCCAAGTGGCAGCCGATCATCCAGGCGGCTGGCCAGTACGCCGACTGATCCGGCCAGGCCAGCCCGTCCCGTTCATGTCCGCCGCCCCCGAGGTGCTTCCGCCTCGGGGGCTTTTCGTCCGGCCTACAGCCCGTGGCCGGGCGCCTTCGCCGGCGGAGCCGGTCTGGCGCTATTCCACCCGGATCCCTGCCTCCCGCACCACCCGGCCCCAGCGTTCGCGCTCGGCAGCGATGAAGCTGCGGGTCTCGTCGGCGTTGCGGAAGCGGGCGGCGACGCCCTGCTGGGCGAAGGCCTGCGGCAGGTCGGTCTCGCGCAGCGCCCATTCCACCGCCGCCTCCAGCCGGCGCAGCGCTGGCACCGGCGTTGCCGCAGGGGCCACCAGCGCGTGCCAGGACCCGGCCTCGAAGCCGGGCAGCCCGGCCTCGGCGGTGGTCGGCACCGCCGGCAGGATCGGCTGGCGTGCCGCGGCCGCCACCGCCAGCACCCGGGCCCGGCCACTCTCCACCGCGCCGCGCATCAGGCTGTAGCCGTCCAGCAGCAGCTGAATCCGCCCGCCTGCCAGATCCTGCACCGCCGGCGCGCTGCCGCGGTAGGGCACATGGACGATCTCCGTCCCGGTCTGCCGCTTGAACAGCTCCAGCGCCAGGTGCGACGGCCCGCCTGCCCCGGCCGAGCCGGCGTCCAACTTGCCGGGATTGGCCTTCGCATAGGCGATCAGCTCGGCCAGGCTCCGCACCGGCAGGCCATCCGCTACGGCGATGACCAGGCTGCTTTCCATGGTCTGGGCGATCGGGACGAAGTCGCGCAGCGTGTCGAAGGGCAGGCTATGATACAGCGCGTTGGTGACGCCGAGATTGCCGACATTGCCGTAGAACAGCGTGTAGCCATCGGCCGGGGCCTTCACCGCCGCCTCCATGGCGATGTTGCCATTGGCCCCGGCGCGGTTCTCCACCAGCACCGGCTGACCCAGCCGCTCCTGCAGCTTCGGCGCCAGCAACCGGCCGACGATGTCGACGCCGCCGCCGGGCGGGAAGCCGATCAGCATGCGGATCGGGCGGCTGGGGTAATCGGCCTGGGCGGCCGCCAGGCTGGGCGCCACCGCCGGGGCGGCGGCGATCGCCCCCAGCAGGGTGCGGCGGGACAAGGGCATCTGGGGTCCTCCCGGATCATTCTTGCCGGCGATGCTCGCCGCCTTCCACGGGTGGACGCAACCCCGCTTTACGGCCCGCCATCCTGCGTGCGAGCCTGCGCCCCAGCGCCGGCCCGGACCCGATGCGCGTCGATGATCGTCGCCACGACCCGGGCCCGGCCAATGTCTGACCGGCAGCGTCCGAACCTGACTGCGCCCAGCCAGGTGGCCGCTGCGTTCGGAGCGGTTTCCACATGCCGTTGCCTGCGGAACCCGCTCCTGGCTTTGATGTGTCGAGTGAATAGCCTCCGCGGTGGGATCCACCCCGGGAGGTTCGCCTGAGGGAGAGGAAATCGCCATGGACGGCCTGACCAAGATCGAATGCCCCTGGAACCGCACCACGGAATCGCTCGGCAATGTGGTCGAGCTGCAGCATGTGAACCTGCGGGTGCCGGACCAGCTCAAGGCCACGGCCTTCTACATCTCGGCGCTCGGCCTGACCCGTGACCCCTACCTTGTCACCGGCATCGACAACATGTGGGCCAATGTCGGCGTCAGCCAGTTCCACCTGCCGACCGGGCCGGCGCAGAAGCTGCGCGGCATCGTCGGGCTGGTGGTGCCGGACCGCGCCCAGCTGCTGCACCGGCTGCAGAACGCCCGGCGCTGGCTGGACGGCACGCAATACGGCTTCGAGGAAGCGGCCGACCACGTCGACGTCACCTGCCCCTGGGGCAACCGCATCCGCGTCCATGCACCGGACGCCGAGCGCTTCGGCCGCATCAACCTCGGCATGCCCTATGTCGCCTTCGACGTGGCGCCCGGCACCCTGCCCGGCATCGTCCGCTTCTACCGGGACATCGTCCAGGCGCCGGCCAGCCTCGAGAACGACGAGGCCCGGGTGCTGGTGGCGAACGGCCAGTACCTGCTGTTCCGCGAGACCGACGCGCCGCAGCCGGAGTACGACGGTCACCACATCCAGCTCGCCTTCGTCGATTTCGGCGGGGTGCATGCGCGGCTGGCCGAGCGCGGGCTGATCAGCCAGGAAGACAGCCAGCACCAGTACCGCTTCATCGACATCGTCGACCCGGAGAACGGCAAGCTGCTGTTCCAGGTCGAGCACGAGATCCGCTCGATGACGCACCCGCTGTTCATGCGGAAGCTGGTCAACCGCAACGCCGCGGTGACCAACCTGATCTATGCCACCGGCCATGAGTCGCTGGCCTGGGCGATGCCGCCGGAATAGGCGGCAGCGTCCTGTGGGGTAGGCCGCGCCTACCCCTCCACCGCCGTCGGCGCCCCGCCGGCGGCGAGGGACCGGACGATCGCCTCGAAGGCCGCGACATTCGCCACCGCCTGGTCGGGCGGCAGCGGATAGGGCGCGCCGCCACCGGCCGCCTCGGCGAAGGCCTCCAGCTCGGCGCGCAGCGTATCGACCGGCGGTGCGGTGATCAGCTCCGGCGCCCGGCCGCTCTCGCGCAGCACCACATCGGTGTCGTTCACCGCCTCCACGCTGCCGCGCTCGCCGAACAGGTGCAGCCGCCAGAAGCGCGGCGTCGCCCGCACCATCGACAGCGTGCCGGAGATGCCGCAGGCGAATTCCAGCATGACCGAGAAGCTGTCCAAGGCCCCCGGCGGCGGCTTGCGCTGCACCAGCAGGGTCGAGACCCGCGTCGCCGGCCCGACCAGGGCGGTGAAGCTGTCGATCACATGCACGCCGGTGCCGGTCATGCCGCCGGCCGGGGATTCCGCCGGATCGCTGCGCCAGGGGGCGAAGTTGCGCGAGGAATTCTCGTTGCTCGAATGCCCCTCGATATGCAGCAGCGTGCCCAGCCGCCCTTCCGCCAGCACCCGCTTCATCGTCGCCAGGCTCGGCAGGAAGCGCCGGTTGTGGCCGACCGCAAGCGGCACGCCGGCGGCGGCGCAGGCCGCGATGGCGGCGACCGCATCGGCCCGCGTCAGGGTCAGCGGCTTCTCGCAGAACACCGGCAGCCGGCGCGCGGCGACCGCCTGGATCAGCGCGAGATGCGCGCGATGCGGCGCGGCGATGACCACGGCCCGCACCTCCGGATCATCCAGCATCGCCTCCAGGGTGGAGGAGAAGCGCAGCCCGTATTCCGCGGCGACCGGCGCGCCCGCCCCGGCATGGCGGCTCATCGCATGAACGAAGCGGATCCTGCCGCTGCCGCGCGCTGCCTGCAGCAGCTCGCGCCCCCACCAGCCAGTGCCGATGATGCCTGCGGTGATCATGCGTCGTTTCCCTTTCTCTCGTTGCTGCTAGGCTAGAGCAAACACTCCCGGCTGGCTGCACAGGGGGCGACGGAATCACCCGTCGGATGGAGGAGACACCGGAATGCGCATTCTGCTCGCGCTGCTGCTTGGCTGCACGATGGCCGCGCCGGCGGGCGCCGCCTGGCCGGAGCGGCCGGTCACCATCGTCGTGCCCTTCGGCCCCGGCGGCGGCGCCGACATCGCCGCGCGCAGCATCGGCCGCTGGCTGGAAGGGCGGCTCGGCCAGCCCTTCGTCATCGTCAACCGGGGCGGCGCCGGCGGCGAGATCGGCTTCACCGCCACCGCCCGCGCCGCGCCGGACGGCTACACCATCGGCGTCATCACCATGCCGAACCTCGTCACCATCCCGATCGAGCGCCGGGCGCAGTATGCGGTGGAGCAACTCGCCCCGGTGGCGAATCTGGTGGATGACGTGGGCGGGGTCTTCGTCCGCGCGGATAGCCCGTTCCGCAGCCTCGCCGACCTCGTCGCTGCGGCGAAGGCGAGGCCCGAGGCGGTGTCCTTCGGCACCACCGGCATCGGCACCTATGCGCATTTCGGCATGCTGGCGCTGGAACGGCAGGCTGGCATCTCGCTGACGCCGGTCGCCTACGGCGGCACCGCGGCGATGCGGGCGGCGCTGCTGCAAGGCGGGCTGCAGGTGGCCGGTGTCAGCATGACGGATGCGACGGCCGAGATGCAGGCCGGCCAGGTGCGCGCGCTCGGCCAGATGGCCGCCCGGCGCTGGTCCGGCACGCCGGATGTGCCGACCTTGCGGGAACAGGGCTTCGATGTGGTGCTGAGCTCCATGCGCGGCTTCGCCGCCCCGGCCGGCACGCCGCCGGAGATCCTGCGCCGCCTGTCGGATGCGATCGGCGCGGCAGCGGAGGATGCGGAGTTCCGCCGCATGGCGGAACGCCAGGCGATGCCGCTGCGCTTCCTCGACTCCGCCGCCTTCGCCGCGGAGATCGCGGCGCAGCAGACGCAGTACCGCACCCAGTGGCAGGCGCAGCCGTGGCGGGAACGCGACTAGGCTATTGCTTGAAACTGGCCATCGCCGTCCGCCATTCGGCGGCGGCGAGATTCTCCTCGATCGCCAGCAGCTCGGTCGCCAGCGCGCCGCGCGGGTCGCGGTCCAGCCCCTCCTCGATGCAGCGCTTGGCCATGCGCAGCGCGGCCGGCGGGGCCTTGGCGATCACCGCGGTGATCTCCTCCACCGCCGCCGCCAATGCTTCCGGCGCAACGAGACGGGTGACCAGCCCATGCGCCAGCGCCTCCGCGGCAGTCAGCGTGCGGCCGGTGAACATCAGATCCTTCGCCAGCCGCTTGCCGAGCACCCGCGGCAGCCGCTGGGTCGCGCCCACGGTGCCCCACAGCGCCTCCGGCGTGCGGAAGCTCGCGGCCGGGGTGGCGATGATGAAGTCGCAGGCCGCGGCGATCTCGACGCCGGAGCCGACCGCCGGCCCCTCCACCATCGCCACCGCCGGCATCGGCAGCGCCTCCAGCGCGGCATAGGCGGCGAAGCCCTTGACCCGGCGCGCCCGCACCTGGTCGTCGCTCATGCCCTGGCGTTCCTTGAGGTCAGCACCGGCGCAGAAGACCGGCCCCTCGGCCCGCAGCACCACCAGCCGCGCCGCATCCTCCGTCGCTTGGCGACAGGCCATGACCAGCGCCTCGGCCAGCGCGACGTTCAGCGCATTGCGCGCCGCCGGCCGGTTCAGCGTAAGGGTGACGACGCCGCGCGCATCGGCGGCATAGCGAACCACCTCGGTCATGTGGTGAGGCCGGAGGCACCGATCATCGCCTTGATCCGCCGCATCGACTCCGCGCCGTAGAGCGCGGCGCCCTCGGCCAGGGCGCAGGCGGCATCAATCAGCGCCTCGCGCGGCACCACCTGGTTCACGAGGCGCAGCGCGCGGGCCTCCGCCGCCTCCACCGCCCTGCCGGTCGCCAGCAGCTCGAAGCAATCCTTGGGGCCGAGGTGGCGCAGCAGCATCGGCGCGACCAGCGAGGGGAAGATGTCGTGCCTGGCTTCCGGGTAGGAGAAGCGCGCATCCTCTGCCGCCACCACCAGGTCGCAGCACAGCGCCAGCGAGGCGCCGGCGCCGACCACCGCGCCATGCACCGCGGCAACCACCGGCTTGCCCATCGCCGCCGGCGCCGCCAGCAGCGCATCCGACAATGCCGAGCGCCGCTGCCGCGCCGCCTCATCCGCCGCCAGCACCGCGCGCTCGCCGAGATCAGCGCCGGCGGAGAAGCCTGGCCCGGCGCCGGCCAGCACCACGGCAGCGACATCGGCCGCGGCGTCGGCAGCCTGCATTGCCTCGACCAGCGCGGCGCAAAGCCCGGCGTTCAGCGCATTGCGCTTCTCCGGCCGGTCCAGCCGCAGCACCCGCACCCGACCGCGATCCTCAACCTGCAAGACCAACGTCAGCTCTCCCGCGGCAATGGCTTGGCGAAGCTAGTCACGTCGCCGATGCTGTCAACCAAATCACGGAGGACGTCCATGCCCGCCAGCCGTCGTGCCCTACTCGCCACCGCCCTGCTTTGCCGGCCCGCCGTGGCACAGCCCGCCTGGCCAAGCCGAACCATGCGCTTCATCGTGCCCTTCGCCCCGGGCGGGCCGGTGGAGATCCCGGCCCGCTTCATCGCCGAGCAGCTGGGGCCGAAGCTCGGGCAGAACATCATCGTCGAGGCCAAGCCCGGCGCCGGCGGCGCGCTCGGCATCCAGGCGGTGGTGCAGGCCAATGATCCGCACATGATGCTGGTCACCACCAGCGCCGTCGCCATCCTGCCGGCGCTGATGCAGGACCCCGGCTTCGATCCTCTGGCCGACCTCGTGCCGATCTCGCTGCTGACCGATTCGCCGATGGTGTTCCTGGCCCGGCCCGACACCCCGATCCGTGACCTGGCCGATCTGCTGGCCCGCGCCCGGGCGGCGCCGGGGCGGATCAGCTACGGCTCCTCCGGCGCAGGCTCCACCACCCATTTGGGCGGCGCGCTGTTCTGCAGCATGGCCGGGGTGGAGCTGCTGCACGTGCCCTATCGCGGCGCGGCCCAGGCGGTGAACGCGCTCTATGCCGGCGATACCGACCTGATGGTCACCGGCATGGGCGAGGGCATGCCGCATCTGCGTGACCGCCGGCTGCGCGCCCTGCTGGTCACCGGCCGGGAACGCCTGGCCGAGCTGCCGGATGTGCCGGCGGCGGCGGAACTTGTGCCGGATTACGCCATTTCAATCTGGTACGGCATGTTCGGCCCGCGCGCGACGCCACCCGCGGTGGCGCAACGGATCGCCACGGAGATCGCCCCGCTGCGCACCGGCAGCGCCCTGGCGGAGCGGCTGCGGGGCTCCGGCGTCAACCTGCTGCTGGCGCCACCGGAAGTGCTGGCCGCGCGCATGGCGCGGGAGGTCTCGCAGTGGAAGCAGGTTGCCGCCGCGGCGAAGATCCGCGCCGACTGAAGCGGCCGGCCACCATCAGGCCGAACTCGCCTCGGCCATCCGCAACGTGCGGCTGTGCAGGACCCGGCCGAGCAGCCGCTCCGCCTCCAGCCCGGCCGCGCGTACCGCGCCGAGGTTGAGGCCGGTGTCGAAGCCCATCGCCGCCAGCGCGGTCACCAGATCCTCGGTGCCGGTGTTGCCGGTGAAGCCCTCGCCATAGGCGATCTTCGCCGGATGCCCACCGGTGCCGCCCAGTGCGGTATCGGCATGGGTCAGCCCGGCCTCGATGGCGGCCAGGGTATTGGCGATGCCGGTGCCGCGGCTGTCGTGGAAATGGGCGATGAAGGTCGCGGTCGGCAGCGCGCCGTGCAGCCAGCCGATCAGGTCACGCACCCGTGGCGGCGTGGCGCTGCCGATGGTGTCGCCTATGGCAATGCGGGTGACGCCGAGATCGGCGAATCGCCGCGCATCCTCCAGCACCCGCTCCGCCGAGGTCGGCCCGTCGAAAGGGCAGTCGAAGGCGACGGAGATGGTGCCTACCATCACGAAGGCGTCGCGCGCCAGCGCCGCCATCTCGGCGATGTTTTGCCACTGCTCCTGCCGCGTGCGGCGGAGGTTGCGGGTGGTGTGGCCTTCACTGGCGGAGACCAGCAGGGAAATCTCCTCCGGCCCCCAGCCGCCCTGCTGCGCCGCCAGGGCGCGCTGCACCGCCTGCGGATTGGGGCAGGTCGCCTTGAACAGCACGCCAGGGCGGCGGCGGACGCCCTTCAGCACCGCCTCGGCATCGGCGAATTGCGGCACATGCTTCGGATGGGCGAAGGAGGTGATCTCGATCCGGCGGAAGCCGCAATCGGCGATGCGATCGATCATCGCAATCTTGGCCTCGGCCGGGATCAGCGTGGTCTCATGCTGCAGCCCGTCGCGGGCGAAGCATTCGCAGATCACCACGCCAGGCGCCGCGGGGGCGGCGGCGCCGGCGATTTCCTCCATCTCCTCATGCGTCGGCAGGTCGCTCATTGCAGCATCTCCTTCAGGATGCCGATGGCCTCCGCCGGGTCGCGCGCGGTGCGGGCGCCGCCGGCGGCCAGGGCGGCGAGCTTGGCAGCGGCGGATTCGCGGGCGCCGCCGACCAGCGCGCCAGCATGGCCCATGCGCTTCTCGGCGGGCGCATGGCGGCCGACCAGCATGGTGACCACCGGCTTCGGGCAGGCGCGGATGGCCTCAGCCAGGGCGTATTCCTTGTCGCCGCCGATCTCGCCGCAATAGAGGACGGCGTCAGTCCGCTTATCCGCCGCCAGCGCGGCCAGGTACTCATGCGGGTTGCGGCCGGCGATGGTGTCGCCGCCGATATGCATCACCGCGCGCTGGCCGATCCCCGCCGCGGTCAGCAGCCGGGCCATGGTCAGGGTCAACGTGCCGCTGCGGCACATCACCGCGACCCGCCCGGGCGTGCAGAAGGAGGGCGCGATGGAGCCGAGCAGCCCTTCCTCCGGCACGCAGAGGCCGAGGGTGTTCGGCCCGACCAGCCAGGAGCCGGCGGCACGGGCCGCCTGCGCCGCCCGCAGCGTGTCGTGCACCGGCACGTATTCGGCGGCGACGACGATGGTCGGGATGCCGGCGGCGGCGCGCACCGCATCCAGCACGCCTTCCGGCGGGGTGTAGATCACCGCCGCATCGGCCGGCTCCGGCAGCTCCCGCACATCATCGTAGAGGGCCAGCCCGTCGAGGCTCTCCCCGCCACGGCCGAGGGCGATGCCGCCGATCAGATGGGTGCCCGCCTCGCGCATCGAGGCGACCTGGGCGGTGGCGTAACGGCCGGTCGGGTTGAACACCACGACGCGACGGGGGAAGCTGGCAAGGAATGGTGCGATCATCAGGAGGCGAGCGTGCGACTGGCGGAGCATGATGGCAAGACGCTGCTGCGCGGGCATGGCGTGGCAACCCCACGCGGCACGCTGCTCAGCGGGGAGATCAGCGGCGAAGGCGTGCTGAAGGCGCAGGTGCTGGAAGGCGGCCGCGGCAAGCGCGGGCTGGTGCGCCGCGTCACCGCCGCCGAGGCGCCCGCCGCGGCGGCAGCGATTCGCGCCGCGCTCGGCGATCCGGCAGCGCCGCTGCTGCTGGAAGCCGCGGTGCCGATGGCGCGGGAGGTCTATCTGGCGCTGCGCATCGACGGCACGGCGCAATCGATCGAATTGCTCTGCGCCCCGGAAGGTGGCGTCGAGGTGGAGCAGGCCGGCGCCCTGCTGCGCGGCCCGCTGGAGCCGGAGGCGCCTGGCGCGCTGGAAGATGCCTTCGCCATCCTCCGCCCCGGCTTTCCGCCCGATCTGGCGGCCCGGCTGGCGCGGCTGGCGGTGCGGCTGGCCCGGGTGATGCGGGCCGAGGATCTGGAGCTGCTGGAGATCAACCCGCTGGCGGTGACGCCCGACGGCAAGCTCATCGCCTGCGATGCCAAGGCGGTGCGCGACGATTCGGCGCTGTTCCGTCACGCCTCGCCCGCCTTGTCGGCAGCACTGGAGGCAGCGGCGCTGACCCCGCTGGAACGGCGCGGCCGCGACCAGGGCTTCCAGCTGGTGGAACTGGAGGGCGGCACGGTGGCGATGATCACTGCCGGTGCCGGGCTCGGCATGCTGATGCTTGACCTGCTGGCGGATGCCGGCTGCCCGGCCGCCTGCTTCATGGACAATGCCAATGGCGGCCCGGCCGAGACCATGCCGGAACGCCTGGCGCTCGCCTTCGAGATCGCCGCGCGGCCGGAGGTGAAGGCGGTGATGTTCTTCACCACCCTTGCCTCCCGCGGGCTGAAGGCGCGGGTCGAGGCGCTGGCCGCGGCGCTGCGCGCCAACCCGCCGACCAAGCCCTTCTTCGCCGGCATCGCCGCGGGGCATGCGGCGCTGCGCGGCTATTCCATGGAGCAGGCGCGTGCCGCGCTGGCCGAGGTCGGCGTCGCCGCGCTGCACGACAACCCGCATGCGCTGGTGAATGCCGTGGCCGAAGCGGTGAGGAAGGGCTGAGGCGGAGCCACGGCGGATCGACGTTCATGCCCGAAGGCGCTGCGGCGGGCGATCCGGATGTGCATTCCTGCCTCCTCCCTTACGGCACCATCAGCGGGCCTTGGGCAATGCGAGGAACTCCCAGGGACTGGGGAATGCACCGACCGGCACCTCGATCAGGGTCGGGTCATCGGTCCTGGCGAAGCCGCGCTGCAGCGCAGCCGTGCGGCGCCTCGGGCGCCGTCGCGCGCAGCCCCCCGGCGCCGAAGCTTTCGGCGAGGCGGACGAAATCCGGGTTGCGCAGCTCGGAGGCGATGGTGCGGCCGCCGAAATTGCTCTTCTGGATGCCCTTCACATTGCCGTAGGCGCCATCGTTGAACACCACGGAGACGGTGGCGATGCCGTGCTGCACCGCGGTCGCCAGCTCCTGCACATTGAACATGAAGCCGCCGTCGCCGTTGACCGGGAGCACCGGCCTGTCCGGGCAGCCGGTCTTCACGCCGAGCGCGGTGGCGAAGCCCCAGCCGAGCGTCCCTTGCAGCCCGGTGCTGAGGAAGCTGCGCGGGTGGTAGACCACGCGCAGCCGGTCCCGCGCGTGGTAGAGCGCGTCGAAGAACCGGTCGTTCTGCACGCCGGGCAGGGCGTAGAGCGTTTCGATGCCATTGGCGGTCAGGCCCTCGACCAGCGCTGCGCCGTGTTCCGCTGCTCCGCCATGCCGCCTCTGCCCGCTGTCGGGGGCTTCGCGGGGATGGTGGCACGGATCAGCCGCGCAAGTCGAGCGCGCGCAGCTCCTCGTCGATGCGGCGCCCATCCGGCAGCCGCAGCGCCGCCTGCTCGATGCCATAGGGCAGGAAGCCGAGCCGGCCGTACAGCGCCTGCGCCGCGGCATTGCCCACGGTGACGGTCAGCAGCAGCCGCTCCAGCCCCGCACTGCGCGCCTGGGCGATGGCCCGCTGCATCAGCCGACCGGCAATGCCCTGGCCACGCGCCGCGGCCTGAACATAGACGCCCCAGATGGCGCCCTTGTGCCGCACCTTGGCCGGCCGATGCGCGAAGAAGCCGGCCATGCCGACCAGCGCATCCCCCGCGAAGGCGCCGAAGATCGCATCCGGCGCCTGCTTCGGCATGCCGGCGGCGAAGCCGGCGGCATCGATGCGCTCGGCGTCCTCGGCCGAGGCACCGAAGGCTTCGGGGTGCCGCCGCAAGGCCTCGATGCGCAGGCTGCGGAAGGCTGCGGCATCCGCCGTCGTCAGCACCCGGATCCCCGTTTCCATCCCACTCGCCCTCGACAGCGCTACCGGTGGAGGCATGATGCCCGCCGGAATCCCAGGAGGACATCAGCATGACACTCGGCTTTCGCATCAAGCCCGTGACCACGCGGGTCGATGCCGCGCTCTGCGCCCGCGCCGCCAGGGTGCCGGCGGCGAATCTCGGCGATGTGGTCAATCGCATCCAGACCATGCGCGGCGGCTTCCGCGCCTTCGGCGGCCGACGCGCGGTGGCCGGCCCGGCCTTTACCGTCCGCGCCCGCTCCGGCGACAACCTCATGCTGCACCGCGCCATCGACCTGGCGGAGCCGGGTGACGTGATCGTGGTGGATGCCGGCGGCGACCTGTCCATCGCCATCACCGGCGAGCTGATGATGGGCTGGGCGGCCAAGCGCGGCATCGCCGCCGTCGTCATCGATGGCGCGGTGCGCGACGTGGCGCAGCTCGGCACCATGCATCTTGGCGTCTGGGCCTGCGGCGTCACCCCCTCCGGCCCCTACAAGGACGGCCCGGGCGAGATCGGCTATCCGGTCTCCTGCGGCGGCCAGGTGGTGATGCCGGGCGATCTCATCATGGCGGATGAGGATGGCGTGGTCGTGCTGCCCGCCGCCGATGCGGAAGCCGCGATCGCTGCGGGCGAGGCGCATAACGCGAAGGAAGTGCGGGCGCAGGCGGCGATCGATGCCGGGACCTGGGAGCGTGGCTGGGTGTTGGAGTCGCTGAAGGCGAAGGGCTGCGAGGGCGCTTGATCCTGGGGAAGGCGCTGCCTTCCCCAGGCTCCATCCGCCAGGGGGGCGGGCGCCCCTGGACCGGCCCGAGTTAGCGTCGGGATGTCGCGTGCGAGGTCAGCCAGCCCATGGCAGCATCCGGCTCCGCATCCGTCGTCGGCAGATAGGGCTTGATGTCCAGCAGCGGCGTGCCGTCGACGCAATCGAGGTTGCGTACCCGCAGCACGCCTGGCGCCGCGAAGCCCTCGAAGCGCACCACGGAAAGCGCGATGGGGTTCGGCCGATGCGGCGCACGGGTGGCGAAGATGCCGCGCGGCTCGCCATCGAAGGGTGGGGAGACGCGCAGCGCCGGCGTCCGCACCTGGTGCATCCAGTACAGCAGGATGAGATGGCTGAACCCCTCCAGCGCCAGCAGCCCATCCTGGAACGCCGGCGCCACCACGGCGCGGCATTCCGGCGCCGGGTCGGGTTGGCGGCCGTTGCGCGGACACTCCGCCGGGGTGGCCCAGGGGGTCTCGAGATGGCCGATCGGCGTCACGGCGTAATCGGGCATCAGGGACCCCCAGCTCTGGCATCGGATGCGGGGTGCGCGTCACCCCTTGCCCGGCGGCGCCAGCACCGGGCCGCCGAGCAGCGCGGTGAGTTCCGCCTCGGTATAGCCGGCATCCGCCAGCACGCTGCGCGCATCGGCTGATAGCCTTGGTGCGAGCGGCAGCTCATCCGGCCCGGCGGCGGAGAAGCTGACCGGGCGGCCAAGCCCGATCATCGCCCCTTCGGTCGGGTGCTCCTCCCGCCGCAGCATTCCGGTTTCCCAGAGATGCGGGTCGTCCAGCAGCCCGTCGATGGTGGCGAAGGGCATCGCCGGGATTTCGCGTCGGCGGAACTCGGCGGCCCATTCGGCGGTGGTGCGGGTGCGCAGCGCCTCCGCCCGCAGGGTGAAATAGGCGTCCACGTTGCGGAAACGGGCGACCACGCTGTTGAAGCGCGGGTCGTCCTTCAGCTCCGGCCGGCCGATGGCCTCGAAGAAGCCGAAGGCCTGCGCATCGGTATTGGCGGAGAGGGCGATGTAGCCATCCTTGGTCGGGATCGGCTTGGCATCCGGGTTCATCACCCGCGGGTCGCCGGTCGCCCCCGCCGGGTCGAAGGTCCGGGTGAACATGTGCTCGGTCAGGACGAAATGCGCCATGCTCTCGTACATCGGCACCTCAATCGCCTGGCCTTCGCCGGACTTCTCGCGGGCGTAGAGCGCGGCGGTGATCGCCTGGCTGGCGATGATGCCGGTGATGTGGTCGCACAGCACGAAGGGCGCGTAGCGCGGCTCGCCCGTAACCTGGCCGAGCGCCGCGGCAAAGCCCGACATGCCCTGGATGATGGTGTCGTAGGCCGGGCTGTCGTGATAGCGGCCGCGCTTGCCGAAGCCGGCGATGACGCAGAACACCAGCCGCGGATTGCGCGGCCGCAGCGCCTCCCAGGTGATGCCGAGCCGGTCCAGCGCGCCGCCGCGCATGTTGGTCACCAGCACGTCGGCCTGCTCGGCCAGCCGGGTCAGCACCGCCATGCCTTCGGGGGTCTTCAGGTCGACGGCGATGCTGCGCTTGCCGCGGTTGAAGTGGATGAACTTCGGCGACATGTCGGGCGAGGGCGCCGGTCCGCCCAGCTTGCGCAGCAGGTCGCCCTCCGGCGCCTCCAGCTTGACGACATCGGCGCCCTGCTCGGCCAGGGTCAGGGTGCAACTCGGCCCGACCACCACGGCGGTCAGGTCCAGCACCTTCACCCCGCTCAGCGGGCCTTGGGGTCGCGATGCAGCGCGATCAGCGGCGCTCATGCCGCGCACTCCGCGACGGATTCAAAGGCCAGCCGGCCGCTGTCGTCCAGCGCCCAGAGCCGGACCTTGCCCGGCGCCTCGACATGCGCGGCGAGGGTCACCGGCCGGCCGACGAACAGCGGCCGCCCCGCCCTTGTGGTGATGCTGCGCAACGGCCCCGGCAGGTGGCGCTTGGCCAGTTCCGACAGCTTGGTCGTGGTGATGCCGCCATTGACCACCAGCGCGGGGTAGCCTTCCTCCGAGCGGGCGTAATCGGCGTCGTAGTGGATGCGGTGGCCGTTGTTGGTGACCGCGGAGTAGCGGAACAGCAACCTCGTATCCGGGGTGAAGCTCTCACGCTGCGCCGCCGCGGGCAGTTCGGGCAGCGGCGGCTCGGTGGGGGTGGCGCCCGGCGTCGCCGCGGCGCGGTAGACCAGATCCTGCTCCTCCACCACGCATTCGCGGCCCTCGCTCTCGATGCCGTGGCGGATGGTGACGAAGACCATTTCGCCGCTGCGGCCCCGCTTCGGGGTGATGGCAGTGACGCGGGAGACACGCCGCACCTCGGCGCCGATGGCCAGCGGCGCGTTGAACCAGGTGCGGCGGCCAGCGAACATGCGGCGCGGCAGCGGCACCGGCGGCAGGAACTCGCCCTTCGCCCCATGGCCGTCCGGCCCCAGGCCGGATTGCCGGGCCAGCGGCGCGAACAGCACCACATGCCAGCCCTCCGGCATCGGCGCGCCGCGGCTGAGCGCCAGCGGATCAAGGTCGAGCAGCGCGGCCAGCCGGCGCAGCAGCACCAGGCTGACCTCATCCTCGGCCGTCTCGCTACGGCCGATCCACCCGTTCAGTTCAGCGTCATCCATGAGTATTCCCCCTGCCCGCCATCATCCGGCGGGGCGGGGCGGCGTCAACCGGGGTCAGCGCGGCTGGACGCGCGGGTCGCCCCCCGGCGTGCCGGGCGGCGGGATGACCGGCGTGGTGTTGGGGTGCGGCTCCGGCACCGGCGCATGGATGCCGGGATCGACCCCCGGCGGCGGCCTGATCACCGACGGCGGCGGCGTGATGATGGGCGGCCCCTGCGGCACCTCCGGTGGCGGCTGCGGAGGCGTGGAGGGCGGCTGAGGCGTCTGCGCCAGGGCAACCGTCGCCGCCATGGCCAGCAGCCCGGCAAGCACGAGCGCACGGGTCATTGCCGCATAACGCTCTCGCCGCCGCCCGGTTCAGCCATCGAGGTCGGCGAGCGCCTCGGCCAGATGCGCGCCCAGATGCGGCGCCAGGGACCGCGTCGTCTCGATGTGCCAGCGCGCCGCGCCGCGCCGCCACAGCACCACCTCCACCTTGCCGAACAGCGTACGGGTGCAGGCACCGGGCGGGAACGCCGGGTCATAGAGGTCGAGCGGACACCCCTCGGCCAGCAGCAGCGGCGCCGCCGCGCCCTCCAGCGCGAAGCCGGCTCGCCCGGCGGAAACCTCGACGATCGAGGCCGGCGCCGCGCCCCGTGCCGCCTCCAGCGCGGCGAGGTCAACCGCATCCCCGGCCAGCAGCAGCCATTCATCCGGGCCCAGCCAAAGCGCGGCGCGCGCCCCGGCTGCCTCGGCGCACAGCGGCACCTCAGGCAACGCCACGCCAAAGGCGGCGCCGAGCGGGACCCGTGCCTCCGGGCCGCAGCGCAGCGAGATCCGCACCAGCGGCGGCAGCGGGTGCAGCGTGACCTCAGCCATGCAGGCGCTTCCCCTCCGGATCCCAGAACACCGGCGAGACCACCTCCAGCGGCTGCGGCACCCCGTCCAGCCTTGTGGCGAAGACCGTCTCCCCCAGGCGCGCCCGGCCGGCGGAGAGCAGGCCCAGGGCGATCGGCCGGCCGAGCGCGGCGCTATGGTAGGCAGAGGTTACATGCCCCTGCGCCTCCCGCCGGTCGGCGCCGGCGAGGAGCTGCGCCCCCTCCTCCGGCACGCGCGCATCGCGCGGCGCCAGACCGACGACCTGCCGCCGGTCCGGCCGCAGCATCTCCGGCCGCGCCAGGCTGCGCTTGCCGATGAAGTCGCGCTTCGCCTTGCCGATCGCCCAGCCGAGCCCGGCATCCTCGGGCGTGACGGTGCCATCCGTCTCCTGGCCAATGATGATGAAGCCCTTCTCGGCGCGCAGCACATGCATCGCCTCGGTGCCATAGGGGGTGGCGCCGGCGGCGATCAGCCGCTCCCACAGCGCCGCCAGGCGGTCGGCGGGAACATTGACTTCGTAGCCTGCCTCGCCGGTGAAGCTGACGCGGAACAGCCAGGCCGGGATGCCGGCCACCTCGGCCTCGGCGACGGCCATATGCGGCAGGGCGGCAAGATCGATCCCTCGCACCAGCGGCGCCAGCATCGCCCGCGCCGCAGGCCCCTGCAGCGCGGCGACGCCCCAATGCTCGGTGTTGGAGGTGAGCCAGACCCGCAGCTCGGGGAACTCGGTCTGCAGGTAATCCTCCAGCAGGTGCAGCACCCGGGCGGCGCCGCCGGTGGTGGTGGTGAGGTGGAAGCGGTCCTCCGCCAGCCGGGCGATCACGCCATCGTCGTAGAGGAAGCCATCCTCCCGCAGCAGCAGCCCGTAGCGGCAGCGGCCGGGGCGCATCCCATGGAAGGCGTTGACGTAGCAGCGTTCGAGGAATTCGGCGGCATCGGGGCCGACCACCTCGACCTTGCCGAGGGTGGAGGCGTCCAGCAGCCCCGCGGCATTGCGCACCGCCAGGCATTCGCGGGCGACGGCGGCCGCCATATCCTCCCCGGCCCGCGGGAAATAGCGGGCGCGCTGCCACTGGCCGACAGGCTCGAACACTGCGCCCTGCGCTTCCGCCCAGGCATGGGTGGGGGCGGTGCGGACCGGGTCGAACAGCGCGGCGCGGTGGCGCCCGGCCAGGGTTCCGAAGCTCACCGGCGTGTAGGGCGGGCGGAAGGTGGTGAAGCCGACCTCGGGGATCGCCTGGCCGCGCGCCGCGGCGGTGATCGCCAGGCCAAGCATGCCGCCGATCTTGCCCTGATCCGTCGCCATGCCGGTGGTGGTGTAGCGCTTCACATGTTCGATGGAGCGGAAGCCTTCCCGCACCGCGAGGGCGATGTCGCGGGTGGTGACATCGTTCTGCGGATCGACGAAGGCCTTGCGCGCGCCGAGGCTGCCGGCGGCGATGGCGGCCAGGGGCAGCCCCGGGCCGCGGCCGGTGGCGCAGGCGCCGGCGCATTCCAGCGCCTCCGCCGTCTCGCCAGGCAGGAAGGCGTCGGCGGCCGCATCCCAGCGCAGCCGGCCGCGCGCCTGGGAGAACAGGGCAAGGTTCGGGGTCCAGCCGCCGGCCATCAGCACCAGGTCGCAGGCCAGGGCCTCCGCGCGGGCGGCGTCGGGGCTGCCATCGGGGCGGAGCGGTGCCGCCAGCACGCCGGTGACGCGGGCGCCGCCGCGGGTGGCGGCGATGCCATGCGCCGGGCGCACCGCAATGCCGCGCGCGGCGGCTGCTTCCCGCAGCGCCGCCGGCGGCGCAGCCCGCAGGTCAAGGATGGCGACGACGCCGGCCCCGGCATCCTGCAGGGCGAAGGCGGCGTCGTAGCCGCTGTCATGCGCCGCCAGCAGCACGGCGCGACGGCCGGGCAGCACCGCCCAGCGCGCCACATAGGCACGGGCGGCATCCGCCAGCATCACCCCGGGGCGGTCGTTGCCGCTGAACGGCAAGAGGCGCTCCAGCGCGCCGGTCGCCAGCACCACCCGCCGCGCCCGCACCCGCCACAGTCGCTCCCGCAGCCCATCCGGCCGGTCCAGCACCTCGGCCAATGAGACGTAGTTCTGCAGCCCGTAGTGGAAGGCGGTGGTGCGGGTCAGGATGCGCAGGCGCGGCTGGGCGCGCAGCGCCTCCAGCCCCGGCACCGGGCCAGGGAGCAGCAGCAGCCGGCCGCCGGGCTCGGCCTGCTCGTCGCAGAGGATGACGCGATCCCCCGCCTCCGCCGCCGCCAGCGCCGCGGCGATCCCGGCCCTGCCGGCGCCGATCACCAGCGTCTCGCAATGGGCGTGGCGGTTGCCGTAGCGGTCCGGGTCGGGCGCCTCCGGCGCACGGCCGAGTCCGGCCATGCGGCGGATCAGCGGTTCCCAGCGGCGGTACCAGGCATCCCGCCCCGGGCCGAGGAAGGTCTTGTAGTAGAAGCCCGCCGGCAGCAGCGGCGCCCCCAGGCCGGCCAGGGCACCGAGGTCGAAACCAAGTGATGGCCAACGGTTTTGGCTGCGCGCCACCAGCCCCTCGGTCAGCGGCACCATGGTGGCGCGGGTGTTCGGCTCGCGCCGTCCGGGGCCGCGGTCGAGCTCGACCAGCGCATTCGGCTCCTCGGCACCGGCCGAGAGGATGCCGCGCGGGCGATGGTACTTGAAACTACGGCCGATGAGCTGGACGCCATTGGCCAGCAGCGCCGAGGCCAGGGTATCGCCGGCGAAGCCCGTATAGGCCCGGCCGTCGAAGCTGAAACGCAGGGGGCGACTGCGGTCGATCCGGCCGCCCGTGGCGAGCCTCATGCCGGCGGCTCCTCGCCAGGGCGGTAGGTGCCGGCGAAGCGATCCGTCAGCGTGTGGCGTTGGGCGTTGAAGAAGCGGCCGCAGCCGTGGATATGGCGCCAGCGCTCGCGGTAGTCACCGCGCGGATTGGCGCGTTCGTAGAGGAAGCCGGCCCATTCGGCATCGGTCAGCATGGCCGGATCGGCCGGGCGGGCGATATGCGCCTCGCCGGCATGGCGGAATTCCACCTCCGGGCGGTCGCCGCACCAGGGGCAGCGGATCAGCAGCATGTCAGTGCGCCACCGCCGCCGCCGCGGCCTCGTCGATCAGCCGCCCCGTCGCGAAGCGGTCCAAGCTGAAGGGTACGGCGATGGGATGCGGTTCGCCGCGGGCGATGGTGGCGGCGAAGACATGGCCGGAGCCCGGTGTCGCCTTGAAGCCGCCGGTGCCCCAGCCGCAATTGACGAACAGCCCCGGCACCGGCGTCAGCCCGATGATCGGCGAGCGGTCAGGCGTGACATCGACGATGCCGCCCCAGGACCGCAGCATGCGCATGCGGCGGAAGATCGGGAACATCTCGCAGATCGCCTCCAGCGTATGGATCAGGATCTGCACCCCGCCGGCCTGGGAGTAGGAGGGATACTGGTCGGTGCCGGCGCCGATCACCAGCTCGCCCTTGTCCGACTGGCTGATATAGGCATGCACCGTGTTGGACATGACGACGCAGGGGAACACCGGCTTCACCGGCTCGCTCACCAGCGCCTGCAGCGGGAAGCTTTCCAGCGGCATGCGCAGCCCGGCCATGGCCATGACCAGGCTGGTGCTGCCGGCGGCGACCACGCCCAGCCTGCCGCAACGCACCGCGCCCTTGCTGGTCTCGACGCCGGTGACGGCACCGCTGGCGGGGTCGCGGGTGATGCCGATGACCTCGCAATTCTCGATGACGTCGACGCCGAGGGCGCTGGCGGCGCGGGCATAGCCCCAGGCCACCGCATCGTGCCGCGCCACCCCGCCGCGCCGCTGCAGGGCGCCACCCAGCACCGGGTAGCGGATGGCGGGACTGGTATCGAGCGGCGGGCAGAAGGCCTTGCACTGCGCCGGCGTCAGCCATTCATTGTCCACGCCGGCCAGGCGGTTGGCATGGACGTGCCGCATCCCGCTCTGAACGTCGTGATGGCTGTGTGCCAGCATCAGCACGCCGCGCGGGCTGAACATGACGTTGTAGTTCAACTCGGCCGAGAGGCCTTCCCACAGCTTCACCGCATGGTCGTAGAGCGCGGCGCTTTCCGGGAACAGGTAATTGCTGCGGATGATGGTGGTGTTGCGGCCGGTGTTGCCGCCGCCGATCCAGCCCTTTTCCAGCACCGCGATGCGGCCGGGGCCGAGGGACGCGCGATGCTCCTTCGCCAGGTAATAGGCGGTCGCGAGGCCATGCCCGCCGCCGCCGAGGATGACGGCGTCATAGGCTGGCTGCGGCCGCTCCGGGCTGCGCCATTGCGGTGCCCAGCCGGCATGCCCGCGCAATGCCTCCCGCGCCAGGGCGAAGACAGAGAAGCGTCGGTCCATGAATGCATCTATACATACCGGGCATCAGCGTTGACAGCAGCCTCGCGCCGGGCGGAGCATTCCGCAAATGCTTCGGGAGGCTGGTCGTGCGGAACAGTCGTATCAGCGTGCAGCCGATCGCCGGCGCGGTCGGCGCCGAGATCACCGGCGTCGATGTCGCCGCCGAGCTGGATGAAGGCGTTGTCGGCGAGATCCGCGCCGCGCTGAACGCGCATGGCGTGGTGTTCTTCCGGGACCAGCAGCTCGACACCGAGCGCCACAAGGCCCTCGCCCGGCGCTTCGGCGAAATCTTCATCCACCCGAATTTCAAGGGCAGCGGCGCCGATCCCGAGGTGGTGGTGATCCGCCGCGAACCGGGCGATACCTCGGTGGTCGGCGAGGAATGGCATGCCGACACCACCATGTGCGCGGCACCGCCGATGGGCGCCATCCTCTATGGCGTCGAGGTGCCGGAATGGGGAGGCGACACGCTCTTCGCCAGCCAGGGTGCGGCCTATGAGGCGCTGTCACAAGGCATGCAGCGGCTGCTGGAGGGGCTGCGGGCGGTGCATTCCGACCGCCGCGTGGCCGGCCCGCGGGCCGGGCTGAACGCCCGCCGCGCCACCAAGGTGCGGGAGGACGATGCCTGGCGGGAAACCATCAGCCTGCATCCGGTGGTCCGCACCCATCCCGAGACCGGGCGCAAGATGCTCTTCGTCAACCACAGCTACACCGTGGGCTTCGAGGGCATGACCGAGGCCGAGAGCCAGCCGCTGCTCGACTTCCTGCTGGCGCATGGCCACCGGCCGGAGTTCACCTGCCGCTTCCGGTGGCGCACCGGCTCCATCGCCTTCTGGGACAATCGCGCGGTAAAGCACATCGCGCTGAACGATGCCGGGCCGCAGCGGCGGGTGATGCGGCGGGTGCAGATCGCGGGAGATGTGCCCTGTTGAGGGTCCGCATCTGGCAGACTCCCGCGATCCGACGCGCCCCGACCCCGTCATGCGCGGGCCTGACCCGCGCATCCAAATGTTCGAGCCCCCTCAGCGTTCCTCCACAGCCTGCCATCTTCTGACGGCGCCGCCTTCCAGCAGCGTGGCGATCTCCGCCTCGGAGTAGCCTGCCTCGGCCAGGATCTCCACGCTGTCCGCGCCGAGGCGCGGCGCCGGCCGCCGTTCGCCGGGCTGGGTGGCGGAGAAGCTCATCGGCACCGCCATGCGGGTGACCTTGCCCTCGCTCGGGTGCGCCTCGGTGCCGAAGAAGCCGGTGGCGAGCAGGTGCGGATCCTCGAAGATGCTCTCCAGCGTGTGCACCGGCGTGACCGGCAGGTCGGCCTCGGCCAGCAGGGTCAGCCATTCCGCGGTGCTGCGCTTGAGGAATTCCTCGGCCAGCATGCCCAGCACCGCATCGATATGGGTGGTGCGCGTGGCATGGCTGGCGAAGCGCGGATCGGTCGAGACCAGGTCCGGCCAGCCGACCGCGGCGCAGAAATTGCGCCATTGCCGGTCGTTGTAGATCATGGTGCAGACATGCCCGTCGCGTGTCCGGTAGGGCCGCCGGTCGGGCGAAAGCAGCCGGCCGTAGCCGCCGGCATCCAGCGGCGGGTCGAAGACCTTGCCGCCCAGATGGTCGCCGAGAACGAAGTTCAGCATCATCTCGAACATCGGCACCTCGACCAACTGGCCTTCGCCGCTGCGCTCGCGGTGGAAGAGCGCCGCGTTGATGGCGCCGAAGGCAGCGAGGCCGGTGATGCGGTCGGCCATGGCCAGCGGGACGTAGCGCGGCTCGCCATTGCCGACCCGGGCATTCATGGCGGCGATGGTGGTGGCGCCCTGCATCAGATCGTCATAGGCCGGGCGCGGCGCATAGGGGCCATCCTGGGCATAGCCGAGCACGCCGGCGTAGATCAGCCGCGGATTGACCGTCCGCAGCGCCGGGTAGTCGAGGCCGAGCCGGCCCATCGCCGCCGGGCGGATATTGGTCACCAGCACATCCGCCGCCTCGGCCAGGCGCAGCAGCACGCCGCGCCCCTCCGGCCGCTTGAGGTCGAGGACGATGCTGCGCTTGCCGCGGTTGATGGTCAGGAACATGCAGCCCATGCCTGGGCTGCGGGTCGGGCCGATGAGGCGGACCACATCGCCCTCCGGCGCCTCCACCTTGGTGACCTCGGCTCCCGTTTCCGCCAGGAGCTGGGTGCAATAGGGGCCGACGAGGACAGTGGTCAGGTCGAGCACGCGGATGCCCGCGAGTGGTCCGGGCATCCCAGCCTACTCCCGTTGTTCAGCCCAAGCCGTACACCGCCCGGGCATTCTCGGCAAAGATGCCGCGTCGCTCTGATTCGGTCATCTGGATCTTGAAGGCGTAACGGGGGTCGTCCGAATCCCAGTGCGGGTAATCGGTGGCGAAGAGCAGCCGGTCCCAGCCGATCCAGTCGATCACTTGGCGCAGATGCTCGGGCTGCTCCGGCTCCTCCACCGGCTGGGTGGTGAACCAGAAATTGCTCCTGAGGTATTCCGAGGGCTTCTTGGTCAGATGCGGCACCTCGGATTTCAGACTGCCCCACAGCCCGTCCATCCGCCAGCCGAGCGCCGGCACCCAGCCGAAGCCGCCCTCGATGATGACGATCTTCAGCCTCGGGAAGCGTTCCAGCGCGCCCTCCAGGACGAAGCTGGCGCACATCGCCGCCATGCTCATCCCCACCGCCTGGTGCTCCTCGAAGTAGAAGCTCGGCCAGCCGCCGCCCGTCACCGCATGGCCGCTGGTGCCGAGGCTGTGCAGGCCGAGCGGCAGGCCGTAATGCTCCGCCGCCTCGTAGATCGGCCAGTAGCGCTGGCGGCCGAGCGGCTCCAGCGCCCGGGTCACCATGGCGATCTGGACGAAATCCTCCTGCCCCGCCCAGCGCTCGATCTCCTTGACGGCGGCGGTTGCGTCCTCGCCGGGAATGGCAATGGTGGCCTTGAGGCGGGGCTCCTTCGATGTCCAATCCTCGCGCATCCACTCGTTCACCGCGGTGCTGACCGCGGCGGCGTAGCCCGGGTTGCGCTCATCCATGCCGCGCGCCGCCAGCGGCTGCAGCATGCCGTATTCGATGTCGAGCAGGTCGAGGTGCTGCTCCCGCATGAAAGCCAGGTCGCTGCCCGGCGGCCCGCCATTCGGCGGCCAGCTGTCGAAGCGGGAGAGTGCCGGCGTCGCCTTCGGATAGGGGTAGGTGTTGGTAAAGGGCTGGCGCAGCCGAAGGCCGTATTCCCGGCGGTGGTTGCGCCAGCGCTCCGGCAGCCAGCGGTCCAGCTCCGCCATGCGGCGCAGCGCCGGGTGGATGTCGCAATCGATCAGCCTGAGGCGGGTCCTGGCCGGTGCCTCGGGATGCGGGAGGGTCGTCGCACTCACTGCACGGTCTCCTTCAGATAGAGGCCGGCCGCTTCAGCGCTTCGGGCGCAGCCGCCCCTCGCGCATCGGGCGAGCTCAGGCGAGGGTAGGTAGCCAAGGCGTTTTCGCGCAGCACCCTTGCATGCAGCCGCGCCGGCAGGGCGGGCGGCAGCGCAGCAGTGCCTTCGAAACGGGCATGTGGGTAGTCGGTTGCGAAGAGCAGAAGGTCGTCGCAGCCGATCATTTCCAGCAGCGCCTCCATCCCCTCGGCATCCGTCGGCGCATCGGCCGGCTGGATGGAGATACGCACGCACTCCCGGAAGATCTCGGCCGGGGAGCGGTCGACCCAGGGAATCTCCTTCCGCATCGCCCGCCACATCTTGACGCCGCGCCAGAGGAAATTCGGCACCCAGCCGAAGCCGCTTTCCAGCAGCACCACCTTCAGCCGGGGGAATTTCGTGAAGACCCCCTCGCCGATCAGGCTGAGCAACTGGCTCTGGAAGGTCTGAGCGAAGGCGACGTGATCCTCGATCAGATAGGTCGGCCAGCCGAGCGCGGTGGGGGCGTTGCGGGCGGCGCTGCCGGTGTGCAGGGCGATCGGCAGGCCGTGCCGCTCCGCCGCGGCGTAGATCGGCCAGTTGACCCGGCGGCCGTAGAGCGTCTCGGCGGCACCGAACAACAGCACCTGGACGAAGCGCGGGTCACTGGCGCGGCGCTCGATCTCCTCCACCGCCAGCTCGGGATTCTCCACCGGCACCAGGATGCCTGCGCGCAGCCGCGGCTCCGGCTCCAGCCAATTCGTGACCATCCAGTCGTTGGCGGCGCGGCACAGCGCGGCCGCCAGATCGGCGTTGTGCAGCGCCGGCGCGCCGAACAGCGGGTTGCAGATGCCAATGCCGGTGCCGAACGGGTCCAGCGCCTCGCGCCGCAACGCCTCCAACGAGCCGCCGGGCAGGCCCTGCTGCGGCCGCCAATCGCGCCGCGCGGTGAGCGGCGCGCCGCGCGGAAACAGCGCGAGGTCGAGGTCGTCCAGGCCGCGGTTGGTGATCACCTCGCGCCAATGCGCGTCGAGGTGCGGCAGCAGCGCCATGCAGCCGGGCAGCGCCGGGTGCAGATCGCAATCGATGGGCGGACCGCCCGCTAGGTCGAGGGGCACGGACATCCTCCTGTGCCCGATCTCCTGCGCGCAACCGCCGGCCGGGCTTTCCAGGCGAGCCTGCGCGAGGGTCCGGGTGGGGTCAAGCCGGCGGGTGAATCTGCTTGACCCTCGCGGCCGCGCGCCGGTTCCATCCCAGGCAAGCGGCAGCAGGCCGCGTCCGAGGAGATGTCCGCGATGCCGATCCGGCTCCCGCTTTCGCGCCGTGCCGTGCTGACCCTGCTCGCCGCCCCCACCGTGGCGCGGGCCCAGGCGGAATTCCCCAGCCGCCCGCTACGCCTGGTGCTGCCCTTCGGCCCGGGTGGCGTCTCCGACACGCTGGCGCGGCTGATCGCCGAGCAGGCTAGGTCGCAGCTCGGCCAGACCGTCGCCATCGACCCGAGGCCCGGCTCCAACGGCGTGATCGCCACCGAACACGTCGCCCGCGCGCCGAAGGATGGCTACACCGTGGGCTACATGGCCTATGGCTCGATGGTGACCGGCCCGGCGCTCGGCCAGCCGCTGGGCTACCGGATGGAGGAGTTCCAGCTTCTCACCGCCATCTTCCGAGCGGCGCAGGTGCTGGGCGTGGCCCGCAGCGTGCCGGCGCGGAACGTGGCGGAGCTGGTGGCGCTGTCGAAGGGCCGGCCGATCGCCTATGGCACGGTCGGCCGCGGCGGCCCGGGCCACATCCTGATGGAGATGCTGGCCGGCGCCACCGGCGGCCGCTTCGAGAACGCCGTCTACCGCACCGAGGCAACGGTGGTGCAGGACATGATGGGCGGCGCCATCCCCGGCTTCATGGGCAGCCTGATGCCGATCCTGCAGCAGCATCTGGCACGCGAGGTGCGCCTCCTGGCGGTCTCCACGCCGGAGCGCATCTCCGCCCTGCCCGATGTCCCGACCTTCCGCGAGCTGGGCCTCGACGCCCTCACCTTCATGTACTGCCACGGGCTGGCGGTACCGGCCGGCACGCCGCGGCCAATCGTGGAGCAGCTGCATGGCGCATTCAGCACGGCAATCCTGAGCAGCGCGGTCACCTCCCGCATGACCCCGGACATGGTGCCGGATGTGACGACGCCCGAGGTCTTCACCGCCAATATCCGCCGCGGGACGGAAGCCCTGGCGGCGGTGATCCGGGAACGCGGGATCACCGCCGGCTAGAAGGTGCCATCCCGGCTACGCGCTATTTGCCGCGTGACTCCGCCAGATGGTCGAATCGCCGCACATAGGTCCCGAGCCCCTGGGTTTGGCTGCGCAGCTCGATGATCAGGTCGGGCAGTTCCGCCTGCGGTACCAGCGCCTCCACAGCATCCCAGCCGGGGCGGTCCTCCATGGCGGCATAGCCGAGGATCTGGCCGCGCCGCCCGCTCAGCAGCCGCTGCGCGCCCGGCGTGTATTCGGAGGGCACGTTGACCGTGACATGGTCGATCGGCTCCAGCTGCACCGGGTCGGCCTTGGCCAACCCTTCCTGCATCGCCATGCGCGTTGCCGTGCCGAATGCCATGTCGCTGCTGTCCACAGAATGGAAGGTGCCGTCCAGCAGGGTCACCGCGATATCCACCACGGGATGGCCAAGCGGTCCCTTCTTCGTCGCCTCCTCCGCCGCGGCAGCGACGGCGGGGATGAAGCGCTTGGGCACCGCGCCGCCGACCACCTTCTCGTCGAAATGGAAGCCGGCGCCCCGCGGCCGCGGGGTGATCTCCAGTTTCACGTCTGCGAACTGCCCGTGCCCGCCGGTCTGCCGCTTCAGCCGGGCATGCTGCACGACGCCGCGGCGGATAGTCTCGCGATAGGGGATCTGCGGCCGCACCGCCTTCAGCTTCACCCCGGCACTCGCGGTCAGCCGCTCAAGCACCGCGCGCAGGTGGATCTCGCCCTGGCCGGAGAGGATGGTCTCGGCGCTCTCGGGGTCCAGGGTAACGGTCAGCGCCGGATCCTCATCCGCCAGCCGCTGCAGGGCGGTGGAGAGCCGGACCTCGTCCTTGCGGTCCTCCGGCGTGATCGCCAGCGCATGCACCGCCGGCGGCGGCTGCGGGAAGTCGATCGGCGGGCCGCCGAGCGTCGCGCCAGTGCTCACCCCCTCCAGCCGGCCGAGTGCGACGATGTCGCCGGCCATGGCCTCCGGCACCTTCTGCGCCTCGCCGCCGGGGAAGCGGTGCAGCCCGCCGACCCTGTGGCCATCCAGCGCCGCGCCATCGCGCAGCGGCCCACGCCATAGCCGCGCCCAGGACAGCCGCCCGGCGTGGCCGGCGTGCAAGGTGCGGAACACCTGCGCCAGCGGCCCGCCCTCGGCCGGAATGCCGCGCCGTGCCGCGGTCTCGGCCACGCCCGGCACGTCATGCCGCAGCGCCTTCCACAGCCGCTGGATGCCGTTGCCATGTTCGGCGGCGCCAATCAGCACGCTGACCACGGCGCCGCTGGCCTCGCTGGCATGCAGCGGACGGTAGATCTCCTCCGGTGCCGGGGCCATATCCTCCAGCACCTTCTCCAGCAGCGCGTCGTCGTGATCGGCGAGGGCCTCCAGCAACTCGGCCCGC
Organism: Siccirubricoccus deserti; assembly: GCF_014283215.1. GTDB lineage: Bacteria > Pseudomonadota > Alphaproteobacteria > Acetobacterales > Acetobacteraceae > Siccirubricoccus > Siccirubricoccus deserti. The sequence continues at coordinate 34,738 of NZ_JACOMF010000016.1, forward strand.
GCTTCGGCCTCGCGCTCCCGCATCGCCTCCGGCACCGGGATGCGCTCGGAGGCCTCGCCGCGGCGGTAGCGGTAGGCGCGTTCGCTGACCACGTCGACATAGCCGGTCACCGCCTCGCCCTCGCGGATCGGCACCTGGCGCAGCACCAGCTTGCGGCTGGTCTGCGCCTGCAGCGCCGCCAGCGTGTCGCGCACCCGGCCGCTGAGCTGGTCGATCTTGTTGATGAAGACCAGGGCGGGGATTCCGGCCTCCTCCAGCCGCCGGAACAGCGGGCCGAGCGCGGTGGCACGGGCCGGCGATGCCTCGGTCACCACCACGGCGAGGTCGGCGACTGCCAGGGCACAATCGGCATCATGGGCGAACTCGACCGAGCCGGGGCAGTCGATGATCGCCCAGCTCTCGCCCATGAAGCTGCCATGGCCGAGGCGCAGCTCGGTGCCCATGCCACGGTTGGCGCCACGCCGCGTCGGCGCGCCGGCGGCGGCCAGCATAGCCTCGAAGAGAGTGGATTTGCCGCTGCCCTGCGGCCCGACCAGCGCGATGGAGCGGGGCGAGGCCCCGCCGGGTCCTCTGCCGGCGTTGTCTGGCACGAATGTGTCTGGCACGGACGCTGCCCTCCGGTTGCTTGGCGACCGGTGCTCGGCGGAGGGGGCGCCGGGCAGCCGGCCGGCCTTGGGCCTTTGCGGCCCCGTTACACCCGCCGCGGCGGGGCCGCAGCGTGCCAGGGCAGCCTACGCGGTTTCGGGGCGAAAAGGGCGGTTGAAGTGCCATCGGCCGCTCACACCGGCGCGGCTACGCAGGCGGATCGAGCCGCTATGCAAATTGCGCATAAGCTTCGAGATAGCCCCGACAATTTGGCAATGGATTATGCTGCGCTGCAGCATCATGCTGCATTGCAACATCGCTGAGGGCGAGGTGCATCATGAAGCTTCACACCCCGATCGCCGCTTCCTTGGGCCTGTCAGCCTGGGCCGGGCCGCTGTCCCTGGGCCTGGTCACGGGTGCCGGTGCCATGCTGTTGCCCGGCGCAGTGCTGTTCGTCGCCGGGCTGGCGGGCGTGCTCGGCGCCGGCATCAGCGTTGCCGAGGCGCGCCGTCACAGCGAGGCTGGCGCACCCACCCTGCCCTTCGGCGGCGTCTGATCCACCCGCTGTCCTCCCCGGCCCGCTTCCGGTAACACGGAGGCGATAAAGCGGAGAGGGCGCCATGAGCGAGGCACGGGCAGGCAATCTGGGCGAGTACCAGTTGGCCGGGAAGGTCGCCGTCATCACCGGCGGCAGCAACGGCATCGGCGCCGCCACGGCGCGCCGCCTGGCCGCCGCCGGGGCGACGGTGGTGGTCGGCTACAACGAAGGCGTCGAGCGCGCCACGGCGCTCGCCGCCAGCCTGCCCGGCAGCGGCCACCTCGCCCTGCGCACGCCGATGGAGGACAGCGCCGCGCTGCGCGCCGCCGCCGCCGAGGTGCAGGCCAAGCTTGGCCGCTGCGATATCCTGGTGAACTCCGCCGCCACCACCCGCGCGGTGCCGCATTCGGACCTCGAGGCGCTGGACGACGCGCTGATCGACCGGGTGCTGGTCACCAATGTCCGCGGCCCCTTCGCCACCATCCGCGCCTTCGCGCCGATGCTGAAGGCGAGCGGCGATGCGGTGATCATCAACATCTCCTCCCTCGCCGCCATCACCGGCACCGGCAGCAGCATCATCTACGGCGCGTCCAAGGCGGCGCTCGACACCATCGGGACGTCACTGGCGCGGGTGCTGGGGCCGGAGATCCGTGTGGTGTCGATCTCGCCCTCCGCCGTCGCCACGGATTTCGTCCCCGGCCGCAGCCGTACCGCGGTGGAGAAGCAGGCCGCCAGCTCGCCGCTGCAGCGGGTGACCGAAGCTGATGACGTTGCGCTGGCCATCATGGCGACGGTGACGCATCTACGGCTGACCACCGGCAGCGTCATCCTGGTGGATGGCGGCAAGCACCTGTAGGCGGCGGCGACAGCGGCCTGGAAGCGCCGCCCGCTATCCTTCCGCAGCTCTGCCGCGGAAAGCTGTGTCAAAGCGCAGGTCCGGAGGGACCATTCGGCCCCCCCCGCAAAACGAAGAAGCGGTTTGGTAGGAAGTCCTACACCGCTTCGGCGTCGGCGACGCCAGGGATAACCCGCATCTCCTCCACCAACCGGGGCGAGACGTTGAAGCCGCCCGGCAGGGCGACCTCCACATCCTGGCCCTGGCCGGTGCGGGCGATCACCACCACCCGTCCCTTGCCGCGCCCCTCGCGCGTCAGCACGGCGCGAATCTGGTCCACCGCTGCGGTCCCCTCGAGCCAAAGGCGGATGCCCTGGCCGACCCCCTGCGCTGCCTTCTCCAGCCCCTCCACCTCCTGCGCGGTCAGGCGCAGCGTCTCGCCTTCCAGCCGCGCCTCGGCGGTGACCAGCACCGCGGTGCCCTCGGAGAGCAGGTCACGGCAGCGCGACAGCACCTCGCTGAACAGCGTCACCTCGATGCTGCCGGTGGAGTCCGACAGCGTCACCCAGGCCATGCGGCTGCCGGTGCGGGTCGGGCGTTCCTTGCTGGCGACGACCGTGCCGGCCAGCTTCACTCGCGCCGCGCCGGTCCGCGCCCGCTCCGCAACCCGCGCCGCCGGCGTCGCCCCCAGCCGCTGCAGCACCGCGCGATAGGTGTCGAGTGGATGCGCCGAGAGGTGGAAACCCACCGCCTCGGCCTCATAGGACAGTTTCTCGAGTTGCGGCCAATCCGGCACCTCCGGCAGGCGCAGCGGCTCGGGCGCCGCCCCGGCGCCGCCGAACAGGGCGATCTGGGCACTGGCGCGGTCCTCGGCCGTGGCCTGGGCGCGGCGCAGGACGGTCTCGGCGCCGGCCACCAGCCGGGCTCGGTTCGGCTCCAGCGTGTCGAAGGCACCGGCCTTGGCGAGATTCTCGATCTGCATCTTGTTGAGCAGCTTCGGATCGACCCGGGCGGCGAAATCCGCGACCGAGGCGAAGCGGCCGACCTTGTCCCGCGCCGCCACCAGGTCGCGCATCGCCTGCGCGCCGACCCGCTTCACCGCCGCCAGGGCAAAGCGGATGGCCGGCTTGCCGTCCTCCGCCTGGTCCACCAGGAAGGCGGCGCCGGAGCGGTTCACATCCGGCGGCAGCACCGGAATGCCGAGCCTCGTGGCTTCCTGCATGTGCCCCGCCAGCTTCTCGGTCTTGTCGAGGTCGAGGGTCATGGAGGCGGCGAGGAAGGCGACCGGATGGTTGGCCTTCAGCCAGGCGGTCTGGTAGCTGACCAGCGCATAGGCCGCGGCGTGCGACTTGTTGAAGCCGTAATCGGCGAATTTCTCCATCAGGTCGAAGATCTCGCCGGCCTTGCCCGCATCGACGCCGTTCTTCACCGCGCCCTCGGTGAAGATGACGCGCTGCTTCTCCATCTCGGCACGGATCTTCTTGCCCATGGCGCGGCGCAGCAGATCCGCGCCGCCGAGCGAGTAGCCCGCCAGCTCCTGACTGATCTGCATCACCTGTTCCTGGTAGACCATGATGCCGTTGGTCTCGGCCAGGATGTGGTGGATCTTGGGATGCGGGCTCTCCCAGGGCTCGCCGTGCTTGCGCTGGCAATAGGCCGGGATGTTGGCCATCGGGCCCGGCCGGTAGAGTGCCACGGCGGCGACCAGATCCTCGAAGCGGTCGACCTTCATTTGCCGCAGGCAGTCGCGCATGCCCTGGCCTTCGAACTGGAACACCCCGGCCGCATCGCCCTTGCGCAGCATCTCGTAGGTCGCCGCGTCATCCAGCGGGATGGCGGCGATGTCGATCTCGATGCCCTGCCCCTTCAGGATCGCCAGCGCCTGCTGGATGACGGTCAGGGTCTTCAGGCCAAGGAAGTCGAATTTCACCAGCGACGCCTGCTCGACGTATTTCATCGAGAACTGGGTGATCAGCATCTCGGAGCGCGGGTCGCGGTAGAGCGGGACGATGTCGAGCAGCGGCTTGCGGCCGATGACGACGCCCGCGGCATGGGTGCTGGCGTTGCGGTAGAGTCCTTCCAGCTGGTTGGCGATTTCCAGCAGCCGCGCCACCTGCTCATCGGCATCGCGCATCTGCTGCAGCCGCGGCTCGCCCTCGATCGCCTGCGCCAGCGTCACCGGCTTGGCCGGGTTGAAGGGGATGAGGGAGGCAATGCGGTCGACCTGGCCATAGGGCATGCCGAGCACCCGCCCGACGTCGCGCACCGCCGCCTTCGCCTGCAGCTTGCCGAAGGTGATGATCTGGGCGACGCGGTCGGCGCCGTATTCCCGGCGGACGTAATTGATCACCTCGTCCCGGCGGTCCTGGCAGAAGTCGATGTCGAAATCCGGCATCGAGACGCGTTCGGGGTTGAGGAAGCGCTCGAACAGCAGGCCGAAGCGCAGCGGGTCGAGGTCAGTGATCAGCAGCGCCCAGGCGGCGACCGAGCCGGCGCCCGAGCCGCGCCCCGGCCCGACCGGGATGCCCTGCGCCTTCGCCCATTGGATAAAGTCGGCAACGATGAGGAAGTAGCCGGAGAAGCCCATCTGCTCGATGACGCCGAGCTCGTAGTCGAGCCGCTTGTGGTAGGTGGCGCGGGTTTCGGCATCCGCCGACATGGCATCTAGCCGGGCATCCAGGCCGCGCCGGGCCATGTCGCGCACCGTCTCCGCCTCGGTCATGCCGGGCTGCACCTTGGGGCAGACCGGCAGCTCAGGCGCCTTGGTCTCCGCCATCACCGCGCAGCGCCGGGCGATGGCCAGGGTGTTGTCGCAGGCCTCCGGCAGATCGGCGAAGAGCTTCCGCATGGCGGCGGCGGGCTTGAACCAGTGCTCCGGCGTGACCCGGCGGCGCTCGGTCTCCGCCATGGTGCGGCCCTCGGCAATGCAGAGCAGCGCGTCATGCGCCTCATGCATCGCGGGGGTGGCGAAATAGACATCGTTGGCGGCGACGATGGGCAGTTCCAGCTCATCAGCCAGGGCCAGCATGGCCGGCTCGATGATCCGCTCGATGTCGAGGCCGTGGCGGTTCAGCTCCACCACCAGCCGGTCGCCGAAGCTTTCCTTCAACCTGCCGAGCAGCGTGGCGGCCGGCCCCCGCCGCCCCTCCGCCAGCAGCCGGCCAAGCGGCCCGAAGGTGCCGCCGGTCAGCAGGATGATGCCGGCGGCATGCGCCTGCAGCACCGCCAGCTTGAGGCAGGGGCGGCCGGAGGGATCGCCGGCGAGGAAGCTCTGCGACGACAGGCGCTGGAGGTTGTCGAGCCCGGTCGCATCCATCGCCAGCGCCACGATCGGGTCGGGCGGCAGGCGCTCGGCCTCGGGCCGGTCGTCGGTGGCGGTGCGGGAGAGGAAAAGCTGGCAGCCCATGATGGGCTGGATGCCCTTGCCGGCGCAGCTCTGGGAGAATTCCAGCGCGCCGAACAGATTGGCGCTGTCGGTCAGCGCCACCGCCGGCATCCCCCCCTCCTTCGCCAGGCTCGCCAGCTTATCCGCCTTGATGGCGCCTTCGCTCAGCGAATAGCTGGAATGGACGTGGAGGTGGATGAAGCCGCCGGACACCGAGTCGCTCATGCCGGCAGTCTACCACGGCCGCCGTGGCGGCGTGACCTGGGTCACAGCCCGGTCCTGGTGCCCTGCCCTATGTGGCCGTTCCGCAAACCGGAGGATTGACCATGTCGCGCCTGCCTGTCCTGTTCCTCGCCACCGCCGCCCTTTGCCTCGTCGTGGGGGTTGCCATGGGAATCGCCATGGGCATCGCCCATGATTTCCACCTCGCCCCGGTGCATGCGCATCTGAACCTTCTGGGCTGGACCTCGCTGTCGCTGATGGGCCTGACCTACCGGGCCTATCCGGCACTGGAGGCGAACCGGGTGGCCGCGGTGGGGCAGTTCGCCCTTTCGGCCGGCGCGGCGATGGCGTTTCCCTTCGGGATCTGGCTGTCGATCGAGCATAACCAGCCGATGCTGGCGATCGCTGCAGCCGTGGTCTGGTTCGTCGGAGCGTTGCTGTTCCTGGTGCGGCTGGTGATGCTGCTGGCGCCGGCGCGGCGCGAGGCGCACGAGCCCTCAGGGATGCTCGCAGCGGAATGAATGGTCGCGGTCAGCCCGCAACCACCCGCCCTTCCGCCAATGTGACAACCCGGTCCATCCGCGCCGCCAGGGCCGGGTTGTGGGTGGCGATCAGCGCCGCAACGCCCTGGCCGCGCACCGCCTGCAGCAACTCGCCGAAGACCAGGTCGGAGGTCCCGACATCGAGGTTTCCGGTCGGCTCATCGGCCAGCAGGATGCGCGGGCTGTTGGCCAGCGCCCGGGCGATCGCCACCCGCTGCTGCTCGCCGCCGGAAAGCCTTCCGGGGCGGTGGTGCTCCCGCCCGGTCAGGCCGAAGCTGGCGAGCAGGCGGCGGGCCCGCGCCGCCGCCGCACCGCGCGCCACCCCGGCCGCCTGCTGCGGCAGGATGATGTTTTCCTCGGCGGTGAACTCGGGCAGCAGGTGGTGGAACTGGTAGACGAAGCCAATGGTGGTGCGGCGGATGGCGGTGCGGGCATCGTCCGAGAGCGTGCCGGCGGCGCGGCCACCGACGAAGACCTCGCCGGCATCGGGGCGTTCCAGCAGCCCGGCCAGGTGCAGCAGGGTGGATTTGCCGGTGCCGGAGGGCGCCACCAGCGCGACGATCTCGCCGGCCTGAAGCTCCAGTTCGGCGCCCTGCAGCACCGGCAGCTCACCCGCCTCGGTGCGGTAGCGGCGCTCGACCCCGGCGAGGCGCAGCGGCGCGTCACTCATTGCGCAGCGCCTCCACCGGGTCGAGCCGCGCCGCGCGCCAGCTCGGATAGATGGTCGCCAGCAGCGACAGGCCGAGGCCCATCCCCACCACCTGCGCCACTTCATTCGGGTCCACCACCGCCGGCAGCTGGGAGAGGAAATAGACCTCCGGGCTGAACAGCTCGGTCCCGGTCAGGGATTGCAGTGCCTGACGGATGCTCTCGATGTTGACGCAGAAGGCCATGCCGAGGCCGAAGCCGATCATCGTGCCCATGACCCCGACCGAGGCGCCGCAGAGCAGGAAGATGCGCAGCACATTGCCCCGCGTCGCCCCCATGGTGCGCAGGATGGCGATGTCCCGCCCCTTGTCCTTCACCAGCATGATCAGCGAGCTGATGATGTTGAAGGCGGCGACGATGATGATCAGGGTCAGGATCAGGAACATCACGTTCCGCTCGACCTGCACCGCGTTGAAGAAGCTGCTGTTGGAGTCCTGCCAATCAACGATGCGCAGCGGCTGCTGCGGCAGCGCCCGGCGGATCTCCAGGTTGACCGCCCGTACCCGGGTCGGGTCCTGGACAAAGACCTCGATTTGCGTCGCCGCATCCGGGGTCTGGAAATAGAGCTGCGCCGCCGCCATCGGCATGTAGACGAAGCTGCTGTCGTATTCATTCATGCCGACGTTGAACAGCGCCACCACGCGGTAGGCCCGCACCCGCGGTACGGTGCCGAAGACCGTGGTGCGGCCCTGCGGCGAGACCAGCGAGAGGCGGTCGCCGACACCGATGCGCATGCGATTGGCGAGTCCGGTGCCGATGATGACGACATCCTCGCCGCCGAACTCATCCAGGCTGCCGCGGCGGATGTTGTCGGCGATGATCGACTTGGCGCGAAGATCCTCCGGCCTGATGCCACGCGCGAGGCCGCCGGCGGCGGCGCCCGCCTCGCTGGTCAGCAGCACCTGCCCCTCGACGATCGGGTTGGCCGCGGTGACGCCGGGCAGGCGACGGATCGCCTCGGTCAGCGGGTCGTAGTCGCGCAACGGCCCGCCATCGGCCGCATAGACGCCGAGATGGCCGTTGAGGCCGAGGATCCGCCCCAGCAGCTCCTGCCGGAAACCGTTCATCACGCTCATCACGATGATCAGCGTGGCAACGCCGAGCGCGATGCCGACCAGCGAGAAGATGGCGATGACGGAGACGAAGCGCTCCCCCTTCCGCGCCCGCAGGTAGCGGAAGGCGATGCTGCGCTCGAAGGCGTTGAACATTACGCCCCTTTGATCCGGGTGATCGCGTCCTCGACCGAGAGCTCCTCCCGCTCCCCGGTGGCGCGGCGCTTCAGCTCCACCTTGCCGGCGGCGGCGCCACGCGGGCCGATGACGACCTGCCAGGGATAGCCCATCAGATCGGCATCGGCGAACTTCACCCCGGCGCGGTCCTCGCGGTCGTCATAGATCGCATCCGGGGCGAAGGCGGCGTAGAGCCGTTCGCTCAGCGCATCGGTGGCCGAATCGCCCTTCTTCAGGTTCAGGACCGCGACCTTGAAGGGGGCGACGGCATCCGGCCAGCGGATGCCGGCCTCGTCATGGTTCGCCTCGATGATGGCGCCGACCAGGCGGGAGACGCCGATGCCGTAGCTGCCCATCTCCGGCACCACCGGCTTGCCCTCCGGCCCGTTCACCGAAAGCCCCATGGCGGCGCTGTATTTGGTGCCGAAGTAGAAGATGTGCCCGACCTCGATGCCGCGGGCCGAGACCTGGCTTTCGCCCGGCACCTGCGCCCAGGCGGCCTCATCGTGCTTCTCGTCGGTGGCGGCGTAGCGGCTGGTCCAGAAATCGACGATGGGGGAGAGGTCGCCGTCGTAATCCACCGGTCGCGACAGCACGTCGAACTCCAGCAGGTCCTTATGGAGGTAGACCTGGCTCTCGCCGGTTTCCGCCAGGATGATGAATTCATGGCTGAGATTGCCGCCGATCGGGCCGGTATCCGCCTGCATCGGGATCGCCTTCAGCCCCATCCGGGCGAAGGTCCGCAGATAGGCGACGAACATCTGCCGGTAGCTCTTCTGCGCCCCGGTGCAATCCAGGTCGAAGCTGTAGGCATCCTTCATCAGGAATTCGCGGCCGCGCATGACGCCGAAGCGCGGGCGCACCTCGTCCCGGAACTTCCACTGGATGTGGTAGAGGTTGCGCGGCAGGTCGCGGTAGCTCTTCGCATAGCCCTTGAAGAGGTCGGTGACCATTTCCTCATTGGTCGGGCCGAACAGCATCTCCCGCTCATGGCGGTCCTTCAGCCGCAGCATCTCCGGGCCATAGGCGTCGTAGCGGCCGGACTGCCGCCAGAGGTCGGCGGTCTGGATCGTCGGCATCAGGATCTCCTGGGCGCCGGCGGCGTCCTGCTCCTCCCGCACGATCTGCTCGACCTTCTGCAACACCCGCCAGCCGAGCGGCAGCCAGGCATAGATGCCGGCGCTGGTCTGCCGGACCATCCCCGCCCGCAGCATCAGGCGGTGGGAGGCGATCTGCGCCTCGGCCGGGGTTTCCTTGAGGGTCGGCAGGAAGGCGCGGGAAAGGCGCAAGGCAGGCTCCTGGATGGCGGAATGCGGGCCGGACCATAATGCAGCGTTGCGCCAACCAGAAGCGGAGGGTCGGCGAGAGGTGTTGTCGGTCGCTCCTCAGCACCGCGGCAACTCTCGGGCGAGAAGCTGCGGCGCAATTTTATTACTGCGCTGGACCATGGCGCGAATGAACCATCAATGATCTGGACCGGAAACTGATTAAAATTGCTTGGCTCCGCAGGTCCGATGCGTTAGACGAAAAAAAGGGCCGCGCCCTGCGGCACGGCCCGAGTTTAGGGAGGAAACGCCAGTCACACGGCAGGAAGAGGACCAACCCTCTTCCTTTCAGCATGGTGGCGCGGACCAACAACGCGGCACAACGCCAAACGATGCCGCCAAAGCTGAAAAAATCAGCGCCCAGACCGATTCTGCAAAAAGCGAAGGCGACACCGGAAAATTTCCCGGAAAGTCGCTCAATTTTCGGGCAAAGCCAGCCAGCCGCTGCGGAAGCTCAGCCAGTCGCTGACGATCAATGCATGAACCCCGGCAAAGATCAGTGCGGCTATCACGGTGGTGATCACCACTTTGCGCAGCAGCTGCGGCCGTTGGGGGACACCACGCCAGCCGCCGGTCGCGATGTCGCCCTCAGGGTCAGGCCGGGTGCCAATGGGCAACACGGCGAAGAGCGTGACCCACCAGATCAGGAAGTAAACGACGACGGCACTGAACCAGCTCATGCCGGCACCTGTGGCACCGACGGGCGCGGGCGCAAGCCAGCGCCCGCGTGATTCCAGACAATTGCGGCCGCCATCGGGGTCAGATCCGCAGCAGGTGGACTTCGACGTTCGGCCGCTTGCGCAGCCGCCGGCCGACTGCCTTGCGCAGTACGCTGCGTGCCGCCTCGCGCAGCGCGTCATCCTCCCGCTTCAGCGCGCTTGGCAGCTCGCCCACTGCGCGGGCCAGGTCGGCGGCGAGTTGCGCCGATTCCGGCGTCTCGCCATCGAACAGCCCCGGCGCCGAGACCTGCGGCTGGCCGACCACCCGGCCGCCCGAGTCCACCGCCAGAGAGGCCATGACCACGCCGTTGAACAGCATGCGCTTGCGCGCCGCCAGCACCCCGCCCGAGACCGGCAACAGCCGGCCGTTGTCCACCGCCAGCCGGCCGGTCGGCACGCCCTCCACCACCTCTGGCCGGCCAGGCGAAAGGCGCAGCACGTCGCCATCCTCGACCAGCACGGGCACTGTCTGCAGTGATTTCGCCAGCGCCGCATGCTCGCTCAGGTGGCGCCATTCGCCATGCACCGGCACGGCATATTTCGGCTTCACCAGCTGGTACAGCCGTCGCAGCTCATCCCGCGCCGGATGGCCGGAGACATGCACCATATGATCGTCGGCGGTCATCACCTGGCAGCCGCGGCGGGCGAGCTGGTCCTGCACCAGCAGGATGCCGCGTTCATTGCCGGGAATCATGCGGGAGGAGAAGATCACCGTATCCCCCTCTCCCAGCGCGATCGCCGGATGGGTGTCGGCGGCGATCTTGGCCAGGGCCGAGCGCGGCTCGCCCTGGCTGCCGGTGCAGATGATCAGCAGGCTGTCGTCAGGGATGTAGCCCGCTTCCTCCTCCGGGACGAAGGGCTCCAGTCCGGTCAGGTAGCCGCATTCCCGCGCCGCCGCCTCGGCATTGCGCAGTGAACGGCCGAACAGCGACACCTGCCGCCCAGCCGCCTCGGCTGCCCGGGCGATGCTCTCGACCCTGGCAACATTGGTTGCGAAACAGGTGACGGCGACGCGCCCCTTCAGGCCGCGGATGATGGCGGCAAGGTTCCGCCGCACCTCGGCCTCGCTGCCCGAATGGCCCTCGACCAGCGCATTGGTCGAATCGCAGACCATGGCCAGCACGCCCTCCTCGCCCAGCCGGGCGAAGGCGGCCTCATCGGTCGGCCCGCCGATCAACGGGTCAGGGTCCAGCTTCCAGTCGCCGGTGTGGACCACCAGCCCGTGCCGGGTCCGGATCGCCACCGCCTGAGCTTCCGGCACCGAATGGGCAACGCGAAGGAATTCGAGATCGAAAGGACCCAGCTTGATCCGGCCACCGAGCGGGATGGTGGTGATCTTCGCCTCGCCGAGCAGCCCGGCCTCGCCGAGCTTCCGCCGCAGCACCGCCGAGACGAAGGGGCCGGCGTAGATCGGGCAGCGGAGCTGGGGCCAGAGATAGGCAACCGCGCCGACGTGATCCTCATGCGCATGGGTGATCACCAGCGCGTCCAGCCGGTCGCGGCGCTCCGCCAGCCAGGTCGGGTCGGGCACCATGACCTCGATCTCGGGGTTCTCCGGCCCGCCGAAGCCAATGCCGCAGTCGATCGCCAGCAGCCGGCCGTCGCACCGGTAGACATTGAGGTTCATCCCGATTTCGCCGGTACCGCCAAGCGGGATGAAAGCCAGATCGTCAGCCGCATCAGGTACGGCCGCAGCCATGAAATCGTCCATTCCCAAATCTTCTGGTGCGGGTCCGCAGCGATCCGGCCGCTCACGCGGTCCGGCACCGCTGCAGACCGCGGGGTATAACGTGGATTCCCGCCTCCGGCCGCATCCGGCCCGCGGCGATCCACGCTGGTTTCCTTGCGTCGCGTGGATCGGCGGCGCCGGCCGAGGCCAGCCGGCAGCGCCGGTCCACCCTACACGGGGTCGCGGGGTGTGCTTTTTACCAAGGTGGGGGCTGGGTTGCGCTCCGCCAACAGGCGCAGCCCCTCCAGGGTGATATCCGGATCGATTGTCTCGATCACGGTCGTGCCTTCGGCGAAGAGCGGCGCCAAGCCGCCGGTGGCGACCACCTTCAGATGCGCGTCATGCTCCGCCTGGATACGGCCGACGATGCCCTCGATCAGCCCGACATAGCCCCAGTAGATGCCGGATTGCATGGCGGCGACGGTATCCCGCCCAATCACCGCCTGCGGCCGGCCGATACCGATTCGCGGCAACCGTGCCGCCGCCTTGTGCAGCGCTTCGAGCGACAGGTTGATGCCTGGGGCGATCACGCCGCCGAGATAAGCGCCATCGGCGTCCACCACGTCGAAGGTGGTGGCGGTGCCGAAATCGATGACCACCAGCGGGCCCTTGTAGTGGTGGTGGGAGGCGAGCGAGTTCAGCAGCCGGTCGGCGCCCACCTCCTGCGGCCGGTCGACCCGGATCTCGAAGCCCCAGTCGACGGTGGCGCGCGCCACCAGCGGTTCCACGTCGAACCACTCGCGGGCGAGGCGGCGCAGGTTGTAGAGCGCAGCCGGCACCACGGTGCCGATGACGCAGCGGTCGATCTCGGCCGGCTTCAGGCCGGAATACTGCAGCAGCGCCAGCAGCCAGACGGCGTATTCATCCGAGGTGCGATCGGCCCGCGTGGCGATCCGCCAGCTGCCGCGCCATTCGCTGCCATCGTGCACGGCGAAGACCACATTGGTGTTGCCGGCGTCCACCGCGAGCAGCATGTCCCATTATCCTCCCAACTCGCCGACGCGGATGACGTGGCGGGTCCCGGCCCGTTCGATCAGCAGCGCGCCGTCCTCGGCAAGACCGGCGAAGGCACCGCCGGGCACCGCGCCGCCGCGGAGCGTCAGCGCCTCCCCGAGCGCCGGGCCCCGGGCCAGCCAGGCGGCGCGGATCGGGGCGAAGCCGGCTGCCGCCTGGATGCCGCACCAGTGGTCGAGGCGGGCGATCAGCCTTGCGGCGAAATCCTCAGGCGGCTCAGCGGCCCCGAGGCAGGCGGTCGGCCGGTCGGCCAAGGCCGGCGCATGCCGCAGATTGACCCCAATGCCGAGCGCCAGCCAAGCCAGCCCGCCCTCCGGCGTCAACGCGCTCTCAGCGAGGATGCCGGCGCATTTGGCACCGTGACGCAGCAGGTCGTTCGGCCACTTCAGCCGCAGCGCCGCCGGTTCGGGATCGATCTCGGCCGCTGCCTCAGCCAGGGCGACGCCGGCCAGCAGCGCCCATTGCGCCGCCTCCCGCGCCGGACCGGGCGGGCGCAGCAGGACGGAAAGGTGGAGATTGCCCGGCGGCGAGGCCCAGCCGCGCCCCGCCCGGCCACGGCCGGCGGTCTGCTGCAGGGCCAGCACGGCCAGACCCTCGGGCTCGCCGGCCTCGGCCCGGCACCGCAGCGTATCGGCGGTGCTGGTCAGGCTGGCGTGGCTCTCCAGCCGCCAGCCCGGGGGGAAGCCGCCATGCCGGCGCGACCGATCCGGACCCGCGCGGCCGTCGGGCGCGGTCACGGCAGCATCAGCCGAGCAGCGCTGCCGCCGCGGCCTGGGCCGCCGCCAGCATCGGGGCCGGCCAGAGGACGAACAGCAGGACGAACAGCCCGGAGGCCGCCATCACCACAGTCAGGCTGGCCGGCGCCGGATCCAGCGCACCGGCCGGCTGGTCGAAGAACATCACCTTGACGATACGCAGGTAGTAGTAGGCGGAGACCACGCTGGTCAGCACGCCGATCACCGCCAGGGTCCAGTACCCGCCCTGAACGGCCGCCAGGAAGACGTAGAGCTTGCCGAAAAAACCGGCGAGCGGAGGGATGCCGGCCATGGAGAACATGAACACCGCCATCCACACCGCCATGCCGAGGTCGGTGCGGCCGAGACCGGCGAGGTCATCCACCTGCTCCACCGCACGACCGTCGCGGCGCATGGCGACGAGCACCGCGAAGGTGCCGAGGTTCATCAGCACGTAGATCGCCATGTAGACCAGCAGGCCACGCAGCCCGACGTCGCTGGCGACGGCCAAGCCCATCAGCGCGTAGCCGACATGGCCGATCGAGGAATAGGCCATCAGCCGCTTGATGTTGCGCTGGCCGATGGCGGCGAAGGCGCCGAGGATCATCGACGCCATGGAGATCAGCAGCAGCACCTGCTGCCACTGCGCCACCAGATCGCCGAAGGGGCCGACCAGCACGCGGGCCAGCAGGGCGATGGCAGCGACCTTCGGGGCGGTGGCGAAGAAGGCGGTCACCGGCGTCGGCGCGCCCTCGTAGACGTCCGGCGTCCACATGTGGAAGGGCACCGCCGAGATCTTGAAGGCCAGGCCGGTGATGACGAAGACCACGCCGACGACAACGCCGGCCGAAACGCCGGCATCGGCCGAGAAGGCATCTGCTAGCCGATCGAAATTCGTAGTGCCGGCGAAACCGTAGACCAGCGAGCTGCCGTAGAGCAGCAGGCCGGAGGCGAGCGCGCCAAGGACGAAATACTTCAGCCCGGCCTCGGCCGAGCGGGCATTGTCGCGATGGAAGGCGGCAATGACGTAGAGCGGCAGCGACAGCAGCTCGAGCCCCAGGTAGAGCGAGAGCAGGTCGTTGGCCGAGATCATCACCAGCATGCCGAGGGTGCCGAGCAACACCAGCACCGGATACTCGAATCGGGCGATGCCTTCGCGGGTGTTGAAGTCGAGCGAGAGCAGCAGGCAGATGGCGGCACCGCCGATCGCCAGCAGCTTCATGAAGCCGCTGAAGGCATCGGCGACGTAATGCCCACCGAGCGCCGTGCCCTCCGACTGGCTGAGCACCAGCAGGCCAGCCACCAGCAGCGCGCCGACAGTCGCCATGGTGACCGGGACGAAGGTTTCCTGCTTCGGGATCACCCCGGCGACCAGGATGACGAGGCCGGAGATGGCCAGCACCAGCTCCGGCAGGGCAAGGGTCCAGGACATCGGCTTACATTCCCGCCAGGCGGCTGACGCTGACCGCGGCCTCATGCCGCGCCACCAGCGCCGTCACCGTGGCCTCGAAGAAATCCAGGAAGGGCTGCGGATAGATACCCATCCAGAGGGTGAGCAGGATCAGCGGCGCGAAGGTCGCGTACTCCCGCGGCGAGAGATCCAGCAGCGTTCGCAGGTCGTCGCGGGTGATCCTGCCGAAGATGACCCTGCGGTAGAGATAGAGCATGTAGGCAGCGCCCAGGATCATGCCGAGCGCGGCGCCGAAGGCAACCCAGGGGTTGACCTGCCAGGCGCCGATGATGACCAGGAACTCGCCAACGAAATTCGCGGTGCCTGGCAGGCCGACGGAGGCCATGGTGAACAGCATGAACACCAGCGCATAGGCCGGCATGATCTTGGCAACCCCGCCGTAGCGCAGGATGTCGCGGCTGTGGACCCGATCGTACAGCACGCCGACGCAGAGGAAGAGCGCGCCGGAGACGACGCCATGCGCCAGCATGGTGAAGAGCGCGCCCGAGAGCCCCTGGGCGTTGAAGGTGAAGATGCCGAGGGTGACGATGCCCATATGCGCCACAGAGGAATACGCAATGAGCTTCTTCATATCCTCCTGCGCCAGAGCGACGAGAGAGGTGTAGATCACGGCGACGATCGACAGCACGTAGATCAGCGGCGCGAATTCGGCCGAGGCTTCCGGCAGCAG
Source organism: Siccirubricoccus deserti (assembly GCF_014283215.1). Taxonomy (GTDB): domain Bacteria; phylum Pseudomonadota; class Alphaproteobacteria; order Acetobacterales; family Acetobacteraceae; genus Siccirubricoccus; species Siccirubricoccus deserti. Next base: position 50,444 of record NZ_JACOMF010000016.1, read on the forward strand.
CGGCAGGCTGAAGCGGAGGAACCCATAGGCGCCCATCTTCAGCAGCACGCCGGCCAGGATGACCGAGCCGGCGGTCGGCGCTTCCACATGCGCATCCGGCAACCAGGTGTGCACCGGCCACATCGGCACCTTCACCGCGAAGGAGGCAAGGAAGGCGAAGAAGATCCAGCTCTGCGCCGCACGCGGCACCTGATACTCGAACAGCTCCGGGATGTCGGTCGTGCCGGCATTGTACCAGAGATAGAGAATCGCCAGCAGCATCAGCACGCTGCCGAGCAGCGTGTAGAGAAAGAATTTGAAGGCGGCATAGACCCGCCGCGGTCCACCCCAGACGCCGATGATCAGGAACATCGGGATCAGCACGGCTTCGAAGAAGACGTAGAAGACGATGAAGTCCAGCGCGGCGAACATGCCGACCATCATCGTCTCAAGGATCAGGAAGGCGACCATGTACTCGCGGACCCGGGTCTCAATCGATTCCCAGGAGGCGAGGATGCAGATCGGCGTCAGCGCGGTGGAGAGCAGGACGAACAGCACCGAGATGCCGTCCACGCCCATGTGGTAGCCGACGCCGAACTCCGGCAGCCAGCTCAGCTTCTCCTCGAACTGGAAGCCGGCGGAGCCGGTGTCGAACTTCACCCAGAGCAGCAGGCTGAGCAGAAACACCAGCAGGCTGGTCCAGAGTGCGGTCCACCGGGCATTGCGGGCGATCACGGCCTCCTCGCCGCGGACCGAAAGAATGATCGCCGCGCCCGCCAGAGGCAGGAAGGTGAGCAGCGATAGCAACGGAAAGCCGGCGGCGTTCATTCTCAGCGCCCGATCAGGAAGAGGGAGACGAAGAGGACGAGGCCGATGATCATGGCGAAGGCGTAATTCGCCACCCGTCCGGTCTGGATGCGCACCGCGCCCCGGGCGACGCCCACGGCGAGCGCCGCCGCGCCATTTGGCATGCCGTCGATGATCCGCGCATCACCGGTCTTCCAGAAGACGGCGGCGAGGCGCTGCGCTGGGCTGACGAAGATCGCGTCGTACAGCTCGTCGAAGTACCACTTGTTGAGAAGGAACAGGTAGATGCCGCGGAAGCGGGTGGCGAGCCACCCGGGGATGCCGGGCGCCAGCATGTAAAAGACATAGGCCAGCGCGATCCCGGCAACGCCCATCACCGTCGGTGCCAGCGGCACCCAGGCGGGAACCTCGTGCATGGCGTGCAGGATGTGGTTGTGCTCGGCGGTGTGGATTGCGCCGCGCCAGAAGCCTGCTTCGTGCTCGCCGATGAACATCGGGGCGAAGACATAGCCGGTCAGCACCGCGCCCGCCGCCAGCAGCAGCAGCGGGATCAGCATGACGGGCGGGCTCTCGTGCACATGCTCCATGGTATGGTGGTCGGCCCGCGGCGCACCATGGAAGGTCATGATTAGCAGCCGCCAGGAATAGAAGGCGGTCAGGAAGGCTGCGATCATGCCGCAGGCAAAGGCGTAGGCGCCGACACCGCTGTGGCTGGCGAAGGCGGCTTCCAGAATGGCATCCTTGGAATAGTAGCCGGCGAAGAAGGGGATGCCGGCCAGCGCCAGGTTGCCGATCCACATCACCGCATAGGTCACCGGAATCTTGGTCCAGATGCCGCCCATGCGGCGCATGTCCTGCTCATCCGACATGGCGTGGATCACGCTGCCGGCGCCGAGGAACAGCAGGGCCTTGAAGAAGGCGTGGGTAAAAAGGTGGAAGATTGCCACCTTATAGGCGCCGACGCCGGCGGCGAAGAACATGTAGCCGAGCTGCGAGCAGGTAGAGTAGGCGATGACCCGCTTGATGTCGTTCTGGACGCAGCCGACTGTGGCGGCAAACAGCGCGGTGCTGGCGCCGACGACGGTGATGATGGCGAGTGCGGTCGGCGCATATTCCATGAGCGGCGACATGCGGGCGACGAGGAAGACGCCGGCCGTCACCATGGTTGCGGCATGAATCAGCGCCGAGACCGGCGTCGGCCCCTCCATCGCATCCGGCAGCCATGTGTGCAGACCAAGCTGCGCCGACTTGCCGCAGGCGCCGAGGAAGAGCAGGACGCAGATCAGCTCCAGCGCCGGGACGCCGGCAAAGCGGTCATCCAGATGCTGCGGCACGGTGGCGAAGATGACATCGAATTCGATGCTGCCGAACACCAGGAAGATCAGCGCCACACCGAGGACGAAGAACACATCGCCGACGCGGTTGACGACGAAGGCCTTGATCGCCGCGCGGTTGGCGCTCTCGCGGTCGTACCAGTAGCCGATCAGCAGATAGCTCGCGAGACCGACGCCCTCCCAGCCGAAGAACAGCTGGGCCAGGTTGTCGGCGGTCACCAGCATCAGCATCATGAAGGTGAAGAGCGAAAGGTAGGCGAAGAACCGCGCCGGCGTCTCGTCATGCGCCATGTAACCCACCGAATACAGGTGGATCAGCGTCGAGATGAAGGTGACCATCGCCACCATGACGACGCTCAGCGTATCGTAGCGCAGCGCCCAGGACATCTCGAGGCCACCGACATCCATCCAGGTGACGATCGGGACGGTGGTGGGCTGGCCGGACAGCGCGACCTGGCCGAAGGCCAGCACGCCGCAGATCGCGGCCAGCACCATGCAGACCACGGTAGACCATTGCGCCGCTTTGGGACCGATCCAGCGGCCGAGGAAGCCGCTGATGCTGGCCCCGAGCAGGGGGAAGAAAATGGCGCCGACGAACATGGCCCTCAGCCCTTCAGGGTCGAGATGTCTTCGACCTCGATGCTGCCGCGGTTGCGGAAGTAGATGACGACGATGGCGAGGCCGATCGCCGCCTCGGCCGCTGCGACGGTGAGCACGAACATGGCGAAGATCTGGCCGGTCAGATCATCCAGCCAGGCGGAGAAGGCCACGAAGTTCAGGTTCACCGAGAGCAGGATGAGCTCGATGCTCATCAGGATGACGATGACGTTCTTCCGGTTGAGGAAGATGCCGAAAACGCCGAGCACCAACAGAATGGCGCCGACGGTCAGATAATGCGCGAGGCCGATCGCCATCTCAGTGGTGCCCCCCATGGTGGGCGTCATGCGTGACGGCGGGCGGCTCGGCCTCCGGCTCCGGCGGGCGGCGGATGCCGAGCGCCCGGATGCCGGCGCCGGTCGGCACCTGCTCCAGCGAGATCGACCCGCTGCGAGCGACCTGGGCCTCGATGTTCTGCCGCCGCGTTCCCACCCGCTCGCGCAGGGTCAGGACGATGGCGCCGATCATGGCGACAAGCAGGATCAGCCCGGAAATCTGGAACAGGTAGACGTAGTCGGTATAGAGGATGCGGCCAATTGCCTCGGCATTGGTCACGCTGGCGCCCGGGTTGGGCGAGAGCCGCAAATCCTCCGACTGGTCGGCGAAAGTCCAGCTGCCGAGCACCAGCAGCAGTTCCAGGAACAGGATGCCGCCGACGACGGCGCCGATCGGGGCGTAGCGCTGGAACCCTTCGCGCAGCCGGGCGAAGTCGATGTCCAGCATCATCACGACAAAGAGGAACAGCACCGCGACGGCGCCGACGTAGACGATGACCAGGATCATCGCCAGGAACTCCGCCCCGGCGATCAGGAACAGCGCCGCGGCGTTGAAGAAGGCGAGGATCAGGAACAGCACGCTGTGCACCGGATTCCGCGCCGTCACCACCATGACCGCGGACGCGATCAGGACGGCGGCGAACAGATAGAAGGCGAGCGCGGCGATCATCGCGTGCCTCGGCCGATTGGGATCATGGTCGGTCCAGTCCGGTTCAGCGATACGGGGCGTCGAGCTCGAGCCGCTTCGCCAGCTCCGGCTCCCACCGGTCGCCGTTCGCCAGCAGCCGGTTCTTGTCGTAGAGCAGCTCTTCGCGCGTCTCGGTCGAGAACTCGAAATTCGGGCCTTCGACAATGGCATCCACCGGGCAGGCTTCCTCGCACATGCCGCAGTAGATGCATTTCACCATGTCGATGTCGTAGCGCGTGGTGCGGCGGCTGCCATCCTCGCGCGGCTCGGCCTCGATGGTGATTGCCTGGGCGGGGCAGATGGCCTCGCACAGCTTGCAGGCGATGCACCGTTCTTCACCGTTCGGGTAGCGGCGCAGCGCATGCTCACCCTTGAAGCGCGGCGAGATTGCCCCCTTCTCATAAGGGTAGTTGATCGTCACCTTCGGCTTGAAGAAGTACTTCAAGGTCAGCGCCATGCCCGAGACAAGCTCGGACAGCAGCAGGCTGCGGGCAACGCGATCGAGAGTAGCCATGTTACCCCTCAGGCCGGCAGCCAGCCGGTCAGCTTCAGGACGGCGGCGGTGAGGACCAGCCAGAGCAGGCTGAAAGGCAGGAACACCTTCCAGCCCAGCCGCATGAGCTGGTCATAACGGTAGCGCGGGAAGGTCGCCCGCACCCAGATGAAGGTGAAGAGGCAGAGGCAGATCTTCAGCGCGAACCAGATCGGCCCCGGAATCCAGGTGAAGGGCTCCATCTGGATCGGCGGCAACCAGCCGCCGAGGAACAGGATGGTGGTCAGCGCCGACATCAGGATCATGTTCGCGTATTCGCCGAGGAAGAACAGCGCAAAGGACATCGACGAATACTCGACGAAGAAGCCCGCCACCAGCTCGCTCTCCCCCTCCGGCAGGTCGAAGGGCGCCCGGTTCGTCTCCGCCAGCGTGCTGATGAAGAAGATGATGAACATCGGAAAGAGCGGGATGAAGAACCAGACGTTCTGCTGCGCCAGCACGATCTCCGTCAGGTTCAGCGACCCCACGCACATCAGCACGGTGACGATGACGAAGCCCATGGAGACCTCGTAGCTCACCATCTGCGCCGCGCTGCGCAGCGCACCAAGGAAGGCGTACTTAGAGTTGCTCGCCCAGCCGGCGATGATGACGCCGTAGACCCCAAGGGAAGAGATGGCGAAAAGATAGAGGATCCCGACGTTGATGTCGGCGATCGCCCAGCCTTCGTTCACCGGGATCACCGCCCAGGCCAGCATCGCCAGCACGAAGGTCAGCATCGGCGCCATGATGAAGAGGAACCGGCTCGCGCCGGATGGCACGATGGTCTCCTTCATCAGCATCTTCAGGGCATCGGCGAAGGGCTGCAGCAGCCCGAATGGGCCGACCACATTCGGGCCGCGTCGCAGCTGCATCGCCGCCAGGACCTTGCGCTCGGCAAGCGTCAGATAGGCGACGGCGATCAGCACCGGCACCAGCAGCGCCAGGGTCTGGGCAATGGTGATCGCCAGGACTCCGACCGGCGAGGAGAGGAAGCCATCCATCGATCCTACTCCGCCGCCAGCCGCGCCGCCGGCGCACCGTAGACCTTCGCGCATTCCGCCATGGTCGGCGAAGCGCGGCTGATGACATCCGCCTGCCAGTAATTCGCCAGCGCCGGCACGAAGGGCGCATCGGCCACCGCCGCGGGATCGCCGGCGGGGCCGGCGACATCGGCACAGCCATGCGGCGCGAAGCCGGCACCGGCGAAGACCGGGTTCACCTCGGCCAACCGGGCCCTGACGGCGTCCAGATCATCATACGGCAGGCGCTTGCCCAGCAGCTCCGACACGGCGCGCAGGATCTTCCAATCCTCCCGCGCCTCTCCCGGCGGGTAGACCGCCAGCCGTCCGCGCTGCACACGGCCCTCGGTGTTGACCCAGGTCGCGTCCTTCTCGGTGTAGGCGGCGCCTGGCAGGATCACATCGGCGCGGCCGGCCGCGGCCTCGCCATGGTGGCCCTGGTAGATGACAAAGGCGCCGTCCGGAATGCGCTTCGGCTCGGCGCCGAGCAGCCACAACACGTCCAGCCCCTCGGCGCTGCCGCCGGTGAAGCCGAGGTCGAGCGCCGCCACCTCGCCGCCGAACAAATGCAGCAGGTTGAAGCCGTGCCAATCCGCCTGCAGCATGTTGTTCTCGGCGGCGATCTTCCACGCCGCCGCCAGCACGGCCTGGCCATCCGCCCGCGCCAGCGCGCCGCGGCCGAGGATCAGCATCGGCTTCTTCGCCGCGCGCAGCACCTCGTTGAAGCGGTGGTTGCCTTCGGCCAGGCTGCGCAGGGTGATCCCGCCCTCGCCCAGCCAGTCATGGCCATAGGTCAGGTCAAGGCCGCGCGGGCCGACGAGGCCGATCGGGAAGTGTCCCGCCACCACGCGCTTGCGGATCCGTGCATTCAGCACCGGCGCCTCGGTCCGCGGGTTGCTGCCAATGATCAGCAGCGCATCCGCCTCCTCGATGCCGGCGATGCCGGTATTGAAGGTGTAGAAATCGCGGCGCGAGGCATCGATCGCCGCGCCATCGGTGCGGCATTCGAGGTTGCGGCTGCCGAGCGCACCCATCAGGTCACGCAGTGCGACGATCGCCTCGGCGTCCGCCAGCGGACCGGCGACGGCGCCGATCCGCTCGCCCGGCACGCCCTTCATGCGCGCGGCGACGGCAGCGAAGGCCTCGCCCCAGCTTACCGGCTGCAGCCTGCCGTCCTTGCGCAGCCAGGGGCGGTCAAGGCGCCGGCGCTTCAGCCCGTCGAAGGAAAAACGGCCGCGGTCGGCCATCCATTCCTCGTTCACGTCGTCATTGGTGCGCGGCAACATGCGCAGCACCTCGCCGGCGCGGGCGTCGATGCGGATGTTGGTCCCTACCGCATCCACTACATCGATGCTGTCGGTCTTGCGCAGCTCCCAGGGCCGCGAGACGAAGGCGTAGGGGCGCGAGGTGAGCGCGCCAACCGGGCAGATGTCGATCAGGTTGCCGGACAGCTCGGTGGTCAGCGCCTTCTCGACATAGGTGGTGATCTCCATGTTCTCGCCGCGGTTGGTCGCGCCGAGTTCCGGCACACCCGCCACTTCGGTGGCGAAGCGGACGCAGCGGGTGCACTGGATGCACCGCGTCATGATCGGCTTCACCAACGGGCCAAGGTACTTGTCCTTCACAGCCCGCTTCTCTTCCTTGTAGCGGCTGTGGTCCAGGCCGTAGGCCATGGCTTGGTCCTGCAGGTCGCACTCGCCGCCCTGATCGCAGATCGGGCAATCCAGTGGGTGATTGATCAGCAGGAATTCCATCACGCCACGGCGGCCGTTGCGGACCATCGGGCTATCGGTGAAGACCTTCATGCCATCGGCAACCGGATAGGCGCAGGAGGCGATGGGCTTCGGCGCCTTCTCGACCTCAACCAAGCACATGCGGCAATTGCCGGCGACACTGAGGCGTTCGTGGTAGCAGAAGCGCGGGATCTCCTTGCCCGCGGCTTCGCATGCCTGCAGGACGGAGACGCCGTTCGGCACCTCCACCTCGATGCCGTCAACCGTGACCTTCGCCATTGCGGCTTACTCCGCCGCCATCGGCAGCGTGGGCTCAGGCGAGCCCTTCGCGGCCTTGTAGGCAGCAATGCGTTCTTCCATCATCGGCCGGAAATGCCGGATCAGCCCCTGCACCGGCCAGACGCCACCATCGGCCAGGGCGCAGATGGTATGGCCCTCGATCTGCCGCGTCACCTGCTCCAGCACGTCGATCTCCGCCACCTCGGCGCGACCTTCGACCATCCGGTCCATCATCCGCTTCACCCAGCCCATCCCCTCGCGGCAGGGGGTGCACTGGCCGCAGCTCTCATGCTTGTAGAAGGTCGAGAGCCGGGCAATGGCCTTGATAAGGTCGGTCGACTTGTCCATCACGATCACACCGGCCGTGCCGAGGCCGGTCTTGTGCTCACGCAGCGCGTCGAAATCCATCAGCACGTCATCGCAGATGGATTTCGGGATCATCGGCGTCGAGGAGCCACCCGGGATCACCGCCAGAAGGTTGTCCCAGCCGCCGCGCACTCCGCCGGCGTGCTTCTCAATGAGCTCGCGCAGTGGAATGCTCATCTCCTCCTCGACATTGCAGGGCTTGTTCACATGGCCCTGAATGCAGAAGATCTTGGTGCCGCTGTTCTTCGGCCGACCGAAGCCGGCGAACCATCCTGCGCCGCGACGCAGGATGGTCGGCACAACCGCGATGGTCTCGACATTATTCACCGTCGAGGGGCAGCCGTAGAGGCCGACCGCCGCCGGAAAGGGCGGCTTCAGCCGCGGCATGCCCTTCTTGCCCTCGAGACTTTCGATCAGCGCCGTCTCTTCGCCGCAGATATAAGCGCCGGCGCCGCGGTGGACGTAGAGGTCGAAGTCCCAGCCACTGCCGCAGGCATTCGGGCCAAGCAGCCCCGCCGCATAGGCCTCGTCGATCGCCGCCTGCAGCACCAGGTGCTCGTTGTAATACTCGCCGCGAACATAGATGTAGCCGGCATGCGCACCCATCGCGACGCCGGCGATCAGGCAGCCCTCGACCAGCGTGTGCGGGTCATGCCGCAGGATGTCGCGGTCCTTGCAGGTGCCCGGCTCCGACTCATCGGCGTTGACCACCAGGTAGTGCGGCCGGTCGCTCGCCTGCTTCGGCATGAAGGACCACTTCAGGCCAGTCGGGAAGCCTGCACCGCCGCGGCCGCGCAGGCCGGAGTTCTTGACCTCCTCGATGATCCAGTCGCGTCCCTTGGCGATCAGCGCACCGGTGCCGTCCCAATGGCCGCGCCGGCGCGCCGCGGGCAGCCGCCAGTCGTGCAGCCCGTAAAGGTTGGTGAAGATGCGGTCCTTGTCGGTCAGCGCCATCTCACTCTCCCGGCACGTCTGTCAGCGCGAGGGGGCCGCCCACCGGAGCGCTGGCCTGACGCCCGATGACCGACCCCGGCGCCGGCCGCTCGCCGCGCTTCAGCGCCTCGATCAGCTTCACCGTGCTCTCGTAGTCCATGTCCTCGTAGTAGTCGTCATCCACCTGCAGGATCGGCGCATTCACGCAGCCGCCGAGGCACTCCACCTCGGTCATGGTGAACAGCCCATCGGCGCTGGTCTGGCCAAAGCCCGGTACATGCCCGGCGTCCTTGCAGGCGCGCGTCACATCATCCGAGCCGCGCAGCCAGCAGGGCGTGGTGCCGCAGACCTGGAGGTGGAACTTGCCGATCGGCTTCATGTTGAACATGAAGTAGAAGGTCGCCACCTCATAGACCCGGATCGGCGGCATTCCCAGCCGCTCGGCCACCGCATCCATGCCCTTGTTCGGCACCCAGGCGCTGCCGGTCTGCCGCTTCATCTGCCGCTGCACGACATAGAGCAGCGGGATCACCGCGCTGGCCTGCTTGCCCGGCGGGTATCGCTTCACGATGGTCTCGATCGCCGCCTGGCTGTCGGCGTCGAAGGCGAAGCTCTCGGGCTGCTCGAAGCCCTCAGGGGTCGCAGGCACGCTCACCGGTCGATCTCCCCGAAGACGATGTCGAGCGAACCGATGATCGCCACGGCATCGGCCAGCATATGGCCCTTGGACAGCACTTCCATGGCTTGCAGATGCGCGAAGCCCGGCGCGCGGATCTTGCAACGGTAGGGCCGGTTGGTCCCGTCGGCCACCATATAGACGCCGAACTCGCCCTTCGGCGCCTCGGTCACCGTGTAGGTCGCGCCTTCGGGCACATGATAACCCTCGGTGAAGAGCTTGAAGTGATGGATCAGCGCCTCCATCGAGCGCTTCATCTCGCCCCGCTTCGGCGGCGCGATCTTGTTGTCCTGGATCTTGACCGGCCCCGGCTTCAGCCGCGCCAGGCACTGCTCGACGATGCGAAGCGACTGCCGCATCTCCTGCATCCGCACCAGGTAGCGGTCGTAGCAGTCGCCGTGCCGGCCGACCGGGATGTCGAAGTCGAGATCGCCATAGATCTCATAGGGCTGGGACCTGCGCAGGTCCCAGGGCACGCCGCTGGCGCGGAGGCAGGGACCGGAGAAACCCCATTCCATTGCCTGCTCGGCGGTCATCACGCCGATGTCCACGGTGCGCTGCTTGAAGATGCGGTTCTCGGTCAGCAGCCCCTCAAGATCCTCGAGGAACTTCGGGAACTGCCGGCACCAGCCGGCGATCCGCTCCGGCAGCGCGGCCGGCAGGTCCTTCGCCACGCCGCCAGCGCGGAAGTAATTCACGTGGTAGTGGCTGCCGCCTGCTGCCTCGTAGAATTCCAGCAGGTGCTCGCGCTGCTCGAAACCCCAGAGTGCCGGGGTGATGGCACCGCAGTCGAGCGCATAGGTGGTGACGTTCAACAGGTGGTTCAGGATGCGGGTCAGTTCCGCGAACATGGTGCGGATCACCCGCGCCCGCTCCGGCACCTGGTCCTCGATCCGCAGCAGCCGCTCCACCGCGAGCACGAAGGTGTGCTCCATGCACATCGGGCTGACGTAATCCAGGCGATCCATATAGGGCATCGCCTGGAGATAGGTCTTGTATTCGATCAGCTTCTCGGTGCCGCGGTGCAGCAGGCCGATATGCGGATCGGCGCGCTCCACAACCTCGCCCTTCATCTCCAGGATGAGGCGCAGCACGCCATGCGCCGCCGGGTGCTGCGGACCGAAGTTGATGGTGTGGCTGTCCACCTCGACAGTGCGCGTCGCCTGCTCCGCGCCGGTCGCCGAGGCCACCGCTTTCGGGTCGGCAGCAGCCGCAAGCGGCCCCGCCTCGGACGCCATGGCCGAACTGCCGCTCATGGCTTCGCCTCCTCCGGCTTCGGCGCCTCGATGCGGTTAAGGTGCACCTTCTCGTCGCCCGGCAGAGTGGTCAGCCCCTCCCAAGGGCTCAGGAAGTCGAAGTTGCGGAAGTCCTGGGTGAGCTTCACCGGCTCGTAAACCACCTGCTTGCGCTCCTCGTCGTAGCGCACCTCGACATAGCCGGTCAGCGGGAAGTCCTTGCGCAGCGGGTGCCCTTCGAAGCCGTAGTCGGTCAGCAGCCGGCGCAGGTCGGTCAGGCCCTCGAAGACAATGCCGTACATGTCCCAAGCCTCGCGCTCATACCAGGTGGCGCAGGGCCAGATGCTTGCGACGCTCGGCACCGGAGTCGCCGCATCGGTCGCCACGATCACCCGGATGCGCTGGTTCAGCGCCAGGCTGAGCAGGTTGTAGACCACCTCGAAGCGCAGCGGCTTCTCCGGCCAGTCGGTGCCGCAGATGTCCATGCATTGCTCGAAGGCGAAGCGCGGGTCGTCACGCAGCAGCAGCATCGCATCCAGCAGCGATTCGCGCGGCAGGCGCAGCACCAGCTCGGCGCCGCGCTCGATCTCGGCCTTGCCCTGCGGCAGCGCCGCAGTGACAGCCCCCATGAGGGATTGGATATCAGCCACGCAGGATGGTCCCCGTCCGGCGGATCTTCTTCTGCAACTGCATGATGCCGTAGACCAGCCCCTCGGCGGTCGGCGGGCAGCCGGGCACATAGACATCCACCGGCACGATGCGGTCGCAGCCCCGCACCACGCTGTAGGAGTAGTGATAATAGCCGCCGCCATTGGCGCAGCTGCCCATGCTGATGACCCAGCGCGGCTCCGACATCTGGTCGTAGACTTTGCGCAGCGCGGGGGCCATCTTGTTGGTCAGCGTGCCGGCGACGATCATCACATCCGACTGCCGCGGCGAGCCACGCGGGATGATGCCGAGCCGGTCGAGGTCGTAGCGCGCCATATAGGCGTGGATCATCGGCACCGCGCAGCAGGCCAGGCCGAAGGTCATCGGCCAGAGGCTGCCGGTGCGGGCCCAGTTCACCACCTTGTCGATGTTGGCGACGACGAAGCCCTTGTCCTCGACCTCGCCGGTGATGCCCTTGATCACCGCATCCTGCGCCGGACCCGGCGGCAGATGCTCGCGGTTCCAGAGGATTGTATCCGTGTTTCCGCTCATGGGTATCTCCGGTCGGACGGCCGCGCCGTCACTCCCAGTCCAGGGCGCCCTTGCGCCACTCATAGATGAAGCCGACGGTCAGCACGCCCAGGAAGGCGATCATCGAGAGGAAGCCAAACCAGCCGATCCCGCCCAGCGCCACCGCCCAAGGAAACAGGAAGGCCACTTCCAGGTCGAAGATGATGAACAGGATCGCCACCAGGTAGAACCGCACGTCGAAGCGCCGGCGGGTGTCGTCGAACGGCTCAAAGCCACATTCATAGGCCGAGAGCTTCTCCGCATAAGGCTTCTGCCGGGCCACCAGCAGGCTGCCTCCCACCATGGCAATGGCGATGCCGCCGGCGATGCCGAGGAAGACCAGGATCGGGAAATATTCGGCCAGCAGCGGCTGGGTCATTGGTGCTCCGCCCTTGGTGGCGCCTTGGAGCCTTGGGGTTCCGCGGCGGGTGCTCCACGGTCCATGCCGCAGCGCAGCGCGGGCGGACATTAGCCGCGCTCCGCGCACTCCGCCATAGGGGGAAGAGCGCCTTTCTCAAGGCTCGGACGGCGATTTCGTACTGGAGCGACACAGGCTCAGGGGATCGGCCAAGAGGCCCTTCCCCTCAAGCGGGGATTGCATCCTCCGTTCTGAACTGCCGCGTGGCGCGAGTGACGGGGCTCGAACCCGCGACCTCCGGCGTGACAGGCCGGCGCTCTAACCAACTGAGCTACACCCGCCCGCGGCAGGAGGCGGGAAATACGGCTCGGAGGCGGCGGTGTCAACCGCGTTCCAGCAAGGATTTCGATGGTGGCGGGGCATGGGCGCTGAGGGATTCGAACCCCCGGCATCTTCGGTGTAAACGAAGCGCTCTACCGCTGAGCTAAGCGCCCATGGGGCCGCCAGAATGCCTCAATGGCGGCACAAAAGAAAAGGCCAGCGTCACCGCCAGCCCCTTCGTCACTTCCCTTGCGGGATCCTCCGGGGCCGGCGCGGGCCGACGCCCGCGCCGTGCATCAGTTCACGGCGTCCTTCAGGCCCTTGCCCGCCTTGAAGCGCACAGTGGTTGTCGCCGGGATCTTGATCTCCTCACCGGTGCGCGGATTGCGGCCCTTGCCGGCCTTGCGCTTGCTGGTGCTGAAGGTGCCGAAGCCGACGAGGCGCACGTCCTGTTTCTTCTTGAGGGATTTGGTGATCGCCTCGAACACCGCGTCCAGCACCTCGCCAGCCTTGGCTTTGGGCAGATCACCCGTTTCGGCGATGATCGCCACCAGATCCTGCTTGTTCGCCATGCAAGTTCCCCCTTCCCTGAGGACGCCAAATCACCCGCCCGGACGATTCCAGGCCAGAAACCGGCGGGGACTGTAGGGGGTGGGATTCTTTCGCGTCAATCACGCGATACCCGATTCGCGGCCGTTATCCGCGGTTTTCTGCGGGTTCTGGCGGTGTGGACACGCTCACGGACGGGGTTTGCGCCCCGTCCGTGAGAGTTGTCAGTGCGGCAGCGCCGGCTTGGTGGCGTCGCCGTCGGTGGCACGCGCCGGAGCCTCGGGCGGCTCCTGCCACTCGATCGCCTCGGGCTTGCGGACCAGGGCGCTGGCGATGACCTCGTCCACATGGGAGACGGGGATGATGGTCAACCCCTTCTTCACATTGGCAGGGATCTCGGCCAGGTCCTTCTCATTGTCCTTCGGGATGAAGACCGTGGTGGTGCCGCTGCGCAGCGCCGCCAGCAGCTTCTCCTTCAACCCGCCGATCGGCAGCACGCGACCGCGCAGCGTGATCTCGCCCGTCATCGCCACATCCTTGCGCACCGGAATTCCGGTGAGCACGGAGACGATGCTGGTCGCCATGGCGATACCCGCGCTCGGCCCATCCTTCGGCGTTGCACCTTCCGGCACATGCACATGGATGTCGCGCCGTTCGAACAGCGTTGGCTTGAGGCCGAAGCTGGTTGCCCGCGACCGCACATAGGACATCGCCGCAGAGACGCTTTCCTGCATGACGTCGCCAAGCTTGCCGGTGGTCTGCACCTTGCCCTTGCCGGGCACCGTCACGCTTTCGATCGTCAGGATCTCGCCGCCGACCTCGGTCCAGGCGAGGCCGGTGACCACGCCCACCATGTCCTCCGCCTCGGCCTCGCCGTAACGGAACTTCCGCACGCCGGCGAATTTGTCGAGGTTCTTGGCAGTAATCGCGACCTTCTTCGCCTTCTTCGAGACGATTTCGCGCACCGCCTTGCGGGCGAGGCCGCCGATCTCGCGCTCCAGGCTGCGGACGCCGGCTTCGCGCGTGTAGTAGCGCACCAGGTCGCGCAGCGCCTCCTCGGAGACCGACCACTCGCCTTCCTTCAGTCCATTGGCTTCGGATTGCTTGGCGATCAGGTGGCGGCGGGCGATCTCGACCTTCTCATCCTCGGTGTAGCCGGGGATGCGGATGATCTCCATGCGGTCCATCAGCGGCTGCGGCATGCGCAGGCTGTTGGCGGTCGTCACGAACATCACATCCGACAGGTCGTAGTCGACCTCCAGGTAGTGGTCGGCGAAGGTCCCGTTCTGCTCCGGGTCCAGCACCTCCAGCAGCGCCGAGGAGGGATCGCCGCGCCAGTCGGCGCCGAGCTTGTCGATCTCGTCCAGCAGGAACAGAGGATTGCTGGTCTTCGCCTTCTTCATCCCCTGGATGACCTTGCCGGGCATGGAGCCGATATAGGTCCGCCGGTGGCCGCGCACTTCCGCCTCGTCCCGCACGCCGCCAAGCGACATGCGCACGAAGTTACGGCCGGTGGCCTTGGCGATCGACTTGCCGAGCGAGGTCTTGCCGACGCCGGGCGGGCCGACGAGGCAGAGGATCGGCCCCTTGATCTTCGGCGAGCGCGACTGCACCGCCAGATACTCGATGATCCGCTCCTTGACCTTCTCCAGGCCGAAGTGGTCGGCATCGAGCACCTTCTCGGCCTCGACGATGTCGTTGCGGACCTTGCTGCGCTTCTTCCACGGGATGGAGAGCATCCAGTCGAGGTAGTTGCGCACCACCGTCGATTCGGCGCTCATCGGCGACATGCTGCGGAGCTTCTTCAGCTCGGCCATCGCCTTCTCGCGGGCTTCCTTCGAGAGCTTGGTCGCCTTGATGCGGGCCTCAAGCTCGGCGGCCTCGTCCTTGCCGTCCTCGCCCTCGCCCAGCTCCTTCTGGATCGCCTTCAGCTGCTCATTCAGGTAGTACTCGCGCTGCGTCTTCTCCATCTGCCGCTTGACGCGGCTGCGGATACGCTTCTCCACCTGCAGGACGCCGATCTCGGATTCCATATGGGCGAACACGCGCTCAAGCCGGGCGGAGGTGCCGGGGGTCTCCAGCAGCTCCTGCTTCTCCGGAATCTTCAGCGAGAGATGCGCGGCAACGGTATCGGCCAGCTTGGTCGGATCGTCGATCTGGTTGATCGAGACCAGCACCTCCGGCGCGATCTTCTTGTTGAGCTTGATGTACTGCTCGAACTGGCCGACCACGGTGCGTGCCAGCGCCTCGGTCTCCGGGGCCTCGGCCGCCGGCTCCTCGATGTCGGTGGCATAGGCCTCGAAATGCGTCTGCACTTCCTTGAAGCCGACGATACTGGCACGGCGGCCGCCCTCGACCAGCACCTTCACGGTGCCATCCGGCAGCTTCAGCAATTGCAACACGGTGGAGACGGTGCCGACCTGGTACAGGTCGTCGGCGCCGGGGTCGTCCTGCGCGGCGTTCTTCTGCGCCACCAGCAGGATCTGCTTGTCCTCGCGCATCACCGCTTCCAGCGCGCGAACGGATTTCTCACGCCCGACGAAAAGCGGCACGATCATGTGCGGGAAGACAACAATATCGCGAAGCGGCAGGACGGGGAACAATTCGCCGCGGAGAGTTTCGGGCTTATCCGCCATTGTGGACCTCACTGAGGGACAGTCGACGTGGAGAACGCCCTAACGCGGCACGTTCCCGCGCGTCACGGGAATGCAGTTCAGATGGGCCGCGCGACGATCTCCAACAAGCCCTTGAAAGCCGGGCGACACGCCAGGGTGCCGCCCGGTGGCCAAGGGCCGGACGGGTATCAGGCCGAACTCTGCTCGGCCGCTCGCTCGCCGTAGATGAACAGCGGCGTGGCGCGGCCCTCGGCCACCTCACGATTCACCACCACCTCATCCACGTCGTCGAGACCCGGCAGGTCGAACATGGTGGAGAGCAGGATCGCCTCCATGATCGAGCGCAGCCCGCGCGCGCCGGTTTTGCGCTGAATGGCGCGGGTGGCGACGGAGCGCATGGCGTCCTCGGTGAAGGTGAGCTTGGTCCCCTCCATCTCGAACAGCCGCTGGTACTGCTTGACCAGTGCGTTCTTCGGCTTGGTCAGGATCTCGACCAGCGCCTTCTCGTCCAGGTCCTCGAGAGTCGCGACCACCGGCAGGCGGCCGATGAACTCTGGGATCAGACCGAATTTCAGCAGATCCTCAGGCTCCACCTCGCGCAGGATGGCCCCGGCGCGGCGGTCGTCCGGCGACCGCACCTCCGCGCCGAAGCCGATGCCACTGCCCTTGCCACGGGCACCGATGATCCGCTCCAGGCCCGCGAAGGCGCCGCCGCAGATGAACAGGATGTTCGAGGTGTCGACCTGGAGGAACTCCTGCTGCGGATGCTTCCGTCCGCCCTGCGGCGGAACGGAGGCGACCGTGCCCTCCATGATCTTCAGCAGCGCCTGCTGGACGCCCTCGCCGCTCACGTCGCGGGTGATGGAGGGGTTGTCCGACTTGCGGCTGATCTTGTCGACCTCGTCGATGTAGACGATGCCGCGCTGCGCCCGTTCCACATTGTAGTCGGCCGCCTGCAGCAGCTTGAGGATGATATTCTCGACATCCTCGCCGACATAGCCGGCCTCGGTCAGCGTGGTCGCATCGGCCATGGTGAAGGGCACGTCGAGGATGCGTGCAAGCGTCTGCGCCAGCAGCGTCTTGCCGCTGCCGGTCGGGCCGAGCAGCAGGATGTTCGACTTGGCGATCTCGACGTCGTTGTTCTTGGCACCATGCGCCAGCCGCTTGTAGTGGTTGTGCACGGCGACCGAGAGAACCTTCTTCGCATGGTCCTGGCCGATGACGTAATCATCGAGGACCTTGCAGATCTCCTTCGGCGTCGGCACCCCGTCGCGCGACTTCACGAGGTGCGTCTTGTGCTCCTCGCGGATGATGTCCATGCACAGCTCGACGCATTCGTCGCAGATGAACACGGTGGGTCCGGCGATGAGCTTGCGGACCTCGTGCTGCGACTTACCGCAGAACGAGCAGTAGAGGGTGTTCTTGGAATCGCCGGACTTGCTCATGGGCACTCCGCCTGAATGGGGTGGCCGGACCCGCCCGCGATGCATGCGGGCGCAACCTTGGCCCCCGCCCCCCGCAGCCAAGGGGGGACGCTCGGATCAACTGTAGCCCCCCTGTCATCAGGGGGAAAGCATTGCGCGATAGCGGACGCGGACTGAAACAATCCAGCCCTGCCGGGCGCGGGGAACCGGGCCGCCGTCGCGACGTGGTGAGACGGCCGGATCAGCTGCGTGCCGCCTCGGCCCCCGGAGCCACCGGCCGCTGCTCGACCACCTGGTCGACCAGGCCGAAGTCGCGGGCCTCCTCGGCAGACATATAGCTGTCGCGCTCCAGCTTCGCCTCAATGGCGGCAAGCGGCTGGCCGGTGTGCTTCACATAGATCTCGTTCAGCCGCTGCCGCAGCTTCAGGATCTCGCGCGCCTGGATCTCGATGTCCGTCGCCTGGCCCTGGGCGCCACCCGAGGGCTGGTGGACCATGATCCGGCTGTTCGGCAGGGCGAAGCGCTTGTCCTTGGCCCCGGCGGTCAACAGCAGGGAGCCCATGGAGGCCGCCTGGCCAATGCAGACCGTGCTGACCGGCGAACGAATATACTGCATGGTATCGTACATCGCCAGACCGGCAGAGACGACGCCGCCCGGGCTGTTGATGTAGAAGGCGATGTCCTTGTTCGGGTTCTCGCTTTCCAGGAACAGCAACTGGGCGCAGATCAGCGACGACACCTGGTCGAAGACCGGGCCGGTCAGGAAGATGATCCGTTCCTTGAGCAGGCGCGAATAGATGTCGAAGGCCCGCTCGCCGCGGGCCGTCTGCTCGACGACCATCGGGACCAGGGTGTTGTTGTAGACTTCGACCGGATCACGGTCCCGCATGGTAGTGCCTTTCACTCCTGGGAACCGGCCGCTTGCCGGCCCCGATGGCCTTCCCCGGACATCCAGGCCGCCGACGGCAGCCCGATCTGCCCCACAGCATGTCCTGAACTTGTCCCAGGAGTCTTAATGTGGGGCCCCGGCAGCACCACCGGAAGCCCCCCCGATCGGCGGAGGCGGTGGCGCTGGCCCGGCCGGTCTCAGGCCGCCGTGGCGGCCGTCAGCTCCTCCGGGGTGACCACACGCTCGGTCACCTGGGCGAGCTCCAGCATGAAATCCACCACCTTCTCCTCGAAGATCGGCGAACGCAGATTCTCGGCCGATTGTGGATTCTTGCGGAAGAACTCCATCACCTGCTGCTCCTGGCCCGGGTAGCGCGCGGCTTCCTGGCGCATGGCGCGGGCCAGTTCATCGGCGGAGACGGTAATGTTGTTGGTCCGGCCGATTTCCGAGAGCATCAGGCCGAGCCGGATGCGGCGCTCGGCGATGCCGCGGTACTCGGCCTTCAGCGCCGTCTCATCCTTGCCCTTGTCGTCCTCGTCCAGCCGGCCGGCCTTGAGATCGGCCTCGATCCGTTGCCATATCTGGCTGAATTCGGCCTCGACCATGCCCTCAGGCACCGGGAAGCTGGCCTGGGCGGCCAGCCCATCCAGCAGAGCCCGCTTCACCTTCAGCCGGGACAGGTTGTCGTATTCGCCCTGCAGCTGACCACGCACCGCTTCCTTCAGCTTCTCCAGATTCTCGAAGCCGAGGGTGGCGGCGAAGGCATCGTCGATCGCCGGCAGCACCGAGCGCTTCAGCGCCTTGGCGGTTACCTCGAAGGTCGCTGCCTTGCCCGCCAGCGCCTTGGAGCCGTATTCGGCCGGGAAGGTCACCGAAATGGTTCGGGCCTCGCCCGGCGCCATGCCCTCGAGCTGCTCGGTGAAGCCGGGGATGAAGCCGGTGCCGTTGACCTCGATCGGCGCATCCGTGGCGGTGCCGCCGGGGAAGGGCTCGCCCGGACCCGCCTCCGCGCCGGCTTCGGTCAGGCTCGCATCGGCAATTCGCAAGGTGAAGTCGAAGGGGCCGCTGGTGGCGAAGACCAGCCCACCCGTGACGACGGCCGTCTCCTCGCTGGCGAGCACACCTTCCGCCGCGGCAGCAACCGGCTCGGCACCCGCCCCGCGCAGGGCTGCCACCTGGTTGGGCCCGGCAAAGATGTTGAGCGACGCGCCACCTTCGCTGCCACCACGCAGCCGCAGGGCCAACTGGCCGACTGCATCCAGGGCGCCGCCCACCAGCGCAAGCTTCGCCGACACCGCCCAGGACGAGCCGGGCTTTGCGGCGACTACCTTTGTTCCATCGAAATTCAGCGCCTGATTGGCCAGGGCGGCATCGCCATGGAAGCGGATGTCGACGTGGGATTCACCACGGCCCACCACCTCGGTGGCGGCCTTCATCTGCGGGGTCCAGTGCTCCGGAAGAGCGCTCTCGCCCGCCCCCTGGGCAGCGGCGCCGGCCGGGTTGCGCAGCTGGTTGGCCGGGCCGCCGGCCAGCCGGCCCACGAAGTCGCAGATCAGCACGTCGCCGGTGACAGCCGGCCGCACCTCGGCCACATCCTCCAGGCTGCGGTTGCGGCTGGCGATCTGCTCCAGCGTCTTGGCAACCTGCTCCTCGGTCGGCTCGGCCTTCAGCCGTTCCACCGCGATGGCGCTGAAGTCCGGCAGCGGGATCTCCGGCAGCACCTCGACATCGATCTTGAATTCCAGATCGGCGTCGGGGGCGAAATTCACCAGCTCGATCTTCGGCTGCAGCGCCGGGCGCAGGCCGCGGTCGGTCACCACCTGGTCGGTCGCCTTGTTGACCGACTGCTCCAGCACTTCGCCCAGTACCGCCTGGCCGTAGCGCTGCTGCACCACCTTGGCCGGCACCTTGCCGGGGCGGAAGCCGGGCAGGCGAAGGTCGCGGCCGAGCTGGGCCAGCCGCTTGTCGCGTTCCGCAGCGATGTCGCCCGCGGGCACAACCACCGTATAGCCCCGCTTGAGACCCTCGTTCGCGACCTCGGTCACCTGCATCGTCGTTCCACCCAATCAGAAATAGGGACTGAGGCCGCGGTGGTGCGGGCGGAGGGATTTGAACCCCCACGGCTTGCGCCACTGGAACCTAAATCCAGCGTGTCTGCCAGTTCCACCACGCCCGCCCAGCCAGTCCACGGCAAGCAAGAGGGGCCGTGTAGCCTAGCGGCGCGCGGTTTGAAAGCGGCGGCCTGCCGAACCGGAATTGCCGGACGACCCGCCCCCTGCCGGGCGCCTACCCCAGCAGCGCCTGGGCGCAGGCGTCCAGGATCGCGTCCACATCCAGCCCATACTCCCGGTAGAGATCGGGAATATCCCCCGCCTGGCCGAAATGATCGACCCCGAGCGGCACCACCCGCTGCCCGCGCACCGCGCCGAGCCAGGCATGTGCCGCCGGATGGCCGTCCAGCACCGTTACCAGCGCCGCGCCGGGCGCCAGCGGGGCGAGCAGGGTCTCGATATGGCTTGGCGCACGGAAGCCCTGTCTGTCTCCTTGGCGGGCCTTCCGCCGCGCGGCCAGCCATTCGGCGTGCAGCCGGTCGGCCGAGGTGATGGCCAGCAGCCCGGCGCCGGGCTCCTCCGCCCGGAGTTCCTCGAAGGCGGCCATGGCCTCGGGTGCCACCGGCCCCTGGTAGGCGATGGCGATGCGCGCCCCGGGCGCCGGCGGCACCAGCCAATGCCCGCCGGCGATCACCGCCGCCGGGTCCAGCCGGCGCTCCGGCTGCTCCAGCCCGCGGGTCGAGAGGCGCAGCCAGACCGCGCTGCCCTCCGGCTTCTGCATGTGCTCGAAGCCCCAGCGCATCAGGATCGACAACTCGTCGGCGAAGGCCGGCTCGAAGCTCGCCAGCCGGTCCTGGGCGATGCCGATCAGCGGGGTGTTGACCGACTGGTGCTGCCCGCCCTCCGGCGCCAGGGTCAGGCCGGAGGGGGTGCTGACCAGCATGAAGCGCGCATCCTGGTAGCAGGCATAGATCAGCGCATCGAGGCCGCGGTTGACGAAGGGGTCGTAGACCGTGCCCACCGGAAGCAGCCGCGCGCCATAAAGATCATGCGCCAGGCCGAGCGCCGAGAGCAGCAGGAACAGGTTCTGCTCGGCGATGCCGAGCTCGATGTGCTGGCCCTCCGGCGACATGCCCCAGCGCTGGGCCGAGGCCAGCTTGGCGTCGCGGAACACGTCGTTCTTCAGGTGCCGGTCGAAGACGCCGCGGCGGTTCACCCAGGGGCCGAGATTGGTCGAGACGGCGACGTCCGGGCTGGTGGTGACGATGCGCCGGGCGATCGCCGCCGCCTCCCCCTGCCCCCGGCCCAGCTCCGCCAGCACCTCGCCGAAGGCCGCCTGGGTGGAGAGCTTACGCCCGGCCGGCACCCGCGGCTGCGGGAAGCCTGCCGGCACCGGCACCATCGGGGCATTCAGCCGCCGCCCTTCCGGCGCCAGCGTCCGCGCGAAGGGAACGCTGTCGAGAAAGCCCTGCAGCGCCGCCTCCGGCGAGTCCAGCCCTTCGAAGCGGTCCCATTCATGTCCGTCGCGGATGCCCATCTCCTGCTTGAAGATGGCCATCTGCTCCTTGCTCATCAGCCCGGAGTGGTTGTCCTTGTGACCGGCGAAGGGCAGGCCCATGCCCTTGATGGTATAGGCGATGAAGCAGGTCGGCTGGTCGCCGGCGGCGTCCTGGGCGCGGAAGGCCTCCAGCAGGGTCGCCACGTCATGGCCGCCGAGGTTGGTCATCAGCGCCCCCAGCTCCTCATCGGAGAGCGGATCGATAATGGCGCGGATCCCCTCCACCCGGCCGAGGTCGGTCAGCAGCGCCGCCCGCCAGGCCGCGCCGCCCTGGAAGGTCAGGGCGGAATAGAGGCTGTTCGGGCAGTCGTCGATCCAGCGGCGGAGTTCCTCGCCGCCCTCGCGGGCGAAGGCGGCCTGCAGCCGGCGGCCGTATTTCAGGGTGACGACGTTCCACCCCATGTCGCGGAACAGGCCTTCGATCCGGCCGAACAGGCGGTCCTGCACCACGCTGTCCAGGCTCTGGCGGTTGTAGTCGACCACCCACCAGACGTTGCGGATGTCGTGCTTCCAGCCCTCCAGCAGGGCCTCGTAGATATTGCCCTCGTCCAGCTCGGCGTCGCCGACGATGGCGATGTGCCGGCCGGCGGGAATCGCCTCACGTCCCAGCCCGTGCAGCCGGACGTAATCCTGCACCAGGCTGCCGAAGCTGGTCAGGGCGACGCCAAGACCGACCGAGCCGGTGGAGAAATCCACCTCCGCCCCATCCTTCACCCGGCTTGGATAGGGCTGGATGCCGCCGAACTGACGCAGCGTCTCCAGCTTCTCCCGGCTCTGCCGGCCGAACAGCCAGTTCACCGCATGGAACACCGGCCCGGCATGGGGCTTCACCGCCAACCGGTCCTCCGGTTTCAGGATTTCGAAGTAGAGTGCCGCCATGATCGAGATGACCGAGGCGCAGGAGGCCTGATGCCCGCCGACCTTCAATCCGTCACGGTTCGGCCGCACATGATTGGCGTGGTGGATCATCCATGCCGAGAGCCAGAGCAGCTTGCGCTCCAGCGCACGCAGCAGGCGCAGCCGCTCTGGCTCCGACTCGCGCTCGGCCTGCACCACATTGGACACGCCGGACGTCAGGACGTTCAATTCGGCCCCTCCCGCAACTTTGAGCTTGAGCATCTGGCCCCGGCACCAGCCCCGCGGCAAGGGCCACGGCGGTAAAGCGTGCCGGCTCCTGGCTGACTCGTACCACCGTGGGTTGCGACGGCAGGGCTCGCCCGGTACAGGCAAGGGATGCGCTGCCGCTTGCTTCGGCCGACAACAGATGATTGATCGCAACCGCATATTGCCGGTGCGGCACCGCGCCAGCGACAGGCTTGTCTCATTTCGGTCATGGAGCGCGGAATGAGTGAGTCACCCGCTCCAGCCCGCGGGGTCTGGCGATGCCGATAGACAAGGCGCTGTTCAGCCGCCTGACCCTGCTGCTGATCGGCATCGGCTTCGCCGCCCTGCTGGCCGCTGGCGCCGGACTGGTCTGGCAGGTCGAAACCACCCGCAACTACGCCAGCGCCGTCTCCTCCGCCCAGGAAGTCCGCGTCACCACCTTGCGCGCGCTGTCCCTGCTGCAGGATGCGGAGATCGGTCAGCGCGGCTTCCTCCTCACCGGGGAGGAAAGCTACCTGGCACCGTACCACGCCGCGGTCGAGGCGCTGCCGCAGGCCATGGCCCGGCTTGCCAAGCTGGTCCTGGAGGATGGCGGCCGGCCCGGGCCGATCGCCGAGTTGCGCGAGCTGGCCACGGCGAAGCTCGCCGAACTGGCCAGGACCATCGCATTGCAGCGGGCGGGGGAGCGCGACCAGGCGCTCGCCATCACGCGCTCGGCCGATGGCAGGTCCAGCATGGACACGCTGCGGGAGATGGTCGCCGGCGTGGAGGCCCGCAGCGCCATGCGGCTTGCGGCCCGCTCCGCCGGACTTGAGGCGAATGGCCGCGCCCTGCTGATCGGGGCCGCGCTGGCCTTCGTGCTGATGCTGGCCGTCACCGTCGGCTCCGCCATCCTGGCGGTGCGCTACACGCGTGAGCTGGAGCAGGCCCAGGCGGAGGTCACCGCGGCCAATGCCGGGCTGGAGGCACGGGTTGCCGAGCGCACCGCGGCGCTGGCCGCGGTGAACGAGGAGGTGCAGCGCTTCGCCTACATCGTCTCGCACGACCTGCGGGCGCCGCTGGTCAACGTCATGGGCTTCACCGCCGAGCTGGAGGCCGCGGTCGCCCCACTCAGCGCACTGCTCGCCGCCGCCGAGGCCGAGGCGCCCGGACTGGTGACGGCGGAAGCCCGGGCGGCGGTGGCCGAGGACCTGCCCGAGGCGATCGGCTTCATCCGCTCCTCCACCGAGCGCATGGACCGGCTGATCAACGCCATCCTGCGGCTGTCGCGCGAGGGCCGCCGCGCGCTGCGGCCGGAGCCGGTGGCGCTCGACCGGCTGTTCGAGGGCATCGCCGCCTCGCTGCGTCACCAGCTCGACGCCGCCGGCGCCAGCCTTGAGATCGCGCCGGGCCTGCCGACGATCCGCAGCGATCGGCTGGCACTGGAACAGCTGTTCGGCAATTTGATCGACAATGCGGTGAAATACCTCGATCCGGCACGCCCCGGCCGGATCACAATCCTGGCCCGGCGCCTGGCTGGCCGGGTGCGGATCGAGGTGGCGGACAATGGCCGCGGCATCGACCCGCGCGACCATGCCCGGGTGTTCGAGCTGTTCCGACGCTCCGGCCGGCAGGACCAGCCGGGCGAGGGCATCGGCCTCGCCCATGTCCGCGCCCTGGCCCGCAGGCTGGGCGGCGAGGTCACGCTGGAGTCGGCGCCGGGTGCCGGCTCCCGCTTCCAGGTAATCCTGCCGCTGGAGCCGCCCCCCATGCCAACCCCCTCCCCCGAGGAGTCCCCCCGATGAACGCCGCCGCCCATGCCGTGACCATCGTCATGATCGAGGATGACGAGGGCCATGCCAGGCTGATCGAGAAGAACCTGCAACGTGCCGGCGTCTACAACGAGGTCCGCCACTTCACCGACGGCACCTCGGCGCTCGAATACCTCATCGGCAAAAACCGGCCGGAACATCGGCCGACGCTGGTGCTGCTCGACCTCAACCTGCCGGACATGAGCGGATTTGACATATTGGTGAAGCTGAAGGCGGACCCGCAGCTGCGTCCCGCTCCGGTCATCGTGCTGACCACGACGGATGACGAGCGCGAAGTGCGGCGCTGCTACGAGCTGGGATGCAATGTCTACATCACCAAGCCGGTGAACTACGACACCTTCGCCCAGGCGGTGCGCCAGCTCGGCCTGTTCCTGGCCGTGATCCAGGTGCCGCCGCCGCCATGATTTCGGCACCATGCCTCTGGCATGATCGCGCTGGCATGATGCGCTTTGTGCCCCCCTTGGCAATTCAGCCCTGGCAGATGACCTTGATATCATGACTACGACACGGTGATGCCGGCACCATGACCGCGCGCCGCATTCTCTATATCGACGACGAGCCCGGTCTGTGCCGGCTGGTGCAGCGCGACCTGGAACGCCATGGCTATGTGGTGGAGACTGCGCCGGACGGCACCACCGGGCTGGCGATGGCCGCCGCTGGCGGCTTTGCCGCGATCTGCCTCGACCACTACATGCCCGGCCAGGACGGGTTGGAGACGCTGGCCGGGCTGCGCGCCCTGCCCTGCCCGCCGCCGGTCATCTACGTCACCGGCTCCGACGAGGGCCGCATCGCCGTGGCGGCGCTGCGGGCCGGCGCCGCCGACTACGTCATCAAGGAGGTTGGCGAGGAATTCCTGCTGCTGCTGCGCTCGGCGATCGAGGTGGCGATCGAGCGAGCCGCGCTGGTCGAGGCCCGCTCGCAGGCCGAGGCGGCGGTGCGCGACGCCCGCGACCGGGCGGAGGAACTGGCGAGCCAGCGGGCGGTGCTGCTGCGGGAGGTCAACCACCGGGTCGCCAACAGCCTGCAGCTCATCGGCTCCCTTGCCCGGCTGCAGGAAGGCGCGGTTTCCGATCCGGCCGCACGTAACGCGCTGGCCGCGATGCGCAACCGCATCGCCGCGGTCGCCCAGGTGCACCGCCGGCTCTACACCTCGGATGACGTGCACAGCGTCGCGCTGCACGAGTACCTGGCCGGGCTGCTGGACGAGATCGGCCGCTCGGTCGGCGGCCGCACGATTGCGCTGGACGCGGAGCCGCTGGAGGTGCCGACGGACCGCGCCGTCTCGCTCGGCGTCATTGTCTCGGAGCTGGTGACCAATGCGCTGAAATACGCCTATCCCGATGCGACAGAGGGCCCGATCCGGGTCCGCCTGCGGGCCGAGGCAGGCGGCGGGGTGCTGGCGGTGCAGGATGAGGGGATCGGCTCCGCCGCGGGGGAGCCAGGCGGCACCGGACTTGGCCGCCGCATTGTCGAGGCGCTATCGGCGAGCGTCGGCGGCGAGGTCGAGCATCAGGCCGGACCGGGCGGCACCAGCGTCAGCATCCGCTTCGCGCTGGGCTGAACGGGGCCTTCGCGGCGTGGCGCGTAGCCAAGGGTTGTGGAGCAAGCCGCCCGGTGATCGAGGGGGCCATTGATCGGTTACGGCCAACGGTCGTCGATATCGGAGTGCCTGCCCACACCGCTACGCGTCCTGGCGTCCTTCCGCGGCAAAGCCGCGGAAGGCGTGCCGAAGCGCCGATTGGGAGGGATCATGGCCTCCCGCAACACTGCGAAGCGGTGCTGCGGAGAGTTCTCAGGCCCGCGCCAGCTTGCGGATCGCGCTGGCCGCCGCGCGCTTGCCCTCGCCGACATAGGCTTCGTGGTATTCCTCGATCCGTGCCGGGTCATACAGGTAGTTCACCATCAGCCCGGCGCTCTCGCGCAACCCCTTCTCCGAGACATCGCCGCGCCAGTTGATCCGCTCGACCCGGGCGCCATTCGAGAGGTGGAAATGCGCCACCGGGTCGCGCGCCCGCTTCGGGTCGCGCGGCGAAGCTTCATTCACCAGGTAGTTGGCACAGAGCCGCACCAGCACCGGCTCCAGCGCCTTGGCGACGGCTTCCTCACGCGGCCAGGACCGCCGGGCGAGCACCCGCGCCAGGGTCTGCGCCGGCGCTTCGGCCAATGCCGGGGCGGTGGCCGCGCCGCCCTCAGCCGGGGCCGCCAAGGGGGCCGGCAAGGCGGTGAGCGGCGGCGCCACCTCGCGCAGCGCCTTGGCCTCCTCCTCGGTCAGTGCCGGCGGCGCCGTATCCCCTGCCGCCAGCCGGGCGGAGAGCCAGCGGCTGAAGCCAGGGATGGGCGAGAGGGTGGCGAATTGCTTGATGCCGCGCAGCTCCGCCCCGAGCAGCGACACCACCCGCTTGATGAGGAAATTGCCGAAGCTGATGCCGTCCAGCCCGCGCTGGCAGTTGTTGATGGAGTAGAAGATGGCGGTATCGGCCTGGGTGGGGTCGAGCACCGGCGCCTTCTCGTCCAGCAGCCGCTGCACGCTCTCGGCCAGTCCCTTCACCAGCGCGACCTCGACGAAGATGAGCGGCTCGGCCGGCATCCGGGGATGGAAGAAGGCATAGCAGCGACGATCGCTGTCGAGCCGGTTCTTCAGGTCGCGCCAGGTGCGGATGCGGTGCACCACCTCGTAGCTGACCAGCTTCTCCAGCAGCGCGGCGGGAGAGTTCCAGTCGATCCGACGAAGCTCGAGGAAGCCGACGTCGAACCAGCTCGCCAGCAGCGACTTGAGATCGTTTTCCAGCGCCTGCAGCATGGCGTCCTGGTCCATCACCCGCAGCAATTCCTCGCGCAGGTCGACCAGGAATTTCATGCCGTCCGGGATGGTGGTGAACTGGGTCAGCAGCCGGACCCGCGGCGGCTCCAGCGCGCGGCGCAGCCGGGCCTTGGCGGTGGCCCGCGCAACTGGGTCAGCGCTCGCCTGCACCCGCTCGATCGCCTGGGCCAGCGCCGCCTCATCGGAGTCGAAACCGGCAAGCGTGCGGAGGAAATCGACGCGGCCTTCGGCGCCGAGGGTCAGGTAGGTCTGCGCCAGCCTCGCGGCGCGGCTACGGGCGGAGACCTCACCGCCGCGGCCGGCAAGGCAGGCGCGCATCTGCGCCTCGATCCCGTCATCCTCGGCGCCGACCACCCGCTCGGCCATGTCGCGCCACAGGCTGGTGACGCGGCGGAGGGCCCGGTCGAACAAGCCAGCCTGTTCAAGCACCTCGGACATTCAGCAATACTCCTGGCCGGTCCGCATCCATTCGAACGCGCGAAACATTGAGAAATCTAGCGCGATTTTGGGAGCGGCGTCACGCCTCGCCTGCTGCGCGCAATGCGGCTGGCAACAGAGTGATCAGATCGGCGGCGACCAGCCCGGGGCCATGACGGAAAGCCGCCTCGCCATGCAGCCAGGTGGCGGCGCAGGCGGCCTCGAAGGGAGCCATGCCCTGTCCGAGCAGCGCCGCGATGATGCCTGCCAGCACGTCGCCGGTGCCGCCGGTGGCCAGCCAGGGCGGTGCATGGGCGTTGATGGCCAGCCTGCCGTCGGGTGCGGCGATGGTGGTGTCGGCGCCCTTCAGCAGCACCACCGCGCCGGTGCGGGCGGCGGCGGCGCGGACGGCGGCGGGGCGGTCGGGGCCGGGCTCGCCGAACACCTTGGCGAATTCGCCGGCATGTGGGGTGAGCACGGCTGCGCCGGCCAGCGCGGCTGGCACGCCGGCGCAGGCGACCAGAGCACCGGCATCGGCCACCACCTGCCGCCCGGCGTCGATCACCAGGCGCAGCGCGGCGCGAGTGGCAGGCTCGGGCGGCAGGCCGGGGCCGAGCAGCCAGATCCGGCGCCGCGCATCCTCCAGCAACGCCGCGAGGCTTGCCTCGGAGACGATGGTCCCAGGGTCGCCGGCCCGGTAGAGCGCGGCGCTGGCCGCATCCGGCGCAGCGATGGTGACCAGCCCCGCCCCGGCCCGATGCGCGGCACCCGCCGCAAGCCGCGCGGCGCCGGTCATCGCCGCGCCGCCGAGGATGGTAACATGGCCCCGGCTGTACTTATGCGCCGCGGCACCGGGTGCCGGCAGCTGCCACAGCCCCGGCGCGTTGCGCCAGGCCCGGGCCCGGGTGCCGGGCAGCACGGCGGCGGGCAGGCCGATGTCGGCCAGCCGCGTCTCGCCACAGAGCGTTCGGCCGGGCAGCAGCAGGTGGCCGGGCTTAAGGCGGAAGAAGGTGACGGTCAGCGCCGCCTGTGGGGCGAAGCCACGCATCTGGCCGGTGGCGCCATCGAGGCCGGAGGGCACATCCACCGCCAGCAGCGGCGCGCGCACCGCGGCCAGGGTCTCGGCAGCGGGGCCATCGAGATCGCGCGTCAGCCCGGCGCCGAACACCGCATCCACCACCAGCGCGGCGCGGGCCGCCTCGGCCGGGGTGAAGGGCGCCATCGGGCCGCGCCAGGCGGCGGCGGCCAGCGCCGCATCGCTGCCCGGACGCGGTGGCGCCAAGGCGGCGACCGCCACCGGCCAGCCGGCCTGCTCCAGCAGCCGGGCGGCGACATAGCCATCCCCGCCGTTGTTGCCCGGACCCGCCAGGACCAAGGTGCGGCCCGGCGGAAAGCGGTGCTGCGCGGCCCGCGCCACCGCCCGCCCGGCGGCCAGCATCAGCCGTGGGCCGGGGATGCCGCCGGCGATCGCCAGCGCATCGGCGCGGGTCATCTCCGCCGGGGTGAGCAATTCGCAGGGGGCCGGACTCGGCATCCGGCGAGGCTACCCTGAATCGCCGCGACGCTGAACGCCGTCCGCGCCACAACCTGTTGTTGCAAAATCCGATCAGATCCTGCGGCGACTCGCTCCGGCAAGCTGGCTCGGTGAACCCGAGCGGGTACCATGCGCTAGGCATGATGGACCTGAGAGGGATCCGGTCATGTCGCGCATAACCCTCCCCGCCGTCATCCCGGTAGTGCTGGTGGTGGGGATGTTCGGCCTGTTCATGTATCGCTGGACATCCGAGCCGTCGCCGCAGCCCCCACCCCCCACTACCGCCGCCTGGCGCGCCGCCATGCACCCGGACAGCGCCATCGGCGCTCCGGCCGAGCCGCCCGCTGCCAGCTCCCTCCCGCCGCCGGGCGCAGCCACCCCACCCGGTGGCCCGGAGCCGCCGCAGTGACGCAGCCGGTCGCGGTTGCAGGGTAACCGCCGCGGCAAAAGCCTGTAGCCTGCGCGGCACGCAGTGGAGTCGCGCAGATGGCCTTTGTCGTGACGGTCGCGCAGCAGAAGGGCGGCGCCGGGAAATCCACCCTGGCGGCGAATCTCGCCGTGGCGCTGGCCGGCGCCGGCCATAAGGTGGCGTTGCTCGACACCGATCCGCAGGCATCACTCGGCCATTGGTACAATGTGCGGCAGAAGCTGGGCGACAAGGTGGCGCCGCTGACCTTCGATTCGCCCGCCGGCTGGCGCACCCCGGCGGCGCTCGACCGGCTGCGGCGCGCCGAGGATTTCATCATTGTCGATACCCCCCCGCATGCCGAGACCGATACCCGGCTCTCGATCCGCGCCGCCGATCTGGTGCTGCTGCCGCTGCAGCCCTCGCCGGCGGATTTCTGGGCCAGCGACGCGACTTTGAAGCTGGCCGCCGCCGAGGGGCGCTACGTCGCCGCGGTGCTCAACCGGGTGCCGCCGCAGGGCCGGCTGAAGGAGAGCATCGCCGCGGCGCTGGTCGAGAAGGGGGTGACGCTGCTGGGCCAGGCGCTCGGCAACCGGGTGCATTTCGCCACCGCCTTCCTCGATGGGCTCGGGGTGACGGAGGCCGCGCCAAAGAGCCCCGCGGCGGCGGAGATCCGGGCGCTGGCGGCGGAGATCGCGGCGCTCGGCCGGGGTGGCGGCTGAATTGGTGGTTTTCAACGCCGGCAGGCTACACCGGACCGGAATGGCCGGCACTGGGCCGCCAGAGCGGCTCCACGCAGGCTGGAAACGGCCTGCGTCGGAAAATCACTCCGAAATCAAAGGCCTTTAGAGCACGACCTTCAGCCGGGGAATGACGATGCTTGGGAATCTGTTCTACGCGCTGCATGTGCTGGGCGCGGTGCTCTGGGTTGGCGGCATGGGCTTCGCCATCCTCGCCCTTCGTCCGGCGCTGGCGGTGCTGGAGCCGCCGCAGCGGCTGGCGCTGCATGAGGCGGTGCTGGGGCGGTTCTTCCGCCTTGTCTGGCACGCCATGCCGGCGGTGCTGCTGACCGGCTGGGCGCTGCTGTTCGGCTGGTACGGCGGCTTCCGTGGCGCCGGCTGGCACATCCACCTGATGCATGGCGGCGCGCTGGTCATGGCCGCGGTCTTCGTCGCGCTGGTCACCGGCCCGTGGCGGGAGTTCCGCGCGGCGCTGGCGGCGTCCAACCGGCCGGCGGCGGCCACGGCGGCGAACCGCATCCGCCAGCTGGTGACGCTGAACCTCGGCGTCGGGCTGTTGACCGTGGCGGTCGCCGCCTGGGGCCGTTTCGGCGGATGAGCCCCGCCGCGTCAGCGGCGCTGAGCCCTTGGACCGCCGCCGACGTTCATAAGACCGCAACCCTCCCGCTGTCCAAGCTCCGCTGATGCGCGGCGCGGTCCACGACTACCGGTGACAGAGCATGAATCCCAGCGACATCGACATCAGCGAGGACGAATACCCGGAGCTGGAGGCGGTGGCCGCCATCCAGCGCGGCCTGCACGCCTATAACCAGGAGATGGGTGGCCCCTACGACCGCGACCCGGTGACGGTGCTGGCACGCGATGCCGAGGGCACGGTCCGCGGCGGGCTGCTCGGGCTGACCTACTGGAACTGGCTGTTCATCGACTGGCTTTGGCTGGCGCCGGAGATGCGCGGCAAGGGACTCGGCGGCCAGTTGCTCGGCCGGGCCGAGGCGATCGCCCGGCGGCGCGGCTGCACCGATGCCTATACCGACACCTTCGACTTTCAGGCGCCCGGCTTCTGGCTGCGCAATGGCTATGTCGAATTCGGCCGGCTCGATGGGATGCCGCAGGGGCATGCGCGGATCTGGTTCCGCAAGGTGCTGGGGGCCGTGGCGGAGGGCTGACCGCCGCACCCTGGGCAGCGGCGGGGGGCTGGCTCGCCACGCGGTTCTGCGGCCAAATGCCCCGCGAGATTAGGGGAGATGCCCAATGAAGGCCGCCGTCGTTACCGAATCCGGGCTCCGGGTGCAGCAGGTGCCCGAGCCGACCCCGAAGCCGAACGAGGTGCTGGTGCGGGTCCGCGCCGCCGGGCTGAACCGCGCCGATGTCGGCGTCGCCGCCGGCCATGCGCATGGCCGGGTCGGTGGGCCGGGCACCATCCCCGGGCTGGAGTTCGCCGGCGAGGTGGTTGCGGTCGGCGCCGAGGTGCCGGGCGGCATCAGCCCCGGCCAGCGGGTGATGTGCAGCGGCGGCGGCGGCTATGCCGAATATGCGGTGGCCGATTGGGGCCGGGTCTCGGCGCTGCCGGACCGCAACATGGGCTGGGAGCAGGCGGCGACCCTGCCCGTGGCGCTGCAGACCATGCACGACGCCGTGGTGACGAACGGCGGACTGCAGCGGGGCGAAAGCATTCTGATCCAGGGCGCCAGCTCCGGCGTCGGGCTGATGGGGATGCAGATCGCTAAGCATATGGGGGCGAAGCTGGTGATCGGCAGTTCGACCAACACGGCGCGGCGGGCGCGGCTCGCGGAGTTCGGTTGCGACCTGGCGATCGACACCTCCGACCCTGCCTGGCCCGAGCAGGTGCTGGAGGCGACCGGCGGGCGCGGGGCGGAGGTGATCGTTGATCAGGTCTCCGGCAGCCTCGCCAACGGCAATCTGCGCGCTTGCGCCATCCTCGGCCGCATCGTCAATGTCGGGCGGTTGGGCGGCAGCCGCGGGGATTTCGACTTCGACCTGCATGCGCTGCGCCGCATCCGCTACATCGGTGTCACCTTCCGCACCCGCAGCGTGGAGGAGGTGCGGGAGATCAACCGGCGGATGCGGGCCGATCTCTGGGCAGCGGTGGAGGCGGGGACGCTTGGCCTGCCGATCGACCGGGTCTTCCCGCTGGATGAGGCGGCGGAGGCGCTGGCGCATATGAAGGCCAACGCGCATTTCGGGAAGATCGTGCTGGCGTGTTGAGGCCAGGCCGGTCAGGGTCTCATTCTGAAGCGCCTCGCAGTGCGGTTGGGGCCGTGACCCACTGGTCTGGTGTCTTCAACTCAGCTCAGGGCCCTTCCCCACCAGCACTTCTGATGTTCGGTCAGGATGGCGATGCAGTTTGTTAGAGTGCCCGACGAGATCACGCCAGTGTAGGGCAGGTCAGAACTTCTCGGTAAGGTAGCGAGAGGGGCCAATCCCAATCTCGTTCATTAGTGCCTTGTATCCGCTTGCGAGTGTCGACCTGTTATCCTCGAAAACGGCCGCGTCCATTCTGATGCTGGCAAAGATTTCCCGAACCGAGGACGCCGACGTCACCTGGTTGGAGCGGATGCTGGGCACCTGCAGCACGGAACACAATTCGCGCGTGCGGGTATCATGAGTAATACAGATTGTCGGTAGGTAGGAAGACAGGCTGAGGATCGCGCCATGGATCCGCGTGCCTAGCGAATGGGAGTGGGATTGCAGGGTGAAGATCCAGGAATCCACCGAATAAGGGATCATGCCGGTCTGTCGCAGCACCTGCATGAATTTCTGCATGGACAGGTCCGGTGCCAGGAATTGCCGCACCCTCTCGACATAGGCCTGCTCGGCTTCCGCGAGTTCCAGCCCGCGTACCAGCTTCATCAGTTCGACAGGGCGCTGCAGGACGAAGGCGGAGCCTGGGACGGTCCGAAGCAGGCCGAACAGGTACCGCTCCGCCGCCATGACATGGGATTTGATGGACGCCGCATGGACGGCGATCTTGTCGACCTCCTGGTCCCAGGCTGCGGCAATGCGCTCGGCCATCGTGCGGTCGCCGTTGGTGAAGATCGAGGGGCATCCCAGGACCTTGACATTGGTGACGCCGTAATGGGCGCAAACCTTTTCGGTGAAAGGTCCACGCACTGCCAGGAACGGCGTGCGTCGGGCGGCCTCCTGCAGGAACCGGATGGTGCCTTCCTTGAGGACGGGAATCTGGTCTTCCTTCTCCGACTGCGCGCCCAGGCCAACGACCACGCATGGCCTGTCGATTTTGACGATCAGGTTCGCCAGCCAGCCAAGGTCCGATGTGGTGTTCAGGAAATTGGCCGCTGGAATGACGAAGAAGTCGATGTCGCGCGGCAGGTGCTTCTCGGTGGCACCGAAAGGTATGCAGGTCATGTCGGCATCGAACAGCTTCCGGGCGCCGTTCCAGAACGCGAAATTGCCGATATTATGCCCAGAATAGTGCATTATTCTTGATATGGGGATTCCAGGATCGTGATAGCTGCCAAAGCTCTCGGCAAGATAGACAACCTTAGTCATTGCCCTGTCCCTCAATAGAAGTACCGATCGCTAGGTAGCCGCTCCCGCATCGCGTGAGAACCCGAGCAACGCCGGTTCCTGTCGGCTTCCGCATCAATGGCGAAGGTTCATCCGCACGCGGCCGCAGGACAAACACAGCACCACAGCCTGCATGAACTATCCGACCATGCCCCGGATCAGAAATGCGCCGAAAAGCTTTCCGGAATCTCAATCAGGTTCCGTCCGACAACCGGTGGCTTATGGTTGTATATTCCGCGCGCATCCGGGGTCATTCTCGACAGGAAGTCCTGACACAACTGCTCCAACTGTTGGTCGGCCGCCTCGGTCGTCAGCAGCGCTCCCTTTTTCATAGTATTGTATCTGTTGAGCGAATTGATCCATTGCTCATCCTCGACCCGCTGATGGCTGCCGGCCTTTGGGCTCCACCACTCCATCGCACGCGTCCGCGCGAGCCGGGCGAGGCCGCACTTTAGGTCGAAATAGCGCAGGTGGAACATGTACAGATGCTGGAATGCCGGCGGCACCGTGCAACCGTGGAACCCGTCTCCGAACGTCACAGGCTTGGAAACGACGCTGGGCTTGCACATGGGCGACACGAATTGAGCCCACTTGCGCTGCGCAAGCACCGGATGCGCGCTGTCGTAATCCGCTTCGCTCGCCGTCAAATGGACGACATTCAGCCCAATTGACGTCACCACGCTTTCAGTCCGGTTCTCGCAAAAATCTGCAAGATCCTTGTAGTGGCGAGGATCGGGTATCAGCATCTCATCGACATCAACAGTTATGACGGTTTTATAGTAATTCAGAAGGCCGGCAACAATATGCCGAATCAGAGCAGATCGCTGTTTATTATTCTTAGGAGTACGCGGGATACGGATGATGTTGACTTTGCCGACATGATCCAGTGAACCATCATCGGTACCATGATCAATTATATATAGCTGCTCCTGAGGAAATATTGATCCGTAATACTTAACCCATATAGGAACAAATTCTGGCTCATTGTAAACCATGGTCAGTACTGCAACTGTCATTCCGCCTATGCTCCCGATCTACCGATGATTGCAAACCGCAGCGCGCACCTACCGCTACGCTATTAGCCCGATTGTTGCACAATCCACAAGACGATTGTCTTGCAACGGCTCCGGCTAAGGCTGCACCCGCCATTCGGCGTCCGCCTGCCAAATGAAAGTACCGGAGACTGCGAGTAATCGAGGCCTACCGCTTCAGCCCCAGCGTCACCTCGCGATACCAGATATACAGCCCGCTCGCCACCAGCACAGCGATACCGGCCGCATCCCAGCCATCCGGCAACTCACCCCAGACCACCACGCCGAGGCCGGTGGTCCAGAGGATGGCGGAGTATTCGAAGGGCGCCAGCAGGGTCGCCTCGCCGCGCCGATAGGCCTCCGTCATCATCACCTGCGCCAGTGCCGAGACCACCCCGGTCCCCACCAGCATCAGCCATTGCACCGGCGTCGGCGCCACCCACACTGGCAGGCTGGCCAGGCCCGAGACCAGGGTCGCGCCAAGCGCGAACCACAGCACGATCGTCGCATTGCTTTCCCCGGCATCGCCCATGCGACGGATGGTGATCATCGACAATGCCCAGGCGACGGCGCCAAGCAGCACCATCAGCACCCCGGCCAGATGCGCCTCGCCGCCGCCGCCAGGCATGGCCATCAGTAGCACCCCGCCGAAGCCGGCCAGCACCGCCGCGCCGCGCCGCGCGCCCACCCGCTCCCCCAGCAGCGGCACGGAAAGCAGCGTCAGGAACAGCGGCATGGTGAAGCCGAGCGCGGTCACCATGGCGAAGGGCAGCACCGCATAGCCGTAGAAGGCGCCGACCATGCCGGTGAGCCCGGTCACCATGCGGAAGACATGCAGCCACGGCCGCCGGGCCCGCAGCGCACCGAGGCCGCCGGCCTGCCAGAGCAGCGGCAGCAGCGCCGGGATCGCGAACAGGTTGCGGCACAGCACCACCTGCGCCAGCGGCAGTTCGCCGCCCAGCCCCTTCACCAGCGCCCCGGCGATGGAGAAGACGGCGGCGGCGCCGAGGATCATCAGCACCGCCCGGCGGCGGGACGCGGCCCGGGTGCGGCGCTCGGCCGCCGTGGCGGCATCGGCATCCACGGCGGGCTGCCCGGCCGGCCTGGCGGTCAGGGAATCGAGGGGGGCGTTGATGGCGGGTCCATGGACGGCGTTGCCGCTCAAGGGTAGGGTCCGTGGCGCATGAACGCCAGACCATCCAAGGCGCCGCCGCTCCCGGCGCATCCCGGGCTTGAGGTGCGGTCGGATGAGGTCGTCTGGGACGGCCGCTTCCCGCTGCAACGCATCCGCTTCACCTATGAACGCTTCGACGGCGCCCGCTCCGCCGAACTCACCTGGGAGCTGTGGCGCCGCGGCCGCGGCGTTGCCGTCCTGCCCTACGACCCGGCCACCGACCGGCTGGCGCTGATCGAGCAATTCCGGCTGCCGGCGCTCTCGGCCGGGCTGCCGGCGGTGATGACCGAGTGCCCGGCGGGGCTGCTGGAGCCTGGCGAGGATCCGGAAATCGCCGGCCGGCGCGAGCTGACCGAGGAGACCGGGCTGGCGGCCGACCGCTTCGAGCGCATCGGCCGCTACATGCTGATGCAGGGCGGCTGCGACGAGGTCATGCATTTCTACACCGCCCAGGTGGCCCTGCCGCCGGCCGCGACCCGCACCCATGGCTTGGCGCAGGAGGGCGAGGATATCCGGCTGCGCATCCTCGCCGCCGAGGACGCTTTCGCGCTGTTGGACGCCAACCGTATCGAAAACGTTTCGGCCGCGGTGTGCCTGTGGTGGCTGCGCCATCACAGGCACCGGCTACGACAGGAATGGATCTGATGCCGACCGAATTGCTCTACCGCGCCGACGCTTACATCCGTGACGGCGCCGCCACTGTGCTGGCGGCGGGGCCGGACGGGATTCTGCTCGACCGCACCCCCTTCTACGCCCAGGCCGGTGGCCAGCCCGGCGATGCCGGGGTGCTGCGCTGGGCGGGAGGCGAGACCACCATCACCAAGGCGGTGAAGGGGCCAGAGGATGGCGTGCTGCACCTGGCCGCCGCGGACGCCGTGCTGCCGCCAGTCGGCGCCAGCGTGACCGCCGCGCTGGACTGGGCGCCGCGGCACCGCCACATGCGCATGCACACCGCGCTGCACCTGCTCTGCAGCCTGATCCCCGGCGCCGGCGTCACCGGCGGGCAGATCGGCGCCGACCGCTCGCGGCTCGATTTCGACCTGTCCGATCCGCCGGCCAAGGAGTGGCTGACCGAGCGGCTGAACGCGCTTGTCGCCGCCGACCATCCGGTGGACGAGCGCTGGATCACCGAGGCGGAGCTGGAGACCAACCCCGGTCTCGTCCGCACCCTCTCGGTCCAGCCGCCGCGTGGTGGCGGGCGGATCCGGCTGGTGCGGATCGGGCCGGGGGATGCGCCCATCGACCTGCAGCCCTGCGGCGGCACCCATGTGCGCAGCACGGCGGAGATCGGGCGGGTGGAAGTGACCAAGCTCGAGAACAAGGGCAGGCAGAACCGCCGGGTATATCTGGTGCTGGGGGAGTGAGCGCGATGGACAATCTGGTTTCGACCGAATGGCTGGCGGCGGAGCTGGGCAAGCCCGGCCTGCTGGTCTTCGACTGCTCGACCTACCTGCCGGGCGAGCCCGGCAACAAGCACGACGTCTTCCGCGCCGCGCATATTCCAGGCGCCCGGCTGTTCGACATCGACCAGATCGCCGACCCCGACACCGACCTGCCGCATATGGTCCCGACGCCGGCACGCTTTGCCAAGCTCGTCGGCGCGCTTGGCCTCTCGAATGCCTCGCGGGTGGTGTTCTACGACCAGCACGGGCTGCGCTCCTCTGCGCGCGGCTGGTGGATGCTGCGGCTGTTCGGGCATGAGCAGGCGGCGGTGCTGGATGGCGGGATGCCGAAATGGCAGCGCGAGGGAAGGCCGGTCGAGACCGGCGACGCCCCGCCCGCCGCCCCGGCCGAGTTCATCCCGGATTTCCAGGCGGAACGGCTGCGTGGCATCGGCGACGTCAAGAAGCTCGTCCGCCAGGGCGGCGGCGGCGCGTTGATCCTCGATGCCCGCGCCCGCGGCCGCTTCACCGGCGCGGCGCCGGAGCCGCGCAAGGAACTCCCCTCCGGCCACATGCCCGGCGCCGCCAACCTGCCGTCGAGCGAGCTGCTGAACGCCGATCTGACCATGAAGGACCCGGCCACATTGCGCGCCCTGTTCGAGGCCGAGGGGGTGACCCAGGAACGTCCGGTCGTCACCTCCTGCGGCAGCGGCGTCACCGCCTGCGCCCTGGCGCTCGGCCTGGTCCGTGCCGGCTTTCCCGAACCCGCCGTCTATGACGGTTCCTGGACCGAATGGGCCAGCCGGCCCGAAACCCCGAAAGCGACCCGCTGATGCCCGATGACGCCGCGTCCAAGGCCAAGAATTACGGTTTCGCTACCCGCCTGAGCCATGCCGGCCGCCCCGGCACGCATGTGCATGGCTTCGTCAACCCGGCGGTGCACCGCGGCTCCACCGTGCTGTTCCCCGACTGCCAGGCCCGCAAGGACGGCGCGAAGCATCGCTTCGAGCAGTACATGACCTACGGCACCCAGGGCGGCCCCACCCATTACGCCTTCGAGAACGTGATCGCCGAGATTGAGGGCGGCACCCGCAGCCTGATCGTCGGCACCGGCCTTGCCGCCGTCGCCGTGCCGCTGCTGGCCTATCTGAAAGCCGGCGACCACTGCCTGATGCCGGACAGCGCCTATGGCCCGGCGCGCAACCTCTGCGAGGGGCTGCTGAAGGGCTGGGGCATCACCACCACCTTCTACGACCCTTGCATCAACGAGGCCGGCATCGCCGCGCTGATCCGGCCCAACACCAAGGTGGTCTATACCGAGAGCCCGGGCAGCCACACCTTCGAGGTGCAGGACGTGCCCGCCATCGCCCGCGCCGCCCATGCCAGGGGCGCCAAGGTGCTGATGGACAACACCTGGGGCATCCACCACTTCAGGCCTTTCGAGAAGGGCGTCGATGTCTCGATCCAGGCGCTGACCAAATATGTCGGTGGCCATTCCGACGTGCTGCTCGGCAGCGTCACGGTGAACAACGATGCCGATTGGCAGGTGGTGCGCGGCGCCGCCTCGCAGCTCGGGCAGTATGCGTCGCCGGACGATGTCTGGCTCGGGCTGCGCGGCGTTCGCACCATGCTGGTGCGGCTGAAGCGGCAGGAGGCCAGCGGGCTTGAGGTGGCGCGCTGGCTGGAGACACGGTCGGAGGTGAAGCAGGTGCTGCACCCGGCGCTGCCCAGCCATCCGCAGCATGCGCTGTTCCGGCGCGACTTCACCGGCGCCTGCTCGCTGTTCGGCGTGGTGTTCCAGCCGCGTTATACGGTGGAGGATGTTGCCCGCTTCGTCGACAGCCTGGCGCTGTTCGGCATCGGCGCCAGCTGGGGCGGCTATGAGAGCCTCGCCATCCTCACCACCGGCAATGTCACCCGCACCGCCGGCACCGGCGAATTCGGTGGGCCGATGGCACGAATCCATGTCGGGTTGGAGGAGCCGGCGGACCTGATCGCCGATCTGGGGCAGGCTCTGGCCCGCCTCGGCTGAGCCCGGCCGGTGGCGTCAGCCGAGGCTGAGTTCCAGCCGCCGCTCCGTCACCGGCCGGCCCCATTGCTGGCCGGTCAGTTCCTCCACCATCCGGAAGCCGGCCTCGGCATAGAGCCGCTCCGCCGCCGGCAGCCCCTTCAGGGTCCAAAGGTAGACCCGGGCGAAGCCCGCCGCCCGAGCCTTGGCCAGCGCCTCGGCCAGCAGCCGCCGCCCCAGCCCTTCCCCGCGCAGCGCCGCGTCCAGGATGAACCAGCGCAGATGCGCCGCATCCGGCGGCATCCCTGCCTCACTGCCGTCCAGGGCGATGGAACCAAGCACCCGCTCCTCCGCCACCACGGCGCGGAACAGATCCCGCGCCGGGTCCAGCCGGGTGAGGAATTCACCCATCTCACGCGCCACCTTCGCCTCGAACACCGCGCCGAAGCCATGGCTCGCGGCGTAGTGGCGGGCGTGCAGCGCGGCGATGTCGCCGATCGCCCCGGGCTCCCAGCCCTCGGCGATCCGCCAAGCCGGCGCGGTGCTCACGCGGCGCCCCGCGCGCAGGCGGCGCAGAGCCCCTCCACCTCCACGGTCGCCCGGGCCGGGGTGAAGCCGGCGGCCCGGACGGCGCGGGAGAGGGCGAGCGCCACCCCGGGGTCGCTGATCTCCATGGCGGTACCGCAACGGCGGCAGATCAGGAACTGGTGCGGGTGGTCATGCGCCTCGCCGCAATCGCAATCGTCGGGGTGGTCGAGCGCGTCGATGCAGCCGATGAAGGCGTTCAGCCGCTCCACCTTGTGGATAAGCCCCTGCTCCACCAGGAAATCCAGCGCCCGGTAGACCGTCGGCGGCGCCGCCCCGGCCCGGCTCTCCCGCAGCCGGTCGAGCAGCGCATAGGCACCGACCGGCTGGTCCGAGCCGATCACCAGCCCCAGCACCTGCCGGCGCAGCGCGGTCAACTGGGCGCCGCGCCGGGCGCAGAGCGCGGCGGCACGGTCCAGGCTGGCCTCGGTCATCGCGGCGGTTGCAGACATGGACTCCTCCTTTCCGGCTCCACCGTGCAATATAGGGGCATGTCCACCACCGCCACGACCTTCCCTGTCACCAATCCGCAGGCCCGGGCCCGGCTGCTCGACACCATCCGCTTCGACATGCGCGGCCTGGTGCCCGTGGTTTCGCAGCAGCACGACACCCGGGAGGTGCTGATGCTGGCCTGGATGAACCGCGAGGCGGTGGAGGAAACCTTGAAGACCGGCAAGGTCTGTTACTATTCCCGCTCCCGCAGGGAGCTGTGGCGGAAGGGCGCGACCTCCGGCCAGGTGCAGACGCTGGTCGATTTGCGGCTGGATTGCGATGGCGATGCGTTGCTGGCGCTGGTCGACCAGACCGGCGTCGCCTGCCACACCGGGCGGCGGAACTGCTTCTTCTTCGGCCTGCGCGAAGGCAGGCTGGTGAAGCTGACCCGGCCGGAAGTGGCGCCCGAGGAACTCTATGGCCAATGAGCACGCCCGACCCCGCCCCGCCGGTTCCGGTCACCGTGCTGACCGGCTTCCTCGGCAGCGGCAAGACCACCCTGCTGAACCGCCTGCTGCGCCATCCCGCCCTCGCCGACACTGCGGTGCTGATCAACGAATTCGGTGAGATCGGCCTCGACCACCTGCTGGTGGAGAAGCTGGACGGCGACACCGTCCTGCTGAACGCCGGATGCCTCTGCTGCACCGTGCGCGGCGACCTGGTGAAGGCGCTGCGCGACCTGGCGGTGCGGATCGAGCAGGGCCACGCCATCCGCCGGGTGGTGGTGGAGACGACCGGCCTGGCCGACCCGGCGCCGATCCTGCAGACCCTGATGAGCGACCCGCTGGTGCTGTTCCGCTACCGGCTGGACGGGGTGGTGACGCTGGTGGATGCCGCGACCGGCATGGCCACCCTGGATGCCCAGCCGGAAGCGGTGAAGCAGGCCGCCGTCGCCGACCGGCTGGTGCTGACCAAGACCGATCTGGCGACGCCGGAGCAGGTTCCGGCGCTCTGGGCACGGCTGCGGGCGCTGAACCCGGGCGCGCCGCTGCTGAACGCGCTGCATGGCGACATCACGCCAGGAGAGTTGCTCGACTGCGGGCTGTACGACGCGACGCGGAAGCACCCCGATGTGCGGCGCTGGCTGGATGCCGAGGCTTTCGCCGCGCATGATGCCCATGCGCACGGGCATCATCATCACCACCATCACGACGTCAGCCGGCATGATTCCCGGATCCACAGCTTCTGCCTGAGCTTCGACCAGCCGCTGCCTTGGGACGGGCTCGCCACCTGGCTGGAGGTGCTGACCATGACCCGCGGCGAGAATGTCCTGCGGGTCAAGGGCATTCTGAACCTTGAGGGGCAGGACGGGCCGATCGCCATCCATGGCGTGCAGCACCTGTTCCACCCGCCGGTGAAGCTGGCGGCCTGGCCGGAAGGGGATGACCGACGGTCGCGCATTGTTTTCATCCTGCGCGACCTGGACCGGGCAACGGTGGAGAAGGGGCTGACCGCCTTCGCCGAGAGCGCGCGGCGCGAGGCGGCGATCGGCGCGGGCGCGGCAGGGTAGTCCCGGCCGGCGCCGCTGCGCCCGGCGCTGCAGCATTTCCGGCTCATATGCGTTCACCGAAAATGCTACGGGTCTCTGTTTGCAGGGCAGATCCGCGCCTTCGAGCGAGGCTGTCCCACGGCGATCTGCCCTAGCCGTCGATCTTCAGCCCCGCCACCTGGATCACCTCGCGCCAGAAGCGGATCTGCCGGTCGATGTAGTCCTGCGCCTCGGCCACGCTCCAGGGCGGCGGGACGATGGTGCCGGTGCCGGCCAGCCGCTGGCGGAACTCGCCATCGCCCAGCCCGGCCCAGAGGTCGGCGTTGATCTTCCGCAGGATCGGCGCCGGTGTTCCCGCCGGGGCGAACAGCCCGGTCCAGCCATT
Source organism: Siccirubricoccus deserti (assembly GCF_014283215.1). GTDB lineage: Bacteria > Pseudomonadota > Alphaproteobacteria > Acetobacterales > Acetobacteraceae > Siccirubricoccus > Siccirubricoccus deserti. The sequence continues at coordinate 92,868 of NZ_JACOMF010000016.1, forward strand.
CACGTCATAGCCCGGCGCCACCGTATCGCCGATGCTGGGCACCCCCGGCAGCATCGGCACGCCATGGCCTCCGGTCACCGCCAGCGCCCGCAGCCGTCCAGCTTGCACATGGGGGATGGCGCTGCTCAGGCTATCCACCATGGCGGGCACGACGCCGGCGATGGTGTCGGTCACCGCAGGCCCGCTGCCGCGATAGGCGACATGGTTCATCTTCAGCCCGAGCCGGTGGCGCAGCAGTTCCCCCGCCATGTGCTGCACCGTGCCCGGCCCGCCGGAGGCGTAATCGATGGCATTCGCCCGCGTATAGTCGACGAATTCCTGGATGCTGCGCACCGGCATCGCCGGGTTCACCACCAGCAGCACGGGGCTAACCGAGAGAAGCGCGATGGCGCGGAAGTCCCGCGCCGGGTCATAGGGCACGGTCGGCACCATCACCGGCAGCACGTTCATCGGCCCGATCGAGGTGTAGGACAGGGTGTAGCCATCCGCCGGGCTGCGAGCGACCGCCTCCATGCCGATCGCGCCGGCGCCGCCCGGGCGGTTCTCCACGATCGGGCGGTGCGGCCAGCGCTGCGCCAGCGCCTCGGCGGCGATCCGCGCATGGGTGTCGCCGGCCTGGCCGGGGGGGAAGGGTGAAATGAAGCGAACCGGGCGGTTCGGGTATCCCTCCTGCGCCACGGCAGGCGCCGCGGCGGCAGCCAGGGACAACGCCAGCAGCTCGCGGCGGCTGATCGGCATAAGGACGCTCCCGGATGATTTGGTGCCAGCCTGCCATGATTGCCGTGGCATGCAAGGCTCCGTTGCGCGGCGCCGGGCGCACCCCTATGGCTGAGGCCATGACCCCCCCTCCCCTCCGGCTCGAGACGCTGTCGGGCGATGCGCTGCCTCCTGTGCTGCCGGCGCTGGCCGGGCTGCGCTGCACGGTCTTCGCCGAATACCCCTATCTCTACGCCGGCGACCCCGCCTCCGAGGCGGAGTATCTGGCGACCTATGCCGCCAGCCCCGGCGCCGCGGCGGTGGTGGCATTCGACGGTGAAACCCCGGTCGGCATGGCCACCTGCCAGCCCATGGCGGAGGCACATGCGCCGGTGCGGGACGCCTTCGCCCGCCGCGGGATGGCGACCGAGGGCCTCTGCTATTTCGGCGAGAGCGTGCTGTTGCCGGCGTATCGCGGCCGCGGCGCGGGCGTCGGCTTCTTCGCGGCGCGGGAGGCGCATGCCCGCAGCCTCGGCCTGACCGCCGCCGCCTTCTGCGCCGTGGTGCGCAACGCCAACGACCCGCGCAAGCCGCCCGGCTACCGGCCGCTCGACCAATTCTGGCGGAACCGCGGCTACGTCCCGCGTCCCGATCTCTCCTGCATCTTCCATTGGCAGGAGGTCGGCGACGACCGGGAGACGCCGCACAGCCTCGGCTTCTGGCTGAAGGAGCGGATTTGACCGTGCTCCGCCTCGGCCTGCTCGCCTGGCCGGTCGAGCCCACCCCGGGTCTTGATGCCTACGCCGCCAAGCTCGATCGCTGGCTCGCCGAGGCGGCACCGCATGCCGACCTGCTGGTGATGCCGGAATACGCCTGCGTCGAGCTGGGCACCGCGCTGTCCGGCGCCACCTCCGCCGATGCGGCGGCGGAGCTGCGCGCCATGGTCGAGGCCGCCCCGGCGGTGCTGGCGGTGATGCGCGCGGCCGCCAGGCGGCATGGACGCTGGCTGCTACCCGGCAGCCTGCCGATGCTGGCCGACGGGCAGGTCGTGAACCGCGCTCCGCTGATCGCCCCGGATGGCCGCCTCGCCTTCCAGGACAAGCGCGCCATGACCCGCTTCGAGTCGGAGCACTGGGGCATCGCCGGCGGCGACAGTCCGGCGGTGTTCGACACGCCCTGGGGCAGGCTCGGTGTCTCGATCTGCTACGACGCGGAATTCCCGAAGCACGTCCGCGCCCAGGTGGAGGCCGGCGCCTGGCTGGTGCTGGTCCCCGCCTGCACCGACACCATGCGCGGCTTCAACCGGGTGCGCTTCGCCGCCCAGGCCCGGGCGTTGGAGAACCAATGCTTCGTCGCCGTGGCGCCGACCGTGGGCGAGGCTCCCTGGTCGGCGGCACTGGACGAGAACCGCGGCTTCGCCGCCGTCTTCGGCCCGGTCGACCGTGGCTTCCCGGAGGATGGGGTGCTGGCACGCGGCGCCCTGGACGTGCCCGGCTGGGTCTACGCCAGCCTCGACCCGGCGCGGATCGAAGCAGTTCGGCGGGATGGGGCGGTGCTGAACCATCGCGACTGGCCCCGCGCCCCGGTCAACCCGCCGCAACCGGCCGCCTTCACATGAGCACTCCGCCACCGCGGGTCGCCGGATGACCCTGGTCTATCTGGTAGCGGGGGAAGCCTCGGGCGACATCCTCGGCGCCCGGCTGATGGCGGCGCTGCGGCGCCACCGGCCGGGGCTGGAATTCGCCGGCGTCGGCGGCGAGCGTATGGCGGAGCAAGGCTTGGAAAGCCTGTTCCCGATGCGCGAGCTCTCGCTGATGGGGCTGGTCGAGGTGCTGCCCAGGTTGCGCCGCCTGGCCGGCCGGATGGATCAGGCCGAAGCCGATATCCTCGCCCGTCGCCCGGCGGTGCTGGTGACCATCGACGCGCCGAGCTTCACCCTGCGCCTCGCCGGGCGGATCCGGCCGCGCGGCATCCGCGTGGTGCATTACGTCGCGCCGCAGGTGTGGGCCTGGCGACCCGGCCGCGTTCGGAAAATTGCCGCGCGGGTGGACCGCCTCCTGGCGCTGCTGCCCTTCGAGGCGCCTTTCTTCGAGGCTGCCGGCATCCCGGTACGCTTCGTCGGCCACCCGGTGCTGGAAAGCGGCGCCGATGCCGGCGATGCGGCCCGCTTCCGCGCCACGCACGGCTTGGCGCCGGGGGAGCGCCCGCTACTGGTCATGCCGGGCAGCCGGCGCAGTGAGGTCGCCCGGCTGCTGCCGGTCTTCGCCGAGGCCGTCCGCCGCACCGCCGCCGCGGTGCCGGGGCTGCGCCCGGTGATCGCCCTGGCCGGGCCGGTGGAGGCGGTGGTCCGCGCCGGCACCGAGGATTGGCCGCTGCCGCCGATCATGGTCCGTGCCCTGGCGGAGAAGCATGACGCCTTCGCCGCCGCCGCGGCGGGGCTGATCAAGTCGGGCACCTCCAGCCTGGAGATGGCGGTTGCCGGAGTGCCGCATGTGATCGGCTACCGGGTGAATCCGCTGACCGCGGCGATTGTCCGCCGGCTGATCCAGGTGCGGCACGTCTCGCTGGTGAATCTGTTGACGGAGCGCGCAGTGGCGCCGGAAAGGCTGCAGGAGGAGTGCACCCCGGCGGCGCTGGCCGAAAGCCTGGTGCCCCTGCTCGACAACCCGGCCGCGGTGGCGCGGCAGCGGGCGGGCTTCGCCGAGGTGCGGGCTTTGCTCCACCCGCCGGAGGGCCTGCCGAGCGAGGCGGCGGCCACGGCGGTGCTGGAGGTGATCGAAGGTGTCAGCCCCGCTGGATCGCCGCCTCCACCCTGAGCGCCGCATCCAGCGCGGCGACGCCGACCGCGCCGCTGGCCTCCACCGGCGCGCCGGTCTCGATGCTGGCGAGGAAGGCGGCTTGTTCCGCCTCCAGGCTGTCGTGCTCGGTCCAGGTCGCCCGGTCGATGCCCCAGCCGGGCATGGTTTCGACCGGCTCGGCGCCGCCACGGCGGATGCGCTCCAGGCTGCGGGCGAGGAAATCCACCCGCGTCTCACCCTCCGGCCCAAGCACCCGCAGCCGGCGTTCCAGCCCAACGCTGATCCGGCTGGCGGTGACAGTCGCCGCCGCGCCGCTCTCGAAGCGCAGTTGCGCCACTGCGAAATCCGGGTGGCCGGACATCACCTTCGCCCCCACTGCCCGCACCTCGGCCAGCGGCGAGGCCGCCAGGCTCAGCACCAGGTCGAGGTCGTGGATCATCAGGTCCAGCACGACGGAGACATCCAGGCTGCGCCGCCGGAAGGGGGCGACGCGGGTCGCCTCGAAGCCCATCGCCCCGGTGCCGGCGCCGCTTGCTCGCAGGGTACGGATGGCGGCGGAATAGCGTTCGATATGGCCCACCTGCAGCACCACGCCGCGGGCCGCGGCGGCGGCGACAAGGTCCTTGGCCTGGATCAGGTTGGCGGCGATCGGCTTCTCTATGAAGACATGCCGGCCGGCGGCAATCGCTGCGATGGCGTGCTCGTAATGAAAGGCGGTGGGCACCGCGACCACCACGGCATCGGCGGCGTCGATCAGCGCGATCGGGTCGCGGACGGTGGTGCCGAGTTCATCGGCGATCTGCGCCGCCCGTGCCGCATCCTCGTCGTGCAGGCCGGCGAGCAGGCCGCGCGCCGCCAGCTTCTGCGCATGGAAGCGCCCGAAATACCCCACCCCGATGACGCCGACCCGCACTGCCATGGCCACGCACCCCATGCTGCCGGGATGCGCTCTACCCCAGCCGCGGCGCAGCGCCCAGCGGAGCGGATGGCAGCCCCGAGAATCGCCCCGCCGCGCCCGCCAGTTACCAACCGGGAAGGAGTAGACGGCAGCCTGCCTCCTCAACCATCGAGGCTGCCGCTCCGTGACCGTTCCGATCGCCAACGACTTCGCCGCCATCCGTGCCCGAATGCAGGAGATCCGGGCCGCCGAGCAGCCATGCGCCACCCAACCCGCGGAGCGGCCTGCCACGCCGGCACCCCTGCCGGACAACCGGCCGCACTATGCCGATTTCTATGGCTGGTTGATGGGCGGCGGCCTCTGGACGCCCGGCTGAGCTTCGGCGCACCGCCCCCACACTTGCATCGGCCGTCCCCCGTCGTCACATTCCGGCCGAATTTCCAGGGGGTATCGCCCCCGAAGGGTGACCCGATTCCATGACCCGCCGCCCCCTTGAGGCCATCGCGCCATGATGTTCTTCGCGCGCTGGAAGACCACCGCCATCCTCGCGGTCTGCCTGCTGGGCATCCTGCTCTGCCTCCCCAACCTCTTCCCGAAAGCCGAGTTGCCGGGCTGGGCGCGGCAATTCTCCCTCGGCCTCGACCTGCGTGGCGGCTCCTACCTGCTGCTCGAAGTCGACATGAACGCGGTGGTGCGGGAACGGTTGGAGAGCCTGGCCGATGCCGCCCGCACCCGGCTGCGCCAGCAGAACATCGGTTATGTGAACCTGGCCGCCGATGCGCCCGGCCGGCGGGTCACCTTCCGGGTGCGCGACCCTGGCCAGGCCGCCGCCGCCGCCGCGGTGATGCGCGAGCAGGCCAACCAGATCCCGACCGGCGTCGGCACCACCACACCGGATATCGAGGTTGCGGCCGCTCCGGACGGCACCATCAGCGCGACCCTGACCGAGGTCGGGCTGCGCGCCAAGGCGACCGGCGCGGTGGAGCAATCCATCGAAATCGTCCGCCGCCGCATCGACGAGACCGGCGTGGCCGAGGCGCTGATCGCCCGCCAGGGCCAGAACCGCATCCTGGTGCAGCTCCCTGGCGTCGAGGACCCGGCGCGGATCAAGGATCTGCTGGGCAAGACCGCCCGCATGACCTTCCACCTGCTGGACGAGACGGCCAATCCCTTCGCGGCGACGCCGCCCCCCGGGGTGATGTTCCTGGCCGCCGAGCAGCCGACGACGGGCCAGCCGGAACGCTATGCGGTACGCCGGCGGGTGGAGGTGGATGGCGCCAACCTCACCGATGCCCGTGCCGGGCAGGACAGCCGCACCGGCGAATGGGTGGTGAATTTCACCTTCGATTCCATCGGCACCCGCCGCTTCGCCGAGGTGACACGCCAGAATGTCGGCCGGCCCTTCGCCATCGTGCTGGATGAGAAGGTCATCACCGCGCCGAACATCCGCGAGCCGATCACCGGTGGGCGTGGCCAGATCAGCGGCAGCTTCACCGCCCGCACCGCCAACGAGCTGTCGGTGCTGCTGCGCGCCGGCGCCCTGCCGGCACCGCTGACGGTGGTGGAGGAGCGCACCGTCGGGCCGGAGCTGGGGGCGGATGCGATCCGCGCCGGCGTGCTCGCGCTGGCGGCCGGGGTGGTCTTCGTCTTCCTCTACATGGGCCTGGCCTATGGCCTGTTCGGCTGGTTCGCGAACATCGCCCTGCTGGTGAACATCATCCTGCTGCTGGCGGCGCTGTCGGTGATGGAGGCGACGCTGACCCTGCCGGGCATCGCCGGCATCGTGCTGACCCTCGGCACCGCGCTCGACGCCAACATCCTGATCAACGAGCGCATCCGCGAGGAGGTGAAGAACGGCCGCCCGCCGCTGAGCGCGCTGGAAGCCGGGTTCACCAAGGCCTCCGGCACCATCATGGACAGCAACCTGACGAACCTCATCGCCATGGCCTGCCTCTATGGCTTCGGCAGCGGGCCGGTGAAGGGCTTCGCCGTCACCGTGGCGATCGGCACGGTGGCGCAGATGTGGACGGCGACCACCCTGGTCCGGTTGATGGTGTCCTGGTGGTACCGGGCGAAGCGGCCGAAGGAGCTGCCGGTGCTCGGCCGCGGCCGAGGGCTGTTCGGCTGGCTGTCCCGGCCATTGTTCCGGCTGGTCCCCGACGTGACGACCGTCCCCTTCATGAAGGGGGCACGGGTCGGGCTGATGGTCTCGGCGCTGCTCTCGACCGCCTCGCTGATCGGCGCCTTCTATCCAGGGCTTGAGAACGGCGTCGACTTCAAGGGCGGCATCGTCATGGAGGTGCGGACGCCGGGGCCAGCCAACCTGGCGCAGATCCGCGCAAGCATTGCCGGCCTCAACCTGGGCGATGTCGGGGTGCAGGAATTCGGCTCGCCCGACACGGTGCTCGTCCGGCTGCCGGTGCAGGGCGACGAGGCCGGCACCCAGCGTGCGGTCAACGCCGTGCGCGGCGGGCTGGAGCAGGTGGCGCCCGGCACCCGCATCCTGCGGGTGGAGGCGGTGGGCAACCGCGTCTCCGACGAGCTCTTCCTCGGCGGCATGATCGCCCTCGGCATTAGCCTGCTGGCGATGCTGATCTACATCTGGTTCCGGTTCGAATGGCAGTTCGCCATCGCCGCGATCATCACCCTGATCCTCGACACCACCAAGACGGTCGGCTTCATGGTGCTGTTCGGGGTGGAGTTTAACCTGACCACCGTCGCGGCGATCCTGACCGTCATCGGCTTCTCCGCCAACGACAAGGTGGTGGTGTTCGACCGGATGCGGGAGAATCTGCGCAAATACAAGCAGATGCCGCTGCGCCAGCTGGTCGATCAGTCGATCAACGAGACGCTGAACCGCTCGCTCGGCACCTCGATGACCTTGCTGCTCGCGGCCGTGCCGCTGGCGATCTTCGGCGGCGACACCCTCTCGGGTTTCGCCTGGGTGATGCTGTTCGGCATCGTGGTCAGCGCCTCCTCCTCGGTCTTCATCGCCGCGCCGATCGTGCTCTACAGCGGCGAGGGCAAGCTGCGGCGGGGAGAGGTGGCGAAGCCGGCCAGTGCGCCGGGCAAGGCGGGCGCCCCGGCCGGAGTCTGAGGCCATGCGCCTCGCCAGGCGCGGGTTGCTGGGCGCGGCCGTGCTGGCCGCGCCGGGCCTCGCCCGCGGCGAGGACGTCTCGCTGACCCTGCTGGTCGGCGCCGCCCCTGGCAGCGCGGCGGATACCTGGACCCGCGGCTTCGCCCCCTTCCTCGAGCGGCACTGGCCAGGCAGCCGCGTCGCAGTGGCCAATCGCCCCGGCCAGGGTGGCTTGGCGGCGGCCCATGCCATCGCCGAGGCGCCGCCCGGGGAATGGCTGATCGGCAGCGTCGCCACCCCACAACTGCTGGCCCGCGCCATCACGGCGGCCGCGCCGGGGTTGCCGGACCGGCTGGCCTTCATCGGCGCAGTGGTTGAGGAGCCGCTGGTACTGGTAGCCGCTGCCGGCGGCCCGGCCGATCTGGCGGCGCTGCAGCGGCTGGGCCGGCCGGCGGTGCTGGGCATGCCGCCGCATGGCAGCGCGGCGCAGCTCGCCGGAATGGTGCTCGCCGCCGCCTTGGCGCTGGAGCCGCTGGTCTTCGCCCATGCCGCCGCCGCGCGGCAGGCGGTGCTGACCGGCGCCATCGCCGGTGCCATGCTGGCCGCGCCGGAGGCGATCCTGGCACTGCGCGACGGCAGGCTCCGGGGCATCGGCTTTGCCCGGCCGCAGCGCAGCCCGCTGCTGCCCGAGGTACCAACATTGGCGGAGCAGGGCCTGCCGCTGCAGCTTACGGCCCGGCGCGGCTTCATCCTGCCGACCGCCGCCACTCCCGCGTGGCGAGGCCGGCTGCAGGGCACCTTCCAGGCCGCGGTCGCGGACCCCGAATTCGTGGATCAGGGCCAGTCGCAGGGCAGAGTACCGGATTTCCAGCCGCAGCCCGCCTGGGAGGAGGAGATTCGGCGCGGCTTGGCGGTGCTGGCCGCACGCTGGGCGGCACGGCCCTGGATGACACGGCGCGATTGATTCGTTGCGGATACTGGATTCTCACAAAAAGAGGACTATCCCTCCAAACAAGACATGACGCACCCGAATGTCGGGCGTATCGTCGGTCCAGAGGAATGGGGAGTTGCCTTGAACCGCCCGGATCGCCTTGCCGCCCCGCGCGATCGGCTGGTTGTCCTTGCCCGTGACCCTGCGGTGATCGCGGCCGCCAATGCCGCTTCCCACCGGCTTGGCCGCCCGCCCGCCACCGTCCTGCAATCAGGACGGGAAGCCTTGGCCCGGGTCGCCGCGCCGGGCGAGGCGCCCCACCATTTGGTCTGCGACCCGCCCGCCGCCGGTCCCAGTTGGCCGCATCTGCTGGATGTGCTGCGCGACCCCAGCGCGCGAACCAGATTGCTCGTCGTTTCCTCCGCCCCTTGGGCGATGCCGGCCGATGTCGTCGCCCTGCCGGCCGACCCGCTGCAGCTGGCCGCCGCCCTGCTCGCGCCCCGTACCCATGCGCCGGTCCTGCCGGCCGCCGCCGCCGCGGCGCTGGAAGCCGGCATGGCCCGCGGCGAGATCGCCGTGCGGTTCCAGCCGGTGGTGCGCATCGCCGACCGCCAGCCGGTGATGGTGGAGGCTCTGGCCCGCTGGCACCCGCCGCATTCCCCCATTGGCCCCGATGTCTTCGTGCCACTGGCCGAGCGCGCCGGGCTGGCACGGGCCCTGTCGATCGCCGTCGCCTCCCGCGCCGGGGCGGAGCTGGCGCCGCTGCGGCGAAGCCTGGGCCTCGGCCTTTCGCTGAACCTGCCGCTGGCGCTGCTGGTGCAGCCCGACCTCGCCGCCTGGCTTGGCCGGGCACTGGCCCGTACCGGCCTCGGCGCCAGCAGCCTGACGCTGGAGCTGACCGAGACCACCGCGGTACGTGACGTCGCCGTGCTGCACCGCGCCCTGCTGCGGCTGAACGCTGCCGGCTATCGCGTGCTCCTCGATGATCTGGTTCTGGATGATGGAAGGGAACGGCTGCTGTCCCTGCCCTTTGCCGGTTTCAAGCTGGATCGCAGCCTGGTGCAGCGGCTGCCGGACGATGCCCATGCCCGGCATGCGGTGCGCCGGCTGATTCGGCTGGCCGAGCGGCGGCGGCAGTCGGTGGTCGCCGAGGGCGTCTCCGCTCGCGGCCATTGGTCCCTGCTGCGCGGCCTCGGCGTGCATCATGCCCAGGGCTTTGCCATTGGCCGGCCGCTGCCGGCGGCGGCGCTGACCGCCTGGTCAGCGGGCTGGCGCGGCTACCCGCCGGGCTGACCGCCCCCGCATTGCCGGCGCCCGGCGCATCGGCAAGGATGCCCACCAGGGCGGGGGGAACCAGCATCATGGATCACGGCATCACGCTGTTCGGCAGCTTCACCTCCAGTTCCAGCTACAAGCCGATGCTCTACCTCGCGCTCGCGCGGGTGCCGTTCAGCTTCCGCACGGTGAACCTGAAGAACGGTGTGCAGAAGCTGCCCGACTACCTGGAGGTCAACCGCTATGGCCAGGTGCCGGCGCTCAGGCATCGCGGGCTGACCGTGGTGCAGTCGAATGTCATCCTCGATTATCTCGCCCGCACCACCGGGCATTTCGAGCCACGCGCCGAGCAGGACCGTTGGCGGGCGCGGGAATGGCTGTCCTGGGAGGCGGATGCCATCACCAACGTCGCCAAGGTGCGCCACTACCGCCGCTTCCGCACCGTCGACCCGGCGGTGATGGCGTATTTCCACCCGGCCGCCGAGGCGGCGCTGGGCTTCGTCGACCGGGCGCTGGAAGGCCGCGACTGGCTGGTGGGGGATGCGCCGAGCATCGCCGATATCGGCTGCTGGGGCCGCATGGTGTTCATGGCCGAAGGCGGCTTCGAGATCGGCAACTGGCCGAACCTCGAAGCCTGGTCACGCCGGCTGAAGGCGATGCCGGGCTTTGCCCTGCCCTACGACCTTATCCCGAAGAAGGACACCGAGGTGCTGCCCGCCTGAAGCACCGCGACCCGCACCTAGGCATAGACCCGCCGGTACAGCGCGACGATCTCCGCCGCATCCGGCACTCGCGGATTGTTGGCCGGGCTGCCTGAGGCCAGCGCCTGCTGCGCCATCAACGGCAGCAGCCCTTCCCATTTCGCCGCGCCGATGCCGTAATCCGCCGGCGTCGGCACGCCGAGCTCCTGGTTGAGCTCGCGCAACTCCTCCAGCAGCTTGCTGCCGGCGACCTGGTCGGCGTCCTCCTTGGTGGCGACGCCGATGGCGCGCGCCGCCTCGGCGTAGCGCGGCAGCGCGTCGTTCAGCCCGTATTCGGTGACGGCGGGCAACAGCATGGCGTTGGACAGCCCATGCGGCACGTGGAAATGCGCGCCGATCGGACGGCTCATGCCATGCACCAGCGCAACCGAGCTGTTGGAGAAGGCGAGCCCCGCCTGCATCGCCCCCAGCATCATCGCCTCCCGCGCCGCGGCATTGTTGGGCTGGCGGAAGGCGATGCGCAGATGCCGGCCGATCAGCCGCATCGCCGAGAGCGCTAGGCTGTCCGCATGCGGGTTGGCGCGCTTGGAGACATAGGCCTCCAGCGCATGGGTCAGGCTGTCGATGCCGGTGTCCGCCGTGGTGCGGGGCGGCACGCTGTAGGTCAGCTCGTAGTCGACGATCGCCGCCAGCGGCAGCGCGCCGAGGCCGGCGATCAGCATCTTCTCTTCGGTTTCGGTATCGGTGATGACGGTGAAGCGCGTCGCTTCCGATCCCGTACCGGCGGTGGTCGGGATGCAGATCACCGGCACCGCCGCGCGATCCGCCTGCGCCGGCACCTTGAAGGCGCGCATCTTCGCCCCCGGCTCCGCCGCGGCAAGAATCCCCATGGCCTTGGCGGTATCCATCGGGCTGCCGCCACCGAAGCCGATCAGGCAATCATAGTTGCCGGCACGAAAGGCGGCGACGCCGGCCTCGACGACGGTATCGGTCGGATCAGGCACTGTTTCGGAGAAGACGGCGGCAACGATATCCGCCCGCACCAGCGGGTCGAGCAGCCGGCTGACCGTGCCGGAGGACACCATCCAGGGATCGGTCACCACCAGTGGGCGGGACAGGCCGAACAACCCCAGCACCTCGGCGATCTGGTCGACGCTGCCGCCACCGATGCGCATCAGCCGTGGCGAGACGATGGTGGCTGTCATTGGCGCTCCTCCTCACCGGATCTGCCGGCGAGGATAGGCGCGGTGCCATGCCTCCGCCAGGGGCACCGGGTCAGACCGACAGCTCCAGCGCCTGGCCCGCGGCCCCCGGCTGGCGTGGCCGATGCATGCCCTGGCCCTGCGCAGCGGCGCTCATTGCTTGTAGTCGGGCTGCTCGCGGTCCAGCTTCCGCTTCAGCGCCTGCCAGGGCAGCCAGCCCTTGGTCGGGCCGCTGCCGAACTGCGCCCGGGTCCGCTCGACGGTGGTGCGGGAGGGCAGCGGAAGCGGGATGCCGGGCTGCTGCGCGGCAAGCTGGATGCGGCAGGCCTGTTCCAGGTACCACATCCAGTAGAAGGCCTCGGCCACCGTCTGGCCGACCGTCAGCAGCCCGTGGTGGCGCAGCACCATGCAGGGCATGTCGCCGAGGTCGCGCACCAGCCGCTCGCGCTCCGAGAGGTTATCGTCGGCGGCGACACCTTCGTAGTCATGATAGGCGACCCGGCCATCGAACTCCATCGAGATCTGGTTGAGCGGCAGGATGCCTTGGCCCTGCGCCGCCACCGCAATGCCGGCCAAGGTATGGGTATGCATGACGCATTGCGCGCTGGCGCGGCCGAGGTGAATGGCGGAATGGATGACGAAGCCCGCCGGATTGACCGGCCAGGCGGTCTCCTGCGCCGGCTCGCCCTCGGCATCGACCAGCACCAGGGAGCTGGCGGTGATCTCCTCGAACAGCAGCCCATAGGGATTCACCAGGAACCGATGGCCCGCCCCCGGCACCCGCGCGGAAAGATGGGTGAAGACCAGATCGGTCATGCCGTAGAGCGCGATCAGCCGGTAGGCGGCGGCGAGATCCTCGCGCAGCTCCCGCTCATCCGGGACATGGCCAGGGTCGGGGCGACGCGGCGGCGAAGGAAGCGGCATCTCAGTAACCTCGCGCATGGTCGTAGAGATTGGGCAGCGTCTCGCCCCGCTCATGCGCGGCGATGGCCGCGGCGATGAAGGTGGCGCGCTCCGCCCGCGTCGGCAAACTGGCGACATGGGGCGTGACGATCGCCTTCGGATGCGCCCAGAGCGGATGGTCCGCGGGCAGCGGCTCCGGCTCGAAGACATCGAGCACCACACCGGACAGATGGCCGCTGTCGAGCGCCGCGACGATATCCTCCAGCGTCTGCTGCATCCCGCGGCCGAGGCCGATGTAGCCGGCGCCTTGCGGCAGCTTTGCCAGGGTTTCGGCGCGGATGATGTGCCTGGTCTCCGGCGTCGCCGGCAGCAGGCAGACCAGGATGTCGCTGTGCGCCAGGAAGGCGTCCAGCGCTGCGGCCCCGGCGTAGCTCTCCACCCCCGGCACCACCTTCGGCGTGCGCGACCAGCCGATCACCGGGAAGCCAATGGCCCGCAGCATCTCGGCGCTGCGGAGGCCCATGTTGCCGAGGCCGAGGATGCCGACGGTACGTTGCTGGGCCCGGGCCTCGGGCTCGAAATAGTCCCAGCGCCGCGCCGCCTGGGCCAGCGCCATCCGCCTGGCGTCCTTCAGCAGCGACAGCGCTGCCCAGCAGCAGAACTCGCCCATCCGCTGGGTGGCTTCCGGGATGCTGGCGCGGACCAGGGGAATATGGCGCGGCAGTTCGGGATCGGCGGTGATGCCATCGACCCCGGCGCCGGAACCGAAAATCACCTGCAGCCGCGGCATCCGCGCCAGCATGCCAGGGTCGGGGTCCCAGAGCAGGGCGTAGTCGATCGCCTCAGGCGCCAGCAGCGCCTCATCCCAGTAGCGCAGCTCCAGCCCGGGATCGAGAGTGGCGAAGCAGTCCCGCCATTCCGCGAAACCGGCCCGCCCCCCCGACTTCACCACCATCACCCTGCGTGCGGTCATCGGCCCCCCATGCTGCGATGCAATGATCCGGCGTCACCATCGGACCCAGCAGGAATCGGGCCAGGACCTGTCCACCGTGCATTCGCCGTGCTGGCACCTCGTCCCGATTATCCGGTCACGGCGTCCAGATACTCCTGGTTGGCGTTCTGGTAATTCTCGTCCCGACGGGCCCCATCGATCATCATCTGCCGCTTCTCAATCTCCGGATCGGTCGGGCTGAACCGGCGCAGTTCGGCCGGCACCACGACCGCAGCCTGCGGGATGGCCGGCCCATTGCCAAGCAGGCCGATGAGGCGGCCGAAGCCCTCATTCGCCAGCCCGCCCCAGGTGACCTTCACCAGCCAGTGCACTGACCCGGCCGAAAGGTACAGGCGGCAACGGGCTATGGCCCGACAATCCGGCAGTGCTGGAACCGAAGCTTGCATTCTCTGTCTGTGTCGCTGCACTAGCGCTCGGTCTGGGCCGCGGCCTCCCGGCCCGCGCCGATCACGCCAAGGGCGGCCAGCCCGGGAAGCCGTTTGCGGCGGCCGACCTCGCCACGGCGGAAGCGGTGCAATGCCAGGTCCACATAGTCCTGCTGGACTGTCTGCATGATCGGATGTCCCTACTTGCGGCATCGGGCCGTCGGCGTGAACCTCCCTGCCGACAATGAGAGCGCATTGCGCGCCATCCGGGGAGCCCCCGTCCGCATGTCCCATCCGCTCTTCGCCCCCGGCTTCAAGACCACGCCCTGGTGGTGGGAAGCCGCCGAGCCGCCGCAGCGCGACAACGCCCTGCCTGACCAGGCCCCGGTGGTCATCATCGGCGGCGGCTATGCCGGGCTCTCCGCCGCGCTGACCCTGCGGCGGCTGGGGCAGCCGGCACTGGTGCTGGATGCCGAGCGGATCGGCTGGGGCGCCTCCTCCCGCAACGGCGGCATGGTCTCGGGCGGGCTGAAGGTGGCGGGCAGCGGGCTGGAGGCGCGCTTCGGCCCGGAGGCGGCGAAGCAGATCACTCGCGCCGCCGCGGCCAGCTTCCCCTTCATCGAGGAGACCATTGCCCGCGAGGGGATCGACTGCGACTACATTCGCTGCGGCCGCTTCACCGCCGCCTGGTCGCGCGGCCACTACGATGCGCTGGCCCGCCACGCCGACCTCATCGCCGAGGTCACCGGCCTGCCCACAAGCATGCTGCCGAGGGAACGCCAGCGGGAGGCGCTGGGCAGCGACCACTACCATGGCGGGATGCTGGCCGCCGCCACCGGCAGCCTCCACCCCGGAAAATACGCGCGCGGCCTGGCCGCCGCCGCCGAGCGCGCCGGGGCGCGGCTGGTGGATGGCGTACGGGTCCAGAAGATCCGCGCGGAGGGCAGCGGCTTCCACATCGCCACCGACCGCGGCGCGCTGCGCGCCGATGCGGTGCTGGTCACCACCAACGGCTATTCACTCGACAGGCGCGGCACCGCCCTGCCCTGGTTCGCCCGCCGCCTGGTGCCGCTCAACAGCTATATCATCGCGACGGAGGAGCTCGGCGAGGCGAAGATCGAGCAGCTCTTTCCCGGAAGGCGGATGATCTCCGACACCAAGCGCGTGCTGAATTATTTCCGGCCGAGCCCGGACGGCAAGCGCATCCTCTGGGGCGGCCGCGCCAGCTTCCGCGCGGCGACCGCGGAGCAGACCGCGGTGGCGCTGCACGGCTACCTGACCGCCTGTTTCCCCGAGCTGGCGAAGACCAGGCTCACCCATGCCTGGACCGGCTACGTCGCCTTCACCTTCGACCATATCCCGCATATCGGGGTGGAGGGCGGCATCCACTACGCCGGCGGCTGCCAGGGCAGCGGCGTCGCCATGGCCACCTGGCTCGGCCACAACGCGGCACTGAAGCTGGCCGGGGCGGCGAATGAGCGCTTCGCGCTGGATGGCCTGCCCTTCCCGACCCGGCCCTTCTACGCCGGTGATCCTTCCTGGGTGCTGCCCTTTATCGGCGGCTGGTACCGCCTGCGCGACCGGATCGACCGCATCGCCGCCTGATGCTGGCCGCACCGTGAGCAAGGCTTCGGGAGGATCGCATCGGTTCAAGCGGATGGCGGGGAGGTGTTCACGCCCCTTCGCGGTCCGCTCTACGGCGTCAGCAGCGCCGCCAGCGCCCCCCGCACCGCCGTCACCTCCAGTGCCGCAAGGTCGGCATGGCGCAACACTGCCACCGCCCGCCCCCGCGGGGCGCAGAGCGCCGGGTCGCTCTCCGGCCCGAACAGCGCCAGGGTTGGGCAGCCGGTGGCGGCGATGAGATGCGTGGGCCCCGTGTCGTTGCCGACCGCATAGGCCGCCTGCCGCGCCACCGCGCCGATGGCGGCGAAGCTCGTGCGCCCGGTCAGGTCGATGGCCTGCGGCGCCACGCGGCGGATCGCCGCCGCCAGCGGCCTCTCCGCCGCCGCGCCGAGGATCACCGCCGGCAGGTCGAGCCCTGCCGCCAGGGCGCCGAAGCGCTCCGCCGGCCAGCGCTTGCCCGGCCGTGTGGCGGAGGCGCCCGGCACCAGCAGGGCGAAGCGCGGCGGCAGGCCAAGACCGCTGACGTCCTCATCCAGCCAGCCGATCGCCGGTGGCGGGAATTCGGTGATGCCGGCCATCTCCAGCTGTTCCCGCTGGCGTTCCGCGGTGTGCATGAAATCGCGCAGCGGGTTGGCATGCGGATGGCTGGCGCCGCGGGCGATGCCGGACCATTCGGCCCCCGACCCGACCAGCCGGCGGTAGCGCGAGGAGCGGCTGGAGGTCTGCAGGTCGTAGACCCGGGCGAAGCCGGCGCCACGCAACCGTCGGGCCAGGCGCCAGAGCGCCGGCAATTCGTGCCAGGCCGGGCGGCCATCCGCCCAGATCCGGTCGAACCACGGGCTGCGGGCCAGCAGCGCGGCATAGGGCGGCGTGGTCAGCAGGGTGATCTCGGCCGCCGGGTGATGGGCGCGGATGGCGGCGAAGGGGCCGAAGGCCTGCACCACATCACCGAGGGCGGCGAGCTTGATAACGAGGATGCGCTGGGTCACGGCGCGACGATTGCCCCGGGTGCCGGCCCCGCAGCCGCGGCCCCGAAGGGTTCGGACAGACTGCCCGCCGGGAGCAGTTCCCGGTACACCGCAAGCGTCGAGGCCTGCATCGCCGCCGTGGTGTACCGCGCCAGCACCGCGGCGCGGGCGCGGGCGCCGATGGTGGCGCGGGCTTCGGGTGGCAGCGCCAGCACCGTGGCGAGCCTCGCCGCCAGCGCCGCGGGATCGCCGGGCGGTACCCGCCAGCCGGTTTCGCCCTCCGCCACGGTATCGCGCGGCGCGCCGAGGTCGGCGGCGATCACCGGCCGGGCCATGGCCTGGGCCTCGATGACGGTGCGGCCGAAGGCCTCGGCGTCGGTCGAGGCATGCACCACCACATCGGCCAGCAGCAGCACTGCCGGCATGTCCTCGGCGTGGCCCGGCAGCAGCACCCGCCCTTCCAGCCCGAGGGCGGCGATGCGGGCGGCGAGTTCGGCACGGTAGCCGCCCTCCCCCACCAGCAGCGCCACCACATCGCCTCCCAGGCGCGCCATGGCCTCGACCAGCACGCCTTGGCCCTTCCAACGGGTCAGCCGTCCGGGCAGCACCACCACAGGCCGGTCCGCCGGCACGCCCCAGGCGGTGCGCAGCGCGGCCAGCCGCGCCGGCGTCACCGCCGCCGGGTCGAAGCTCCGGGGGTCGACACCGCGCGGGATGATCCGCAGCCGCGCCGCCGGCGTGGCGTGGCGCGCCCGGATGTGCTCGGCGATGAAATCGCTGATGGCGATGACCCGCTCGCCCCGCGCCATGACCGAGTTGTACAGCCGCTTGCCGGGGAAGCCTTCGTTGTAGGTGCCGTGGTAGGTGGTGACGAAATGCGCCCCGCTGCGCCGTGCCGCCAGCAATGCCGACCAGGCCGGGGCGCGCGAGCGGGCATGGATGATCCCGACCCGCTCCTCCCGCGCCAGCGCCGTCAGCGCCCGGGCATTGGCCAGCATGCGCGCCGGGTTCTTGCTGGCCAGCGGCAGGGTGACATGCCGCGCGCCGAGCCGTTCCAGCGGCCCCACCAGCGGCCCGCCGGCCGAGGCGACCAGCGCCCGGCCGCCCGCACCGATGACGGCCTCGGCGATCTCCAGGGTGCCGCGCTCCACCCCGCCGGCGACGAGGGCGGGCAGCACCTGCAGGACCACCAGGGTCAAAGCGCTTGCGGCGCGGCGGGGCTCGCCGTCGCCGCCCGCGCCGCCAGCACTGGCGGGATGACGGGGTGGAGCGGGACGCCCGGCGCCAGCGCCTTCGTCCGGCGGGCCCAGGCGCGCTCGCCCGGCAGTCCCGCCGCTATGCCGCCGAGCGGCAGTAGCGTCCCGGCCGGGTCGGTGGCGAAGGCGTTAGGGTTGTCGGTCATGCAGTATCCTTGGCCGTGGGCGCCCGGTGACCTGCGGGCTGCCCGGGCTGTTCCAGGCAAACCCGTTCCTCCGCCGGGCGCTCCGCCCAGTCAATCCACCCTGTCGCGCGTCAGAGCCGGGTCAGGCACAGCCCCGGCAGTGCGGGCACCGCGACGGGCGTGCCGCCTTCTGCCTGGGCGGCGCGGAGGAGGCGGCGCGGGTCGGTGGTGGCGAAGACCCAGATGCGGCCGGAAGGATCGGCGGCAGCCAGGGTCGTATCGCCAGCCACGGCGAGGCGCAGCGCGGCCTCGGGCGGCGCCGTCTCCGGCAGGGTCAGCGCCGCCAGCACCGGCCCGCGCGCCGGCAACGCGGCGCCGAGCCCGGCCAGCAGCACCACCGCGGCAAAGCCCTCCGGCCGCACTCGCGGCCCGGCCTTCAGCCACAGCACGCCGAGGGCGATCGCCACCACGCCAAGGCCGAAGAACACCAGATCCCAGACCAGCGGCTGCAGCGAATCCTGGCGGATGCGGTGCAGCCCGAGCGCCCAATGGTTCACCACCGCATCCAGCACGTGCCAGGCGCCGAAGCCGAGCGCGAACCAGCCGCCGAACACCCGGCCCAGGCCGGGCCGCGGCCAGAGCAGCGCCAGGCCGAGGCCGAGCAGCAGGTAATGCGCGGCGTGATAGGCGCCGTCCCAGAGGATGTGCTGCCGCAGCAGCCCGACCGTGCCATCCGGCCGCCAGCCACTCAGCAGATGGTGCCACTGCAGGAGCTGGTGCAGCAGGATGCCGTCGAAGAAGCCCCCGAAGGCGAAGCCCATCAGCGCCCCGGACCAGCCGATGCGAAGCCTGTTCGTCTCCATGCCCGCGCCCTCCTGCCAGGGGCAACGGGCACGGCGGGCGCCGGTTCAGGCGCCCTTGACGCCGCCCGCCGTAAGCCCCGCGACGATCTGCCGCTGCGCCAGCAGGGTCAACAGCAGCACCGGGAGGGTGACCAGCAGCGCCGCGGCGGAGAGCGGGCCCCAGCTGATCTGCTCGAAGGTCAGCATGTTGTTCACCGCGACCGGCAGTGTCCGCGTCTCCCGCCCTGCCAGCACCATGGCGAAGACGAAGTTGTTCCAGGAGAAGATGAAGGCGAGGATGGTGGCGACGGTGATGCCCGGTCGCGCCAACGGCATCGCCACATGACGGAAGGCCTGCCAGATGGTCGCGCCATCGACCAGCGCGGCCTCCTCCAGCTCCGGCGGCAGCCCCTCGAAGAAGGAGATCATCACCCAGACCACGATGGGCACGGTGATGACGAGGTGGGCGATGACGATCGGCAGCAGCGTGCCGGTCAGCTCCAGCCACTGGAACATCAGGAACAGCGGAATGAGGTAGGAGAGGCCGGGCGTGATGCGGGCGATCAGGATCAGCGCCGCGGCACGGGTGGAGCGCATCTTGGCGATGCCGTAGCCGGCCGGCACGCCGAGGGCGAGGGCGGCGAAGGTCGCCGAGAAGGACACCACCACGCTGTTCCAGGCATAGAGCAGGAAGTCATTGCGGGCGAAGACGTCGCGGTAGTTGTCGAGGGTCGGCGGGTCCGGGATGAAGACCGGCGGCCAGGCGGTGTTGTCCAGCTCGTTCTTCAAGGAGAGCGAGAGCATCCAGAGGAAGACCATCAGCGCCGGCGAGACCAGCGTCAGCACCGCGAGACCGAAGCCGAGGTTGCCGAGGGCGCGCCTCAGCCGTCCGGATCTGGTCCTCATGTGAAGCGCACCCGGCTGCGGGTCCACAGCAGCAGCGCCGCAAGGGCCATGATGATGGCGAAGAAGACGACAACGACGGCGCTGGCATAGCCGACGTTGTAGAAGGCGAAGGCCTGAAGATAGAGGAAGATGTTGATCGTCTCGCTGGCCTGGCCCGGACCGCCCTGGGTGATGACGTAGATGGTGTCGAAGGCCTTCAGCGCATCGATGGTGCGGATGATCAGCGCCACCACGATGAAGGGCGCCAGCAGCGGCAGGGTGATGTGGCGGAAGGCCTGCCAGGCGCTGGCGCCGTCGATCTTCGCGGCTTCGTAGGGATCGACCGGCAGGCTGGCGAGGCCGCCGAGGATCAGCAGCATCACCAGCGGCGTCCAGTGCCAGACCTCGACCAGCACCAGGGTCGGGATGACGGTGTCGGCGGCATAGACCCACATGGAGGGCGGCAGTCCAAGCTGCATCAGCAGCCAGTTCAGCACGCCGAGCTGCGGGTGGAACATCATGGTCCAGACCAGCGCCACCGCCACGGGGGTCGCCATCATCGGCAGGATGAAGACGGTGCGGGCCAGTCCACGCAGCGGGAATTTGCGGTGGAAGGCCAGCGCCGCGGCAATGCCGAAGACCATCGGCGCCGCCACCGCCAGCACGGTGTAGAACAGCGTCCGCAGCACCGCCCAGCCGAAGCGTGCATCGGTGAACAAGGCTTCGTAATTGCCGAGGCCGAGGAACCGCCGCTCGCCGCCCAGCCGCCAGTCGAAGGCGGAGACATAGACGGTGAAGAGCCAGGGAAAGATGATGACGGCGACGATCACCGCCGCCGCCGGCACCACGAACCAGGCATAATGCCGGGCGTAGTTGCGGCGGCGGGGGGCGGTTGCCGCTGCCACCGGCTGCTCCAGCAGCGCTGCCTCGCGCGTCATCGGCGGCCGCCCGCCCGCGCCATTCAGCTCTCCCGCTCGCTCTGTTCGAGGACCGGACGGAATTCCGCCGTGGCGCGCTTCAGCTCGGCCGCCACATCGGCACCGCTGATGGTGTTGGTCAACGCGGTGCCGATCACGTCGCGGAATTGGGTGACGGGGACGATCTCCGGCAGGCCGGCGCGGGCGATCTTCGCGCTCTCGCTCAAGGTGTGGAAGAACTCGCGCGGGAAGTGGCTGGCGCCGATCGCCGCCTCATTGGCGAAGGGTGAGGAGCGCGCCGGCACTCCGGCCCCGCTGGCAAGGAATTTCAGCTGGTTCTGCTTGCTGAGCGCCCATTGGATCCAGAGCCAGGCCGGCCCCTTCTTGCGCGACGCCTCGGGGATGGCGTAGCCGGCGCCGAACAGCGCGCAATGATGGCTGGCGCCAGGCCCACGTGGCACCAGCGCGTAGCCCACCTTGCCGGCGACACGGGACCGGGTGCGATCCTCCAGCGGCGCGGCGAAGCCGATGCCGTCCACCCACATGGCGGCACGGCCCTGCATGAAGGTCGTCTGGCACTCGTTCCAGTTGAAGCCGATGGAGCCGGGCGGCGAGACGTCGCGCAGGAATCTCTTGTAGGTCTCGCCGGCCCAGATCGCCTCAGGCGTATCGGTGATGAGCTGGCGGTTGGCGTCGATCATGTCGCGCTGATTGGTGCCGAGCAGGTAGCTCGACCACAGCACCACATTGGCATTCTTCACCCCGCGGCCGACATGGCCATAGACCTGCTTCGACGGATCGGCGAGGCGCTTCGCCGCCTCGAACATCTCCTCCCAGGTGGTCGGCACCGCGACGTTCCTCGCCGCCAGCAGCTCCTTGTTGTAGTAGAGGATGAAGTAGTCGGCGAAGGCCGGCAGTGAATCCATCCGGCCATCCGACTGGGTCGCGTATTGCACCATGCCGGCGCCGAAATCGGCGAAGTCGAAATCCGGCGCGGTCAGCGAGGCATCGGCGATCAGCGCCTTCACATCGGTGTTCCACCGCGCCTTGCCGACCTGCCGCTTGTTGACGTGCAGGCTGATCTCGGTGGCGTCGAAGGACGGCCGGCCGGAGGCGTATTCGACGATGATCTTCTGCCGGTGCTGCTGTTCCGGCACCACCTCGATGCCGCAGCGGATGCCGGTCAGCTCCTCGAATTCCCGGTTGTTCTGCTGCAGCAGCGTGCCGCGCGGGGAGAGCTGGACGGAAACCTCGATCCGCTCGCCGCGGAACCGCTTCCAGTCGAAGCCGGATTGCGCATTGGCGTGATGAACGATGGCCGGTGCCGCCAGCAGGCTGCCGCCCGCCTGCAGCGCCCGACGCCGCGTAATGCCCCGCATGGACCTCTCCCTTGCCCGGGGCGGATGGGTGCCATCCCCTCGGCCCGCCCTCTTGCCCCGATGCTGGGCCGAATCCGTGGTCGGCGGCAAGCCTCCCGTTCCGCGCCGGGGATGGCGGTTGCGAAGCTCACGTGGGCCGCTAGGCTGGCTTGTGTAACAGGGGGAAGACCGATGCTGCGGCTGGACGCAAGCGCGTTGCCCAAGGATTGGCCGGCCGGCAGCTATGCCGCGCGACTGATGACGCCGGAGGGACCCATCGCCGTCGCCCTGCTGGAGGGCGCGGCCTTCGACATGACGCCGGTCTACGGCACCGTCAGCGCCTGGCTGAACCTGCCCGACCCGCTCGCCGCCATCCGTGCCCGCGGCGTGCCCATGCCGCTGGACCTGAAGGCGGTGCTGGCGAACAGCGCGCATGACGCGCGCGACCCGGCGAAGCCCTGGCTGCTGGCGCCGGTCGATCTGCAGGCGGTGAAGGCCTGCGGCGTCACCTATGTGCGAAGCATGCTGGAACGGGTCATCGAGGAACGCTGCCGCGGCGACGCCAGCCAGGCCGAGGCGGTGCGGGCGGAGGTGCGCGGCATCATCGGCGACGATCTCTCCGCGGTGCGCCCGGGCAGCGCCGAGGCGATGCGGCTGAAATCCGCGCTGGTCGAGAAGGGATGGTGGAGCCAGTACCTGGAGGTCGGCATCGGCCCGGATGCCGAGATCTTCTCGAAGTGCCAGCCGATGGCGGCGGTCGGGCCGGGCGCCAAGATCGGCGTCCATCCGGTCAGCCAATGGAGCAACCCGGAGCCGGAGGCTGTGCTGGCGGTGAACGCCCGCGGCGCCATCCTCGGCGCCATGCTCGGCAATGACGTGAACCTGCGCGACGTGGAGGGCCGCAGCGCCCTGCTGCTCGGACGTGCCAAGGACAACAACGCCTCCTGCGCGCTCGGCCCGCTGCTGCGGCTGTTCGATGCCGACTTCACGCTTGAGGATGTGCGGCGGGCGGAGATCACCCTGACCATCGACGGCACCGACGGCTTCCGGCTGGAGGAGGCCGGTCTGGTCGGCGCCATCAGCCGCGACCCGACCGAGGTGGTGGACCAGCTCATCGGTCCGCACCACCAGTATCCGGATGGCGCGGTGCTGTTCCTCGGTACCCCCTTCAGCCCGAGCAAGGACCGCGGTGCGCCCGGCCAGGGCTTCACCCACAAGCCGGGCGATGTGGTGCGAATCGCCTCGCCACGGCTCGGGGCGCTGGTGAACGAGGTGGACCGCACCGATGCCTGCCCGCCCTGGGCCTTCGGCACCGGGGCGCTCTTCGCCAGCCTGGCGCGGCGCGGGCTGCCGCGGGCATGAGCGAGCAGGCCGGCGCGCTGGACCGCGGCGATGGCGTCGGACTCGCCTGGCGGCGCATCCCGGGACACGGGCCGGGGGTGGTCTTCCTCGGCGGCTTCAACAGCGACATGACAGGGACCAAGGCCGAGGCGCTCGCCGCCCATTGCGCGGCGACCGGCCGCGCCTTGCTCCGCTTCGACTACTCCGGCCACGGCGGCAGCGGCGGGCGGTTCGAGGACGGCAGCATCGGCCGCTGGACAGAGGATGCGGCGCTGGTAATCGCCGCACAGTCGGAGGGGCCGCAGCTTCTGGTCGGCTCCTCCATGGGCGGTTGGATCGCGCTGCTGCTGGCGCGGCGCTGGCCGGAACGGGCCGCCGGCCTCATCGGCATCGCCGCCGCGCCGGATTTCACCCGGCGCATCGAGGCAGGGCTGCCGGCCGATGCCCGTGCCGCCATCGACCGCGACGGGGTCTGGCACCGGCCGAGTGCCTATGGCGATCCCTACCCCATCACCCGCACCCTGCTGGAGGATGGCCGCAACCACCTGCTGCTGCCGGGGCCGATCCCACTGACCGCCCCGGTGCGGCTGCTGCATGGCCAGCGCGACCCGGATGTGCCCTGGCAATTATCCCTGGAGATCGCCGCGGCGGTCAGCGGCGACGACGTGGCGGTGATCTTGGTGAAGGATGGCGACCACCGGCTCTCCCGGCCGCAGGATCTGGCGCTGCTGCGGCGGACCGTCGAGGCCCTGCTCGGCTGACTCAGCCGCCGCGCTCCTCCGCCAGGATCGCCCGCAGCCCCTCCCGCCAGCTGGGATAGCGCCAGGCGATGCCGAGGGCCGCCTTGGTCGCGGCATTGGCAACACGACGATTTTCCGCCCAGAAGCTGCGGGCCATCGGCGACATGGTCGCGGCGGCCTCGGCGAAGGGCAGCGCCGGCGGCGGCGGCAGGCCGAGCAGCGCCGCCGCCGCCTCCACCACCGTGGCGCTCTCCGCCGGTTCGTCATCCACCAGATGCAGGATGCGCCGGCCGGGCGGCGCCTCCTGGCCCATCGCCGCCATCACCGCCAGGGCGATATCCGCCCGGTGGATGCGGCTGAAGCGATGGCCGGGCTTCAGGGTGCGCCGCGCGGTGCCGGCGCGAAGGTCGTCGAAGGCGCTGCGGCCCGGGCCATAGATGCCGCCAACCCGGAAGATGTCGATGGCATGGCGGTCGGCGAGCCGGCTCCAGGCCTCCTCCGCCGCCAGCCGTTGGCGGCTGCGCGCCTGCCCCGGTGCAGGCGGTGTCGCCTCATCGACCCATCCGCCGCCGCGGTCGCCATAGACGCCGGTGGTGGAAAGATAGCCGATCCAGCGCAGCGCCGGCGCGGCCCGGATCGCCATAGCATGCGCCGCCAGCACGGGGTCGCCCGCCTCGCCCGGTGCGGCGGTGACCAGCAGATGGGTGGCGGCGCTGATCGCCTCACTCGCCGCGGCGAAGCCGATGACGGCCACCCCTGGCGGCGGCGCGGCGCGATCCGGGTCGCGCGTGGTGCCGGTGACCTGCCAGCCAGCCGCCACGGCCTCCGCCGCCACCGCGCCACCGCTGTAGCCGAGGCCGGCGACCACCAGCCTGCCGGGGGTTCGATCCATCTGCGTCATCCGCCCCATCTGGGCGCTTCCCTGCCGGACGACCAGCCCGGGATGGTGCTTCGGCGGCATCCGGCGCGGGCGGCTGCGGCCCCGCCCTTGCCGATCCGCAACACGCGATTGGATCAGCCGGCGTTACGGCCTAGACTGCGCGGGTGAAACCCGTTCGACCTGTCCTGCTCGGTGCCTTCGCGGCCGTGCTGCTGGCGCTGGCCGGCGGCGCCGGCGTCATCCTGCTGCGTGGGCCGGAGGCCGAGGCCGCCAGCGATGCGCTGCCGCTGCCGCCGGATGTGCCTCGGCTGGCGACCGGCCCGGAGTATGAGCGCTGCCTCAGCCTGTTGCGCAGCGACCCGGATGAGGCGCGCACCACCGCCGAGGCCTGGGCGATCGCCGGCGGTGGGGAAGGCGCGCAACACTGCCTCGCCCTGGCGCTGCTGGCGACCGGCGATGCTCCGCGCGCGGCGGAGCGGCTGGAACAGCTCGCCCGTACCGGCCGGGGCAGCCAGATGGCGCGGGCGGCGGTGTTCGGCCAGGCGGTGCAGGCCTGGATGCTGGCCGGCGAGACCGGCCGGGCCTTCGCCGCCGCCACCATGGGGCTGACGCTGGCCCCGACCGATACCGAATTGCTGCTCGACCGCGCGGTGGCACTCGGCACCCTTGGCCGCTACGCCGAGGCGCTGGAGGATGTGAACCAGGTGCTGGCGCTGGACGCCGACCGGGCCGAAGCCTGGGTGTTCCGCGCCGCCGCGCAACGCCACCTGGACCGGGTGGAGGAGGCGACAAAAGACGTCGCCCGGGCGCTGACACTGGCTCCGGAGAATGCCGAAGCGCTGCTGGAACGTGGCATTCTCCGTCAGCTCAAGGGCGATAGCGCCGCGGCGCGGCAGGACTGGGAAAAGGCGATCAGCCTGGCACCGGACAGCGCCACCGCCGATCTGGCGATGCAGAACCTGGCGCTGAACGAGGCCGGGCCGCTGCGGCGGTAACAGGCGACGGAAAGCCGTGCTTCGGCTTGGACGCACCCAAGGCCGTCATGGCCGGGCTTGACCCGGTCATCCAAGCCCTTGTTTTCAGAAACAAGCAGGACACCGCAGCACACGCCATTTAGCGCCGGCCCGCACCGTCACCGGACGCTTAGTGTCCGTCCGGGGACAGGTGCTATGATTTGAATGGGTTGTGACTGGCCTGTGGGCGGCCGGGGCGGGAAGAACTGCGGCGATGTGGACGCAGGAGAACCGGGCTCGGTACGACCGCAGCAAG
>NZ_JACOMF010000160.1 GCF_014283215.1 Siccirubricoccus deserti
GGCTGCCCACTGGCAGCCGGTGGAGAGGATGTACATCACCCCGTTCACCACCGCTCGCACCTCGACCGTCCGCTTGTTGCCACCCGGCTTGGCGGGCGGGATCAGCGTCCTGATCAGCGCCCATTCCTCGTCGGTCAGATCACTCGGGTAGCGCAGCTTGCTGCGGTCGTACCAAGCCCGGTTCTCCTGCGTCCACATCGCCGCAGTTCTTCCCGCCCCGGCCGCCCACAGGCCAGTCACAACCTATTCAAATCATAGCACCTGTTCCCGGACGGACACTTACAATGCTCGGTGTAATTTGCCGGTTGGGGAGTAAGTGACCTGGCCGCCTTTTTTCGAACCGAGCTGATTAAGAGGATCAGCCTGGAGGGAGGAGCCGGTGGAAGGCAGCGGAAGGCGGCGGCTGGCCCGCGGGTACATGCATGATTGGTCGGTTCTGACCGACCCAACGGCCTTTGCCATGTCGGCAATGCAGCAGGTCTCAGGCACCGCAATTTGGCAGGTGCTATCGGAAGTCGCGGCTTGCCGGCAGCTTGGCCTGGGGCGGCCGGCGGGCACCCGGCTCAGGCCGCTTGACCTCATCGGCACGCCCGAGGCTGCGCTCAGCCCAAGCAGTATCCCCAGCGCCGGTGCTGTTCATCAGCAGTTCTGGACCCGCCGTATCCTCCCCCTGCGCCAAGCTATCCAGCAGATCGGAGCAATCTGTCAGCTTGCGAACAATGAGATGGATGATGGGGATCTCGGCGTGCTCCGCTTCCCGCTCCACCCGGCCCTCCGCCAGCAGCAGGCGGCCGGCGATCAGCGCCGCCCGGTCCCGCGCCGCCACATCCGGATAGACCACGAGATTGCCGACCCCGTGCTCATCCTCGACAGTCAGGAACACGATGCCCTTGGCCGAGCCCGGCCGCTGCCGCATCAGCACCAGCCCCGGCAGGCGTATCCACGACCCTGGGCGGGCCGTCTCCAGCCGACGCGTATCAGCATGGCGTAGCTGGTCCAACCTGGGCCGCAGCAGCGCCAGCGGATGCTGCCGCAAGGTCAGTCCGGTGGCCTGGTAGTCTCCCACCACCGTCTCCCCAGCTGATTGGGCCGCCAGGCTGGCAGCCGGCTCCGGCAGGAGTGGCGCTTGGTCCGCCATAGCGGCCTCGGCCGTGCCGCGGACGATGGCAAAGAGCGGCAGGTCGCCCGGTCCACTAGCCACGCCCCGCGCATCCCAGGCGGCCCGCCGCCGCGCTGCTCCGGTGCCGGCGAAGGCATCCGCCGCGGCCAGGGCTTCGAGCGCCTTGCGCCCCGCGCCGGCACGCCAAGCCAGATCCTCCACCGACCCGAAAGGCGCCCCGTTCCGCGCCTGTCGTGCCGCGACGATCGCCCGTGCCTCCGCCTCCGGCAGCCCGGCCACCAGCCGCAGGCCAAGCCGCAGCGCCAAGCCGCCGGTACTGGCGGCCGCCGGCTCCAGCGTGCAATCCCAGTCGCTGGCATTCACATCCACCGCGCCGATGATGACGCCATGTTCGCGCGCGTCGCCGACGATCTGCGCCGGCGCGTAGAAGCCCATCGGCTGGCTGTTCAGCAACGCGCAGGCAAAGACCGCCGGATAGTGGCATTTCACCCAGCTTGAGGCGTAGACCAGATGGGCGAAGCTCGCGGCGTGGCTTTCCGGGAAGCCGTAGCTGCCGAAGCCCTCGATCTGCGCGAAGACCCGCTCGGCGAAGTCGCGGGTATAGCCTCGCTTGACCATGCCGGCGACCAGCTTTTCCTGGTAGCGGCTGACGCCGCCGGTCAGTTTGAAGGTGGCCATGGCGCGGCGGAGCTGATCGGCCTCCTCGGCCGAGAAGCCGGCGGCGACGATGGCCAGCCGCATCGCCTGCTCCTGGAACAGCGGCACGCCGAGCGTCTTGCCGAGCACCTGTTTCAGCTCGTTCGGATCGTGCGGCGGTGCCGGCGAGGGATATTCCGGATCCTCCAGCCCCTGCCGTCGACGCAGATAGGGGTGGACCATGTCGCCCTGGATTGGCCCCGGCCGGACGATCGCCACCTGCACCACTAGGTCGTAGAATTTCTCCGGCTTCAACCGCGGCAGCATGTTCATCTGCGCCCGGCTCTCAACCTGGAAAACGCCGAGGCTGTCGGCACGACGCAGCATCGCATAGGTGGCCTTGCACTCCGGCGGCAGGCTGGCCAAATCGTGGTTCGCTCGGGAATGCCGCCGCAGCAAGTCGAAGCCGCGCCGCAGGCAGGACAGCATGCCAAGACCGAGCACATCGACCTTCAGGATGCCGAGCGCGTCGATGTCGTCCTTGTCCCATTCGAGGACGGTCCGGCCTTCCATCGCGGCATTGGTCACCACGGCAAGCTCGCTCAACGGACCGCGGGTGATGACGAAGCCGCCAACATGCGTTGCCGTATGGCGAGGGAAATCCAGCAGCTCCTCAGCGAGCTCCAGCGCCATGGCGAGGCGCCTGTCCGCGATGTCCAGCCCCTCAGCCGTCGCCAACTCCGCCAGACCCGTCTCGCGCCCTGGTCCCCAGCTCGCCTTGGCGAGACGGGCGGTCACATCCTCCGACAGCCCCATGACCTTGCCCACCTCGCGGATCGCGCTGCGCGGACGGTAGCGGATGACGGTGGCGCAGATCGCGGCGCGATCCCGCCCGTAGCGGTCATAGAGGTGCTGGATCACCTCCTCGCGCCGCTCATGCTCGAAATCAATGTCAATGTCCGGCGGCTCACCGCGGCTGGCCGAGATGAAGCGCTCGAACAGCAAGCCGTGCTTGCCGGGATCGACGGCGGTGATGCCAAGGACGTAGCAGACCGCGGAATTGGCGGCCGAGCCGCGCCCCTGGCAGAGGATGCCCTGGTCGCGCGCGAAGCGGACGATCTCATGCACCGTCAGGAAGTAGGGCGCATAATTCAATGTGCCGATCAGGCAGAGCTCATGGGCGATGCGGCTACGGATGTCCTCGGGCGCACCGCGTGGCCAGCGTTCTGCTAACGCAGTGGCTACGCGGGATTCCAGCGTCTCCTGCGCGCTGCGCCCGGGTTCCAGTACTTCATCCGGGTATTCGTAGCGAAGCTGGTCCAGCGAGAAGCCGGCCGTCGCTTCCAGCACGCAGAGGGTGTTGGCCACTGCCGCCGGGTGCCGGGCGAACAGCCGCGCGACCTTGGCGGGCGGCTTGAGGTGGCGCTCGGCATTGGGCTCGGCAGCGTAGCCCAGCGCATCCACCGTGGTGCGCAGCCGGATGGCGGTCAGCACATCCGCCAACCGCCGCCGGTCGGGATGGTGGTAGCGGATGTCACCCACCGCCAGCAGGCCCGCCCTGGCCACCGAGGCAATCCCCGCCAGCAGGTCCAGCCGCCGCTGGTCGTCGCCCTGATAGGTGCAGGACGCCGCCAGCAGCAGGGGCATGGCCAGACGGTCCCGCACCGCTGCGGCATCGGCGCGCAGCCGGGTGGCGAAGCCGGCCTCTGGCTGGGCAGGCGGGAT
>NZ_JACOMF010000161.1 GCF_014283215.1 Siccirubricoccus deserti
CGCCGCGCGGACCATCGACGGGCTCTGGGATGCCATCCGCGACGCCCTGCCACGCTTTACCCCGGAAGAGTGCCGAAACTACTTCACCGCCGCAGGCTATGAACCAGAATGATCGGATTCCGCCCTAGCCGGCGTCGCTGGAAGCTGTCGCTGCGCAAAACACCAGTCGAAGGGGCGGAGACGGCGGGGGTGTCGTGTCTTGATTATCTCATGTGCAACGCACGCAACAGGGTGAAAGCCGTCGCCTGTTCAGGCCGTTCACCGGGTTGCCGATCAAGCTGCGCGCGTTCTGCGCCCGAGGGCAGTTGATGTCGAAGGATACGCTTGGCGCGGTAAGCCGCGATGCCGTGCAATGGGCGTTTCGGCTGCTGATCGGCCGCGACCCCCATGATGAGAGCGAGACCAAATTCCACCTGCAGCACGGCAGCGTCGAAGCCCTGCGTGCAGCCTTCTTCAATACGCCAGAGTTCGATAAGCTCTAT
The DNA here is from genome assembly GCF_014283215.1 of Siccirubricoccus deserti. Classification (GTDB taxonomy): domain Bacteria; phylum Pseudomonadota; class Alphaproteobacteria; order Acetobacterales; family Acetobacteraceae; genus Siccirubricoccus; species Siccirubricoccus deserti. Next base: position 483 of record NZ_JACOMF010000161.1, read on the forward strand.
CTGCAGCACCGGCGCGACCGGCATTACGAAGCGCCGCTGTTCCTGTTGCAGCCACCGGATGATCCGGCCATCCCTTGGCACTTCGCCTCGCCGGTTCTTGCGGCGCCGGTCTCCCAACTTTGCACTGCTGCCCAGTTCGACGAGCCGGCCTTTGCCGCCTGGTGCGAACGCCTCGATATGGTCCCTAGCCCGCACCGCAAGATCTGGGAGTTCTGCTTCGTCGCGGCCGCGATGGAGGCGGCGGGGGTTCTCCGTCCCGGTACGCGCGCGCTCGGCTTCGGGGTTGGGACGGAGCCGCTGCCCGCGCTGCTCGCCAGTTGCGGCGCGATGGTGGTCGCGACCGATGCACCGGCCGATTTGATCGCGGACCAGGGCTGGGCCAGCACCGGCCAGCACGCTACCGGGCTGCGGGTCCTGGATCGCCCCAGGATTCTGCCCTTCGAGATGCTGCAGGCGAAGGTCGCCTTCCAGCCGGTGGACATGAACGCCATCCCCGGGACGCTACGTGGCTTCGATGTCTGTTGGTCGTCCTGCGCTCTTGAGCATCTCGGCTCGATTGAGCATGGACTGCGCTTCATCGAGGAAAGCCTGCGCACCTTGCGGCCGGGTGGCTACGCGATCCACACGACCGAGTTCAATCTTTCCTCGAACCACCAGACCATGGAGGTACCGGCGCTGTCGCTGTTCCGCAAGCGGGACATCGAGGCATTGGCCACGCGCCTGTCAGCGGCCGGACATCATCTCCTGCCGCTCAACTTCCATCCCGGCGACAGGGAGGTGGATGCGCATATCGATCTGCCACCCTATGCAATGCCGCATCTGAAGCTGCAGGTGGCTCAGTTCGTCATCACCTCGATCGGCCTGATCATCCGCAAGGCGGGGTGACAGCCGCCATCCGGCGCCCGCGGGACGCGTGTCGCCGGACCGAGGATCAAGCGCACCGCGGTTGCCGGCTGCTGGTCACAAGATGAAGTCCACGGCGGTGATTGCGGATTTCTCGACTCCAACGAGATAGAGGAAGTCCAGGCCGTCACCGAGAATGAAATAGCAACTGCCAAGCCCGTCGTTCACACCGGTGGCCAGCACATCCGCCACGTTGCCATAGTGGTAGTTGCGGAGGTCGATGCGGTCCCGCCCCGCCTCGAACTCGAATACGATGTCGTAGGACAGCGGGCCGGTGGTGCGCGGATCGACGATGATGGTGTTGATCCCGTTGGCGACGTATCCCGGCACATCGGTGACACCGAGGGTGGACAGCGAGATGAAGTCCACGCCGTCGCCCGCGCGGTAGGTGTCGGAGCCGCCGCGCCCGAACAGGATATTGGTGCCGGCGTTGCCGATTATCTCGTTATCGAACACCGACCCCACGGCGGTCGTGCCGGTGCCATCCGGGTCGGCGGCATCGGCGGCGATGACCAGACGCTCACCTACCGAAAAGACGTCCCAGAAGAAGTTCGATGTTGAAATAACAGTGTCGAATCCGCCGAAGCCGTAGCTGGCATAGATCGGCGTGTTGCCCTCATCGACGAAATCGAAAGCGCTGTCCACGAGGTAGGTGTCGTTCCCGGCGCCGCCCAGCAGCACGTCGCCGAGACCGTCCGGATTCAGCCCGCCGTCCAGCGTGTCGTCGCCGGCTTCGCCTACCAGGACATCATTGCCGATGCCGCCCTGCAACAGGTCGGCGCCGTCCTGGCCAAAAACGAAATCTGAACCTGCCCCGCCCTGGAGCGTATCGTTGCCGTCGCCGCCCTGCAGCCAATTGACACCCTCATTGCCGATGATGGTATTGGCCAGGGCGTTGCCAGTGCCGTTGATGTCGCCGGCGCCCGCGTCGAGAACCAGGTTCTCGACATTGCTGGGAAGCGTGACGCTGATCGTGGAGATGACGGTGTCGGTGCCCTCGTTGAGAAATTCGGTGACGGTGTCCGTCAGGCTGCGTACGAGATAGACGTCGTCGCCGGTGCCGCCGAAAAGCGTGTTTGCTCCGGTGCCGCCATCCAGGTGGTCGTTCCCGTCACCGCCCAGCAGGAAATCATCGCCAACGCCACCTGCCAGCATATCATCGCCGGTGGTGCCGATAATGAACCGATCCTGAGTCCCCGAGCCATCCGGGGCAAAGCCCAGATTGTCGGCGGTGAGATCGGTGGCAGTAACGCCCTGCAAGAGAAACAGCGCGGTAAAGCTGTCGGCGCCGCCATCGCTGTCCCAGTCGACGATGGTATCGGCGCCCATCTGCCGCAGCTGCAGGTAGCCACTGCTGCCGAAGGGATTGCTGCCGTCATAACCGGTCGTGTTGGGGCTGTTCAGCCACTGCGCCAGGTCGAGCCTGTCGCCGGCTGCACCCGCCACGAAGTCGGTGATGACAATCGCGGGTGTCACGCTGCCGAGGGAATAAGCATAGGACGCCGCGAGGACAAAGGTGTCGGTATCCGCACCGCCGGTCAGCGTGCTGGGGGCGCCGACCGTGATTGTGTCGCTTCCGCCGCCGCCGGAAACCGTGCTGCTCAGCCCCGTGGCGAAGATGATGTCGTTGCCGCTGCCGCCATCGATGTCCGCAGTCGCAGACGCGATGACAGTGTCGTCGCCGCCCCCGCCGGTCAGCGTGTTGACACCCAACGAGTCAATCAAGAAATCGTTGCCAAGACCGCCGTTCAGGATGTCGTCGCCAGCGTCGCCGGACAGGAAATCGTCGCCATCGCCGCCATTCAGCGTGTCATTGCCTTCAAGGCCAAGAATGACGTCGGCTTCACTGCTGCCGGTCAGACTGTCTGCGGACGCTGTTCCGATCGTGGGCATTCTTGTTGCCTGCGGCTAAGAGCCCATCCGAAAAGGGATTGAGTTACCTGAATCGGATGTGATTCCCTTCTCCTGCGGGCGATTTGTGGGGAAGCAGGATGGCGTGGACAGCGGAGCATCGGCGTGCGGCGGATCGGCGCGGGCTGCGCTACCCCTCCGATCTGACGGATGCCGAATGG
>NZ_JACOMF010000162.1 GCF_014283215.1 Siccirubricoccus deserti
CTAACCGCCACCGCCTTCGCCAAGCGGCCGCGGACCTGCGGCTGACGATCAAAGCCAGGGAAGTTGTACCGCCCCTGTCATCATCACCGGTCACTGTTCAGGACGATCAGGGTCCTCTCCTTCGAGAGATCCCAGGTTGGCCATGATGCGTGGGATTTCGCCGGGGATCTCGCGGGCCAGGAAGCCCAGTGGGCCATGTGCCCGGGCAAGGCGCCTTCCCGCCTCGGCGTGCATGTAGACGCCCCAGGCCGTGGCCTGCGCCGGCGCCGCGCCACGTGCCAGCAAGCCTGCTATGAACCCCGCCAGCGTGTCACCGGAGCCCGAGGTGCCGAGCCCGACACAACCATGCCGGTTGACCCAGGCCCGGCCGTCCGGGTCGGCAATCCACGTCGTTGCGCCTTTCAGCGCCACCACCGCGCACAGCATCGACGCCGCGCTAAGGGCCGTGGCGAGTGGATCCGCCTCCACCGCCTCCTTCGTCATACCCAGCAGCCCAGCCATCTCCCCGGCATGCGGTGTGATCACCACGCGCCCCCCATGGCGTCGGCGCCGCCCCTCGTCCAGCCTGGACAGGCCCGACATGGCTGCGGCATCCAGGACGAAGCCCGCGCCCGGCGTCACCTCCAGCAAGGCAGCAGCCAGGGTTGCCGCTTCCGCCTGCTCCAGCATGCCGGGGCCGATCAGCACCGCGCCGCACTGCCCGGCCGGGTGGCGCAGCGCCGCGGCCGCTGCCGGCGCGATGCCGCCCCCCGGCGTCTCCGCCACACCGAAGACGCGGGCCTCCGGCACGGCCAGGGCCAAGTGCGGCGCGATGCTGCGGCAGGTGGCCATCTGCAGCTTGCCGGCGCCGACGCGCAACGCCGCCGTACCGGCGAGCAGCATGCCTCCTGGTACCTCGAGGCTGCCGCCGACGACCAAGACCCGGCCTCGCCCTTCCTTGTCGCCACCCTCCGGCTCCGGCAGGGGCATGCCGCGCAGCAGCGCGGGCGTCAGCTCCAAGGTCGCGCTCATCGGGCGGCCACATTGGCGTCCGGCGTGGCGGTGACCGGCGTGCCCTCCCGTTCGAGCGGGGCGACGAAATTGTAGCAGTGCAGCCGCAGTGCGCCATGCCGGCCAAGGCCTGGGTCAAAGCGATACTCGGTGACCGAGCAATTGGCGACATCGGCCTCGGCATCGATCGCCAGCAGCCGTGCCTCGTCGAGACCTTCGAGCAGGTAGCGCAGGCAGAGCACGACGACCTGATGGCTGACGATCAGCACGCGGCAGCCGTCATGGTGCAGGCTGATCGTGTCGAGCGCGCTGCGCAGGCGCAGGATAACATCGCACCAGCTCTCGCCCCCCGGCGGGCGGTGGTAGAACTTGCCCAGCAGCCGGCGGGCCTCGGCCTGCTCAGGGAAGCGCGCCAGGATGCCAGCCGTGGTCAGCCGGTCGAGAATGCCGAACTCCTTCTCGCGCAGCCGCTCATCCACGATGAACTCCAAGGGATCGAGCGACAGATTGCCGGCAGCCCGGAGCAGGGCCGCGGTCTGGCGCGCCCTGAGATAGGGCGAGGTGAGCACCGCATTCGGCCGCTTCTCCTCCGGCGCCGCGGCGAACCAGTGGCCGAGCGCAGCTGATTGCCGTTCCCCGAGCGGGCTGAGCGGCACGTCGGCGTCACGGTGGGGGATGTCTATCATCGCCAGCCCGCGCGCCTGGGCGGCGTTGCGCGCGACGTTTCCGGCGCTCTCGCCATGCCGCACGACCCAGAGCCGTTCAGGCCAGCGCTGATACATCGGGATACCTGCTTCTGCCTCAGCCGGTAACACCGCGGCGCGGCATCCGTTCGACGTGGGCGAATCTCCTGCAGCGGCCGCGTCCAAAGGAGGGAGGAGGCCTCGCGTGCCGAGGTGGGCCGCACCACATCCCGGCGAAAGCCTACCCGGCCTCGGATGCGGGCGGCGGGACGTGGTTGGTCGCGCCAGCCGTTCAGCCCACACCAAGCAAGGCGATCGCCACGAGGCTGGCGCAGGCTAGGACGACAAGCCCGGCGGCTGCCGCGCCGACGATGCGTGGCCCGGCGCGCAGCAGCCCGCGAAGCTCCACGCTGACGCCGAGTCCGGCCATTGCCAAGGACGTCAGCAGCCCCGCCAACCCATGCAGCGGCGCCCGCGCCGCCTGCGGCACCAGCCCGGCCGCATTCGCCGCCGCAAGCGCCAGGAAGCCCAGGATGAACCAGGGCACGAAGCGGCGGGCCACAGGCGGCCGGTGGCCGTCCGCCGCCTTCCGTCGCCGCTGCATGGCCGAGAGGCCCAGCACGACCGGTCCCAGCGTCAGCACGCGCAGCAGCTTCACCAGCGTGCCGGCCTGCATCGCCTGGCTGCCGAAGGGCGCCGTCGCCGCCAGCACCTGTGGTACGGCGTATACAGTCAGCCCCGCGAAGGTACCGTACTGCGAAGCGGAGAGGGCAAGCGCCGTGCCGAGCGGCGGCAGCACCAGAACGACAAGGACGCCGAGCGCAGCCGTGAAGGCCACGGTGGATGCAACCTCCTTCGCACTGGCGCCCAGCACTGGCGCCACGGCGGCGATCGCCGAATTGCCGCAGATGGCATTGCCGCAGGCGATGAGCATCGCCGTACGATGTGGCAGGCCGAGCAGCCGTCCCGCGCCGTAGCCAGCTGCAAGGCACAGGACGACCACTCCGGCGATGAAAACCGGCAGTTGTAACCCACCCGCCGCGACGGCGCGCGGATCGAGCGAAGCACCGAGCAGGACGACAGCCACTTCCAGCAGCGTGCCGGAGGCGTGGCGAATGCCGGGACGGAAGGCCGGTGCCGGCTCCCAGTTGGTGCGGATCGCCGCGCCGATCAGGATGGCAAGGACCAGCGAGTCGAGCCAAGCAAAGCCGAATAGGCTGCGTTCCAGTGCCTGAACCGCCCACGCCACCGCGGCGATGGCCGCGCAGAGGGCGAGGCCCGGCAGCAGCTCGCCCGCCGCGCGTAGGATGGCCGCCATCAGGGCGCAGCGGTCTTATGGATCATGGTCGCCGCTGCCGGCCCGCAAAGACGCGGAAACCACGCTGGGCCACCGGCCCTGCCGTGACCATCGCCACGATCTCCGCCGCGATCTTCGCTCCGCCGAGTGCCGACGGTTCGATCGCATTGGCGAAGTCCGCCGGATCGCTGCAGATCAGGCGCAGGTCGATCACTGCCAGGTCGCGGGCAAAGGCTTCGCGCAGGATCGCGTCGTTGAACAGGGTGAGCCCCGCCACGGCCAGCCGCTGCCGCGCGGCGTCCGGAAAGCGCGGGTCGTAGAT
>NZ_JACOMF010000163.1 GCF_014283215.1 Siccirubricoccus deserti
AGCCTTGCCAGGTCGCGACGTAGGTGAAGTCGGACACCCAAAGCACATTCGGCTGCGGAGCCCGGAACTGCCGGTTCACCTTGTCCGCCGGGCAAGGGGTGGCCTTACCGGCGATTGTCGTCCTGACCTCCTTGCCGCGGAATGGCGCAGGAAGGCCGGCGACCTCCACCCGCGCGGTTTCCACAGCGTTAGGGCTTCTCGTACCAACGGCCCTGACGACCAGCAAAGCCAGCGCGGTGGCGGCGGCCTGGCACGGCTCGGCGGCGAGCGCCCGCATCAGCGCCTGGGTCTGCCCAGCGGTCAGGTAGCGGTCCCGGTGGGTCTCCGGCAGCATGCCGGGTGAGGCCGCCGGGTTGCGCCCCTCGAACAGCTGCCAGCGCAGCGCCAGGTTCAGCATCCCGCGCAGGGTGGCGAGGTGGCGGTTGACGCTGGCGTTGGATAGGCCCTCATCGACGAGCCGGCGGCGAAGCGCGGCCACGTCCACCGGGGTGATCTCGTCGAGCCGCTTGCGCCCGAGGGCGGGTAGGATACGCAGCCGCAGGTAGGCTTCGATGTTGCCGGCGCTGCGCAGGCGTTCCCGCACCTGCGGCAGGTAAGCGAATCAGATCACCAGGGCTTTTTCAACAGCCCCCGCGTCCATTTCGGCCGCAACGCGCTGGCGCATGCGGGCAAGACCCAGCGCCGCATCGTCTCCGCCTGGATCGGGACCGCCTACGCCCAGGAGGACGCGGCGTCAGCCCACGCCCAGTGGAGGACGGTTGCCGACCAGTTGCGCCCGAAGGTCCCCTGCCTCGCCGCCCTCATGGACGCGGCCGAGGAGGACGTGCTCGCGTCCATGGACTTCCCCGCCGCCCACCGGGCGAAGCTCCACAGCACCAACCCGATCGAGCGCCTCAACGGCGAGATCAAGCGAAGGACGGACGTGGTTGGCATCTTCCCGAACGAGGCCGCCGCCGTGCGGCTGATCGGCGCGATCCTGCTGGAGCAATCCGACGAATGGGCCACCCAGCGCACCCGCTACATGACGCTGGAAACCATCGGCACCGTCAGCGACAATCCCTCAGTCAGCCTGTCCGCCGTGACAGCCTGACCCGGCGGCCCAACCCGCCGAGGACCATCGCTACTACACCATGCGATGGGACACGACAGATCAGTGCATGTGGAGCGGCCTTTCGGATGGCTATCGCACTCGCGCCGGCTGGTGCGTGACTACGAGCGCCTGCCGTAAATAGGCAAGACCAGGATTTACGTAGCCACTTCGCGCATCATGCTCCGCTGCATCTCTGCAAGACGCGCCTACCCCAACGTATCGCCTTTCAACACGGTCAGTCGCGAGAAGAGGAGCTCCAACTTGCCCTGCGGTCGAGCACACAGATCGCATTTTCTTCATTTCATTTTGGCCATGTATCGGGACAGATATTGTTCCGGTAGACGAGGTGCCAGACTCCTAAATGTACAGGCTCGATGGGATCTCCCGGGCAACGTAGTTGCAAGGGAGGCAATGCGGATCGCGTAGAAGTCTATATTCACTTGCTCGTGAGGACCATGTAATGCACAGTGAAAGCCTTCAGCAGGCGAACTTCCTGCGTAGCCTCATGCGCTCCCCTCTGCTCGACAAGGATGAGGAGGCGAATTTGATGCAAGCATGGAAGGAACGGGGCTGCATCTTATCGAGGAACCGGATTTTCCAGGCATACTCGAAACTTTGCGTTGCCTGGGCGAGGAAGTATCGATCTTCAGGGGTCGCCGAAGAGGATCTTGTCCAGCAGGGAATGATCGGCCTGGCATCCGCTCTGGACCGTTACGAGCTCGGCAAGGGCGCCAGCTTTGGCTATTTCGCAGCGTTCCGGGTGCGGGCTGCCATCCAGGTCTATGTGGTTCAGGCAATGTCGACGGTCTCCTACAAGCGAGGCGGACGGCACAAATCATTGGTCTTCTCCCTTCGGCGCTTCTCGCGCGATTGCCAGGCGAAAGCTTACGCGGAGGGACGCGAGATCACCCTCTATGAGGTCCATCAGAAGGCGGCCGAGGCGTTCGGTGTACCTCTGGCCGATGTCGAGCGGCTCTGGGTGATACTGGCCGGCAAGGACGAGTACCTCTCCAATCCGATCGGCGAGGGCAGCACAACCGTGGCCGATACGATCGCTGATGAGAGCACGCCGGATTTGGATGAGCTGCTTGACTGCCGCTTCAGTCAGGTAGAGCTCTCGCAGCGCCTTGAAGATGCCTTGACAGCTCTACCCGAACGCACACGGGAAATCGTTCGCCGCCGCTGGCTATCGCTAGAGGGCCATACGCCGCGCCTGGATGACTTGGCGGCTGATTACCAGGTTTCACGCGAGCGGATCCGTCAAATCGAGGCGGATGGGCTCAGGCGACTTCGCGTACATATGAAGCAGCGTGCGACAACAGCGAGCCAAGAGCAAATCAAGCGCAACTTCGAAACTGGAAAGTTGTCTGTTCCACCTCCGCGAGCTTCCTCGCATCGCACAATACAGGCGGCCGCTATCGCCCTCTGAACACGGGGCGTGAAGCGGCTAAACTACCTCGCATCATTCACGCGAGCTGATGGGCATGGTGCAAGCCATTGACGCAGATAGGGATTGGATGCGATCCCAAAATCCTTTGGTCACTGGCGACCATGCCTACCAAAGTTGATAATGCACCGCCACTGACCGGCGTGTCAGCAGTTGGCGGCAAACCACTGATCGCCCGCTTCGACGATAGGCCCCTGTCCCGACAGGCACCGCACCCTGTTGCCCCTTGATAATGTCCTCGGCTGCCTGCGGGCTACCATCCCAGCGCACAGCCGGAGTGCCCTGCACCGCTGCTTGGTCCGCCACGGCATCTCCCGCTTGGCCCAGGGCGAGGAGGTTGTGTCCGTCAATGTGGTGGAAATTGCTGATGGGCTTGTGAGGTGGTCCCCGGATTTCGGACAGGTGGGTAAGCTCGGTTCGCCTGTGAGAAGGACGGACCCGGATGACGGGCAAGCGGACGCGGTATTCGGCGGATTTCAAGGCGAAGGTTGCTTTGGAAGCGCTGCGGGGTGAGTTGACGACGGCGCAGCTGGCGGCCAAGCACGGCATTCACCAGACCATGGTGGGCGAGTGGAAGCGACAGGCCATGGAGGGG
>NZ_JACOMF010000164.1 GCF_014283215.1 Siccirubricoccus deserti
AGACGATGTACTGCGCGATGATGTTCAGACATCCTCCCGCGGGCGCGTTCACATTGGCCTCCACATTGCCGCCCATCGATAGCTCGCCATTCGGCAGGTAGATCACCCCATTGAGGATGCTGGTGGTACCAACCGTGGTGAAGCTGTTGGCTTTCTTGCACTTCGAACTGCCTACCAGCAGAAATCCTGGTATAGCGCCGCCTACCGCTGTTTTGCGGGTCGCTGCAGTCATGTTGAACGCCGAGCCGCCCGTCGCACTCAGACTGCCACAAAAGACGATCGTCACACCCTGCCCGGCGAGCGAGATCGTCCCCGACTGTGCACTGGTGCTGACGTCGCCTTGGACATAATAGATGCCGGGCGAGAAGGTCGTGTTGCCCTGCAGTTGCATGTACGAATAGATCCCCGGTTGCGCGACTACGGTTTCGCCGGGCTTTACGAGCAGCTCCTTGACCCCTTTCATCGTCACATATGTAGCAAGGTTGGTTAGCGCCTGCTGGACCTGCGGATGGTCGGCATAGGGATCCGCGTGAAGGGGCAGGAAGGGATGGCGGTCTCCCACGATGGTGCCAGCGCCTTCGATTTCCTTCGATGCGAAATGCGCAAGGCCCGATAGGTAGCCGCCACTGCTGACGACGATCTTTCCGTTGGAGCGGGTGGCGCACTGGTCGAGCACGACCCTTGGATTGCCGCTCTTGAGCTCTACGGGTCTGCCCGAGCTGTTGATGTCCCCGATGCCGAAGATGCAGATGGGTGGGTTCAGATGCGCCTCTGCCACTGCCATTGCATTGATGGTCACGTTCGGTCCGACGGCGTTGAGCAGGCCGGTGACGGAGAACTGCCGCGTCATCGTCATGTGAACGGCCGTGTTCACAGGGTTGTTCACCCCTGTGGTAAGCCGGATGGTCAGTTCACCAATTGTCATCCGGCGGTTGACGGCGTCCCAGCTTCGGCTGGCGCCACCCACGGCTCCGTTGAGTTCAGCGAGATCAGCTGCGGTATCCGCGGCACGCCGTGCGTCATTGGTTGCGGCGTAGCGTTGTGCTCCGGCGCGGGCTGCGAAATCCACCGTCCGCTGTAGCTGTGCCTTGCGGAGCGCCCAGAAGCTGACGTCGATGGCGAGTGCAGCCACTGCGAAGAATGCAGGCAGCATCAGTGCTGTCGCAACGGCAACCACTTCCTTCCTGTTGGAGAGAACGGGCCGGTACTGCCGGGTGGCGATATGCAGCAGTCGGAGCACGCTCATGATCTCCTATCCGTGGCCGCCGAGGTATCCTGCTTATGGAAGGACACAAGCCGTCGTCACGGAAGCCTGACACTGCCGCCAGACAGCAGGTGGTGGACCTTCCGCTGCTGGACCGCGAGGTCGTGATGTCTCGCACCGTGCGTCACTGATGCCGAAGGACATGGTCAGAACAGGCCGCGGATCACAGATCGGATGTACGGTCTTGCGTCAGTGCGCTTTGTGGTACTTGGAAGAGCATGCCAAGCGATATACCTGAAGCGCTCCCTCCTCGCTGGCTACGGCGAGGTGTGGCGATGTCCATGAGGCCGGTAGCCGGTCGAATCTTCCCGCGACGGTCCCGAGCCGCGGATATCCTGTCGTGTCTGGACGATCCGGTGAGCCATGTTGTGCCGTCTGTGCGTCTTCATCGGGACGACAGGCGGCTGGGAAGATGGCTGCTGCAGCAGGTCGAGAGCGCGGCTCCGTTGCACACGGCAGCCACTCTGTTCCAGCGCGAGTCCGACCTCACCGTCACCGCTGCCGCGATTAGCATCGAGCCTGCGCTTTGTCCGGCTCTCGATGAGCTTGCATCGGAGCTACAGGGATGGCCTTTCATCTGGTGGCTTGAGGGTGCCCTGGCGCCAGCGCCTCATCTCGGCATCTATCTGGAGGGTCCTCCGGAGCTGCAGAACACGGTCGCTGAGCGGATCTCAGTCTATGAGGCGCGCAGATCGAGCAGCGAGGCGTCCTCAGCCTGGTCGAGGTTCAGATCGTCACGTCCGATCGATTGGATCAAGTGAGGTCACGCCAACAAGCAGCCGCCTGTCCCGATTTCGTGATGCCCCTGGTGCAGGGTGCCGCGCGGGGTATGTCGCCATCCGTCCGAACGGAAGTCCTTTCACACGGCTCTGACGATGGAGGTGCGGGTGAGATCCCTGATTGTCTTGGTGATGCTGGCCCTCACAGCATGTGGGGGGGGCGGTCAGCAATCTCTCCGGTCCGGCATGCGGCCCAGTCTCAACCTGGCGGATGCGGCGCTGTCCGGCGGTACGCCGGCAATCGCGCTGCAAGTCACTACGGAGCTTCTCGGCAGAGAGCCAAACAGCGTCGAAGCGCTCTTGCGGCATGGAGCCGCGCTTCATGCGCTGGGAAGGACCACCGAAGCGCAGGCGAGCTACACCCGCGCAATCTCACTCGATCCTACTTCTGTCGGCGCGGCGCTGGGCCTGGGGCGATTGCAGATCGCGTCCAATCCGGTCGAGGCCGAGCGGTTGTTCCTGCAGGCGCTGAACCGTGACCCCAGGAACCCGGCCGCCCTGAACAACCTTGGCATTGCAAGGGATCTCCAGGGCAGGCACAGGGATGCGCAGTCCGCCTATGCTCAGGCGATTACCGAAGCACCAGGCGTGAGTGCTGCGCAGGTGAATATGGGCCTTTCGCTTGCGCTGAGTGGGGACCCGAGGCGAGCGGTTGAAATGCTTCGCTCCGTGGCGTCGCAAGCTGCGGCACCCCGTCCTGCTCGACACAACCTGGCTGCGGCGATGGCGATGAGCGGCGACACGGCTGGCGCGGAGAGCATCTTCAGATCAGACCTGAGCGAGGAGGATGCGAGGCGCGTTCTGGACGCCCTTAGGATGCTTGGCGAAGCGCCGGTGGCAACGGCGCAGCAGACTGCCTCCGCCCAGCCTCACGGGTCCTAGAAGCGGGCTTCCGCCGCGCCGGCGAGGCAGCGCAACTCATTCCTGAAGCGCCTCCTCCAAGCGGTAGTGAACCGCCCCGGGTTTGCCGGAGGCAGGGGAGTTTGAGTCAGGCTGCCAGCGCAACCTCCTGCTGGCTGGCATAGTAGCGCGCCTCAGCTTCGGCGGGTGGGAT
>NZ_JACOMF010000165.1 GCF_014283215.1 Siccirubricoccus deserti
TGCTACAAGCTCCGCAACACCATCGAGCGTGCCTTCTCCCACCTCAAGGACTGGCGCCGCGTCGCCACCCGATACGACAAGCTCGCCCGCAACTTCCAGGCCGGCATCGCTATCGCCGCCATCATCCCGTGGTGGGCGTGATCGAGTCCTGAGCCTAGTGCAGTTTTGGCTTGGTCAGACCCACATCGGGCGGTCAGTAGCTGCAAGGTGGCTGGCGCGCCGCTACGGGGTGAACCCCAAGACGATCGCCAAATGGCGCAAGCGGTCTTCGGTCGCCGACCTGTCAACGACCTCCACAAAGGCCTGGGCCGCCCCGACGACGAGCGGCTAGGTTGACCCTATCGACGAGCCACTTCCCCGACCGGCCCACCGCGCAGCGTCTGAACCTTGACGAGACACAGGGCGTCGGCATCACGCCTCCAGCGGCAACACCCCCTGCCTCCGGCGCCGGCGGTCCAGCCAGCGCATTGCCGGTGTCACCGTCACGCCATGCAACGTGATCGACACCAGCACCGTCAGCCCCAGCACCGCCCAGAGCCCCTCCGCCCCCTGGAAAGGCGCGGCATTCAGCGCATAAGCCAGGTAGTAGAAGCTGCCGAGGCCGCGGATGCCGAAGAAACTGATCGCCGCCCGCTCGGCCAGCGGCCGGGTGGTGCCGAGCAGCGAGACCAGCCCCGCCGCCGGCCGCACCACGAACAAGAACAACAGCACCCCCGCCACATCCCACCAGCGCAGTGGCGCCAGCAGGCCGCCAGCCAGTGCACCGCCGAACAGCACCAGCAGCACCATCATAAGCAGCCGCTCGGTCTGCTCGGCGAAGTCGTGCAGCCGGTCGTGGTAGTTGTGGTGCCGCTCCGCCGCCCGCATCGCCAGCGCGGCGATGAAGACGGCGAGAAAGCCGTAGCCATGCGCCAGCTCGGTCGCGCCATAAGTCAGGAAGGTGGCGCCCAGCGCGACGAAGCCATCTCCGGTGCGGGACAGTCGCGCCCGGTTCGGCATGTGGAAGGTGAGCCAGCCGAGGCCCCACCCGATCGCCCAGCCGAGCGCCAGGCCGATGCTGAGCTTCCACACCACGTCGCGGGCCAGCCAATCCTCTAGCCAATCCGCCGGCGCAGTGCCTACCAGAGCCAACGCCACCGCGAGGTTGACGAAAGGGAAGGACAATCCGTCGTTCAGCCCGGCCTCGGCGGTTAGGGTGAAGCGCACCTCATCCTCCTCACCGCTATGCGGTGGCCCGACCTGTACGTCAGCGGCCAGCACCGGGTCGGTTGGCGCCAGCGCCGCGCCCAGCAGCACCGCGGCGGCCACGCCGAGGCCGAGCAGCGCATGGCCGATCAGCGCGATGCCGAGGATGGACAGCGGCATCGCCACTATCAGCAGCCGCCAGGTCAGCGCCCAGTTGCCCCAATGGAACGGCCGGTCGAGCTTCAGCCCGGCGCCGGTTAGCGCAACGATGACGACGGTCTCGGTTAGCCGCTCCGCCACATTCGGGTATCGTAGCGGGTTCGGCGTGTCCCCGGTGGAAAGGCTGAAGGCGACGTAGCCGAAGGCGACGCAGAACATGGGCAGCGAGAGCGGCAACTCCCTCAGCGCCATCGGCAGCCAAGCCACCAGCAGGACCAACACGCCGGTGCCGGTGAGCAGCAGGATATAGGGGTCCATTGTGGCTTGCGTTCCAGTGCCGGGAGGCAGCCGGAACGCTTCAGCCCTGCTTGTGTGGCGAGAGCCGGTTGCGCGGAACCTGCGGGGCCATCGTGCCGGTGTCGGTCGCCACACTTCGCGGCCATAGCCATTGCGTCTGTTGCCCGCACCGCCATCCCCAGTCAGGTGATGGTCGATCCTATCCAGGTCGGTCCTGGTCTCAGTAACAGCCAGCAACTGGTCCAGGATCGCGTTGGGGAGGGCCGCGCGCCGCGAGGTCGGCTCCACTTCAACGGCTGCGTGTCTGCACAGCTTTGGCGGCCGCAGCCTTAAGGGCCGTCAGCCACGAGCCCTGACCGCATGAAAGCCCCGTAGGTCATGGACGACTACCAAGCGGAAGGCGCGAACCCCTAGGCCGTGTGGACGGATTCCGTGGAGTTGGATCCTGGCTGGGTTCCCAGGCCGTTTCGTTGATGAGTCATGGTGCGCCGGATTCCGGGGGACCGGTGATGTTGACGCGGATGACTGAGCCGGACTGGGAGGTGGTGCTGGAGGTGTTCCGAGCAGCACGCTCTCGGTGGGGCGACAAGGGACGGGACGACCGCCGTTTCCTCGAGGCGCTGCACTACTTCACGGTCCACAACATCACCTGGCGCGCCCTCCCGGCCGAGTTCGGCTGCTGGAACAGTGTCTGGAAGCGCTTCTGGCGGCTGAGCCGCAGCGGCGTATGCGAAGCCTTCTTCCAGGCCCTCGCCGGGCTCAGCCGGACGTCTCACCTGGTGCAGATGTTCGATAGCACCGTGGTTCGGGCGCACGTCTCGGCGGCGGGTGCCAAAGGGGGCAGCACCGCCAGGCGCTTGGCCGCTCTCGCGGCGGGTTCTCGACCAAGATCCACCTGATCTGCGACTTCGGAGGCCTGCCGCTGAACTTCCATCTTACAGGCGGGGAGGCCAGCGACAGCCGCCAGTTCGAGACCCTGCTCAACCTCGGCCCCGACATCACGCCGAGAGCGGTGATGACCGACAAGGGCTTCGACACAAAGGGCAACCGCGGGGCGGCCCGTAGCCGCGGCATCTGCCCCATCATCCCCTACCGGAGCAATGCCAGGCACCGTCCCGCCTTCTTTCCCAAAGGGCTCTATCGCCACCGCGCCCGGATCGAGCAGGCCATCGGCAAGCTTAAACGCTTCAAGCGCGTCGCCCTACGCAGCGAGAAAACCGCCAACAGCTACGCCGCCATCGTCGACTTCGCCTGCAGCCTCATCTTGGTCAAATCCGTCCACACGGCCTAGCAACTAGAGCGAAATCTGACCATTCAGAGTCGCTGAGGATTCCCGCCCGGCGCGAAATCTGATTCACCGTGCCTGCTGGGCACGGAGGCCAGCTTGCATGGCGAGAACCCTGTCCGAAGATCTACGCGCC
>NZ_JACOMF010000166.1 GCF_014283215.1 Siccirubricoccus deserti
GTAACCGTCGTCCCGCCCGCACGGTGAGCCTCGGCTGATCTGCCTTTCGGCTGGTTTCTCGGGCGCATGATGGCGCGGTAGCCTGAGCGCTCCGGCGAGACGGGGTGGAGATGGCGGTCGAGGACGATCTGCTGGCGCGGCTGCGCAAGATCGAGGCGCTGATGGCCGGCGCGGGGACGGCTGGCGAGCGGGAGGCGGCCGGCGCGGCGTTGGAGCGGGTCAAGGCGCGGCTGGAGAAGCAGGCGCGCCAGGACCCGCCGGTCGAGTTGCAGTTCTTCATGCCGGACGCCTGGTCGCGGCAGCTCTTCGTGGCGCTGTGCCGGCGCTACGGCCTCAAGCCCTTCCGCTACCCGCGGCAGAAGCGCACGACGGTGATGCTGCGTGTGCCGCGCGGGTTTAACGACACGGTGCTCTGGCCGGAGTTCGTCGAGCTGGATCGGGCGCTCGTCGCCCACCTGCAGGAGGTCACGACGCGGATCATCCACGGCGCGGTGCACGCCGACACGAGCGAGGCGGAGGAGGTGCCGGCGGCGCTGCCGGCGCGATAGCCCTACGCCGCGGCCGCGATGCCGGGCTGGCGCCACGCCCAGGGCAGTAGCGAGGCGAGTTCCGTCGAGCGCACCTCGCCGCGAACCATCCGCTCCAGCACGTCAGTCAGCCAGGCCTGCGGGTTGACGCTGCTGAGGATGGCGGTGCGGATCAGCGTGGTGGCGATGGCCCAGTTCTCGCCGCCGCCCTCGCTGCCGGCGAACAGAGCCGCCTTGCGCGTGACGACGACTGGCCGGATCTCCCGCTCCACGCTGTTGGTGTCGAGCTCGAGCGTGCCGTCGTCCAGGAACCGGCAGAGGCCCTCCCAGTGCCGCAGGCCATAGCGGATCGCCGCGGCAAGCGCGGAGCCCTGGCTGACGCGGCCGAGCTGGGCGTCGAGCCAGGTGCGGAGATTGCGCACGAGCGGCGCGCTGCGCTCCTGGCGGACGGCTTGGCGCTCTGCGGCGGGCCGGCCGCGGACCTCGCGCTCGATGGCGTAGAGCGCGCCGATGCGCAGCAGCGCCTCGGCGGCGATCGGCGAGGCGGTGTGGGCGTGGATCTTGTGGAAGCGCCGGCGCAGATGCGCCCAGCAGAAGGCGAGCGCGATGGCGCCGTCGTTGCGCCGATCGGCCAGTGCGCGGAAGCCGCCATAGCCGTCCACCTGCAGCGTGCCCCGGAAGGCGGCGAGATGGCGGGCGGGCCGGATGCCCTTGCGGTCCGGGGCATAGACGTAGGCGACGGCCGGCGGCCCGGTGCCGCCCGAGGCGCGGTCATCGGCGGCGTAGGCCCAGATCCGTCCGTCCCGCGTCCGGCCGCGGCCCGGTGCCAGGGTGGGCAGCGGCGTGTCGTCGGCGAACACCCTCGCATGGCCGACGATGTGGGCGAGGACCAGCTCGTGCAGCGGCCTGAGCCACCAGCAGGCCTGGCGCACCCAGTCGCAGAGCGTCGCGCGGTCGAGGTGGATGCCGCCGCGGGCCAGGATCTGGCACTGCCGATACAGCGGCAGCCCATCGCCGTATTTCGAGACCAGGACATGCGCCAGCAGCGCCTCGGTCGGCAGGCCGCCGGCGACGATCCGCGCCGGCGCGGGCGCCTGGTGCACGCCCTCGGCGCAGCGGCGGCAGGCATAGCGCGGCCGGACAGTCACGCGGACCCGTAGTTGGGCGGGCACGACGTCCAGCCGCTCTGCGCGGTCCTCGCCCACCCGGTGCATCTCGCGCCGGCAGCAGGGGCAGGCGCGGTCGGCGATGTCGATCACCTGCTCGATGCGCTCCAGATGCGCCGGCAGCGCGCCGCGGTTGCGGCGGCGCTCGGAGGCAGACTTGCGCTCCGGCGCCGCGGCGGCGTCGTGATCCGCTGCCGGTGGCGGCGGCGGTGCCGCGCCGAGGGCCAGCGCGAGCTGCCCCGGATCGACGCGCTCGATGCTCTGGCCGAAGCGCGACCGGCGGAGATCGTGGATGATCTGCTCGAGCTGCGCGATGCGCGCCTCGGCCGCGGCGAGCGCGGTGCGCAGTTCCACCAGGTCGGGAGACGCGGCGTCGGGCACGCCGGAATCGTCGCCGACAACTTCGCGTCGCTCCAAGCGAAAGCGGTGCCGCAAGCGATCACACCGCCGTCGGCCGCCAGGCCGGCTGCACCCGCCGCCACTCGAGGCCCTCGAGCAGAAGGGACATCTGCGCCGGCGACAGCATCACCTTGCCAGTCGCCGTCGCCGGCCAGGGGAAAGCACCCTGTTCGATGCGCTTGGTCAGCAGACACAGGCCGACGCCGTCGTGCCAGAGGCATTTCACCAGCCGCCCCTTGCGGCCGCGGAAGGCATAGAGCGAGCCGTCGAACGGATCGGCGCCGAGCGACTGCTGGACCAGCGCCGCCAGGCTGTCCATGCCGCGCCGCATGTCGGTGACGCCGCAGGCAAGGAACACCCGGGCGCCCGGTGGAGGCCCGATCATCGGCCGCGCAGCACCGCCAGCACCCGGCGCAGTGCGTCAGCGCCGACATCCTCGTCGAGCCGCAGCACCGTCCCGTCCGGCAGCACCACCTCCATGCGCGCGGGCGGCCGTACCGGGATCTCCGGGGCAGACAGCGGCGGAATCGGCGCCTCCTCCGCCATGGCGACCTGCGCGAAGGCGGGCAGCGGCATCGGCACGGCGCCGAGCCCGCCACTCATCACCTGCCGCCGCCACGTGTAGAATAGGCTCGAGGTGAGGCCCCAGCGCCGGATCACCTCGGCCGGCGTCACGCCGGGCTGCATCGCCTCGACGACGATCCGGCGCTTTTGGTCCGCCGACCAGCTCCGCCGCCCCTCGCCGCGTGTGACCACCTCGACAACATCGTCGGGGCGAGCCTTGCGAGCAGTTCTACGACCACTCCTATGACCGGTCTCGGCCGCCTCCGCCTCGATCTCCAACGCCACCTCCGCCGCATGCCGTAAAGCGACACGGCATCATCAGCAGGGCGTTTCGCAAGGTGAGGTCAGGACGACGGTTAC
>NZ_JACOMF010000167.1 GCF_014283215.1 Siccirubricoccus deserti
CCATTCGGCATCCGTCAGATCGGAGGGGTAGCGCAGCCCGCGCCGATCCGCCGCACGCCGATGCTCCGCTGTCCACGCCATCCTGCTTCCCCACAAATCGCCCGCAGGAGAAGGGAATCACATCCGACTCAGGTAACTCAATTCCTTTTCGGATGGGCTCTTATTGATCCGGCCTGGGCGCACCTGAAAGGTTCGCAGCCACCGCGCTGGACAGGCCGCCTGTCGCGGTTTCGGGGCAGTCCAAGATGACCCAAGCCCTCTCAATAGCGCAGTGTCGAGACCGGAATCGATAGGGGAGCCACGCCCGACATCACTAATCCTAGGTGGCCACCCCCATCTGCTGAGTGTCCATCCGAGATCATTTAGTGTTCTGGCATAGCCTTCGGACCATGATGCGGACCGAAGCCCAGCGCAGGAAGGCGAGTGCAGAGCGGTTCAGACATTCCCAATCCTTGGCCAGCCGCCTGCATCGATTGAGCCAACTGATCGTCCGCTCGACTATGGGGTGACAGGAACCGTAAGCTCGGTACGCATTAACAATAACAATACCATGTGGCAGGTCGAGGAGCCGCGGATACTTGGGCTCCCCTGCGTCAGAAGAAGAACACGTTGTCGGCCTCCGGGGCCAGCAATGGCGGCCGCCCATCGTTAGTGGACAGTCCCCAGACCGTGGCCCCACTGCGGAGTTCGGCCGCCAAGGGCGTTATGGAGTGCCCGGAGAGGTCGAAGAAGCTCGTGCCCGTGACGCCTTCCACCACGATCTCCGCGCCGAGGTGGTCGCCGAGCGGCAGGGCGCTCACGATGTCTGTGCCGCTGCGGATGTTCACAATGTTGCTGTATTGGGGCACAGTATCTAAGCCCGCTTCGGTAGGCGGCAGGAAGCGGAAGATCGACGGCGCAATCTCGGGGGCGTTGAAGGTCACCGTGTCGAGGCCGGTATTGCGCCCAACGATCTGCGCGACTCCGCCGCCGAGCGAATGCCCAGTCAGGTCGATGTCAGCCAACGGGAACTCGGCGCGCAGTCCGTCGATCACCGTTTCTAACCGCTGGACAAAGGAAGCTAGTATTGCTGTGCCGATTTCCGGGATGAAGCCCGCATCGCTGATGAGGTTGGCAACCAAGTAAAATAAGCTTCCCGTATCGGTACCGCGCATCGCCACCACGAAGTCCCGGATGGTGCCGACGCCGCTGCCGTCGGCGACGGTGGCCGGGCCGGAGACGCCAGTTACTTCCAGCGAAACATCCTTGTTGGCGACGCGCACGTCGGCGGCAAAATCGCCACTGATCCGCTCTCGGAGATCGTAGCCTTCCACGGACGGGGTGCCGGGGCGGGCGTAGGCGAGGTCACTCAACCCGGCGTAGTCGGCCACCAGCGGGTTCGCCACGAAGTCCTGCGCCTCCGCGAGGGTGTCCGGCGCGTCGAACGACGCGGCCGGGTAGAACGGCGGCGGGTCGGCATCCACGATACTGCGGTCGGGCAGCACGGCAACCCGCACCGTCTGTTGCAGCGGGCCGCCGGGTTGGAAGGTGAGGGAACCGACCAATTCGTTAGCGTCCACCAACTGCGACTCAGCGGCGGGGGCGACTCGGTAGGTAACGGTCACCGCTTCGCTCGGCGAGGCGCTTAGACTGACGTTGAAGGCGGCTTCGTCGGCTCCGCTAGGTGTACCGCGGTCGTCCAACGGCACGCTGACCTCGGCGTCAGAAACGAACAATAGAACAGGGTCGTCCGGCGGCGCTTCGCCCTCTCGGTAAATTAAGATTGGGGGTTCGATCACGTACGTAGTGAAGCGCTCAGTCTCGTTGGCACGACTCCAGTTGTAGCCACGTGGCTCACCTCCCCCGACGAACACGATTTGCTGCCCCAACGCGGCATACTTGGCCGTGTAATCAGACATGATCTGGGAGAGGCGAGGACCGACTGCTTCGGCGTCTTCCTCCCATGGATTGCCGTTTGTTATTGGAAACGGACCGACAGTAACGGTCTCGATCTGATGGATCGGCTGACTTGAAACGGAGTCTGACATCGTTCCTCCGCAAAGTTATGACCCGCGGGACTATTTACCGAACCAACATTGGCGCCGCGCCCGGTTTCAGCAAACGCCCGACGCCGCCCGGCAAGTGTCCTCACGAAAAAGTGACTTAATGTCTATCCGGGAACAGGACGAGTCATCTGAATCGGTTGTGACTGGCCTGGGATGGTATGAGCCGGGAGAAGGGTGGTCATGTGGACGCCCGAGAATCGGCCGAGATACGACCGCGGCAAGCTGCGCTACCCGAGCGATCTGACTGACGAAGAATGGTCGCTCATCGCACCGCTGATCCCGCCCGCGAAGCCGGGCGGCAACAGGCGGACGATTGACGAGCGCGCGGTGGTCAACGGGGTGATGTACGTCCTGAGCACTGGCTGCCAATGGGCGGCGCTGCCGAAGGACCTGCCGCCGCGGAGCACGGTGAATGATTACCTGCGGCGCTGGGACGAGGACCGCACGCTCGATCGCATCCACCATGCGCTGTACGTGCTGTGCCGCGAGCAGGCTGGCCGCGAGGCCAGCCCGACGGCAGCAATCATCGACAGCCAGAGCGTCAAGGGCGCGGAAAAAGGGGGCGCTGCATCGACCCATCGGGCTTTGATGCGGGCAAGAAGATCAAGGGCAAGAAGCGCCACGTCCTGGTCGACACCCAGGGACTGCTGATGCAGGCCATCGTCCACGCGGCCGACATCCAGGACCGCGACGGTGGCGTGCTGCTCATGGGGGCGCTCTTCGGCCTGTACCCATTCCTGCTCAAGCTCTACGCCGACAGTGGATATCAAGGTCCCAAGTTCCAGGCCGGGCTGTGCACGGTTTGCGGTCAGGTGAACCTGGAGATCGTCAAACGATCCGACCTCCACAAGTTCGTCGTGCTGCCGAAGCGGTGGATCGTCGAGCGCACGATCGGTTGGCTCAACCGATGCCGACGGCTGGCCAAGGA
>NZ_JACOMF010000168.1 GCF_014283215.1 Siccirubricoccus deserti
GGGTGCCGTCGCGGGATGTGTTGGAAATGGCCGTGGCTATCTCCGGCGTGGTGACGGTATCGCGTCAGGCGGCGAGGTCAATCGTGCTCTTGGCAGGCGGCTGACCGAGGCTCTGCCAGCCATCGACCTTGCGCATGTTGATCTGGCCTGAAGCGAGCAAGGCCCAGAACAGCATGGCCGCGGTTTCGGCCGAGGGCAGCACGGTCTGCGTCTTGATGCGCCGTTTGAACTCCTCGTGCAGCCGCTCGATCGCGTTCGTGGTCCGCGCCGACTTCCACTGGCTCGAGGGCAGCCGGGTGAAGGCGAACAGCGCCTCGCCGGCTTCCTCCAAGCTGTCGGCGACGGCCCGGCATTTCAGCCGCCACTTGCGCAGGAATGCCTTCTGCCGCGTCTCGATCTCCTTCGCGGTCTCGGCGTAGATCATGTCCGTGTAGTCGGCCGAGATCTCCTCATGCAGCCGCTCCGGTGCATGGGCGAGGAGATTTCGGTGCTTGTGAACCGTGCAGCGCTGAGCTGGCACCGCCGACCAGAGGGCAGCCAGCGCCTTCTCGAGGCCAGCCGCGCCGTCGATGATCAGGAACTCCGGAGCCCGCAGGCCACGCGCTACAAGATCGTCGAGCACGGCCCGCCAGGCCGCCTCGCTCTCCCCGCCCATGTTGCGGATGGCGAGCAGGACTTTCTGCCCGTCCCGGCGCACGCCTAGGACCACCAGCAACGAGATCGAGGTCGCCTTGCGGTCCAGCCGGACCCGCACGACGGTCCCGTCCAGGATGAGGCGGACGATGTCCTCGCCCGCCAGGTCGCGCCGGCTCTAGGCCTCCCAGTCCACCTTCACCTTGCGCCAGGCCCGGCTGACCACATCCTTGCCCACCGCGCCCCGGAACAGCGCCGCCAGCGCCCGCTGTACCCGGCGCGTGTTGGTCCCGGCAAGGTAGGCTGAGGCAATCAGCGCCTCAAGCTGGCGGGTCCGCCGGGCGTAGCGCGGCAGCACGGCGCTGCGCCATTCCCGGCTGCTGCCGTCCTCGGCCTGCAGCCGGGCGCGGGGCACCGCGAGTTCGACCGGCCCGAAGGAGCCCGTCAGCTGACGCCTGCGGTGCCTATGCCGGTGCCCAACGGCGGCGCCAGCCCGCTCGTAGCGTCTGCGCCCCAGCGCCGCCTCGAGTTCCTGCTCTACCAGTTCCTCGATCAGCCCGCGGATCCGGCCCCGTAGGCCTGCCTCGATTGGGTCGAACCAGGCCTCTCCGGCAAACAGCGCCTGCTCGGCAGGCCCCTTGCTGCTATCCTTGCCCATGGCGTGGTCTCCGCCGGCGCGCCAACGCCGGTCATGGCTCGTTGAACAAGCCGGAGACTACGCCACCCCGATTTCCTACCACACCCGCGACGGCACCCATGCCAGGATCGAATCAGCCAACCCACTCCCGCGCAAGGGAGGTGGGTAATTACGGATGCCAAGGACGCGTTACGTGCCGTAACGTGGCCCCTCATTGTGGTGGGGTTGGTCTGGATCGTCGGCCAGGCAGTGGCCCGTTTCGGTTCCTGGGTAGCCGAGGGGTTCCGCCGGCAGGGTTAGGGTCTGGCTGCTACCGACCGCGAGTTAGTCGATAACGGCTGCCGTCCGTAGCGCTTCTAGCTGCGCCAGTTCGCCATCACGGGCAGCTTCCATGGCGGAAATGACCTGCTCGCATCCAAACTCCCCCGCACCGCAGACTGATCGCTGCCCACGAATGTCCGGGTCAAAGTAAGCCCGCGTCTCATCCGCCCTCGCGGTATAGAACCGGTCGCGTGCGTCGGCCGAGGGGAAGTGCTGAGGTGGCAGCGCCACATGCAGGGCGGGCGGGTAGCGGAACCCGTCGCCCGAGAAGGCCGCTCCAGCCAGTCCGCCGAGGCCGCCGGCCAGCGCGTGCATGGCCAAGCGTCCCGCAATGGGTTCAGCCGGTAGCGTGGCTATCGTCGGGGCGTGCCCTGCCTGGGTGCAAAGCACCCTCGCGGATCGGCTTGAATAGGTCAGCCCGACCTCTGCCGGGGCAGATGCCACCGTCGCCACCGTCTGCCCTGCGCGAGTGATGGCGCAGGTAGCGGCCGGAGGGTCAGTGCTAATCTGAACCATGTGGCGGGGGGCTTCGCCGGCACACCCTGAGAGCAAAGCCGCCGGGAACAGCATCAGTCGCCACATAGCGCCCGCCTTCAAACCGATTTCGCAATCATCGTGGGGCGCGCGCTTACAAGTCAACAACCATAGGTTATAGGGCCTGCGCTGGGGGCGGGACCGGATCCATGATGTATCGGACGATCAGCCGTTCGCGGGGCGCCAAGCCAGTGCGTGCAGCTGCCTCCCACGCCTCGTAAGGCTCGCCAGCTGCTGGGTCGAAGATCCGCCCCACCCACCGGACAACTCCCGTGGTTTGCCGCTTCTCCAAAGCCGCTATGCGGCGCTCAATTGGGCTCATTTCGCCATCTCCCGAGCTTCAATCGCGGCGATCCGTGCCGCCAGATCCTGCGTTTCCAGTGCCCGGCGCTGCGCCTCGATCACTGCCGAAACCTGCGCGGCTTCCTCGGGGGAGAGGTTGCCGGCGGCCATCTCTGCGGCCACCGCTGCCATCGCCTTCGGCAAGTCGGCCGTCGTGTTCAGCGCCGGCAACTCCATCTCGACCGGGCGACCCTTCCGCTCGGGCCAGAGGCGCCGCAACAGCAGCTCGGCGGCGCGCATGTCGCCGGCCTCTGCCATCTCCTGGACCTTGCGCATGACCTTCTCCGCGCCCTCGATGCCAATGGCGTCCAGTGTCACCAGCGCAGCATGGCGGGTGCCTTGAACCGCCCCGGGTTTGCCGGAGGCAGGGGAGTTTGAGTCAGGCTGCCAGCGCAACCTCCTGCTGGCTGGCATAGTAGCGCGCCTCAGCTTCGGCGGGTGGGATGTTGCCGATCGGCTCGAGGAGG
>NZ_JACOMF010000169.1 GCF_014283215.1 Siccirubricoccus deserti
GGAAGTCGAGACGCTCTTCGCAGGCGCGCGCGATCCGCCGCGACGAGTAGACGCCCCGGCTGTAGGCGTAGAGCAGCAGCGCCACCATCATCGTCGGGTGGTACGGCGGATAGCCACGGGGCTCGTCGAAGGTCGAGAGAATGGCCGAGAGATCGAGCTCCTCCGCCACAATGTCACGAACCAGATGCGCCGGATGCCCCTCGGGGACGAACTCCTGCACCGAGGGTGGCAGCAGCCAGGCCTCATTCACCTTCCAGGGTCGAAAGCTCTTCATCATGCCGCCGAGCGAATCACCGCCCGCCTCACATGTCGAGCCGCTTCAGCCGTTACCGGGACGCGCTCCTAGCCGTGCAGCCAGCCCACGAGCCCGGACCAGGCAACGGGGCCGCGTGACTGAAGGCGACAGTGTCGGGCCTGCGGTCGCGGCTGAGGATCTGTTCCGGTACTCCAGCCTGAACCCGGGCTTGGGCACGACGATTCGCTGGATAGCGGGACTCTCACCACGGACACTAGCCCGCCCTTCTCACCATGGTTCGATTTGGCAGCGGGGGCTGCTGCCGACGAGGGCGCTCTGGGCATGGCGGCGTGGCTGCCGCCGGACCTGGCCTGCTGGGGCCGTGCGCCGCCGGCGCCGCGGCGGGTGCGCCGTTGGCCGGGGTGTATGTCGGTTCGCGGTGTCTGGTTCGTCAGGCCGGGGCGCTGGCGGTCAATCGGGCATGGGCGAGGGCAAACTCGGCCTGGTGCGGATGCGCCGAGGCCATCGCCACCTTGATGCGGCGGACGGAGCGGCGAACCAGGGCGCCGATCCTGAGGAGCGCGAGGCGCAGCGTGCCGCAAGTGGCCTCGGCGATCAGCGCCGCCAGCCGGTCACAGAGACCAAGCTGGCGCTCGGCCGCGGCCAGCAGCATGACGCCGCCGTCCGAGGTCAGCCGGCCGCCATCGAAGGCGGCGGCCACCTTCTTGCGGCCGATCGCTGGAAAGCCGAAGGGCTCGGTCGTATCGTCATCCATGGCGGGTGTGGTGCGGCCTGACGGTGCTGCGGGTTGGTCTCGACACCCAAGTTCGTAAACGCCATCATCAACTTACGCCACGCCCGCCAGCCTCTCCGCAGACCCGTGGTGAATAAGGACGGCTAATCCTGCCAGGAGCGCCCTCTTTTGCCGAGCGCCCCACCGGTGCACAGCCTCACCCGCGATCCCTTCCTTACCGCGGGTGAGGCGAGGCTTGCCGCAATTGCGGCAAACCGCCAGACTCCGGGCCTGGGGCTGTGCAGGGGAGGGGGGCAACCGCGGCCGGCGCCGCCTCCGACGGCCTGACGCCCTGAAGACCGCTTGAGGCCACGCGCGCCGGCTGAATCTTGCCTGGCGCTCAGACGCCGGATGGTTGCAGGGTGACCTCGATGTCCCGGCGCTGCCCGTCGCGCTCGATCGTCAGGCCAACCACCTCCCCGACCTCACGCCGCTCCAGTGCGGTAAGGAGTTCGGGCACGCGCGGCACGGGCTGGCCGCCAAAGGCGATGATGATGTCGCCCGGGACGAAGGCTCCGTCGGGCGTAAGCCGTGCCGGCTTGATCCCGGCCGTGGCCGCGGCCGAGCCGGGTGCCACATCGAGCACGAACACGCCACGGACGCCGAAGCGTGCCGAAAGCGCGTCGTTCAGCTGCGCCTCCGTGCGGATGCCGAGCCCGGGTCGGACGTATCGCCCCTCCGCGATCAGCCGTGGCACCACGCGGTTCACCGCATCGACGGGCACGGCCAAGCCGATACCGGCGCTGGCGCCCGACGGGCTGAAGATCGCCGTGTTCACGCCAATCAGCCGTCCGGCGCTATCGAGGAGCGGCCCGCCGGAATTGCCGGGGTTGATCGCGGCATCGGTCTGGATCAGCCCGTCCATCATCGCACCCGTCTCGGCCGGCAGTTCGCGGTTCAGGGCGGAGACGATGCCGGTCGTCAGCGTCCAGTCCAGGCCGAACGGGTTTCCGATCGCGAAGACCTTCTGGCCAACGCGAAGATCGGCGCTGCTGCCGATGGGTAGTGGTGGGGGGCGGCCGATCCTGACGCTGATGCGCAGCACCGCCAAGTCGTGCACCGGGCTCGCGCCGACCAGCGCCGCGGAAAAGGCGCGGCCGTCTGCGAGCCGCACCGTCGCCCCCGAGGCGCCGGCCACGACGTGGTGGTTGGTCACGACATGGCCGACCTCGTCCCAAACGAAGCCGGAGCCGGTGCCGCGCGGCACGTTCAGCGCATTGCGTGACCAGGGGCTGAACACGCGCTCAGTGGTCGCAATGAAGACGACCGAGACGCGCGCCGCCTCAAAGAGCTCGATGGTGCTGCGCTCGTCCTCGGCGAGGTTGCCACGCGGGGTGACCGTGCGCGGCTCGGCCTGCCACCCGATGATCACGGACTGGACGAGCGGGATGGTCTGCCAGACAACGATGAGGAACAGCGCCGCCAGGGTGATCCAGAGGAGGCGGGGTAGGAAACGTCCACGCTCGGGCATGGGATCTCCTAGCCGATCGGCGGCGTCGGATGGTAGGGCCTATGTGGACAGAACGGAGCCGACGATCTCGCCGGCTCGGGGCCGGGCACGCGGCACGACCTCCAGTTCTGCCCGCGCGCCCCGATCGGCGGTTGGGCGGGCAGGACCGCGCGGGCGCCGGCCCGCGGCAGTTCGCTTTCCTCCGCCGCCCCGACGCGCCATGCTCCCCCGGTCATCGGCGGGGAGGTCGGGCCATGTCCGAGCCAGTTGACGAGGAGCTTCGGCAGGTCGCACGCAGGGTGCTCGGCCGTGACCCGACGCCCAAGGAGGCCGCACAAGCGGCGCCGCGGTTGCTGATCCTGTCGCAGACCATGGACCGGCTAGAGGCTTGGCAGGGCGAACTCGGTGAGGTCGCCCCAGCAACCATATTTCAGGTGCCGACGGAGGCGCG
>NZ_JACOMF010000017.1 GCF_014283215.1 Siccirubricoccus deserti
GCTACCCGCACCGTCGACGGCCTCTGGAACACCATCGGCCGCATCATCGGCACCTTCACGCCCGCCGAGTGCGCCAACTACTTCGCCGCCGCCGGCTATGACGCAGACTGATCGGAAAACGCTCTAGCTGCCGGCCGCCAGCTTGTCCTGCGTCCTGGTCTCGAAATCCGCGGCGTCGTGGCGCTCGTGCAGCTGGGATGCGGGATCGCCCTGCACGCGGTTGACCATGCGCCCGCGCCGGACGGCCGGCCGGGCGCCGATCGCATCGGCCCAGCGCTGCACGTTCCGGTACTCCTCCACCTTCAGGAACTCCGCCGCGCCGTAGAGCCAGCCTTTCGCCAGGCCGCCGTACCAGGGCCAGATGGCCATGTCGGCAATGGTGTAGTCGGCTCCGGCCACGTACTCGACCTCCGCCAGCCGGCGATCGAGGACGTCGAGCTGACGCTTCACCTCCATGGCGAAGCGATCGATCGGGTACTCCATCTTGGCCGGCGCATAGGCGTAGAAATGGCCGAAGCCCCCGCCCAGATAGGGCGCGCTGCCCATCTGCCAGAACAGCCAGGACAGGCATTCAGCGCGCGCCCCGGCCTCCTT
The DNA here is from genome assembly GCF_014283215.1 of Siccirubricoccus deserti. GTDB lineage: Bacteria > Pseudomonadota > Alphaproteobacteria > Acetobacterales > Acetobacteraceae > Siccirubricoccus > Siccirubricoccus deserti. The sequence goes on from NZ_JACOMF010000017.1 coordinate 595, forward strand.
CGGCAGGAAGGCGCCGAATTTCTCGGCCAGATGCATCAGGATCGCGCCGGATTCGAAGACCCGGATCGGCGTCGGGCCGCTGCGGTCCACCAGCGCCGGAATCTTGGAGTTGGGATTGACGGCGACGAAGCCGCTGCCGAACTGGTCGCCCTCGCCGATCCTGATCAGCCAGGCATCGTACTCGGCGCCGCGATGGCCGAGGGCCAGCAGCTCCTCGAGCATCACCGTCACCTTCACGCCGTTCGGCGTACCGAGGGAGTAGAGCTGGAGCGGATGGCGGCCGACCGGCAGCTCCTTGTCATGCGTGGCGCCGGCGATCGGCCGGTTGATGTTCGCGAACCGGCCGCCATTGGCCTTGTTCCAGGTCCAGACCTTGGGCGGTGTGTATTCCGACGCGTTGCTCATCTTCGACGCTCCCGATGCTTGGGCTGCATGCGCGATCGCCGAGCCTACAGGACAAGGCCGGGTGAGGCGATGGGCGGGGCCGGGCCGATGACGGGCCGGGACATTCAGCCCCGGCCGTTGCGATGAGCGACGCGCCATGGGGGCAAGGCCCCCGTCGCATGCCGCCGGGCCTTACCGCCCCTTGAAGTTGGGCTTCCGCTTCTCGTTGAAGGCCCGGATGCCCTCGTTGCGGTCCTCGGTCGGGATCAGCTGATAATAGGCCTCGATCTCGAACAGCATCCCGGAGGCGCGGTCCATCTGCAGGCCCTGGCTGATCGACTTCTTCGCCTGGCGGACCGAGAGCGGCGCGTTGGCGGCGATGGCCTGCGCCGTCTCCAGCACCGCGGCCAGCACCTCCTCCGCCGGGTAGAGCTTGTTCACCATGCCCCAGGCCAGCGCGTCCTGCGCCGAGAAGGGCTTGCCGGTGAGGATCACCTCCTTGGCGCGGCGCTCGCCGATGGTGCGCGGCAGGTTCTGGGTGCCGCCGGCGCCGGGCATGATGCCGAGTGTCACCTCGGTCAGGGCGAAGCGCGCGGTCTCGCTGGCGTAGAGGAAGTCGCAGCACAGCGCGAGTTCCAGCCCGCCGGCGAAGGCCGCGCCATTGACCGCGCCGAGCAGCGGCATCGGGCAGGCCAGCACGGCGCGGGCCATGCGCTCGAACAGGTAGTGCTGACGGGAGAATTGCTCATCCGTCATGCCGTTGCGCTCCTTCAGATCGGCACCGGCGCAGAAGGCACGGTTGCCGGCCCCGGTCAGCACCACGCAGCGGTATGCCGCAGGATCGGCCTCCAGCGCCTGGAACACCTGCAGAATCTCCTCGCCCATCGTTGAGGTGAAGGCATTGGCCCGCTCCGGCCGGTTCAGCGTGACCTGCAGGATCCCAGGGGCCGGCGCGTCCAGCAGCAGGGTTGAATAGGAACGGTCCAGCAACATGGCGCGATTCTCCTAGAAGCGGCCCATCATTAGAGCCTGATTGCTTCGAGCTGAAGCAATCAGGCCCCGGCTTTGCTGGTTGGTCGCGCGATTCAAGCTTTCGGCTGCCCAACCTCGGGCGATCACGCGCCGGCCACGGCTGGCCAGGGTTGGAAGCCGGGGCGGATCGGCCTAGGGTTGCGACCGTCCAAGGAAGGAAACGGCCATGGAAGCGGATCTTGTCATCCGAGGTGGAACAGTCGTCGACGGGACCGGCCGCGCCGGGTTCGAGGCCGATGTCGCCGTCAAGGACGGCCGCATCGCCGCGATCGGCCCCGGCCTGCCGCGCGGTCGGGAAGAGATCTCCGCCAAGGGAAGGCTGGTGACGCCGGGCTTCGTCGACATCCACACCCACTACGACGGCCAGGCGGTGTGGGACAGCCACCTCGCGCCATCCGCCATCCATGGCGTCACCACCGCGGTGATGGGCAATTGCGGCGTCGGCTTCGCGCCCGTGCACCCGGGCCAGGAGATGAAGCTGATCGAGCTGATGGAGGGTGTCGAGGACATCCCCGCGCCGGTGCTCTCCCAGGGCCTCGACTTCAAATGGCAGAGCTTCGCCGAATACCTTGCGGTGCTCGACGCCAAGCCGCGCGACATCGACATCTGCGCCCTGGTGCCGCATGCGGCGGTGCGCGTCTATGTCATGGGCGAGCGGGCGCTGGCGCTGGAGAATGCCAACCAGGGCGACATCGCCGAGATGCGCCGCATCGTCGCCGAGGCGGTGGACGCCGGCGCTTTCGGCTTCTCCACCAGCCGCACCATCAGCCACAAGACGCTGGCCGGCGACCCGACGCCGACCTTGCGGGCACAGGAGGAGGAGCTGTCCGGCATCGCCGAGGGTCTGCGGGCCGGCGGCAAGGGCTTCCTGGAATTCGTCTCCGACTTCAACCAGCCGGACCCGGCAACCGAGTTCGGCCTGATCCGCCGCATCGTCGAGCGGAGCGGCCGGCCGGCGGTGTTCTCGCTGACCGCGCGGCACGACCGCACCGAGGCGTGGAAGGAGCTGCTGGCGCTGTCGAACCAGGCGGCGGCCGAGGGCGTGCCCATCCGCCCGGTCTTCCCGCCGCGGCCGATCGGCATCCTCATGGGCCTGCTCGGCAGCCAGAACCCGTTCAGCGGCACGCCGAGCTACAAGGCGATCGCCCATCTGCCGCTGGCCGAGCGCGTCGCCGCCATGCGCGACCCGGCGATGCGCGCCCGCATCCTCGGCGAGGACCGCTTCAGCGGCAGCAATTTCCCGCTGCTCACCCGGCTCAGCTTCGAGCGCATGTTCCCCTTCGGTGATCCGCCCAACTACGCCCCGCCGAAGGAGACCAGCATCGCCGCTCAGGCCGCGCGCGAGCGTCGCACCCCGGAAGAGGTCGCCTACGACATGCTGCTGGCCGATGAGGGCAACAGCTTCATCTTCTGCGCCCTGGTGAACTACTTCAATTACGACCTGGAGCCGAGCCGCGAGCTGCTGCGCCACCCCAACACCATCGTCGGCCTGTCGGACGGCGGCGCGCATGTCGGCTTCATCTCCGACGGCAGCTTCCCGACGTTTGTCCTGGCTTACTGGGGCCGCGAGCGTGGCCTGCCCGTCGAAGAGCTGGTGCGGCGCCAGACCAGCGATACCGCCCGCGCCGCGGGGCTCGCCGACCGCGGCATGCTGCGCGTCGGGATGAAGGCGGACATCAACGTCATCGACTACGACAAGCTAGCGCTGGAACGCCCAGGCATGCTCTACGACCTGCCGGGCGGCGGGCGGCGGCTGATGCAGAAGGCGCGCGGCTACGACGCCACCATCGTCGCCGGCGCCATCACCTACCGCCATGGCGAGGCGACCGGGGCGCTGCCGGGCAAGCTGGTGCGCTGCGCCGGCTGAGCCTACACCCTAGAGCATGCGGCTTGATCGTTCACTGAAGCTATTGCTCCTCGCGCTGGGCGCGATGTTCGCCCAGCAGACCTTCGCCTCGCTCGGCCGCGGCCTGCCGGCGGTGGTGGCCCCCGCCGTCATCGCCGAGCTGCAATTCGATCCCGCCTGGTTCGGGATCTATGTCAGCCTCACAGCCGTGGCCGCGCTGATGTTCCAGCTCGGCTGCGGCAGCTTCATCCTGCGCTACGGCGCGCTGCGGATGAGCCAGCTGGCGCTGGTGATGCTGACCATCGGGCTGGCGGCGGGAGCCACCGGCCTCATCCTCATGTTCATCGTCTCGGCGGTCATCGGCGGCGGCGGCACCGCGGTCTCGACCCCGGCGAGTTCCCACCTGCTCGGTCGCTATTCGCCGCCGCGCTACGCACCACTGGTCTTTTCGCTGAAGCAGACGGCGGTGCCGGCGGGGCTGCTGCTGGGTGGGCTGCTTGGCCCGCCACTGATCGGCTGGATCGATTGGCAGGGCACGTTACTGGTTGCCGCCGCCGCTTGCCTCGCCTTCACTCTGACCCTGCAGCCCTTGCGCCGGGAGTTCGACTCCGACCGGATCCCGTCGCGCAGCTTCCACATCTCCGACTTCTGGACCACGCTGACCGGCGCGGTGCGGGCGCGGGAGCTGCGTGCCCTGTCGATGGCCTGCTTCGCCTTCAACGGGCTGCAGACCGTCTTCACCTACTATTTCATCATCTACCTGACCGACCACGGCCACAGCCTGACCGCGGCCGGGGTGGTCTTTTCCACCGCCATGATGGTGGCGGTGCCAGGGCGCATCCTGTGGGGCTGGATCGGCAGCGTGCTGGTGTCGCCGCGGGTGGTGATGTGCGGGCTGGCCTTCGGCATGGCGGCCAGCACGGCGCTGCTGGGGTTGTTCGGCGATAAACTGTCGGTGCTGCTGGTCGGGTTGCTCGCCGCCGGGCTCAGCGCCACGGCGATGTCCTGGCACGGCGTGCTGCTGGCGGAGGCGGCGCGGCTGGCGCCGCCCGGCGCGCGCGCCTCGGCGACCGGCGGAGTGCTGTCCTTCGGCCAGATCGGCGCCTTCCTGCTGCCGCTGGTCTATGCCGCCTGCCTGAGCCTGACCGGCAGCCATGGCGCCGGCTTCATCGTCTGCGGCCTGCCGGCGCTGCTGGTCGGCGTGGCGCTGCTGCGCCCCGGCAGCGCGGCACCGCAGAACAGGACGGAGACCGCCTCCGCCTGATTGCGGGCAGGCTGGGGACGCAGTCCCCGCCCCTTCTGCCGCGTAACCGGAGGCGACGCCCCCAGTTACGCATCCGATCCCACAAACGAAAATCCAGCTACTTCACGAAGGGCTCGGTCCGGGCCATCGCCGGCAGCTTCGAAACCTTGGCGTACCAGGCTTCCAGCTTCGGGTGGCCCGGCCGCCACGGCTCATGCGGATAGCGGAAGTCGAGGTAGCCAAGGGCACAGGCCACGGTGATCTCGCCGATCGTGGTCAGCGCTCCGAGCTGATCCGCCTCGGCCTCCAGCACGTCCAGCGCCCGCGCCACCTTGCCCTGCTGCAGCGCGATGTACTCGCGCCGGCCATCATCCTGCGGCAGCGCCACTTCGCGCCGGCGCGGCTGGGTGGCGTCGAGGATGCCATCGCCCAGCGCCTGCAGCTGCAGCGCCTTCCAGCGCGCCGGACCGGGGGCCGGAAACAGCTTCGGCGCATCGCCGATACTGTCGAGGTACTCGCAGATCACCGGGCTGTCGTAGAGCGCCATGCCATCGTCCGTGAGCAGCGAGGGCACCTTGGACAGCGGGTTCAGCGGCAGCAGCGCCGGGTCGGTGGTGCCGACCGTCCAGAGCTCGACCTGCTGGTCGATGCCGCGGGCGATGGCACAGGCCACCGCCTTCCGGACATAGGGGCTGGCGGGCGAGTGGGCGAGCTTCATGCGGTGTTTCGTCCCTTGCGTTCAGGCGTCGGTCAACGACGGCAGACCGTAGCCCGTCAGCATGCCCTGGTGATAGGGGCGGTGCTGCCGTGCCACCCCAGGCGCCAGCGCGCCGCGCATCGCCAGCCGGAGGATGAGTTCCACCGCCGCGGCGCATGTACTCCGTGATCGGCAGAGCGGTCAGCGCGCCCGGGTAGGGCAGCGCCCGGACCCGGGACCGGGTGGCGGCCGAGGCGGAAGACCTTCATGCGAACCATGCCCGCTCAATCCGCCCTGGCCGCCGGGCGACAAGCCGGTCACACTCGGCCGGCGAGAACAGGAGCCGCCACCATGGCCGATATCAAGCGCTTCGCGCCACCCGACGACGGCCGGGCCTTCCCGCCCCTGTCGCTAGCGGTGCGGCACGGCAACACGCTCCATGTCTCCGGTGTCGGGCCGGTCGCCCCGGGCGGTGCCATCGCCACCGGCGACTTCCCGGCGCAATTCGCCGAGGTGATGCGAGGCCTGCAGGCGGTGCTCGCCGAAGCCGGCACCGACCTCAGCCGGGTGCTGAAGACCACGGTGCTGCTGACCCGCAGCGAGGACATCCGCATGATGAACCACCTCTACGCCGCCGCCTTCCCCGCCGCGCACCTGCCCGCCCGCACCACCTGCGTGGTCGCGGCGCTGCCGGTGCCGGACTTCCTGCTGGAGATCGAATGCGTGGCGGCGCTCGATTGATGCGCGCGATCTGGTACACGCACACCGGCCCCGCCGCGGAGGTGCTGCAATCCGGCGAGCGCCCGCTGCCGGAGCCGGCCGCGGGCGAGGTGCGGGTGCGGCTCGCCGCTTCCGGCGTCAACCCGGCCGACACCTATCGCCGCGCCGGCACCTCCTATGCCAATGAATGGCCGCTGATCATCCCGAACAGCGATGGCGCAGGGGTGGTGGAGGCGCTCGGCGCGGGTGCCGACCCGGCGCTGCTCGGCCAACGCGTCTGGCTGTACAACGCGCAGCGCGGCCGGCCCTTCGGCACCGCGGCGGAGTTCACCTGCGTGCCGGTGGAGTATGTCCACGCCTTGCCGGACCACATCGGCTTCGAGATCGGCGCCTGCCTCGGCATCCCGGCGATGACGGCGCATCGCTGCCTCTTCGCCGATGGCCCGGTCGCGGGGTTACGGGTGCTGGTCTCCGGCGGCGGCGGCGCGGTGGGGAATTATGCGGTGCAGCTCGCCCGCTGGGGCGGCGCCGCCTGGGTCGGTGCGACCGCGAGCGGCGGCTGGAAGGCGGAGGATTCCCGCGCCGCCGGCGCCGAGGCGGTGTTCGACTACCGCGCGCCGGATTGCGCCCAGCGGATCATGGCGGCGACGGGCGGCGTGGACCGCATCATCGAGGTCGATGTCGGCGGCAATGTCGCGCTGTGGTCGGCGGTCGTGGCGCTGAACGGCAGTGTCATCGGATATGCCAGCCGCGGCGGCGCGACCCCGCCGGTCCCGGTCTCCGGCACCTTGATGCGGAAGAACGTGAACCTGCGCGGCGTGGTGCTGAACAGCGCGCCGGCGGCGGCGCGGCGGCAGGCGATGACGGAGATCACCCGCTGGCTGCGCGAGGGCGAGCGGCTGCACCGCATCGCCGCTACCTTCCCGCTCGCGCAAACGGCGGCCGCGCATGAGGCGGTGGAGGCCGGTACCAAGCGGGGCACGGTGGTGGTGTTGCCACAGGAGTGAGGCGGCGGGCCCACCACCCCTCGCCCGCCTAGGCCAGGCCAAGCCCGTGCATGATGGGGTCGGGCGGCGCCACCCGTCAGCCCAGCGTCAGGCCGCCATCCACCGTGATAGTCTGGCCGGTGACCATGGCGGCGCCGGCCAGCAGGAACAGCATCACCTCGGCAAGATCATCGGTGCTACAGCGCCGTTTGAGCAGCGCCTTGTCGATCGAGCCGCTGCGCTGCTCATTGGTCCATTCGATCATCCAGGAGCTGTCCACCGCGCCGGGCGCCACCGCATTGGCCCGTGCTTCCGGTGCCAGGGTGCGCGCCAGGTTCTTGGTCAGGCTGATCACGCCGGCCTTGGTCGCGCCATAGGCCATGGAGGAGCCGGGGGAGTCGAGGCCGGCGATGCTCGCCGTGCTGACCACTGCGCCCCGCGCCGCCTTCAGCGCCGGCGCCGCGGCCTTCACGCAGCGGAACACGCCGAGCAGATTCACCTGGATGACGGTGTTCCACAGCTCCTCCGTCAGCCGGTCGAGCGCCGAGGGCGGGACGGAGGTGCGAGTGCCCGGCGTGCCGGCATTGCAGGCGAGATAATCGAGTCGGCCGAGATCGCGGATCGCCGCCAGGACCATGCGCTCGCAATCCACGGCATCGCCGACGTTGCCCGGGGCACCGATGACATCGAAGCCCGCGGCGCGGAGCCGCTCCACCTGCTCCGGCCCGCGCGCGTCATCGGCCAGGTGGTTGATCGCCACCTTCGCGCCGTTGCGCGCCAGCTGCTCGACCAGCGCCAGGCCGATGCCGGAGGCGCCGCCGGTCACCAGCGCCGCCTTTCCGGCAAGCTCGTAGCGGATCACAGGTCGCGCTCCAGCCCGGCCATGGTGCCGATCTGCCGCATCGCCTGCTTCAGCGCGATCAACCGCTTGTCCCGCGCCTCGAAGAGCTTCGCCGGATCGCCCGGCCAGTCGTAGTAGCCGGCGCCGGCGAGCACGCCGGTACGGCCCTCGGCCACCAGCTTGTCGAGCGCCGGGCTGCCGCCGCGCACTGGCGGCGGGGTATAGCTGCGGTTGGCGGCGACCGCCTGCATCAAGGCGAGGCCGGTGAAATCCGCCTTGGCATAGAAGCCGAGGATCGGCAGGCGCAGCGCCAAGCCATGGATGATGGCGGCGTCGATCTCCGGCGCCGTCGCCACCCCTTCGTCCAGCAGGTGCTGCACCTCAAGGCCGATTGCGGCCTGGATGCGGTTGGCGACATAGCCGGGGACGAACTTCTTCAGCCCGATCGGCTGCTTGCCCATCGCCCGCAGCAGGTCGGAAACACCCTCGACCACGCCGGGCTCGCAGCCAGGCCCGGGGATCACATCCACCAGGTCGACGAGGTAGGGCGGCGTGTACCAATGGGCGATCATCGCCTTGCGTTGCCGGCCCTTGGGAATCAGCGGGAAGATGTCGAGGTGGCTGGTGTTGCTGGCGAAGATCGCCTCGGCCGGGGCCAGCGCATCAAGCTGTTCGTAGAGCGCCTTCTTGGCCTCCGGCGTCTCGATGATCGCCTCGACGATCAGCTCGGCGCCATCCACCGTCTCCTCCAGGGTTGGGTGGCGGGTGACGGCCTGGGAGAGATGCGCCGAGGTCCAGTCGGCCGGCGCCTCGCCCCCCGCCACCAGGGTCGCCAGCGCCGTCTCCATCAGCCCCTGGGCACGGGCCAAGGTCGCCTCGTTGCTGTCGGTCAGCCGCACCCGGTGGCCGCCGAGGGCGAAGACCAGCGCCAGCGCATGCCCCATGGTGCCGGCGCCGATGACTGCTACCCGTGCCATGCCTATGCTCCTTCCTGCGGCGTCCAGGGCTCCGGCGCCCGCGCCTCGATATCGGTGGCGACATCGACCACCACGGTCTCGTTGCTCGCCAGCGCCTCCGCCAGCGCCGCGGCGATCTCCTGCGGCCGCTCCACGCGGATGCCCTTCAGGCCGAACTGGCCAGCGATGGCGGCGAAATCGGTCGGGCCGAAACGCAGCACCTGCTCGGCGGCACGCGGTCGGTTGCCGGCCTGCTTCAGGTAGCCCGGCCAACCCTGGCCGAAGCCGGAGTTGTTGTTCACCACCAGCACCACGGCGATGCCGCGGCGTTTCGCCGTCTCCAGCTCCGGCAAGTGGTAGTAGAGCGCGCCATCGCCGCTCCAGGCGATGACCTTGCGATCAGGCGCGGCGCATTTGGCGCCGAGCGCGGCCGGGAAGGCCCAGCCGAGCGAGCCCGCCGCGCGCAGGTAGGTCTGGCTCGGCTCCAGCTCGATCAGCGTGCCGGTCCAGATGCCGGAATAGCCGGTGTCGGCGACCAGGATGCCATCCGCCGGCAGGGCCCGGGTGATCTCGGCACAGAGCCGGGCCGGGTCGATGGCGACGGCATCGCTGGCGAGCCGCGGCGCCACCTCCCGCCGCCACGCCGCCATCAGCGCCTGTGCCTCCGCCAGGAACCCGCCGTCGCGCGCCGGCGTGCCGACGGCGGCGACCAGCGCCGCCAGGGTTGCCCGCGGATCGCCCAGCAGGGTCACCTCGGCGGCGTAGCTGCGATGGAATTCCAGCGGATCGGCATCGAGTTGCACCACCCGCACGCCGGGCTTCGGCACCCGCCATGTATGGGTCACCTGGTCGCCGGTGTCGCAGCCGATGAAACACACCAGCTCCGCCGCATGCACCACCTGGTTCGCCGGCGGCGACGAGTAATTGCCGACCACGCCGACATGCAATGGATGCCGCGTCGGCACCATGCCGCGTGCCCCGAGCGAGGTGGCGATGGGCGCCCGCAGCGCCTCGGCCAGCGCCAGCACCTCCGCCCCACAGCCTGAGAGCGCCGCGCCATCGCCGGCGACGATCGCCAGCTTGGTGGCGGAGAGCAGCGCCCGCGCCGCCGCCTGCACCGAGGCCGCATCCGCCATCGGCCGATGCGCCGGCGCCACCCAGGCGCCAAGGGCGGCGGGCGGTTCATCCGTGGTGCTGCGCTCGACGAACTCGCCCATCAGCCCGTTGAGGTCGAGGTGCACCGGCCGCGGCGGTGCCGAGACCGCGGCCGACCAAGCCTGGCGGAACTGCCGCGGCAGGTCGGCCGCCTCATGCACCTGTGCGGCGTGCTTGGTCACCGGCGCGAACAGCGGCGCATGCGCCACTTCCTGATAGGCGTTGCGATGCTGGTGGCCGATGGGCTTGTGCCCGGTCAGCGCCAGCACCGGGCTGCGGCCGAGCCAGGCATCCTGCAGCCCGGCGGCGAGGTTGGCGGTGCCGACCGATTGCGCCGCCACCACTCCTGGCCGGCCGGAGATCCGGCCATAGGCATCGGCCATGTAGACCGCGGCCTTCTCGGTATGCGCCAGCACCGGCTGCACGCCGATCCGCTCCATCTCCAGCAGGGTCCGCCGCAGCACCGCATCGACGAAGAAGAAATGCGTCTGGCCCGAGTCCTTCAGGCTTCGGGCCAGCCATTCGGCGCCGTTCATGGCAGCGGATCCGTGCCGTTGATCTCGAAGGCCTCGATGACGCGGGAGACGCAGTTGTAGCCAGCGATGGTCACCACCAGCTCCACCAGCTCCCGCTCCGGAAGCACCGCCTTCGCCGCGGCGAAGACGTCCGGCGGCACATGCACATGCCTGGTCATGGCGTCGCAGAGCGCCAAAGTGGCGCGTTCCTGCGCGTCGAAGACATCGGCCTTCGACCAGTCGGGCAGCGCATCAAGCTGCGCCTGGGTCGCGCCTTCCCTCAGCGCGATCGGTGCATGCGCCGCCCATTCGTATTCGGCGCCATTGATGGCGGCGACCTGGCACATCACCAGTTCCCGCAACTTGCCGGAAAGCACGGTCTTCCAGCGCACCGCGTCATACATCTCGATCCAGCCCCGGGCCACCGGCGGACTGTGCAGCAGCATCCGGTGCAGGTGGCCGAGCCGCTTGCGGCTGGCGACGATATGCGCCGCCGCCTCCCGGTGTTCCGGCCGTCCCGGGTCGGCATAGGGAATTCGGGCCATGGTGGTTTCCCCCGCGCTTGTGCTTCGTGGCGTGGCGCGGATACTGCCGAAGGAATGGAGGAAACCCAATGGCCGATCTGCTGATCCAACCCGGGCGTGGCGCCGGAACCCGCTACCAGGACATCGAGAACCCCGCCGATGTCTGGCACTGGCTGGAGAACCCGCCGGCGGATGCCAAGGACGGCATCCCCTACGCCTTCATCGCCTCGCTCGGCGATGTTAGCCGGCCCGCTCCCTTCCTCTATACCGTCGAGCTCGACATTGCCGAGGCCGACCTGCCGGAGATCTTCCGCTGGTACGAGGAGGAGCACCTGCCGATGCTCACCTCCTGCCCCGGCTGCATCGGCGGCACCCGCTACCGCCGGCTGGACGGCGGCGCGCCAAACCTGCTCGCCGCCTACCGCTTCGAGCGGCCGGAGGTGAACGAGACGCCGGAATGGATCGCCGCCCGCAGCACGCCCTGGACCGACAAGGTGCGGCCGCTGTTCCGCCAGTCGCGGCGCTATGTCCGCCGACTGCTTCCGTAGAAGTTGCAGCGCCAGCGGCGATTTGGCTAGCCTCCTCCCACGGCACCCGCGGCAACAAGCGGGGCCAGGGGAGAAGAAACATGGTGAAGTGGAGGATTCCACGGCTGGCCGCGATCGCGGCCGGGCTGGCGTTGCTGGCAGGGCCGGCCTGGGCGCAGGTTCAGATGATCATCCCCTGGCCAGCCGGCGGGGGCACCGACATCATCGGCCGGTTGATCCAGCCGGTGCTGTCCGAGGAATTGGGCGGCCAGCTCGTCATCCGCAACGTCGGCGGCGCCACAGGGACCATCGGCACCTCCGAGGTGGTCCGGTCCAAGCCGGATGGCGCGACAATGCTGCTCACCTCCATGGCGGCGGTGGTCATCCAGCCGAGCTTCCTGGCCAAGCCACCCTACCGCGCCGACCAGCTCACGCCCATCTGCCTGATCGCCGAAGCGCCGGCGACCTTGATGACGCCGAAGACCTCCGGCATCCGGACCGTGGCGGATATCGTGGCGCGGGCGAAGGCCAATCCGGGCCAGTTGCCCTACGCCTCGGGCGGGGTCGGCGGTCTCGGCCATCTTTCGATGACCGGGCTGACCCGGGCGCTCGGCATCGAGATGAACCACATCCCCTTCCGCGGTTCCGGCGACAGCGTGCTGGCGATGCAATCCGGCACGGTGCTGATGCTGACGGCTGAGGCCAACCTCGTGTCGCAATACGGGCTGCATGCGGTGGCAATCTTCGCCGAGCGCCGCAACCCGGACATGCCGGATGCGCCGACCATGCGCGAGCTGGGCCACGATCTGGTCTTCCCGCTCTGGACCGGGCTGTTCGCCCCGGCCGGGACGCCGGAGGCGACCATCGCCCGGCTCGACACCGCTTGCGCCCGCACCCTGCGGACGCCTTCGGTCATCGAGGGCATGACCCGCGCCTCGCACCCGATCCGCTATCTCGACCGCCACGCCTTCGGCGATTACGTGCGCGCCGAGACGCAGAAATACGCCGAGCTGATCCAGGCTTCGGGGCTGCGCCAGGCGGATTGAGTGCCTGGCAGGCGGCCGGGCCAGGGTGACGCGCCCCCCTTCTCACGTCATGCGCGGGCTTGACCCGCGCATCCGTTGATCGCCTGCAACCCGGTGGCCGGATCAACTTTGGCCATCACGGGTGGTTGGGTCGACCCGCTACCCCGGCCGCATCCGCAGCAGGTAGCGGTGGCGGCCTTCCAGCACCAGCACCCCGCGCTGGTTGTGCACCGTCGCGCGCAGGCCCAGGATGCCGGTGCTGCGTTGCGGCGTCAGCTCATCCACCTCCAGCAGCGGGTAGAGCGTGTCGCCCAGCACCACCGGGTGCAGGAAACGGGTGGATTGCTCAAGGAAGCCCTTCAGCGACTCCTCGACCAGATGCGGGAAGAGTCCAGCACCGGCGCAGGTCTGGATCGCCACCTGATAGCCATGCGCCAGCATGTTCGGCAGGCCGTGGGCGCGGCAGTATTCCACATCGTAGTGGATCGGATGATTGTCGCCGGATGCCGCCTGGAAGGCAGCGAAGAGGCCACTGGTCATGGTGCGGCTCGGCAGCGGGAAGCGCTCGCCGAGGGTGAAGTCGCCGAACCAACGCTGCTCGGGCACCAGCCGGTGCTGCCGCGGATCGAAGCTCATGCCACGTAGCCCAGCGCCCTGTCGCGCGCGACCGCGGCCGCATCGCGTCGTGCCGGATCGCCGAAGCCGCCGCCGCCCGAGGTTTCCAGCCGCACCCGGTCGCCCCGCTGCAGCGGGACATTGTCGGATTTCGGCGGCAGCGGGCTCTCCACCCCGTCCCGCACCAGCACCAGCCGGCCGACCGCAGCGGGGCCGCCACCAGCCAGGCCGTAAGGGGCGTGTACGAAGCGGTCCATATTGGCGGTGAAGAAGCAGCGCGGGCTGTCGATGCGCCATTCCCGCGCCAGCCCCAGCCCGCCGCGCCGCATGCCGGCCCCACCGGAACCCGGCAGCAGCCCGTAGCGGGTGATGGTCAGCGGCGCCTGCGCCTCGATCATCTCGATGGGGATGTTGCTGTTGTTGTGCATGCCGCTGGACAGGGCATTGACGCCATCCTTCTTCGGATGCGCACCGGTGCCGCCGATCTCGATCTCCACCAGCACCTCGCGCCGCTGGTCCTCGGCCACGGTCTGGAAGGTGCAGACGTAGGAGTTGCCGTAATAGGCCGCCGGAATGCGGTCCGGCACCGCCTGGTGCAGCGCGCCGAACATGGCGTTCAGCAGCCGGTGCGTCACCGCGATGCGGTGCACCACCGGCGCCGGATGCCGCGCATTCACCACCAGCCCTTCCGGCGCGATGGTGCTGACCGGGCGGTAGCAGCCGGCATTGGCGGCGAAGGGCTCGTCGCAGGCGGACATCACCGCGAACATGATGGCGGCGTTGCTGCTGGCCAGGGTGGCATTGGTCGGCCCCTGTACCTGCGGAGAGCAGCCGGAGAGATCGACCGAGATGGCATCGCCTTTGATGGTCAGCGCCACATGCAGCTTGATCGGCTTGTCGAGATCGATGCCGTCGTCGTCCAGCCAATCGGTGAACTCATAGGTCCCGTCCGGCATGCGGCTGATGGCGGCGCGCATCGCCTGCTCGCTCATGTCGAGGATGCGCCGCCCGGCCTCGATCATGCCATCGGCGCCGTAGCGGGCGGCGAGGCGCCGCAGCGCGATCGCACCCACCTCCAGGCTGGCGATCTGGCTCTGCAGATCGCCCAGCAGCAGATCGGGCTTCCGGATGTTCTGCCGGATCATCGCCCAGACGCCCTCGTTGCGGCGCCCGTTCTCGATCAGCTTCACCGGCGGGATGCGCAGCCCCTCCTGGAAGATCTCGATCGCCTTCGCCGCATAGCTGCCGGCGACCAGTCCGCCGACATCGATGTGGTGGCAGAGCGCGCCGACGAAGGCGATGCGCCGCCCCTCATGGAACACCGGCTTGAAGGCGGTGATGTCCGGCAGGTGCTGGCCGCCGCAATAGGGGTCGTTGGAGATGACGACGTCATCCGGCCCCCAACTTTCGGGATCGACCCACTTGTCCAGCAACTCCCGGAGGAAATGCGACATGCTGTTGAGGTGGCTCGGGATGCGCGCCGATTGCGCGAGGTTGTTGCCCTCGGCATCGAAGACCGCGGTGGAATAGTCCAGCAGCTCGCGCACGATGGTGCTGCGGCTGGTGCGCCAGATGGTCACGTCCATCTCGGCGGCGGCGGCCGTCAGCGCGTTGCGGATGACCTCGATCTCGATGGGACCCAGCATCACGCATCCCTCCGGGCAATGAGCGCGCCGGCCTCGGCGCGGGTGGCGGCCCAGCCGCGGCCGATCCAATGGGTAGCGAAGGCTTCCTCGATGATGGCGGGGCCGATGATGCGGTCCTCCGCCGGCAGCGCGTCACGGTCCCAGACCGGGATGTCGCGCCAGGCGCCCTCCTCGAAGACCCGGCGGCTGCCCTTCAGCGCCGGGCGCGCGGCCGGCGGGGCTTCGGCGGCATCGGGCTTCGGCAGGCGGCCGATGGCGATGACGCGAAGGGTGACGAGTTCCACCGCCTCCGCTTCATCGGCGTAGCTGAAGCGCTGGCGGTGAATGGTGTGGAAACGCTGCACCAGTGTCGCCAGCGCCGCCGCGTCCGGCGCCGCGACATCGCCCCAGGGCACCAGCAGCTCGAAGGCCTGGCCGTGGTAGCGCATGTCCACCGCCACCTCCAGCAGCCGCGCCGCGGCGGCGACACCATCCTGCGCCAGCCGCGCATCCGCCTCGGCACGCAGCGCGCCGAGCAGCGCGCCGATCTCGCCAAGGCTCGCCGGTACCGCCGGCAGCACGCGGGACCGGGCGATGTCCTGCACCAGGTCGCTGTAGAGGATGCCATAGGCGGAAAGCGTGCCCGGCTCGCGCGGGAAGATCACCTCGCGGATGCCCATCTCCGTCGCCACGTCGGTGGCATGCAGCCCGCCGGCGCCGCCGAAGCTGAGCAGCGAGAAATCGCGCGGGTCCAGCCCCTTCTCGAACAGCGAGAGCCGCACCGCGGCACCGAGGCTGGCATTGGTGACGGTCAGCACGCCCTGCGCCGCCGCCTCCACCGCAAGCCCGAGCGGCGTGCCGACCTTTTCCGCAATGGCGGCGCGGGTCGCCGGCATGTCGAGCCGCATCGCGCCGCCGAGGAAATACTCCGGGTCGATCCGGCCGAGCGCGAGGTTGGCGTCGGTGACGGTCGGTTCGGTGCCGCCGCGGCCATAGGCGACCGGGCCGGGCCGTGCGCCCGCGCTGCGCGGCCCGACGGTCAGCCGCCCGCCATGATCGACGCTGGCGATGGAGCCGCCGCCGGCGCCGATGGTGCGCATCTCGACCATCGGCAGGCGCACCGGCAGCCGGTCGATCTCGCCTTGGGTCACGACGCTGACGCGGCCGCCCTGCACCACGGAGACATCGAAGCTTGTCCCCCCCATGTCCACGGCGACGAGATTCGGCCGCGCCAGCAATTGCGCGATCCGCCCCGCCGCCAGCGCACCGCCGGAAGGCCCGGAGAGCAGCAGCCGCGCCGGCTGTTCCGCCGCGGTCCGCAGGCTGCAGACGCCGCCGTTCGACTGCACCAGGAAGACCAGCGGCCGGAAGCCGCCCTCGCCCAGCCGCGCCTCCAGCCGGCCGAGATAGGCCTTCACCACCGGCACCAGCAGCGCGTTCAGCACGGTGGTGCTGCTGCGTTCGTATTCGCGGATCTCCGGGCTGACCTCGCTCGACAGCGAAACCGGCAGCTCCGGCCGCGCCGCGCCGATCAGCGCCTTCAGCCGCTGCTCATGCGCCGGGTTGCGGTAGCTGTGCAGCAGGCAGACGGCGACGGTCTCGGTCTCCAGCGCATCCAGCCTCGCCAGCAGCGTCGGCAGCGATGCCTCGTCCAGCGGGGTCTCGACGCTGCCATCAGCGCGCAGCCGTTCCGCCACGCCCAGCCGCCGGTCGCGCTCGATCAGGCAGGGGAAGGGGTCGGGATCGACGGCGTAGAGCTCCCGCCGGACGTGACGGTTGATCTCCAGCACATCCTCGAACCCCGCCGTGGTCAGCAGCACACCGCGGGCGAGCTTGCGTTCCAGCACCGCGTTGGTGGCGATGGTGGTGCCGTGCAGCAGCAACCCGACCTCCTCCAGTGCGAAGCCGAAGCGCGCCGCGGCCTCGGTCACCCCGCGCAGCAGGCCGATGGAGGGATCCTCCGGCGTGGTCGGGGTCTTCCAGGCCTGGACGGCGCCACTGCGGCCGTCCAGCACCTGCAGGTCGGTGAAGGTGCCGCCGATGTCGACGGCGATGCGGATTGGGCGCTCGATCATCTCTCTCCCCTACCCCATCACCCGCGGCAGCCACAATGCGATCTCCGGCCAGATCATCATCAGCACCACCGCCAGCAGATAGGCGGCGAGGAAGGGCACCACCCCGACGAAGACATCGGTGATCGGCCCCGCCCGCGGCCGCATGCCCTGCAGCACATACATCACCGTGCCATCGGGCGGGCTGACCTGGGCGATCTCCACCAGCATCGTCACCATCACCCCGAACCAGATCGGGTCGTAGCCGAGGGCGGTGACGATGGGGAAGACCACCGGCACGGTGGTGATGATCATGGAGAACCCCTCCATGAAGGTGCCGAGGGCGAGATACAGCGCCAGGATGCAGGCCATGATCGCCCAGGGCGGCAGCGGCAGGCCGCCGATGAAGCCAGCCAGGGTCTGCGGCACGTTGATCGCGGTCAGCAGGTAGTTCAGCAGATAGGCACCGAAGATGATCAGCCCGAGCAGCGCGGTGTTGCGCGCCGTCGCCTCGGCGCTGGCATTCAGCAGGCGGAGGGTGAGCCTGCCTTCGGCGGCGGCGAAGAATGCGGCGCCGACCACGCCGAGCGCCGCCGCCTCGGTCGGGGTGGCGAAGCCGGCGTAGATGCTGCCCAGCACCAGCGCCATCAGCAGCAGGGTCGGCACCAGATCAAGCAACGCCCGCAGCTTCACCGCCAGCGGCAAACGCTCCGGCCGCGGCAGCGGGTGGGTCAGCCCATGCGCCAGGATCACCAGGATGAAAAGGCCGGTGACCAGGATGCTCGGCAGCAGCGCGGCGATATAGAGCGCGCCAACCGAGGTCTCGGTGATCAGCCCGTAGATGATGAAGGTGATCCCAGGCGGGATCAGGTTGCCGAGCGCCCCGCCGGCCGCGAGCGACCCCAGCACCATGCGCTGGCTGTAGGCGCTGTTGTTGAAATAGGGCAGCGCCACCGATCCCATCGTCGCTGCCGTGGCGACGGAGGAGCCGGAGATGGCGGAGAACACCGCGCAGGAGGCGATGTTGGTGTGGAGCAAGCCCCCGGGCAGCCGGTTCAGCCAGACGTTCAGCGCCCGGTACAGCCGGTCCGACAGCCCTGCCCGCAGCAGGATCTCGCCCATGAGCAGGAACAGCGGCACCGCGACGAGCACGAAATTCGAGGACGGCCCCCACAGGGTCTGCCCGGCGAAGGCCCACCAGGGCCGGTCGGAGAAGGTCAGGCCGATCAATATGCCGAGCAGCCCCAGCACCGCGGCGATGTAGACCCCGGCGCCGAAGAAGACGAGGAAGGCGCCGGTCAGCGCCAGGATCTCGACCACCGGCACGGCCTGGCCGCCAGTCGCCGCGGCGAAGACCGCGACACCCAGCAGCACCAGCAGCAGGACAACAGCGATCATCGCGCGGCGCCCCCGCGCGCCATCTCCACCGCTTCCAGCGCCTCCGCCGTCTCATCCTCCAGGGTGCGGGCGCCGAGCAGCCGATCCAGCTCTTCCGGCCGCCCCAGCAGCAGCGACAGCGCGCATTCGAGCGCCAGCATCAGGATCATCACGCAAAAGGCCAGGATGCCGAAGGTCCAGATGCCCTGCGGCACCACCAGCGGCACCCGCAGCGCCGAATTGTCATGCGCATCGAACAACAGGCTCTCATCGACCAGGGCCAGCGCGGACCAGGCGCAGAACGCCGCGAAGCCGCCCAGCAGCAGCAGCGCCAGCAAATGCAGCACGGCGCGCAGCTTGAGCGGCAGCCGGTTCACCCAGACATCGACGCGGATATGCGCCCGCCGCGCCAGCGCATGCGCCAGCCCCCAGGCGATGCCGGTCGCCAGCATGTAGCCGGTAATCTCGATGGTGGAGGCGGAGGAGTAGCCGAACTGCCGCCCCACCACATCGGCGGTGATGAACAGCGCGCAGGCGATGTAATTCCACCCCGCGAGATAGGCCATCACCGTGGCCGCCGCGGCGGTGCCGGTGCGCAGCCCGCGCGCCAGCCGCAACGCTAGCGGAGCCGGCAGCGCCCCGCTCACCCGCCGGCACGCACGCCGACGATGGGCGCGATCACCTGGTTGAACACCTCCCCACAGCGTGCGCCGCAGCGGCGGACGAAGCCGGGCAGCACGGTCTTTTCCAGGATCTCCCGCACCGCCGCGCGATCGGCTTCGGTGGCCGGCACCTCGGTCATTGGCCGGGCTGCCAGGGTGTGGATGCGGCAGGCCGCGGCATTGCCGATGGCGCAATCCAGCCCGTCCCGCGTCGCCGCGGCGCCCAGTTCCCACTGCTTGTCGTTCACCTCGCGCAGCGCGGCCTCGATGAAGCTCCTCACCTGCGGATCCAGCCGGTTCCACCAGGCGACATTCACCATGTAGCCGGCCAGCGCCCAGGACACCGGCAGGTTGGAGACATGCGTCGTCACCTCCGGCCAGCGCGCGGCGACACCGCTGCCGGTACCGGTGATGGCGCAATCCACCACCCCGCGCTCCAGCGCCGAATACACCTCCGGGAAGCCGATCGACACCGGCTGGGCACCCCAGGCGGTGAAGAAATCCACCAGCGAGTTGCCGAAGGTCCGCACCTTGCGGCCGCGCAGCTCGCTGAGGCTGGCGAAGGGCTGGCGGCAGAAGACCACCTGCGCCGGGAAGGGGTAGATCACCATCAACCGTGCGCCGAAGCGTTCCAGGTCGCGGTTCACCACCGGCAGCATGGCCTCGGCAATGCGCCGGGCGACGCCAATCTCGGGCGCAAGGCCGGCAAGGTCCACGCCATCCAGGATCGGCACGTCGCCCGACAGCGTCGTCAGCGTCGCCGCGGCGATATCGGCCTGGCCGGAGCGCACCAGCCGCACCAACTCAGTGCCCGAGAGGTTGCGCTCGGCATGGGTGGAAAGCTGCACCTCGATCCGGCCGCCGCTGCGCTGCCCGACCTGCTCGCGCAGGATGGGGATGTCGACGCGGGTGTATTGCGGCTGGGTCGGCAGCGGCTGGGTGACGGCCACCACCGTCACCTTCGGGCCGGCAGGCAGGCTGGCCGGCACCTGCGCCGCCGCGCCACCGGCGAGGCCGAGCGCGGCGACGGCGCCGAGCAGGAAGCGTTTCATGCGGAAGACTCCCCCAGGTCGATGATGATGTTGCCGAAATCATCCAGCGCCGCGGTGGCGCCAGGCGGGACCAGACAGGTGCAGTCGTATTCCTCGATGATTGCCGGCCCCTGGCGCGGCGCGGCGAGCGCGGCGCGCGCCAGCACCGGGGTGTCGAGCCAGCCGGCGGCACGGCCGAAATAGGCGGGGCGGGCCGGCTGTGGCGTGGCAGCGGCGGGCGGCGCCAGCCGGTCCGGCATCCGCGGCCGGTCTGGCAACCCGCGGCCAACCACCTGCAGGGCGACGATCTCCACCGGCTCCCCTGGCCCGGCGCGGTGGCCATAGGTGCGCTCATGCTCGGCACCGAAGCCTTCGGCCAGCACCGCCGGACCGTCGCCGGCGGCGAAGCCCACCTGCAGCTCGAAGCTCTGGCCCTGGTAGCGCAGGGTCGCGGCACGCTGCACGACGATGCGCTCGGGCGGGAAGCCCTGGGCGGCGAGGCGCGCCCGCGCCTCCGCCTCCAGCGCCGCAGCGGCCTCCTCCAGCGCCGCCGGATCCAACCTATGCGTCGCCCGGCGCCAGGAGCGTGCCAGATGCACCTCGACGTCCGAGGCAAGCAGCCCGACGGCGGAGAAGACCCCGGCCGAGGGCGGCACCACCACCCGCCTCATCCCGAGCGCCTGCGCCATGCCCGCGGCAAACAGTGGGCCGTTGCCGCCGAAGGCCACCAGCGCGAAGCCGCGCGGATCGCGCCCGCGCTCCGAGGATACCGCCTTGATGGCGCGGATCATGTTGGAGGCGGCGATCAGATGCGCGCCATGCGCCGCCTCCTCCGGTGTCAGGCCGAGCGGCGTGGCGATCTTCCCGGCGATGGCGGCGCGCGAGGCGGCGGCGTCGATCGGCAAAGCGCCACCGACCAGCGCCCGCGGATTGAGGTAGCCGAGCACCACATTCGCGTCGGTCACCGTCGGCTGGGCATTGCCGCGGCCGTAGCAGACCGGCCCGGGATCGGCGCCGGCGCTCTCCGGCCCCACCTGCG
The DNA here is from genome assembly GCF_014283215.1 of Siccirubricoccus deserti. Lineage (GTDB taxonomy): Bacteria > Pseudomonadota > Alphaproteobacteria > Acetobacterales > Acetobacteraceae > Siccirubricoccus > Siccirubricoccus deserti. The sequence continues at coordinate 21,446 of NZ_JACOMF010000017.1, forward strand.
GCGCGCCGGCGGCATCGATGCGGATCAGCGAGCCGCCGCCGGCGCCGACCTCGGCCAGGTCGATCGACGGCACCTTCAACTGGTAGCCGGCGCCCGACAGCAGGCGGGAGCCGACCATGATGCCGCCGCCGACGCTGTATTCCGCCGCCTGCGCGACCTGGTAGTTCTCGATGACGCCGGCCTTCGCCGTGGTGCCGCCCATGTCGAAGGAGATGGCGTTGGGCAGGCCAATGCGCTTCGCCAGCGCCTGCGCGCCGATGACGCCGGCCGCCGGCCCGCTCTCCACCACCCGCACCGGCAGCCGCGCCGCCTCGGCGGCCGGCATCAGCCCGCCGGAGGATTGCATCAGCAGCAACGGCCCCTGCAGCCCCGCGGCGCGAAGGTCCTGGCCCAGCGCGCCGAGGTAGCGGCCCAGCACCGGGCCGATGTAGCTGTTGATGACGGTGGTGGAGGTGCGCTCGTACTCCTTCATCTCCGGCAACACGTCGACGCTGAGCGAGGCGGGCAGGCCGGGCGCCAGCTCGGCGATGATGGCGCCGATGCGGCGCTCATGCGCCGGGTTGGCGTAGCTGTGCAGCAGGCAGACGGCGATGGCCTCGACACCCTCGGCCAGCAACGCCTCGACCGCCGCCCTCGCGCCCGCCTCGTCCAGCGGCGTCTCGACCGCGCCGGTGTGCAGCACCCTCTCCCGTACGCCGAGGCGGAGGTGGCGCGGCACCAGCGCCACCGGCTTTTCCCAGCGCAGATCGTAGAGCCGCGGCATGCGCAAGGTGCGGATCTCCAGCACGTCGCGGAAGCCCTGGGTGGTGATGAGGCCGGTCTTCGCCCCCTTGTGCTCCAGGATGGCGTTGGAAGCGACGGTGGTGGCATGCAGCACCTCCTCCACCGCCGCCGCGGCGAAGCCCGCTTCGACGAAGAGCTGGCCGAGACCCTCGACGATAGCGCGCCCGTAGTCACCGACGGAGGAGGAGACCTTCTTCGTCCGCAGCTCGCCTTGCGGGCCGATGGCGACGAGGTCGGTGAAGGTGCCGCCGATATCGGCGGAGACGCGCCAGCTCATGCCGCGCGCTCCCGCACCACGGCCGGCAAGGGCGCGGTGCGCGCGGCGCGCATCTCCGCCCGCAGCCATTCGGTCGCCGCCTCATCCACCGCCCGGCCTTCCACCACGACGCCATGGTCGCGCCGCGCCGCCGCCACGGACACCAGCCCGTTCCGCACATCCCGCAACACCAGCGCCGGGTCACGCAGCAGCGGGTCGCCCCAGCCGCCGCCGCCCGGCACCTCCAGCCGGAACACGTCCCCATGCTTCAGGGTGATGCAGAATTTCGAGGGCAGCTTCTCCCGCCTGCCGTCGCGCAGCAGCCAGTTCATCGAGGGCGCGCCGGGCTGCCCGCCCTGCAGGCCAAAGGGCAGGAATTCGCGGCGGTCGGCACGGACCTGCAGCACCGCCTCGGCCTCCAGGAATTTGTACTCCCGCGCGAAGGGCGCGCCGCCGCGCCACTGGCCGGCGCCCATGGTATCGAGCAGGAATTCGTATTCGGTGATCTGGATCGGCTGCTCCGCCTCGGTCACCTCGATGGAGGGCGATGCCATGTTGGCGAACATGTGGGAGTTGCCGTCCAGCCCATCTCCCCAGGGCCGCCCGCCCCAGGCCGAGCAGGTGAAGTCGACGTAGATGAAGGGCTGCCTTTCCTTCGTCCAGCCACCCAGAGAAACGCCCAGGTTGCCGCCATCGCCGGCCGCGCCCACCTGCTCCGGCAGCATCATCGCCAGCGCGCCGAACAGCGTATCCACCATGCGGAAGCCGGTGAGGCCACGCGCGGCGCAGGCCGCCGGCAGCACGCCATGGGCGATGGTGCCGGCCGGGGCGATCACCTCGATGGCGCGGAAATAGCCCTCGTTGTTCGGGATATTCGCCGGCAGGATGCTGCGGATGCCGCAATAGGCGGCCGAGCGGGTGTAGCTGAAGGTGTTGTTGATCGCGCCCTTCACCTGCGGGCTGGTGCCGGTCCAGTCCACCACCATGCGGTCGCCACGCTTCTCGACGCGCACGCGCAGGGGAATGGGCTTGCCGATCTCCACCCCATCGTCGTCGATGTGGTCCTCGAAGGACCATTCGCCGTCGGGCAGCGCGCGCAGCGCGGCACGGGTCAGCCGCTCGGCGTAGTCCAGCAGCTCATTCATGTAGAAGCGGGTCTCGGCCACGCCGTAGCGCGCCACCAGCTCCTTGAAGGCGCGTTCGGCGATGGTGCAGGCGGCGAGCTGGGCGCGCAGGTCGCCGAACACCTTCACGGGCACCCGCACATTGCGGTCGATCATCATGTGCAGGGTTTCATTGGGCTTGCCGCGCTCGTAGAGCCGCAGCGGCGGGATGCGCAGTCCTTCCTGGTAGATCTCCGTGCTGTCGGAGGCGTTGGAGCCCGGGACCCGGCCGCCGACATCGGTGTGGTGGCAGATGGTGGCGGCGATTGCCACGCGCTCGCCGTTCACGAAGATCGGCTGGAACAGGAAGATATCGGGCAGGTGCATCCCGCCCTCGAAGGGGTCGTTGAGGACGAAGATGTCGCCCTCCGCCATCTCCTCGCCATAGCGCCGCATCACCGCGGCCAGCGCCTCGGGGATGCTGCCGAGGTGGCTTGGCAGGGTCAGGCCCTGGGCGACCAGCCTGCCCGCGGCGTCGCAGAACGCCGTGGAGTAGTCCATGTTGTCCTTCAGCACCGCCGAGTAGGTGGTGCGATGGATGGTCAGCGCCATTTCATCGGCGATCGAGAAGAGCGCGTTCTTGAACAGCTCGAACTCGATCGGGTCGTAGCTTCGTCCCTGCATGCGCTGCCCCTGGTCACTGGGAATGAGGGAGCATGGCACGGTTGCGACGCCGGTCCACTCCCTTCGGCGCCAGGCAATCGGCCAGCGGCAACGCCATCTGCCCGCTGCCTGTGCAGCGGCGAAAGGGTGCTGGGCATCGGCTGGGCAGTGGAGCGGGAGTTTCCGTCTTCAATCTCTGTGCTAGCCTCGGCGCCGCGATGCGATGGGGGGACCCGGTGCGACGACGAAGCGTGGTGAGCGCGGCACTGGCCGCGATGGTGCCTGGCATCGCGGCGACGCAGGCCTGGCCGGCGCGGCCGATCCGGATGATCGTCCCCTTCCCGCCCGGCGGCGGCGTCGACCTCACCGCCCGGTTGCTGGCAGAACCGCTGCAGCGGACGCTCGGCCAAATCATCGTCATCGAGAATCGCGGCGGCGCTGGCGGCGTCATCGGCGTGGAGGCGATGGCGCGCAGCGCGCCGGATGGCTACACGCTGAGCCTGACCGGCGCCGGCACCACCACCGCCGGACCGCATCTGCGGCGCCTGCCTTATGACGCGATGGCGCTGGCGCATGTCACCCGCCTCGTCCGCATGCCCTTCATCATCGCCGTGCGTAACGACCTGCCGGCCCGGACGCCGGCGGAATTCCTGGCGCTCGGCCGGCAGCGCGAGATCCGCTGGGCCTCGGGCGGCATCGGCACCAGCCAGCACCTGGCTGGCGAGCTGTTCCGGCAGATGTCCGGCATCGGCATGGTGCATGTGCCCTATCGCGGCACCGGGCCGGCGCTGAACGATCTCGCCGCCGGAGTGGTGGATGCGTATTTCGGCGATCCGGCGACGCTCGGCCTGATCCGCGGCGGCCAGGCGCGCGCCATGGCGGTGACCTCGCCGGAGCGCTGGCCGGCGCTGCCCGACGCGCCGACCGCGGCGGAGACCGTGCCGGGATACCAGGCGGAGAATTGGTACGGTCTCGCCGCACCGCCCGGCACGCCGGATGCAATCGTGACGCTGCTGTCGGAGCAGGTGCGCCAGGTGATGGCGGAGCCCGCGACCGCGCAGCGCTTCGAGGCGGCGGGGCTGCAGCCCGCAACCATGCCCGTGGCGGAGTACCGCGAATTCCTCCGCCGCGATTCCGCAACCTGGGCCCGCGTCGTGCAGGCCGGCAACATCCGGGTAGACAGCGATTGAGCAACGCACGGCTCGCCGTCGATATCGGCGGCACCTTCACCGACCTGGTGCTCGAACAGGGGGGCCGCAGCTGGTCCACCAAGCTGCTGACCACTCCCGCCGCACCGGAGCAGGCGGTGCTGGAGGGCACGCAGCGCATCCTGACCCTGGCTGGCGTCGCCCCTGCCGAGGTCGGGCTGGTGGTGCATGGCACGACGCTCGCCACCAACGCGCTGATCGAGCGCAAGGGGGCCCGCACCGCGCTGCTCACCACCAAGGGCTTCCGCGATTCCGTCGAGATCGCCTGGGAGCACCGCTTCGAGCAATACGACATCCACATGGAGCGGCCGGAGCCGCTGGTGCCGCGGCAATGGCGGCTCGGCGTGCCGGAGCGCGTGGCGGCCGATGGCGACGTGCTGCTGCCGCTGGACGAGGCTGCGGTGCGGGAGGCGGCGGCCGGGCTGCGCGCCGCCGGCATCGAATCCATCGCGCTCTGCTTCCTGCACAGCTTCACCACCGACACGCATGAACGCCGCGCCGCCACCATATTGGCGGAGGAGTTGCCCGGCGTCGCCCTCTCCCTCTCCTGCGAGGTCGCGCCGGAGATCCGCGAGTACGAGCGCGCCTCCACCACCATCGCCAACGCATACGTCCTGCCGCTGATGGCGCGGTACCTGGGCGCGCTGGAAGCGGGGTTGCACGACGCCGGGCTCGCCGCGCCGCTGCTGCTGATGATGTCCTCCGGCGGCGTCACCACCGTCGAGACCGCGCGCCGCTTCCCGGTGCGGCTGGTGGAGAGCGGCCCCGCCGGCGGCGCGATCCTGGCCCAGGCGGTTGCCGCCGAATGCGGCATCGCCCGTGCCGTCGCCTTCGACATGGGCGGCACCACGGCGAAGCTGACGCTGCTCGACGATCTGGAACTGAACCGCTCCCGCCAGTTCGAGGTGGCGCGGGCCTACCGCTTCATCCAGGGCAGCGGGCTACCGGTCCGCATCCCGGTGATCGAGCTGGTGGAGATCGGCGCCGGCGGCGGCTCCATCGCCCGGGTCGACACCCTCGGCCGCATCCAGGTCGGCCCCGACAGCGCCGGCAGCGTCCCCGGCCCCGCCGCCTATGCCCGCGGCGGCACCGAGCCGACCGTCACCGACGCCGACACCGCCCTTGGCCGGCTGGACCCGGAGCGCTTCGCGGGCGGCACCATGACCCTCGACCGCGGCTTGGCCGAACGCGCCCTGGCGCCCATCGCCACCGCCCTCGGCACCCATGCCGCCGGTGCGGCTGCCGGCATCGCCGAGATCGTCGACGAGACCATGGCCAGCGCCGCCCGCGTCCATGCCGTGGAGAATGGCAAGGATACCGCCGAGCGCACCCTCATCGCCTTCGGCGGTGCCGCGCCGCTGCATGCCGCCCGCCTCGCCCGCAAGCTCGGCATGCGCCGGGTGGTGGTGCCGGTCGGCGCCGGGGTCGGTTCGGCGTACGGGTTCCTCCGCGCGCCCATCGGGTATGAGGTGGTCCGCACCCGCCACACCCGCCTCGACGCCTTCGACCCTGAGGCGCTCGACGCCCTCTTCGCCGCCATGCGGGCGGAGGCGGAGGCGGTGGTGCGCCTCGGCGCGCCCGCCGAAACCCTGGTCGAGACCCGCACCGCCTACATGCGGTACCGCGGCCAGGGGCATGAGATCGCCGTGCCCGTCACCAGCCTCGACGCCGCCAGCCTGCGCGCCGGCTTCGATGCCGGATACGCCACGCTGTTCGGCCGCACCATCCCACGGCTGGAGGTGGAGGTGCTGACCTGGACCCTGGCCCTGGCCACCCACCGCCCCCTGCCCGCCCCGGTGCCCGAGGTGGCGACGCTGCCCGGCCCAACCCCAGCCGGCCACCGCAACGTCCTCGACCCCGCCAGCGGGTTGCTGGAGGAAGCGGCGGTGATCGAGCGCCGCACCCTCCACCCCGGCATGCGCTTCGACGGCCCGGCGCTGGTGGTGGAGGACGAGACCACCACCATCGTCCCGCGCGGCTTCGCCTGCCAGCTGAACGCCCTGCGCCAGCTGATCCTGGAGGATTTCGCATGACCGCCAGCCATGCGCTGACCGACATCCGCCTGCAGGTGATGTGGAACCGCCTGCTCTCGGTGGTGGAGGAACAGGCGCGCGCCCTGGTCCGCACCGCCTTCTCCACCAGCGCGCGGGAGGCCGGGGACATCTCCGCCGGGGTCTTCGACCTGGAGGGGCGGATGCTCGCCCAGGCGGTCACCGGCACGCCGGGGCATGTGAATTCCATGGCCCGCAGCGTGGTGCATTTCCTGCGGGAATTCCCCGCCGAGACCATGCGCCCCGGCGACCATTTCATCACCAACGACCCGTGGAAGGGCACGGGGCACCTGTATGACATCGTCATCACCTCACCCGCCTTCCATGACGGGCGGCTGGTGGCGCTGTTCTCCTGCACCACCCATGTCGTCGACATCGGCGGCCTCGGGCAGTCGCCGGACGGGCGGCAGGTGTTCCATGAGGGGCTGTTCATCCCCCTGCTGCCGCTGGTCCGCGCCGGCAGCTTCGACGAAAGCCTGATGCGCATAGTCCGCGCCAATGTGCGCGAGTCGGTGCAGGTGGAGGGCGACATCCACGCCCTGGTCGCCTGCAACCAGGTGGGCGAGCGAAGGCTGTCCGCCATGATGACGGAACACGGCATCGCCACGCTGGATGCGCTGGGGGAGCATATCATCACCCGCTCCGCCGCCGGCATGGCCCGCGCCATCGCCGCCCTGCCGCAGGGCACCTGGCAGGGGGCGATGCGGATCGACGGCTATGATGCGCCGATCGACCTGACCGCCGCCGTCAGCATCGCCGGCGACCATGTGGCGGTGGATTTCGCGGGGTCCTCCGCCGCCTCCTCCTACGGGATCAACTGCCCGCTTTGCTACACCGAGGCCTACACGGCCTTCGGGGTGAAATGCCTGGTCGCGCCCACCATCCCGAACAATGCCGGGACGCTGGACGCCATAAGGGTGACGGCGCCGGAGGGCAGCATCGTCAACGCCCCCTGGCCGGCGGCGGTGAATGCGCGGTCCACCATCGGCCATATGCTGCCGGACGTGGTCTATGACGCGCTGCACCAGTGCATGCCCGGGCGGGTGCCGGCGGAGGGGACCAGCAATCTCTGGAACCTGAAGCTCGGCGCCGGGCACGGCATGACCGGCACCGGAGGCGCGGCGGGCGGCAACGCCCCGGTTTCCGCCCCCTTCATGGTGACGACCTTCCATTCCGGCGGCGCCGGGGCTCGGCCGAAGCAGGACGGGCTTTCCGCCACCCCCTTCCCCTCCGGCGTGCGCAACGTGCCGGTGGAGATCACCGAGACCATCGCCCCGGTGGTGATCTGGACCAAGGAATACCGGGAGGATAGCGGCGGCGCGGGGGCGCAGCGCGGCGGCCTCGGCCAGGTGATGGAGGTGGAGCACCGCCACGGCGCGCCCTTCGGCATCTTCGCCACCTTCGAACGGGTGAAATACCCCGCCCGCGGCCGCGACGGCGGCGGGAATGGGGCGAAAGGCCGGCTGTCCCTGGCCAATGGCACGGAGATGAAGGGCAAGGGATTCCAGGTGATCCCGGCCGGGGAGCGGCTGGTGGTGGAAATGCCGGGCGGCGGCGGGTACGGCCCGGCCTCGGCGCGCGACCCGGAGGCGCTGGCGCGGGATGTGGAGCGGGGGCTGGTGAGTGAGGCCGCCGCTGAGACGCAGTACGGGTTTAAGAAGTAAGAACGGGGGAAGGCACTTCCCCCGTACCCCCTTCGTTTTCTGTGGGTTTTTCCTCATGGGGGTGCCAGCCGCTTCGACCAGACTTGGCGGCCGCCGGCGTGTTGGAGGCATTTGCCCAGCAAGGTGAGCAATCCGGGCGGCGGGCGCTGCCGCGGCAGGCGATTCAGCACCTCATCGATGGTGGCCAGCAGGGATTGGGACAAATCCCGGTTCGGCATGAACCAGGGCAGCATCGGCAAGGCACTCAGCAGGCCAAGCTGGCGGGCAAGGTCGATGCCTTCCATGCCCAGCATGCGCATGGCGCGGCGGGCCAGGCGGCAGATCCAGTATTCCATGGCGCGGAGGGCGGAGGCGGCGTCCGCGGCGGTGAGCGCGCGGAGCAAACGCGACCAGACACCCGCATGGGCGAGGCGGCGGAAGTGGCGGGCGATGCTGAGGGGCTTGGCGTCCGTCTCCGGCAGTTCGCCCCAGGGGCAGCCGGTGACGCAGGCATAGAGCATGGCGTCCATGCGGGCGCGTGGGTCAGCGATGGGGCGGCCGGCAGTGCGGGAGGCAGAGGGATCGGCGCGCGGCAGGTGGGGCGCCAGGGCGGCCCATTCGGTGTCGGTCAGCGGGGTCCAGGGACGGCGGGGGGTAAAGTGGCGCATGGGCGGTGTCCAAAGCGAGCCGGCGAATAAGCCTTACTCACCCACCAAAATCAAGAAAATTTTCCTATTGCCCCTCTCCCGCCGGCGCACGACAATATTATACCGCCGAGCCAAAATATTGGCCCATCCGGCGGAGCCGCGAGTGCGGAACCAGCCTGAGGCGACGTTGGCTTCGGCCTCCGCTGACGGGTCAGGATATAGACACGATGGTATGATCATCCGCTTATTCGGGTTAGGTGGGCATAAAGATAACTCGCAACAACGTTAAGGAAGACCCCGAATACTGCACCCAACGTTATGGACCCCATGCTCCTCAGGACCTTATTCTTGGGGAGCTTGAGTTTGGCATATGCTCTGCGGTCGCCCTCTGTTACCAGGATCACGGTGGGGATCAGGCATCTACCAACAGCATCATTGAAAGCCTCCGATACGAGTCCTGCAGCAATCTTTAGGAAAGCCCAAATAACAATAGCTATCGATATGGCGTAGGCAAGGTCGCCGATGCGCAACTCCTGGCCAGACATCGCCCATGCGTATGTAGCGATGAAAGCTGCAAGACCCATTGAACTAACGTGGCCCCAGATTGAGTTGAAAATCAGAAGATGCTTGCAGACGTATTCCGCCCAGCGCGGGCGCTCAACACACTCAAGCGTGCCGAACCATTCCTCAATAACCCCGGAGAATATGTGAGCAATTAAGAAATCGACAAAATCTATGGAAATGTCTACGGTTCTCCACTCACCTGCACTGGTGAAAATCCGGAAGAAACTTCGATGCGGACCGAAGGGATTGTCATCCTCATGGGCGACGACCGGAAGAGCCGAATCTAAGCCGATATTAACTATGCACCGCTGTGGAGTTATTGTATTCGGCAAAGACAGAAGAAACTCGTATTTAAGAATGAATTCGGATGTTATTTCAACAGTATTCGATTGGAAATTTGCATATCTCTCCCACGATGTATATTGCAACTTCCTGTTTTTGTCGAATTTAATCGCAACCGTAACGGTGGGCGCAGCAACTAGCTCGTAATGCTCAATTTGCTGCATAATCCGGGAATGGAGCTGCTGAATATCATGGTGATTTATGACGACGTTCTTTTTGAGGGTTTTTGAGTAGGTCTCTGTCTTTCCGGTAACTGCATGGTATATTGCCTGCAAAGCTGAGCGAGGCAAATTCTGGATTAGAACGGACGGGTTATCACCGATTAGTTCCCGACTCAGATCAGACACGGCCTACTCCCTGGAACGACTCGCGTGGTGTCGCCTTGACAGCCTCCCACGCTGCTTCAACGTTCCTTGTATCACAACCAAAAGTTAAACTAGGGCGCGCGAAATGGAAGGCTCAGTCGAGTTCTGCATCCGATCCAGGTCCCCCAACCGCTCCTCCGAAGTTGTTGAGGATGTCGCTCGCACCACTTGAGACGCCGGGCGTGGCCGCGGGCTACCACCGCGATTCTGCCACGGTTTTACACCATCGTGCCCATATCCTGACCCGTCAGCGGAAGCCGAAGCCAACATCGCCTCAGGCTGGTTGTGCACTCGCGGCTCCGCTGCATGGGCCAATATTTTGGCCCGCCATATTTGACTTTCTTAATCTAAAAAACTTGCGGTCCTTCTTGCTTGAATATCGCAACCATTTTATCAATTTCATTGGTAGAAAGCTTGAAAAAATTTACCCCCAAATAAGTTCATATAATATATAGCGGCTCGCACCTCTGGCCCCGAGTAGCCGGTTCCAACCACCCCCCACCCAAACCCCTGCCGAGGCCTGGGGGGACGCTTGTCCCCCCAGCGGGGGTTCGGGGGCAGCGCCCCCGATTCTTACCTAAGCGACCCTAACCCGCCCTCACCCCACCTCTCGCACCACCCGCAGCACGCCATCCGCGTAGCGTTCCAGCTTGCTGCGGCCGACGCCGGGGATCATGGCCAGATCCTCGGCATCCTGCGGCCGCATCCGGGCGATCGAGGCCAGGGTTTCGTTGGAGAAGATCATATAGGCCGGCAGGGCTTGCAGCTCCGCCTCCCGCTTCCGCCAGGCGCGCAGCGCGTCGAAGAGCGGGTCGCCCGCCATAGCCGGTTCGGCGCCGCGGCTGGTGCGGTCGCGCGGGGTGGCGCGGGCGGTCAGCGCTTCCTCCCGCAGCAGCACCTTCTGGTCGCCTTTCAGGATGGGGCGGGCGGCGTCGGTCGGCACCAGCTCGCCATGGTTCTCGATGGCGACGTCGAGGGCGCCCATGGCCACAAGCTGCCGGGCGACGCCGCGCCAGGCGGTGTCGGACAGGTCCTTGCCGACGCCGAAGGTCGGCAGCTGGTCGTGGGCGAATTGCGCCACTTTTTCCGTGGTGCGGCCGCGCAGCACATCCACCAGGTGGCCGACGCCGAAGCGGCGGCCGGTGCGCAGCACGGCGCTCAGCAGCTTCTGCGCGGCGATGGTGCCGTCGAAGAGGCGGGGCGGGCTGCGGCAGACGTCGCAGGCGCCGCAGGTCTCGGCCTCCGGGGTTTCGCCGAAGCAGCGCAGCAGGATGCGGCGGCGGCAGGTGGCGGCCTCGGCGATGGAGACCATGGCTTCCAGCCGGCCGCGCTCGATCCGCTTCTGCTCATCCGGGGCGGGGCTTTCGGCGATGCGGTGGCGGGCAAGGGCGATGTCGCCGGCGCCGTAGAGCAGCAGGGCGCGGGCCGGCAGCCCGTCCCGCCCGGCGCGGCCGATTTCCTGGTACCAGCTTTCCGGGCTGCGCGGCAGGTCGAGGTGCGCCACCCAGCGGACATCGGGCCGATCGATGCCCATGCCGAAGGCGATGGTCGCGGCCATAATGACGGCGTCGCCGCGGGCGAAGCGGCGGTGGGCGTCGCGCTTGTCCTCCGCCGCCATGCCGGCGTGGAAGCAGAGCGCGTCGTGCCCGTCGGCGCGCAGCCATTCGGCGGTCTGCTCGGTCTTGTTGCGGGTGCCGCAGTAGACGATGCCGGCGCCGGCGCCGTCGCCGGCTTCCTTGATGAAGGCGCGGAGCTGGGCGCGCTCCTGTTCCCGCGCCGCGGCGCTGATGAAGATGTTGGGGCGGTCGAAGCCGCCGCGGAACACCGGGCTCTCGGCCAGGCCGAGCTGGGCGCGGATGTCCTCCACCGTGCGCGGATCGGCGGTCGCGGTCAGGGCGAGGCGCGGCACCTCGGGGAAGCGTTCGGCCAGCATGCCGAGGCCGCGGTATTCCGGCCGGAAGTGGTGGCCCCACTGGCTGACGCAATGCGCCTCGTCGATGGCGAAGAGGGCGATGGGCCGTTCCGCCAGCCGCGCCAGGGTGGTGTCGAGGGAGAGGCGTTCGGGCGAGACGTAGAGCAGCTTGATGGCGCCGCGCGCCAGGTCGCGGCGGACCTCGCGCGCCTGCTCCTCCGGCAGGTCGGAATGCAGCGCGGCGGCGGCGACGCCCTGCTGGCGCAGCGCCGCGACCTGGTCCTCCATCAGCGCGATCAGCGGCGAGACCACCACGCCGAGGCCCGGGCGGCACAGCGCCGGCACCTGGAAGCACAGGGACTTGCCGCCGCCGGTCGGCATCAGCACCAGGCCGGAGCCGCCTTCCATCACATGCTGCACGATCTCCGCCTGCCGGCCGCGGAAGCCGGCATGGCCGAAGATCCGGTGCAGCACCGCTTCCGGCGCCAGATGGGTGGATTCGGGCGCCAGGGACTCCATTGCTGCGGACATACGGACCTTATAGACCGGGCGGCCGATTCGGGCCTGCCCGGAGCACGCGCCTCAGGCATCGGCCTTCCACATGCCACGCCGGGCGCGCGGCGTCAGCCGATGTTCCGCCACCGCCCCTTCATTGCGTGGAGCGGATCGCGGAGGGGCGGGACCGCCCCGGCGCGTCAATCCGCCGCAGCTACTGGGCGATGATGATCTCCACCCGCCGGGACTCGATCGGATACATCTCGAAGGGCACGGCGCCGCGCGGTTCGAGCCGGATCCGCGCCCGCTCGACACCCGCCGAGGCCAGATGATCGGCGACATGGCGCGCCCGCAGCTCGGCCAGGTCGCGGTTGTAGCGCGGGCTGCCGGCATCCGGCGCGGCGAAGCCCCTCACCCGCACCACCGCCGTCGGCCGTTCCTTGGCCTGCTCGGCGATCTGCGTCAGCAGCTCCTGCGCATTCTCGTCGAGCGCGGCGCTGTCCTCGTTGAAGAAGACCACGGCACGCACGGCGTTGCGCGGCGTGGCGGTGGTGCAGGCGGCGAGCGCGAGCAGCGGCAGGGCGGCGAGGACGAGGCGGCGCATGGCGATCTCCGTTGTGGCGAGGCCGGATAGGTCGGGAAACCATCGGCCGCGTCAACCAAGCGCCCGGGTCGTTGCGCGGTTCTCCCGGCCACGCGCCTGCCCGGGCCCTACTCCGGGGTGATCCCCGCCTTCCGCATCAGCACCTCGTTCAGCGCCAGATCCTGGCGGATGCGGTCGCGCATCGCCTCCGGCCCGAAGGGCTGCGGCAGCAGGCCGAACTCGTCGCTGAGCCGCTTGGCCAGGGGGCTGGCGACGGCGGTCCGCACCGCCTGTTCCAGCGCGGTGGCCAGCGGCGCCGGCAGGCCGGCCGGCCCGGCCAGGCACCACCAGGCGCTGACCAGCACCTCCGGCAGGCCAAGCTCGCCCGTCGTCGGCACCGCGGGGACGGCGGCCAGGCGCGTCTCATGCGGCGCGGCCAGGGCGCGCAGCCGCCCCTCCAGCACATGCGCGCGGGCCGGGGCGAAGGTGGTGAACATCATGTCCACGCGGCCGGCCAGGATCTCGGTCAGCGCCGGCGCCGGGCCGGCGAAGGGGACATGCAGCATCTCCACCCCGGCCCGCTCGGCGGCATCGAGCATCAGCAGATGCGCCGTCCCGCCCACGCCCCAGGTGGCGTAGGAGAGCTTGCCGGGGGACCGCTTCGCCGCCGCGACCACCTCCTCGAAGCTGCCCCAGCGCGGATGCGCCACCAGCAGATAGGCGGAGCCGTAGAGCAGGCTGATATGGGTGAAGTCCGTCAGCGGATCGTAGCCGAGGTTCTTGTAGACGAAGGGCGCCGCGGAGAAGCCGGAGTTGCTGCCGACCACCAATGTCAGCCCGTCCGGGCGCGCCCGCGCCACATGGCGTACCCCGATGGTGGTGGTGGCGCCCGGCTTGTGGTCCATCACGAAATTGCCACCGAAGGTCTCGGCGAAGCTTTCCTGCAGGATCCGGGAGACCACATCGGTGCCACCCCCGGCGGGGAAGGGGATGGTCATGGCGACGCTGCGGCCGTTCGGCCAGCCGCCGGGGCCCTTGCCCTGCGCCAGGGCGGGCTGCGCCAGGACGAGGCCGGCGGCGCCAAGCAGGGCCCGGCGGGGGGTGAGGATGCCGGTCATGGCGTCAGCCCTCTCGGCGGCCAACACGGAGGCCGACCGGGGCCATGCCGCCCGGCAACGCGAAGCGCCTGAAATCCTGCATAATGACGTCCCTCCACGGACCAAGCGTCCCGTGCGGGAGCTAGCCGGATTGTTGATGTTGTGACGCTGTATATCCGGTCCTGGCCATGCAGGTCGAGTGACGCCGGGCGGCGGCGTCCCGCCCACCACCTGCGGCACCCGCTCAGCGCGAGCAGGCGGCCCCGCCGAGGACGCAGAATTTGGCGCAATGCGGGTGGTTCAGCGGCACCGGCCGCGCCGCCTCGGCAAGGGTCGCGCCCAGCTCGAATTGCGGATCATAGGGCAGCAGGGTGCAGGCCAGCACCGCCGGCCGTACCGCGCCGCGCCGCTTCACCACCATCCGCGCCGAGGCGCACATCAGGCTGTCCGGCGATTTCTTCAGGATGCTCCAGCAGGCCGTGGTGATCTCCGGCACGTCGACCCGCGCATCCATCTCGGGGAACAGCATCAGCGCCACCGGATCCGCCGCATCCACCGGAATGCCATGCGCGGCGAACAGCCGGGCGAAGCCGGCCCGCATCGCCGCCTCATCCGCATCCCCGAAGCCGGCCCGGCCGGCGACATGCAGCCGGAACCCCTCGCGCGCCAGCCAGGCGAGGCCCTCGACCGCCTGGGCGAAGCTGCCCTCCTGGCGTTCCAGATCGTGCAGCAGCGGGTCGTGGTGGTCGAGCGAGACGCGAAGCGTCAGCCTTTCGCCATGGGCCTCGCGCAGCGCCAGCAGCGCCGCCGCGTGGTTGCGCATCGGCTTCATCGCATTGGTCAGTACCAGCGCGCGGAAGCCGCGGCCGAGCACGGCGCCGAGCATCGCCGGCAGTTCCCGGTTGAGGAAGGGCTCGCCGCCGGTGAAGCCGATCTCCTCCACCGGCCACTCGTCGCGGGCGATCTCGTCGAGGTATCCTTCGAGTTCGGCGGCCGAGAGATAGGCCAGTGCGTCGTTCCGCGGGCTGCTCTCGATGTAGCAGTTGCGGCAGGTGATGTTGCAGAGCGTGCCGGTATTGACCCAGAGCGTGCGCAGCGCCGAGAGCGCCACGCTGGCCCGGACCTCGCCCTTCGCGGTCAGCGCGGGGTCGCGGAATTTGGCGGGATCGAGCGGTCGGGCGGCGAGATGCGGGGCGGTCAAGCGGCGGCTCCTCCGGACAGCGGCCAGGACTCCTCCCGGGTGGCTGGCCGGACAGGGTACCGCGATCCGTGGCCAAGCCCGAGGGCAAACCGTTGGCGCGAGAACCGAGACACCGGGCGTTAACGCCGGCGTGACACTCTCGGCGGCGTGGACCGCCCCGCCGCCCTGCCCCCCGCCCTGCCCGACCCGCGGGGCTTCGACCCGGTATGCTTTCCCGGCGCCGCCCGGCTCGGCGAATGGCCGCCGCCGCGCTTCGACTTCGCCGCCGCGGTGCTGCGCGAGCCGGGGCTGCGGTTCGAACGCGACGCCGCCGGCAGCATCGCCGTGGTCCGGCGGTTCGACCACATCCGCCTGGTCACCGACATCGACCGGGCGCATCTGCTGTTCGACATCCTGCCCGGCAGCCGCGACTTCATGCTGCTGCGGCTGGTGCCGGCGGCGCTGCGCTTCATGGAGACGGTGTCGCCGCAGGACCCGATGCCCGCCCCGCTGCGCGACGAGGACCCGCCGCTGCCGGAGGAGCACCACATCTACGCCGCCACCACCGCGCTGGTGGAAGCGATGTCGGCCACCGCGCAGGAGGATGCGATGGCGCTCTGCGACGCCATCCGCCGGGTGCCGCCCGGTGCCGAGATGTTCGAGCAGGCGGTGGCGCGCTGCATCACCCAGGACCTGCTGCCGCTGGAACGCGTCGCCCCGCTCGCCCGCCGGCTGCAGCGCCTGGCCAATGCCCATGCCGGGGCGCTGGCCGCCGCCGCAGCCCAGCCGGAATACCGCTCCATGGAAAGCATGGTGCATCTGACGCACCGGGTGCTGGGCGACGACCGGCGCTGGGCGAACGACCTGCTGACCCTGGCGCTCGGCGCGCTCGGACCGGTGATCGACCGGCCACGGATCGCCGCCGACCTGGTGGTGCGGGAGGCCGATGCCAGCCTGCGCCGACCCGGGGCGCTGCAGAATCTCACCCGGCTGATCGCCCGGCAGCGGATGCTGCGCGACCGGCTGACCGACCTGGCGCTGTTCTGGAACCGGACCGCCACCGCCTGGCTGGCGGTGCATCCGGAAACCACCGACCGGCGGGAGATCGAGGCGCTAACCCGCAACACCCTGCGCCGGCTATCGCTGGCCGCCCTCTACGCGCCGGCGTAGGACCCGACGCAACGGCGGATTTTCCCAGCGGCATGCATGCTCCATTCAGCCGGGCGCCCGAACGGCGCCGCGCCGGGTGCGCGTAGCCAAGCTTTGCGGAGCCAACCGCGCGGCGACGGGGGGGTGGTTGATCGGTCACGATCAACCCGGTTCGTGTTACGGTGCCTGCCGCACCGGCTGCAGCAGCAGCCGGTCCAGTCGCTGGTGCGCCGGGGCGCGCCAGCCGGGCAGGCCGATCACCACCGCCTCGCCGGCCGCGGGGGCGGCGCGGTAGCTGCCGAACAGCCGGTCCCACCAGGGCAGGCAGAAGCCGAAGCAGCTGTCGGTCTCGGCCGGCTGCTCGGAATGATGGGTGCGGTGCATCTCCGGCGTCACCACCACCAGCCGCAGCAGCCGCTCCAGCCGCGGCGGCAGGCGGATGGCGGCATGGTTGAACATGGTGGTGGCGTTCAGCAGCACCTCGAAGGCCAGCACCGCCACCGGCGGCGCGCCCAGCGCCACCACCGCCGCCATCTTCAGCGCCATGGAGAGCAGGATCTCCAGCGGGTGGAAGCGCAGCCCGGTGGTGGCGTCGAGCGCCGGATCGGCATGGTGCACCCGGTGCAGCCGCCACAGCGCGGGCACCGCATGGGTGACCCGGTGCTGGGCGTAGATCAGCAGGTCGAGCGCCAGCAGGGTGACGGGCACCGCCACCCACCCCGGCACGCCGAGCCAGGGCAGCAGGCCGAGGCCCCGCGCCTCCGCCCAGAGCGCGGCGCCGACCGCCGCCGCCGGCACGGTGGCGCGCACCGCGAGCGCTCCCAGCAGGCCGAGGCCGAGGTTGCCCGGCCAGCGCGCCCGGCTGGCTCGGCGCCAGGGCCACCGCCGTTCCGCCAGCAGCAGGGCGGCCAGCACCCCAAGGAAGATGCCCAGGCGGACGAAGGGCTCATGCGGCATGGCGGCAAGATGGGGCTGGCCGGCCGGGGCGGCCAGCCCTTGCCTGCCGGTTACCAACTGGTCACGTCGCGATCCTCGCCACCGCCGCCGGGCCGGTCGTCGGCGCCGAGGCTGAACAGGTCGTAGGCGCCGTGCTCGCCCGGCACCCGGTAGCGCCAGGGGCGATGCCATGGGTCCTGCAATTGCTCCGCGCGGCGGATGTAGGGGCCGTTCCAGCGCTGCTGCCCCGGCGGACGCTGCACCAGCGCCGCCAGCCCCTCCTCCCGTGTCGGGTAGCGGCCGATGTCCAGCCGGTAGAGGTCGATGGCGGTGGCGATGCCCTGCAATTGCAGCTTCGCCGCATCATGCTTCGCGCCGCCGAGGTAGCGCATCGCCTGTGGCGCGGCGACCGCCGCCAGCAGCCCGAGGATGACCAGGACGACGAGAAGCTCGATCAGGGTGAAGCCGGCGCGCCGCGCGCGCCCTGCCGTTTTCTGCTGCCGCATCATGCCACCTCGTCCCTATTCCGCCACCGGGCCGGGAAGAATTCGGCCGGCGGCATCCACCTGGATCAGTCGGATCGCCGCGCCGTCGGCCAGCCGCAGCGGCGGCAGCGCGCCGGTCTCGAAGGCCGGTCCGGCAAGGCCCACCCGCAGCGCCTCCCGCGTCAGCCCTGGGCCGGCGCGGCGCAGCGCCTCCACCACCACCTCCCCCGCCGCATGGCCGAGCCGGCCGGTGAGCCCGGTCTGCGCCGCCTCTCCGGCCAGGAAGCGGTCCCGGGCAGCGCCCTCCCCCGTCGCCGACGAGACGCCGAGCCCGACCAGCACCGGCCGGCCGAGCGCCTCCGCCGCCGCCATGGCGGCCAGGCCGCCGCGCGAGCCGGGCACCAGCACCGGCATCGCCGCATCCCGGAGCGGCGTCGCCGCCGCCGCAAGCTCCATCGGCGTGGCCAGCAGCAGCACCGCCGCCGCCTCGGTGCCGGGCAGTGCCGCCGGGTCGATCACGCGTGGCGCGGTGCCGCCCGAGGCGGCGAGGCGCCCGACGATGCGCGCCGCCAGCTGCCGCTCGGCCGCGTCACCAGCCAGGATTACCGCTTGACCCGGCACCGCCCGGAGCAGCGCCACCGCCTCCTCCACCACCCCGGGCAACAGGGCGAAGGCCCAGGGCGAGGCTTCCAACGCCGGCCGCGGGCCGAGCAGGGGTATGGCGCCCGCCGCCGCCTGCACCGCCGCCTGCGGTGCCTCCGCCAGGCCCGAGACCAGGGCGAGGACCTCGCTGGCCAGCGACGCCCCGGCCCTGGCGGCCGCGGCTTCATCGTCGGCGAAGACGGGCAGGACTTCGATCCGCCGGCCGAACACGCCGGCCGGCGCCGCCGCCGCCAGCGCCTGGCCGAAGGCGGCGGCGAAGGCGGCGCCACGCGCCCCGGTCGGCAGCAGCAGGCCGAGCCGCACCCGGTCCGCCGCCATCCCTGGCTGGTCCATCGCGCGCGGCCGGGCGAGGCGCGGCGCGTCATCCTCCAGCCCCGGCGCATGGTGCGGCATGGTGTCGCCGGGCGCCCGGCCGCCCGGTGCCGCCGCGGCGAGCAGCAGGACGGCAAGCAGAGGCGCCGCGCGGCGCGGCGGCCTGCGCCGCGCTCCGGCGGAGCGCGCTACTTGACACATGGCCTGCCCGGCAGAACCGATGGCGACGCGGCCAGCCGCCAGCGCGACTGCGAGGGCAGCTTCGATCATCCCGACTCCGGCCTCAAGAAACACATCAATACGGCATGTGGACGCCCGAGTAACGGAACAGCACAACGCCACCCCTCCCCGGGCAGGAACGGGTCATTTAGGTAACGGATGCGGTTGTTCTGTCTGCTCACTTTCTCTTAAAAAACGATCACAAAATGGACCGGTTTCATTTCAGCGTGAGAGCAGGTTGATGTCATTTCGCTTGGATGCGGGACTGGAATACCGTGCGGCCGGTCGCGGCGACTTCAACCGGGACGGGATCGGCGAAGCCATGTCCATGCAGTTTTCGATGGCATTCGGGGCGGTCGCCGCCGTGCTGGCCGGCGCCGGCCTGGCCGCCGCCGCTGCGGCCCTCGCCCGCTGGCTGGGCGCTGGGCCGGCCGGCATGGCGCCGCTGCTGGCCGGAGGCGGGGTGCTGGCACCGCTGGCGATGACCCTGCCGCCCTCCGCCTGGCCCGCCGCCGCCGCCTTCGCCACGCTGCTGCTCGCCATAGCGTGGCTCGACCAGCAGGCTGGCATCGTCCACGCCGCGCTGGCGGCGCCGCTCACCCTGCTCGGGCTGGGGCTGGCGGCGGTCGAGGCGGCGCTGCCCGCCGCGCTGGCCGGGGCGGCGCTCGGCTACGGGCTGTGCCGGGCGGTGGAGTGGGGCTTCCGCCGGTTGCGCGGGCAGGACGGGCTGGGCCGCGGCGATGCCTGGGTGCTCGGCGCCGCCGGGGCCTGGGTCGGGCCGGACGGAATCGGGCCGGTGCTGGCGCTGGCCTCGACCGGGGCGCTGCTGGCGGTGCTGCTGCGGGGCCGGCTACCCGATCGCCAAACCGCGCTGCCCTTCGCCCCGGCGCTGGCCGCGGCGGCCTGGGTGACCTGGATCATCGGCGGCGGTGTCACGGCCTGGGCGGCCGGCCTGTAGGTGCCACCGCCGGGGAGGCGCCGGCATGGGCGCCGGTGATGAGAAGGGCGGCGGGCATGTCCCGGCGATTTTCCTTTGGCCCGCGGCAGGGGCGGCTAAGCTTGGCGCCGGCGGGGGCCGGATGGTTGGCCTTCGCTCGCGCGCCTATGCCCTGCCCTCAACCTCCGGAGCCCAGGTCATGAGCTGGCAGCCCGCCGAAGACCCCGAATGCCCCGCCGCGCCACATGGCGTCGAACTCGTGCTGCTGCCGCGGGCGCATGACGTCGGCGGCTTCGAGGTACGCCGCGCCCTGCCGGCGAAGGAGCGGCAGATGGTCGGCCCCTTCATCTTCTTCGACCAGATGGGGCCGGGGGAGTTCCTCGCCGGCAAGGGTCTCGACGTCCGGCCGCATCCGCATATCGGGCTGTCGACCGTGACCTATCTGTTCGACGGCTCGATCCTGCACCGCGACAGCCTCGGCTCGCGCCAGCCGATCCTGCCCGGCGCGGTGAATTGGATGACCGCAGGGCGCGGCATCGCCCATTCCGAGCGGACCGATCCGGCGCTGCGCCAGGCGACCAACCGGCTGTTCGGCATCCAGGCCTGGGTGGCGCTGCCGAAATCCGCCGAGGAGACCGCGCCCGGCTTCGTCCACCACGCCGCCGAAACCCTGCCCGCCGTCGAGGATGGCGGGGTGCGCATGCGGCTGATCGCCGGCGAGGGCTGGGGGCTGGTCTCGCCGGTGCAGGTCTCCTCGCCACTGTTCTACGCCGATGCGGCGCTGGCGCCGGGCGCCGCCCTGCCGCTGCCGGATGGCCATGAGGAGCGCGCCGCCTATGTGCTGGACGGCACGGTGACCGTGGCCGGCGACAGCTTCGAAGCCGGGCGGATGCTGGTGTTCCGCGCCGGTGACAAGCTGGCGCTGCGGGCCGGGCCGGCGGGGGCGCGGCTGCTGCTGCTCGGCGGCGCGGCAATGGATGGGCCGCGCTACCTGTTCTGGAATTTCGTCGCCTCCAGCCGCGAGCGGATCGAGCAGGCGAAGGCGGATTGGCAGGGCGGCCGCTTCGCCAAGGTGCCGGGCGATGAGGCGGAGTTCATCCCGCTGCCGGAGGACCGGGTACGGCTGCGCGCCGCGGTCCGGCCCAGCGAGGGCTCGCCGACCAGTTGAAGGAATCGCCGCCGGCGGGGCGCACCCGCCAGGCGCGCGAGGGCCGCGGCAAGGCCCGATGCGATGTGGAGCAACAGGCCGAGCATCAGCACCGCGCGGCGGCCGAAGCGGTCTGACAGCAGGCCGTGGACCAGTCATCCGACCGCCAGCCCGAAGATGCGGACGCCGCTGGCGTGCTGCATGGCGCCGGGTTGGTGGCGAGCGGCGGGACGGGCCCGCCCTACCTCATCGATCCAGCGGCCGGCGTGGTGCACGGGTCAACCCGTGCATGACGGAGGATGGGCAGGTCCGCCCCCTCTCCTCCGGATCAGGTCAGGAAGGCCCCGCCGTTCACATGGATGGTCTGGCCGGTGACGTAGCCGCCCTCCGGCCCGACCAGCATGCGGACCACGCCGGCGATCTCCTCCACCGTGCCGCGGCGGCGCAGCGGCACGCCCTCCACCCGGATCGTGCTCGGCTGTGCCCCGGCCGAGGCGCCGCGCACCGTGTCGATGCTGCCGGGCGCCACCGCGTTGCAGCGGATGCCATGCGGCGCCAGTTCCACCGCCAGCGCCCGCATCAGCCCCTCCAGCCCCGCCTTGGAGGCCGAGACATGCGGCCGGTTCGGCGTGCCGATATGGGTGGAGATGCCGGAAAGCCCGACGATGGCGCCGCCGCCGCGGCGGATCATCTGCGGCACCACCGCCTGGGAGAGGATGAAGGCCCCGTCGAGCGCCACCGAGAGGATCTCCCGCCACTCGGCGAGCGAGATCTGCAGGAAGGGCGTCTGCCGCCGCAGCCCGGCATTGGCCACGGCGATGTCGATGCCGCCCAGCTCGGCCTCGGCGCGGGCGACCATGGCGGCGACCGCGTCCTGGTCGGTGACATCGGCGAGATGGGCAATGGCCTTGCCACCTGCGGCGCGGATGTCCTCCGCCACCGCCTCAATCGCCGCCTGGTCGGAGCGGCCGTTGACGACGATCGTGGCGCCGTCGCGAGCAAGTTGCAGCGCGATGGCGCGGCCGATGTTCTTGCCCGCGCCGGTGACCAGCGCGACCTTGCCGTCCAGGACTCCTGCCATGGCCGTCTCCCCCTCTGCGTGACGCTGCGTAGACCACCGGCCCCGGCGGCGCGCAAGCGCCCCGCCGGGCGGCGCCCTACCCCTGCCGGATGAAGCGCTTCGCCTGCGCGTCGTAGTCGCCGTAGCCGAGGATGTCGCGCAGCTCGGCCCCCGGCAGCGCACTCGCCGCCTCGGCCTTGCCCGCCGCCAGCGCCGCCAGCCCGGCCTGCATCCCGGCCGCCGCCGGAGAGAGCATGCCGGTCGGGAAGGTGCCGATCTTGAAGCCGAGCGCCGCCGCCTGCTCCTGCGACGGGCTGGCCCGGCCGGCGCCGGGGGAGAGCACGGCGAAGGAGGGCCGGCCCTGCGCCGCCTCGACGGCGCGGCGGATCTCCGCGTCATCAGCCGGGCTGTCGAGGAAGAGGATGTCGGCGCCCTCCGCCACATACATCTCGATCCGCGCCACCGCCTCGTCGATGCCCTGGGTCGGGCGGCAATCGGTGCGAGCGAGGACGAGGATGCCGCTCTCCTTCGCCGCCTCGACGGCCGCGCGGATCTTCATCCGGGCCTCCTCGCGCGGCAGGCAGGGCTTGCCGGCGGCGGTCAGGGCGCGCGGGGTGATCTTGTCCTCGATCAGGATGGCGGCGGCGCCGGCGCGGCCATAGGCGCGGACGGTGCGCTGGACGTTCATCGGATTGCCGTAGCCATGGTCGCCATCGGCCAGCACCAGCGTCGCCGGCGCGGCGTTGTGGACCATGGTGAAGCTGTCGAACATCTCGCCGAAGGAGATCAGGTCGAGGTCGGGCCCGCCGAGCCGGCTGGCGGCGACGCAGGATCCGGAGAGGAAGGCGGTCTGGAAGCCGGCGGCGGCAGCGAGCTTGGCGGTCAGCCCGTCCCACACCGCCGGCATGACGACGAGGCCGGGTTCGGCCAGCAGGGCGCGCAGGCGTTCGGGGGCGGTCATGACGGGTTTCCTCGGATTTGGTTTCGCCCCGGCACGGTAGGCCGGTTCCGCTTGCCGACCAACCCGCGCCGGGCGCCATGACGGCGGCAAGGATCGGATTTATACCGGCGACAAACCGGAGGAACCATCATGCAGCGCCGACAGATGCTCGGAACCGCCGTCACCTTGCTGGCCGCGCCGGCCATCGCCCGCGCCCAGGGCTTCCCCAGCCGCACCGTGCGGCTGATCGTCCCCTATGCCGCGGGCGGCGGCACCGACATCACCGCCCGGCTGGTGGCGCAGCAGGCGGCGGCGGCCAGCGGCCAGTCCTTCGTGGTGGAGAACCGCGGCGGCGGCGCCTCCATCCCCGGCACCCAGGCGGTGGCGATGGCGGCGCCGGATGGCCATACCCTCGGCGTGGTGGATCTGGCGCTGGTGACCAACCCCGGCCTCTACGGCAGCCGCCTGCCCTATGACACGGAACGCGACCTGGTCGCCGTCGGTGCCGTGGCGGCCTCGCCGCATGTGCTGCTGGCCAGCCCCGGGGCGGCGGCGCGCGACCTGGCCGGGCTGCTGGCCGCGGCGAAGGCGAAGCCGGGCGAGGTTCCCTTCGCCCATGCCGGCAATGGCACCGCCAACCACCTTGCCTCGGTGCAGCTGCAACTGGCCGGTGGGGTGGAGTTCTCGCTGGTCGGCTATCGTGGGGCGGCGCCGGCGAATGCCGCGGTGGCGGCGAATGAGGTGCCCTACGGGTTCAGCGCCATCCCCTCGGCCAAGGGGCAGATCGAGGGCGGGCTGCTGCGCGCCCTGGCCGTGACCGGGGAACGCCGCAGTCCCGCATTGCCGGAGGTGCCGACCTTCGCCGAGCTCGGCATGCCGGCGATGGACACCCAATCGGTCTTCGGCGTCATCGCCCCCGCCGGCGTGCCGGCCGCGATCCTGGCCCGGCTGAATGCGCTGCTGGTGCGGCCGGCGGCGGAGCCGGAGCTGGCGGCGCGGCTCACCGCCATGGGCTACAGCATCATGGCCGGCAGCCCGGCGGATTATGCCGCGCTCATCCGGCGCGAGATCGCCAAATGGCGGGAGGTGGTGGCCAAGGCCGGCGTCAAGCCGGACTGACGGCGGCGTGGCGCATCATACCCGCGCCTGCTGACCACGACCAAGGCAAGTGCGGGCGGAACCTCCATTGCATGATGCACCCCGCACCGATGGATGTATCGCAGCGGCGCCTGAGCCGAGATGGGCCGCGGCCGGCGCTATGACCGCGGCGGCTCGCCGCCCACGGTGACGCCGGCCAGGCGCTCCAGCACCTTGACGACGGAGGAGCCGTCTTCCTTCCCGTACCCCGCGGCGCGCGCCATCTGGTAGACCTGCTGGGTGAGGTTGGCGAGCAGGATGGGCACGCCGAGCGCTTTGGCGAAGCCGGTCTCCAGCTCCTGATCCTTGAAGGAGATGTCGGTGGTGCCGGAGGCGGAGAAGTCCCGCCCGATCATCCGCGGCGCGCTGCGCGCGAAGGCCTGGCTGTGGCCGGTGCTGACGCTGACCACCTGCTCGATCTGCCGCGGGTCGAGCCCCGCCTTGGTGCCGAGCACCAGGGCCTCGGCCACCGCCACGGTGTTGACCTGCAGCAGCATGTTGTTGAGCAGCTTCATCGCCAGCCCGTTGCCGAGCGCGCCGACGTGGAAGACGTTGCGCCCCATGGCGCGGAACAGGTCCTCGCAGGCGGCGAAGCCCTCGGCCGGGCCGCCGACGATGACCGAGAGCGTCCCGGCCGCGGCGCCGGTGGTGCCGCCGCTGACCGGCGCGTCCAGCAGGGTGATGCCCTGTCCGGCCAGCGCCTCGCCCATGCGCCGCAGGGCGAAGGGGTCGATGGTGCTCATGCAGATGACGATGTGGCCACGCCGGGCGCCGTGCAGGAAGCCGGTGGCGCCGGCGATCACCGCCTCGGCCTGGGCGGTGGTCTCGACCAGGCAGATGGAGCGCGTGGTCTCCCGCGCCACCGCCTGGGGCGTCGCCGCGACCTCGGCCCCGGCGGCCGAGAGCGCCTGCACCTTGCGCGCGTCGATGTCGTGCACCACCAGCTTCACGCCGGCCTTCAGCAGGTTGCGGGCCATCGGCCCGCCCATGTTGCCGAGGCCGACGAAGCCGGTCTTGCCCATCGCAGTGCTGTCGGACATGGCCATGCCCCTCCCCTTGCTTTTGCCGGGCGGCAGCATGCAAGGACAGGGCATTGCTGTCACGCGGGGCGGCGCCGCCCCGCGCGACCTGGGCCTCAGCGCGGCTGCAGCAGCAGCGCGAAGGAAGGCACGTAGGTGGTGAGGAACAGCACCGCCAGCATCAGCAGGATCTGCGGCCAGATGGCGCGGGAGATCTGGCCGAGGCTGAGCTTGCTGATCGCCATGCCGATGAACAGGCAATAGCCGATCGGCGGCGCCGCCATGCCGATGGAGACGTTGGTGACGATGATCGCGCCGAAATGGACCGGGTCCACCCCGAAGCGGGTGGCGATGGCGATCAGCATCGGGCCGAGGATGACCATGATGGCGATCTCGTCCATCACCGCCGCCAGCAGGAAGAAGGCGATGTTGAGCGCCGCCAGCGCCAGCCATTTCTGCTCGATGCTCTGCGCCATCCACTGGGCGAAGTGCAGCGCGATCTGCTCCTGCGCCACCAGGATGCCGAAGCCGGAGGAGACGGCGATGATGGCGCAGACGATGCCGCTGGTCCGCATCGCCTGGGCGAAGATCGCGGGAAGCTGCGCCGGCCGCAGCTTGCGCTCGACGAACAGGCCGATCAGCAGCGCGTAGATGCAGGAGACCGCCGCCGCCTCGGTCGGGGTGACGATGCCGCCGTAGATGCCGCCCAGCACCACCAGCGGCGAGGCCAGCGCCCACTTCCCCTCGTGGAAGGCGCGCCAGGTCTCGGCCATGCTGGCGCGCGGCAGCCGTGGCACGTTGTTCCGCTTGGCATGCACCCAGCAAATCACCAGCAGCCCGAGAGCCAGGGTGATGCCGGGGACGATGCCCGAGAGGAAGAGGCGGCTGATCGATTGCTCGGCGATGATGCCCCAGATGATGAAGGCGATGGAGGGCGGGATCAGCGGCCCCAGCACGCCGGCGCTCACCGCGATGGACGCCGCGAAGGCCGGGCTGTAGCCGGCCCGCGCCATGGCCGGGATCAGGATGGCGCCGATCGCCGCGGTGGTCGCCGGGGCGCTGCCGGAGATGGCGGAGAACACCAGCGCCGCCAGCACCGCCACCATGGCGAGGCCGCCGGTGCGGTGGCGCACCAGCGTACTGGCGAAATCCACCAGCCGCTGCGACAGCCCGCCGGCGGTCATCAGCTCGCCGGCCAGCATGAACAGCGGAATCGCCAGCAGGCTGTATTGCTGCGCCCCGCTGATGACGGCCTGCGCCAGGAAGGCGGGCTCGATATCGGCCAGCACCAGCGCCGCGGTCATCGCCAGGCCGATGGCAATGGCGAAGGGGAAGCCGAGCGCGACCAGCCAGGCGAAGCCGGCGGTCAGGCACCAGGAGGTAATGCTCACGGGGTCATGCTCATGCGGCAGCCTCGATCCGCGCGGTGAGGCGCTCGGCCGGCCGCAGCGCGCGCTCCAGCCCGAACAGCGCCATCAGCCCGCCGCAGATCGGCGCCAGGATGTTGAGGATCTCGATCGGGTAGCCGATGGCGGCCGAGACGCTGCCCGAGGTCATGTCGAGGAAGCGCCAGCCGCTCCAGGCGAGGAAAAGGCCGAGCGCGGCGGTGACCAGCTCCGTCACCCGCTCGGTCCAGGCGCGGAGGCCGGCGGGCAGCAGCTCCGGCAGCAGGGTCAGCCGGACATGCCAGCCCTCGTGCACGCCGAGCGCCAGCCCGCCGAGCACGCTCCAGCTGAAGAACAGCACCGCCAGCTCCTCGGACCAGCTCGGGGTGTCGCCGAAGACATAGCGCATCAGCACCTGGTAGCTGATGCACAGCAGCATCAGCGCCGCGGCCAGCCCGACGCTGGCGCGGGTGAGCCAGGCCACGCCACCGGCAAGCGCCCCGAGCCACCGCATTACTGCACGGCCGCCAGCGCGTCGCGGACGATGTCGGCGCCGATCTGGGCGCGGAAGCGCTCATACATCGGCATCACCGCGCGGCGGAACGCCGCCTTGTCCGGCACCTCATTCACCTGCATGCCGTTGCGCGCCAGGCTCTCGCGGAAAGCGGCCTGGGCTGCGGCATTGCTCCGGCGCTGCTCCCGCGTCGCCTCGGCGCCGGCCTCGGTGACCGCAGCCTTCAGGTCGGCCGGCAGCCGGCCGAAGCTGCGCTTCGAGATCAGCAGCCCGTTCATGCTGTAGATATGGCCGGTGAGCGAGAGGTACTTGGTCACCTCGTAGTATTTGTTCTGGTCGATAACGCCGAGCGGGATCTCCAGCCCGTCGATGGCGCCCTGCTGCACCGCGGTGAAGGTCTCGCCCCAGGCCATCGGCACGGCATTGCCGCCCAGGCTGCGGTACATCTCGATGAAGATCGGGCTCTGCAGCACGCGGAATTTGATGCCCTGCAGGTCTTCCGGCTTCACCACCGGCCGGACATTGTTGATCATGTGGCGGAAGCCGCCTTCCATGTAGCCGATCGGGATCACCCCCTTGGCGTCCAGCTTCTGCCGCAGCTGCTCGCCGACATTGCCGTCCAGCACCTGATGGGCCTGCGCCTCGCTGCCGAACAGGAAGGGCATGTCGACCAGCTGGAAGGCCTGCTCTATCTGGGCGATCACCGCATTGGTGATGACGCCCATGTCGACGGTGCCGAGCCGCATGCCGTCCAGCATCGGCCGTTCGTCGCCGATGGCGCGATTGGGGTAGAGCTGGACCTCGATACGGTCGCCAACCCTGGCCGCCAGCGCCTTCTGGAAGGCGCGGGCGCCCGCCGCATAGGGGTCGTTGGCGCCGTCGCCACTGGTCCAGCCGAGGCGCAGCACGGTCTTCTGCTGGGCGCGCAGCACGGCCGGGGCCAGGCCGGACAGCAGGGTTGCGGCGCCGAGGCCGCGTCGGGTGATCAGGGACATGGGGATCTCCTCCGGTCGATGGAACCATACCGCCTACGCAAGGCGGAACAAACGATGGCAGGGCCGGCCGGGCGCCTGCCGCATGCGCTCGATGAGCCCGGCTGCGGGCGGGCAGGCGCTAGCGTCGCATCAGCGCGCCGAAGCCGGGCACCGCATCCGCCAGCCCCAGCCGGCGGGTGACGTGCCAGGCCATGATCTGGTTGCTGGTCAGCACCGGCATGCCGAGTTCCGCCTCCAGCGGCGCGATCAGCCCGGCGCTGCGGATGGCGGTGCAGCTGATGAAGCAGGCGGCGGCGCCCGGCGCCGCGGCAGCGGCCGCCCGCGCCTGGGCGGCGATGGTCGCCGGCGGGATGCGCGCCATCTCGGCATTGGTGGCGACGCCGAGGCAGCCGCCGCCGATGGTCTCGATGCCATGGCTGGCGAGGAAGCCGATCTCCCGGTCATGCACCGGCTGGATATAGGGCGTGACCAGCAGCAGCCGGCGCACGCCGAGCAGCGCCAGCGCCGTGACGATGCCATCGGCGGTGGCGCAGGCCGGCAGGCCGGCCGCCGCCTCGATGCGCCGGCGGATGTCCTCGGCCATGGCCGGGGCGAAGGTGGAGACGGCGGTGCAGTGGAAGCCGATCAGCGCCGGCTGCGCATCCGCCAGCAGCCTTGCGGCGGCTTCCAGCCCTTCCGCCATCTTCAGCAGCTCCGCCTCGCTGCTGCCGCGCAGCTCCAGCCGCGTCACCAGCCCGGTGACACCACGCGGCAGCATGGCGTGCAGCTCCGGCTCCGCCACCGAATTGCCGGATGGCACGAGGAAGCCGATGCGGCCGCGGTCGCCGTAGTCGATGCCGGCCGGCGCGGTCACAGGGACGCCCGGGCCGCCGCCAGCCAGCCGCGGTCGATGTAGTCGGCGGCGCGGCGCGGCCGGGCGGGCAGGTCGCGGATCAGCGCGCTGATGTCGATCAGCGCCTGCACCCCGGCCTCGCTGGCCTCGCCGTCGCGCGGGAAGATCGCCTCGCGGGTGTACTGCTCCCAGGCGCGGTCGGCGTAGCGCTGGGCGATGCCGGATTCCTGCATGGCGAGGCGGCTGGCGGTGGCCTGGTCGGTGTAGAAGCGCTCATGCGCGCGCAGGAAGGCGCGGCAGAAGCGCAGCATGGTGTCGCGGTTGGCCTCCGCCCAGCCGGCATCCACGTCGAGGCTGGTGAACTGGAAATCCGGCACTTCCTCGCGCGGGTTGCCGAGCGAGACGAAGCCCTGGTCCAGCGCGATCTGGTCGAGCGGCGCGCCCTGCAGCCCGGCGTCGATCTCGCCGCTGCGCAGCATGTCCCAGCGCGCCAGGATCGGCCCGCAGGGCACCAGGGTGAAATCCTCCGGATAGCGCAGCCCGCGTGCCGCCAGCAGCTTGATGATCAGCGAGGAGGAGCCGGCCCGCAGCGAGGAGACGCCGATCCGCCTGCCGCGCAGGTCGGCGTAGTCGCGCAGGCCGGCCCGGCCGATGAAGGAGAAGGGCAGGCGGTTGACGTTGCCGCCGATGATCCGCTGGCGGCCGCCGGCCTCGGCGTCCAGGATGACATGCTCGGTGACGCCGTATGCGAGCTGGGCGCGGCCGTCGCGCAGCCGGTCGTTCACCTCCTCGATGCCCTCGATGTGGTCGATCCGGACCTCCAGCCCCTCCGCCGCGAAGAGGCCGGCATGCAGGGCGATCCAGGCCGGCAGGTTGAAGTAGTTGCGGGAGACGACGGCTAGGGTCAGCGGCAGCATGGCGTGGTCCTGGGCGGGTTGGCGCCCCTTCAGCATCCTCCGGGTGCCGCTGTCAAACCGGCGGCGGCATGGCTGGACCGGCCGGCGGCGGCGCGGCAGGCTGGCGTCCCGCCTCTGCGAAGCCATGACCATGCCCTCCGACACGCTGCCGCCCCCCTCCCCGCCGGCCGAGATCCTCGCCGGGCTGCGCGCGATGGGACTGCTGCCGCCCGGGGTGGCGGTGCAGGGCGAGCCGCTGACCGGCGGCGTCTCCTCCGACATCTGGCGGGTGACGCTGCCCGGCCGGGGAGAGGTCTGCGTCAAGCGCGCCCTGCCGAAGCTGAAGGTCGCCGCCGACTGGCGGGCGCCGGTATCGCGCAATCTCTACGAGGCCCGCTGGATGCGCCGCGCCGCCGCCGCGGCGCCCGGGGCCGTGCCGGCTTTGCTCGGCCAGGACGAGGCGACCGGGGCGCTGGCGATGGAATGGCTGCCGCCGGCCAAGAACGCGCTGTGGAAATCCCGCCTGCGCGATGGCCACGCCGACCCCGGCTTCGCCGCCGAGGTGGCGCGGCGGCTGGCGCGCATCCATGCCGCGACCGCCGCCGATCCCACGGTCGCCGCGGAATTCCCGACCGATGCCATCTTCCACGCCATCCGGCTGGAGCCCTATCTGCTGGCCGCCGCCCGCGCCCACCCCGATCGCGCCGCGGCGCTGGAGGCGCTGGTGGCGACCACCGCCGGCACGAAGCGGGCGCTGGTCCATGGCGACGTCAGCCCGAAGAACATCCTGGACGGTCCAGGCGGGCCGGTGTTCCTCGACGCCGAATGCGCCTGGTGGGGCGACCCGGCCTTCGACCTGGCCTTCTGCCTCAACCATCTGCTGCTGAAATGCCTCTGGACGCCGGCCGTCCGCGCCGGCTTCCTGGCCTGCTTCGACGCCCTCGCCAGCACCTACCTGGCTGGAGTGGATTGGGAGCCGGCGGCGGCGATCGAGGCCCGCACCGCGCATCTGCTGCCCGGGCTGTTCCTCGCCCGGGTCGACGGCAAGAGCCCGGTCGAGTACCTGACCGCGGAGAGGGACAAGGACCGGGTGCGGCGGGTGGCGCGGGCGCTGCTGGCGGCGCCGGTCGAGCGGCTCGGCGCCGTCCGGGCCGCCTGGGGGGAGGAGTTGGAGCGATGAGCACAACCGCGATCGCCTCGATGCGGGGCCGCCGGGTCTGGGACAGCCGCGGCCGGCCGACGGTGGAGGCCGAGATGGTGCTCGCCGGCGGCGCCATGGGCAGGGCCATCGCTCCGGCCGGCGCCTCCACCGGCTCCGGCGAGGCACTCGATCTGCGGGACGGCGGCGCGGCCTTCGGTGGCTATGACGTGACCCGCGCGGTGGCGGCGGTGAATGAGGTGCTGGCGCCGGCGCTGCGCGGCATGGATGCGGCCGATCAGACGGGGTTGGATGCGCGGCTGATCGCGCTGGACGGCACGCCGGACAAGTCGCGCCTCGGCGCCAATGCCCTGCTGAGCGTCTCCATGGCCGCCGCCCATGCCGCGGCGGCGGCGGCCGGCCAGCCGCTCTACCGCCATCTCGGCGGCGAGGCGGCGACCCTGATGCCGCTGCCGCAGATACAGATCTTCGGCGGCGGCGCGCATGCGGGCCGGCGGGTCGATGTGCAGGATTTCCTGGTGATGTGCCCCGCCGCCGGCAGCTTCGCCGAGGCGCTGGACTGGACCGCCGAGGTCTACCGTGCCGCCGGGGCGCTGATGAAGCAGGCCGGCGGCTTGCAGGGCGTGGCCGACGAGGGCGGCTGGTGGCCGGCCTTCTCGGCCAATGAACAGGCGCTGGAGATGCTGGTGCGGGCGATCGAGCAGGCGGGCTTCGCGCCGGGCCGGCAGGTGGCCATCGCCCTCGACATCGCGGCTTCGGAATTCGGCCGAGGCGGCCGGTACAAGCTTGGGCTGGAGGGTCGCACGCTGGACACCGGCGGGATGATCGACCTGCTGACCGGCTGGATCGACGCCTATCCCATCGCCTCCATCGAGGATCCGCTGGCCGAGGATGATGCCGAAGGCTTCGCCGCCTTCACCCGCGCCGTCGGCGACCGGGTGCAGGTGGTGGGCGATGATTTCCTGGTGACCGACGCCGCGCGGCTTCGCGCCGCCGCCGCCGCCGGCGCCGCCAACACCGTGCTGATCAAGCCCAATCAGCGCGGCACCTTGAGCGAGACCCGCGCCGCCTGGGATGCAGCGCGGGAACTCGGCTATGCCGGCATCGTCTCCGCCCGCTCCGGTGAGACGGAGGATGTCACCATCGTCGATCTCGCCATCGGCTGGGGCGTCGGCCAGCTCAAGGTCGGCTCCTTCGCGCGCTCCGAGCGCATGGCGAAGTGGAACGCGGCGCTGCGGATCGAGGAGGCGCTAGGCGCGCGGTCGCGCTTCGCCGGCGGCACCCGCCTCGGGCGGTCCCGCCGGTGAAGGTGGTATTCCACTACGCCGCCGGGCCGGCGCTCGCCGCCCGGCTGGCGGCGCTCGAGGGGCTGGAGGTGAGCGTCTGCCCGGAAGCGGAGGAGGCGCGCTTCGCGGCGCTGATGCAGGAGGCCGAGGTGCTGTGGCATGTGCTGCAGCCGGCGACCGCGGCGGTGATCGCGGCGGCGCCGAAGCTCAGGCTGATCCAGAAGATCGGTGTCGGGGTGAACACCATCGACCTCGACGCGGCGCGGGCGCGCGGCATCGCGGTGTGCAACCTGCCCGGCACCAATGCGCGGGCGGTGGCGGAGCTGACCCTGCTGCTGATGCTCGGCGCGCTGCGCCAGGCGAGCCGCTTCGACGTCGCGGTGCGGGCGGGGCGCGGCTGGTCGCTGGACCCGGCGGTGCAGGACAGCCTCGGCGAGCTGGGCGGACGGGTGGTCGGGCTGGTCGGCTACGGCGCGGTGCCGCGGGCCCTGGCGCCGGCACTGGCCGCGCTCGGCGCCCGCATCCGCTACACCAGCCGCGCGCCGAAGCCGGACGCGCCGGGCGAATGGCGGCCGCTGGAGGCGCTGCTGGCGGAGTCCGACGTCGTCTCGCTGCATCTGCCGCTGACGGCGGAGACGGAGCGGATGATCGATGCCGCCGCGCTGGCGCGGATGAAGCCCGGCGCGGTGCTGGTGAACACCGCGCGCGGCGGGCTGGTGGACCAGGCGGCGCTGGTGGCGGCGCTGCGCAGCAACCGGCTGGCCGCCGCCGGGCTGGACGTCTTCGCCGCCGAGCCGATCGATCCGGCCGACCCGCTGCTCGCCCTGCCGAATGTGGTGCTGACGCCGCATGTCGGCTGGCTGACGGATGGCACCTTCGACCGCAGCCTGGCGCTGGCGGCGGAGAATTGCCGGCGCCTCGGCACGGGACAGCCGCTGCTGCACCGGGTGGCCTGAGCATCGAGGGCTGCGCTGCGTCACCGCCGCGCGGGTTTGCAGCCGGGCGCGTCGCGGTGTCCAATCGCGCGCGCGCCGTGGCGGCGAAGCCGCGGCACAAGGGAAGGAGACGCAGCATGCCTCGGGGAATCACGGGAATGGAACGCGCGGATGCGCCGCGCGCCGCGGAAGGTGGCAGAAGCTCGCGCTGGGACCGCAGCGCGCCGATCCGCTACCCGGATCCGGACATCGTCGTGCTCGATCCGCGCTTCGAGGCGATGATGCTGGGCCATGCGGCAATCGAGCGCATCGCCACCGGCTTCCGCTTCACCGAGGGGCCGGCCTATTACGGCGATGGCCAGTATCTGCTGTTCTCCGACATCCCGAATGACGCGCTGCTGCGCTGGTGCGAGGTCACCGGCACCGTCGCCACCCTGCGCCGCCCGGCGGGCAACCCCGACGGCAATACGCGGGACCGCCAGGGCAGGCTGCTGAGCTGCGAACTCGGCAGCCGCACCCTCACCCGCACCGAGCATGACGGCACCGTCACCGTGCTCGCCTCGCATTTCGAGGGCACCAGGCTGACCGGGCCGAACGACGTGGTGGTGAAATCCGACGGCTCGATCTGGTTCAGCGACAATGGCGCCGGCATCCGCGGCAACTACCTGGGCGACAAGGCGCCGGCGGAGCTGCCCTTCCGGGTCTACCGGCTGGACCCCGAGAGCGGCGGGATGACCATCGCGGTGGGCGACATGAAGCGGCCCAACGGCTTGTGCTTCTCGCCCGATGAGAAGCGGCTCTATGTCGTCGACACGCCGAGCGGCACCAAGACCACCTGGGTCTACGACATCGTCGACGGCCGCGCGGTGAACGGAAGGCAGTTCTTCGATGGCACCCCGGGCTTCGCCGATGGCATCCGCTGCGACACCGAGGGCAATGTCTGGGCCGCCTTCTCCGGCGGCGAGGGCCAGGATGGCGTGGCGGTCTTCGCCCCGGACGGCACGCTGATCGGCCGCATCCTGCTGCCGGAGCGCTGCGCCAACCTCTGCTTCGGCGGCCGCAAGCGGAACCGCCTGTTTATGACCGCCAGCCAGTCGGTCTACGCGCTCTACGTCGAGGCGCAGGGCAATCCGGGCGGCTGAACCGCGTTGGTCCGGGCGTAGGGCCCCAAGCCCCTCCGGCACCCCGTCATGGCGGGCTTGAGCCGGCCATGACGGTTTCCACGCAGGCTCTTTCCCGCCTGCGTGAAGCCGCCCTAACCGGCGATGGCCCTGGCCTCGGCGGCGGCGCCATTCAGCTTCTGCAGCAGCGCGGGCACCTCCTCGGCCGGGCAGGGGCGGCTGAACAAATAGCCCTGCAGATCGGTGCAGCCGAGGGCGACCAGTGCCGCATGCTGCGCCTCGGTCTCCACCCCTTCGGCCGTGGTCGACATGCCAAGCGCCATGCAGAGCTCGGTCACCGCGCGCACGATGGCCGTGCTTGCCGCGGTCCGGCCGAGGCTGGAGACGAAGCTCTTGTCGATCTTCACCTTGTCGAAGGGGAAGCGCTGCAGGTAGCTCAGCGACGAGTAGCCGGTGCCGAAATCATCCAGCGCGATGGAGACGCCGAGCTGCTTCAGCCGGTGCAGCGTCGCCAGGGTCGATTCGGTGTCGCGCATCAGCACCGATTCGGTGATCTCCAACTCCAGCCGCGATGCCTCGAGACCTGAGGCCTGCAACGCCGAGGTGACGACCGCGACCAGCCGCGCGCTGGTGAATTGGACGGGGGAAAGGTTGACCGAGACCTTCTCCTGCCCCGGCCAGCCGGCCGCTGCGGCGCAGGCCTGTTCGAGCACCCATTCACCCAGCGGCACGATGAGGCCGATCTCCTCGACCAGCGGGATGACGCGGTCGGGCGCGACCAGCCCGCTCTCGGGGTGGCGCCAGCGCAGCAGCGCTTCCAGGGTGCCTACCTTCCGCGTCCGGACGTTGACCTGGGGCTGGTAGAACAGCTCGAACTCCCTGGCGTCGAGCGCGCGGCGCAGGTCGAGTCGCAGGGTCCGCCGGATCTGCGCATGCAGGTTCATCTCGGGTTCGAAGAAGCAGTGGCAGCCCCGTCCGTTGGCCTTGGCGCGGTACAGCGCCATGTCGGCGTTCTGCAGCAGCTGGTCGGGGTTGACCATGTCGCCGGCGACGGCGGCGATGCCGATGCTGGCGCCGACGATGACATGGTGCCCGTCGAGATCGAAGGGCGCGCCCAGGGTCTCGACCAGGCGCTGGGCCAGGATGGCGGCGTCGCGCGGCTGGCGGATGCCGGTCTGCACGATGGCGAATTCATCGCCGCCGAGCCGGGCGATGGTGTCCGCCTCGCGTACCTCCGCCTTGATGCGTCTGGCGACCTCCTGCAACAGCAGGTCGCCGACCGCGCGGCCCAGCGTATCGTTGATGGCCTTGAAATGGTCGAGGTCGAGGCAGAGCACCGCACAGGCCTTGTCGGGCTGCTCATGCGCCAGCGCGGCATCGAGGCGTTTCCGCAGCAGGACCCGGTTGGCCAGGCCGGTGAGCGGGTCGTGATGCGCCAGGTAGGTGAGCTGCGCCTCGCTGCGGCGCTGCTCCTCGATCAGGCGCAGGTTGGCGCGCGCCTGCTCCAGCATCTCGTGGTTGCGCAGGTGGCGGATGCCGAGCACGATCGCGCCGATGCTGACGGCCAGCAGCAGCAGGATGCCGCCGATGGCGTAGGCCGCCTGCCGCCGCCACAGGCTGAGCACCTCGTCGATGGTGCGGGTCACCGTCACCACCACCGGGTAATCCGCCATCGCCCGCGCGGCGATCACCCGTGCCCTGCCGTCCAGCCACCCCGCCGCCTGCGCCGTGCCGCTGTACCGATGCGACAGGATGTCCCGGAAGGTCGGCACCATGCGCGGGCGGACCTGCCCGATCGCTTCGACGGCCGGCGGATGCCGGGCCATGAGGATGCCGTCGTGCCGCCAGAGCGAGATGGAACTCTCCCGGCCGATGGTGATCCGGCCGAGGAAATTCTCAAGCTGTGCCAGGCTGAGGCCAACCCCGACGATCCCGAGGAAGCTGCCGTCGGCCCCCTTCAGCCGCCGCGTGAGATAGATGTTCCAGGTGCCGGTCTGGAAATTCTGGGCCGGCGGCGCGAGGTAGCTTTCCAGCTCCGGATTGTCGCGCAGCACCTTGAAGTGCGGCCGGTCGGCGATCGAGAAGATCGGCTGCGGCCAGGCACGGGTGGAGGCGATGGTCAGGCCGTCGGCGTTGGTGAGGAACACCGCCTCGACCTGCGGCAGCGCCAGGATCCGGGTACGGAGATCACGGTTCACCGCAAAGGTGGAAAGCCGCTCGTTGAACTGCTCGGTGCCCTGGATGTGCATGGCGTCGATCATCTCGACCAGCCCGTCCTGCAGCAGCTCGACCGAGCGGAAGCTGTTCTCGGTATGCTGCGCCAGCACCAGCGCCAGGTTGGTCAGCTCGCGTTCCGCATCGGCGATGGTGCGCTGGCGCAGATGCGTCAGCAGCACACCGGCGGCGAGGGCGGCGGCGACGCTCCCTCCGCTCGCGGCCAGCACCAGCCAGCGCGCCCCGCGCGGGCGCCAGGCCTCCCGCAGGTATCCCACCGGTGCGGACCACCATGTCCCGCGCGAAGGGGCTGCTGAGGAAACCGTTCCGGTTTCCTCTCCGGGCCGCCGCGCGAGCGAATCGCGCATCCGCCGAAGTACTTCACCGAAGGGATTCGGCATGGACCAGCGCTTTATTTTCCCAGAAGGAATGACCCGCAAGAATGCTCATCCGGGCAGCATGTCGCAACCGATAGTTGCTCAGGCGCTCTTTCAGATTATGTCCTGGTAACCTATGGGCTGTTGCCCGAGAGTTTACGAATCCAAGGCCGGACAGCTTCAAAGGGGCAGCCAATGGCGCCCATCGCCAGCACCAGCCTCACGCAATCGTGCATGACGTGGCTCGCCATCCGAGCCCGGCAACGGCGGCGGCGCTGTGTCGGCCTCTCCCTATTCACGGCAACGGCCTGGCCAGCCGCGCAGGCTGATCGCATTCAGGACGGTTACATCCGTGGGTTGATGCAGATCGGCCCTTGCCGGGCACTCGGGTGTTCTGCCGTGTAAAGAAACCTCCGATTGCAAAGTGCTTTGGAATCTGCAATCGCTTAGGCGTGAACCTGCTTCCTTCACGCGAAAACCGGCGGACGCCATGCCCGCGGCACCGGCCGTCCTTCGGGTCGCGGACATGGCGATGGCCGGGCACCGCTGCCTGCCTGCGTGACCGTCGCGGCTTGGTCGCGGCGATGTTCGCCGTCATTGCCACCGTCCTGGTCTGCTCGGCGGCGTTGGCGACCGAGGGCGGCCTGCTCTACCTGACCCGGCGCAACGCGCAGAGCGGCGCCGATGCGGCGGCGATCGCCGCGGCCTCCGCCTACCAGTACCGCGGTCGGGAAGCGGCGCTGGCCGCGGCCACTGAAGTGGCGCGGCGCAACGGCTTCACCGACGGGGTGACGGTCAACAATCCGCCCAGCGCGGGGGTCGCCGCCGGCAATGACTTCGCCTTCGAGGTGCAGATCAGCAAATCGATCCCCCTCCCGCTCAGCAGCCTGATGACGCGGCGGACCACAACGGTTGTTGCCTCGCGCGCGGTAGCGCTGCTCTTCGGTCGGGTGCCGGCCTGCGTGGTGGCGCTTACCGGCAGCGTCACGATCAAGAATGGTGGCAGCTTCGAGGCCCCGGGTTGCGCGGTCGCGTCCAACGCGCCGGGCGCTTCGGTGAACATTGGATCGCTTTCCTCGGTGACGACGCCGATGGTCACCGCCATGGGCACCTGCAACGGATGCACCGACAAGCGTTACAGCATCGGCGAAATACGCGAACACGCACCGCCGGTGAGCAACCCCTATGCCTACCTCGACAACATGGCGCGCCCCACCGTCAGCGGCGCCAGTTGCCTCACCGCACCGCCAGACACAAAAGTCCCGATCGCGCCCACCGGGCCCAATCGCGCCTATTGCAGCTCGGTCACCCTCTCCATCGGAGATGGCATGACCTTATCGCCGGGCATCTACGTGTTCCAGAACGGGTCCCTGACGATCGGCAACGGTTCGGGCTTCAACTGCGCCGGCTGCACCTTCGTCTTCACCGGCACCTCGCCAGGCTCGCTCAGCATCAGCAGCACCTCCAAAGTGACCATGTCCGCCCCTACCAGCGCCACCGATCCGGACTACGCTGGCGTGCTGTTCTATCGCGTCCCCTCCGCAACCCCGAGCGGCTCCAGCGACGACCCGACGCTGCACCTGCATAGCGTGGCGACCTTCGATCTGCGCGGCGGCATCTATTTTCCGCGCGCCTATGCGAAGATCAACAGCCTTAGCTCCACCGCCACCACCGGCTGCCTGGCCCTGGTCGCCGGCACGGTGGAGATCAGCAGCGTTGCCAAGTACCGCTTCGATGTCTCCGATTGCCCCAATTACAGCACTGCCGTGCCGACCACCCGGGCCGCGCGGCTGGTGGAGTAGCGGCAATGCGGCGCCCCACCGAAACCGAACGTCACCCGCTCCGTAGCCGATCCGGTCTGGCGGCCACGGAATTCGCGCTGATCGCGCCAATCGCCGCACTGGTGCTGTTCACCGTGATCGATGTCGGCGGTGCCATGTGGCGTACCACTCGGCTGGAGTACGCCGCGCGGACCGGCGCGCAATACGCCTTCTTCGACCCGCAGGGGTCGGCCGCCATCGCCCAGAAGGTGCGTGACGCGCTGCCGGGCTGGACGGATGTGACGGTCGAGTCAACCGTCGCCTCCTGCAGCTGCGACGACGGCAGCGCGGCCAATTGCACCACCGGTGTCTGCGTGGTGAATGGCGTGAGCTTCGCGCCGATCCTCCGGCTCTCGGTCACGGCGACCCAGCCCTTCCGGTTCATTTCGCCGGCGACCGCCGCGCTGTTCCCGAACCTGGCCGTCCTGCGGGGCAATGTCGAAGTCCGGTTGCACTAGGCCATGAACCCGGGCACCCGGTTACGCCGCTCCGCATCGGTGGTCGGCCTGGCGCCGTCAGTGGAACATGCCCTGGGTGGTTTCCTCGACGGGCCGGTTGTTGGCGCCGAAGTAGGGCAGCGCGAAGGTGAAGGGATAGCGCACCGTGATGGTGACGGTGGTGACCCCGTTCGTGGTCGTGCAATTCGCCATCGCCACCGTCAGCACGGCGGTGTCCAGGAACGGCGTCCTCGCGCCGTCCACGGCCAGCGCGCCGCTGAGGTTGGTACAGGGCGGGTTGCCGGCGTTCATGTTCTGGCTGCCGCGCAGGGTTGCCGTCCGTGCCGCTTCCGCCGCGACCGTACGGACGGACTCCAGGGTGAGCAGGTAGCGGCTGAGCTCGATGGTGCCCAGCAGCAGCATCATGAGCGGGCCGCCGATGAGGGCGAATTCAGCGGTCGTGGCGCCGCGGCGCCCCACCACCGGCAGGCGAAGGCCGAGGCGCATCAGACCGTCCAGGATCGGCATCATACGGCCTGCTTCGCTGCGGCCTTGAGCCGGCTGTGGCACCGTGGCCAGGTTTGGCGCGAGCTTTGGCGGCATCGCAAAGGGTCTCCCGGGGGCAGTGGTCGATGCGCAGATGGCTGAGATACCCCTTAAGGTAGAACATCAGGAGACAGAATAAACGTTTTGCGTGCAGAATGTGGTGGCACAAGTCAAAAAATCGTGACCAAATGGCCCTCGTCATCAAATCTCAGGTTGATGCCAAACCAACCAATCGTTTAGGTTGTGTCTAGCAGCCGATCAGAAACTCCTGGTGTGCTGCTGGGCCTCTCCGGTCGCGTAAGCCGTGTGCCGGGATTGCTCACCTTCAACGACCAGTGCAGGACCCAAGTTCATGATCCATCCTCTGCTCCCCGTTTCGGTTGCCGTTCTCCGTACCGCCCTGAAGAACCGCGAGGGCGTGACCGCCGCCGAGTACGCCATCATGGCGGTTGCCCTCGTCGCTGCTGTCAGCGCCGCCATCGCCACCTTCGGCCCTATGCTTAAAAACGCGCTTCAAGGCATTAGCTTCACCGCCCCCACCACCGGCTGATCGCCCGCTCCCGGCCTGCCCGCGGCCGCGGGCAGGCCAGACTGCCCTTCCCTCGCCGTGCCGAAGGACAAGGATCCGCCGTGCTTCTGGTGACGATGAAGGCCACAATCGCCACCCTGCTTCTTCTCGCCGCCTGGCGCGACGTCGTGTCGCGCATCATCCCCAATCGGATTCCCCTGCTGGTCGCCGCCCTCGGCCTCGCGCTCCGCTCCGCCGCCGGCACCACCCCGCTCCTGCTCTCCACCGCCACCGCGCTGCTGCTCTTCGCCGCGCTCCTCCTGCTGGTGATCCGCGGCTGGCTCGGCGGCGGCGATGCGAAGCTGGCCGCCGCCATCGCCATCGGCCTGCCGCCCGCCGTGACCTGGGATTTCGTGAATGCGACGGTGCTGGCCGGCGGCCTCCTCGGCCTCGGCTACCTCGCCGGCCCGCGCTTCGCCCCCCGCCTCCGCCCGACCGGCGCCAGCCGGCCCGCCGCCCGCATCCTGGCGATCGAGGCCCGCCGCCTCCGCCGCGGCGGCCCCCTGCCCTATGGCGTCGCCATTGCCGTCGGCGGCATCCTCATCCTTCTCGCGGGGTCCTGAGCCATGGTCCTCCGCATCCTGGTCATTGCCTCCCTGGTGCTGAGCGCCTTCGGCCTCGGCGTGCTCGGCTGGCAGTTGCTGCAACCGCCTGAGGTGATCGTCGCGGCCGTGGCGCCGCCGCCCCCGCCGCCCGCCCGTGCCCGGATCATCATCGCCGCGCGGGCGCTGCCGGCCGGCACGCTGCTGAAGGACGAGGATTTCGCCACCCGCGAAATGCCGCCGCAGGAAATCCCGGACGGCGCCATCATCGCCGGCGAGGAAGGCCGCATGGAACTCCGCGGCGCCCTGCTGCGCCGCTACCTCGATGCCGGTGCCATCCCGCAGCGGGAGGACATGCTGCGGCCGCGCGACCGCGGCTTCCTCGCCGCCGTGCTCCGCCCCGGCACCCGGGCCATCGCGGTGGGCGTCGACGTCGTCACCGGCGCGGCCGGGCTGATCTGGCCCGGCGACCAGGTGGATCTCATTCTGACCCAGGAACTCGGGGTCGCCGACGCGCCCCTGGCCCGCCGGGTGATCGGCGAGACGGTGCTGACCGGCGCCCGGGTCATCGCGGTCGACCAGCAGCTCACCCGCGGTGCCAACCCGACGGATGCGAACACCGACCGGGTCGCCCGGACGGTGACCCTGGAGGTCACCGCCGACCAGGCGGAACGGGTCGCCGTCGCCACCCGGCTGGGCCGCATCGCCCTGACGGTGCGGGCCATCGACCGGCTGGAGACGGAGCTGGACCTGGCCATCAACGGCACCGCGGTGTTCGGCGCGGATGTGTCGCCGGCCCTGGCCCGCTCCGCCCTCTCCCAGGGCGCCCGGATGCGGGTGATCCAGGGCGATGAGAAGCAGGAAGTAACCTTTCGCTAAGTAATGCCCACTAGGACCCGCCCAATGTTCACTGGCATCCGCATCTGTCCGGCGGTCCTGGCACTTGGCGTTGCGCTGCTGGCGGGCACGGCCTCGGCGCAGGCACCGCCCTCCCCCGGCGGGGCGGCGGCCTGGCCGCCAAGCCTGGCTGACGCAAGGCGCGCGGCGCCATCCGTGCTCGCCCAGGCCCTCCGGCCCACCCCTGCCGAGCCATCAACGCCGTCCGCCGCGCCGCGCCCGGCGGCCCAGCCCGCCCCGTTGCCGATCTCGGTTCTGCTGCAGGTCGGCGCCGGCCGGCTGCTGCAACTGCCGCAGCCGGCCCTCACCGTGCTGGCGGCGGATCCGCGCATCGCCCGGGTGCAGCCCGCCTCCCCCACCAGCCTCTTCGTCATGGCGGTCGGCACCGGTCGCACCACGGTGATCGCCACCGCCGAGGATGGCACGCCGGTGGCGGAATACGACATCACCGTACAGCCCGGCCCTGGCGCCGCGCCCCCCACAGGAGGGGCCGCGGCGGGTGCGGCAGCAATGGCACCCGCCGCGCCCAGCGCCGCCGCGGTGCAGAGCATGATCCGCCGCCTGGTGCGTGGCGCCGAGCGGCTGACGGTGACGGCCGCCGGCCCACGCACCCTGGTGCTGGGCGGCGAGCTGCCCGCCGCCGCCGACGCCCAGCGCGCCGAGACCATCGCCCGCACCTATGGCGGCGAGGACCGGGAGGTGGTGAACAACATCACCCTGCTCTCCTCGATCCAGGTGAATCTGCGGGTCCGGGTGGCGGAGATCTCCCGCCAGGTCACCCGGGAACTGGGCTTCAACTGGGACGCCCTGGCGAATGACGGCGGCGGCCTGCTGATCGGCATCACCACCGCGGGGGCCACCGGCACGCTGGCCTCGCGGCTCGCCCGGACTGCCACCACGCGGGCGGCCCCGGGCGGCTTCGACATCAACGCGGTGGTCGATGCGCTGGCCTCCGACCAGCTCATCAGCATCCTGGCGGAGCCGAACCTCACGGCGCAATCGGGGGAGGTCGCCAGCTTCCTCGCCGGCGGCGAATTCCCGGTGCCCATCGCCGCCAGCCCGGTCAGCAACAGCATCACCATCGATTACAAGCAGTTCGGCGTCAGCTTGGCCTTCGTGCCCACGGTGCTGGGACCGGACCGGCTGAACCTGCGGGTCCGGCCGGAGGTGAGCGAGCTGTCGGACAATGGCGCAATCACCATGCCGCTCGCCAGCGGCGTGGTGCGCATCCCGGCGCTCAGCGTCCGCCGCGCCGAGACCACCGTGGAGCTCGGCAGCGGCCAGAGCTTCGCCATCGCCGGCCTGCTCCAGCGCGGCAACACCATGGCCAACAGCGGCGTCAACGGGCTGCGCGACATCCCGGTGCTCGGGGCGCTGTTCGGCTCCGACCGCTACCGCCGCAACGAGACCGAGCTGGTGATCATCATCACCCCTTATCTGGTGCGGCCGGTGTCCGACCCGCAGGCGCTGGCGGCGCCGACCGACGGCTTCCGCCCTGCCACCGATCTCGACCGCATCCTGTTCCGCCGGCAGCTCGCCCGCGGCTTGCCGGGCCGGTCGTTCCGGTCCGGCGTCGATGCCGGATTCATCCTCGAATGAGGCCCGCAGCAATGGCCATCCCACCGCGCCTGCTCCGGGCGCCCATCCTGGCCGCTGTCCTGCTGCTCGCCGGCTGCGATCATGAGCGGCCCGGCACCTGGCGGGCAACCGGGGTGAATGACGCGAACCTCGCCACCATGCTGGCGCATCCGGGCCATGCGGTGCGCGGCGTCGGCGCAGCGACTGACCGCGCCCAGCCGGCCAGCGCGGCGATCCGGCAACTCGAGCGGGGCCGCCGCCCGTCCCTGCCGGACAGCCGCGCCTCGACGGTGGGCAACATCTCCATCACGCCGCCGACTCAGGATTCCAGCAATGGGCAATGATCCGAACCGGAGCGACCCGCCACCCCGCCGGGCCAGGCGCCGCCCGGTCCCGGTCGGGAGGCAGCCATGTCCGCTCAGCTAGCGCGCGAGATGCCGGATGCCGACCGCGGCGCGGTGCGGCCGGCCGGCGACCGCGCCACCCTGCTCGGCTTCGTCGCTGACGAGGCCAGCGAGGCGGCGCTGCGCGGCGGCCTGCCCGGCCTGTTCGGCGAGGCCCAGCTGCGGCGCGGCGATGTCCGCACCGCCACCCGGGCGCTTGAGCGGGAGCCCACCCCGGGCATCCTGCTGATCGACATCGCCGGCGTCGCCGATCCGGTCCGCGCGCTGGAGGCGTTGGCCGCGGTCTGCACCCCGGATGTCCAGGTCCTGGTCATCGGGGACCAGGCCGACATCGCCCTCTACCGCCGGCTGACGCGGGAACTCGGGGTCGCCGAATACCTCCACAAGCCGCTGACCCGGGACATGGTGGCGCGGCTGTTCGGTCCGCACCTGGCGGGCCAGGCCAGCGCCGCCGAGGCGACCGGCCGTGGCAGCCAAGTGGTCGCGGTCTGCGGCGCGCGGGGCGGCTGCGGCGCCACCACCGTCGCGGTCAACCTCGCGGTCCAGCTCTCGGAGGCCAGCCGCGGCCATGTCGCGCTGCTCGACCTGCACCTGCGCGGCGGCACCGCCGGGTTGATGCTCGGCGTCCGCCCCGGCACCGGCCTTCGCGTCGCGCTGGAGCAGCCGGACCGGGTGGATGCGCTGTTCCTTGAGCGTGCCGGCATCCCGATCGATGACCGGCTGCGGCTGGTCGCGGCCGAGGAGCCGATGGACAGCCTGCCGCAGCCGGCCGAGGTGGGCGTGC
The DNA here is from genome assembly GCF_014283215.1 of Siccirubricoccus deserti. Classification (GTDB taxonomy): domain Bacteria; phylum Pseudomonadota; class Alphaproteobacteria; order Acetobacterales; family Acetobacteraceae; genus Siccirubricoccus; species Siccirubricoccus deserti. The sequence continues at coordinate 65,632 of NZ_JACOMF010000017.1, forward strand.
AGCGGGTACTGGAGATGCTGCGCCAGCGCTTCAACTTCATCGTTGTCGACCTGCCGATGCCGCCCGGCCCGGCCGAGCGCGCCGTTCTGGCCGCGGCGCGGCACTGCGTGCTGGTGCTGGGACCGGACATCGCCGGCATCCGCGACACGCTGGCACTGCGCAAGCTGCTCGGCACCTCGGGCAGCTCACGCGCCACCATCGTGCTGAACCGGGCGGGCCTGCCGGGCAGCCTCAAGCCGAAACTGATCGAGGAAGGGCTCGGCGCGCCGCCGGACGTGACCATCCCCGACCTGCCGCGGCACCTGCCGCGCGCCGCCAACCTCGGCCGCCCGGCGTCGCGGGAGACGCCGGCGCTGCGCCGCGCCATGGCGCCGCTGCTGCAGGAAATCGCCACGGTGCCGGTCGCCGGGGCCAAGGCATCGCTGCTCGGCCGGCTGTTCGGCAGGGGCCGCGCATGAACCGCGCCTTCGGCCGGCGGGCGGAGGTGGTGGCCGATGCGGCGGCGGAACCGCCGGTGCCGGCGCCGGCGGCGCCGCCTCTCCGGCCCGCCGCCGCCGCCACCGCGGCCGAGCGCATCCGTCGGCTGCGCCTGCAGGTCATGGAGCGGGTGGACCCGGTGGTCGCGGCCGAGCTGGCGGCGCCGGTGCTGCGCGCCCAGCTCGAATCTCTGGTGCATGAGATCGCCAACCGCGAGCGGATCGAGATCTCAGCCCGCGAGCAGGCCACGATCGCCGAGGAGCTGGCCGACGACATGGTCGGCTACGGGCCGCTGGAGCCGCTGCTGCAGGATGACAGCATCAGCGACATCATGGTGAACGGCCCGGACCGGGTGTTCGTCGAGGTGCGCGGCCGGGTGAAGCTGACCTCCGTCCGCTTCCGCAGCGCCGCGCAGCTGGCGACCATTGCCCAGAAAATGGCCGCTTCGGTCGGCCGCCGGGTCGATGAGAGCAGCCCGCTGGTCGATTGCCGGCTGCCCGACGGCAGCCGCGTCAACGTGGTGTTCCCGCCGCTGGCGATCGACGGCGCCTGCATCTCCATCCGCAAATTCGCCAAGCGGAAGGTGGATCTCCAGGCGCTGGCGGCAGGCGGGTCAATGTCGCCGTCGGTCGCGCGGGTGCTGGAGATCGCCGCCCGCTGCCGGCTCAACGTGGTGATCTCCGGCGGGACCGGCTCCGGCAAGACCACCATGATGAATGCCATGAGCCAGATGATCGACCATGGCGAGCGGATCGTCACCATCGAGGATGCCGCCGAGCTGCAATTGCAACAGCCGCATGTGGTGCGGCTGGAGACACGGCCGGTGAACCTTGAGGGCCGCGGCGAGATCACCCAGCGCGACCTGATCCGCAACGCGCTCAGGATGCGGCCGGACCGCATCATCGTCGGCGAGGTCCGCGGCGCCGAGGCCTTCGACATGCTGCAGGCGATGAATACTGGCCACGACGGCTCCTACTGCACCGTCCACGCCAACACCACGCGCGACGCCCTCACCCGCATCGAGAACATGGTGCAGATGGGGCAGTCGAGCCTGCCAAGCCGGGCGATCCGGACGCAGATCGCCGGCGCGGTCGATCTCATCGTCCAAGTCGCCCGGATGCGGGACGGTGGCCGCCGCGTCCTCCAGGTCTCGGAGGTCGTCGGCCTCGAGGGCGAAGTGGTGACGATGAACGAGGTCTTCCAGTTCGAGTACGAGGGCGAGGACCAGACCGGCCGCCTCCGAGGCCGCTGGACCACACCCGGCATCCGCCCCGGCTTCTACGACCGGCTGGAGTATTTCGGCCTTGGCGAGGCGTGGATGAACGCGCTGCGCGAGGCCTGAGATGCGGACCGGCCTGCTCCTCATCGCCGCGCTCGTCCTCATGCTGGGCATGGCGCTCGGGGCGATCGCGCTGGTCCGGGGCGGCTCCGGCCGGCTGCTGCGGGAGCGGGTCCGCGGCATCTCCGCGGCGCCGGCGGCGGCCAGCGCCACCGTGCTGCCCAGCATCCGGGTCGAGAACTCGACACACGGCGCGCTCTCGCTCCGGCTCTTCCGCTTCCTCCGCTTCAATCCGGACATCCCGCAGGAGCAGATCATCGCCTGGCCGTTGGTTGCCCTGTTCGGCCTGGTGGTCGCGGGCGTTGCCGCCATGACCGGCAGCAACCTGCTCGGCCGGATACCGGCGTTACTGGCTGCCCCGGCGGCCGGGCTGCTGGCCTGCCGCGCGGTGTTCAGCTGGCAGCATGCCCGCTACTGCCATGCGGTGTTCGAGCAGATCCCGGACGCGCTTGGCCTTATCATCCGCTCGATCCGCGCCGGGCTGCCGCTGGCCGAGGCGCTGCGCGCGGTCAGCCGCGACATCGCCTCCCCCACCCGCGAGGAATTCGCCCGGGTGGTCGGCGACATGGTGATCGGCCGGCCGATCGAGGTCGCGCTGTTCCGCCTGCATGACCGCACCGGCCTCACCGAATACGCCTTCCTGGCGGTCACCCTCGGCCTGCAGGCGCAGACCGGCGGCAGCCTGGCGGAGACGCTGGAGAATCTGGTGGATACGGTGCGCAAGCGGGTCGCCATGGTCAAGCGCGCCAGCGCCCTGGCCGGCGAGGCGAAGGCGCAGGCCGGATTGCTGGCGGTGCTGCCCTTCGTCGCGGCGGTGCTGATGGCAGCGAGTCAGCCCTTCTACATCCGCACATTCACCGAAAACCCGGCCGGCCAGCGCATGGCGCTGGTCGGCCTCGGCCTGATGCTGATGGGCCTGCTTACCATCCGCTGGCTGATCCGCCGGGCCAGCCGCGATTGATCGAGCACCTGCCGCAGCTGGCGACCCTGCTGCTGGCCGCGGGCGCGGCGGGCGGTGCGATCTGCCTGGCGATCTTCGCTGCCGCCCTGCTGGCGCAGGGTGCCGAGGACCGCGACCTCAGCGGCCGGCTGAAGTCGGTGATCCGTCCGGCCGACCACGCCACCACCGCCGGCGCCCACCGGGCAGTGGGCGCCCTGCTCCTGCGGCCGGTGCTGCGGCTCGGCGAGATCCTGCGTGACAGCGCGCTGATCTCGGCGCAAGAAACCGAGGAGTTCCAGCGGATGATGTCGGCCGCCGGGCTCGACCCGCGCCGTGCCGTGCCGCTCTTCATCGGTGTGAAGGCGCTGCTGCTCGTCGCCCTGCCGCTGGCCGCCTTCGGGCTTTCGGTGATGCGCGAAGCGGAGCCGATGCAGGCCACGCTGATGGTGACCGGCGGCCTGGCACTCGCGGTGATGGCACCGAACCGGGTGGCCGGCATGCTGCGCAAGTCGTTCCAGAACCGCCTGCGCAAGGGGCTGCCGGACGCGCTGGACCTGCTGGTCGTCGCCGCCGAGGCGGGGCTGGGGCTGGAGACCGCGGTGGACCGCGTGGCCCGCGAGATGGCCGGCTCCAACCGGGCCATCGCCAACGAGATGAACATCCTGGTGCAGGAGCTGCGGATGCTGCCGGACCGCCGGACGGCGCTGGACCGGCTGGCGGAGCGGACCGGCCTCGAGGGCTTCAAGCGGCTCAGCGCCACCCTCTCGCAGACGCTGCGCTACGGCACGCCGTTGGCGCAGGCGTTGCGCGTCCTGGCCTCCGAGATGCGGACGGAGCGCATGCTCCGGCTGGAGGAGAAGGCGATCAAGCTGCCGACGAAGCTGATCGGGCCGCTGATCCTGTTCATCCTGCCAGCCCTGTTCATCGCCCTGATCGGGCCGTCCATCATCGAAATCGGCAACTCCTTCGGAGGCTCGAAATGACCAACCGGAGATCCGCGCGCGGCGCGGGGCTTGCCGTGCTGTGCTGCGCCCTCCTCGCGGCCTGCACCGGGACGCAGATGGCCACCACGCGAGAACATGATGCCGGCTCCCGCCTCCGGGTGGCGGCGGCGGCCGAGGCCTCCGGGCGGGGCGATCTCGCGCTCTCGATGTATGCCGCGGCCGCCGCGGCGGAGCCTGGACGGGCTGATCTGCAGGCGCGCTTCGCCCGGGCGCTGCTGCGCCATGGCAAGCCCGCCCAGGCGGAGCAGGTGGTCAACCGGGCGCTGGAGCGGCACCGCGACGACCCGGCCCTGCTGACGCAGCTCGGCCGGCTGCGGCTGCGCTCCGGCATGGCGGCGGAGGCGCTGGCGCTGTTCGAGCGGGTGATCGCCGCCGCGCCGCGCAATGCCGAGGCGCTGGACGGCAAGGGCGTGGCGCTCGACCTGCTCGACCGCCATGCGGAGGCCGAGCGGAGCCACCGGGCCGCGCTGGCGCTGGCGCCGGGCAATGTCGGCACCGCCAACAACCTGGCGATGTCGCTGCTGCTGGCCGGGCGGCCGGCGGAGGCGGTGGCGATCCTGGAACCACTCGCCCAGCTGCCCAATGCGCCGGCGCGGGTGAGCACCAACCTGGCCATCGCGCGCATGGCCTCCGGCGACCGCGATGGGGCGCGGCAGCTGCTCGAGGCGCGCGGCGGCACCGGCGACCTGGACGCGATGGTGGAAGCGCTGACCGGCAGCGCCGTGGCCGAGGGACCGAGCTGAAGCGCCCACCGCCGCCTGCCGGCAGAACTCCACGACATCTCAAGATTTCCCCAAGCCCGCCTCCAAGCCCGCTCCCCCTGTCGCCGCGTAGCTTCGCCGCATGCCCGGACCGGCCGCCCTGGCCCCACGCCAAGGCCGCCCCGGGCGAGACAGGAGGAGCGCCGCGATGTCCACCACCGCCCCCGCCACCGAGATGCCCGCCCCCGCCCGGCCGCCGCGCGTGGCGATGAACGGCGTTGATACGCCGAAGCTCTTCGCCACCATCGCCGCCGTCGCCGGCCAGCCGCCGCTGGCCCGCTTCCAGTTCCGCACCCAGGGCGAATGGCTGTGGGGCACGCATTCGCGCAGCACCATGTCCGGCTACGCCGGTGCCGGGGGCGAGCACCTGCGCAAGGCGCCTCACATCGCCGAGGCCGACCATCCGGCGGTGCTCTGCGGCGAGGATGCCGGGCCGACGCCGGTGGAATACCTGCTGCACGCGCTGTCGGCCTGCCTGACCGCCGGCATCGCCAATATCGCCGCGGCGCGCGGCGTGGCGCTGCAAGCGGTGAACTGCCGGATGGTGGGCGACATCGACCTGCAGGGGATCCTCGGCATCTCCGACAAGGTCCGCAACGGATTCCAGGAGATCCGGGCGGAGGTCGCGCTGGAGGGCGACGCGCCGCCCGAGACGCTGCGGAAGATCGTCGCCCAGGCCGTCGCCCGCTCGGCGGTCTTCGACGTCCTCGCCCATGGCGTGCCGGTCACCGTCACCACCGAGGCCTGAGCGACCCGAGGCCGGCGACCCACTGGGCCCGAGGAGGATGCGATGCGGCAGACCGATGCGATCATCATCGGCGCGGGCCAGGCCGGCCTCGCCATGAGCCATTGCCTCGCCCGGCATGGCGTGGACCATGTCATCCTGGAACGCGGCCGCACCGCCGAGCGCTGGCGCAGCGAGCGCTGGGATTCGCTGCGGCTGCTGACGCCGAACTGGATGAGCCGGCTGCCCGGCTGGTCCTATCGCGGCACCGAGCCCGACGGCTACATGACGATGCCCGAGGTGGTGCGCTACCTCGACGCCTATGCCGAGGCCACCGCGGCGCCGGTCGAGGCGGGCACCGCGGTGCATGCCCTGCGCCGCACCGCCGGCGGCTATGCGGTGGAGACCAGCCGGGGCGCCTGGCGGACGCGGGTGGTGGTTGTCGCCACCGGGCATTGCGACGTCCCGGCGGTGCCGGCGATGGCGGGCACCCTGCCCGCCGCGATCCACCAGGTCACCCCCTCGGGCTACCGCAACCCGGCCTCGCTGCCGGAGGGGGGCGTGCTGGTGGTCGGCGCCTCGGCCTCCGGCGTGCAGCTGGCCGAGGAGATCCACCGCTCGGGGCGCCCGGTGTCGCTGGCGGTCGGCCGCCACCTGCGGCTGCTGCGGCGCTACCGTGGCCGGGACATCATGGCCTGGCTGGAGCGCGCCGGCCTGCTCGACGAGACGGCGGAGGCGGTGCGGGATTTGGCGCAGGCGCGGGCGCAGCCCTCGCTGCAGCTCGTCGGCCGGGCGGACCCGCGCGGCCTCGACCTCGGCGTGCTGCAGGGGATGGGGGTGCGCCTGCTGGGCCGGGCCACGGGGGTGGAGGGTGGCGTGCTGCACCTCGCCGACGACCTCGCCGGGAGCATCGCCGCGGCGCAGCGCAGCCTCGGGCGGGTGCTGACCCGCGTCGATGCCGTGGCCGACCGCATGGGCGTGCCGGCGGAGGCCTGGCCGCCCGCCATCGCTCTCGCCGCACCGGCGCCGGCCAGGCTCGACCTGCGGGCGGCGGGCATCCGCAGCGTGGTCTGGGCGACCGGCTTCCGCCGCGACTACGGCTGGTTGCAGGTTCCGGTGCTGGATGCGGAGGGCGAGGTGATCCACCGCGGCGGCATCACCCCCGCGCCGGGCCTCTACGTGCTCGGGCTGCGCTTCCTGCGCCGCCGGCGGTCGAGCTTCATCGATGGCGTCGGCGCGGATGCCGAGGCGCTGGGCTGGCACATCCTCGGCCAGCTCGCCACCGGCCGCGCCGCGGCCTGACCCGGGAGAGCGAAGATGTATCCGGAAGCGCGATACGACGTTCTCGTGGTCGGCGCCCGCTGCGCCGGGGCGGCGACAGCGATGCTCATGGCCCGCCATGGGCTGCGCGTGATGGTGATCGACCGCGCCGCCCATGGCAGCGACACCATCTCCACCCACGCGCTGATGCGCGGTGGCGTCCTGCAGCTGCATCGCTGGGGCCTGCTGCCGCGGCTGCGGGCGCGGGCGACGCCCGCCGTGCGCAGCACCACCTTCCACTACGGCATGGAGCCGATCACCGTGGCGATCCGCGCGCAGGATGGCGTCGATGCGCTCTATGCGCCGCGCCGCACCGTGCTGGACGGCATGCTGGCGGATGCGGCGGCGGAGGCCGGGGCGGAGGTGCGGCACGGCCATTCCCTGGCGGCGCTGATCCGGCGGGACCGCGGCGACCGCATCACCGGCGCGGTGGTGGTCGACCCGCAGGGCAGGCCGCGGCATGTCGAGGCGGCGCTGGTGGTCGGCGCCGATGGCATCGGCTCGCGCGTCGCCCGACTGGTGGAGGCGCCGGTGCAGCGCGAATCCCGCGCCGCCACCGCCGCGGTCTATGGCCATTGGTCCGGCCTCTCGGCCGAGGGCTATCATTGGCATTACGCGCCCGGTGCCAGCGTCGGCGTGATCCCGACCAATGCCGGGCAGCATTGCGTCTTCGCCTCGGTGCCGCCGGAACGGTTCCTCGCCGGCTTCCGTGCCGATGCCATGGCGGCCTACCGCGGCCTGCTGCGGGGGCTGGCGCCGGCGCTGGCGGCGGAGGTGGCGGTGGGCCGGCTCGAATCCCGACTCTGGGCCTTCGCCGGGCGGCGCGGCTTCTTCCGCCAGGCGCATGGGCCGGGCTGGGCACTGGTCGGCGATGCCGGCTACTTCAAGGACCCGCTGACCGCGCATGGCATTACCGATGCGCTGCGCGATGCCGAGTTGCTGGCCGAGGCCGCCGCCGCCGGCACCGAGCGGGCGATGGCGCATTACGCCGCGGCGCGCGACGCGCTGTCCCTGCCGCTGTTCGAGGCGACCGACGCCATCGCCGCCTTCGACTGGGACCTGGAGGCGCTGAAGGCGCACCACCAGGCGCTGAACCGGGCGATGAAGCTGGAAGTGGAATTCCTCGCCGCCCGTGCGGCGGCCCCCATGGCGGAGAGCGTGTGATGAGCCACGGCCCCGATGCAAGCCCCTGGCCCCTGACCCTCGCCGGCCGGCCCATGGTCGGCGCCGTCGCGGAGCGGGCGCGGCAGACCTCCATGCGCGACGTCGCGTTGTTCACCGAGATCACCGGCGACCGCAACCCGCTGCACTATGATGCCGCGCTGGCGGCGCGGTCGCCGTTCGGCGGGCTGATCGTGCAAGGCGGCGTCACCTCCGGCCTGCTGAACGCCATCGTCGCCGAGGCGCTGCCCGGCCCGGGCAGCGTCTTCCTGGGTGTCGAATGGCGCTTCGTGAAGGCGGTTGGCGTCGGCGAGTCCATCACCGGCCGGGTCGAGGTGACGGCGGTGCGCGACGACAAGCCGATCTGCACCCTGCGGACCGAGGTGCGCAACGGCCAGGGCGAGCTTTGCCTGACCGGCACCGCGGTGACCTACACGGTGCCGCTGCGGAAGGCGGCGGGGGCGGGCTAGCGGGATCGCGGGCAACGGCGGGCCGCTCCCCCTCCCGTCATGCGCCGGCTTGACCCGCGCATCCGGTTCCACGACGTCCGCTATTCTGGAACATACTCCTCCCGCCGCAGCCGATACAGCAAATGCGGCCGCAACCTATGCCCCTCCGGCAGCCGCGGATGCTCGAAGCCGCCGATCCGGCGCATGCCGAGCTTCTCCATCAGCCGCCAGGACGGGACATTCGCCGGGACGGTGAAAGCGAGGATCTCCGCCAGCCCGATCGGCCCGAAGCCGGCCGCCAGCGCCAGCCGCGCCGCCTCCTCCGCCAGCCCCTGGCGCTGCTGCGCCGGGGCGATGCGCCAGCCGATCTCGACAGCGGGCACCTGTGATGCCCGTCCCGGCACCTGCCAGGGAATGTGCATCAGCCCGACGGCGCCGATGCAGCCCGGCGTCGCCAGAAGCTCCACCGCCCAGAAGCCCCAGCCATGGGTGGCGATATGCGCCTGCATCCGGGCGCCCCAGGCATCGCTCTCGGCCCGGCTCAGCGGCGCGGCGAAGTGCCGCATCGCCACCGGGTCGGAATTGATGGCGGCGAGCGGCACCCAATCCGCCCCCTGCCAGGGGCGCAGCCGCAGCCGGAGCCCCTCCAGGATCATTGCCTCCGCCATGCCTTCCACCTCCGTCCGGGCCGCCCCCTTCGCGCCGCCCCCACAAGGGCTTACCCTGGGTCCATGCGCCATGCGACCCGGCGCGGCACGCCCGCAGGGGAGGAATCGAATCATGCATCCGATCGGCGGAAGCGATGGCTGCCAGCCTGCCCGGTGGTCCGGCGCATCCGCACCGGCGTGGCCCCTGCCGGACGCCTGCCGCCCCCGTGGACCCGAGGAATCCGCCCCGCCGGCGGCTTCGATTTCGACCCGGCGGCCGAGGTGGCATTGACGCCACCCCCCTCCCCGGCCGAATTGGCCTGGGAATGGCCTGCGGCGGGGATGCCGGCCACTACCCCGGAGGTCCGCGCGCGCCCGTCCGGGCGCGCCACCCTCGCCCGGACTGCCGCTGAGTGAGCCTGCCTGAGTCAAGGAAGATCGCCTTATGCCGGATGCAATGCCCCAGAGCGAAGGCCTCGGCCTCGCGCGTTCCGCGGGTGCCCTCGCCGGGCTTCGCGTCATCGATCTCACCCGGGTGCTGGGGGGGCCCTACTGCACCATGGTGCTGTCGGACCACGGCGCCGAGGTGATCAAGCTTGAACCGCCGCAGGGCGATGAGGTGCGCGACTGGGGCCCGCCCTTCGACGCCGAGGGCACCGCCAGCTACTTTCTCAACATCAACCGCAACAAGCAGTCGGTGGGGCTCGATCTCTCGAAGCCCGAGGGCAAGGAGGTGCTGCTGCGCCTGCTCGAGGGCGCCGACGTGCTGATCGAGAATTTCAAGCCGGGCAGCATGGAGAAATGGGGCCTCGGCTACGAGCAGGTGCTGAGCAAGCGCTTCCCGCGCCTGGTGCATTGCCGCGTCTCCGGCTTCGGCGGCACCGGCCCGCTCGGCGGCTTCCCGGGCTATGACGCGGTGCTGCAGGCGATGACCGGGCTGATGAGCATCAATGGCACCGAAACCAGCGGCCCGACCCGGCTCGGCACCCCGATCGTCGATATCGCCACCGGCCTGTTCAGCACGATCGCCATCCTGATGGCGCTGCAGGAGCGCGAGCGCAGCGGCCGCGGCCAGTATTGCGACATGACGCTGCATGACTGCGGCATGGCGCTGCTGCACCCGCATGCGCCGAATTTCTTCCTCAACGGCAAGCGGCCGCAGGCGACCGGCAACCCGCACCCGAACCTCGTGCCCTATTCCAAATTCACCACCAGGACCTGCGAGATCTTCGTCGCCGCCGGCAACGACCCGGCGTTCCGCAAGTTCTGCGAATTCCTCGGCATCCCGGAAGTGGCGAAGGACGAGCGCTTCGCCACCAACGGCGGCCGGGTGGTGAACCGCGAGGCGCTGACTGCCATCCTGAACGAGCGCTTCGCCACCGAGGACGGCCATGAGCTGACCCGCCGCATGCTGGCGGCCGGCCTGCCCGCCGGCCCGGTGCTGCATGTGGATGAGGCGATGGCGGCCGACCACACCGCGCACCGTGCCATGGTGACCGAGCTCGGCAGCTACCGCGGCCTCGGCACGCCGATCAAGCTGAGCCGGACGCCTGGCGGCACCCGCGCCGTGCCGCCGCGCTTCGCCGAGCACACTGAAAGCGTGCTGCAGAAGCACGGCTATTCGGCTGAGGAGGTGAAAGCCCTGCGGGCGAGTGGCGTACTGGTGGAGGAACGCCGGCGATGACCGACGCAGAAACCGAATCCCCCGCGCTCCAGCAGGAGCTGCTGGTGCTCAACCCGATCGAGAACCGCACCCGGGTGCATGCGCTGTTCGAAACCTGGCGCCGTGCGCTGGCGACCGACAAGCGCTTCGCCACCCTGGCCAAGAGCCTGAAGCCGGAGCCGCCGGCGGAGCCCGAGGCGACCAAGGGCGGCTTCGAATGGCGAACCACGCTGCGCCCGACCGGACTGCCGGCGGGGCTCGATTTCAGCATCCGGCTGATCGACAAATCGGCGTCCTACACGCCGCTGGACCGCAACAACCAGGCGGCCTTCGGGGTCGATCCGACGGATGGCGCCACCTATGTGCTGCGGCAGTGGTACGACACCAAGCGCATCGGCAGCCGGCCGCTGAAGGCCGAGGCGCTGGCGAAATACGCCGCGCCGCCGAGCGCCGAGCTGTACCACGCACCGTCCCAGCCCAACCCCGGGCGCGGCCGGCTCTACCTGATCGTGGCGAAGCTGACCGATCCGCCGGAGGCGATCGCCCAGCAGACCTTCGAGGCGCTGGCCGGCTTCCACAAGGTGGCCGCCGCCGCGCGCGAGGATGCCTGGTAGAGCGGATCGCGGAGGGGCGTGAATCCGCCCTACCGGCAGTAGGCTACAGCGGATTGGGTTCGGGCGTGAACGCAATCCGCTGTAGCGGTCCAGCGAAAGGATCGGGCGCGGCGCGGCCGATCCCGTCAGACTCCTTCGGACCTCAGCGGTCTAAACGGTTGGGTTCCAAGGGCCTTCGGCCTTCGGCGGAGAGAGTTTGAGAGGGGCTCTGCCCCTCTCAGATCACCCCATTCTCCCGCAGCGCCGCGATCTCCGCCGCGCCGAAGCCCGCCGCCGCCAGCACCTCGTCGGTATGCGCCGAAAGCGCCGGCGCCGGGCGGTCGATGCGGGCATCGCCATGCGCGAGGGTGAAGCCGTTGGTGGCGAAGCGCAGCCGGCCCCAGGGCGTCTCCACCTCCTGCAGCTTGCCGCGCGCCTTCACCTGGCGGTGCTCGATCACCTCATCCACCCGCCAGATGCGGGCGCAGGGGGCGCCGGCGGCGTTCAGCCGCTCCTCCCAGCTTGCCGCGGTGTCGGAGGCCAGCGCGGCCTCGATCACCGTGCGTAGCGCCTCGGTATTCTCGAGGCGCAGGAACCAGTCGGCGAAGCGCGGGTCGGCGTTCACCTGCGCCTCAATGCCGAGGGTCTTCACGAGCGCGGCGTATTGCCGGTCGTTGTTCACCGCCAGCAGCAGGTGGCCGCCCTTGGCCTTGAACAGATTCGCCGTGGCCCGGCGGCTGACCGCCTGGTTGCCGAACTGCCGCTGCTGGTGGCCGCCCACCGTCCAATCCGCAACCTGGCCGCCTAGGAAGGCCAGGGTCGAATCAAGCATCGACACATCCACCTTCTGCCCGCGCCCGGTATGGGTCCGCTGGAACAGCGCGGAGGCGACGCCATAAGCCGCCGTCATGCCGGAGAGCAGGTCGCAGATCGCGAAGCCGGCGCGCAGCGGGTCGGCGCCGGGATGGCCGGTCATCGCCATGATGCCGGACATCGCCTGGATGCGACCGTCATAGCCGGCCTCGCCCTTGTCCGGTCCGGTATGGCCGAAGCCGGAGACGGCGGCGTAGATCAGCCGCGGATTGATGGCCGAGAGCGCTTCATAGCCGATGCCGAGGCGGTCCATGACGCCGGGGCGGAAATTCTCCATCACCACATCGGCCTCGGCGGCGAGGCGCTTGATGATCTCGACCGCCTCGGGCTTCTGCAGGTCGAGCGTCAGGCTGCGCTTGCCGGCGTTCACCGCCTGCCAGGACGGCGCCATGCCGCGCGCCGCCCATTCGCGCGACAGCGGGTTGCGCCGCGCATCCTCACCCTCCCGCCGCTCCACCTTCACCACATCGGCGCCGAGCAGGGCGAGCTGGTAGCTGGCGAAGGGGCCGGCCAGGACCTGGGTGAAGTCGAGGATCCTGACCCCTTCGAAAGGACGTGCTTCCGCCACGCTCAGGCGGCCTTCTCGCGGAGGGAGCGGGCGATCTCCTTCTGGCGCAGGAATTCGTCGCGCCGGCGCTTCAGCTCCGCCTCGCCGATCTGCTCGAGGTTGTTGTAGTCCATCTTCCAGCGGCCATCCTCGTTCCAGCGCTGCGGCGACTGCAGCGTGGTGCGCGGGCCGATGGCGCTCTCCAGCAGCTTCAGCGCGAGTTCCAGGGTCGCATCCTGGCTCGCCTGGTCATGCGGCTTGCCGGCGCTGTTGCCGAGCGGGAAGTCGCTGAACAGGAAGCGCGGCACGCCGCAATGCTCGACGATATCCTTGGCGCAGCCCATCACCACGGTCGGGATGCCGTTCGCTTCCAGGTGGCGGGCGACCAGGCTGCAGGTCTGGTGGCAGACCGGGCAATTCGGCACCAGCAGCACCGCGTCAACGGCGTCTTCCCGCACGCGCTTCAGCAGCTCCGGCGCGTCGACCGTCACGGTGTGGCGGTGGCTGCGGTTGGTCGGCGCGCCATGGAAACGCGGCGCGATCTCCCTGATCCGCCCGGCGGCCACGGCGCGGCGCAGCGCATGCAGCGGGAACCAGCTGTGGCTGTCCGTCGCCGTGGTGTGCTTGCGGTCATAGCCGATGTGGGAGATGCGGAGGTCGTGCTCCTGCGAGGTGTCGCCGGAATAGGGCTCGTAGAATTTGGCCCCGGAATTATAGGCGGCACCCGGCCCCTGGTCGCCCTTCGCCGGGTCATAGGGGGCGGCGGTGGTGATCAGGCCGATGCGCGCCTCGCTGAGCGCCTTCGCCATCGGCGCGAAGGGCACCTCGAGGTAGTGGGCCCAGCGATAGGGGTCGTAGCCGATCGCCTTGTAGTACTCCCGGGTGCGCTGCATATAGGGCACCGGGCTGTCGTAGTCCGGGGCGAAGCCCATCGCCGCGTCGATATTGGCCGTCATGGTTTCCTCCGTGTTCCGAAATCAGGTGCGCAGCTCGGCGAGCACCGCATCCACGGCCTCGCCGAAGCGCTCCACGATGGTGTCGATCTGCTCGGGCGTTGCGATGTAGGGCGGGGCGAGGATGGCGTGGTCGCCCTGCCTGCCGTCGATGGTGCCGCCCATCGGGTAGCAGGCCAGGCCGCGCCGGAAGGCCTCCTGCTTCACCCGCTCATTCACCTTCAGCGCCGGGTCGAAGACCTGCTTGCTTGCGCGGTCGGCGACGAATTCCACCGCCCAGAACAGGCCGCGGCCGCGGATGTCGCCGATGTGGCGGTGGTTGCCGAAGCGCTCGGTCAGCCGCTGCTCCAGCCGCGCGCCCATGGCCTGGACATTGGCCAGCAGATTTTCCTCGGCCATCACCTGCTGCACCGCCAGCGCGGCGGCGCAGGCCACCGGATGCGCCTGGTAGGTGTGGCCATGCATGAAGGCGCCGGTGCCGCGGGATAGCCCTTCGATGACCCGGCCATGCACCAGTATGCCGCCGATCGGCTGGTAGCCGCCGCCGAGGCCCTTGGCGACGATCTGGATATCGGGCGAGACGCCTTCCTGCTCCCAGGCGTGCAAGGTGCCGCAGCGGCCCATGCCGCTCATCACCTCGTCGAGAATCAGCAGCGCGCCGTGGCGGTCGCAGACCGCCTTCACCCCCTCGAAGTAGCCAGGAAGGGCGGCGGCGCAGCCGAGGGTCGCGCCCACCACCGTCTCCGCCATGAAGCCGATGACCGTGTCGGGGCCGAGCCGCTGGAACTCCGCCTCCAGCTCCTCGATCAGCCGCGCGACGTATTGCGCGTCGGACTCGTCGTCGCGCCGGTCGCGATAGGGGTAGCAGGGCGAGACGTGGTGGAAGGCGCGGGAGAGGATCGGCTGGTAGGGCGCCCGCCGCATGGCGTTGCCGCCGGCGCTCAGCGCGCCCAGGGTATTGCCGTGGTAGCTCTGCCGTCGGGCGATGAAGTTCACCCGGCGGGGCTCGCCGATCTCGAGGAAATACTGCCGCGCCATCTTGATGGCGGCCTCGTTCCCCTCGGAGCCGGAGGAGCAGAAATAGGCGTGGGTCAGCCCGCCCGGGGCATGGCCGACCATGGTATCGGCCAGGCGCTCGGCGCTCTCGCAGGAGAATAGCGCGGTATGGGCATAGGCCAGCTGGTCGAGCTGGGCCTTGATCGCCGTGATCACCTTCGGATGACCATGACCGAGGCAGGCGACGGCAGCGCCGCCCGAACCGTCGATGATCTCCCGCCCGGCCGCGTCATACAGGTAGATACCCTGGCCGCGCACCGCGAGCGGCGGGTCGCTGCGCAGGCTGCGGTGGACGAGGTGGCTCATGGGTCGGCTTCCTCCGGCTCGGCGGCGCCAATGATCCATGGCGCACGCCAGGGCGCAACGTGGCCGGCGCCGCAGCATTGCGCAATGCGGAGGATTTCATTCCATGCGCATATCCTTGGCCTTTGCCCTGCTGCTCGCCGCCACCCCGGCCCTGGCGCAGGAGGCCGGCATGGCCCGGCCGACCCTGCTGCATCGCGAGGTGGTCACCGGCATGCCGCGCGGCGAGCGGCAGGAGGTGCTGGTCATGGCCGCCAGCTTTCGCCCCGGCGACCGCACCCCCTTCCACACCCACCGCCACCCGGTGACGGTCCATGTGCTGGAAGGCGTCTTCACCCTGGAGATGGAGGGGCGGGAGACGGCAACGGTGCGGGCGGGCGAGGTGCTGGTGGAGCCGCCAGGGGTGCGGATGACAGGGTACAACCGCGGCGATGGGCCGTTGCGGGTGCTGATCCTCTACGTATCGGAGCCGGGGGCGCCGTTCCTCGACCCCATTCACTGACCTCCGTATCCGTCCGGGAACAGGTTGGGTCATCGGAAGCGGTCGTGATTGGCCTCGGATGACGTGAGCCGGACGAAGGGTGGGCGTGTGGAAGCCGGAGAAGCGGCCGAAATACGACCGCAGCACGCTGTGCTACCCAAACGCCCCCACCTCATGCGTGATCGCCGCCCCACACTCCCGCACCAGCCCGAGCAATCGCCCGATCGGCGCGAAGACCGCCGCGTGCTCCGCCGCATAGCTCAGCCCCTCCCGCGGCGGTGCCGGCTCGTGGAAGTCCAGCTCCACCACCGCGCCGGGCGCCGCGGGGAATATCTCGTCCAGCAGCGTCAGCACGGGTTCCACATCCATCTGCAGTAGTCGCACCACCAGCGACTCCCGCGTCACCCCATGACGCGGGGAGAATTCCGGGATTGCCACCGCCAGCAGCCAGATGCGGTGGATCAGCGCCAGCCGCAGCGCGTGCAGCAGCACCAGCCGGTCCGGCATCGCCGGCAAATCCGGCCAAGCGGCACGCAGCGCCAGATGGTCCGCCTGCAGCCGACGGAACAGCCGCCGCACCGGCGCGTCCAGGTCCAGCCGCTCCACCGCCCCGGCCACCGCCAGCAGTTCCTCCCGCCGTCCGGGCCGCCGCGTGAACCCCGCCCGGTCCAGCCAGGGCCCGGGGTCCAGCGTATCCACCACCGCCCGCAGCACCCCGAGGTCGGAGCAGGCCACCGCCCGGCCGGCCAGCGCCAGTGCCCGGGCGAAGCGCGGCGAGCGCGCCTTCAGATCGGCGAAGGCATCCGGGTTGGCCGTGGCCGCCGCCCCCAGCCCATGGATGGAGTTCGCCAGCCAGCCGAGCTGCTGCAGGATGGCGTTGTTCGGGATGGCGCGGAGCTGGCCGGGGTGGCTGATCCGCGCCGCCCCGCCCATGCCATCCGACTGCCGCACCGCGGGGCGTGAGCCGGTACGGTCCAGCAGCCCAGGCCCGAAGGCGCCGAGCAACGCGGCATAGCCGGGGTCGGCGACCAGCGCCTGCATCTCCCGCCGGACGGTCGCGAAGAAATCGGTGACGTAGTCGGCCTCGGCGTAGACCGGGTCGTCCACCGCGCCCACGGGCGCGAAGGCATGGGCGGCGATGCCGGCGACGGTTGCCTCGGCCAGCCTCGGCGTGCCGAACAGCAGGTAGCCGTCGCCGCCCTGGAAGGCGGTTTCCTCCCGCAGCTTCAGCCCGGCCTTGTCCAGCGCCGCCCGCGCCTGCGGCGGGGAGAGGTAGGCCAGCCGGTCGGCCAGGCTGTCCGGGTGGCCGCCGCGGCCGAGGCTCTCGCCATGGGTGTCGAACAGCACCACCTCGATGCCGTCCAGCTTGTGCCGCCGCAGCAGCTCCACCAGCCGCAGCTTCAGCCGCTCGGCCAGGTAGCTGCCGGCGAGCTGGCCGACGTAGCGGCCGCTGTCGGAATAGCCGAATTGCAGGCAGATACGGCCCTGCCTGCGCAGGTAGTCGCGGTAGTGCGGGCTGCGCAGCGCCTCCTCCAGCACCCGCTCGCCGCGGTCCAGCGCCTCGGCGGTCTCGAACAGCGGGGAGAGTTCGACCGCGTGGTCGACACCGAAGCGCTTCGCCAGCCAAAGCGCAGCCAGCAAGGTGTAGCCGGTTTCGGTCTCGGCGATCAGGAAGCGGATCGGCGCGCTGCCATCGACATGCTTGGCGATCTGCGCGCAGCTCTGCATCAGCCGCACCGCGCTGGCCCGCTCGGCCAGCAGCGCGCCGAAATCGACCGGCAACGGCGTCACCTCGGCGAGCGCCGTGTTGATGGCGGCGAGCAGCCCGCGGCGCTGCGCCATGTCATCCGGCGCAGCGGCGATGCCGAGGCGCTGGCGCGCCGCATTGTGCAGCTGCGCCGCATTCAGCCGCATATGGGTATGCGCCAGGGCGAGGCCATGCGCGGCGAGGCCGGCGCGGGCGACGGCGAGGGCCAGCCGGGTCGGCTCATCCGGGGCGGCCGCCAACGCCTCGGCGAAGAGCGCCAGCAGGGGACCGGGACCGGTCAGCGCCGTCTCCCGCTCGCCGACCAGAAGCGCGGCCAGGTGCTGCACCGCCACCGGCTCCGGCGTCTCCGGCACCGCGGCGATCTGCGCGGCGACCGCGGCGATGGCGGCCCGCAGCCGGGCCAGCAGCGCGGCGGCGCAATCGCCGAGCGGGGCGAGTTGCGCCTCCAGCCGCTCCAGCTGCAGCCGCTTCATCGTCAGCCGCAGCCGCAGCGTGTCCCACCAGCCGATGTCGGTGCGGCCGTCGGTATCGTAGCCGACCCAGGTGGCCAGCAGCACCGGGCGCGGCACCAGCGTCCACCAGCGGTCCGGCCAGATGCCCTGGGCGGCCTGAAGCAGCGCCGCGTTCAGCCCGTCCAGCGCGTCCCGGCCGCGGCGGATCGCCTCACCGGCCTGGCGAAACTCCTCGGCCAGGGTGGGGGCGGTCGGACGGTGGGTCAGGCCGGTGGGGAAGCCGGCGCCGCTGGCCGCCGCGGCCAGGGCGGCGCCCGTCTCGGGCGGCAGGGAGAAGGTCGGGTGGGCGGTGAAGACGGCGGCGAAGCGTGGCGTCTCCAGCAGAGCGCGGTAGCGGGCGAAGGGAATGGGGCTGTCGTTCGGATCGGGCCGGACAAGGCGCGCCGCCAGCGCGGCGAGGCTCGGCACGGCGCCATCCAGGCCAAGGTAGTGCGCCAGCCGCTTCGCCCGATCGGCGGCGGCGGCATCGGCCAAGCGCTGCACCATCTCGCCGAGGGAGTCGAGGTCAAGCGCCCCCTCATCCATGCGCCGGCTGATCGCCAGGGCGACAAGCAGCACCGGATCGCCGAAGGGATCATGCGCCGCGGCGTCACGGGCATCCCGCAGGCGGGCGAGCAATTCCTGAAGGGGGTCGGGGGCGCTGTCCGGCATCCCCGCCATGTTGCACATGCGAAGAAGGCGGGCGCCACCATTTCCAGCAGGGGCCGGACACTTCCGCCCGATTTGCCTATGCGGCACGCCAGATGCGCAGAGAAGGGGCGGAACGATCCGTTGGCGCCCAGCCCCCCGTCATACGCAGGCTTGACCCGTGTATCCCTCGCCCCCGGCCGGCTACTCCAATGCCAGCCCCGGATCGATCACCGGTGCCACCAGCGCCGCCACATCCAGCAGCGCCGCATCGCCGAAGCGCGGCCCGACAATCTGCACACCCACCGGCAGCCCATTCGGCCCCTTGGTGCAGGGGATGCCGATGCAAGGCACGTGCAGCAAGGTCCACATGCTGTTGAACACCGGGTTGCCGGTGTCCTGCCGGCCGACCGGCGCCTCGCCAGTGCAGGCCGGGGTCAGCACCGCGTCGAAGGCGGGGAAGAGCGCGTCGAACAGCTTGCGGCATTCGGCGGCGAGGTCGTAGGCGCAGGCCATCCTGGCGCCGGTGATTTCGGCGACGTTCTCCACCCGGTCGCGGAAATCGGCGTGCAGCCGGGCATGGGCGGTGACGTATTCCTGCAGGAAGGCGCCGCGGCCCTCGCCGAGCAGGATGATGCGCTGCGCCTCGGTGATGCCCTCGAAGCGCTGCGGCAGGGACAGCTCCTCCACCGCCACGCCGGCTGCCTCCAGCCGCTGGCCGGCGATCAGCAGGGCGGCCTGGGATTCCGGCTGGGCAAGGTGCCAGTTCGGCCCCCGGCAGAGGCCGATGCGCAGCTGCTGCAGCCCCTTCCCCAGCGGCCGGTCGAGGTCGAACAGCCGGAAGGCCTCGGCCAGCAGCCGCAGGTCGGCGGGCTCCCGGCCGTACCAGCCGATGGTGTCGAGGGTGTGGGAATAGCGCTTGGCGCCCTCGCTGTTCACCACCCCATGCGTCGGCTTCATCCCGTAGACGCCGCAGAAGGAGGCGGGGCGGATCAGGCTGCCGCCGGTCTGGGTGCCGAAGGCCAGCGGCACCATGCCATCGGCCACCGCGGCGGCGGAGCCGGAGGAGGAGCCGCCCGGCGTCCGGGTCGGGTCATGCGGGTTGCGGGTCAGCGCCCGCCGGCCGCTGGCGGCGAATTCCACCGTATCCGTCTTGCCGAGGATCACCGCCCCCTCGCCCCGGGCGATGCCAACGCAGGCGGCATCCCTGCCCTGCCGCAGCCCCTGGTAGATCGGCGAGTTGTGGGTGGTCGGCATGTCGGCGGTGTCGATCATGTCCTTCACGCCGATCGGCAGGCCGTGCAGCACGCCGCGGACATAGGCCTTGTCGACCTCCCGCGCGCTGGCGATGGCAAGCGCCGGGTCGAGGAAATTCCACGCCTTCACCACCGTCTCGCGGGCGGCGATGCGTTCGAGGCAGGAGCGCACCAGCGCCTCGGCGGTCAGCGTGCCCTCCTGCAGCCTCGCCCGCGCGGCGGTGGCGGTCAGCTGCCAGGGTTCCATGGCGCGTCGCATCGGTGTTCTCCTCAGCCCCTGACCCGGAATACCGTGGCGGGCTCCGCGAATTTGTCGCCGACGCGCGGCAGCGCTTGCCCCGTCTCGGCGACGGTGCGGGCGAGTTCCGCCATGCGGGAGCGCTGCTCCGGCGTCAATGCGGAAAGCCCGTGGCGGGCGACGAAGGCGTCGATCTCGGCGGCGGTGGGGGTCTCGGTCATGATGCGATCCTACAACGCGGGGCGGCGGGCGCGGTGCGGCGTCGCCGCCTCCAGCGCCGCGGCCGCCCGCAGCACCGTCGCCTCGTCGAAATAACGGCCGATGATCTGGGCGTTCAGCGGCATGCCGGCGGCATCGAAGCCGGAGAGCACGCTCATCGCCGGATGGCCGGAGATGTTCGCCACATTCATCGCGCTCTCGCGGGTGAAGGCGAGCACGCCGGCGGCATCCTCGAAGCGCGGCGCGACGCGGAAGGCGCCCGGCAGCAGCAGCAGGTCGCACAGGCCGAAGAGCGCATCGGTGGCGCGCGCCAGCACCCGGCGCAGCCGTTGCGCCGCCAGGTAGTCGGCCGCCCGCACCAGGCTGCCGCTGGTCATCTTGTCGCGCAGCGCCTGGCCCATCAGCGCGGCGCGCTCGCAGAAATCCGCCTCATGGATGGAATGGGATTCCGACCAATTGATGATGCTGGCGGCGCGGCGGTAGTCGGCGAGCGGCGCCGGCAGGGCGACCTCGACCAGCCGTGCCCCCTGCCCTTCCAGCACCCGGGCGCTGGCGGCGATGCCCTCGGCGATTTCCGGCGTCACCCCTGGGCCGACATCGGCCACCACGCCGATGGTCAGCCCGGCGACGCCGCCGTGCAGCGCGGCGCGGTAGTCGGGCACCGGCGCATCGGCGCTGCCGGGATCCTCCGGGTCGTGGCCGGCGATGACGCCGAGCACCACGGCGCTGTCCTCGGCGGTCCAGCACAGCGCACCGGTGACATCGAGCGACCAGCAATTCGGCAGCACCCCGGCCCGGCTGGTCCGGCCATAGGTGGATTTCAGCCCGGCCAGGCCACAGGCCGCCGCCGGCAGGCGGATGGAGCCGCCGGTGTCGGAGCCGAGGGCGAAGGGCGCCAGCCCGGCCGCCACCGCCGCCTCGCTGCCGGTGGAGGAGCCGCCGGTGAAGCGCGCCGCATCCCAGGGGTTGCGCGCCACCGGGAAGGGCAGGTCGTGGTACACCGCGCCATTGCCGGTGCCGTATTCCCAGGTGTTCAGCTTGCCGAGCAGGATGGCGCCCGCCGCCTGGAGCCGGGTGATGAGCTGTGCGGTCCGGTCCGGCACGAACTCCAGCATCAGCCGCGAACCGGCCGTGGTCCGCACCCCGGCGGTGAAGTAGTTGTCCTTCACCGCGAAGGGCACGCCATGCAGCGGCCCGCGCCAGCGCCCGGCGGCGATCTCCGCCTCGGCGGCGCGGGCGGCGGCCAGTGCCGGCCCGGCCAGCGGGGTGATATAGGCCTTCACCGCGCCATCCACCGCGGCAATGCGGTCGAGCAACGCCTGCACATAGGCAACCGGCGAGAGCTTCCGCGCGGCGATCAGCCGCCCCGCCTCGGTGGCGGACAGCAGGCAGGGGTTGTCCATTCTCACCTCAGGTCATCGGCCCGGCCAGCACCGGGCAAGGGTTCGCAGAGACCATGGAGGCGCGCGGTGCGCCATCCGGAATCGGTGGGCGATCCGCTCACTCCCCGGCCGCCGGCACCCCGCGCGGCGTGCCGCCACGGCGGTGCAGCAGGCGGAACACCGGCGGTGTCAGCAGCGCCACCAGGAAGATGCGGAAGACCTGCAGCGTGACCACCAGTGCGACCTCGAGGCCGAGGGTCTTGGCGGTCAGGCTCATCTCGGCCACGCCACCCGGCGCGGTGCCGAGCAGCATGGCGCCGAGCGGCCGCCCGGTGACCAGCGCCAGCCCACCGGCCACCGCGGCGCAGCCCAGCATCAGCAGCGCCACATGCAGCAGCGCCGCCGGGGTGAAGCGCCGCACCCGCGCCAGCATGCCTCGGTCGAAGGCGGCGCCGAGCTGCGCGCCGAGCGCCACCTGCGCCACTGCCGACATCCAGCCCGGCACGCTGCTCAGCGTGACGCCGCAGGCGGTCAGCACCGCGCTGACGGCGAGCGGCCCCAGCATCCACCCCGCCTTCAGCCCCAGCCGGATCAGCAGCAGCGCACCCGCGAGGCCGAGCGCGTAGAGCCCGAGGAAGCCCGGCAGCCAGAAGGGCAGCGCCATGGCGATGGCCGGATGCTCGCCATGCATGCCGAGCACCGCCATGATGTTCGGCATCAGGATCACCACAGCGCAGACCCTGAGCAGCTGCGCCACGGCCACCGGCGCGCCATGCCCGCCATAGGCCTCCGCCAGCATCGCCATGTCGGCGGCCCCGCCGGGGATGGAGGCGAACCAGGCGGTGGCCATGTCCACCCGGCCGAGCCGCGCCAGCAGCCAGGCCAGCGCGCCGCCGACCGCGAGGGTGGAGCCGGCCGCCATGACGAGCAGCGGCAGGTTGGCGAGCATCAGCGCCGCGGTCGCCGGGGTGAAGTAGAGGCCGAGCGCGACGCCCACGACGACGAAGCAGTAGTTCCGCGCATGCCGTGACGCCTCGGCCGGCAGGCCGGATAGCCGCGCCACGGCGATCGCGACCAACGCCCCGATCAGCCAGGGCAGCGGCAGATGCAGCACCGCGAAGATGGCGCCACCCGCGCCACCGATGCCGGCACCCAGAAGGAGCCGGAGCCATGCCAGTGGAATTCGCAAATGCCGCTATCCGAAATGCACTGGGGTGAGATCCTGGAACCAGCTTTGCGCCTGCGTAAACCCCCGCAGCCGCGGGCCGAGGGCGCGCGGGTTCAGGTCATGCACCACCCAGAGCCACATCGCCTGGTCAACGATGCGGTCGTGCAGCCGGGCAAGGATGCGGTCCTGCTCCTCCGGATCGAAGGCGAGCTTGGCCTCGGCGGCCAGGGCATCCGCCTCCGGATCGGCGAAGCCGCCCCAGTTGAAGCCCTGCGGCGGGGTGAGGCGCGACCAGCTGGTGGCAATCAGGCCGATGTCAGGGTCCCAGAATCCCCAGGAGTTGTTGATGCCGGCAACGCCGCGATTCTCCTGGGCGGCGGCACCGGCGCGGCGGCGGGCCCTGAGCGCCTCCCATTCCAGCACGTCGAACTCGACCGTGACGCCGACGGCGGCGAGGTTCTGCTGGATGAAGTCGTTCATCGCCAGGGGCTGCATCTGGCCGGAGCCGCTGGTGGAGATGCCGAATTTCAGCTTCAGCGGATTGCGCGGACCGTAGCCGGCCTCGGCCAGCAGCCGCCGCGCCGTCTCCGGGTCATGGGTGATGCGGAAGCCCGGATTGCCGAACCAGGGATGGCCGCGGTTGATCATGCCCTCCGCCGGCATGGCGGTGCCGGCAAGCAGGGTGACCAGCCCTTCCCGGTCGATCGCCAGGTTCAGCGCGCGGCGCACCCGCACATCCCGGGTCGGCGCATCCGGCAGGGTGGAGAGCTGGTAGGGCCAGATATGCGGGTAGAGGTTGGTCACGATCTGCATCCCGGCGCTGCGCAGCCGCGGCAGCGCATCGGGCGGCGGCGCCTCGATCCAGTCGACCTGGCCGGAGAGCAGGGCGGAGACGCGGGTGTTGGGGTCGGGGATGGTCAGCAGCACCTGCCGCTCGGTCTTCGGGATGCGGTCGGGGTCCCAGTATGTCGCATTGCGCAACAGTTCCGCCCGCTGCCGCGGCACCAGCCTCTCCAGCATCCAGGGGCCGGTACCGGAGGGGCGCATCGCCACCCGGTTCCAGTCCCGCCCCATCTCCTCCCACCGCCGCGGGGAGGAGATGAAGATGCTGCTGACCTGGTATGGGAAGACCGCGTCGGGCTGTTTCGTCGTGATCTGCACTGTCATCGGGTCGAGGGCGCGGTAGCCGGCGATGGGCGCGACATAGGTTGCCGCCTGCACCGCCTGGGCGCCGTCGAATTGCGGCGCCTCCCGCCGCATCAGCTTGTCGAGGTTCCAGACCACGTCATCCGCGGTGAAGGCGGAGCCGTCGTGGAAGGTGACGCCGGGGCGGAGGCGGAAGGTCCAGACCGTGCGGGTCTCGCGGTCCACCTCCCAGGACAGGGCAAGGCCGGGGCGGTGCCGGGCGGCGATGTCGCGCTTCGAGAGGTCCCAGTTGATCAGGCAATCGTAGAGCTGGTAGCCGATGAAGCGCTGGCCCTCGCCGCCCTGGCTCGGCTGGCCGGTGGTCAGCGGGATATCGGCCAAAGTGGTGCCGACCCGCAGCACCGGATCCGCCGCCTCGGCCCGGGCCAGGGGCAGCAGCGCGCCGCCCGCGGAAGCCTTCAGGATGTGCCGCCGTCGTATCGCCATACGCCTGCCTCCGATCCGGAGCAGGCTTATGCAATCAGCGTGCCGGACTGGCCCTGCTGTCTCGCGCCTCGATGAAGCTCGTCAGATTCTCCAGCCGGTCCGCCTCGCTGGCCGGCTTGTCGGTGCGGATGCGGGCGATGCGAGGGAAGCGCAGCGCCACCCCGGATTTGTGCCGGCTGCTGCGTTGCGCGGCGTCGAAGATCACCTCCAGCACCAGCGCCTTCTCCACCTCCCGCACCGGGCCGAAGCGGCCGGTGGTGTGATTGCGGATCCAGCGGTCGAGCCAGGCAAGCTCCGCGTCCGTATAGCCGGAATAGGCCTTGCCGACCGGCACCAGCTCCTCCCCGCCCGCCCCGTCCGGCCGCCACAGCCCGAAGGTATAGTCGCTGTAGAAGCTGCTGCGCTTGCCATGGCCGCGCTGGGCGTACATCAGCACCGCGTCGATCGAGAGCGGGTCGCGCTTCCACTTCCACCAGAGGCCCTTCTGCCGTCCGGCGACATAGGGGCTGTCGGCGCGCTTCAACATCAGCCCCTCGATCGAGGCGGCGCGCGCCCCGTCGCGGATGCCGGAAAGCTGGGCAACCGAGGCGAAGGCGATCTGCGGCGAGAGGTCCAGCCGCGCCGGCGCCACCCGGCCCACCCATTGCTCAAGCCTTGCCCGCCGGGCGTCGAAGGGCAGCGGGCGGAGATCCTCGGTGCCCTCGAACAGCAGGTCGTAGAGCCGGACGCCGACCGGATAGTCCTGCTGCATCTTCGCCGTCACCGATTTCCGGTTCAGCCGCTGCTGCAGGTCGGCGAAGGGCGCGACCACGCCATCGCGCATCACCAGCAGCTCGCCATCCAGCACGGCGTGGAACTCCATGGCGGCGATGATTTCCGGGAAGGCGCCCGAGACATCCTCGCCGCCACGGCTCCACAGCCGCCGCCCGCCCGGGCCGGCGGTGAGCTGGACCCGGATGCCGTCCCATTTCCACTCCGCCCGCCAGGCCGTCGGGTCCAGCGCGGTAACATCGGCATCCTCCAGCGGATGCGCCAGCATCAGCGGGCGGAATACCGGGGCGTCGCGCGGGTCGGGGCGCTCGGCGCAGCCTTCCAGCCAGCGGAACAGCGGCAGGTAGGGCGGTGCGACGCCATGCCAGACCTCCTCGATCTCCTCGACCGGCTTACCCGCCCATTCGGCCAGCGCCAGCCGGGCGAGCCGGCCGGAGACACCGACCCGGAGGCCGCCGGTGATCAGCTTGATAAGGGCCAGCCGGCTGCTGGCATCCAGCCGGTCCAGCCAGCCGGCGATCAATCCGGGCAGCTCCGCCTTTGGCGTCAGCTCCAGTGCCTCCACCACCTCCGCGATGGTCGGGGCCGGCGCATTGGTCCCGGCCCGCTCTGGCCAGATCAATGCCACCGTCTCGGCGAAATCGCCGACATAGTCATGGCTGAGGGTAAGCAGCACCGGATCGGTGCGGCTGGCCACCATGTCGCGGATCAGCGCCGGCTTGGCGGCGGTGAACACCAGCTCCCCGGTCAGCGCGGCCAGGCCGATGCCGCGTTCCGGGTCGGGCTGGGCGGCGAACCAGTCGCGCAACAGGGCCAGCTTGGCGTTGCGGCCGGGGGTGAAGACCAGGCGTTCGAGCAGTTCGGCGAAGGCGGGAACGCTCATGCTGCCCGCCTGCCGAGCGGCAACATCACTTTTTTGTGTGGTCGGTCCGGCGTTTTCAGGCAAAAGCATGGCCTGTGCCTATGCCGCCCCCTCCCGCCCCGTCGCCGGACGCCGCAATCCGTTTCCTGACCGCAGAAGCGGCGGCGGAGCCGCCCGGCCCGAGCTTTTCGATCTGCACCCTGGTCAATGACCGGGCGCAGTACGCCGCGATGGTCGAGAGCTTCACCGCGGGCGGTTTTGGCCCCGAGGTCGCCGAGTTCATCGCCCTCGACACCACCGGCAACCTCCGCTGCGATGCCTTCCAGGGCATTCCCCGGCTGCTGGCCGCGGCAAGCCGGCGCTACGTCGTGCTCTGCCACCAGGATGTCCGGCTGCTGGAGGATGGGGCGGCGGTGCTGCTCGCCCGCCTCGCCGAGCTGGATCGGCTGGATCCGCACTGGGCGCTGGCCGGCAATGCCGGCGGCACCGCGGCCGGCGGCCTCGCCATCCGGATCTCCGACCCGCATGGCGAGGGCCAGCGGCGCGGCGCCCTGCCGGCCCGCGCGGTCAGCCTCGATGAGAATTTCATCGTGCTGCGGCGCGCCGCGCCGGTCGGGCTGTCGGCCGATATGGCGGGTTTCCACCTCTATGGCGCCGATCTCTGCCTGCAGGCACGGCTCGCCGGGCGCAGCGCCTGGGTGATCGATTTCCATCTCCGCCATCTCAGCCCCGGCCGCCGGGATGTCGCCTTCGACCGGGCACAGGTGGAATTCGAGCGGAAATACGCTCAGCTCTTCGCCGGCGTCCGCCGCATCCGCACCACCTGCACCGAACTGCGCCTGCGGCGCAGCTGGATCGGGCAGTGGCTGCGGCGGCGGCGCCTGGCCCGGCTGCAAGGCTAGGACGGATCGCGGAGGGGCGTGCACGCCCTGCAAACAACAGGCTGTCGCGGAACGGCGTTCAGGCATGAACCCAATCCACTTGGTCCCCGGCTCAGGCGGCATGCACCGCCTCATCATCCTCGCCGAGGCCGACCAGGTGCAGCGCCCGGCCGCGGATGCCGCGCTGCGCCAGGGCATGCACCAGCGCATCGTCGCGGCCGTGGGTCACCCAGACCTCCGGCGCCCCCACCTCGTCGATGGTACGGTTGAGGTCGTCCCAATCGGCATGGTCGGAGATCACCAGTGGCAGTTCCACCCCGCCCTGCTTCGCCCGCTGCCGCACCCGCATCCAGCCCGAGGCCATGCAGACCACCGGATCCTCCAGCCGCCGCGCCCAGCGGTCGGCGATCGCCGAGGGCGGCGCCAGCACGATGGCGCCGCGCAGCGCCGCCTTGTCGGCGATGGTGGCCGGACGCAGCTCGCCCAGTTCAATGCCGAATTCCTGGTACAGCCGACACAGCGGCAGCAGCGCGCCATGCAGGTAGACCGGCGCCTGCCACCCCGCCGCACGCAGCAGCGCGATCAGCCGTTGCGCCTTGCCAAGCGCATAGGCGCCGATGACATGGGTGCGCTCCGGGAACAGCGCCAGGCTGCGCAACAGTTTCGCCACTTCATGGGCCGGCGGCGGGTGGCGGAACACCGGCAGGGCGAAGGTCGCCTCGGTGACGAAGACATCGCAGGGCACCGGTTCGAACCCCCGGCAGGTCGGATCGGGTTGGCGCTTGTAGTCGCCGGAGACCACGGCCCGCGCCCCCCGCCACTCCAGCACCACCTGGGCCGAGCCAAGCACATGTCCGGCCGGCGCCAGCCACAGGGTCACGCCGCCGAGGTCCAGCCGCTCGCCCGGCGGCAGCGCCTGCTGGCTGCCACCGGCGGCGGCCTCGCCCATCCTCGCCCGCATGATGGCGAGTGTCTCCGGCGTCGCCAGCACCGCGGCATGGCCGGGCCGGGCGTGGTCGGCATGGCCATGGGTGATGACCGCGCGCGGCACCGGACGCGGCGGGTCGATCCAGAGGTCGGCAGGGAGGCAATGGAGGCCCTGCGGCGTCACCCGCAGCCAGGTTTCGGGGTGGGGGATCATACTGGCTCATATAGGGGCAGTATCGCGCTTCAACCGCTCGTGGCGGAGTGCAGCGGCTCAACCCAAGCCACGAGCCAGATGGAACCGGGCCAAGGCAGGAACATGCCGCTTCGATCGGCACGTGGCTGACACGGTGCCAGCGCCTGTCCGTGCCGGCCGCGACCGCCACCATGGGTAGCGGCGAGGCGACGGTCGGCGAGCCAGGGCGGCGGCTGGCGTGGCGATGCTGCATCGCCGTCAATACCCGGCCCGGATGGGTCCAGATCAGGAGGGGCCGAAGCCCGAAACGCTGGCGGCGCTATCGCCTGGAGACAGAAGCGCCCGCCGCGGCAACCGGGCGGGCGTCGATCCTGTGCGAAGCTGGCCTGTCAGTTACCGACCGGCATCCTACCGAACAAACCAGATGATCAGGAGCGGTGAGGCCAGGATCGCCACCGCCGCGATGCGGAACAGGACAACCGCGAGGTTGGCGGATGCCAACGCCACAAGGCCGGCGATCCCACCAGGCGCGGGGGACAGGTCTTCATTGAGGATTTCGGCTAATGAGACTTGGGACACCATGTGACCGCCACCTTCACGATCCGGCTGATCACGGCATCGTGTTGAAGCCGAAGATCGCAGGTATTCGGCGCCCGTTCAAATCACGATTGGCCTCGCGAGGACCAGGCAGAGGGGTTGTCGGACCTATCCGTCGTTTGCGGGAGACCAGCGGGCACCGGCATGGCTCCGCAGCCGGCGGTCGCGCCTTCTTGTAACAGGCGGGGCGCCTTCCTGGCGGCCGCCTGGCGATGGGTGGCGACCATTGCCGCAGGACTGGCCTCGCTCCACGCCGCGTAAGTGCGCTCAAGCTGCGCCCGCGCGATGATCTGCATTGGTCAGAGGCAGGTCATCGGTGGTTTTGAATTCAGTCCCAGGCCTGGCGGTCGATCCATTCGTCGACCGCAGCGAGGCTGGCCGCGGTCGATTGCATCTGCTTGTCGGCCTCATCCTCCCGACCGGCTGGGCATGTCCCCTCTCCGGTCTGGTCGCGCCCGGGCCGGCAGAGGGCCTCGCCCTCCACCACCGTTCGGGCGCCGCAGCGCGGACAGGATGCCGGCGCTCACCCCTCGCCCGGCATCGGCGGGGCGGTGGCTTTCTGGTCACTCATGGCTACTGCCGTTCCGGGAACCACACGGACGCATAATTGTTCTGGATGGATCTCGACTCTGTCTCCGTTGCGTTGGTCACGGCTGATCTGATTTAAGCTCTCCGGGCAGGCTTGGGCGATGAGTGAGTCGTTCTGGCTGACTGACCGGCAGTGGGCGGCGATCGCGCCGCTGCTACCGCATCTGGGCGGCAGGCCGGGTATCGATGATCCGCGGGTGACCAGCGGCTCCTGTATCGCTACCGCGAGGGCCTGCGCTGGCGGGCGATCCCGGCTGAGTACGGTCCGTGCACGACGCTGTTCAACCGCATCAACCGCCGGGGCGAGCGTGGGCTACGGCAGCAGATTTTCGCGGCGCTGGCGGCTTGTGACGAGCCGCCGACGGTCGCCATCCTAGACCGCACCGCAATGCGAGCGCACCGCGCGGCGGACCCGCGACCAAGCTCCACCCGCTTGCCGATGGTCGCGGTGGCTCTGCGCCCTGCTCCTGGCGACGGACTATCGCCCGCCTTCCGCCGATACCGGCCCTGTGGCTACGCGGATGTGTCCGCCATCATGGCCGCAGAATCCCGCGGCGCGGCGTTCTCCCCAGTTCAATGCCGGCCAGGGATGGTTCGCCTGGAGGTGTCGAGCGATCGGATAGGCGCCAAGCGGAACCTCCGGGTTTCCCAGGCGTCAGGCAGTACCGGATACGCAACGTCGCGCGGGCGAGGGTGAAGGGATGGGTGACGAGGCGGCATCGGTCCAGGCGATGGTGGAGGGCGACGATGCGCGCTTCCGCCAGCTTGCCGACCAGGCCCCGCTGATGATCTGGCGCTGCGACGCGGCGGAGCACTGCAACTTCTTCAACCGCCCCTGGCTGGATTTCACCGGCCAGGAGATGGAGGCGCAGCTCGGCTTCCGCTGGGCCGAGCTGGTGCACCCGGAGGATGCCGAGGCCCGCGTCGCCGCCTTCAACGCCGCCTTCGATCGGCGCGAAAGCTTCTCGATCGAATATCGCCTGCGCCGGCACGACGGTACCTGGCGCTGGCTGCTGGACCATGGGCAACCGGTCACCGTCGGCGGCCGCTTCACCGGCTACATCGGATCCTGCATCGACATCACCGAGACGCGCCAGGCGCTGGAAGCCCGGCGTCGCGCGCTTGAGGAGCGCGAGGGCCTGCTGTCCGAACTGCAGCACCGGGTCAAGAACAACGCCCAGGCCACCACCTCCTTCCTCAGCCTGCAGGCCAGCCGGGCAAGCGATGCCAGCGTGGCCGCGGCGCTGCGTGGCGCCGCCACCCGGGTGATGCTGGCGACACTGGTGCAGGACCGGATGTTCCACATCTTCGACGATGTCGCGGTCGATCTCGGCGAGGAGCTGGCATCGACCGCCCGCACGGCGCTGGAGTTCACCGGCCGCCCCGGCCTCACCCTGGCGTTGCGGCTGGAGGACCGGCTGGAGCTGCCGGTGGCGCAGGCGACGCCGCTGGCGCTGATCGTCAACGAGCTGGTGGTGAATGCCGCACGGCATGCCTTCCCGGATGGCCGCGCCGGGACCATCACCCTGCTCGTCCGCCAGGCCGGGCCGAGGACCGGCGAGGTGGTGGTGGCGGATGATGGCATCGGGCTGCCGGGGACCCACACCCGGAACTCGCCGCAGGGCTGCCTCGGCCTGCATCTGATTCCGCGGCTGGCACGCCAGGCTCGGGCCACGATCCGCTTTGAGGCCGAGGCCGGCACGACGGCGAAGCTGCGCTTCGCCTGTGGTGGATCGCCCTGACCCGCGCTGCGGCCGCCACCGCATGGATGCGGTCCGCGCCCCGGGGCAGCAGAATTCGCGCTCCGGGCCATTCGCGCCCCTCCGCGATCCACTTTGGCGTTTTGTTCGTAGAGCGGCTTCAGCCTCCGGGGTGTTCGTGCCTCTCCGCGATCCGTACTAATCCGTCGCCATCACCTTGACATAGCTGCCGGGGGCATCCTCGATCGGCGGCAGCGCCGCGCTGCCGGGCTGCCGCGCCGGCACCTGCTCCTTGCCCAGCGCCGTCACCCAGCGATGCCAGTCCGGCCACCAGGAACCCGCCAGCTCGGTCGCACCCTTGAACCACTGCTCCGGGTCGGGCGGCAGCTGCTCATTGACCCAGTGGCTGTACTTGCCGCTGTCCGGCGGGTTGACCACGCCGGCGATGTGGCCGCTGGCGGCGAGCACGAAGCGCACTGGCCCGCTGTAGATCTGCGTCGCCCGGTAGGTGCTTTTCCACGGCGCGATATGGTCTTCCCGTGTCGAGATCAGGTAGCTCGGCACCTTGATCTTCCGCAGGTCGATCTTCTGGCCCAGCAGCTCGATCGCGCCCGGCTTCACCAGGTCGTTCTGCTGGTACATCCGCCGAAGGTAGAAGCTGTGCATCTTCGCCGGCATGCGGGTGCTGTCGTCGTTCCAGTACAGCAGGTCGAAGGGGAAGGGCTCCTGCCCCATCAGGTAGTTGTTGACGACGAAGGACCAGATCAGGTCGTTGGCACGCAGCATGTTGAAGGTGGTCGCCATCTCGGCGCCCTCCAGATAGCCGCGCTGCTGCATCTTCTCCTCGAGGCTGTGCAACTGCTCCTCGTCGATGAAGACGCCGAGTTCCCCGGCCTCCTCGAAATCCGTCATGGTGACGAAGTAGGTGGCGGATTTGATGCGGGTGTCGCGCTTCGCCGCCATATGCGCCAGCGTCGTCGCCAGCAGGGTGCCGCCGAGGCAATAGCCGATGGCGTTGACCTGCTTCTCCCCGGTCGCCCGCTCGATGGCTTCCAGCGCGCCGTAGACGCCCTCGCGCATGTAGTCCTCGAAGCCCTTCTCGGCGAGCGTCTCATCCGGGTTCACCCAGGAGACGACGAAGACGGTATGGCCCTGCTCCACCGCCCAGCGGACAAAGGAGTTCTTCGGCCGCAGGTCGAGGATGTAGAATTTGTTGATCCACGGCGGGAAGATCACCAGCGGCCGCTTCAGCACCGTCTCGGTCGTCGGCGCGTACTGGATCAGCTGCATCAGATCGTTCCGGTAGACCACCTTGCCGGGGGTCACCGCGATGTTCTCGCCGATGCGGAATTTGCTGTCGTCCGTCATGCGGATGCGCAGCTTGCCCTTGCCGCGCTCCAGATCCGCCAGCAGGTGGGACAGCCCTTTCAGCAGGTTCTCGCCGCCGGTCTCCGCGGTGCGGCGCAGCACCTCGGGGTTGGTCAGCAGGAAATTCGACGGGCTCATCGCATCGACGAATTGCCTGGTGTAGAAATCGACCTTCTGCGCAGTCTTCTGGTCCAGCCCGTCCACCCCGCCGACCACGTTCTGGAAGAAGCGGGCCGAGAGCAGGTAGGATTGCTTGATGAAGTCGAAGACCTCGTTCTCCCGCCAGGCTTCGTCCTTGAAGCGGCGGTCGCGCGGGTCCTCGGCAATCACCGGCGCGGCCTCCTCGCCCAGCATGCGCCGGGCGGTGTTCTGCCAAAGTGTCAGGTAATCCTGCCAGAAGCCGAGCTGCGCCTGCACCAGCTGCGTCGGATTGGCCATCAGCCGCGTCGTCATCTCGAGGAAGGCGCCACCGATATTGAAAGGGTCCGGCGTGGTTGCCGAGCCGGACTGGCGCTTGAGGAAGTCGGTGACGATGCGCTGCCCGCGTTCCGCCACCTCCGACATGGTGCGGGTGACGAGAGCGGGATCCGGCATTCGGAAAGCCGGGCCTTCTGGGGTCTTGTCTTCGGCCATGGCGGCATCCTACGCCTTGCCGGGGGCTGCCTCCAGCCCGGTTCCGCTTCCGCGCCGGAGACTGTCGCGGCCGGCCGATCCGGGCTAATCCTGGGCTTCAACAGGTAAGCCGAAGGGCCATGCGGGAGATCGGTTGGGCGGCACGGCGGAGCGGGGCGATGGTGGCGGCGTTCGGCCTGCTGCTCGGCGGCTGCGCGGTGCCGAAGGAGGTGAACCCGGTCGAGATCTGGCGCCGCGTCTCCGGCGCGGCCGATGAGGGTCGGCTGCCGCCGCCCGGCATGGACCTCCCCTCGCCCAACCTCGCCAGCGTACCGCCGCGGCCGGAACGTCCGACCCCCGAGTCGCGGGCGGCGTTGACCGCGGCGCTGGCCGCCGACCGCGCCAGCTCGCGCGGGCCGGTCATCCTGCGCCAGGTCCCGGACGGCACGGGCACCACCTCGCCCGGCTCCCCGCCGGTGCCGGGGGCGCCGCCGCGCCCGCCTTCCTTCGCCGCCGCGCCGGTGATCCCGTGGAACGACGTGGCGCCCCCGCGGGCCAGCCGGGCGGAACTGCCGGCCAGCGCCGTCCCCACCCTTCGGCCGGGGGCCGCCCCGCCGCCGCCGCCGCGCGCCCTGGCACCGGAGCCGGAGCCCGCCCTGCCGGAGTTGCCGGACGAGGCCCCTGCCCCGCCGCCGCCTGATCTGCTCGCGCCGCCTCGCAACCGGTGACGGGGTCCGTTATACGGGCGGTCCCCGGCGGCGCCCGTGGCCGGGACAACCGATCGGACCCTGTGAGATGACCGAGGAATTCCACCGCATCCGCCGCCTGCCACCCTATGTCTTCGCGGAAGTGAACGCCGCCAAGGCCAAGGCACGGGCCGCTGCGGAGGATATCGTGGACCTCGGCATGGGCAATCCGGACAGCCCGACGCCACCGCATATTGTCGCCAAGCTGGTCGAGGCGGTGCAGGACCCGCGCACCCATCGCTATTCCATGTCGAAGGGCATCCCCGGGCTGCGCCGCGCCCTCGCCGCCTACTACGACCGCCGCTTCGGGGTGAAGCTGAACCCGGAGACCGAGGTGGTGGCGACGCTCGGCAGCAAGGAAGGCCTGGCCAACCTGGCCCAGGCGATCGCCTCGCCGGGCGACACCATCCTGGTGCCCAACCCGTCCTATCCCATCCACCAATTCGGCTTCATCATCGCCGGCGCCAGCGTCCGCAGCCTGCCCTGCACGCCGGATGACGAGATGCTGTCGGCCATCGACCGGGCGGTGCGGCATTCGGTGCCGAAGCCAACCGCGGTCATCGTCAACTTCCCGTCGAACCCGACGGCGCATCTCGCCTCGATCGAATTCTACCGCGAGCTGGTGGCGCTCTGCCGGCGGCACGAGCTGTTCATCCTCAGCGACCTTGCCTATGCCGAGCTCTACTTCGGCACCACCCCGCCGCCTTCGGTGCTGGAGGTCGAGGGGGCCAAGGATGTGACGGTCGAGTTCACCTCACTCTCCAAGACCTACAACATGCCGGGCTGGCGCATGGGCTTCGCCGCCGGCAATGAGCGGCTGATCGGCGCGCTGACCCGGGTGAAGAGCTATCTCGACTACGGCGCCTTCGCGCCGATCCAGATCGCCGCCACCGCCGCGCTGAACGGGCCGCAGGACACGGTGGCCGAGATGCGCATCCTGTACCGGGAGCGGCGCGACCTGCTGGTGAAGGGGTTGACCGCCGCCGGCTGGCCGGTGCCCTCCCCTGATGGCTCGATGTTCGTCTGGGCGCCGATCCCGGAGAAGTTCCGTCACCTTGGCAGCGTCGAGTTCAGCAAGCTGCTGCTGGCGCGCGCCAAGGTGGCGGTCGCCCCCGGCCTCGGCTTCGGCGAGCACGGCGACGCCCATGTGCGCATCGCCCTGGTCGAGAACAACCATCGCATCCGCCAGGCGCTGCGCGGCATCCGCGCATTCCTCCAGGGCGACAATCTCGGCCCGGCCGAGCTGGAAAAGGAGGCCGTCGGCGCATGAGCAAACCGCTTTCCGTAGCCGTTGCCGGGCTCGGCACGGTTGGTGCCGGCGTGCTGAAGCTGCTCGCCGGCAATGCCGACATCGTCGCCGCCCGGGCCGGAAGGCCGGTGGTGGTTGGCGCCGTCTCCGCCCGCGACCGCAGGCGCAACCGCGGCGTGAAGCTCGACGGGCTGCGCTGGTACGACGATCCGGTCGCGCTGGCCACCGATCCCGGCACCGACGTGGTGGTGGAGCTGATCGGCGGCAGCGACGGCCCGGCCCGCGCCCTGGTCGAGGCCGCCCTCGCTGCCGGCAAGCCGGTGGTCACCGCCAACAAGGCGCTGCTCGCGGTGCATGGCGCGGCGATCGCCGAGCTGGCCGAGGCGCGCGGCGTGCCCCTGGCCTTCGAGGCGGCCGTGGCCGGCGGCATCCCGGCGATCAAGGGGCTGCGCGAAGGGCTGGCGGCCAACCGCATCCAGCGCGTCGCCGGCATCCTCAACGGCACCTGCAATTACATCCTGACGGTGATGCGCGAGGCGCAGCGCGAGTTCGCCGAGGTGCTGGCGGAAGCGCAGAAGCTCGGCTACGCCGAGGCCGACCCCAGCTTCGACATCGACGGCATCGACGCCGCGCACAAGCTGGCGATCCTGGCGGCGCTGGCCTTCGGCCGGCCGGTGGATTTCGCCGCGGTGCATGTCGAAGGTATCCGCGCGATCACCGCGCTCGACATCCTCCTGGCCGGCGAGCTGGGCTACCGCATCAAGCTGCTCGGCATCGCCGCCCGCACCGAGGGCGGCATCTCCACCCGCGTCCATCCCTGCATGGTGCCGGTGGCGGCGCCGATCGCCCGGGTGGATGGCGTGTTCAACGCGGTGGTGGCGGAAGGCGACCATGTCGGCCGGGTGATGCTGGAAGGCCGTGGCGCCGGCGCCGGGCCGACCGCCAGCGCCGTGGTCGCCGACCTGATCGACATCGCCCAGGACCGGGTGACGCCGGTCTGGGGCGCCGCGGGCGGCGCGCTGAGCACCGCGCCGAGCGAGCCGATGGAGCGCCATGTCGGCGCCTATTACCTGCGGCTGATGGTGGTCGACCGGCCCGGCGTCATCGCCGATGTCACCGGCATCCTGCGCGACCAGGCGATCAGCCTGGAATCCATGCTGCAGCGCGGCCGCGCCCCCGGCGAAGCGGTGCCGGTGGTGCTGACCACGCATGATTGCGAGGAAGCGGCGATGCGCGCCGCCATCACCCGCATCGCCGCGTTGGATGTGGTGCTGGAGCCGCCGGCGATGATCCGGATCGAGCCGCTCTGATCCCGGCGGAGCTGAACCCTCTGGGGTTCGGCTCCCCACACACGCCGGACGCTGGGTCCGCGCGAGGCTGGCTCGCGGCGCACGGAAGCGCGCTCGGTACGGTCCACCGGTGCCGTTCCCGCCGGGCCGGCGGCACGCTATGATCCGCGGGAAACGCAGGGAGGCTGAGATGGCCGAGTACGATCCGACCGCGGGCCTGGTGGTGGACCGCAACCTGGCGCTGGAGCTGGTCCGGGTGACGGAGGCCGCGGCGCTTGCCGCCTCGCGCTGGATCGGCCGCGGCGACAAGAATGCCGCCGACGGCGCCGCGGTGGACGCCATGCGCAAGGCCTTCGACACCGTGGCGATCTCCGGCACCGTCGTCATCGGCGAGGGCGAGATGGATGAGGCGCCGATGCTCTACATCGGCGAGCAGATCGGCCTCGGCGGCCCGCTCTGCGACATCGCCGTCGATCCGCTGGAAGGCACCTCGATCACCGCCAAGGGCGGCACCAACGCCATCGCCACGGTGGCGCTGGCCGAGCGCGGCGGTTTCCTCCACGCGCCCGACATCTACATGGACAAGATCGCCGTCGGCCCAGGCCTGCCCGAGGGCATCGTCGACCTCGACGCCCCGGTGGCCGAGAACCTGCGTGAGCTGGCGCGGGCGAAGAAATGCGCCATCAACGACCTGATGGTCTGCACTCTCGACCGCGACCGCCACAAGGAGATGATACAGGCCTGCCGTGACGCCGGCGCGCGCATCACCCTGCTCGGCGACGGCGATGTCTCCGGCGTGATCGCGGTCAGCCAGCCGGAAGCCGGGATCGACATCTACATCGGCTCCGGCGGCGCGCCGGAGGGGGTGCTGGCGGCGGCGGCGCTGCGCTGCATCGGCGGCCAGTTGCAGGGACGGCTGCTGTTCGAGAATGAGGAGCAGACCGTCCGCGCGCGGGAGATGGGCATCACCGATCCGCAGCGCAAATACCGGGTCGACGAGATGGCCGCCGGCAACGTCATGTTCGCCGCCACCGGCGTGACCAACGGCGCCATGCTGCGTGGCGTGCGCCGCACCGCCAGCGGCGCGGTCACCCATTCCATCGTCATGCGCAGCAAGTCGGGCACCGTGCGCTATGTCGAGGGCCACCACAATTTCGCGCTGAAGCCGGCGGCCTTCGTTGCCTGACCAGGGCCCGGGCGCGCCGCCGGGACTGCTGGCCCCGGCCGTGCCCGGCGCGGCGCTCGGTGTCACCCGCAGCGTCACTGGGCGCCGCTGGATCTGGCGTGAGGGCGATGCCCGCATCGGCATGGCCATCGCCCAGCGGGCCGGGTTGCCCGAACTGCTCGGGCGGCTGCTGGCGGCGCGCGGCATCGGTATCGAGGCCGTCGCGGATTTTCTCGAACCCACCCTGCGGGCGCTGCTGCCCGACCCCTCCACTCTGAGGGACATGGATTCGGCGGCCACCCGGCTGGCCAGCGCGGTGCGGGAGCAGGAGACCGTCGCCGTCTTCGGCGACTATGACGTGGATGGCGCCTGTTCCGGCGCGCTGATGGTCCGCGCGCTCCGCCAGCTCGGCTGCAGTGTCACGCATTACGTGCCGGACCGGCTGAAGGAAGGCTACGGCCCCAACCCGGCGGCCATCCGCACCCTCTGCGAGCGCGGTGCAACGCTGATCATCTGCGTCGATTGCGGCATCGCCGCCCATGCGGCGCTGGCCGAGGCCGAGGGAAGGGCCGATGTCGTGGTGCTCGACCACCACAAGGCCGAGGGGCCGGTGCCGCGCGTGGCGGCGGTGGTCAATCCGAACCGGCTCGATTGCAATTCCGGCCTGCGCCACCTCTGCGCCGCGGCGGTCGCCTTCCTGACCGTGGTGGCGCTGCACCGGGCGCTGCGCCGGCTCGGCCATTTCGGCCGTGGCGCGGAGCCGCCGCTGCTGGAGCTGCTGGACCTGGTGGCGCTCGCCACCGTCTGCGACGTGATGCCGCTGACTGGGGTGAACCGCGCCCTGGTGGCGCAGGGGCTGAAGGTGATGGCGCGGCGCGACCGCGCCGGCATCGCCGCCCTGCTGGAGGTCGGGCTGGTGCGCGACCTGCCGACGGCGCATTCGCTCGGCTTCGTGCTCGGCCCGCGGATCAACGCCGCCGGGCGGATCGACGAGCCGGACCTCGGCCTGCGATTGCTGCTCTGCGACGATAGCATCGAAGCGCGCGCCATGGCGGAACGGCTGGATGCGGTGAACCGCCGCCGCCAGGAGGTGGAGGCCGAGGTACTGGGCGCCGCCTTCGCCGCCGCCGAGGCGCAGGCCGCCGCCGGCCATCCGGTGCTGCTGGTCTGCGGCGAGGGCTGGCACCCGGGCGTGGTCGGCATCGTCGCCGGCAGGGTGAAGGAACGCTTCAACCGCCCCGCCTGCATCGCCGGCGTCGCCGGCGGCATCGCCAAGGGCTCCGGCCGCTCCGTCCCCGGGCTCGACCTTGGCGCGGCGGTGATCGCGGCGCGTCAGGCCGGGCTGCTGGAAACCGGCGGCGGCCACGCCATGGCGGCCGGCTTCAGCTTCCCGATCGAGCGGCGGGAGGCGCTGCACGCCTTCCTCGCCGAACGCCTTGCCGCCGCCTCCGGCCTGCCCGGCGCGGCGGATCTGTTGATCGAAGGCAGCGTCACCGTCCCGGCAGCGACCACCGGCCTGGCACGGGAGGTGGAGCGGCTGGCCCCCTTCGGCGCCGGCAACGAGGAGCCGGTTTTCGTCCTGCCGCGCAGCAGGGTGGTGCGGGCCGACCGCGTCGGCAAGGAAGGCGCCACGGTGCGCGCCTTCCTTGAGGGCGAGGCGGGCGGCCGGCTGAAGGCGATCTGCTTCCGCGCCAAGGAAGGCCCGCTGGCCGAGGCATTGCTTGGCGAGCGCGTGCCGCTGCATCTCTGCGGCCAGCTGCGGGCGGAGCGCTGGAACGACGAAATCAGCGCCTGCCTGCATTTGGTGGATGCGGCGCCGGTGGGGCCGGGCTGACGCCGCCGGGCATACCGCGCCGGCCCGGCGGCGTGACGCCCGCTATTCCGCCTCCAGCAGCAATGCCCCCGCCGGCAGCACCCTGCCGCGCCAGCCCGGCGGCACCAGGGTCGTCGCATCGAGCTGGGTGAGGATCGCCGGCCCGGCGAATTCCGCCCCGGCGCCCAGCCGGGAGCGATCCAGGATCACCGCCTCCACCGCCCCTTCCGGCCGCAGCAGCCGCTGCCGGCCGAGCAGCGCATCCGCCGCCGTCCCGCCGCGCGGTGCCGGCATGGCGGGGGCCGGCAGCCGGCCGGACGCCTCCACCCGGAGGGTCACGATCTCGATCGCCACGCCGGGCAGGTCGAAGCCGTAGAGCGCCCGATGCGCCGCGGCGAAATCCGCCGCCAGCGCCGCGCGTGGCTTCGCCGCCTCCGGCCAGGGCAACGGCAGCTCGAAGCCCTGCTCCTCGTAGCGCATCAGGGCGACGCGGCGGGTGGCGCGATCCGCCGGCGGAACCGCCTCCAGCGCGAACCAATCCGCCGCCTCCGCCTCCAGCCCGGCGAAGGCGGCCTCCAGGGCGGCGGGGGCGGCACCGGCCAGGGGCTGCGCGACGCTGCGGCTGAACTCGGATTTGAGGTCGGCCGCCAGCAGCCCCTGGGCGCAGAGCACCCCTGGCGAGGGCGGCACCAGCACCCGCGTCATGCCGAGCAGCGTCGCCAGCGCCACGCCATGCAGCGGTCCGGCGCCGCCGAAGGGCACCAGGGCGAAGCCGCGCGGGTCATGTCCGCGCTCCACCGAGACGATGCGGATGGCGCCGACCATGGTGTTGTCGGCGATGGCCAGGATGCCGCGCGCCGCGGCTTCCAGGCTGAGCCCCAGCGGCTCCGCCACCGCCGCGCGGATCGCCGCCTCGGCTCGTGCCGGATCCAGCGCCATCCGGCCGCCGAGCAGCGCGGGCGGCAGGTGGCCGAGCACCAGATGCGCGTCGGTCACCGTCGGGCTGGTGCCACCGCGGCCGTAGCAGGCCGGGCCGGGATCCGCCCCGGCGCTCTCCGGCCCCACCGCCAACGCGCCGCCGGTGACCCGGGCAATCGAGCCGCCGCCGGCGCCGATGGTGACCATGTCCACCATCGGCAGCGGCAGCGGCCAGGGGCCGACCCGGCCGGATTGGGTCAGCCCGACCTTGCCCTCGCGGATCAGGCAGATATCGGCCGAGGTGCCGCCGATATCGACGGTGATGATGTCTGGCACGCCGGCGGCCCGCGCCATCGCCGCCGCCCCCACCACCCCGGCGGCGGGGCCCGAGAGCGCGGTCTGCAGCGGTGCCCGGCGGATCGCCGTGGCGCCGGCGACGCCACCATTGGATTTCATCAGCAGCAGTGGCGCGGCGATGCCGCCGGCCTCCAGCCGCTGCTCCAGCCGGCCGACATAGGTGGCGACGGCCGGCATGACGGCGGCGTTCAGCACCGTCGCCATGCTACGCTCATACTCGCGCACCACCGGCAGCACCTCGCTGGAGGCGGTCAACGCCAGGCCGGGGGCGGTGGCCTGGGCAATCTCCAGCGCCCGGCGCTCCTGCGCGGGGTTGGCGAAGCTGTGCAGGAAGCAGATGGCGATGGCCTGGGCGCCACCGGCAACCGCGGCCCGCACCGCTTCGGCCACCGCTTCCTCATCCAATGGGGCAAGCTCGCTGCCATCGGCGGCGATCCGCCCGGCCACCTCCAAGACCATCGCCGGCGCCACCGGCCGGCGCGGCTTCCGCCAGGCCCAGAGGTTGTCGCGCCGCGGCAGGTCGGCCCGGCCGATCTCCAGCACATGGCGGAAGCCGGCGGTGGTCAGCAGCGCCGCCGGCGCGGTCTTGCCCTCCAGGATCAGATTTGTGGCGACGGTGGTGCCATGCAGCACCCGCCCGACCGCCGTGGCGTCCCGCCCGGCCTGGACCAGCGCCAGGCCGACGCCGGTGAGGAAGGCTTCCGAGGGGTCGCGCGGGGTGGAGGGCGTCTTGGCGGTCCAGGCCTCGCCCGTTACCGCATCCTGCAGGGTGATGTCGGTGAAGGTGCCGCCGATGTCGACGGCCACGATCAGCGCGCGCGGCTCAGGCGACGGCATCGACGTAATCCTTGCGATGGAACAGCTTCACCGCACCGCGCTGCGCCCGCAGCGCCACGGTGCCGGCGGTGTCAAGGGCGCCGGCGGCAATCGCCACGCCATAGTCGCGCGCCGCCGCCTCCGGGCTGACGGCGCCGCCGCGGACGTCCTCCAGCACCAGCTCCGCCGGGCGGTCGAAGGGATGGCCCCAGCCGCCGCCACCGCCGGTCTCCAGCCGCAGCACATCGCCGCGCCGCAGTACCGTGCCAT
Source organism: Siccirubricoccus deserti (assembly GCF_014283215.1). GTDB lineage: Bacteria > Pseudomonadota > Alphaproteobacteria > Acetobacterales > Acetobacteraceae > Siccirubricoccus > Siccirubricoccus deserti. The sequence continues at coordinate 106,847 of NZ_JACOMF010000017.1, forward strand.
CCGAGAGCGGCGGCAGCAGCCGTTCCTCCGGCGTGCCGGGGTTGAGCAGGATACGGCCGCTGCCGCCGTTGCGGCCGCCCGCGACGCCCCAGGGCGGATTCTTCACACTGTCGATGCGGATCGCCACTTGGGCCAGGTCGCAGAGCACTTCATATTCCCGCACCACGCCGCAGCCGCCGCGGAACCGTCCGGCGCCGCCGCTGTCGCGATGGAGGCCGTAGTGGCGGAGCCGCACCGGATAGGTCAGCTCCATGAACTCGACCGGATAATTCTCCTGGGCGACGAAATAGACCGCATCGACGCCATCGGCGAAGGGGCGCGCGCCATAGCCGACCGCGACGCCGTCGCTCATCAGGAAGCGCTTGCCGGCGTGCTCGCCGCGCAGCGCCAGCAGCACATAGGCGGAATGCGCCGCCGGCGCCTCGCCGCCACGCGCGACGGCGACCAGCCCGTGCAGCGCCGCCAGCAGGCGCATCATCGTCAGCCCGCGCAGCCCGAGCGGCGCCGGCGAGCGCGGCCAGAGCAGCGAACCCTCGCGCAGCCGGACCTCGTCGATCGCCCGCGGGCCGCCGGCATTCAGCACCTGCCCCACCTCGCCCTGAAGGAAGTAGAGGCCAAGCGCCATGCCGGGCACATCCGGGTGCATCAGCAGGTTGACGGGCCCCGGCGCCTGGTCGTCGGTCTCGGTGGCGTCGAGGATGAAGCGGTCGTCCGCCGTGCGGGTCAGCGCCAGGCGCAGCACGAAGGGGCCGTTGCCCTGGCCGTCGCCGTCGATGGCATCGGCGAAGCGCGTGGTGCCGACCGGAAAGGCGGCGGCCAGCTTGGCGCGCACCAGGGATTCCGTCCGCGCCAGCAGCTGGGCGAAGGCATCGGCCAGCACATCGGCGCCGAAGCGAGCGGCGAGCTCGGCCACCCGCGCCTCGCCAAGCCGAACGGCGGCCATCAGCGCACGGGTGTCGCCCTGGGATTGCAGCGGGAAGCGGCTGTTGCGCCAGAAGGCGCGCAGCAGATCATCGTTGGTCTCGCCGCCGCGCACCAGCCGCACCGGCGGGATGATGATGCCTTCCTGGAAATGGTCGGTGGCATCGGGGCTCAGCGAGCCGGGGCGCAGCCCGCCGATGTCGGAGAAATGCGCCCAGCCCATGACGAAGCCGACGCGGATCGTGTCAAGGAAGACGGGTGCGAGGAAGACCTGGTCGTTGGAATGGGAGACGGCGCCGCGCGAGCCGTAGCAGTCATTGTACCAGTAGAGGTCGCCGGGCTGCATCGTCTCCAGCGGGTAGTGCTGCAGCACCGGGCCGACGATGTCGCCGAAGATCGGCAGGTCGGAGCCGACCGCCATGGCGCCCGAGGCATCGAAGATGGCGGTGTAGAAATCCTTCTTCTCGCGGATGAAGGCGGACATGGCGGTGCGTTCGAGCAGCGCCTCCATCTCGGATTGCGCGGCGCGGGCGGCGCCGCGGATGATCTCCAGCGACACCGGGTCGCAGATGGCCTCGTGTCGGCGGTTCACCCCGGGCTCCTCACTTCGCTTTGGTACTCGGTGACCATGCGGCCGCGGTTCACGCGCCGCTCCTCGTCTCGCTGCGAGGCTTCACGACCGCAGCCGGGATCATGCCGCCTCGCGCCAATGATGGCAGGTCACCGCATGCGCCGGCGCCACCTCCATGGTGGCTGGTTCCTCCGCCGCGCAGCGCGCGTCGGCACGGCCGCAGCGCGGGTGGAAACGGCAGCCGGGCGGGATGGCGCGCAGGCTGGGCGGGTCGCCCGGCAACGCCGGGCCGGCCGCCGCGCCATCCAGCCGCGGCGCGGCCGCCAGCAGTGCCTGGGTATAGGGGTGGCCGGGGGCGGCGAAGAGCGTCTCCGCCCTGCCCTGCTCGACGATGCGGCCGAGATACATCACCGCCACACGGTCGCAGACCCGGCGCACCACGGAAAGGTCATGGCTGATGAACAGGTAGGTCAGGCCGAAGCGGTCGCGCAGGTCGCGCAGCAGCCGCAGCACCGCCGCCTGGACCGAGAGGTCGAGGCCGGCCGTCGGCTCGTCCAGGATCACCACCTTCGGCCGCAGCAGCAGGATGCGGGCCAGGCCGATGCGCCGCTGCTGGCCGCCCGACAGCTCATGCGGGTAGCGCGCGGCGAAGGCGGGGTCGAGGCCAACGGCCAAGAGGGTCTCGGCGATCCGCGCTTCACGCTCGGCAGGGTCGCGCACGCCATGGATGCGCAAGCCCTCGGCCAGGGTGGCGCCGACCTGCCACCAGGGGTCGAGCGCCGCGCCGGGATCCTGGTGGACGTATTGCACCGCCGCCCGGCTGCGCCGTGCCTGTGCCGGGGGGTGGCCGGACACCATCCGCCCCTCCAGCCGCATCGTGCCGGAGGCCTCGCGCTGCAGGCCGAGCAGGGTACGGGCCAGGGTTGTCTTGCCGCAGCCGCTCTCGCCGACCACGCCGAAGGTCTCGCCGGCCTGGACCGAGAGATCAACCCGATCGACCGCCCGCACCCCGGGACGCGCGGAGAACAGCCCGCGCCGGGCGCCGAGCTCGACGACCAGCTCGGTGGCACCGAGGATTTCAGCCAAGCATGGCCTCCGCATGATAGGGGCAGGCGACGGCACGGCCGGCGGCCAGCGGCAGCAGCGGCGGCGGCACGCCGGCGCAATCCGCGCGGGACGCCGGGCAGCGCGGGTGGAAGCGGCAGCCCGGCGGCTGGGCGGTGGCGGCAGGCACGGTGCCGGGAATGCCGAGCAGATCCACGGCGCGGTCCGGGTGGCAGGCCAGCAGCATCCGCGCATAGGGATGCTGCGGGTCGTCCAGCACCGCCCGGGTCGGCCCGGTCTCGGCGACCCGCCCGGCATAGAGCACCGCCACCTGATCGCAGACCGCGGCCAGCACGCCGAAATCATGAGTGACGAAGAGCAGCGACAGGCCGCGCTCCGTGGTGAGCTGGCGCAGCAGGCCGAGGATCTCGCGCTGCGTCGTCACGTCGAGGGCGGTGGTCGGCTCATCGGCCACCACCAGCGCCGGCTCGCAGGCCAGCGCCGCGGCGATCAGCAGCCGCTGCCGCTGGCCGCCGCTGAACTGGTGCGGGTATTTCGCCAGCGCCCCGCCGGGGTCGGGCAGCTGCACGGCGCGGAACAGCTCCACCAGCGTGTCGCGATGGTCCCGACGCGAGCCGGGCGCGTGGCGGCGCATGATCTCGAGGAACTGGTCGCCGGCGCGGAACACCGGGTTGAGCGAGAGATAGGGGTCCTGCGGGATGAAGCCGATGCGGCCGCGGGCGGAGGCGGCGCGGTCGGTCAGTATGTCGCGGTCCTCGAACAGCACCGCACCCTTCGGCACGGTGGCGCCGCGCGGCAGGATGCCAAGGATGGCGCGCAACAGGGTGGATTTGCCGCAGCCGCTCTCCCCCACCACGCCGAGCGCGCCGCCACGCGGCACGGCGAAGGTGACATCATCGAGGATGCGGGCCACCCCGGCATCGGTGCGGATATGCACCGCGAGATTCTCGACCGAGAGCACCGGCCGGCCTTCTCCCATGATGCTCATCAATGCCGGCTCCGCCGCAGCCGCGGGTCGGCGATGTCGCGCAGCCCATCGCCGAGCAGGTTGAAGCCGAGCACCAGCAGCAGGATCGCGAGGCCAGGGAAGGTCGGGAACCACCAGGCCTCCGGCAGGTGCTGCCGCGCCTCGGCGACCGCCAGCCCCCAATCCGGCGAGGGCGGCGCCGCGCCGACCCCGAGGAAGCCCAGCAGCGCCGCGGTCAGGATGGTGAAGCCCATGCCGATGGTGGCGCGGATCAGGATGGCCGGCGCCGCATTCGGCAATACGTGCAGCAGCAGGATGCGCGTGGTGGAGGCGCCGATGCCGGCCAGCGCGTCGACAAACAGGGCGGTGCGCAGCCGCCGCGTCTCGGCATAGACGGTGCGGGCGAAGAAGGGCCAGTAGGTCAGGGCGAGCGCCAGCATGGCGGTGGAGAGGCCCGGCGCCAGCAGCTGACCGAGCGCCAGCGCCAGGATCAGCTGCGGCACCGCGAGGAACACATCGGTCAGCCGCATCAGCACATCGGACAGCCAGCCATCCCGCCAGCCGGCCAGCAGCCCGATCGGCACGCCGATCAGCAGCGAGGCGCCGACCACCGCCACCGCCACGACCAGGGCGCTGCGGGTGCCGAGGATGACGCGGGAGAGGATGTCACGGCCAAGGTTGTCGGTGCCGAAGGGAAACTCGGCCGAGGGCGGCCGCAGCCGCTGCATGATGTGGCTCTCGTAGGCATCCTCCGGATAGGGCGCGATCCAGGGCGCAAACAGCGCGATGAACAGGGCGCCCAGCACCAGCAGCAGGCCGAAACACGCGACCGGGTCGCGCAGCAGGCGGCGCAGCGCGATCATCGAATGTCTTCCGCCACGCGCGGATCGACCAGCGCCTGCACCACATCGACCAGCACGTTCACCGCGGCATAGACCACGCCGACCACCAGGGTGACGGCGAGCAGCGCCTTGTAATCCGCACTCAGGATCGCCTGCACCGCATAAGTCCCGAGACCGGGCCAGTCATAGATCGCCTCCACCGCCACCGCCCCCGAGATCAGCGCCCCGAACAGCAGCCCGATCTGCGTCACCGTCACCGTCACCGCGTTGCGCAGCACGTAGATGGCGTAGAGCCGGAACCGCCCATAGCCCGCCGCCCTTGCATAGAGCACGAAATCCTTCTGCAGCATCTCCAGCATGCCGGAGCGGGTGAAGCGGGCGATGCTGGCAAGGCCCGGCAGGCAAAGCGTGACGGCCGGCAGCACCAGATGCCACAGCGCGTCGCGGAACTGGTCGAGGCGGCCGGCCAGCAGGCTGTCGATCAGCAGGAAGCCGGTCCGCAGCGGCGGCGTGCCGAGCTCCACCTCCACCCGCCCGCGCAGCGGCAGCACATCCCATTCCATGGCGAAGACCAGCTGCAGCATCAACGCCAGCCAGAAGGAGGCGATGGCGAGGCCCCCGACACTGATAAGCCGCACCAGCTGGTCGACCGGCCCGTTGTGGTTCAGCGCCGCCACCACGCCGAGCGGAATGCCGATGGCGGTCGCCAGGAACAGCGCGAAGAAGGTCAGCTCCAGGGTCGCTGGCAGGCGGAAGCCGATCTCCTCGATCACCGGCCGGCCGGAGAAGATGGAGCTGCCGAGGTCGCCGGTCAGCACCTGCTTCACATGCACCAGCGCCTGTTCCCAGATCGGCCGGTCCAGCCCGTAGCGGGCGCGGATGTCGGCGATCTGCGCCGGCGTCGCCGAATCGCCCGCCAAGGTCGCGGCCGGATCGCCAGGGATCACCCGGGTCAGCACGAAGGTCAGCAGGACCAGTCCGAACAGCGCCGGCAGCGCCAACAGCACCCGCCGCAGAATGTAGCGTGCCATCCGCGGGGCCTAATTCTCCAGCCAGAGGGTGCGCAGTTCGCCGCCCGAACCGACGGGCGAGAAGTTCCAGCCCTGCACCCGGCGCGAGACACCGCGCAGGTTCAGCGTGTTGTAGACCCAGATGTCCGGACTCTCGGCGACCACGATCCGCGTCGCCTCCTGGTACAGCCGCTCGCGCTCGGCTCGGTCGAGGCTGCCGCGGGCCTGGGCCAGCATCGCATCCACCCGCTCGTTGCGGTACCAGCTGCTGGCCTTCCAGGTGCCGTGGAAGCGGCTGTCGTACATCTGGCCGATCCAGTTCTCCGGGTCGATGAAGTAGCTGCTGACCCAGTGGATCCAGGTGTCGGGCGTCGATTCCGCCCGGGCGGTGGCGGCGGTGATGTTGGCCCAGGTGTTCGGCACGATCTTCAGGTTGATGCCGACGCGCCGCAGGTCGGCCTGGAACATCTGCGCCGCCTGGGTGGTCTGCTCCAGCTCCGACTGGATGTGGATCTCGATCTCCCGGCCGATCGGGCTGCCTGCGGCGCGGGCGCGGTCGCAATGCTCCTTCGCCTTGGCCAGGTCGAAGGCATAGGGCGCGAGGTTGGGCGGGTTGCCCCAGAGGCTGTTGGGGTTCGGGCCGGCGTTGCGCACCACCAGGCCCTTCAGGATGATGGTGTTGAAGCCCTCGTAGTTGAAGGCATGGGCGAAGCACAGCCGGGCATCGAGGTTGTCGAAGGGCGGCTTGCGGTTGTTCATGCGGATGATGAACACCCGCATGCTCTCGTCCTTCTGCACCCTGGTGCGGGCGTTGCGCTCCACCCGCTCCACCTGGTCGGTCGGCAGGTAGCTGTCGCCGGCGTCGATCTCGCCGCGCAGCAGCGCCAGCACGCGGGTGCTGGTCTCCATGATCGGCCGGGAGCGGACCTGGTCGATCGGCCGGCGGTTGTGGGCCCAGCCGAGGAAATGCTCGGCGAAGCGCTCGAGGTCGAGCGAGGTGCGGGTGCGGTAGGTGGCAGGATCCATCCGATAGGCGCCGGATCCGGCGTCATTCGCTGCCAGCCAGGCGGCGCCCCAGTCGTCGTTCACCGTATTCGCCTGCAGCAGCTTCGCATTCACCACCGCCACCAGCGGCAGGGCGGCGAGGAAGGGCGCGTAGGGCGCGCTCAGCACGAAGCGCACGGTGCGCTCATCCGGCGTCGAGATGCCTTCCGGCTTCAGCACCGGGCTGAAGGCGGCGGCGGGGGCACGGTTCATCGCCAGCAGCCGGCGGAAGGAATAGGCAACATCCTCCGAGGTCATCGGCGTGCCGTCGTGGAACTTCACCCCCTCGCGCAGGGTGAACTCCCAGGTCAGCCCATCGGCGCTGGTGGTGTGGCGCTCGACGAGCCACGGCGTGAGCTGCGGCGGGTTGCCCTGATAGCGGTAGAGACCGTCGTAGGCGTTGAGCAGGATGAATTGGCTCGGCACGTCGAAGATCGCATGCGGGTCGAGCGTCGCCGGCAGGGTGTCGCCCCAGATCAGCGGCCGCTGCTGCGCCATGGCTGGCGGGACGGCGAGAAGCGCGGTGGCAAGCAATGCGGCGATGAGGCGCATGGGCTGATCTCCGGCGGCATGGTCTTGCCAGGCAGTGAAGCGGCAGTACTTGGATGCCGCAAGGGTCCGCAATGGCCAATCCGCCGATGATCGTGCCGACTATGCCCGTTGCGCTGGCAGCCAGCGGGGGCATGCTCGCTTGACGCGCATTGCCGCCGGCAGGCGGATCACCGCCCGCGGGACGTTCCGCCGCTGGATGCACATGCATCCGCTCGCCGCGGGCGATTGCCGTTCTGCCGCCATGCCTCCCGCAGTTGGCTTGCGAAGCCTGGGCGCGGGCCCTTAGGCTCGCACGATCCTGCCGCGGAGACTGTCGATGTCCGATACCATCCCCATCCTCGACCTCGGCCCCCTGCTGTCCGGCGAACCAGGTGCGTTGGACCGGCTTGGCGGCGAGTTGCGGCGCGCCTTCACCGAGGTCGGCTTCTACTTCGTGCGCAACCACGGCGTTCCGCCAGGGCTGGTGGATGCCGCCTTCGCCGCCGCGGCACGCTTCCATGCGCAGCCGCTCGAGGCGAAGCTGGCGATGCCCTTCGACCAGAACAACCAGGGCTATCTGCCGATGCGCGGCAATACCTCGCGCATGAATGCGGTGGAGGGCGTCAAGAAGCCCAACGCCAATGAGGCGGTGTTCTTCAAGCGCGAGCTGCCGCCCGACCATCCGGACGTGCTGGCCGGCCGCCGCTTCCGTGGGGTGAACCAATGGCCGGCGGCGCTGCCCGGCTTCCGCGAGACGGCGCTCGAGTACAGCGCGGCGATGGAGACGCTGGGCCGCCGGCTGGTGCCGATCTACGCCGCCGCCCTCAACCTGCCGCACGACTGGTTCGACGACAAGTTCCGCGAGCCGATGTTCACCCTGCGGATGACCCATTACCCGCAGCAGGAGCCGACCGCGGCCGAGGATGAATGGGGCCTGGCGCCGCATGCCGATACATCCTTCATGACCATCCTGGCGCAGAACAAGGTGCCCGGCCTGTCGCTGCGGCTGCCCGACGGTCGCTGGATCGACGCGCCGGCGCTGGAGGGCTGCTTCCTGGTGAATGGCGGGATGATGCTGCGGCGCTGGACCAACAACCTGTTCCTGGCGACGCCGCACCGCGTCACCAACCGCTCCGGCCAGGAGCGCTACGCCATCCCCTTCTTCATGGATTGCAGCTACGACGCGGTGATGGCGCCGATCCCGACCTGCGTCACCCCAGAGAAGCCGGCGCGCCACAAGCCCTTCACCTATCTCGAGTTCATGAGCGAATACTCGGGCGCCAATTATGGCGAGCGCGGGCGTTCGGCGGCCGGCGTGGAATTGCAGGGGGCCTAGGCTCAGGACTCGATCACGCCCACCACGGGATGATGGCGGCGATAGCGATGCCGGCCTGGAAGTTGCGGGCGAGCTTGTCGTATCGGGTGGCGACGCGGCGCCAGTCCTTGAGGTGGGAGAAGGCACGCTCGATGGTGTTGCGGAGCTTGTAGCA
>NZ_JACOMF010000170.1 GCF_014283215.1 Siccirubricoccus deserti
CGGCATCCGTGCCGGAGAGCAATTGATCCAGCAACTCATCGGCTATGTGCGGCGCTTTCCTTCGAGCCATGGGGGAGATCCTCTCTTTCCCTCATGACCGGCAACACACGAAAATCCCGACAGTCCCGCCCTGCTGGGCCTCCACCGCATCCTGCCCGGCCTGGTTATCGGCGACCCCGGCCTGGTTCTCGGCGACGCTCTGCTCGAGATCCTCAAGTCCGAGCTGCAGCTGGTCCGGGCTGAGCTGCTCCGACCGGCGGCCGAACTGCTGGCGCAGCAGGCGCTGGATCAACAGCCGCAGCTTGTCGTTCTCGGCCTGCAGCGCGCCGTGCTGGTGCACCACATCCCGCAGCATCTGCTGCAGGACGGCGGGATCATCGGGCAGCGTGTCGAGTTCGATCTGCACGCCCGTATGATGCCGAAGGCCGTCGCGTCGGGCCTACCGTTTCCGACCGAATCGCAGCGCTGTTACCCGGCCAGTTCCGGCCTGCAGCGCGGCACCGGAGCGCGCCACTCGCAGCCATCGAGCAGCGCCGCCAGCTGCGCCGTGGACAAGGCGATGCATCCCGTCGTCGTGGTCGTCGGCCAAGCGAATTGGCCTTGTTCCAACCGCTTGGTCAGCAGGCACAGGCCAACCCCATCGTGCCAGAGCAGCTTGATCAGCCCGGCCCGACGACCGCGAAAGGCGTACACCGCCCCGCTGAATGGATCCTTCGCCAGGCCCTGCTGCACCAGCATCGCCAGACCCGTCATGCCCTTGCGCATGTCGGTCACGCCGCAGGCCAGCCAGATCCGCAATCCGGCGGGCGGCGCGATCATCGGCGACCCAACGCCGCCAGAACGCGGCGCAGCGCCACCTCCTCCACCGCCGCATCCACCCGCACCATCACGCCGTCCGGCAGCAAGATCTCGATCGGAGCGGGCGCGGCATCGGGTCTCGCAGCTGGGGATGCCGCCTCCGGCATCGGCGGGTCTACTGCCGCGACCGCGCCGTCAGGCATCGCGGCTACCGGCAAGAAGCTCGGCGCCGCGGGTATCAACGCCTTGAGCTGGCCCTCCACCATCTGCCGACGCCAAGTGTAGAGCAGGCCGGTGCCAATGCCGTGCCGCCGTGCCACCGCGATCGGTGAGCCGCCCGGCTCCAGGCTTTCCAGGACGATGTCGTGCTTCTGCGCGTCCGTCCAAATCCGCCGCCGCTCGCCGCGGGTGATCACCTCGATCGGCGCCTCGCGCACGCTCATACGATTGGTCGTAGGAGCGTCCTCAGCCTCGGTGACCCGCGGTGGCAGCGTCTTGCTCATCCCGCCCTTGCATCACGACAGCGCTCCGCGTCGCAATGTGCCGCCGTCGTGACGCTTACTCTGCCGGTCCATCCCCGCGATCTGCGCCGTGGCCTCCCGGCTCATGCCCTCCAGCGCCGCCGCGATTGCGAGCAGGCGCCGCGCCACCCGACCGTAGCCCTTCATCTTCGCCAGACGACGCAGTTCAGCAGGCGGCACGTCCTGCCGGATCATCAATCCCCGCATGGTTCGCTCCAGAAGCCATGCCCGCCGATGAATCACGACAGCCCGCGTCGGTTCAACCCAAAGAGTCAGGCCTTCATGCGCCGGGTATTACCACTTTGCCGCTTTACACGGTGTTTCGATGACGTTAAAATGAGAGACCTATCTAATCAATCTAAGGATCTTTCTTTTATGAGCTCCTGGGAGAACAACATTTGCTTAAAGAGTGACATCGAGAGAAAATTTAGTATTCTCGAACCGGCTGCTGCCCACATCTCCACAGACAACCGCATGAGCTGGTGGAAAAATCTCGATTTTACAGATCAACTGGCGCGCGATACTTGGCCGTTGCCTGTCACAGAAGATCGCGAGGGTTATCATGGCTCAAATCATTTCAGTTATTGGGCTTCGGGCTTAGTTGACTCCAGAATGCTTCTCGATGCATCGCGTTCCTTTAGTGGAAACCCACCAAAAGTCTTTCTGGATTTGGGCTGTGCATCGGGTAGGGTGATTCGCCACACTTCGCTACTACAGCCTGATATGAGAACACTCGGATGCGACATTAACAGACTGCATGTTGAGTGGTGTAATAAATTTCTCCCGCCTTCGATTACCGCCTTTCAAAATCATTCAATTCCAAGCCTTCCACTAGAATCTAATTCAGTCGACATTGTCTCGGCTTACTCCGTTTTTACGCATATTGAGGCCCTGGAAAGCACTTGGCTTATGGAGATACGCCGCATTTTGCGGCCCGGTGGCATTGCTTGGATTACCGTTCACTCGGACTGGACGCTCCGAGATATGAATGAGACTTGGCCTCTATGGGGACCGGTGATGAAACACCCGCAGGCGGTTTCTCTACTCGCTGACGGCAATCGGGATTTTGAGGGTGACCGACTTGTGTTTCGCTGGCACGGAGATCGATCGTATTCCTCCAACGTTTTTTACAAAGAGTCCTACATCCGAAGTCATTGGTGCCGTATAATGGAAGTGATCGACTTTCGCCGTCGGCACCCATCGTACCAAGATGTGGTGATACTTCGGAAAAACTAGCCTCGGTTTTACACTGACTTGCTCTGTTGAAACCCTGGCTTGGCTGGGTACTTTGGGCGGCTATCTTGGGATGAGCGGTCCGGAGGTGGTCGATGCGGACGCTTTCGAAGTCGGCGCTGCGGGTGGCCGGTGAGGCGCTTGCGGTGGGGCGGACGGCACTGCCTGCCTATGGCAGCCACTACTCG
>NZ_JACOMF010000171.1 GCF_014283215.1 Siccirubricoccus deserti
GGCTGCCCACTGGCAGCCGGTGGAGAGGATGTACATCACCCCGTTCACCACCGCTCGCACCTCGACCGTCCGCTTGTTGCCACCCGGCTTGGCGGGCGGGATCAGCGTCCTGATCAGCGCCCATTCCTCGTCGGTCAGATCACTCGGGTAGCGCAGCTTGCTGCGGTCGTACCAAGCCCGGTTCTCCTGCGTCCACATCGCCGCAGTTCTTCCCGCCTCGGCCGCCCACAGGCCAGTCACAACCTATTCAAATCATAGCACCTGTTCCCGGACGGACACTTAGAGGGCGCCCGGCACGGCCCGCGCCGAAGTAGGGCGCGGCAGTGGACGACAATCCGCTGGCGCGTCCGCCTGAGCCCAGGAAGTAGGGGCCAGAGGAGCGAGCGGCCGCGCCGGGGCTCGGATTGGTGGGTGACGCGCCCTACCGTCGAGCGTCGGCCGCGAGGCGCCCGTGGTTGGCTATGGCGGCGGCGGGGGCGCGCGCGATGCTGTACGGGTGAGCCCCTGTCCTATTGCTCTCATCGCAACGACAGCCTCCCGCGCGACGGGGACTGCTGCACCGAGCGCAGTCCCGGCCTATCCTGCCCCCAGATGGCATCGATGCCCACCGGGCGCCCGCAGGGTGCCGTCCAGGGGCGACCATCCATCGGGAGGCGACATCATGGCGAGCGCACTGGCGGAGAAGAATTGCACCCCGTGCCGCGGCGGCGTCCCGCCGCTGACGCCTGTGGAGGCGGAAGGCTACCGTACGCAGGCGCCCGACTGGACGCTGATGGACGACGCGACCCGCATTGAGCGGCGCTTCCGGTTCAAAGATTTCGGCGAGGCGTTCGCCTTCGTGGCGCGCGCCGCGGAACTCGCTGATGCGGAGGGCCACCACCCCGACATCACCTTCGGCTGGGGCTACGCGGCGGTCTCGCTACGGACAAAGAAGATCAAGGGCCTGCACGAGAACGACTTCATCATGGCCGCCAAGCTCGACCGCCTCGCCGACGACCCCGTGGCCGAGACGGCGCGCCAGGGGGGCTGAGTGCGGGGATCGTCGGCTCCGACCGTACGCCCGGTAGCCCTATTCGCGCGGCCGCTCAGCGCCTCGAATGCCGCGCCGAGCCTTCGCCGCCATCATTGCCACTGTTGATTCTCGTCCGCTTTTCGCCCGTCACCAGGGCGCTGTTCTCGGTCCCGACGCGGTAGGACTCCTACCCGCCGCTGCGGCCTGCCTCGGACACGCGCGCGGCATGGTGTGCTCCAGTTCTTCTGGGCGGCCGACGGCATCCCGCCAGGCCAGGAGAGCAACGCGGCCGGATAATGCTCCGTTCGAGCGGGTTCGCTCGTCCTCAACGGTCAGGTGCCGCCGTTGGGCAATATCGGCCGCGACAGCAGGCGCCCAGGTGCATCGCATGGCCAGCCGCCGTCTAACCGAACATTTCTGGTTCCAGCCGAACCCGGTGCCGTTCCCCCGCCGCCGTCCAGCCGCGCTCCCGAATCACGTCGTTGCTCTCCACCGCTCTGCGCCCCGGTCCGAGCGACCACGTGATGTGGTAGGTGGAGCCGTCCGGCCGCCGGGTCCTGCCGCCGATCTCGACCACGAGCGCCTGCACGCCCGCGCCGTCATTGGCCATGCCCACAACGAAGCCCTCCGTCTCGGTCGGCAGCGGGAAGTCCTGCGGGACCCCGGACTTTAGCGTGACGTGGTGGGCCACCACCTCCGGGTAGGCGGGAGGGAACACGGCCATAAGTCCGTTCCGGTCCTCCGGGTGCAGCAGCCAACCCGCAACGTGCCCAGCCATCTCTCGTCCCTTGCCGACACCCAAGCACCTCAACGCATTGCAGGGGCGGCGGTGCGGGGCTCGGGACCGGCAGTCCCGAGGTGGTGTCAGCAGTCAGCACCCGATGCAGCACCACGGCACCTCGCGCGAACAGGTGACGATGCCGCGACCCGTGTCCGGTGCGCCTGCCAATGGAGGCGTTGAGGACGCACCGGTCGACGGGGAAGCGAGGCCCAGGGCGTGCATGAGCATGTAGCCGCCGTCGCGCAGGCGCGGGGAGCGCTCCGAGATGATCGGTGGGAGGCTCCTCTGGTGCAGGCGCAGCGCCAGGGAAAGCCCCGCAATCCTCGCGCCGGGGATCATCACGTTCACCGCCTGCTCCCGCGTTCGCAGCGGCACCTACTCGGCACCTCGCGCCAGTTGGGAACACCTGCCAGGAAGTCGGGTTGAATGGTGGCGGCTTGGCGCCGCGATCCGGGAGACATCCCATGAGTGGAACGAGAAGCACGCCGAAGCCTGCCCAGCAGGGCGACGACCGCACGATCGACCGCAGCGACGAGAACGGTCAGCCTTGGCACGACCCCGTGGACGAGCAGCAGGGCGAGGAGCCGAGGGGCAAACAGGAGCGGTCCCAGCACGGAGAGCATACCAAGGTCGAATCCCGGCACTGAGTGGACCGTATGGTAGGGCCACCCCGTACTAGTGCACTGACGCAGACGGAGGATTCACAGCGGGGCGCTGCGGTGGAATTCTCCAGGCATGGCCCAGACCGTCAGCGTCATCGTTGGATCTGAGGATCGCATCCGCCTTGCTGCGATCCTTGGTGACCGCAACCGCCCGCTCAAGCATGTGCAGCGGGTCAACATCATCTTGCTCTCCGCCGAGTGGCTGCCGGTCCTGGAGGTGGCGCGCCGCGCGGGCGTCAGCCGCCCTGCGGTTTGGCGCTGGCA
>NZ_JACOMF010000172.1 GCF_014283215.1 Siccirubricoccus deserti
CCACCTTGCCCGCCATCCGGCGCGCACTGCTGGCTCAGCTCGCTGCCGCCATCCGGCTGCGATGTCCCAGATGCCGCGAGTTCATCGACCTACACAAGCGCGAATGAAAGTGCCGAAGTAGTGCTAAGGCCCAGGCCGGTGCCCTTGCCGAGGCCCTTCGTCGTAAAGAACGGATCAAAGGCTCTCGCCACGACCTCGGGCGGCATTCCGCTGCCAGTATCGGTCACGGAGAGCTCGATATACTCGCCCTCCACGAGATCCGCGTCACCGCATACATGGCGCAGCTGTGTCGAAAGAATGAGGTCGCCACCGCCTGCCATGGCGTCGCGCGCGTTGATGGCAAGATTCAGTACCGCCATCTCGAGTTGGGTCGGGTCGGACAGCACCGCCCCGCCACCGTCCAGCCGGAGGCTCAGCCGAACCATGGGGCCGAGCGTTCGGGCGAGCAGATCCCGCATGCCCTCGACCAATCCGGAGACAACCACCGGCCGCAGCTCGATCCTCTGCGCCCGTGAGAACGCCAGAAGCTGGCCGGTGAGCTTCGCACCCCGCTCGGCTGCCTCGAGGTCGGCTTCCGCGAAACGCTTCACCTTCTCGACGTCGGTCGGCTTGCGGCGGATCAGGTCGAGGGTGCCGACAACCGACGCAAGCAAATTGTTGAAGTCGTGGGCGATACCACCAGTGAGCTGGCCCACCGCGTCCATCTTCTGTGCCTGCCGAAGCGTGTCCTCGGCACGCACCTGCGCAGTGACGTCACGACCGCTACCGACCAACCGCATGACACGGCCGTTCGGCCCGGGGACCGGCACCAACACCGTGTCCCAGTGCCGAGTGCCAGCGCCGATGTCGAGCGTCTCACGGTAGGCCTGGACCTCGCCGGTTTCGACGGCGCGCCGGTACTTCGCAACCACCGCTTCCGCTGTCTCAGCCGGCACCTGTTCCTCCAGCCTCTTGCCGCGGATCTCCGACATGCGAAGGCCCGTAGCGGCCTGGTGAGCCGGGTTGAGCTCCTCGATGGAGAAGCCGCCGTCCGGCAGCACGCTGATGACGAACAGCGCCTCGCCGGAGTTCTGGAAGTAGGCACGGTAGAGGGCATCCGCCTCGCGCCGAGCGGCCTCGGCGGTCGCCAGGGCCGCCCGCGCCTCGCGTTCGGCAGTGACGTCCCGGCCCACGGCGTAGAAGACTTCACCCTCCGGGACCAAGCCCCATTCGATCCAGCGCCACGACCCATCCGCGTGACGGAGGCGGTCTTCGAAGCGGTCAACTGCCTCTCCCCGTCGCAGACGCTCCACCACTGCCTCTACGGCGGCATGGTCGCCAGGGTGCACCTGTTCCGGGAAGGGCCGGACCAGCAACGTTGCCTCGTCAAAGCCAAGCGTATTTTCCCAGGCTGGATTGATCGCCTTGAGGCGCCCGTCAAAGCCCATGACTGCGAAGAGATCGCGGCTCATTGCCCAGACTCGGTTGCGCTCGTCCGTGCGCTCCCGCACCCGCTGCTCCAGTACCTCGTTCAACTCGCGCAGCCGCGCCTCAGCGATCTTGCGGTCGTGGATGTCCTCGACGACACCGTACCAGCGAATGATCTCCCCGACCTGGTTGCGCCGCGGCAGGGCGCGGGCGCGCATCCAGCGGTACTTGCCCGTCGCCGCGACACGGAGGCGATATTCAACGTCTACCGGCTCGCCGGAGGCGAGGCTGGCGGCAAAGGAGGAGGTAGCCCCAGGCAAGTCGTCCGGATGGACAGGCTTCAGCCACCCATTGCCCAGCGGCTCGCCGGGCGCCTGCCCGGTGATGTCGAGCCATCGGGTCGAGTATGAGGTGATGGCGCCTGCCGGGTCGCAGGTCCAGGGAACCTGTGGGTTCAGCTCCACCGTATGGCGGAAATGGTCCTCGCTCTCTCGAAGGGCTGCCTCGCTGTCACGGCGTGCCCTCTCTGCTGCGCGGCGCTCGGTGACGTCACGCGACAAAGCGAGGATCTTCTCCGGAGCACCGTTGCTGCCCCCGATCGGCGTCAGCACTGTATCCCAGTCGAGCATCTGGCCGCGTGCCGTCCTCATGCGCCCCTCGAAGCGCGCTGATTGCCCCTTCCGAGCACGAGCCACTGCAGCATGCGCGACCTCGTGCCCGTCTGGTTCGAACAGCTCGGCCCAGTTCCGGTGGATGAGCAGGGTGACGTCGTCAACGGACAACGCCTGGCGCCCTGAAGTGGTCCCCATCGGTCGGACAGTTTGGCGGCCTGGATAAGCTCGGTCCTGGTTGTCGTCAGGCCGCCAATTTGGCCATCTCGTCCGCCCCATAGGTCTCGTTGGGGGTCTGCCCGGCCAGCGCGCTATGTGGGCGTCCGGCATTGTAGTAGCCGATCCACTTCGACAACCCGGCCCGCAACTCCGAGCCGGTCTCGAAGGCGTGCAGGTAGACGCACTCGTACTTCAGGCTGCGCCATAGTCGTTCGATGAAGACATTGTCCATCCAGCGGCCACGGCCGTCCATCGAGATGCGCACTCCGGCCTGCTGCAGCACGCCGGTGAACCGCGGCGAGGTGAACTGGCTGCCCTGGCACTACTTCGGCACTTTCATTCGCGCTTGTGTAGGTCGATGAACTCGCGGCATCTGGGACATCGCAGCCGGATGGCGGCAGCGAGCTGAGCCAGCAGTGCGCGCCGGATGGCGGGCAAGGTGGGCT
>NZ_JACOMF010000173.1 GCF_014283215.1 Siccirubricoccus deserti
TCCTGCTCGGCCGAGAGCGTGGAGGAGTGCGCCTCCCGAGGGCCGGTCGGCAGGTCGGCGACCGAAGACCGCTTGCGCCATTTGGCGATCGTCTTGGGGTTCACCCCGTAGCGGCGCGCCAGCTCCCTCAGGCTCGCTTGACTATGCTGGATCGCGCGACGGACCGCCTCTGTCGTGGTGGCGCTGCCGTGGAGAACCTGGCCCGTAGCGCGTCCTTCCATGCCTGGGAGAAGACTGCACCATCAAACCCTGGGATCAAATACCTAGCAGGCTGCGGAAATTCGCCGCTACAAGCATGACTTTGCTGGCCGGTGTCGCGGGTCGTGGCCCTTCATGGGCTGATGCGGCTGGTTTTCGGCGGCGACCTGCTGGAGGCTACTGCGTCCGCGCGTTGTCGCGGGCCGATCAGGCCGTTGCGGTAGCAGCTTCGGCAACCTGACGAGGTTGTAGGCCGCAGTCCGCAAGAGAGCTCCATCCGACCCGCTCCATTCCGCGCAGCAGGGTGCTGCGCATGCCGCCGATCTCCTTGCCCCAGGCCATCGAAGCCTTTGCGCATATCCGTGGTGCCGCAGGCCAGGAACACCCGGATGCCGGGCGCGGGCTGCAGCATCAGCGCCCGCCCAGCGCGGCCAGCACCTCGCGCAATATCCCAGGCGTCACCGCGCCGCTGAAACGCAGCTCGGCCCCGCCGGGCAGCAGCACCTGCAGGTCTCCCGTCGCAGGCGCGGTCGGCGGCTCGGGCGCCGGGGCAGGTGCCAGCAGCGCCTCGGGCCGCACCTCGACCGGCGTGAAGCCAGACACCGCCATGGCCAGCATCTGCTTGAGCCAAGTGTATAGCTGGCCGGTGCTCACCCCGTGCCGGTCGGCGACGACCTGCACCACGGCGCCAGGCGCCAGGCGCCAGTGTCTCCCGCACAATCCGCAGCTTGTCCTCATCAGGCCAGGGCCGCCGGCGCTTAGCGCGCACCCGCACCTCCACCGCAGTACCCGCATCGGGCCTGCGACCACTCTTACGACCATCGTATGAGTAGTCCTTCGACCCGTCGCTCGCCGTCGCATCCGTCATGCCAACCTCATGGGCGGCCGGCGGCTATCAAAGCAAGGCGGGGATTGGCTGACGCTTACCTATCGACGGGGCCGCGGAGGCGGATCTCATCCCACTGACGGGCAGCCTGATCGTGCGGCACGATGGCCACCCTGGAACCCGCGAAAGGATCCTCCGCAATCTCGAGGAGTTCGCGCAAGCCGTGACACCGCAGCCGGTAGAAACTCTGGTAGCGGCAGGAATGGCTGTGGCGCCGGCCCACTCCAGCCACAGGATTGCGGACATAGTCGCGGACGCCCTGGCCGAGCGTCTTACTGAGCGCCTAGTCCGGGTGGCGGTGGCCGCGCTGATCTGAACCGTACCTCCGTCGCAATGCGCTGTTCACCGAATAAGGCAGCACGCCGGCGCCAAGCGTGACGGCGACATCGGCCGGCCCGAGCGGCGCGATGCCGAGCAGGCCGCGCAGCCCCGGCACCAGGCCTCCGGTCCACCGACGTCATCGACGTGTTGGCAGATCTGTTCATCGCGCGTGGCATCCCGGCGCACATCCGCTCCGACCAGGGGCCGGAGTTCGTTGCCGCGGCGGTGAAGGGTTGGATCACGGGTGTCGGTGCAGCCACCGCCTACATCGAAAAAGGCAATCCCTGGGAGAACGGCTATGTGGAGAGCTTCTATGCCCGGCTGCGCGACGAGTTGCTGAACGGCGAGGTGTTCCACACCGTCGCCGAGGCGCGCGTGCTGCCGAGCACTGGCGGCGGCACTACAACCAGGAGCGGCCGCACTCATCGATGGGCTATCGTCCGCCAGCCCAGAGGCTAGGCCGTTCCCGCTGCCAAGCACGCTGGCGACGGTGGATACCCTTAACCTGCCTCTGGAATTCTGAACCGGCGAGAGTGGGAAAATTCTTGGTTAGGCTCGGAAACGCTGACTGAGGAGACGGGCCATGAAGCGGTCCCTGTTCCCCGACCAGCAGATCGCCGTGCGTGGCAGTGCCCCGCACCCTGCGCCAGGCGAAGGAGGGCACGGCGGTGGAGGAGGTCTGCCGCAAGGCGGGGATCTCGATCCAGATCTACTACCGCTGGCGGAAGAAGTACGGCGGGCTGATGCCGTCCGAGATGCGGCGGCTGAAGCAACTCGAGGAGGAGAATGTCCGCCTCAAGCGGCTGGTGGCTGACCTGTCGCTCGACAAGGAGATGCTGCAGGACGTTGTCCGCCGCAAACTATGAAGCCTGCGCGCTGCCGGGCGATGGTGGACCATCTCCGTGCTGCTTGGCGGGTGAGCGCGAGACGGGCCTGCGCGGTGCTGAAGGTGCCGCGCTCGACCTACCATCATCGTTCCAGGCGCGGCGGCGCGCAGGCTGAGCTTCGCCAGCGCATCCGGGAGATCGCGGGGACCCGGGTGCGCTATGGCTACCGATGGATCCACGTTCTGCTGAGGCGGGAGGGCTGGGCAGTGAACGCCAAGCGGGTCTGGCGTCTGTAGCGGCTGGAGGGTCTGCAACTGCGGAGCAAGACGCCGAAGCGGAAGGTCTCGGCCAAGCTGCG
>NZ_JACOMF010000174.1 GCF_014283215.1 Siccirubricoccus deserti
CGAATGCTTGATATCCTCTATCCGTGAGCTCCTCTCAGTACGATACTGCGACGAGGCGACCTGAGCGGTCGCCCGGGGCGCCACCGGTGTTGTCCTCGACGAAGTCTGCCAGGCTCGCGCCTCGCCTCGGGCTACGTGCACACCTTGTCGGGCTAGTTCTGGCAGTCCTTCTGCCTGCCCTTGCTGTCGGCGGCGCCGCGGCCTGGCATGCGGCCAGTGCCTACCGTCAAGCCTTTGAGGCGCGGCTGCTCGACACCGCCCGCGCCCTGTCACTGGCCATCAGCAGCGAGTTCGACACCCTTGGCACTGCCGCCCTGGCGCTCGCCTCCGCGCCAAGCCTGCGGGATGCGGCGGATAGTGAGATACCCGCTATGCGCACCTGGGCCGCCGAAATCGCGCAGGGCCTAGGCGGCGCGCGCGTGGTCGTCAAAGACGCCGCGCCGGGGCACCGCCAGCTCCTCGATACGGGACTCTCCAAGGCCGCGCTGGTGCCGTCCCCCTCTGTTTCTGGCCATGGTGGGTGGGATCTGATCCGCCGTGTGGCGGAGACCGGCCGCCCCGCGGTGTCAGACCTGTTCACAAGCCCGGGTAGTAGTAGCTGGGCGGTGGCGGTCGCCGCGCCGGTGCTGCGGGCTGGGCGAGTGGAGCGCGTGGTTATCGTCGCGGCAGACCCGGCCCGGCTGTCCGCACTGCTGCGCATGCAACCCCTCTCCGGTGCGGCCTTTGCCTCAGTTGCAGACGGACGGGGAAGGATTGTGGCGCGCTCGCGCGACCATGAGCGGTTCGTCGGCACCGTGCCCCCAAGTCAAAGCAACTCCGGAATAGCCGAACAGCGCGGCGTCTTCCGCTCGCGCACTAGCTACGGCCACGAGGGGCTATACGCCCGGCAAGGGGTGGCCCGGGCGCCCGGCTGGACCCTGGTCGTGGTTGAGCCGCTGGCTGCCTACACGGCCAGTTGGGTGCACCCGCTGTTGGGGCTGTTTGGTGGTGGCGTGGCGGCACTCGCCCTTGGTGTGATGCTGGCTGCCACTCTCGCTGGGCGGGTCCGCCGCCCTGTGGCAGCACTGCTGCGCCGCGCTGAGGATGTCGCAGCGGCGGGGCGGTCCACCACGGCGGAACCCCTGCCACGGAGTTCGGTCGCCGAATTTGAGGCACTGCGCGCAGCAGTCGAGCGCGCCGAGGCGGCACGGCGGGAGGGCGAGGCAGAGTTCCGCACCGCCTTCGAACAGGCGCCCGTGGCCATGTCGCAGTCCGATCCAGAGACGGGCCGGCTGCTACGGGTCAACGCGGCCTATTGCCACCTGCTCGGACGCCAGGAACCTGAGTTGGTCGGGCGGCGATTCTTGGACCTCGTGCACCTCGAGGACCGTGAGACGGATCAGGCGGGCTGGTGGAGGATGGTACGGGGCGAGGCGCCGGATCACCGGACCGAAAAGCGCTACGTCCGGCCCGACGGCACGGTACGCACCGCCATCGTCAGCGTGTCCCCGGTTCGCGGCCCGGCCACGGGACGCGTCGTGCGCACTCTGGCAGCGGCGCTGGATGTGACGGAGCGACGGGAGGCAGAGGCGGCGCTGGCGGCAAGCGAAGCGCAGCTGCGGGCCGTGTTCGAGACGACGCCGGAGTGCGTGAAGGTGGTCGCGCTTGACGGCACGCTGCTGCGGATGAACCGCGCCGGACTACGCATGGTCGGGGCCGAGGCCGCGGACATGGTTGAGGGAAAGTGCGTCTTCGGCCTCGTTGCGCCCGAGCACCGGGCAGCATGGCAGGAGAACCACATGCGGGTCTGCCAGGGGGAGGCATTGGCCTGGGAGTTCGACGTGATCGGGCTTCAGGGCATGCGCCGGAGCATGGAAACACATGCGGCGCCGCTGCACCTGCCGGATGGGGGGGTGGCGCAGCTCGCAGTTACGCGCGATGTGACAGCGCGCCGGCAAGCCGAGGAGCGTCAGGCTCTTCTCATGCGCGAGGTAGACCACCGGGCTAAGAACGCGCTGACAGTTGTGCAGGCGACCCTCCGTCTGACACCGAAGGAAGATGCACAGTCCTACGCGCGGGCAGTCGAAGGGCGGGTGCGGGCCCTCGCCCGGGCACACACGTTGCTGGCTGAGGAGCAGTGGATTGGCGTCGAGCTGTGGGCGCTCGCAGAGGGTGAACTCGCGCCCTTCCTCCCTGGCGCGGGCAATGCAAACGATGCGGACATGCCAGTCGCGCCACGCGCGGAGCTCTCCGGCCCACCAGTACGGCTGCGACCTGAGGCCGCGCAGGCAGTAGCAATGGCGCTGCATGAGTTGGCCACGAACGCGACGAAGCACGGCGCCATGTCGGTTCCAGGTGGAGTGGTGGGGCTGAGCTGGGAAGCCGACCGAGAGACCGGGTGGCTGCGGCTGCGCTGGGAGGAGATCGGTGGTCCCGTGGTGCCCGGCCCCCCATTGGTGCGGGGCTTCGGCAGCCGCGTGCTTGAGGGGACAATCCGGGATCAGCTCGGGGGGCGGGTCGAGCGGCGGTGGGAACCCGGCGGCCTCATCTGCGAGCTCGATCTGCCGCTCACACGCGTTGTGCAAG
>NZ_JACOMF010000175.1 GCF_014283215.1 Siccirubricoccus deserti
GCAAAGGTCGATTCCCACTCCGCTGCCGCTTCGATCATGCGCCACCTCACCGGGCCGCACCTCAATCGGAACGTCCATCAGCTTACCAGCCGGGATCTCAGGCCAACAGAAATCTGCCGAAGTAGTGCACTACTTCGGCAGTTTCCTGGAAGCTGGGGAGCGCGGCTGGTAAGCTGATGGCCGGTTCGATTGGGGTGCGGCCTGGCGAGGTGGCTCATGATCGAAGCGACAGCGGGCTGGGAGCAGGCTTTCGCCGAGTGGCTGAAGCCATTCCTAGAGGCCCTCGGCCACAAGGTGCGACAGCGCTGGGCCCCGGTGTATGTGCGGGGTCTACTGGGGCCGGGCGAGCGCAAGAGCGTACAACCGATGGCGGCGCGGGTCTCGCCCGCGGACTGCGACCAGCTGCACCACTTCATCAGCAGCCCGGCTTGGCAAGCCGCCCCACTCGAAGCGGTGCTGGCGCGCGAGGCGGACCGCCTCGTGGGCGGGCCGACAGCGATGCTGATCATCGATGACACCGCGCTGCCCAAGAAGGGCGAGCACTCGGTCGGGGTCGCCCGGCAGTATGCTGGTGTGCTGGGGAAGACGGCGAACTGCCAGGCCCTGGTTTCGCTCACCCTGGCCCGCGACGAGGTGCCGGTGCCCGTGGCGCTGCGGCTCTACCTGCCGAAGGTCTGGTGCCAGGACCGACAGCGCTGCGACAAAGCGGGGGTGCCGGTGGGCTGCCGCATCTTCCACAGCAAGGGGGCGATTGCACTCGAAGAGATCGATCGGCTCCGGGCTGCCGGCGTCCGCTTTGGTTGCGCCCTGGCCGACAGCGGATACGGCCGTAGTGCCGCCTTCCGCCGGGGCCTTGCCTCCCGCGCCCCGCTCTGGGCGGTGGGTATCCCGAAGACGCAGAAGGTCTACTCCGCCGCGGTGAAGCTGTGCTGGCCCGCCCCGCAGGGCAAAGGCCGTCCGCGCCGGCATGGGGTGCCGAACCAGCGGCCGGTGACAGCCGCCGCCGCCCTGAAGCACGTGCCTTGGCGCCCGATCCAGTGGCGACTGGGCACCAAGGGCCCGCTGAGTGCCAGCTTTGCCGCCCGGCGGGTCCGGGTGGCCGAGGGTCCGCAGTCGGAGATCGGACATCGCCTGCCCGGTGATGCAGAGCTGTGGCTGGTGGGCGAGCGGCGCAGCAGCGGCGAGCGGCGGTACTACCTGACCAATCATCCCACTGACACGCCCTTGCAAACCCTCGCGGCAACGATCAAGGCGCGCTGGATCTGCGAACAGGCGCACCAGCAGATGAAGGAAGAGCTCGGTCTCGACCACTTTGAAGGGCGATCCTGGGCCGGCCTGCACCACCATGCCCTGATGGTGCTGATCGCCTTCGCCTTCCTGCAGCACCTCCGGCTCCGGCAGAGTGGCCAGCGGGGAAAAAATCTGCACCACCGGTCCGCCACCCCAACCTACCCTGCCGGCCATCCGGCGCGCGCTGCTCGTTCACCTCGCCGCTCTCATCCGGCTGCGATGCCCCAAATGCCGCGAGACCATTGTCCTGCACAGGCTCGAATGAAAGTGCCAAAGTAGTGCTAGGTATGGCCGGGCCCGATTCTCGAGATCGAGCGCATAAGCCTGGATCCAGCGGAACACCGTCGTGTGGTCGACGCTGACACCGCGATCTTGTAGCATGAGTTCCAGGTCGCGGTAGCTGATCGGGAACATGAGGTACCAGCGAACCGCCCACAGGATCACCTCGGCGGTGAAGTGCCGGCCCTTGAAGGCCACATCGGCCTTCAGCTCCCGCAGTCGATGATCCCGCGCCATGCCCAAAGATGGCCTGCTCCAGGGGCTGGAGCAAACGCTGCAACATAGCCCCCAGGTGAGCATCGCTATGCGCGTGCTGAACGGCATGGCTGAGTTTGGTCTTCCGAAGGCCCAGCGGATGGCCTAACGGCGAGCGCAGCCATCGCCTGAATCAACATAGAGCTGAGCTTACTGCGCTAGCAGGCTGCTGAAAAGCTACCAGCGTCGCGCTTTGAAGGCTGACTCGTCGCCGCGATGGAAGCAGATCTCGCCGGTGATGGTGCCATCGGCCTCAAGTTGGGCGTCGCCGTCGTCGCTGGCGTGGTCCATCTCGTCGCTGCCCTCCCAGGTGAAGTGGATGCTTTCGCCGCCGGGGTGGCCGTCGATCTCGCCCTGGACCGCACCGAAAGCGAATTCACCGCCGCCGTCCGCGTCGAACCGGATGTATCCAGGCCCGAGGAGGTCGATGAACGCGGCGTCCCAGAGCTCCATGCCGGTGATCCGCCACTTGCCGAGTAGCGGGTGTGCCTTGCCGGTCATGACGGGGCGGCTCCGAGGAGCTTCGGCAATCTGACGAGGTTGTAGGCGGCCATGGCGAAGGTGGACTGCCAGTCGATCTTGGCGAGGCCACGGTGCCGTGCCTTGGCGTAGAGCACCAGACCCTGGCCATCCCACCACAGCGCCTTGACCAGATCGCCGCGGCGACCGCGGAACACGAACAGCTGGCCGCTGAACGGATCCTGCCCGAGCGCCTCCTGCACCTGCCGC
>NZ_JACOMF010000176.1 GCF_014283215.1 Siccirubricoccus deserti
CCCCTCCATGGCCTGTCGCTTCCACTCGCCCACCATGGTCTGGTGAATGCCGTGCTTGGCCGCCAGCTGCGCCGTCGTCAACTCACCCCGCAGCGCTTCCAAAGCAACCTTCGCCTTGAAATCCGCCGAATACCGCATCCGCTTGCCCGTCATCCGGGTCCGTCCTTCTCACAGGCGAACCGAGCTTACCCACCTGTCCGAAATCCGGGGACCACCTCACAGGCTTGGGCGTCGATGGCACCGATGCGCAACACTCGGCCGAGCGCCGCCGTCAAGACCGGCGCCCTCGGCGCCCCGCTCCGCGGCTGCGGGGCTTGACGGCGGCGCTCCTTGGCCGTGGCAAACTGGCGAGGGCCACTCGCCCGCTCCAATCGGACGCTATCCGACAGATCGAGTACCGACTTTTACAGCTGATGGTCGGCCAGCACTTGCTCAACGTATGGCCCGCCCCGCCTGCAAGCAGATTTCACGGCCCGATCTGATCAGTCTACGCCAACGTATCCGGTCTCAGGGCCAAGCCCTGGTCAAGATGGAGATCCGCGCGTCCCGGTCCTCATAAGCACATCGGCATCGAGCGCCATTGAGCAGGGCAGGGTTCCAGAACACCAGTCGACTGTCAGGCCATCTCGTTTCTACCACCCGCAGACCTCATAAAGCCGCTCGCGCCGATTGAGGCGACCAGCCGATCCCGTGCGCTACGACATCGCCGCAGCCTTGATCTCGAACTGCTGCCCGCTACGGAGTACCGCGCAGACGATCCGTGCCAGCTTGGCGGCAAGCGCAACTATCAATGTGTTCACATGGGCCTGAGCCAGAAGGCCACGTAGCTGCTCACCTAGACGCGTCTCGCTTTTGGACAGGGTCGGCAGGACAGCACGGGCGCCATGGATCAGCATCTTGCGCAGGTACACGTTACCCCGCTTGCTGATACCCAGCAGCTTCGGCTTGCCTCCCGTGGTCATTTGCTTCGGTACCAGCCCCAGCCATGCAGCCAGATCCCGACCACGTCCGAAGGTCTCGGCCCGGCCGATCGCGGCAGCCAGTGCCGTAGCGTTCAGTGGTCCAATGCCCGGGATCGTGCTCAGCAGCCGAGTCGTCTCATCCGTGCGGGCTTGATGCGCGAACTCCTCGTCGAAGGCCTGGATACGGCGGTCCAACTCGTGCCACTCGGCCCGTAGATCCTCGATCAGAAGCCGGGTTCGGGGACTGATCAAGGCTTGGTCCGCAGCCAGCAAGGTCTCGAGAGACAACTCCGGCTTGCGCCGCCCCTGAGGGACGGTGATGCCGCGCTCCAGCAGAAAGGCGCGCAACTGGTTGATCAGGGCCGTCCGCTCACCCACCAGCCGGTCACGAGCGCGATGCAGGCTCTGCATGTCGAGCTGCTCCTCGCTTTTCAGCTCGACAAACCGCATCGTTGGCCGGGTGGCCGCCTCGGCGATCGCCTCCGCGTCGCGGTCGTCGTTCTTCTGCGCCTTCACGTAGGGTCGCACGTACTCCGGCGACATCAGCCGGACCTGGTGGCCCTGGTCGCTCAGCCTGCGGCCAAGGTGATGCGCCCCGCAGCAAGCCTCCATCGCCATCACGCAGTGTGGTAGCCCCACCACGAGCTTGGCGACCCCGTTCCGGTTCAAACGTCGCCGCAGGACCACCCGCCCGCCGGCGTCCAGGCCCACGACGCTGCAGCTGTTCTTGCCCAAGTCGATCCCCAGAACTGCGATCTGCATCGGATCAGCTCCTATCCCTCGATTTGCTCCGCCAGCTTACAGCCGCAGGGGTAAGGGGCGGGCCATCCCATAAGCACATGGACGGGCTCTCCGACGGTGAGGGCGGACCGTGGCCGAAGGCCGCGTAAGCCGCCCGAACGGCTGCGGACGCTATCTCCACAGCCCCTATGCGCGGCTGTTCTACGGCGAGACCTTCTTCCAGCATGCCCTGCCGCTCGATCGCTCCTCGCTGACGCGCTGGCGCCGGCGCATCGGCGCAGAGCGGCTCGAGGTGCTGCTGGCCGAGAGCGTGGCCGCGGCACGGCGCGGCGGCGCCGTCGAGGACAAGCACCTGCAGCGCATCACCATCGACGCCACGGTCCAGCCCAAGGCGGTGACGCACCCCACCGACGGCAAGCTGCTACACCGTGGCATCGAGATCCTGGCGCGCCTGGCCCGACGGGACGGGATCCGGCTGCGCCAGTCCTAACTGCGGGTGGCCAGAGTGGCTCGGCGCGAGGCCGCGAAGCTGATCCAGCCCGCCGCCGCCGCTAGGCGGAGCGCCAGGTCCGACAGCTGCGGACCTGGCTGGCCAGGCTCCTGGCGTGCCTGCTCAGCCTGCTGACCTCCGCTCATCAGGTCGGACAGGGCCGCCAGCCGCGAGCCCTGGCCGCGTGAAATTCGCGTAGTTCACGGGCGACTAGCACTACTTCGGCACTTTCATTCGCGCTTGTGTAGGTCGATGAACTCGCGGCATCTGGGACATCGCAGCCGGATGGCGGCAGCGAGCTGAGCCAGCAGTGCGCGCCGGATGGCGGGCAAGGTGG
>NZ_JACOMF010000177.1 GCF_014283215.1 Siccirubricoccus deserti
GGACTGGGCGACGCGGAAGGTGCTGGCCTGGCGGGTGTCGAACACCATGGAGGTGGAGTTCTGCCTCGAGGTGCTGGAGGAGGCCTTGGGGCGGTTCGGGCGACCGGGGATTTTCAATACCGACCAGGGCAGCCAGTTCACCTCGCCGCGGTTCACCGGCGTGCTGCAGCAGGCCGGAGTGCGCATCTCGATGGACGGCCGTGGCCGCTGGATGGACAATGTCTTCATCGAACGACTATGGCGCAGCCTGAAGTACGAGTGCGTCTACCTGCACGCCTTCGAGACCGGCTCGGAGTTGCGGGCCGGGTTGTCGAAGTGGATCGGCTACTACAATGCCGGACGCCCACATAGCGCGCTGGCCGGGCAGACCCCCAACGAGACCTATGGGGCGGACGAGATGGCCAAATTGGCGGCCTGACGACAACCAGGACCGAGCTTATCCAGGCCGCCAAACTGTCCGACCGATGGGGACCACTTCAGCCCGATGCCTTCCTGGTGCTCCGCCGATTGCTGGAGGCGCGGCTGGGCAAAGCGGGGCGACGGGAATGGGTCCAGGTGCTGCGGCTGCTGGAGGTGTTCAGCCTCGAGGAGGTGCAGGCGGGGGTCGCTGAGGCGCTGCGATTGGGCGCCATCGGCTTTGATGCTGTCAAGCACCTGGTGCTGTGCCGGGTTGAGCGTCGGCCGCCACGGCTGGACCTCGAGGTCTATCCCTATCTGCCCCGCGCACAGGTGACGACCACCTCGGCTCGGGCTTACCTGGCGTTGCTGAGCGGGGACCGGCCATGAGCGACGCGCCGCAGGTTCTGCTCGCCCATCACCTCAAGGCGCTCAAGCTGCCGACTTTCCTGCGCGAACACGACAAGCTGGCGCGGCAGTGCGCGACGGAAGGCGCCGATCATCTCCGCTATCTCCTGCGTCTGGCCGAGCTGGAGCTGATCGAGCGAGAGGGGCGGATGGTGGAGCGCCGGATCCGTGAGGCGCATTTCCCTACGGTGAAGAGCCTCGATAGCTTCGACTTCCTGGCCATTCCGTCGCTGAACAAGACGCTGGTCCTCGACCTGGCGCGCGGCGACTACATCAGCCGGCGGGAGAACGTGATCGCGCTCGGCAACAGCGGTACCGGCAAGACCCATGTGGCGCTCGGGCTCGGCCTGGCCGCCTGCCAGCGCGGCACGTCGGTAGGGTTCATGACCGCCGCCGCCTTGGTCCACGAGCTCCTGGAGGCACGGGACGAGAGGCGGCTGCTGCGCCTGCAGAAACAGCTGGCCGGCTACAAGCTGCTGATCATCGACGAACTTGGCTTTGTGCCGCTCTCGAAGAGCGGGGCGGAGTTGCTGTTCGAGGTATTCAGCCAGCGCTACGAGCGCGGCTCCACGCTGGTGACCAGCAATCTGCCATTCGATGAATGGACCGAGATCCTCGGCAGCGAGCGGCTTACCGGCGCCCTGCTCGACCGCCTCACCCACCACGTCCACATCCTCGAGATGAACGGCGAGAGTTACCGCCTGGCGCAGAGCAAAAGGCGCAAGCGGACCACCGATGCATCGCCCCATCCCAAGCCGCTCACACCCGAATAGCCTCCATCAGGCCCAAGCGGCAAACCCACCAGCTGCCCCCATTTTACTCCGCCGGGCGCTCCAATATTCCTCCGCCGTTGACACTTAAGTCAGCGCCAGCGTTCCAGCGTTTTTGGGTTAATCCTCCAGCAGTCTGCCAAATCATTCTGGTCGATGCAGTCTGATATAGATTGAGCATAACTCATCCGGCGAACTCCATCAGCACACGCCCTTGGCGATCTTCTGCGGAGTTATTAGGTCCAGATCTTATTCCCGATCCACACTCCCGATCTAAATACTGGTGTCAGGAAATCGGGACTGTGGATCGGGAATCCATACCCCTCTACGTTCGGCGCATGTTAAGATGCTCCACCGCCAGACACCGCTGTTCACTTGAGGCCGTCAGGGGCTGTCGGGTGAGGCTGATCCACGCCGGCTGTCTTCAGCGTGCGACGACTCTGCGCTTTCGCAAGGCTCAGGCATCACCTGTCTTCGGTCTGCCCATTGCCTACCGTCGCCGCCGGGTACTTCGCCTTCATCTCCCTATAGAGGCCACCAAGCTTGTTCTGCAGTCTCTTTTCGCCTGGAACATCGTAGGACGGCGCTACCTGAGCCAGCCTGCCAGCCAGTTCGCCTCTTGCATCATGGTAGGCCGCAGCAACCCGTCCCGCGCACGGCGCTCCATCATTGTGGTGGCGAGGGCGATCACCGAAGCCTTGCCCGGCGGTGCAAGATTGACCCTCATGAGACCTGTGCGCGGATGCGCCGAATGGCACGCATGCTCCAGCGGCACGGGCTTCTGCAAGCTCTGAGCTTGATGATGCGCGCCGATTTCGCCCTTCATCGGAGCGCCGGGCGCGATGCAGGCAGATTCCTCCTGCATCAGGCGGCCACGGCGTGCAGGAGGGTAGCCGTGCGCCGGAGATTGTAGGCCATGGCAGCGA
>NZ_JACOMF010000178.1 GCF_014283215.1 Siccirubricoccus deserti
TGCTACAAGCTCCGCAACACCATCGAGCGTGCCTTCTCCCACCTCAAGGACTGGCGCCGCGTCGCCACCCGATACGACAAGCTCGCCCGCAACTTCCAGGCCGGCATCGCTATCGCCGCCATCATCCTGTGGTGGGCGTGATTGAGTCCTGAGCCTAATGCGATCCCCGCACGGGTAACGGTCACGCGCAACCGTGCGGGCGGACGGCAGACCAAGAGCCAAGAAAAGTCCATCGCGCTTCAGCTACGCTACCAAGGAGCCAACCCCGTCCGTCACCTTCTCCCAGTCGTCGACGTTTCGGTCTTGGGGCGCCACCAGGAGATGCTCGACCCCGATGGCTGCGTAGTCGTCAACTAGCGCGCGCAAAACGCCACGATCCTGGCCGTCCCATTGCACCCGCATGGAAATCGTGAAGTCCGCTTCGGGACGCGCCGCGCGCAATCGCCGCACAAGCGGAGCAGCCTCATCTGCCGACAGCCCGCTGCCGTGCCAGCCGTCACCAATCCTGATCGTCCGCCGCAAGGCCGGCTCTGAGCTACCGCCGAACCAGAGCGGGATCCGGCTGACTGGCATCGGGGTCATGGTCATCTCTTTGATCTCGGCCGAGATGTAGCGGCTCTCGAACGTCACCGGATCCTCGGACCAGACGGCCCGCATCATGGCGATCCCTTCGTCAAGCCGCCGGCCGCGCTCCTCAAACGGTACGCCGAGCGCCGAGAACTCCTCTTTGAGCCAGCCAGAACCGGCGCCTAGAGTCAGCCGTCCCTCGGAAAAGTTGTGCAGCGTTGCAAGCTCCTTTGCCAACGGCAGGGGGTGACGCATCGGCAGCACCAGCACCGACGTCCCCAACTTGATCCGCTTGGTTACCGCGGCGGCCCAGGTCAGGGACAGAACAGGATCGAAGAACAATGGCGAGCGTGGAAACTTTTGGCGCGGTACGATGATGTGCTCGCTAACCCACACGTCCTCAATGCCCAACTCCTCCGCACGCTCGGCATGACGCCGTATCAGCGCCGGCGTCGCCTGCTCGCCGGCGTGGGGTAGATGAATGCCGTATTTCATTGGTGTCCTACTTCCTTCGTTGCCACGGCGGCATGCTCAGCCGTTACCTGCAAAGGCGCAATCTCCCCGGTGACCGTCAGCCCCCGGAGACCGCATAGACGACCTGATGCCAAATATGGGCATGCCCGGGAAAATGGCGGTGCGCCGAGGTGGCACGCGAAGTTGTAGGCGGCCGTCACGCCTCGGCAGGGCGGCGCTGGCGCATCGTGCTGGCGGCGAGATAGGCTTGCTGCGCAATCCTGCGCCGGTGCGTCGCAGGCGCTGGGCCAAGGGCGCGGAACAGCCCATTCGGATCAGGGAGGTCAATGATGAAACGCCGAACCCTGCTTGTCACGCTGGCCGTCATGCCCTTGGTACCGAACTTGGCCGCGGCGCAGACGGAGTGGCGGCCGGACCGACCGATCCGAATTGTCGTGCCCTTTGCCCCCGGCGGGGCCACCGACACCACGGCACGTTTGGTCGGGGAGGCGATCGCCGTACGGCTCGGCCAGTCTGTCATGGTGGAGAACCGCGCCGGGGCGGGGGCCACGATCGGAGCGGAGTACGTCGCCCGCAGCGTGCCGGACGGCTATACGCTTCTGATGGGGACGAATACGCCGATGGCGGGAGCGCCGGCGATGATCCCCAACCTTTCCTACGACCCGGTGCGTGACTTCTCGGCGGTCGCAATCGTGTCTTTCTCGCCCAACATTGCGACGGTCCACCCCTCCGTGCCTGCGAACACGCTGCAGGAGTTAATCGCCTACGCGCGTGCCAATCCGGGGCGGATCAGTTACGGCTCGTCGGGGGTAGGCAGTTCGCAGCACATCTCGGGTGCGCTTCTCGCCCATATGGCGGGGCTGGAGATGACGCATGTCGCCTACCGCGGCGGCGCGCCGGCGGCGCTCGACCTGATCGCTGGGCGGGTGCAGCTGGTGATCAACCCGCTGATCGAGGTGCTGTCCTACATCCGCGAGGGAAAGATCCGGCCGTTGGGCACGACGACGCGGCAACGGCATCCGTTGTACCCGGACGTCCCCTCAATTAGCGAGGTGCTGCCCGGGTACGAGCTGGCCGCCTGGCAGGGGCTGTTCGCGCCGGCGGGTACGCCGCGGGCGGCGGTGGATCGGAGCGAACTCGAAACAGTGGCGGTGATGAACCAATCGGCAATGCGGCAGCGCGTGGAGGAGCTCGGCTCAATCCCGTTGGCCATGGGAGCGGACGAGGCGGCGCGGTTCCTTGCCGCCGAGTTACCCAAATGGGCGGAGCTGGTGCGGATTTCGGGGGCGCGACCCGACTAGAGCATTTTTGGTTTACTCGAACGCATAGCCTGAGTTGGCGAGGTAGTTTCGGCATTCTCCGGGACTGAAGATATCGAGCAGTCGGCCGATGGTGTTCCACAGCGCCTCGCGCGTTCGGGCGCC
>NZ_JACOMF010000179.1 GCF_014283215.1 Siccirubricoccus deserti
CCCCTCCATGGCCTGTCGCTTCCACTCGCCCACCATGGTCTGGTGAATGCCGTGCTTGGCCGCCAGCTGCGCCGTCGTCAACTCACCCCGCAGCGCTTCCAAAGCAACCTTCGCCTTGAAATCCGCCGAATACCGCGTCCGCTTGCCCGTCATCCGGGTCCGTCCTTCTCACAGGCGAACCGAGCTTACCCACCTGTCCGAAATCCGGGGACCACCTCACAGCCTCTTTCAGGATCTGCTTGTCGAGCGTCAGCTCCGCCACCGCCCGCTTCAACCGCGCATTCTCTCGCTCAAGGTCCTTCAGCCGACGCGCCTGGTCCACCTTCAGGCCACCGTACTCAGATCGCCAGCGGTAGAACGTCGCCTCCGATACCTCGAGCCGGCGGCAGATCTCCCCCACCGTCCGACCCTGCGCAAACTCCACCTCAGCCTGCCGCAGCAGCCCGATGATCTGCTCCGCCGTGTGACGCTTCCTTGGCATCACTGCCCCCTTCCAAGGAGGCCAACTCTCTCATCACAGATGGATCCCAGGCAGGGGGGAAGGTCAATGCCCTGCTGCGGCTTGTTGCGGAGCGGCTCCAGAACCTCGTGCGCGGATGTGATCTTGTGGCGCGGCTGGGCGGCGACGAGTTTGCGATTGTGCAAGCGACCTGTACGAAGCCCGAGGAAGCGCAGCTGCTTGCCGAACGCATCATCAAGGCTCTGGCTGAACCTTTCAGCCTGGAAGGGGAGCAGATTTCGATCGGAACGAGCATCGGAATTGCCCTGGCGCCTCACGATGCGATCTGTCCAGACAAGCTGCTGAAGGCCGCTGACGTCGCACTGTATTGCGCCAAGGAGGAGGGGCGCGGCACCTACTGTTTCTTCGAGCTCAGCATGGACAGGCATCTACAGGCACGCGAGGCAACCAAGCGTGCATTGCGTCTGGCGCTGGGTCGAGGCGAGTTCGAACTTAACTACCAGCCGCTGGTGGATCTCAGTACTAATCAGATCAACAGCTTCGAAGCTTTGCTGCGCTGGCGGCATCCGGAACGGGGCGTAATCTCGCCAGAAGATTTTATTCCCATCGCAGAGGATACGGGCCTCATCATCCCAATCGGCGAATGGGTGCTGGAAGAGGCCTGCCGGGCAGCCGCGAGTTGGCCGGATGGAATCAGTGTCGCCGTAAATCTGTCGCCCGTGCAGTTCAGGAGCAAGGTGCTGGCTCAGGCCGTGGATCATGCGCTGAAAATCTCCGGCCTCGAACCGGGACGACTGCAGCTGGAGATCACTGAATCAGTTTTGCTTCAGGACAACCTTGCCAACCTCGCCGTCCTGCAGGAACTGAGACGTCTTGGCGTGCAGATTGCGATGGATGATTTCGGAACCGGCTATTCGTCGCTTGGCTATCTCCGAAGCTTCTCCTTCGACAAAATCAAGCTTGACCGCTCTTTCGTCTGTGACCTGCCTGATGGACCGCAATGCGAGGCCATTGTGCAAGCAGTGGCTGGTCTCGCTTCGGGTCTCCGGATCACCACGACCGCGGAGGGTATCGAAACGCAGGAGCAACTGAGCATTCTGCGTGCCAGCGGATATGATCAGGGGCAGGGCTACCTCTTCGGCAAGCCAGTTAGCGGGCCCGATGTGGCGTCAGTGATCGAGAGGTTTAGCGCGGCCTAGGAGCTGTCCACGTAACCGCATTCTGTGCTGGCGGTATTCGGCTGGCAGCGGAGGCGGTGGCCTGTCGTTGCCCTCGAGGTTCAGCCTGTTGCCGCCCTGGCAAGCTTGGTGAGGCTATGGTCGGTGCAGATCAGCGCCCATTCCTGTTTCACCGTATCCGTCCGGTGACGGTCGCCGTCCGGAGCGGGGTTGAGCCCGTCTTTTGATCCTATGGGCGTTCTTTGGAGCGCCGGTAAGGGCGGAGGCGGGTGGCGGAAGGAGATCATCACCGGGGCCGAGCGGCGGCGGCGCAGTCGACCTTGGACAAGCTGGACACCTCCGGAACCCCCTCTCCCTGATGCCGTTCGGCTGATTCACTGGGCAGGATCGGCGTGGGGGGGTGGCGATGGTTCGGCAGCCAGGGTTCTTCGATGTGGAGGAGCGGCTGCGCGACCTGTCGGCCAAGGGCGATGACCTCGAGCGGATTGCCGAGCTGGTGGATTTCGCCATGTTCCGCGCGGAGCTGGAGCGGGCGGTGCCGCGCGCCGACGGCACAAGGGGCGGCCGGCCTGCCTTCGGTCACGTGCTGATGTTCAGGATCCTGCTGCTGCAGGCGATGCACGGGTTGTCGGACGAGCGCTGCGAGTACCTGATCAAGGATCGGCTCTCGTTCATGCGCTTCCTCGGCCTGAGGCTGGCCGACCCGGTGCCGGACGCCAACACGATCTGGGCG
>NZ_JACOMF010000018.1 GCF_014283215.1 Siccirubricoccus deserti
GCGCGTAGATCTTCGGACAGGGTTCTCGCCATGCAAGCTGGCCTCCGTGCCCAGCAGGCACGGTGAATCAGATTTCGCGCCGGGCGGGAATCCTCAGCGACTCTGAATGGTCAGATTTCGCTCTAGAACGAGGACGGCGTTGAAAAATCGACCGGATCCGTGCGGGAAAGATACAGCATGGTATCTTCGGGGTCTCGCAACAGATGTGCCGCATCCGTGCTGCGCACCACGGCATCATAATCAAGCTTCCGCAGTGGAAATAGCTCAGCCATTTCGGCAATCATGCGTTCCGGGGCTCGGCAGCGGAAGGAATTAAATTCCAACAGGATCTTGATATTCGGGTTTCTCGCAATCGTTTGCTGTAGCCCCGACCACAGCGCCTCCTCGGCGCCTTCGACGTCGATCTTCAGGAAACTGATGGGACCAACCGAGAGATCGTCGAATGCCTGTGTTTCGACTGCCAACTCAATGTGGTCGGGATCCGGTTGGCGGTCAGAGGCCGCCGGCGACAGGGCGCCATTCTTCGGATCCGTCACCAGCGCGCGAAAGTTCAGCCACTCCCCGCTCTTGGCGGCAACAGCCTTGGCATGGCAGTTGGCCCAACGGCTGAAGCCGTTGATGGCGACATTGCGTTGCAACAGATCGAACAGCCTGGGATTCGGTTCGAATGCCATAACGCGACCGCCGGGGCCGACGAGGTCCGCCAGAAGCACCGTGTAATAGCCGAGGTTTGCACCGATATCAGCAACGGTCTCGCCCGGCTTCACGTTCCGCCAGATGAAATCGCTGACCCAGTACTCCCAGTAACCATCAAGCATCAAATGCGGTGCCAAGCCTTGATCACGGCAATCGACAAAGAATTTGTAACGTCCGAGGATACGACACAGGATCGTTTGTGGGTCGACTGCAACACTTTGACAACGAGCTCGGATCGCCGCCTCCAACTCCACCCTGTCGTGGCAGGCGATGAAGTCCTCAAGTGTCAAAAGGCTAAGTCGGTTAGCGAGTGACATGCGCCCTCCCATTGCGAGCTTTGGCGAGGGCCCGGCGAACCACTCAAAGGCTGAGGTAGCATGAAGCCTGCGCAGGCGCCCCATCAATCCCTGCATGCATACCCCGCCCCGCGCCTCAACCATAACCTGGCAATGCAGCGCAAGGAAGCAACATTACAAGGCCAGTATGACCGCATCGCCACCAAAAGTCGGCGATCAGTATAGGTTGCGGGAAAGCGCGCACATCTCCACACCGATGCGGCCATGGCCATTGGTGCAGCTTGGAAGGGGTATATGCCCATCCATGCCTCCACAGCTTTAACAGAGTGCGCAAGTTCGATTTCCGACGACGCACGACGTAATTGCATCTCGTCAATCGGCATCTACGTAATCGTCAATACAAGCCGGCCTTCAACAAGAATTACCCTGGCCCACCCGTTTACGCCTCAGGCAACAATCTCCAGCACCTGTTCAGGCGGCCGAATAAAGAACAACCCACCACACTAGGCGCGATGCCGAGGATTAGGCGAAACTATACGGCGTGTCTGTAACCGCCAGAAGGGCGCCGGAACCTCATGCCCCGGCGCCGGTCCCGGCTACTTGTCCATCGCGTCGCGCGCGGCATCTTTCACCCCGCCGGCCGTGCTTTGCACCTTGCCTTCGGCCTTGTCAGTCTTGCCTTCGGCCTGCAGCTTGGTGTCGCCGGTCACCTTGCCGGCGGCATCCTTGACGGCGCCCTTGGCTTGCTTCGCGGCACCGGCAATGCGGTCCTTGTCCATGGCGTTACCCTTTCTACGGCGCACCGCAAGATGCGGCGGCTTCGGGACAGGAACGCGATGGCATCGCGGAAGGTTGCGGCCTCCGAATCAGCGGAAGGGGAGGGCGTACATCAGCCCGCCCTGCGTCCAGGTCCCGTTGAGCCCGCGCCGCAGCTTCAGCGGGCTGGCCTGGCCAAGGTTGCGCTCGAAGACCTCACCATAATTGCCCACCGCGCGGATCGCATTCGCCGCCCAGGCATTATCGAGGCCGAGCCGGCCGCCGAATTCGCCAGCGGTGCCGAGCAGCCGCTGGATGGTCGGGTTGGGCGAACGCGCCTGCTCCGCGGCATTCGCCTGGGTCACGCCCAGTTCCTCCGCCTCCAGCAGCGCGTAATGCACCCAGGCGATGATGTTGGACCACTGGTCGTCGCCATTGCGGGTGAAGGGGCCGAGCGGCTCCTTGCTGATGGTCTCCTCCAGCACCCGATAGGCCGACGGATCCCGTGCCACCGTCAGCGCGCCGGCAAGCGCGCTGGCATCCTGCGTCATCGCGTCGCAACGGCCGCTGAAGAATGCTTCGTACATCGTGTCCACCCGCTCGAACACCACCGGGCTGAACTTGATGTTGCGGGCACGGAAGACGTCGCCGAGGTTCAGCTCATGCGTGGTGCCCTGGGCGACGCAGATGGTGGCGCCGTCCAGTTCCTGCACCTTTGTCACATTGGCGTCGCGACGGATGGCAAAGCCCTGGCCATCATAGAAATTCACCGGCCCCTGATTGAGGCCGAGCGAGGCGTCGCGCAGGAAGGTCTGGGTGCTGTTGCGGAACAGCACGTCAACCTCGCCGGTCTGCAGGGCAGTGAAGCGGGCCTGCGCGGTCAGCGGCACGAAGCGCACCTTGCTGGCATCGCCCAGCACCGCCGCGGCGACGGCACGGCAGTAATCGGTGTCGAGGCCGCGGAACTCGCCCCGGCTGTCCGGCGCCGAAAAGCCGGCGAAACCCTGGCTGACGCCGCAATTCAGCGTGCCGCGCTGCTTCACCGCCGCCAGGGTCTGTGCCGTGGCTTGCGTGCCGAAGGCCAATGTCAGCCCCGCGACCAGCAGCCAGCGCAGGCGGAGTCTCGCATGCCGTACCATTCCGGGTCCTCCTCATCGGCACGGCGTCCTGCCGCGCCATCGGCCGGGGTGATAGGCCACGGCCCGTCGCAAGGCCACCGTGGCCGGATTCAGCCCCGGGCGACGACGATCAGCACCGCGGACGCCGCCGCACCGATGCGGCGCAGCCGGTGCGGCAGGTGGCCGGCGAACTCCACGGCACCGCCCTGGCCAAGGATCAGGCTGCGGCCGGCGAAGGCCAGCTCGACGCTGCCGGCGAGGACGTAGAGCAGTTCCTCGCCCTCATGCTCATGCGCCCTCGGCGAAATCCGCGCCCGGATGGACGATGAAGGCCGCGAGCGGGGCGTCGCCACGGGTCAGCGCCTCGACGCCGGGCGCCTCGCCCGGCCGGCGCGCGGCGCGGGTGATGCGCACCGCATCCGCCGGCAGCGCTTCGCCCAGCAACTCCGCCACCGGTACGCCGAGCGCCACCGAAAGCCGCAGCAGGGTGGCGACGGAGGGCGCCTTCTGCCCCGCTCAAGCCGTGAGAGGAAGCCCTTATCGAGCCCGACCGCCGCCGCCAGCGCGTCGAGCGTCAGGCCGCGCACGCCGCGCAGCCGCCGAAGCTGCGGGCCGAGCACGCCGAGGGACACCGGGCTCGCTGCCGGCGCGCATTGCGCCCCGCTCACAGATCCAGCACCAGCCGCGGCCCGGCGCAGCCGGCGACGCAGACCATCACATGCTCGGCCCGCTCCTCCGGCTGCAGCACGCGGTCGCGGTGCAGCGGCGGGCCTTCCAGCCAGCGGACCCGGCAGGCGCCGCAGATGCCGCCCTCGCAGGAGGCCTCGACCGTGGCGCCCAATGCCCGTAGCGCCGGCAGCAGCGGCGCCGGTGGCGAGTTCCGCGGTGGCGCCGCTGCGGGCGAGCACCAGGGTGAAGGGCCGGGCCTCGGGGTCGGGGAGCAGCGGCGGCGGGACGAAATGCTCGACATGCGCCTGGCCGGCAGGCCAGCTCTCCGTTGCCGCCTCGAAACCCGCGATCATGCCGGCGGGGCCGCAGCAATAGGCGTGCAGGCCGGACGCGGACGGCCCGAGCAGGCTGGCAAGTGGCGGGCGCGGTGCCGCCGCGGTGTCGTGCAGCCGGGCGCGGCCCCGTGCCAGCAGCGGTGCGAGCTGGTCCGGTAGCGGCGGCGCGTCCCGGTGCAGCACATGCAGCAGGTAGTCGCCGCCGGTCCGCTCCAACGCCGCCGCCATGGCGAGGAAGGGGGTGACGCCGATGCCGCCGGCGATGAAGACATGCCGCACGGCCTCCGCCGACAGCGGAAAGGTGCAGCGCGGCAGCGAGACGCCGAGCGTGTCGCCGGACGCCAGCGCATCATGCAGCCAGGCGGAGCCGCCGCGGCCGGCCGCCTCACGCTTCACCGCCACCACCCAGCGGTCCTGCTCGGCCGGGTCGCCGCAGAGCGAATAGGTGCGGATCATGCCATTCGGCAGGTGCAGGTCGATATGCGCGCCCGGCCTCGCCCGCGGCAGCGGCCAGCCATCCGGGTCCATCAGCACCAGCCGGCGAACTCCCGGGCCGGCCGAAGGAGACATCGATGCCGCGGCTGCTGCGCCAGCAGCCGAGATAACCCTCCGGTTGCCTTTTGTGCCTTGCGCTGCCGGCGGCTTGGCCTGTCAAATGCCTTTGTCTGAGAGCAAATCCGCCCCGCCGGCCAACGGCAGGGGCCAGGATGACAGGGAGGTTGCATGGCTGGCCGCTGGGGCTGCGGGGATGGAGTTCGTCCGCTGAAGGCCGCCGAGCGTGCGGCTGTGGGGCGCTGAATGGCGCTGCTCGAGGTGGAGGAGGTTTTCGTTCGGTTCGGCGGCGTCACCGCCGTGGCCGGGGTGTCCTTCGCGGTCGATGACCGGCAGATCTGCGGCCTGATCGGCCCGAACGGCGCCGGCAAGACCACGCTGTTCAACGTCATCAGCGGCATCTACCGCCCGACCGAAGGCCGGGTGCGCTTCGCCGGGCAGGTGGTGACCGGCCAGCCGCGCCACCGCATGGCCCCGCTCGGCCTCGGCCGTACCTTCCAGAACCTGGCGCTGTTCCGCAGCATGACAGTGCGCGAGAACGTGCTGGCCGGCGCCCATTCCGCCGGCCATGCCGGCTTCCTCGCCAATGCGCTGCGGCTGCCGGCGGCACGGCGGGAGGATGCCGCCGCCGCCGGCCGCGCGGCGCAGCTGCTGGCGATGCTGGAGTTGGAGGCGGTGGCGGATGTGCCGGTGGCCGACCTGTCCTTCGGCACCCAGAAGCGGGTTGAGATGGCCCGCGCCCTGATCTGCGGGCCGAAGCTGCTGCTGCTGGACGAGCCCGCCGGCGGCCTCAATCACGGCGAGGTGGATGGGCTGGCAGAGCTGCTGCGCGACATCCGCGCCCGCTTCGACCTCGCGATCCTGCTGGTCGAGCATCACATGAACCTGGTGATGCGCGTCTCCGACAAGGTGGTGGCGCTGGATTTCGGCCGGAAGATCGCCGATGGCACGCCGGAGGAGGTCCGGAGCGACCCGGAGGTGATCCGCGCCTATCTCGGCGACGGAGGCAGCCATGCCCATG
The DNA here is from genome assembly GCF_014283215.1 of Siccirubricoccus deserti. Taxonomy (GTDB): domain Bacteria; phylum Pseudomonadota; class Alphaproteobacteria; order Acetobacterales; family Acetobacteraceae; genus Siccirubricoccus; species Siccirubricoccus deserti. Next base: position 5,444 of record NZ_JACOMF010000018.1, read on the forward strand.
CTGCTTGAAGCCAAGGGGCTGCGCGCCGGCTATGGCCCGACCCATGTGCTGCATGGCCTCGATTTCCTGGTCGAGGATGGCGGCGTGACCGCGCTGCTCGGCGCCAATGGCGCGGGCAAGACCACCACGCTCCGCGCGGTCTGCGGCATGGTGAAGACCGAGGGCGAGATCCTGCTCGGCGGCGAGAACATCGCCGGCTGGGCGACCGAGGACATCGCCCGGCGCGGGCTGGCGCATGTGCCGGACGGCCGCGGCACCTTCATGGAACTGACGGTCGAGGAGAATTTCCGCCTCGGCGCCTATGTCCGACGCGACCGGGAGGTTCAGGCTGATTTCGAGCGGATGTGGGCGTGGTTCCCCCGCCTCCGGCAGCGCTGGAAGCAGCAGGCGGGCACGCTTTCGGGCGGCGAGCAGCAGATGCTGGCCATCGCCCGGGCGCTGCTGCTGCGCCCCCGCCTGCTGCTGCTGGACGAGCCGAGCTTCGGCCTCGCGCCGCTGATCGTGCAGGAGATCTTCGGCATCATGCGCCGCATCCGCGCCGAAAGCGGCGTTGGCATCCTGTTGGTGGAGCAGAACGCCAACCTCGCGCTGGAACTCGCCGACCGGGCCTATCTGCTGGAGACCGGCCGCATCGTCGTCTCCGGCCCGGCGGCGGAGATCCGCGAGGATGAAGCGATCCGCCGTTCCTACCTGGGGTACTGAGCATGGAGGGGCTTGCTCACCAGATCATCGCCGGCATCGCCACGGGGGGCATCTACGCCGCGGTCGCGCTGGCGCTGGTCATGATCTACCAGGCGACGCACCACGTGAATTTCGCCCAGGGCGAGATGGCGACGCTCTCCACCTTCATCGCCCTCAGCATAATCCAGGCCGGCGTGCCCTACTGGCTGGCCTTCCTCGCCACCATCATCGTCTCCTTTGTCATCGGCGTGGTGGTGGAGCGGGTGCTGATGCGGCCGGTGCAGAATGCACCGGTGCTGACCCATGTCGGCGTCTTCATCGGCCTGCTGCTGATCATCGGCAACGGCACCGGCTGGATCTTCGGCTACACCACCAAGGCCTTCCCCTCCCCCTTCAGCAGCGAGCAGCCGCTGCTCGGCGGGCTGGTCTCAGCGCATGAGCTCGGCAGCACCGCGGTGACGCTCGGCGTGCTGGTGCTGGTCTATCTGTTCTTCCGCCATACCTCGCTGGGGCTGGCGATGCGGGCGGCGGCCTACAACCCGCGCTCGGCCCGGCTGGTGGGTGTCCGGGTCGGCTGGATGCTGGCGCTCGGCTGGGGGCTGGCGGCGGCCATCGGCGCGGTCGCCGGCATGATGGTGGCGCCGGTGGTCTTCCTCGACCCCAACATGATGCTCGGCATCCTGCTCTACGCCTTCGCCGGCGCGCTGCTGGGCGGCATCGACAACCCCGCCGGGGCAGTCATCGGCGGCTTCGCCGTCGGCGTGCTGGAGAACCTCGCCGGCGCCTATGTGGTCGGTACCGAACTGAAGCTGACGGTGGCGCTGGCCATCATCATCGGCGTGCTGGTGGTCAAGCCCTCCGGCCTGTTCGGCCGCGTCGTGACGAGCCGGGTATGAGGGTGGGTCGATGAGCGCTGCCGAACAGACCGCCGCGGTCCCGCTGCGCCGCCCCGAAACCACGGTCGCCGGCTGGCAGCGCGCCGCCCTGCTGCTGGCCGGGCTGGCGCTGGCCATCCTGCCAGCCTTCCTGCTGGAGAGCTTCCAGCTGTTCCAGCTGACCATGGCGGTGATCATGGCACTGGCGGTGCTCGGGCTGAACATCGTCACCGGCTACAATGGCCAGATCAGCCTCGGCCATGGCGCCTTCTTCGCCGTCGGCGCCTATGTCACCGCCATATTGATGTCGCATCTGGACTGGTCGTTCTGGGCGACCCTGCCGGTCTCGGCGGTGGTCTGCGGGCTGGTCGGCTATGGCGTCGGCTTTCCGGCGCTGCGGCTCGGCGGCCTTTATCTGGCCCTCACCACCTTCTCGCTGGCGGTGGCGGTGCCGCAGATCCTGAAGCACAAGGCGATCGAGGACTGGACCGGCGGCGTGCAGGGGCTGTTCCTCGTCAAGCCCGACCCGCCGTCCTGGGCGCCCTTCGATCCCGACCAGTGGATGTACCTGGTCGCCGTGCTGGTCTCGGCAGCGTGCTTCCTGCTGGCCTGGAACCTGATCCGCGGCCGCATCGGCCGGGCGCTGATGGCAATCCGCGACCACCCGACCGCGGCCGAGGCGATGGGCATGGATATCGCCACCCTGAAGACCCGCGCCTTCGCCACCAGCGCCATGATCACCGGGATCGCCGGTTCGCTCTCGGCGGTGGCGGTGGAATTCGTCGCGCCGGACAGCTTCACCTTCGCGCTGTCGATCAGCCTGTTCGTCGGCATGGTGGTGGGCGGCGTCGCCTCCATCCTCGGCTCGCTGTTCGGCGGGCTGTTCGTGCTGTTCGTGCCGAACATCGCGGAGACAGTCAGCAAGGCCGCGCCGGGGGTGATCTACGGCATCATCCTCATCGGCTTCCTCTTCATCCTGCCGGATGGCTTCGCCGGGCTGCTGCGCCGTCTCTATGCGCGGGCCCGCCGGGGCGCCGGCTGACCGGGAGACCACCGCCATGACCACCAGCCGCCGTGCCCTGCTTGCCGCAACCGCCGCGACCCTGGCCACGCCCCGGATCGCCCCGGCGCAGCAGGCGCCGGGCGTCACCGCCAACGAGATCCGCATCGGCAGCACCAATGCGCTGTCCGGCCCGGCTTCCTCCTACAGCGTGATCTCGCGCGCGCTGACGGCGGTGTTCAAGCGGCAGAACGACCAGGGCGGCATCGCCGGGCGGCAGATCAATTTCATCGTCTACGACGACGGCTACCAGCCGCCGCGTACCCTGGAGCAGACCCGGCGGCTGGTGGAGCAGGACCGCGTCGCCTTCCTGTTCAACCAGCTCGGCACGCCAACCAACAGCGCCATCCACCGCTACGTCAACCAGCGCAAGATCCCGCACCTGTTCCTGGCGACCGGCGCCGACAAATGGGCCAATCCGAAGGAGTACCCCTGGACCATCGGCTGGCAGCCCAGCTACCGCACCGAGGCGCAGATCTATGCCAAGCACATCCTGGAACAGAAGCCGGATGCGAAGATCGCGCTGCTCTACCAGAATGATGATTTCGGCAAGGATTACGTCAACGGCGTGCGCGACGTGCTCGGCCCGCGCTTCGACGCCATGGTGAAGCTCGCCTCGCATGAGGCGACCGACCCGACGATCGACAGCCAGATCGTCTCGCTGCAATCGACCGGCGCCGATGCGCTGATCTGCGGCATCATCCCGCGCTTCGCCGCGCAGGCGATCCGCCGGGTGCACGACATCGGCTGGCGGCCGCTGATGTTCATGACCAATGTCTCGGTTTCCGGCGCGGTGGTGATGCAGCCGGCGGGGCCGGAGAAGGGGATCGGCCTGATCACCTCCGACTACCGCAAGGATCAGTCCGACCCGGCCTGGGCCAATGACCCCGGGATGAACGAGTGGCGCGACTTCATGCGCCGCTACATCCCGGATGGCGAACTCGGGGACAACAACTACACCTACGCCTATGGCGTGGCGAGCACGATGCTGCAGGTGCTGCGGCAATGCGGTAACGACTTCAGCCGGGAGAACGTCATGCGGCAGGCGACCAACATCAAGCCGCTCGATGTCGCCACCCTGCTGCCCGGGGTGAAGGTGCAGACCCAGCCGAACAACTACAACGTCATCCGCCAGATGCAGCTGCAGCGCTGGGACGGCCGGTCCTGGGTGCGGTTCGGCGGGGTGATCGAGGGCGCAAACGTGTAGGAGCCGCCGGAGCCTATTCGGCGGCGATCCAGCTCTTGCGCTCCCCGGCATAGGCCGCGCCGGGGTTGCCGCTGACCGTCGTCCGCCACATCAGCCGCCGCTCGCGCGCCGCGTCAAACCAGGTCGCGGCATGCACGGTGCAGCGGTTGTCCCAGACCACCAGGTCGCCGCGCGTCCATTCGTGGACGTAGACGAATTCCGGCCTTGTGGCATGCGCCATCAGCGCCTCCAGCAGCGCCCCGCCCTCGCCATGCGGGCCGGGCTCCATGCCGGCGATCGGCCCTTCCAGCCAATCCATCTGGCCGTATTCGCACATGTAGAGGGCGCGCCTGCCGGTCACCGGGTGCACCCGCACCAATGGCTGGCGCTGCGGCCGTTCATGCGGCGCCAGAACCCGCGGCGTCCCCCCCGCCAGCACCGCATCGCGCTTGCGGCCGGCGCCAGAGCTGATGTGCAGCCCCTCCAGCCCTTCGATCCGCGCCTTCATGGTGGGGGACAACGCCGCGTAGGCCGCGCTGGCATCGGCGAACAGCGTCTGACCCTGGCCCTGCGGCACCGGGATGACGGCGAGGAACAGCGAGACGTCGGGCGGCGGCCGGCGGTAGCTCTGGTCGGTGTGCCAGCCGCGGCGATGCGGGAATTGCACCGGCAGCCGGCCATCCGCGGTCAGCGGCGGGTCGGGCATCGGCGGCGGCTGGCGCAGGGCCGGCGGGGTGTTGGAGACGAGGAAAATCTCCGGCACCGTGGCATGCACCATGTTCGGCGCCATGCCGGTCTCGCGGTAATTCTCGACCTCGGGGCCGAACAGGCGGCTGAGCCGCAACAGCAGCTCGGGCGCCTCGGCCATCTCCTCCATGCCCGGCAACAGCAGCAGCCCGCCGCATTCGGCGAGGGCCTGGGGCAGCGCCGCGGGCTCGGCCTCGGCGGCACGCACCACGGCGGCGGCACCGACCGCGCCGGTCGCGCGGAGGAGGCCGCCGAAATTCGCCCCCGCCAGGGGCCGGATGAGTTCGAAGCTGCCGCTCATCCGCTGATTCCCCATGCTGCCGATCGCAGGCTATGCAACGGGTCTCGGCGCGGTCAACCCGGCGCAGGCCGCAGCATGGGTGCGGTTCCGCACCATTCTGCCATCTGCGGGCAGCGGTGTTGATCTCGCGCTGGCGGCTGGACCGTGCGACCTTGGGTAGGCCACCACCCGCCCCCCCGAAACAGAAGACGGGAAACCAATGTCCGAGATTGCAACCCTCACCCGCCCCGCCACCTCGAGGACCGAGCATGTCGACGTGCTGATCGTCGGCGCCGGCATCTCGGGCATCGGCGGCGCCTATCATCTGACCCACCAGCGGCCCGGCACCAGCTACGTGGTGCTGGAATCGCAAGACAGCTTCGGCGGCACCTGGTGGACGCACAAGTATCCGGGCATCCGCTCCGACAGCGACCTCTACACCTTCGGCTATCGCTTCAAGCCCTGGACCGGCACGCCCATCGCGACGGCCGAGGAAATCCGCAAATACATGGGCGAGGTGATCGAGGAGAACGGGCTGGCGCCGCACATCCGCTACCACCACCGCATCGACCACGCAGCCTGGTCCTCGAAGGACAACCTCTGGACCATCGACGCCACCCGCACCGACACCGGCGAGGCGGTCCGCTTCACCACGAATTTCCTCTGGATGTGCCAGGGCTACTACCGCCATGCGGAGGGCTACACCCCGGACTGGCCGGGGATGGAGCGCTTCAAGGGCCGCATCGTCCATCCGCAGAGCTGGCCTGAAGATCTCGACTACACGGGCAAGAAGGTGATCGTCATCGGCTCCGGCGCCACCGCGGCCACGGTCGTGCCGGCGATGGCGCCGACCGCCGGCCATGTCACCATGCTGCAGCGCTCGCCGACCTATTTCCGCACCGGCCGCAATGCCATCGAGATCGCCGATGAGCTGCGCGCCCTCAAGATCGACGAAAGCTGGATCCATGAGATCGTCCGGCGGAAGATCCTGCACGACCAGGCGGTCTTCACCCGCCGCACCTTCGACGAACCGGAGGTGGTGCGGCAGGAGCTGCTGAACAACGTCCGCAGCTATCTCGGCCCGGACTACGACGTGGCGACACATTTCACCCCGGGCTACCGGCCTTGGCGGCAGCGCCTCGCCTTCATCCCGGACGGCGATCTGTTCCAGGGCATCGCCTCCGGCAAGGCCTCGGTCGTCACCGATGAGATCGAGCATTTCGACGAGGCGGGCATCCAGCTGAAGTCCGGCAAACATCTGGCGGCCGACATCATCGTGACCGCCACCGGCTTCCACCTGAACGTGCTGGGCGACATCGCCTTCGAGATCGATGGCAAGCCGCTGGACTTCCATGAAACCGTCACCTACCGCGGCATGATGTTCACCGGCATGCCGAACATGGTGTGGGTGTTCGGCTATTTCCGCGCCAGCTGGACGCTTCGGGCCGATCTGGTCGGCGATTTCGTCTGCCGGCTGCTCGGCCATATGGAGTCGCGCGGGGCGAAGCGGGTCGAGGTGGCGCTGCGGCCGGAGGACAAGGACATGCCGCTGCTGCCCTGGATCGACCCGGAGAATTTCAACCCGGGCTACCTGATGCGCGGCATGCACCTGCTGCCGAAGCGCGGCGACAAGCCGGAATGGCAGCACAACCAGGATTACTGGTCCGAGAAGGACGCCTTCCCGGCCATCGACCTCGACGACGCCGCCTTCGTCTATCGCTGAGCCGGGGGGGCGCGGCCGGAACGGCCGGTCGCGTCCTCGGATGCTGGACGCCGCGCGCCGGGCGCGGCAGGCTCGTACCATGCCCGACTGGACCGTGGCCTCGGAAACCGGCCCGCTGACCGATGTGCTGGTCTGCGCCCCCGACCACTACCGCTGGATCCCGACCAATACCATCGCCCGCCGCACCCTGGCGGCGGGCGGCCAGCCCGATCTGCAGGGGCTGCAGGCGCAGCACCGTGAGCTGGTGCAGGCGCTGGGGCAGGGCGGCACGAGGGTCCACCACCTGCCGCCCGAGCCGCACCTGCCCTACATGGCCTATACGCGGGACAGCGTGGTGGTGACCCATCGCGGCCCGGTGCTGTGCCAGCTCGAACGGCCGCAGCGGCGCGGCGAATATGCCCCGCTGCTGGACTGGCATGCGGCGCAGGGCTCGGGATTCTGGCGCAAATCCTCGACCGGGACGCTGGAGGGCGGCGATGTCCATATCCTCCGCCCCGGCCTGGCCCTAATCGGCGCCAGCGGTGGCCGCACCGACATGGCCGGGGCCGAACAGCTTGCCGGCTGGCTGCGCGCCGAGGGCTGGGAGGTGCGGATCGAAGGCTTCGACGAGCATTTCCTCCACCTCGATGTGCTGTTCTGCATGGCCGCCCCCGGCCTCGCCGTCGCCTGCCTCGACGTGCTGCCGGAGGCGTTCGCCGGATGGCTCTCGGCATCCGGCATCCGCTGCCTGCCCGTCCCGTACCGGGAGGCAATGAACCTCGGCTGCAACATCCTTTCCCTCGGCGGCGGGCGCGTGATATCCGCCCGGGAAAGTCAGAGGCTGAATGCCGCCTTGCGGGCGGAGGGGCTGGTGGTGCTCGACCCCGCGCTCTCGCTGTTCACCGCCGGCGGCGGCGGCCCGCATTGCTTGACCTGCCCGCTGCGGCGGGAGGAGGCCGCCCGATGACCGGAGGGCACGTCGTGCCCGCAGGTCTGAATTGGCCGGCCAGGATGGAGGAAACCGCGTGAACACCCTCGCCCCGCGTCCCGTGGACGCCGTGATCGCTGCCGCCCGGGCCTTCCTCGGCGACCGCCTCTCCACCGCCCAGGCGATCCGCGAGCAGCACAGCCGCGGCGAGGACCAGACCGCGCCGACCCTGCCCGACGCCGTCGCCTATGTGGAGACGACCGAGGAGGTCAGTCGCATCCTCGCCCTCTGCAACCAGCATGGCGTGCCGCTGGTGGCCTTCGGCGCCGGCACCAGCCTGGAAGGCCATGTGAACCCGGTGCGGCGCGGCATCTCGCTCGACCTCTCGCGCATGACCAGCATCCTCGAGGTCAATGCCGAGGACATGGACTGCCTGATCGAGCCGGGGGTGACGCGGCAGCAGCTCAACGACTACCTGCGGGACCAGGGCATGTTCTTCCCGGTGGACCCCGGCAGCGTGTGCACCATCGGCGGCATGTGCGCGACCCGGGCCAGCGGCACCAACGCCGTCCGCTACGGCACCATCCGCGAGAATGTGCTGGGGCTGGAGGTGGTGCTGGCCGACGGCCGCGTCATCCAGACCGGCGGCCGGTCGCGCAAGGCGGCGAATGGCTACGACCTGACCCGGCTGTTCATCGGCAGCGAGGGCACGCTCGGCATCATCACCCGCGTCCGGCTGCGGCTGCATGGCATCCCGGAGGCGCAATCCGCCGCGGTCTGCCAGTTCCCCGACCTGGCAGCGGCGGTGAACACCACCATCGTCACCATGCAATCCGGCATTCCGGTCGCCCGGATCGAGCTGCTGGACGCCGACCAGATGCGGGCCTGCATCAGATACTCGAAGCTCGAAGGCTACCGCGCGACGCCGACGCTCTTCCTCGAATTCCATGGCACCGAGGCCGGAGTGCGGGAACAGGCGGAGGCGGTGGAGGCCATCGCCCTCGACCATGGCGGCGAGGGTTTTGCCTGGGCGACCGACGCCGAAGCTCGTTCCCGGCTGTGGAAGGCCCGGCACGACGCCTATTGGGCGGCGGTGAACCTCATCCCCGGCCACCGCGGCATCACCACCGATGTCTGCGTGCCGATCTCCCGCCTCGCCGAAGCCATCGTCGGCGCCAAGGCGGATGCCGATGCCTTGGGCCAGACCACCTGCATCGTCGGCCATGTCGGCGACGGCAATTTCCATCAGGTGATCCTGTTCGACCCCAACGACCCGGCGGCGCTGGAGCGCGCCTGGGAACTGGACCGGAAGATTGTCGCGCGTGGCCTGGCGCTCGGCGGCACCTGCTCGGGCGAGCATGGCGTCGGCCTCGGCAAGCGCGAATTCCTGGAACAGGAACATGGCGCCGAGGCGCTGGCGCTGATGCGGACCATCAAATCCGGCTTCGACCCGAAGGGCATCCTGAACCCGGGGAAGATCTTCCGGAACTGAACTGACGATGCCGCGTCGGGAGGAAACGGTGCCGCACGGCGGCGGCTATGCGGTGCCGATCCTGGCGCTGACCCTTGGCCATGTCTTTTCCAATGCCGTCCGCACCATCCCTGCCCTGGCCGCCGATGTGCTGCAGCGCGACCTGGGGCTGACCGCGGAGGGGCTCGGGCTACTGACCGGGGTGTTTCCTCTCGTCTTCGCCCTCGGGATGGTGCCGGTCGGCGTCGGGCTGGACCGCTTCGGGGTGCGACGCACCTCGCTCTGCGTGCTGCTGGTCGCCATCTGCGGCGCGGTGCTGGCGGCGCTGGCGCCGGGCGTGCCTGCCATGCTGGTGGCCCAGGCGCTGCTCGGCTTCGGCTGCTCCGGGATGCTGATGTGCCCGATGACCTATGCGGTGCGGGCGGTGCCGCCGGCGCGCTTCGTCATCTGGTCCGGGGTGATCCTGACGCTCGGCAATTCTGGCCTGCTGCTCTCGGCCAGCCCGCTCGCCTGGCTGGTGGAATGGCAGGGCTGGCGGGCCGGCTTCTGGGCCTCGGCCGGGCTGGCGGTGCTGGTCTTCCTGGCGGTGACGCTGACGGTGCGCCAGCCGCCGCCGAAGCGCGGCGCGCCGGCGAGCCTGTGGGAGGATGCCAGGGCGGTGCTGACCATGGCCGCGTCCCGGCCGCTGCGGCCGATGATGGTCATCGCCTTCGCCAGCTTCGCCGTGATGTTCGGCGTCCGCGGCCTGTGGGGCGGCCCCTGGCTGATGGAGGTGAAGGGGCTGAGCCGGATCGAGGCCGGCAACATCCTGCTCGGCTTCGCCGTGGCGATGACGGTGGCGCCGCTGACCTGCAGCTGGATCGGCCGGGCGCTCGGCCGGCCGGCGCTGCTGCTGGCCGGCAGCCATTACGCCGCGGCCTTCATCGTGCTGGCGGTGATCGGTGGCGGGCCGGGCGGGGTGCTCTCGGCGGCGGCCGGGCTGCCGATGCTGCCGGTGACCTGGGATACGGTGCTGTTCATCCTGCTCGGCTTCATCATCTCCTTCCAGGCCCTGACCTTCGACATGGTGCGGAGGGTGGTGCCGCCGGAGGCGACCGGGCGGGCGCTGTCGGCGCAGAACATCTCCTTCTTCGGCGGCGCGGCGGTGCTGCAGGTGGTCTCCGGCCTGGCCGCCGCCTGGGGCGGGCCGGCGGCGGCGCTCGCCTGCTTCGCCGTGGCGCTGCTACTCTGCACCAGCGGCTTCCTGCTGTTGCGACGCCGCGCTTGCTGAAAGGACCATCATGCTGGGCAGCATCCTGGTGGCGCTGGACGACACGCCCGGTGCCGTGGCGGCACGCGGCATGGCGATCGCCCTTGCCCGCCGCAGCGGCGCGGCGCTGACCCTCGCCGCCGTGCTTGACCGGCCGCATACCCGGGACGCCCACGAGCCGGTACCGGTCGGCGGCGCCGCCTTCGCCGAACGCCGCAACGCCGCGCTCGCGGCCCGGCTGGAGGCCGAGGCGGCAGCGGCGCTCGGCGCCGCCCGTGCCGCCTGCGGCGACCTGCCTCATGCGGTGCTGAGCCTGGAGGATGCGCCGGAGGCGGCGCTGCTGCGGGCCGGCGCGGCGCATGACCTGATCGTGCTCGGTCGCGACAGCACCCTGGGCCAGGAAGAGGCGGAGGATGGGTTCGCCCCGGTGATTGAGGCGCTGCTGAAGGACGGCCCGCGGCCGCTGCTGGTGGTGCCACCGGGCGCCCCGGCCGAGGGCGGCGTCCTGATCGGCTATGATGGCTCCCTGCCCGCCCAGCGGGCGCTGCAGAGCTTCGCCCTGCTTGGCCTGGCGGATGGCAGGGCGGTGAAGCTGCTGGCGACCAGCCCGGAGCGGGCGGAGGCGGCGCGGCTGACCACCGAGGGCGCCGCCTACCTGCGCCACCATGGGGTGGCGGTGACGGAACGCGCGGTGACTGGCAACCATCCCGCCGAGCTCCTGCTGGCCGAGGCAGCCGACCTGCCGGCCCGGCTGCTGGTCATGGGAGCTTTCGGCAAGACCGGGTTGCGCGCCCTGCTGCTCGGCACCACGACGCAGCGCCTGCTGCGGGAAGCGCCCTGCGCGGTTTTCGTGCAGCATTGAGCGATGGTGATCGGCCAGGGTGGGGAGGCGCAGCGCCGGCCGATACCGCCGCAGCCCGGCCTGAATGCAACCTTGGCCGCATCCCATGAGGAGGCTGGAGTGGACCGGCGTTCAGAGGTGGACGCAATCCGCCATGGCGCAGCGCGCTTTCCGCAGCCTGAACTGGCCTGCCGCCTGGAGAACAGGTAATTCGTTTACGAGTGCTTGCCATCAAAGTCGGTTGGGGCCAAATCGTTCTCGCTATCTTTCGCAGTGCACAATGCGCCGCGTGGGCCCATGCCGCCCTAATCGGAACAATCCCATGCACCGTCCGGCTACCTTCGCCCTGCTTCTGCTGCTCGCCACGGGGCCGACCGCAGGGTCTGCACAGGCCCAGTTCGGGCCGCAGGGTCCACCCGCAGTCGGTGTCATCAAGGCGGAACGCCGGCCGGTGACGGAAAGCGTCGAGTTCGTCGGTCGCATCGAGGCGGTGAACCGCGTCGAGATCCGCGCCCGCGTCACCGGCTTCCTGCAGGAACGCCTGTTCCAGGAAGGCCAGGAGGTGACGGCCGGCGAGGTCCTGTTCCGTATTGAGAAGCCGCCCTTCGAGGCATCTCTGGAACAGGCTCGCGCCAATGTCGCCTCCGCCCAGGCGACGCTCGAGAATGCCCGCGTCTCCCTCGCCCGCGCGCGGGAGCTGCAGCAGACCGGCGCCGGCACCCGTGTCGCGCTCGACAACGCACAGGCGCAGGAGCGCACGGCCAACGCCGGGCTGCTCGCTGCCCAGGCGCAGGCGCGTACCGCCGAGATCAACCTCGGCTACACCGACATCATCGCGCCGATCGACGGCAAGATCGGCCGTGCGACCTACACACCGGGTAATGTCGTCTCCCCTACCCTGACCGAGCCGTTGGCGACCATCGTCAGCCAGGACCCGATGCGCGTCGCCTTCACCGTCTCCGCCCGCGCCGGGGTCGAGCTGCGCAACCGTTACGAGAGTCGCGGCGGAGTGAATGCGGTGCGGATCCGGATCCGGCTGACGGACGGGCGGGTCTACGGGCAGTCCGGGCAGATCGACTTCATCGACACCCAGATCGATCGCAACACCGACAGCCTGCTGATCCGCGCCCTGATGCCGAACCCACGGCGCGACGGCGTCCAGGCCGGCGCCGGCGACCGCGAGCTGATCGACGGGCAGTTCGTCACCGTCTCGGTTGAGGGGGTGGAGCCGGTGCAGGCCATCGTGCTGCCGCGCGCCGCGGTGCTGCAGGACCAGGGCGGCAACTACGTGCTGGTGGTGGCGGCGGAGAACCAGGCGCAGCGCCGCTCGGTGCGGCTCGGCCAGACGTTGAACGACCAGGTGGTGATCGAGAATGGCCTTGAGGGTGGCGAGACCGTCATCAGCGAGGGGCTGCAGCGGGTTCGCCCCGGCCAGCCGGTGAACCCCGGCCCGGCCGGACAGCCGCCACGGCCACCGGCGGGTGCCGCCGCACCCGGCCGGCAGGGCTGACCCGGCATGATCTCGGCAGTCTTCGTCGACCGGCCACGGCTGGCGATCGTCATCGCCATCGTGACCACCCTGGCCGGCGCGCTGGCGCTGCTGCGCATTCCTGTTGCGCAGTTCCCGGACATCGTGCCGCCGCAGGTTTCGGTGAACGCAACCTACCCCGGCGCCTCGGCGGCGGTGGTGGAGGCGACCGTCGGGCAGATCATCGAAAGCGCCGTCAACGGCGTCGAGAACATGATCTACATGCGCTCGAACAGCGCCAATGACGGCACCTATTCGCTGAGCGTCAGCTTCGCCCTCGGCTCCAACCCCGATATCAACACCGTCAACGTCAACAACCGCATCCAGGCCAACCTGGCGCGGCTGCCGCAGGAGGTGCAGCGGTCCGGCCTTATCGTCCGCAAGCAATCCTCCGCGGTATTGCAGTTCATCGCGCTGACCTCGAACAGCGCCGAGCACACGCCGCTGTTCCTGTCGAATTACGCGACGATCAACATGATCGACCGCATGGCGCGCGTCCCCGGCGTCGGCCAGGTGAACCTGTTCGGCGCGATGAACTACTCGATGCGAGTCTGGTTCGAGACCGACCGGCTGACCAGCCTGAACCTGACGCCGCAGGACATCGTCTCGGCGATCCAGAGCCAGAACATCCAGGCCGCGGTCGGCCGCATCGGCGCCCAGCCGATCCCCGACACCCAGCAGTTCCAGATGAACATCCAGACCATGGGGCGGCTGGTCACGCCGGATCAATTCGGCAACATCATCATCCGCGCCAACGCCGATGGCTCGGTGCTGCGGGTGCGCGACGTGGCGCGCGTCGAGCTCGGCGCCCAGAGCATGGATACCCAGAGCCGGCTGAACGGCCAGCCGGCCATCACCATGGGCGTCTACCTCTCGCCCGGCGCCAATGCGGTGTCGGTCTCCAACGCCATGCAGAAGACGCTGGACGAGCTCGGCACCCGCTTCCCGGAAGGAATGCGGGCGCAGGTGCTGTACGACAGCTCCACCTTCGTGGTCGACACCATCGGGGAGGTGATCACGACGCTGCTCGAGGCCTTCGTCCTCGTCGTCATCGTCGTCTACCTGTTCCTCGGCTCGATCCGCGCCACGCTGATCCCGACCATCGCGGTCCCGGTCAGCCTCATCGGCTCCTTCGCCATCCTGCTGGCCATCGGCTACAGCGCCAACACCATCTCCCTGCTCGGCATGGTGCTGGCCATCGGCATCGTCGTCGACGACGCCATCGTGGTCGTCGAGAACGTCGAGCGGGTGATGGAGGAGCACCCTGACTGGACGCCCAACCGGGCGGTGAAGCAGGCGATGGCCGAGATCACCGCGCCGATCATCGCGATCACGCTGGTGCTGCTCTCGGTCTTCGTGCCGATCGCCTTCATCCCCGGCCTGTCGGGCGTGCTGTTCCGGCAGTTCGCGGTGACCATCTCGGCGGCGATGGTGATCTCGGCGATCAACGCGCTGACCCTCTCGCCGGCGCTCTGCGTGCTGTTCCTCAGGCATACCGGGCCGAAGCGCGGACCGATCAAATACGTCCTCCGCGGCATCGACAAGGTGCGCGACGGCTATGCCGCGGTGGTGCGGCGGCTGGTGCGGGTCTCGGTCCTGTCGCTGGCCATCACCGTAGGGCTGGCCTTCGCCATCTTCGCCATCGGCTCGAAGACCCCGCAGGGCTTCCTGCCGCAGGAGGACCAGGGGACATTCTTCGTCCAGGTCTCCCTGCCGCAGGCCGCCTCGCTCTCCCGCACCCGCGCCGCGGTGGAGCAGGTGGAGGGCATTCTGAAGGACATCCCGGCGGTCGAGAACGTGCTGTCCATCGTCGGCTTCAGCCTGATCGACCAGGGCGCGCAGTCCAACTCCGCCTTCATCGTTGCGCGGCTGAGGCCCTTCGAGGACCGCACCAAGGCGGAGGACTCGGTCTTCGCCTCCATCGGCCGGGTGTTCGGCGCCGGCGCCGCGGTGCGCACCGCGACGGTGGTGGCCTTCAACCTGCCGCCGATCATCGGCCTCGGCACCGGCGGCGGCTTCGAGTACCAGTTGCAGGACCTCTCGGGGCGCGACCCGGCGGAACTCGGCAGCGCCATGCTCGGCCTGGTCGTCGCCGCCAACCAGGATCCGCGGCTGCAGCAGGTGTTCTCCACCTTCTCCGCCGCTACGCCCTCGCTGTACCTCGACGTGGACCGGGACAAGGCCCAGGCGCTCGGCGTGCCGGTGAGCGCGATCTTCTCGGCGTTGCAGGCCTCGCTCGGCGGCTTCTATGTCAACGACCTCAACCTGTTCGGCCGCACCTGGCAGGTGAACATCCAGGCCGAGGGCCAGGACCGCGACGACATCGACGACATCTGGCGCATCCGGGTACGCAACACCCGCGGCGACATGGTGCCGTTGCGCGCCTTCGCCGATGTGCGGATCGTCGTCGGGCCGCAGACCATCAGCCGCTACAACAACTATCGCGCGGTCTCGATCAGCGGCTCGCCCCGGGCCGGCGTCTCCTCCGGCGACGCGCTGGCGGCGATGGAGGAGCTTTCCGGTCGCGTGCTGCCGGCCGGCTACGGCTTCGAGTGGACCGGCACGGCCTATCAGGAGAAGCTGGCGGCGGGGCAGACGATCTACGTCGTCGCCCTGGCGGTGCTGTTCGCCTACCTCTTCCTCGTTGCTCTGTACGAGAGCTGGACCATCCCGGTGCCGGTGCTGCTCTCCGTCGTGGTCGGCGGGCTCGGCTCCTTCCTTGCCATCCAGATCGCCGGGCTCAGCCTCGACGTCTATGCGCAGATCGGGCTGGTGGTGCTGATCGCGCTGGCGGCGAAGAACGGCATCCTGATCATCGAATTCGCCAAGGAGGCGCGGGAGCGCGGCATGTCGATCCGCGACGCGGCGATCGAAGGCTCCCGCCTCCGGTTCCGCGCGGTGATGATGACCTCCATCGCCTTCTGCCTCGGCCTGCTGCCGCTGGTCACGGCGACGGGCGCGGCGATGCTGTCCCGCCGCGCGGTCGGCACCCCGGTGTTCGGCGGCATGCTGGCGGCCTCGCTGTTCGGTATCTTCATGATCCCGATGCTCTACGTCGTGTTCCAGACGCTGCGGGAGAAGGTGAAGGGCTGGTTCGGGGTGCCGCCGCTGGAGCCCGCCGCCATCGGCCCGGGTGAGAGCCCGCGCCCGGCGCCGGACCGCCCGCGGCACTGAGGGACCGGCTTGGCCGTGGAACGGGGGAGGAATTCCCACCTTCCCCCTTCCCGTCGCCCCCATGATCCGCAGATGATGGGGCACGGAATCACGGACGGGAGGTCGCCATGGCGAAATTCGGGCTGAGCCAGCCGCTGCGCCGCATCGAGGATCCACGCCTGCTGAAGGGCGACGGCCGCTACACCGACGACATCGCCCCGCCGGGCGCCACCCATGGCGTGGTGCTGCGCAGCCCGCATGCCGCGGCGAAGATCCTCTCGATCGACACCGCACCGGCGCTGGCGGTGCCCGGCGTGCTGGCGGTCTTCACCGCCAAGGATTGGGCGGACCAGGGGCTCGGCGAGATTCCCTGCGTCATTCCGCTGAAGAACAGCGACGGCACCGCCCGGTCCAGCACCCCGCGCGGCGCCCTGGCGACCGACCGGGTGCGGCATGTCGGCGACCCGGTGGCCTTCGTCGTCGCCGAGACCGCCCAGGCGGCGAAGGACGGCGCCGAGGCGGTGTTCGTCGACTACGAGGAGCTGCCCTCCGCCACCGACCTCGCGACGGCCCATAAGCCCGGCGCGGCGCAGGTCTGGGACGGTATCCCGAACAACATCGCCTTCGACTGGGAGACTGGCGACAAGGCCAAGGTCGAAGCGCTGATGCAGCAGGCGGCGCATGTGACGAAGTTGACGGTGGTGAACAACCGCGTTGTCGTCGCCAGCATGGAAGTGCGCGCCGCCACCGCCGAATACGACGCGGCGCAGGAGAAATTCACCCTGACCTGCGGCACCCAGGGCTCCTGGCTGGTGAAGGAGCTGCTGGCCGGCAGCGTCTTCCACCTGCCTCCCGAAAAATTCCGTGTGGTGACGCCGGATGTCGGCGGCGGCTTCGGCATGAAGCTCTACCTCTACGCCGAATACGCCCTGGTCTGCATGGCCGCCCGCACTCTGCAGCGCCCGGTGAAATGGACCAGCGAGCGGACCGAGGCCTTCCAGTCCGACACCCATGGCCGCGACAACATCACCGAAGGCGAGCTGGCGCTCGACAAGGACGGCAAATTCCTGGCGCTCCGCACCCGGAACTACGCCAACATGGGCGCCTATCTCAACACCTTCGCGCCGATGATCCCGACCATGGCGGGCACCAAGGTGCTGGCCAGCGTCTATGATTTCCAGGCAATCCACGCCAACGTCATCGGCGTGCTGACCAACACCGTGCCGGTGGACGCCTATCGCGGCGCCGGCCGGCCGGAGAGCAACTACGTGGTCGAGCGGCTGATCGACGCCGCGGCACGCGAGCTGGGCATCGACCGTGTCGAGATCCGCAAGCGGAACATGGTCGGCCAGGGCGCCATGCCCTACGTCTCGGCCATGGGCCAGCGCTACGACAGCGGCGATTTCGCCACCGTGCTGGATGCGGCGCTGAAGAAGGCCGACTGGGCCGGCTTTCCGGCCCGTCGCGCCGCCGCCGCCGCACGCGGCCGGCAGCGCGGCATCGGCCTCGCCTACTATCTGGAAGCCACCGGTGGCGGCCCGACCGAACGCGCCGAGGTGCGCTTCGCCGCGGACGGCTTCGCCGAGGTGCTGGTCGGGACCCAGAGCACCGGGCAAGGGCACGAGACCGCCTATGCCATGCTGACCAGCCACGAGCTGGGCATCCCGATCGAGCGGATCCGCATCATCCAGGGCGATTCCGACGAGATCCCGACCGGCGGCGGCACCGGCGGCGCCCGCAGCCTCTATTCCGAGGGCCAGGCGATCCTGCTGACCACCGCCACGGTGATCGAGAAGGGCAAGCAGGCGGCTTCGGAGCATCTGGAGGCCGCGGTCGCCGACATCGAATTCACCCCGGCGGCCGGCAAGTTCAGCGTGGTCGGCACCGACCGCGGCGTCAACATCCTCGACCTCGCCCGCATCCAGCGGGAGCGGGCGGCGAAGGGCGAGCCGGCGACCTTGCTCGATGCCGCCGAGGTGGCGGACATCAAGTCGCACACCTTCCCGAACGGCTGCCACATCGCCGAGGTGGAGGTCGAGCTCGACACCGGGCTGATCACGGTGCCGCGCTACATCGTCGTCGACGATGTCGGCCATGCGATCAACCCGATGATCGTGCGCGGCCAGGTGCATGGCGGCGTGGCGCAGGGCATCGGCCAGGCGGTGCATGAACGCACCGCCTACGACCCGGAGAGCGGCCAGCTGCTCTCGGCCAGCTTCATGGACTACGCCCTGCCGCGCGCCGAGGATCTGCCGGATATCGAGGTGGATTTCATCTCGGTGCCCTGCGAGACCAACCCGCTCGGCGTCAAGGGCGCCGGCGAGGCAGGGGCGGTGGGCTCGCCGCCGGCGCTGATGAATGCGCTGGTGGATGCGCTGTCGCAGGTCGGGGTGAACCACCTGGACATGCCGGCGACGCCGGAGAGCGTGTGGAAGGCGATCGCCCAGGCGAAGGCGGCCTGAGACAGGACGGGGGGCCGCTCAAGGCCCCCCGCTTCGGCTCGAAATATCCGACCGCACGCTACCGCACGGCGTAATCCACCGTCTCGCAGAGGTTCAGCCTCCGGCGCTCTTGCGCTTGGCCGCCCTGCAGCACCCAGCGCAAATCATAGGTGCACTCCCCGGCCGGCAGCCGCACCGCGAAGCGTGCGCCGGGCTGCACCACCTCATCGCCCAGCCGGTCCGGACCCCAGGAGTTCTCGGAGCTGGGCGAGGCGTAGAATTGCTCGATCACCTGCCCACTCTGGTTCACCAGGTTGAACGACGGATTGCCCTGCTGGCCGCCCTGCGCCTGCGGCGGCTGGCTGCGCTGCCGCGGCGGGGCCGTGCCGCCAACCCCGCCAAGCACCACGTCCACCAGGTTGCAGGTGTTGAGGCTGCGCCGCTCCTCGGCGGTGTTGCCCTGGTAAACGATGCGGATGTCGTAGACGCATTGACCATCTGCCGGCAGCCGAACGATGTAGCTGCCGCCCGGGGCGATGACGTCGCTGCCCAGCCGATCCTGCCCCCAATTCTGCTCGGTGGAGGGCGAGGCATAGACCTCGTTCACCACATTCGGCGAATTGTTGATAATTCGGAAAGATGGGTCGTTGGACTGCGCCATGGCCGGGCCCACGGCCGAGACGGCGAGCAGCGCGGCGAACAGCGCGCGACGAAGCATGCGGACCTCCCGAAGAACTTGTGGTTGCAGCCTAGAGCAATCCACACGAACCGAAAACGGCCTACGCGAAACAACTGCTCTGGAATCAAGGGCTTCCGGACAAGACTGCAGCCCGGGCTGCAGCGGCCGGCGCTGGCCTGGCTCAATCTAGCCCATCCGCGGCCGCCTCGGCCCCCATCTCGCTCAACCGTCGGTCCAACTGGTCGAGCAGAGCCTGCAGCGCCACCAGATCCGCCGCGGCCAGCCCGACCAGAAGCTCCGCCTCCAGCCCGCGTGCCAGGGGCACGATGCCGGCATGGACCTGCCGCCCCTCCGGCGTCATCACCAGCCGATGCACCCGGCGGTCGGCGGCATCCTCCTCCCGCGCCAGCAGGCCACGGTCGTGCAATTGCCGCACGGCGCGGCTCACCTTCACCTTGCCCATCGCCGTCCGCTCGGCGATCTCGCTGCCCGGGAGCCGGCCGAAGCGGCCGAGCCCCGCCAGAACCGGCCATTCCGGGATGGACAGGCCGAAGGCCTCGGAATAACG
Organism: Siccirubricoccus deserti; assembly: GCF_014283215.1. Taxonomy (GTDB): domain Bacteria; phylum Pseudomonadota; class Alphaproteobacteria; order Acetobacterales; family Acetobacteraceae; genus Siccirubricoccus; species Siccirubricoccus deserti. The sequence continues at coordinate 24,833 of NZ_JACOMF010000018.1, forward strand.
CCGGGCGAACAGACGGGAGGCGCGCTTCGTGACCACCGAAAGCCGGTAGGGCAGGAACCGGTCCAATGCGAAGGCCGCCGCCTCGGCCGGTTTCGACTCCCTGCGCACTGCCCCGCCCCTCGTGGGCAATCTGGAGCGGATCGCAGTCCGGTTGGGACAGTGATCCGCTCTAGCTGCGCTCGCGCGGCCTGACCTCCAGTGTCGCCCGCGCCACCAGGTCGTCGGCCGCCGGGCGCATCGCATCCGGGTGGGGGCGGCGCGGCCCTGCCGGGCGCCGCGGCCAGATCACCGCCTCGGTCACCTCCACCGCGAAGCCGGCCCTGCGGAAGCGGGAGGTCATGGCCGAAAGTCCCAGCCGATTCACGTAGATCCCGGCCCGGCCGACCAGCGGGCTCGCCCAGAATCGGTCGCTGAACCGCAGGTGCTGCAGCCCGCCGCCGAGATGGTCCTGGAAATCGATGGTGTGCAGCCCGACGCCCTCCGGCGCCATCACCCGGCGGAGCTGCGCCATCAGCGGCGCCATGTCCTCGCGCCGCACGTGCTCCAGCACCGCCTCGCTGACCACCAAGTCGATCGACCCGTCGGGGATGGCAGCCAGCGCCGACGGCCCGCCGATCAGCAGCCGGGCCTGGCTGCGGGCGAGGATGGCGGCGCGGTCGGCGCAGCCCGAGAGATCCGGCGCCATGACGCCATGGGTGCGCCCGGTGGCCGCCGCTGCGAGATAGGGCCCGGCCTCGCGCGGGGCGCTGTCGGCGGGGTCGACGAACCAGATCCGCTCGGCGCCCAGCCCGGCCAGCAGCGGCGCCCGCAGCACCATCCGTCCCGGCCCGACCTCCAGCATGCTGCGCGGGCGATGACCGAGCAGCTCGGTCGCCTGGTCGAACCAAGCCTGCGGCGTGCCGATGAGCTTGGCCGGATCGGAGGCGCCATAGGATGGCCGCGCCAGCCCGAACCGCCGGGCGCGCGCGCCATGCACGCCGACCGCCGCCAGCCCAAGCTTGACGCCGAGCTTCACAAACCAGGGCACTGGCATGCCGCGGGACAGGCCGGGCGGGGCCTCCACCAGCCGTCGCGGCCGCGCCGCTTCCTCCGTCCTGTGCGTCATGACCATGGGGTGACTCGCCTCTGGCGGAAGCCATAGCGCAAGGCGCAGGTGTTTGCCCATCATTCGCATGCATCGGATACTCGAGCGATGCAGGAAAACCACGCACGCCTTCTGCCACGCCCATTGAACACATCCGTCGCTATCAGGCTGAGCTGACCGCCTGGCGGCGCGACTTCCACGCCCATCTCGAAGCCGGTTTCGAGGAACACCGCACCAGCGCCCTGGTCGCCGAGCGGCTGGCCGCCTGGGGGATCGAGGTGCATCGCGGGATCGGCGGCACCGGCGTGGTCGGCGTGCTGCGCTCCGGCCGCGGCAACCTGGCGGTCGGGCTGCGCGCCGACACGGATGCGCTCGAGATGCCGGAGGCGAACGACTTTCCCTACCGCAGCACCATCCCCGGCAAGATGCATGGCTGCGGCCATGACGGCCACACCACCATGCTGCTCGGCGCCGCCCGCTACCTGGCGGAGACGAAGAACTTCGACGGCATCGTCCATTTCATCTTCCAGCCGGCCGAGGAGGGCCAGGGCGGTGCCCAGGCCATGGTCGCCGACGGGCTGTTCGAGCGCTTCCCCTGTGACTCCGTCTACGGGCTGCACAACCAGCCAGGCATGGCGGTCGGGCATTACGGCATCCGCGCCGGGGCGATGATGGCCGGCTGCGGCTTCTTCGACCTCGACATCCACGGCCGTGGCGGCCATGGCGCCCGGCCGGAGAGCACGGTGAATCCGGTGGTCTGCGGCGCCGCCGTCGTCTCGGCCTTCCAGAGCATCGTCGCCCGCAACGTGGCGCCGAACGACACCGCGGTGGTCAGCGTGACCGGCTTCACCGCAGGCACCGCCTACAACGTGATCCCGGAACGGGTCTCGCTGCGTGGCACGGTGCGCGCCTTCCGCACCGGGACGATGCAGCTGGTGGAGGAGCGGATGCGGGCGCTGGCCACCAGCATCGCCAGCGGCTTCGGCGCGACGGCGGAGCTGGCCTTCCGCGAGGTGACGGTGCCGGTTGTGAACGGGGCGGCGCAGACCGCGCTGATCGCCGATGCCGCCGCCGCCATGGTCGGCGAGGCGCATGTCGACCGCCAGCGCATCCCGGCCATGGGCTCGGAGGATTTCTCCTACATGCTGGCGGAACGGCCTGGAGCCTACATCCTGGTCGGCAACGGCACCGGCGAGGCGGGCGGCTGCGAGGTGCACAACCCGCGCTACGACCTCAACGACGCCGCCATCCCCTATGGCGCCGGCATACTGGCCGCGGTGGTGGAGAAGGAGTTGCCGCGGGGCTGACCGCCCCGTGGGTGAACCTCCGCATGTCGACGGCGTTCCAGCCTTAAGGCCGATCCCCGGCCGGGAGGCCACCGGCCGATTGATGTCAGACCCCTCCCCCTTGCCACGCCGCGGCCTGACCGCAGCCGCAGCACCGGGCTCCGGCCTGCAGATGCTGCAGGGCGCGATCATCGTTGTGGCGGTGCTGTATTTCGCCCGCGACCTGCTGATCCCGCTGGTGCTGGCGGTGCTGCTCTCCTTCGTGCTGGCGCCGCTGGTGCGGGCGTTGCGGCACATCGCAGTGCCGCGCCCTGCCGCCGTGGTCATTGTCGTCATCTGCACCTTCGCGGTGCTGTCGGGCATCGGCGCGCTGATGGGCAGCCAGGCCAGCAGCCTGGCCGGCAACCTGCCGAGCTACCAGGCGACGATCGCGGCCAAGCTGGAAGGGCTGCGCAGCGTCGGCGGCCTGTTCGACCGGCTGAACGGCGTGGTTGCCGACTTCAGCCGCCGGGAGACCGCGGCGCCCGAGACCGTGCAGCCTCCGCCCGGCGACGGGCCGCCGGCCGAGACGCCGCTCGGCCGTGCCGTGCCGGAACGGCGGCCGGTGCCGGTCGAACTGCATTCGCCCAACCCAACGCCCTTCGAGATGCTGCAACGCCTCGCCGAGCCGCTGCTGGGGCCGCTGGCGACCGCCGGCATCGTCGTCATCCTGGTGATCTTCATCCTGCTCTACCGCGAGGATCTGCGGGACCGGCTGATCCGCCTGGCCGGCGCGCGCGACCTGCACCGGACCATGGCAGCGATGGACGACGCCGCCTACCGGCTCTCCCGCTTCTTCCTGGCGCAGACCGGGATGAACACCGCCTTCGGCCTGTTCATCGCCGCGGCGCTTTGGGCGATCGGCATTCCCAACCCGCTGCTCTGGGGCTTCATTGCCGGGCTGATGCGCTTCGTGCCCTTCATCGGCATCTTCGTCACCGTCACCGGCCCGCTGCTGCTGGCGCTGGCGGTGGACCCGGGCTGGGCCACGCTGGTCTGGGTGGCGGTGCTGTTCGCCGTCAGCGAATTCCTGATGGGCCAGGTGTTCGAGCCGCTGGTCTTCGGCCATTCCACCGGCCTCTCACCGATCGCGGTGATTGCCGCCGCCACCGTCTGGACCTGGCTCTGGGGCCCGATCGGGCTGCTGCTGGCGGTGCCGCTGACGGTTTGCCTGGTGGTGCTCGGCCGGCATGTGGACCGGCTGGAATTCCTCGAGGTCATGCTCGGCGACCAACCGGCGCTCGATCCGGAGGAGACCTTCTACCAGCGTGCCCTGGCCGGCGATGCCGACGCCCTGACCGAACAGGCCGAGCGCTGCCTGAAGGAGCAGCCACTGGCCGAATACCTCGACGCCGTGGCGCTGCCGGCGCTGCGGCTGGCGCAGGAGGATGCGGTGCATGGCGCTCTGGCGCCCGACCGCCGCGCCGCGCTGAAGCGCAGCATTGAGATGCTGGCCGAGGATCTGGAGGAGGCGGACGACCCGGAGCCACCGCCTGGCGAGGCGCCGGCGCCACTGCCGCCGGAGTGGCGGGAGGCCGGGGCGGTGCTCTGCCTGCCCGGCCGCGGACCCTTCGATGCCGAGGCGGCGGCGATGCTCGGCCAGGTGCTGACCCGACGCGGCTTCGGCGTGCGGCTGGGCAGCGAGGCGGCCCCGGGCGCCCGGCCGCGACTGCTTTGCCTTTGCCTGCTCGACGGCGGGGCCAGCGCCGCGACCGCGCGCTACCTGCTGCGGCGGGCCCGGCGCCGGCTGCCCGGCGTGCCGGCGATCGCCCTGGTATGTTCAAGGGAGCCGGAGGGGGCGCTGGCCAGGGCGCTACGGAGCGAGGGAACGCCCGAGGCGCCGCTGCCGATCGCCAGTTGCATGGTGGAGGTGCTTGACCTGGCGGTGGAGGCAGCGGGTACCCTGCCACGGCCCGCCGCCGAACCCGCCGCCGAGGCAGCACCCCCGGCGCCAGAGCCACCCGGGCTGGCGGCAACCGCGACAGCCTGACCGGCGGTCGTGCGACCACCAGCACGGGAGAGGCGGAGATGCAGCGCTACGACGCCATCATCATCGGCACCGGGCAGGCCGGCCCGGCGCTCGCGGTGCGCCTGGCCGAAACAGGGAAGCGGGTCGCGCTGATCGAGCGCGGAGCCTTTGGCGGCACCTGTGTCAATACCGGCTGCACGCCAACCAAGACCATGGTCGCCAGCGCCCATGCCGCGCACCTCGCCCGCCGCGCCGCCGACTATGGGGTGGTGCTGCAAGGCCCGGTCGGCGTCGACATGCGCCGGGTGAAGGCGCGCAAGGATGCGGTCGTGGCACAATCCTCCGAAGGGCTGGAGGCTTGGCTGCGTGGCACCGCCGGCCTCGACCTCATCCAGGGCCATGCCCGCTTCACCGCGGCCGACACGGTGGTGGTGGGGGAACGACAGCTCACCGCGCCCTGGATCATGCTGAATGTCGGCGGCCGGCCAGCGGTGCCGGCGATCCCCGGGCTCGATGCCGTGCCCTACCTGACCAGCAGCAGCATCCTCGACCTCGACACCCTGCCGGAGCATCTGCTGGTCCTCGGCGGCAGCTATGTCGGGCTGGAGTTCGCCCAGATGTTCCGCCGCTTCGGTGCCCGCGTCACGGTGGTGGAGGCCGGGCCGCGGCTGGTGCAACGGGAGGATCCGGAAATCTCCGCCGCCATCGCCGATTTCCTTGCGGCGGAGGGGGTGGAGATCGTGGTCGGCGCGGGCGACCTCTCCGTCGCCGCGACGCCGGACGGCCTCCGGCTGCGGCACGGGCCCGGCGCGGTGGAGGCGACGCATCTGCTGGTCGCGGTCGGCCGCCGGCCGAATACCGACGATCTCGGCCTCGACCGCGCCGGCGTTGCGCTGGACCGGCGCGGCTATGTCACCGTGGACGACGCGCTGCGGACCAATGTGCCGGGCATCTGGGCGCTCGGCGACTGCAACGGCCGCGGTGCCTTCACCCACACCGCCTATGACGATTATGAAATTCTCGCCGCCAACCTGCTGGACGGCGCCGGGCGTAGCCTGCGGGACCGGGTGATGGCCTATGCGCTGTTCACCGAGCCGCCGCTCGGCCGCGTCGGCATGACCGAGGCGGAGGCGCGCGCCAGCAGCCGCAAGGTGCTGGTCGGGCAGCGCCCGATGACCCGGGTCGCCCGGGCGCGGGAGAAGGGCGAGACGGCTGGGTTGATGAAGATCATCGTCGACGGCGACACTGAGGAGATCCTCGGCGCCGCCATCCTCGGCCCCGGCGGTGACGAGGCGATCCATACCGTCATCGGGCTAATGAACGCCCGCGCACCCTATGGCGTGCTGCGCCGGATGATGCCGATCCACCCGACCGTCGCCGAGCTGCTGCCGACCCTGCTGGCCGACCTGCCGGCGCCGTCGCGGCGAGCCGACACCGCGCTCGACGAGACGATCGAGGAGAGCTTCCCCGCCAGCGACCCGCCCTCGCACACGCCGGAAAGCAGGATCGGCAGGCCCTCACGCTGAGGGCGCGGATCGCCGGCTGCGCCGGGCCGGGGTTTAGGCGGCGCGCTGGAAGACCTCGGTCCGGAAGCCCGTGAACCGGCCGGGGATCCGCTGCACCGCCTGCACCACGGCGCGGACGGCGGCGGGATCCGCGTCGGCGGGAAAGGGGATGGTGATGCTGTCCACCAGCCCGCCGAACCGCTCCTCGATCCGCGCCGCGATCTCGTCATAGGTGCCGATCGCGGCGAAGAGGTGCAGCACCTCATCCGGGATCAGCGCGGCCATGTCGTCGAAGGCGCTGCGCCGCGCCATCGCGGAGAGCCTGACGCCGAGTTCCGTCAGCCCATGCGGCTCCAGCACCGTGCGGTAGGCGGGGGTCGAGGCGTACCAGGCGACGCGGTGGCGGATATGCTCGGCCGCCTTGCGCACCGCAGCGGCGTCCGGCCCGGTGGCGACGAAGCCGCCGCCGCTGACCTCGAAGGCCTCGCGTGGCATGCCGACCTCGGCGAGCTGCGCCTGCAACACCGGCTCGACCTGCTGTTCCAGGTAGGTCCGGGTGGCGAAGCTGTGCAGCCGCACCCCGTCGCAGAGCCGCGCCGCGTTGCGCAGCATCAGCGGCCCCACCGCGGCCAGTGTCACCGGCGGGCAGGGCAGGTTGTTGGGGCCCGGCGAGAACTCCTTGTTCATCAGGCTGAACCGGTAGTGCTGGCCCTCATAGGCCAGCGTCTCGCCGGTCTCCCAGCAGCGCCAGATGGCGCGCAGCGCCTGCAGGTACTCCGCCATGCGCGCCGCCGGGGCGACCCAGGGCACGCTGAAGCGCCGCTCGTTATGCGCCCTCACCTGCGTGCCGAGGCCGAGCACGAAGCGGCCTCCGGTGTGTCGCTGCAAATCCCAGACATGGTTGGCCACGATCATCGGGCTGCGCGGGAAGGCGATGGCGACCGAGGTGGCGAGGCCGATCCGCGTGGTCGCCAGCCCGGCCAGGGCCAGCGGGGTGAAGGGATCGTGCCTGATCTCGTTGGTCTGCACGAGGTCGAAGCCGGCCGCTTCCGCCGCCTGCGCGGCGGGGCCGCAGCGGCGCCAGTCATCGAGCGGCAGGACGATTCCGACACGCATCAGGACGTTTTCCTTCCCGAGATGAACAGGCGATGGCCGCCGTGGCAGTCCATCGATTCGCCCAGCCTGCCATGCCCTCCGGACACCGTCATGGCCGGAGTCGATCCGACCATTCAGCCCGCTGCCTTCACTCGGGATTCGGCTGCGCGGGCCAAGCTCGTGCGTGACGGGGAGAAGGCCACTTCGTCGGCTTCAGCGCCCCTCTACGCCCGGGTCAGCGGACAGCCGCCCTCGCTCTCTGGCCGGAAGGCCTGCTCGGCCGGCGTCGTCTGCAGCAGCTTGTAGTAATCCCAGGGGCCGCGACTCTCCTCCGGCGCCTTCACCTGGAACAGGTAGACCGGGTGGATCTTCCGGCCGTCCGCGCGGATGCGGCCGGGGCCGAAGGTGTCGTCGTCGGTCGGCATCGCCTTCATCCGCGCCATGGTGGCGGCACCGCTGGCCTTGGCCGCGGCGACCCCCATATCGGCCACCGCCTTCAGGTAATGCAGCGTCGCGGCGTAGCAGCCGGCATGCACCATGGTCGGCGCGGCAACCCCGAAATTCGCCTTCAGCCGGGCACTGAAGGCACGGCTGCGGTCGTTGAGGTCCCAGTAGAAGCTCTCCGAGCATACCAGCCCCTGCGCCGCGGCAAGGCCCAGCGCATGCACCTCGGTGATGAACAGGATCATCGCCGCGACCCGGGTGTTGCCGCGCCGGCCGAGGCCGAATTCGGCGGATTGCTTCACCGCCGTCACCAGATCGACGCCGCCGAAGTTGAGCGCGATGATCTTCGCCCGGCTGGCCTGGGCGCGGAGCAGGAAGGCGGAGAAATCGGTCGTCGCCGGGAAGGGGTAGCGGGCCGAGCCCAGCACCTTGCCGCCGGCGGCGGTGATGAAGCGGGTCGCCTCGGCTTCCATCGAATGGCCGAAGGCGTAGTCGGCGGTGACGAAGAACCAGCTGTCGCCGCCGTCCCTGACCAGCGCGCCGCCGGTGGAATTGGCCAGCATCCAGGTGTCGTAGGTCCATTGCACGGTATTGGCGTTGCACTGCGCCCCATGCAGCTCGGCGGTACCGGGGGAGGAGGCGAGATAGACCTTGTTCTTCTCCCTCACGATGCCGGCGACGGCCAGCGCGGCGGAGCTCGCCGGCACATCGACCAGCGCGTCGACCCCCTCGCGGTCGAACCATTGCCGGGCGATGTTGGAGGCGATGTCGGGCCGGTTCTGGTGGTCGGCGGAGAGCACCTCGACCCGGAAGCCGAGGCTTTCAGCTTCCTTCACCGCCTGGCGCGTCGCCAGTATGGCGCCCTGGCCGGCGAGGTCGGCGAAGGGCCCGGAGAGGTCGGTGATGACCCCGAGCTTGACGGTATTGGCCGCCTGGGCGCGGGCGGTGCCGGCCACGGGAAGGCTGGCCCAGGCGGCGCCGCCCAGCATCAGGGCGCGTCGGTCCAGAAGCATGAAACATTCCCCCGGCGGCCTCTTGTCCGGCGGCACCGCGGCCGCCGGCGCGGCGCCCCCTTGGGGAACGCCCGTCAGCCCTTGGCGAGACCCGCCGGCGGGTCGCAGGGCGTGGTCGCCATGTCGCCCGGGATCGAGAGTTCGAGGATCTCGACGTCGTCCGAGGTGGCGATCTCGTTGTGCTTCATCCCGCCGGGGATGAGGATGGCGTCGCCGGCTTCGGAATGGCTGCGGGTGCCGTCCTCGAATTCCAGGTCGACCCAGCCCTTCAGCACATAGACGAACTGGGCTTCGCACTGGTGGGTGTGCCAGCCGGTCGGCTCGGTCATGCCGGTGATGGCTTCCATTACCTGGGCGCGCAGCTTCCCGCCTGTGGCGGCGGAGACGCCGAGGTCGCGGTAGCGGAAGAATTTGCGCCGGCCGGCCACCAACGGCGAATCCTTCTTGGCGACGACGCTGAGCTTGATCTCGGGGCGCGATGCGCCGGCAACGGTTCCGTCCATGGTTCCCTCCGGGTGTCTCTGCACCGGAGGCCGAGGCTACACCCCGGAGGCCAGACGGCAAGCGATAATGCCGCGGGTTACAGCCGCTGCAGCGGCACCCGCGTCGCCAGCCAGCTGCCGGTCGCGGCCAGGATGGCGGCGCCGAGGAAGGCAGCCTGGAACGCCCAGCCGAGGCCGTCACGCAGCGCCGCCCGCATCCCGGGCTCCAGCCCCGGCAGCAGCGCCGGCCCCTCTCGCACCAGCCGGGTGAACAGCGCCCCCAGCCCGGCATCCCCGGCCGCCAGCGTACCGAACAGCAGCGCCCCCAGCATCGCCGTCGCCAGCGCCGCCCCCAGCGTGCGGAAGAACTGCACCGAGGCCGCGGCGGCGCCAAGCCTCCCATGCCCGCCGGCCACCTGCACGGTGATCTGCACCACCGGGTAGGAACACCCCATGCCCACCGCGGCCACGCCCAGCAGCAGCGCCAGGACGGAATCGCTCAGCTCCGGCGCCAGCAGCGCCACCGCCAGCAGCGCCGAGGCGGCCATGCCAAGCCCGCCGCAGGCGAAAGGCATGGAAATGCCGGTACGGGTCATCAGCCAGCCCGCGCTCAACCCGCCGATCGCGCCGCCGAGCGACAGCGGCAGCATCAGCACCCCGGCATCGGCCGGCGCCAGCCCGCGCACGCTCTGCAGGTAGATCGGCAGGAAGGTCAGCAGGGCGATCAGCGCGCCATGGGCACAGGCGGTCAGCAGGTTGCTGCGCAGCACGGTCGGCTCGGCCAGCAGCGGCAGCGGCAGCAGTGGCTCCGGCGCCCGGGCCTCCCAGCGCAGCAGCAGCCAGAGCGCGACGGCCGAGGTCGCCGCCAGCCCCAGCGCCAGCGGCAGCGCCGCCAGGCTCAGCCGCTGGATCTGGCCGAAGGCGAGCAGCGCCGGGGCAACGAAGCCGGCGAACAGCAGCACGCCGAGCCAGTCGAAGCGGAAGCCGGCGCCGCCCTCGGTCGGCCGCCGTGGGATGCGCAACGCCAGCGGCACCGCCAGCGCCATCCAGGGCAGCAACGCCCAGAACACCGCCCGCCAACCGAAATGCTCGGTCAGCCAGCCGCCGGCGATCGGGCCGAGGCAGGAAGCTGTGGTGAAGCTGGCGACGATATAGGCCTGGAAGCGGCCGCGCTCCCGCGGCGGCACCGCCTCGCCGATCAGCGCCATGGCCATGGTCGCCAGCCCGCCACCGCCGAAGCCCTGCAGCAGCCGGCCGCCGAGCAGCACGCCGAAGCTGGGCGCGGCCGCGGAAAGCGCCGCCCCCGCGGCGCTGACCCCGAGCGCCACCAGCAGCAATCGGCGTCGGCCGAAGACATCGCCGAGCCGTCCGAACACCGGGGCGGCGACAGTGGCCGAGATCAGATAGGCGACCACCACCCAGGACAGGCTCTCCACCACGCCCAGGCCGCCGGCGATGGCCGGCAGCGCCGTCGCCACAATGGTCTGGTCGATGGCGGCGAGGATGATGGCCGGGGCGACGCCGGGAAAGCTGCGGAAGAACGCCGTCCGCAGCTCGGCCGGGGTCATGGTCTGGACGGCGGACACCCGGGTCACGCCACGCTATGCCGGCCCATCTCCAGGAATTTCTCCCGCCGCCGGGCACGCAGGGTGGCGCCGTCAAGCGCCAGCAGGGGCTCCAGGCTGTCCCAGACCTTGTTGCCGACCGCGGCCAGCGCCGCCGCCGGATCGCGGTGGGCGCCGCCCATCGGCTCCGGCACCACAGCATCCACCAGATTCAGCCGGCGAAGGTCCTCGGCGGTCAGCTTCAGCGCCTCGGCCGCGGTGGCCGCCTGGGCAGCGTCGCGCCAGAGAATGCTGGCGCAGCCCTCCGGGCTGATGACCGAATAGATCGAATGCTCCAGCATCAGCACCCGGTCGGCGGCGGCCAGCGCGATGGCGCCACCCGAGCCGCCCTCGCCGATGATGGTGGCGACGAAGGGAACCGGCGCATCCAGGCAGGCCTCGATGGAGCGGGCGATCGCCTCGGCCTGGCCACGCGCCTCGGCCTCGATGCCGGGAAAGGCGCCGGCGGTGTCGACGAAGGAGAGGATCGGCAGGCCGAAGCGGCCCGCCAGCTCGATGATCCGGCGCGCCTTGCGGTAGCCCTCGGGCCGGGCCATGCCGAAATTATGCAGCACCCGGCTTTCGGTGTCGCTGCCCTTCTCGGTGCCGAGCACCGCCACGGCGCGGCCGCGGAACCGGCCAAGGCCGCCGACCACCGCGGCATCGTCGGCGAAGGCACGGTCGCCGGCCAGCGGGGTCCATTCCTCGATATGGGCACGGATGTAGTCCAGGCATTTCGGCCGGTCCGGGTGGCGGGCGACCAGCGTCTTCTGCCAGGGGGTCAGCTTGGCATAGGTGGATCTCAGCAGCGCCTGCGCCTTGTCGCGCAGCTTCGCGACCTCCTCAGCCACGTCGATGCCGCCGGCGTCGGTTGTCCGGCGCAGTTCCTCGATCTTGCCCTCGAGTTCGGCGATCGGCTTTTCGAAATCCAGGAAGTGGCGCATCAGATGTCCTTCAGGACCGGCGGGTTAGCCGAAAAGCGGCACCGGCGGAAGCGTTGGCGGCAGGTGGCAGCCATGGCCGAGGCGGACTGCCGGGGCCTGGACCGGGCCCATTGGAATGAGCGGGTGGCCGTCCAGCCCGGGTCCGGCAGCAGCTACGTGCTGGACGCGCCGCGGGCGGTCCCGGCTGGTTTGTGCCCTGTTTCCCCGGCGGCCCGCTGGTGCTGACGACCCCGCCGGCCCGACCGTCCGCCTGGCGAAGCCGCGGACCGTCAGTTGGATGCATCCGGTGGCGGCAATGATGCGGGACGTTGGGCTGGCGCTCGACTGGCTGCACGAGCAGCCTCGGGTCAACTGGCGGATGTTCAGGGCGCTGGAGCGGGATGCGGACGGGCTGTGGGATTGGCCGGCCCGCCCTGGCTGCCGCCGGCCTACTCGCCGAGGGCCGTGAAGGGTTAGGCAGCCTTCTCGGCCAGCGGGTGGAAGCTCTCGACCACCAGTCGCAACCGCTCCTCCAGCACCCTGGTGTAGATCTGGGTCGTGGCGATGTCGGCATGGCCCAGCAGCACCTGGAGGCTGCGCAGATCGGCGCCGCGGGCCAGCAGGTGGCTGGCGAAGGAATGCCGCAGCACATGCGGGCTGATCCGCGCCGGGTCCAGCCCGCCAGCCTGCGCCGCCTCCTTCAGCAGCAGGCCGAGCGCCTGGCGGGTCATGTGGCCAGCGGCGCCGCGCGCCGGGAACAGCCATCGCAGGCGGCCGGGACTGGGCTTGGCGTCCGGCTTGCGCCCAGCCTCCCGCGCCGCCAGCGCCGCTTCCCGGGCGCGGGCCGAGATCGGCACCAGCCTCTCCCGCCCGCCCTTGCCGCGCACCGCCACCAGCGGCTCATCGGCACGGAGCGCCGCGGCGGGCAGCGCGACCAGCTCGCTGGCACGCAGGCCGGAACAGTACAGCAGCTCGATCACCGCCACCGCCTGTGCGCCGCGCTTGCCCGGCAGGCTGGCGGCGCCGGCGAGCAGCGCCTCCACCTCGGCCTCGGTGATCGCCTTGGGCAGGCTCGGCGGCAGGCGCGGGCTATCGAGCTGGGCGGTCGGATCGTCGTCGCGCACGCCCTCCCGCGCCAGGAAGCGGAAGAATTGCCGGATGGCCGAAAGCCGCCGCGCCGCGGTGCGTGGCTTCAGCCCCTGGTCGGCGAGGCCGCGCAGCCAGGCGCGCAGCACCTCCGGCCCGGCTTCGGCCAGCGGCACGCCATGGCGCAAGGTGAAGCCGGCGGCGTCGGTCAGGTCGCCCTGGTAGGCAGCCAGCGTGTTGCGGGCGGCGCCGCGCTCAGCCGCCAGCATCTCCAGGAAGGCTTCGAGGTGCCTGTCCACCGGCCGAGGCGGCCGGTCAGCGGGTCTGGAATCGGTCGTTCGGCATCACCCGCTCGACCGGCGCCGGGGAGACCGCGGGCGGGAATGCGCCGACCGCCAGCAGCCCCGCCGCAACCAGGCCAAGCAGGATCGTGGCGAGCAGCAGGATGGGTCGGCGGAACATCGCGGCAGGCTCCTCGCGCCGGGCCGGAAGGCTGGGCCGGCAGGGGTGGCAGCGTCGGGAGGGGCGGATTCGTCGCGGTCACCCGCCCCATCGCGCCCCGCCCCATCGCGCCACGGCCGCGGTGTGCTAGCCTTGGTCGTCGTGTCGCGCAATATCGTCAATGTGTATGCATCCCCCGCCGAGCCCGCCCCACCGGGCTGGACCACGGAGCCGGTGCCCGAACCGTCCGCCCTGCCCTACGCCGGGCGGAGCATCGTGCTCGTCGGCATGCCAGGGGCGGGCAAATCCTCGATCGGCCGGCGGCTGGCGGCGAAGCTCGGCCTGCCCTTCCTCGATGCCGACACCGAGATCGAGGCCGCCGCCGGCCTGCCGATCACCGAGATCTTCGCCCGCTATGGCGAGGCGCATTTCCGCGACGGCGAGCGGCGGGTGATCTCCCGCCTGCTGGCCGGCCCGCCGATCGTGCTGGCAACCGGCGGCGGCGCCTTCGCCGATGCCCGGACCCGGGCCGCCATCCGCCGCTCCAACGCCGTCTCGGTGTGGCTGAAATGCCGCATTCCGGTGCTGCTGCGCCGGGTCGCCGGGCGCGAGCACCGGCCGATGTTCCTCAACGCCGACCCCGCCGAGGTGCTCGAACGGCTGATGGTCGCGCGCCACCCTTTGTATGCCGAGGCCGATCTGGTGATCCCCTGCAGCGATGAGAGCCCCGAAGTGACCACCCGCCGCGTGCAGGATGCCGTGGCCGGATGGCAGCCGCCCGCCCGCCTGCCGGTGGCCCTGGCCGAGCGCAGCTACGAGGTGGTGGTGGGCGAAGGGCTGCTGGCCCGCGCCGGGGCGCTGCTGGCGCCGGTGCTGCCGGCCCGGCGCGTCGCCATCGTCACCGATGCGACGGTGGCGCCGCTGCACCTGCCGGTGCTGCGCGAGGGGCTGGCCGAGGCCGGCTTCACCATCGCCACCGAGATCACCGTGCCGCCGGGCGAGGCGAGCAAGGGCTTCGGCCAATTGCAATCGGTGCTGGAACAGCTACTGGCGGCGGGCACCGACCGGCGCACCGCGGTGCTGGCGCTGGGCGGCGGGGTGGTCGGCGACCTCGCCGGCTTCGCCGCGGCGGTGGCGCTGCGCGGGCTGCCCTTCGTGCAACTGCCGACCACGCTGCTGGCGCAGGTAGACAGCAGCGTCGGCGGCAAGACCGGGGTGAACCTGCCGCTCGGCAAGAACCTGGTCGGCGCCTTCCACCAGCCGCGCATCGTGCTGGCCGATACCGGCAGCTTGGCGACCCTGCCGGTGCGGGAGCTGCGGGCGGGCTATGCCGAGGTGGCCAAGCACGGGCTGCTCTCCGGTGAGGCGCTGTGGCGCTGGTGCGAGGCGGAGGGTGCGGCTCTGGTTGCCGGCAATCCCGCGGCGCTGGCGCATGCGGTGCTGGAGAGCTGCCGGCTGAAAGCGGCGGTCGTCGCGGCGGATGAGCGGGAGGAGAGCCCGGAGGGTGGCCGCGCCCTGCTCAACCTCGGCCATACCTTCGGTCATGCGCTGGAAGCCGAATGCGGCTATGGCGGGGCGCTGCTGCATGGCGAGGCGGTGGCCATCGGCCTCGGCCTCGCCGCCGCGCTCTCCGCCCGGCTCGGCCATTGCAGCCAGGAGCTGCCGGGGCGGGTGATGTCGCACCTCGCCGCCTGCGGCCTGCCGGCGCGGCTTCCCGACCTGTCACGGCGCTTCTCCGCCGCGGCGCTGCTCGCGCGCATGCGCAAGGACAAGAAGGTGCGCGACGGCGCCCTGCGCTTCGTGCTGCTGCGCGGCCCGGGCGAGGCCTTCACCGCCGGCGAGGTGCCGCCCGCCCTGGTCGAGACCTTGTTGCGCGATGAAGGCTGCGAGAGTTAACACGTCAGGCAAACCTTAGGAGGTGGCGCGCAGAGGAAGCTTGGCGCTGCGCGTCCGATGCGCCGAGTTGACCGGCAGCCGGCCAATCGACCACCTGGAATTCGGCGTCTGCCGCGGCGCCTCGATCCGCTGGTTCGCCGGGCACAACCGCCACCTCGAACGCCGCTTCATATGCTTTGACTCCTTCGGGAGGCTGCCGGAAGCCTGGGATCTCGGCCGCGGCGGGCTGGAGCGGGCGCGCTCACCCATGAAGGCGCGGTGCCACAGATCGACGATCCCCGCGTCTCCTTCGTCAAGGGCTGGTCCCAGGAGACGCTGCCGGGCTTCCTCGCCAACTTCACACCCAGGTCGCGCCTCGTCGTGCATTGTGACAGCGATCTCCACTCCTCGACGCTCTACGCCCTGACGAGGTCTGCACCACGAAGAGTTCCGTGCCTGGATCACTGCACGGCCTATCTGCGGCGGGCTGGCTGATCGGTGCGGCGCAGGACACCTACAAGAACGTCGTGGTGGAGAGGCTGGACGAATGACCTGGACGGGGCCGGCCGCCGCTGCCGCGGCAGGATGAAAGGCGCCCTTCGACCGGCGGATCGCTGCGGATAGCGTACATTGCAGCGCATCTTCGTAACATTCTGATATTGATATATTTGTGCGGACTTACCCTTCAGTTGCAAGTCGAAATGGATTTGTGCATTGCATATACACGCCGCCGTGAGTATGCGTCCTTAGCAAGCACACCATCTTCGGTGGCGCTTTTCGCCCGATCCTCATTGTGCCCTGAGCGGGAGACGAGTCATGCCGATTCGCGGAAGCATTGACCGGATTGACGAGCAGTTCCTGGAGGGCTGGGCGGTGGATGACGACCACCCGACCGCGAAGCTCGCCTTCGACGTGCTGGTGAACGATCGCGTCATCGGCCGCTTCATCGCCGACAGCTTCCGCCAGGACCTGAAGGACGCCGACATCGGCGGCGGCGAATGCGCCTTCAGCTTCGCCATGCCGCCATTCTTCGGCAAGCAGGATCTGGCGAACCTCAGGCTTCGCTTCGCCGACAGCAACCTCTTCATCGTCCTGCCGACACCCCGGCCGGCCGAGGCGGCGGTGGCGCCGACGACCAGCCGCTTCGGCGGCCTCTGGCTCGACCGGGCGGATTGGATGGATCGGCTCAGCGCCAAGCACCGTGCCGGCAAGCTCTCCGATGCCATGGCGGTGCGGTTGTTCCAATTCGCCCGCGACGGCTACACCGTCTTCGAGAAAGCCGTCGGCACCCGGCTGATCGAGCGGCTGAAGGGCGAGCTCGACCAATTCTGGCTGAACCCGCCCGAGGGCTTGCTGATCGAGACCTTCGAGCCGGATGGCGCCATGCGCTACCTCCCGCCCGATGCGCGCTGGCGCCACGGCCGCACCAAGCTGCTCGACATCTTCGCCCATTCCGAGCTGGCCCGGCAGGTGGCCGCCGCACCGCCGGTGGTCGAGTTCCTCTCCACCCTGTTCGAGGATGCACCCAAGGCCTTCCAGAGCCTGAACTTCCATAACGGCACCGAAGCGCCGATGCACAAGGACACGGCCTATGTGAAGGTCGACGGCAATCCGCTTGCTCTGGCGGCATCCTGGACCGCGCTGGAGGACGTCGAGGCCGGCACCGGGGAGCTGGAGTATTTCATCGGCAGCCACCGCGCCCCGGATTTCCTGTTCGGCGGCATCAGCAAATGGATGGAGAACCACGCCGAGGACAACCCGGCCTTCCTCGAAAGCCTGCACCGGGATGCCGAGACCTACGGCCACAACCGCGGCAAATTCCTGGCCCGGCGCGGCGACGTGCTGGTCTGGCACGCCGACCTCGCGCATGGCGACGCGCCGGTCACCCGCGTCGACCGCAGCCGGCAGAGCCTGGTCACCCATTTCTGCCCGAGCGGCCTGGAGCCCTTCTACCGCCGCACCAGCCAGCATGCGACGCTGACCGAGCACGGCTGCAGCTTCGTTTCGCAGTACAGCCCGGTCGGCGGCAACGGCCGGATCGGCTGAACGGCCCAAGGGCGCTACGTCAACGTGCCGGTCCCTGACCGGCGGAAGCCGGCAGCCCGGCGTTCGAGGGCGCCGAACCCGCAAGGTCCAGGGCCGGTCGTGTCAGGCGGCGATTGCGCCGCGCCTCCGCCGCCCGCAGCAGGGCAGCGGTCTCCATCCCGATCGGGCGACGGGACCACCGATCGGGAGACGCGGGCCATCCGTGGCGGCGCGGCTTCCGCGGCCACCTCCACCAAGGTCAATCGCCGAGGCCAAGCCGCAGCGCCACCCAGACCCGTCCGCCGGCACCCCTGCCACTCGTCAGCCCCGCCCCGACCTGCTTCGCCAGGGCGCGGATCACCGTGGCACCAAGGCCTTTGTCGACTCCCGACAAAGGTGAGCTCCCCGGCCCGGACACCTCCAGCAACAGGGCGTCCTCCGCCACCCGGGCAGTCAGCCGTACCGATCCCGCGCCCTCGCCGGCTCCGGCCTCGCCCGATGTGCCAGGACGCAGGGCGGTCGCCACCAGCTCCGACAGGATCAGCGCCAGGGGGATCGCCCGGTCGGCGTCGAGGATGAGCCCGGCCGGCGCCTCCACCCGGATATCGGCGCCCGGGTGATGCGTGGTGGCGCCGGCCGCCAATTCGCGCAGCATATCGGCCAGCCGCAGGCTGCGCAGGTCGGGGCCGAGCTGCAGCGCCCGATGCGCCTCGGCCACCGCCTGGACCCGGACGGTCGCCGCCTCCAGCGCCTCACGCGCCGCCGGCTCGGTGACGCGGCCCGCCTGCAGCCGCAACAGCGACGCCACCAGCTGCAGGCTGTTGCGGATGCGGTGCTCGGCCTCCCGCACCAGCGCATCCTGTGCCTCCAGCGCGTGGCGCAGCCGGGCCTCTGCCTGGTGCCGCGCATCGATGTCGGAACAAGTGCCGACCCAATGGCGCAGCACGCCGGCGGCATCATGCACCGGCGCGGCGCAGAGCCGGTGCCAGCGGTACTCGCCGGTCACGCAGAGGATGCGCAGATCGGCATCGCATTCACCGCCCTCCGCCAGCGCCCGTCCCCAGGCCGCGGCGAGCGGCACCGCATCCTCCGGGTGCAGCGCCGCCAGCCAGCCGCCGTCCCGGGTCTCCGCCAGGCTCCGCCCGGTCACCGTCTGCCAGCGGGCATTGACGTATTCCGGCTCGCCTCTGGCATCGGTCTGCCAGACCAGATGCGGCATCGCCTCGGCCAGGGTGCGGAAGCGGGCCTCGCTGGCGCGCAGCGCCGCCTCGGCACGGCGACGGTCCTCGATATCGGTGTTGGTTCCCACCCACTCGCGGATCTCTCCCGCGGCATCGCGCAGCGGCACGCCGCGCGCCACGGTCCAGCGCCAGCCACCCTCGGGCCGGGCGATGCGATATTCGACCGAATAGAGTGCACCGGTGCGCAGCGCCTGCCCCCACTGCCGCCGCACCGGCTCGCGGTCCTCCGGATGCAGCGCCGCGAGCCAGCCCCAGCCCGCGGCCTCGGCGGCCGGTTGGCCGGTCAGCGCCGCCCAATCACCGGGGAACAGCAGCCGGCCATCGGGCGTGGCGGACCAGACCACCAGCGCGACGGAATCGACCAGGGTGCGGTAGCGCGCCTCGGCAACCTCCGGCGGCCGCTCCGGCGCCTCGCGCAGCTGGACCAGCAGCCCGCCGCCCTCCAGCCCGCGCAGTGGTGAGATCTCGATGTCCCATAGCCGGCCGGGGGGTCCGCAGGACAGCAGCCGGGCCGTTTGGTGGCAGCGGCCGCCCGCCAGCAACGCGCCGAGCCGCCCCACCTGACCGCCGGCCAGCAGCGCCGGGAAAGCCTCGGCCAATGGTAGGTGCCACAGCGCTTCGGCCGGCCGTCCCGCGGCGGCGCTGAAGGCGGGGTTGCAATAGGTCAGCCGCAGCGCCGCGCCCTGGAGTACGGCGACGGCCGCCAGCGATTCCTCGGCGAAGCCGCGGATGGCCTCCAGCACGGGTGGGTTGGGGCGGGCAATGTCGAGCATGCGCGCCTGCATCCTCCGGCTGGCTGTGACGGCATGTGCATGCATACCAAGCCTGGAGCGGCTGCGGCGCAGGGGGTCGCACCGATTGCGATCACAGGGTGCGGAGCCGCCCGGCGCCGCCCCCGCTGGTCATGCCGGACGCATCATGGCATAGGGAGTGTTGGTTGCACTGCACCATGGGATCCGTCGATGCCCCTGTCCGATCCAGCCCCGCGCGAATTGCTCCACCTGCGCGACATCCAACTCCGCGGCTGGCAGCGCGAGGACGGGCTGTACGACATCGAGGCCTATCTGCTCGACACCAAGGCGCACCCCTTCGAGAACGAGAACCGCGGCCGGATGGAGCCGGGCGCACCGCTGCACGGGCTGTGGCTGCGGCTGACCATTCGTGAGGATATGGAGATCGTCGCCTGCGAGGCGGCGTCCGACCACACCCCCTATGGCATCTGCCCGCAGGCGGCGCCGAATTTCAGCCGGCTGGCCGGGCTGAGGATCGGCCCCGGCTTCAACCGTGCGGTGGCGGAGCGGGTCGGCGGGGTGCATGGCTGCACCCATCTGCGGGAGGTGCTGGGGCAGATGGCCACCGTCGCCTACCAGACGCTTTACCCCATCCGGGCGCGCAAGGAACGCGAGGAAACGGCGCGGCTGGTCGCCGCCGGGCAGGCGGCGCCGCGGCGGACGCCGGCGATGGTCGGGAGTTGCATCGCCTATGCGCCGGATAGCCCAGTGACCTTGGCGCGATGGCCGTGGCTGAAGGAGACGGCGGAGGGGTAAGGGCGAAGCCACCGACCCATATCTCTGATCCTGTTCCCTGATCCGGGCCCTTCCCTACAACAACGGCCCCACCAACCTCCCCCCCGTCATCGGCGCCTCCACCCCCGTGGTCCCCGGGAAGGTCAGCGGCAGCCGCCGCGCCACCCGCACCGCCAGCACGCCGAAGGCCTGCGCCTCTAGCGCATCGCCATTCCACCCCGCCACCTCCACCGGATGCACCGGCTGTTCCAGCGCCCCGGCCAGGGCCCGCATCACCGCCGGATTGCGTCGCCCGCCGCCGCCGACCAGCCATTGCAGTGGCGGCGCCGGGAAGTGGCGCGCCGCGGCGGCCACGCAGGCGGCGCAGAAGGCCACCAGGGTCGCCGCGCCGTCCGGTGGCGAGAGCGCGTCCGCCCCGGCCTCCCGCAGCGCCCGGTCGAAATCCAGCCGGTCCAGCGACTTGGGCGGCGGCGCTTCCAGGTAGGGATGCGCCAGCAACCGGCCGAGCACCACCCCGTCCGGCTGCCCGGCCAGGGCCAGCCTGCCGTCCATGTCGTAGTCGGCGCCGGTCGCGCGCCGCGCCCAGTCATCCAGCGGGCCATTGGCCGGGCCGGTGTCGAAGGCCAGCAGCGCCCCATCCTCGCCGATCCAGGTGACATTGCCGACGCCGCCGAGGTTCAGCACCGCCAGCGGCTTGGGCAGCGCCGCGGCCATCGCCGCGTGGACCACCGGCACCAGCGGCGCCCCCTGGCCGCCGGCGGCGACATCGGCGCTGCGGAAGTCATGCGCGACGGAAAGGCCGCTGCGCCGCGCCAGCAGCACCGCATCGCCCACCTGCCAGGTCCGACCGCCTTCGCGCAGCACCGCCTCCCCGGCCGCGTTCCGCCCGCGCACCGCCGGCAGCGGGCGGTGGAGGATGGTCTGGCCGTGGAAGCCGAGCAGGTCGGTGTCCTCCCGCAGGCTCTCCCACACCTGCTCGCGCAGCATCTCCACCGCCTCGGCATGGCGCTCGGTCAGCCGGGCCACGCAACCAGCGAGGAAGCCGTCCTGCGGCCCGATCTCGCCAGCGATATCCAGCAGCCGCCGAAGGTCACGCCGCAGCGCCGGGGCATAGGGCAGGGTCAAGGTCGGGCCGATCCGGCCGATCCTTTCGCCGTCGGTTTCCACCCAGGCGGCATCCACCCCGTCCAGTGAGGTGCCGCTCATCAGGCCGATGGTTCTAAGCATCCGTCCCCTGTGCTACGGGGGCCGCCCGATTCCTAGTCCCGAAGCGAAGCACCCCACAGATGACCGCCCCTTCCAGCGAATTCCTCCGCCAGGCGCAGGAGCGCGGCTACCTCCACCAGGTGACCGATGCCACGGCGCTGGACGCCAGGCTGCGGGACGGCGTGGTCTCCGGCTACATCGGCTTCGACTGCACGGCTGACAGCCTGCACGTCGGCCATCTGGTATCGATCATGTTGCTGCGGCTGATGCAGCGCACCGGGCACCGCCCGGTGGTGCTGATGGGCGGCGGCACGACCAAGATCGGCGACCCTTCCTTCCGTGACGAGGCGCGGCCGCTGCTGGACGATGCCGCGATCGAGCGCAACAAGGCCGGCATCCGCAAGGTCTTCGACGGCTTCCTGCGCTTCGGCCCCGCGTCGGATGGCGTGCCTGGCAATGCTTCCCCGACCGACGCCATCATGCTGGACAATGCGGAATGGCTGGACCGGCTGCTCTACATCCCCTTCCTGCGCGATGTCGGCCGGCATTTCAGCGTCAACCGCATGCTGTCCATGGACAGCGTGAAGCTGCGGCTGGACCGCGAGCAGAACCTCAGCTTCCTCGAATTCAACTACATGCTGCTGCAGAGCTACGATTTCGCGGAGCTGCGCCGCCGTTACGGCGTCGAGATGCAGATGGGCGGCTCCGACCAATGGGGCAACATCGTCATGGGCGTCGAGCTCTGCCGCCGCATGGATGGCGCCGAGGTCTTCGGCGTGACCACGCCGCTGCTCACCACCGCTTCCGGCGTGAAGATGGGCAAGACCGCGGCCGGCGCCGTCTGGCTGAACGCCGAGAGGCTCAGCCCCTATGACTATTGGCAGTTCTGGCGCAACACCGAGGATGCGGATGTCGGCCGCTTCCTCGGCCTCTTCACCGAACTGCCGATGCATGAGGTCCGCCGCCTCGGCGTGCTGGCCGGCGCCGAGGTGAATGAGGCGAAGAAGGTGCTGGCCACCGAGGCAACCGCGCTGCTGCACGGCCGCGCCGCGGCGGAACAGGCGGCCGAGACCGCCCGCCGCGCCTTCGAGCAGGGCGAGGCGGCCGAGACCCTGCCGAGCATCACCCATGCCCTGCCGGCCAGCGTGGTGGATCTGCTGGCGGCGGCGAAGCTGGTGGCCAGCAAGGGCGAGGCGCGGCGGCTGGTGGCGCAGAACGGTGTCCGGCTGAATGATGCTCCGGTGACCGACCCGCAGCAGCCGGTGACCGCGGCCGACCTGCGCGAGGGCGCGGCCAAGCTCTCGCTCGGCCGTAAGCGGCATGTGCTGGTGCGGCCGGGCTGAGGCGGACGCCTGCCGGCGCCGCCGCTGGAGCAAACTCCGGTCGGGCGAGATCACCTGGTCGGAGCGATTGGCCCGATCGGGTCGGCGGAAGCCGGCGCAGCGCCGGGCCGTATGAAGAGCCAGCCAGCCGTCATCCCCGTGGCCAGGGGCGGCAGATGAACCTGACTATAGCCGTGCCGCTCCGCGTAGTCGCGTAGTGGAGCGTCCATCGGCTTCATCCGACGGTCCGCAAACAGGCCGCCGAAGATGGCGGCCGGCGGACTGGCCGCGAACAGCGACTCTATTTCATGCACACCTGCGCCACGCAGCCGGGCGATCGTCTCCGACCCGATCGCTTCGGCGGTGCGAAAAAAGAAGGGACCGGCAGCGAATTCGGGCAGCACCGAATTGGCGTCCAGCACCTGGCTCGGGAACAGGGTGGCCACGCTGCCTGATCCTCCAGCCCGCAGGATCACCTCCCGGATGTGCCGGGCCTGGCGGTTCGCCGCCATCCCGGTCCAGTTCTCGACTTCCGTGATCTTCCCCAGGGGGCTCAACAGCGGCCACAGAACGGAAAGCGGCGGCACCAGCGCGATCAGCACCACCAGCGGAACCAGGCGATGCGATCCGAAAGCCAGCACACGCTGATGCAGTACGGCGGCCAAGCAGGCAAGCGTCGTCCTGCCCCGGCAAGCGATACCTCAGCGCGCCGGCGCCGCCCCCCGCTCCGCCGGCTGGCCGAGACCGAACAGCCCGCGCAGGAAACCCGGCGTCAGCGCCGCCAGCGGGTTCACCGTCACCTGCGGGTCGGCCAGCGGCCCCTGCACCCGGTAGGTGCCGGCGAAGACCCCGCCGCCGGCTTCCGGGCTGAACAGCCGGCCGAGCAACGGGATGTTGCCCAGCAGCGTGTTGAACATATAGGCCGGGACGATGGTGCCCTCGATCTCGGCGACTCCGCCGGCCCGGCGGATCCGCCCCTTGGCGGTCACTCCGAGCGAGGCCGAGAAGGCCCGCGCATCGCTCAGCTCCAGCGCCTCCGGGGTCAGGGTGAAGGGGGCGATGAGGCGGGAGAAGACCAGCCCGCCGCCGCCCTGCACCGCCTCCACCAGCCCGTAGAGCGTCATCGCCTGCAACAGCTTGGCCGCCGCCGGGGCGTCGCGCACCACGAATTGGTCAAGCTCGGCCGTGCCGGTCAGCGGTGCCCCCGGCCGCAAGTCGAGGTATCGCGCATCCACCGTCAGCCGGCCGCCGCGGATTGATTCCACCAGGTCGAGCGCATGCAGCAGGGCGCCGCCATCCTCGGCGGTGAGCTGAAGGTGCCGCTGGACGCCGCGCGGCGTCAGGGCCGCGCCGAAGCCGCTGGCCGGGCCGGCAGTGGCGGCGGTGCGGCCATTGGCTCGCCCCTCGCGCAGCAGGCCGCGCCCATCCATCCGGGCAGTGGCGTGGACGCCGTACATGTTGCGCCCCTCGCCCATGGTGACCCGCTCGAAGCCCAGGTCGAGCGCCAGGGGCGGCCCCGGGTCCTCCGCCGCGGCGGAGGTGGCGGGCTCCGGCCGGTCGGGGCCGCGCAGCGCGGGGCGCAGGTCGAAGACCGGGCCGCGCAGCATCGCCCGCCAGGGGCCGCCCGGCTGTTCCGGCCGCTGCACCTCGCCGCCGAAGCGGGAGGCACCGACCGCCGCCTCCGTCAGGTTGATCCGTTCCAGCCGGCTGCGGGTGCCGAAGCTGGCGCTGCCGCGCATCGCCAGCTCCGGTGCCTCCAGCCTGATGCCTTCGGCGGCGACCAGCGCCTCGCCCTGCATCCGCAGGGTGGCTTCCGCCTGGCCCGGCGCACCGGCCGGCTTCCGCCAGGCGAGCACGTCCAGCAACAGCCGTGCGTCACGCAGGTCGCCGCGGAGCGCCACGCTGCCCTGGCCATTGCGGCGCTTCTCGGACCGCGCATCCACCGCCACCGGCCCGTCCAGCAGCCCCAGCGTGTCGAAGCCGAGGGTGCCGAGCTGGCGCTGGTCCAGCCGGCCGGTCAGGGTGGCCCGCTCGGTCACCTGGCTGGCCGGGCCGCTGCGGAAGTCCATCTCGACGCCAAGCCGCACCGGCGCGCCCAGCAGCACCGCCTGGCCATTCGCCTTCAGCGCATCGGTGTTCACCGAAAGGTCGAAGCTGGCGTGATCCAGCGTCTGGTCGAGCAGCGCACCGGGCAGACGCGCCTCGGCAATGCGGGCCTCGGCGCTGATCCGCAGTTCCTCCATCGGCAGCTCGCTCCACAGCGGGAAGCCGACCGCCAGCCGGGCGTCGACCTGGCCGGCGGCGACGGCCAGCTCCAGCTTGCGGCGCTCGAACAGTTTGAGGCGGGGGTGGCGCAGGATGGTCAGCGCATCCGCCAGCGGGCCGACGAGTTGCACCGTGACCTCGGCATTGCCCGGGCTGGCGTCGAGGTTGAGGAAGCGCACGCTGGCCTCCCGCACCTCGATGCCGCTGCGGGCGCTGTCCGACAGCATCTGCCGGCCGCTGCGGCTGCGCAGGCTCACCTCATTCAAGGCGAACTCGGCTTTGCCGGACACCCCGCGTACCGGCGGGATCGGCCGCAGCCAATGCACCGTCGCCTCACTCGCCTCAGCGGTGCCGGAGAAGCCGGTGATGTGCAGCGCGTCGAGCGTCTCCGGCGCCTCCGCCTCCAGCCGCCAGCGGCCATTCCGGACGCTGCCGGCGGTGACGTTGCGGGTGATCCAGTCGCGCGCGCCCGGCACCACCCCTTCCGGCCAATAGGCCGCGAGCTCGGCGAAGCCGACGGCATCGAGCGTCAGCCCGAGGCTGCCGCGCCAGGCCCCGTCGCGCCGCTCGGCGCTGCCGCTGGCGGAAAGCAGCGGGCCGGCCGTCGCCGGCGGCATCGCCCCGCTCGGCAGCCGCAGCACGGCACGGTCGAGCTGCACCATATCCGGTGTCAGCATCGCCGCCAGTTCCAGCGATTCGGCGGCGATCCTGCCGCTGGCGCCGAGGTCGAGCACCGCCTCGTCCAGGCCGAAGGCCAGCCTGGCCTGCTGCACCGTGACACGATCGAGTGCTTCCGGCGCACCGAGCTGCAGCCTCAGCCGCAGGTCGCGCAGCCGTCCGGCCGGCACCACCCGCAGCGCCGCGGCCCTTGCCACCGGGGCAAGCTCCGCCGGCCACAGTCCCGGTACCTCGCCCGCCCGCACCGGCTCAAAGCCGAGATCGAGGCTGGCGCCCCAGCCGCCATCCTGGAACCGCGCCTCGCCGGTCGCGGTGAGCGCCGGGCCGGAAGGGCCGCCGATCACCAGCCGCGCCTCGCTCAGCCGCAGCGCCCGGCTGCCGCCTTCGAGCCGCGCCGCGAGCCGGTCGATCGGCAGCCTGGCATCGCCGAGGGCCAGGCTGCCGGCACCGCCGTCGAGGCCGATCTCCAGCCGCGCCGGACGGCCGGTGGCATCGAAGGTGCCGCCGGCGGTCAGCGCCACCGGGGCGTCCAGCACCGCCAGCGGCGCCAGCGGTGGCCAGATGTCGGCGAGTTCCGCGGGACGCAGCGCCGGCAGGCCGATCCGCGCCGTCAGCACCATCGGCGTGCCGCTGGCCTCGCCGGAGAGTCGGACCGGCACGCGGATGGCGCCGCTGCGGAACATCGCCGACCCCTCCCCGGCCAACCCGCCCGCGGCGGCACGGCGCAGGTCGAGCCGCGGCTCCGCCAAGGTCCAGCGCCGGCCGGTGGCGACCTCGGAGAGGATGATCTCGCCGCCGTTCACCCGGATTCGCCGCAGCGCCGCATGTGCCGCACCTTCCGAGGCCGGCTGCATCAGCTCCGCCAGCAGGCCGAGCGCATCGGGCCCCGCCCCCGCCGGCGCGGGGCCGGCGACCTCGGCGGGCGGGTGCAGCGTCAGGCCGAGCGAGCCATCCGGGCGCAGCAGCGCCAGCACCCGCGGCCGGCGCAGCTCGATCGTCGCCGGCGCCACCATGCCGCGCAGCAGGGCGCGGGCGGAGAGCGTCACCGCCGCATCCGGCAGTTCCACCTGGGTGGCGCCCTCGGCGTCGAGCAGCCGGACATCGTCCAGCACGATGTCGAGCGGCGCGGCGGTGCCGCCGCGAAATCCCTCCCAGGCGATGGCGGCGCTGCCGATCTCAAGGCGCGAGCCGGCCAGCGAGGCATTCGCCGCCGCCTCGATCCGCCGGGCCAGCGGCGGCACCTCCAGCGGCCCCTGCGCCAGCCGCCAGGCCAGGGCGCCGAGGCCAAGGCCGAAGGCCACCAACAGGCCGAGCGCGAGGTTTCCGGCAAGGGGCAGCCAGCGCAACGCTTGACCGCGGGTACCGCTCACGCGTTCCCTCCGGCATGGCTTCCACGATTCCGGCACCTGCCGACCGCCTGCCCCGACCCTACGACCCCGAAGCCGCCAGCCGGCTGGCCGAACGCTTCGCCGAGCGCGATGCCGCGGCGCGCGCCTGGGCGGCGAGCCCGGCGGGGGCGGCGCTGCTCGCCAGCCTCGGCGGCAACAGCCCCTACCTGGCCGACCTTGCGATCCGCGAGGCGCCCGCCCTGATGCGGCTGGCCGAGCGCGGCCCGGAGGATGCCTTTGCCATGGCGCTCGACCCGCTGGGCCGCGCCGACCCCGGCGCCCCGCGCGAAGCGGTGGCAGCGCTGCTGCGGCAGGCCAAGCGGCAGGCGGCGCTGATCGCCGCGGTCGCCGACCTCGGCGGGCAGTGGCCGCTGGAACGCGTCACCGGCGCGCTGTCCGAGCTGGCGGAGGCGACCATCGATTTCGGTTGCGCGCATCTGCTGCTGGCGGCGGCCGAGCGTGGCGAATTGCGTATCACCCGCGGTGCCCGTGGCGACCCTCGCGCGATCGGCAAGGGCAGCGGCCTGATCGTGCTGGGGATGGGGAAGCTCGGTGGCAGGGAGCTGAACTACTCCTCGGATGTCGACCTCATGGTGCTCTATGACCCGGCGGCGGCAGCCTACCATAGCGACCGCGCCGGCGCCTGCTACGTGCGGCTCGCCCGCGACCTTGTGCGGCTGCTCGAGGAACGCACCGCGGATGGTTATGTCTTCCGCACCGACCTGCGGCTGCGCCCGGATCCGGCGGCGACGCCCCTCGCCGTCTCGGTCAATGCCGCCATCGTCTACTACGAGAGCATGGGGCAGAATTGGGAGCGCGCGGCGATGATCAAGGCGCGCCCGGTGGCCGGCGACCGGGCGCTCGGCGATCAATTCCTGCGCGAGATCCGGCCCTTCGTCTGGCGCCGCCACCTGGATTTCGCCGCCGTCGCCGACATTCATTCCATCAAGCGGCAGATCCACGCGCACAAGGGCCACAAGGGCGCCGGGGCAACTGTGGCGCTGGCCGGGCATGATGTGAAGCTCGGCCGCGGCGGCATCCGCGAGATCGAGTTCACCGCCCAGGTGCTGCAACTGATCTGGGGCGGCCGCGACCCCGGGCTGCGCGACCCGACGACCCTCGGCGCGCTGGCGGCTTTGGCCGGGTCAGGCAAGCTGGACCGCCGTGCCGCGGCCGACCTTGCCGATGCCTATGTGTTCCTGCGCAACCTGGAGCACCGGCTGCAGATGGTGGCGGACCGGCAGACCCATCGGCTGCCGGAGGATGCCGCCGGGCTCGACCGCATCGCCGGCTTCATGGGCTTTCCGCACACCGAGGCGTTCACCGCCGCCTTCATGGACCATTTGGCACGGGTGGAACGGCACTACGGCACGCTGTTTGAGACGGCGCCGGCGCTGTCCGGCGAGGAGGGCGGGCCGGCCGGCGGGGTTGCCGGCAACCTCGTCTTCACCGGCGTCGACGACGATCCGGAGACGCTGGCGACCTTGCGCCGCATGGGCTTCGCCGATCCCGCCTCGGTCGCCGCCATGGTGCGCGGCTGGCATCACGGCAGGCCGCGCGCCACCCGCAGCGCCCGGGCACGGGAGCTGCTGACCGAGCTGATGCCGATGCTGCTCGCCGCCTTCGCCCGGCAATCCCACCCGGACCAGGCGCTGGTGCGGTTCGACGCGGTGCTGATGCGGCTGCCGGCCGGGGTCCAGGTGCTGAGCCTGCTGCACCGCAACCCGGCGATGCTCGACCGGGTCGCCGGCATCCTCGGTGCAGCGCCGCAACTGGCCGACCACCTGGCGCGCAACGTCGCCGCGCTGGACGGACTGCTGGCCGGCGCCGCCGCCCCGGCCGGCGCCGACCCCGCCGCCGCGCTGCCGGCGCTGATCAAGGAAGCGCGCCACCTGGACGAGGCGCTGGAGGCGGCCCGGCGGATCGCCACCGCGCGGAAATTCGAGATCGACGCGGCGGCGCTGGAGGGCACCCTCGACACCGACACCGCCGGCGAGCTGCGCTCCGACCTCGCCGACAGCGCCATCGCCGCGCTGCTGCCGCGCATCGCCGCGGATTTCGCCGAACGCTACGGCCGCGTCCCGGGCGGGGCGCTGGCGGTGCTGGCGATGGGAAAGCTTGGCGGGCGGGAGATGCTGCCGGGCTCCGACCTCGACCTGGTGGTGCTGTACGACCACGATCCCGAAGCCACCGAGAGCAGCGGCGGGCGGCGGTCCCTCGCACCTTCGGAGTATTTCATCCGGCTGGCGCCGCAGATCGTCTCCGCCATCACCGCACCGGGCGCCGAGGGCAGGCTGTGGGAGGTCGACATGCGGCTCAGGCCTTCGGGCAACAAGGGCCCGGTCGCCATCCGCCTCTCCTCCTTCGAGCAGTACCACCGGGAGAATGCCTGGACCTGGGAGCGGATGGCGCTGACGCGGGCCCGGCCGATCGCCGGGCCGCCGGCGCTGAAGCGCCGCATCGTTGAGGTGCTGCGGGCCTCCATCCTGAAGCCCGGCGCGGCGGAGTCGGCGCTGGCCGATGCCGCGGCGATGCGCGTCCGGATGCTGAAGGAGCTGCCGGCCGAAGGCCCTTGGGACGTGAAGGCGATGCCCGGCGGGCTGATCGAGGTGGAGTTCATCGCCCAGGCGCTGCAACTCCGCCACGGGCCGGCGCACCCGGAGGTGCTGGCGACGACGACGCGCACCGCCCTCGCCCGGCTTGGCAAGGCGGGGGTGCTGCCGGCGGAGGAGGTGGCGGCGCTGGTCACCGCCGACCGGCTGTGGCGGACGGTAATCGGGCTGGTGCGACTGACCCAGGGCCGGACGCGTGAGGCCAACCTGCCAGCGCCGGCGACCGAGGCGATGCTGCGCGCGGTGGCGCCGCTGCTGGACCCGGCGCCGGTTGACCTTCCCGGCTTGCGCGCTCAGATGCAAGCCATTGCCGGAACGGTGCGGATGATCTTCGAGCGCCGGGTCGGCCGCCTGGGACCAGTGGCGGGGGTGGCGGAATGAGCGGAGCGGATCTGGCCGAGGGCGCCCCGGCGCCGGGCTTCACCATGCCAGCGAGCGGCGGGCGGACCGTCAGCCTGGAAGGGCTGAAGGGCAAGCCCTTCCTGCTGTACTTCTACCCGAAGGCGGATACCTCCGGCTGCACCAAGCAGGCCTGCGGCATCCAGGAGGCGCTGCCGCAATTCAACACGCTCGGGCTGACGGTGATCGGTGTGAGCCCCGACAAGATGCCGCCGATCGAGAAATTCGCGAAGAAATACGGGTTGGAGTTCCCGCTGGCCTCGGACGAGAACCATGCGGTGGCCGAGGCCTATGGCACCTGGGTGGAGAAATCCATGTACGGCCGGAAGTACATGGGCATGGAGCGCAGCAGCTTCCTCATCGGTGCCGATGGGCGGGTGTTGAGGCATTGGAAAAAGGTGAAACCGGCTGAGCACACGGCCGAAGTTTTGAAGGCAGCCCGGGCGCTCCAGGCGCTGGAAGTTCGGTCATAGTTCCGATGAATATTAAAGAGCCGCGTCGGCGCCCAAGCTCGCCTCGCATGAGGCGTCTCGGCAAGCGGCGTTGCTATCCTTGCCGTCGGTTGGGCGGGGAGTGAGCCGGGCAAAGGCAGCGAGA
Organism: Siccirubricoccus deserti; assembly: GCF_014283215.1. Lineage (GTDB taxonomy): Bacteria > Pseudomonadota > Alphaproteobacteria > Acetobacterales > Acetobacteraceae > Siccirubricoccus > Siccirubricoccus deserti. Next base: position 54,938 of record NZ_JACOMF010000018.1, read on the forward strand.
GGCCCGCTACGTCACGCATATCCGGCGGAGCATGCGGTGGCGTCGTAGCCAATATCGCAGTTGCGCTGCTGCGAAAGGTTCGGCGTTGGGTCGAAGGCAGTATCGCCGCAGGTCTGGCGGACTCCCGCCCACAGGGTCAGCCGGTCCTCCAGCAGCCGTTGCGACAGCTCCGTATAGAGGCCGAGATGCTGCCGGTCTGGTTGTTGTCCTGCGGTGGAACCTGGCCGGTGACGCCGCCCGGCAGGAGGATACCATGCCGCTGAATGCCGGCGGCCTCTGCTGCACGGTGCGCGGCGACATCCTGCGGGCGCTCGACGGCTTGGCCGCCAGGGTGGCGGAGGGGCGGCCGATCCGGCATGTGGTGATCGAGACCACCGGTCTTGCCGACGCCGCGCCCCGATGCGCAGCCGGAGGCGGTGAAGCAGATCGCGGTCGCCGATCGGCTGGTGCTGACCCAGACCGACCTCGTGGCGGCCACCGCAACCGCCGCCCTGAAACAGCGGCTTCGCGCTCTGAACCCGGGTGCGCCGCTGCACCGGACGGTGGAGATCGGCCCGGACATCCGGCTCGCGGCCGGTGGGTCTTCCCCGGCGGGAGCAGGCTCCTCCCTATCCGCCCACCAGCTTCGCCACCGCATAGGCGACCGCCGCGGCCAAGCCACCGATGCCCAGGGTCTGCACCGCGCCGCGCAGCGCCGGCAGCCCCGTCGCCCGCGCCTTCAGCCAGCCGAAGCCGAACAGCGCCGTGCCGGTCAGCAGCGCCGAGACCAGCAGCGCCGGCCGCGTCTCCGCGATCAGCATGTAGGGCGCGAGCGGGATCAGCCCGCCCACAACATAGGCGCTGCCGATGGTCACGGCGCTCGCCGCGGCGCGGCCGGGCGTCGGCTCGGCCAGTTCGAGTTCGAAGCGCATCATGAAATCCACCCAGCGCCGGCGGTCGGAGGCGATGGCCTCGGTCGCCCGCGCCAGCACCTCGCCGCGCAGCCCGTAGCGGTGCAGGATCGCCGAAACCTCCCATTTCTCGCGGTCCGGGTAGTCCCTGGTCTCCTGCTCCTCGCGCCGCCGCTCGGCGCCGTAATGCTGCGCATCGGTCCGCGCCGCGAGATAGCCGCCGAGCCCCATCGCCACGCAGCCCGCGGCGATCTCGGCCAGCCCGGCGGTCACGATCAGCGGGTTGGCGGCGGCCGCGCCGGTCAGCCCCGCCGCCAGCGCGAAGGGCACGGTCAGCCCATCGGCCGTGCCGATGACCAGGTCCCGCACCATCTGCGAGGCGGTGAAATGCTGCTCCCCTTCCGGCGGGCCGGGCGGCTGCGGCGGCAGCCCTTCCCGATAGGGCGCGGGCGCCAAGCCGGTCGAGGGCTGTGACGGGGTAGTCTCCATGCCCCGCTGCATACGCGATCCCCGCCCCGCCATGCCAGCGCCGTGCGGACGGCTTTACAGCGGCAGCGTGCGGCGCGAGCCTCGGCGCAACAGCGGGAGGGATCGTGCGATGGCGGAGAGTTTGGGCGAAGGCGAGTGGCGCTACGCGCCGGTGCCGGGCTGGGGCACCCTGCCCGAAGGCTGGTCGCTGAAGGAGACCGCGGCCGTCGCCGTGGACCGGCAGGACCGGGTCTATGTGTTCAACCGCGGCGAGCACCCGATGGTGATCTTCGATCGCGAGGGCAAATTCCTCGGCTCCTGGGGCGAGGGATTGTTCACCCGGGCGCATGGCCTGCATCTCGGCCCGGATGACACGCTGTGGTGCACCGATGACGGCGACCACAGCGTGCGCAAATGCACCCTCGACGGCCGCGTGCTGCTGACCATCGGCTTGCCCGGCAAGCCGGCGCCCTACATGTCCGGCAAGCCCTTCAACCGCTGCACCCATACGGCACTGTCACCCGAAGGCGATATCTATGTCTCCGACGGCTACGGCAACGCCCAGGTCCACAAATATTCGCCCGAAGGGAAGCACCTGTTCTCCTGGGGTGGTTCGGGCACCGAGCCGGGGCAGTTCAACCTGCCGCACAACATCGTCTGCGACGACGCCGGGCTGGTCTATGTCGCCGACCGCGAGAGCCATCGGGTGCAGATCTTCGACGGCAAGGGCAAGTATCAGGGCCAGTGGAACAATCTGCACCGGCCCTGCTCGCTGTTTCTCGGCAAAGGCAAATGCCCCTGCTGCTACGTCGGCGAGCTGGGGCCGGCGCTGCCAGTGAACATCAAGGCACCGAACCTCGGCCCGCGCATCAGCGTATTGTCGATGGAGGGCAAGCTGCTCGGCCGCTTCGGCGAGTTGGGCACCGAGCCGGGACAATTCCTCTCGCCGCATGGGCTTGCGGTGGACAGCCATGGCGACATCTATGTCGGTGAGGTCGCCCATACCGCCTGGCCGCGGTACAACGACGGCAGGCCGCCACCGCCGGAAGGCGTGCGCAGCCTGCAGAAGCTGCGGAAGCTGTAGCGCGGACCGCTACGTGAATCCGCCCTGCAAACGATAGGCTACTGCGGATTGGCATTCGGACTGAATGCAATCCGCTGTAGCCACCACGGCACACCTCTCCGGCTTCGTCGGGTGAGCGGTTTACCAGGACCCGTGTCCTCGCTAGGCTGGTCCTGGCATCTTGCACGGGAGGAGGTCATGCAGTTCATCTGCGACGCCCCGGGGCAGAAGACCTGGTTCCGCATCGAGACGGAGGCCGAGGCTGCCCGCGAATCGGAACTCATGCGCCACGCGGTGGAGAAGCACTTCCAGCAGGCGCATGAGGAGGCTTCGCAATCCTACAGGCCGGCGCCCGGTCCGATCTTCGAGCAGGACATCGGGCGCGGCGCGCATATCCAGCGCACCATGCCGCTGTTCCTGACGTTGCGGGACGGCGAGGGGAACGCGCTGGCCACCGCGATGCTGCCACAGGCAGGGCAGCAGGGCACGTCCGTCACGCCGATCGTCGTCGGCCCGGCGAACAGCGACCCCTACCCGGCGCATGGCGATGCCATCGAGGCGCTGGGCCGGCACTTCGGCCGCACCCTGGACCGCGCCCGCTGCTATCCCTATCGGCGCGGCTGATAGCCCGCGACGTCAGACCGGCTGCAGGCCCTTCGACCGCAGCATCGCCGGGGTCGCCGTCCCGACCAGGAAGCGCAGCAGCGCCGCGGCTTCCACCGGCCGCGCAGAGCCGGCGAAGACCGCGCCGGAGAACACCACCGTGGTCTGCAGCCCCTCCGGCAGCGGCCCGACGATATCCACCCCCTCCACCGCCATCAGCTCGCTGATCTGCTGCACCGCCACCACCGCCTCGCCGCGCACCACGCGCTCCGCGGTGAAACCCTGCGGGATGACGATGGCCTTGGCGTTCACCGTCTCCGCCAACCCCAGCCGCTTCAGCAGCCCGGCGAAATAGATGCCGCTGGCGCCGGCGCGCGAATAGGCGATGGAAGGCACCGTCTCCAGCAGCCGCATGAAGGCCTCCGGTGTGGCGATGTCGGGCTTCGGCGCGCCGGCCTTCACCGCGATGCCGACACCGGAGGCCGCCAGATCCACCCGCGTTCCGGCCGCCAGCACGCCCTTGGCGGTCAGCGCCTCGATTCCCTCCGCGGTCAGGATCGCGGCATCGCCGCTCTCACCTCCGGCGATGCGCTCCAGGATGGCGGCGGTCGGGCCGTAGCTGGCGGCGACCTTGCCTGGGTAGCGCGGCAGCACCTCCCGCAGCACGCCGGTCAGGCCGAGGGTGGAGAGCAGCGCAAGCTCGGACATCGGGCTTTCCTATTCGGCCGCCGCGGCCGGCGCCTGCATCCGCGGCACCACCTCCTCGGCGAAGCGGCGGATGGTCTCGTGCCGCACCGCGCGCGGCACGCCGTAGGTGGCGTTGCTGATCAGGAAGTAGTTGAAGCCGAGATCGGCGAATTGCTGCAGCCGCCGCGCCACCGTCGCCGGCGAGCCCACCAGGTTCATCGCCAGGTAGGGCCCGAGGTTCGCCGGATCCGACAGGCTGCGCAGGTTGGCGAACATCTTGTTGAACTGCTGGTAGCCCGGGATGTCGCCCCAGGGCGCGTGATCCGACTGGTAGTGGCGGACCTGCAGGGCGAAGAACTCCGGCAGGTACTGCAAGGCCTGCTCCCGCGCCTTCTCATCGGTTTCGGCGACGAAGCACTTGATCGAGATCGGGAAGGTCGCATTGGGGTTGCCGCCGGCTTCCGCGGTGCGGGCCTTCCAGGTCTCCAGGATGCGCTTCAGCAGATGGTCGGGAAAGGAGGAAAGGCACAGCGGCGGCAGCCCCAGCCCGGCCATGATGGCGGCGCTCTCCAGGCTGCCGATGGCACCGTAGAAATTCGGCCGCCGGTCGAAGGCCGGGCGCAGCACCACCGGCTCGCGCAACGCGGTGTAATCGCCGGCATAGGTCATCGGACCACCGTCCAGCGCGCGGCGCGTCAGCTCCCAGCATTCGCGGAAGCGGTCGCGCGCCGTCTCCATCGGGATGCCGAAGGCGTCGTATTCGGATTTCGCGGTGCCGCGGCCCATGCCGATGTGCAGCTCGCCATCGGTCAGCGTCTGCAGCATCGCCAGATCCTCGGCGAAGCGCCGCGGGTCGTACCACGGGAGCACCATCACCGCGGTGCCGAGGCCAAGGCCGGGACAGGCGGCGGCGATGTGGGAGAGGAACAGCAGCGGATTCGGCTGCGGGTAGTAGTCGCTGAAATGGTGCTCCACCATCCAGGCCGCGTCATAGCCCATGGCCTGCACCAGCCGGGCGTCGGCGATCGCCTCGCGGTACAATTGCCGGTCGGTACGGTCCGGCTCGCCCACCGCGCCGATCTGGTAGGCGTAGCGCAGCGGCCGTGGGCCGTGTCGTGGTGAATTCTGGGCGGTATTTGCCATGACGGCCCTCCCGGGGCGATGTTCCGGGAAACGCTAGGTGCCGCCCCCGCGGGAAGTCAACCGCGGGCGGCCAAGGGGAAGGAGACTGCCATGTCACAGCCGATGCGCATCTGCATCTACGGCGCCGGTTCCATCGGCTGCTATCTCGGCGCGCATCTGTCGCAGGTGCCGGATGTCGCCGTCACCATGGTCGCGCGCGGCGCGACGCTGGCGGCGCTCAGGGAACGCGGCATCCTGCTGCAGGGGAAGCAGGGCGATCGCGTCTTCCCGGTGGCCGCCACCAGCGATCCGGCCTCCCTGCCGCCGCAGGATGTGGTCTTCATCACGCTGAAGGCGCATCAGGTGGAGGAATCGCTGCCCGGCATCGCCGCGCTGCTCGGGCCCGAGACCGCGGTGGTGCCGCCGACCACCGGCATCCCCTATTGGTATTTCCATGGCCTGGCCGGTCCGCACCAGGGCCGCCAGCTCGAACGCCTGGACCCCGGCGGACGGCAATGGGCCACGCTGCGGCCGGAGCGGGCGATCGGCTGCACCTATTGGGTCGGCACCGACACCACCGGCCCCGCCGCCGTGCACCAGGCCGGCCCCGCCGGCTTCCCGATCGGCGAGCCCGACGGCAGCTCCTCGCCCCGCCTCCGCCGGCTGCATGAGGCAATGACCGCGGCCGGGCTGCGGGCGCCGATCCGCGCCGACATCCGCGGCGAGATCTGGGCCAAGATGATCAACAGCCTGGTCTGGAACCCGCTGGCCACCCTCACCCTCGCCCCGCTCGACGCCATCGCCCGGTCGCCGGATGTGATCGCCATCGCCCGCCGCTGCATGGAAGAGGCGGAAGCGGTGGCGACGGCGCTCGGCGCCACCCTGCCGACCACGTCGCAGCAGCGCATCGACGTGACCATGTCGATGACCGGGCATCGCATGTCCATGCTGCAGGACCTGGAGCGCGGGCGGCAGCTGGAATATGGCATCCTGCGCGATTCCATCGTGGCGATGCGGGAGATCGCGGGGCTTGGCACGCCCACCATCGATGCCATGCTTGCGCTGGTTGCGCTGCGGGCCGAGATGGCCGGCGTCGCCGCTTGAACCGCTTTGGGAGTTAGGCCGATGGAACTCGGGCGTCTCGGGGTCTGGATCTCGACCGACAGGCTGGATGCGGCGCAGCTCAAGGCGCTGCTGAAGACGGTGGAAGGCCATGGCTATTCGGCCTTCTGGTACCCGGAATCGCGCGGCTATGAATCCATGGCGCTGGGCGGCTTCCTGCTGGCGAACAGCCAGAAGCTGATCATCGGCAGTTCCATCGCCAATATCTATGCGCGGGACGCCTTCACCGCGAAGCGCGGGCTGGCGACCCTGAATGCGCTGCATGGCGGGCGCTTCATCCTCGGCCTCGGCGTCAGCCATGTGCCGATGGTGGAGGGGCTTCGCGGCCACAGCTACGACAAGCCGATCCCGGCGATGCGCGGCTATCTCGACGGCATGGCCAAGGCCGGGCAGGAAGACCTGCCGGTGGTGCTGGCCGCCCTCGGGCCGAAGATGCTGGAGCTGGCGGCCGCCCGCACCCGCGGCGCGGTGCCCTACAATGTCACGCCGGAGCATACCGCGCAGGCGGCGAAGATCCTCGGCCCCGGCAGGATCCTGGCGGTGGAGCAGAAGGTCTGCGTCGAGACCGACAAGGCCAAGGCACGTGCCCTGGGCCGGAAGGAGCTCGCCCGCTACATGACCTTGACCAATTACGTGAACAATTGGCTGCGCCTCGGCTTCACCGAGGCCGAGCTGAAGGATGGCGGCAGCGACCGTTTCATCGATGCCATGGTGCTCTCGGGCGATGCCGCCACGGTGAAGGCCGGGCTGCGGGCCCATTTCACCGCCGGCGCCACCCATGTCTGCATCCAGCCGGTGCATGCCGATGGCGATTTCGCCGCCCGCGACACGATGCTGGCGGCCCTGGCGGATAGCTGAGGCCGCGCTAGACTCGATGGCAACGCGACAAGGAACCTCACCATGCTGACGCTCGGGTACAAGGCCTCGGCCGAGCAATTCGCGCCCGGCGCGCTGCTGGATTTCGGCGTGCTGGCGGAACAGGCAGGCTTCGACTCCTGCTTCATCTCCGACCATTTCCAACCCTGGAAGCACACCGACGGCCATGCGCCGAACTCGCTGGTCTGGCTCGGCGCCCTTGGCGCCCGGACGCAGCGGCTGGTGATGGGCACCAGCGTGCTGACGCCGACCTTCCGCTACCATCCCTCCATCGTCGCCCAGGCCTTCGGCACCCTGGGATCCATGTTCCCCAACCGCGTCATCCTCGGCATCGGCACCGGCGAGGGGCTGAACGAGGTGCCCTCCACCGGCGCACCCTGGCCGGAGTTCAAGGAACGCTTCGCCCGGATGCGCGAGGCGGTCACCCTGATGCGCAAGCTCTGGACCGAGGAGCGCGTGACCTTCGAAGGCCAGTACTACAAGACCGAGAAGGCGACGATCTACGACCGCCCGGCGGCGCCGCTGCCGATCTACGTCGCCGCTGCCGGCGCGCTGGTGGCGAAATACGCCGGCCGCAGCGGCGACGGCTTCATCTGCACCAGCGGCAAGAAGCCCGAGCTCTACACCGAAACCCTGCTGCCGAACGTCGCCGCCGGGCTGGAGGCCGCCGCCGCGCCGAAGCCGAACTACGACCGCATGATCGAGGTGAAGGTCTCCTTCGACACGGACAGGCAGCGCGCGCTGGAGGACACCCGCCACTGGGCCGCCCTGGCCCTGAGCCCCGAGGAGAAGATGTCGGTCGAGGACCCGGCGGAGATGGAGCGCCTGGCCGACGCGCTGCCGCTGGAGCGCGCCGCCAGCCGCTGGATCGTCTCCAACGATCCGGAGGAACATGTGGAGCGGGTCGGCTACTACGTCGGCCTTGGCTTCAGGCACCTGGTGTTCCACGCGCCGGGGCCGGACCAGGCGCGCTTCCTGAAGCTCTATGGTGAGACGGTGCTACCGCTGCTGCGCCGTCGCTTCGGCTAGGGCAGGCGTAGTCCGCTGTGACCATGCAGCGACTAGAGATGCTTGCGCTGCCTGGCCTGCCGCGGGTCGCGGCGGGGGATGACCTTGCCGCGCTGATCGCGGCCGGGCTGGCGCGCGCCGGCCTCACGCCGCAGCCCGGCGACGTGCTGGTGGTGGCGCAGAAGATCGTCAGCAAGGCCGAGGGCCGCAGCGTTCGGCTGGCCGATGTCACCCCTTCCGCCCGTGCCGAGGCGCTGGCGGCGGAAACCGGCAAGGACCCGCGGGTGGTCGAGCTGATCCTGTCGGAAGCGGCGCGGGTGGTGCGCTCGCGGCCGAACCTCATCATCGTCGAGCACCGGCTGGGCTTCGTCATGGCCAATGCCGGCATCGACCAGTCCAATGTGGTCGGGCCGGAGGAGGAGCCGCATGCGCTGCTGCTGCCGCGCGACCCGGATGCCAGCGCCGCGGCGCTCTCGGCCCGGCTCGGCCTGCCGGTGGTGATCAGTGACAGCTTCGGCCGCGCCTGGCGCCGCGGCACCGTGGGGGTGGCGATCGGCGCCGCCGGCCTGCCCGCGCTGGTCGATCTGCGCGGCACGCCGGACATGTTCGGCCGTACCCTGCAGGTCAGCCTGACCGGCTTCGCCGACGAGATCGCCGCCGCCGCCGGGCTGCTGATGGGCCAGGGCGCCGAGGCGCAGCCGGTGGTGGTGCTGCGCGGCCTCGCATGGTCGGCGCCGGACAACCCGGCGGCAAACCTCATCCGCGTCGGGCCGGAGGATCTCTTTCGTTGAACGACATTGTCGTCGCCCTCTCCGGCGGCATCGGCGGCGCCAAGCTGGCGCTCGGCCTCTCCAACGCGCTGCCGGCCGAGGAGCTGCTGCTCGTCGCCAATACCGGCGACGATTTCGAGCATCTCGGCCTGCATGTCTCGCCCGATATCGACACCCTGACCTACAGCCTCGCCGGCCTCGACAACCAGGAGCTGGGCTGGGGCCGGCGCGACGAAAGCTGGGCCTTCATGGAGGCGCTCGGCGCGCTCGGCGGCGCCACCTGGTTCCGCCTCGGCGACCGCGACCTGGCGACCCATGTGGAACGCACCCGGCGGCTGCGCGCGGGCGACAGCCTCTCCGCCATCACCGCGGATTTCGCCCGCCGCCTCGGTGTCGGCCCGCGCATCCTGCCGATGAGCGACGATCCGGTGCGGACCCGGGTGCTGACGGTGCAGGGCTGGGTGGATTTCCAGGACTGGTTCGTCGGCCAGCAGGCTCGCCCCGCGGTGCGCGCCGTGCAGTTCCGCGGCGCCGCCGAGGCGCGGCCGCAGCCCGAGCTTCTCGCCACCCTGGCCAGCGGACGGGTGCGGGCGGTGGTGATCTGCCCCTCCAACCCGCTGATCAGCGTGGAGCCGATCCTGGCGGTGCCCGGGGTGCGGGACGCCATCGCCGGCTGCGGCGCGCCGGTGGTTGCGGTCTCGCCGATCATCGCCGGCCAGGCGGTGAAGGGGCCGACGGCGACGATGCTGCGCGACCTCGGCACCGAGCCCTCCGCCGCCGCGGTGGCGCAGCGCTACGGCGCGCTGCTGCAGGGCTATGTCATGGAGCCTGATGATGACGCCAGCGGCATCGCCGCCCGGGTCTTCCGCGCGCCGACCCTAATGCGCGGCCTGCCCGACAAGATCGCCCTCGCCCAGGTGGTGCTGAACGCCGCCGACCGGCTGCGCGCATGACCGATATCTGGGCGGTGCTGCCGGTGAAGGAGCTGGAGGGCGCCAAGCAGCGGCTCTCACCGCGCCTTTCGCCAGCCCAGCGCCAGGCGCTGATGCGGGTGATGATCGGCGAGGTGCTGGCGACGCTGGTCGCGGCACGCGGCCTGGCCGGCGTGCTGGTCGTCACCCTGGACCCCTGGGCCAGCGCGGAGGCGAGGCGGCTCGGCGCCCGGGTGGTGACGGATGGCGCGCGCGACGGCCACACCGGCAGCGTCACCGCCGCGGCGCGGCTGCTGGCGGCGGAAGGCCGTGGCGGCCTGCTGACCATGCCGGGCGACATCCCGGCGACGACGCCGGCGGAGATCGAGGCGCTGCTGGCGGCGCATGGACCGGCGCCGGCCTTCACCATCGCCCCGGCGCATGATCTGCTCGGCTCCAACGCCGTGCTGATGTCGCCGCCGCTGGCGGTGCCGCTGCGCTTCGGCGAGGACAGCTACTATCCGCATCTGGATGCGGCGCGGGCCCAAGGGATCGAGCCGCGCATCGTACCGCTGCCCGGCATCGCCATGGACATCGACCACCCGGCCGACCTCGACGCCTTCGCGCGCCTGCCGCAGGCGGAGGGGACCAGCAGCCTGGCCTGGCTGCGGGAACACGGCATCGCCTGAGCATCTGGACCGGCAGGCGCGGCTCCAGATCAAACAGGTGGAACGAAACCCCTATTGCCCGGGCGCCGCCGTGATCGCCATCGCCGGCACGGCCGCGCCCATGGCCGCCTGGGCATTGGCCCGCGACGCCACCCCAGCGACAAACCACTGGCCGGCGGGGCCCTGCGCCAGCAGCGGCGCGCCGCTGACGCCGCGGGTGCCGGCGCAATCATGCAGCAGCATCGAGCGGCCAGCGCCGGCCGGCACGGCGCCAATGACCCGGCAGCCGGTATCCGCCATCAACACCTCCGGCCGGTCCTGCTGATAGCCGCCCAGCATCAGCGCTGTGCGGGCGATCGGGGTGTCGCGCAGCAACGGCAGTACCCGGTCCGCGGTGCCGAGCGGTTTGTCGAGCGTCAGCACCGCCCAATCAGCGGATGCCGGCCCGCCCGAGGCCGGCACGAAACTCGGATCGGTGCGGTAGCTGGTGACCCTGGCATGCGCCACCATGCTGCCGCGGTCATAGCCCAGCACGAAATGCACGGTGGAGGGCTGCACCAGGTTGCGAGTGCGGCGCGCCACCAAGCAGTGCGCCGCCGTCAGTACCTGCCGCGGGCCGATCAGCGCCCCGGTGCAATGCCCGCCGATCTCGAGCTGAACCCTGCCGAGCCCTCGCCAGGGCGCGGCCTTGAGGTCCACCGGCTGGCGCGGATCGGCACTGCCCAGCCCAGGCAGCGAGGAGCGCGGCAACAGCCGCTCCTGCGCCGTGGCCATGCAGGGCAGCGCCACCAACAGCAGCGCCACGGCCCGGCCCGCCATGGCCGCCCGGCGGGCGATGGCAGGCGACGCGGCCGGGCGGGGCCGGTATCGCCCCGGGCTGTCACCCGTGCCGATCAATGCCCATGCCGCATCGCCGGCCCACGCGCCCCGGCGCCCTGGATGGCAAGCTCCACCTGCACCGCGCCGGCACGCTCGAACACCAGGGTCACCGGCACGGTCTGTCCGGCCTGCAATGGACGGTTCAGGCCGATCAGCATCAGGTGCGCCCCGCCCGGCCGCAGGGTGACGGTCTGCCCGGGCGGCAGTTCGATCACCGGCACGGGGCGCATGCGCATGACGTCGCCGTCCCGCACATGGGTGTGCAACTCGGTAGTCCGCGCCGCCGGGCTGCTGGCCGAAACCAGCCGGTCGGCGACGGTGCCGCGGTTGCTGATGGCGAGGAAGCCGGCGCCGGTGCCGCCCTGGCCGGCAGCGCGGCTCCAGGGCGTGGCGATGGCGATGTCGCCAGCCTGCTGCGCCGCCGCCATCACGGGCAGGGCCAGCAGGGGGGCCGCCAGGAGGAGGCGGCGCAGGACGGGGGCGCTCATCGCGCGATCAACCGCATGGCGGGGGCTGGGCGGGCGAGGTCATGCGCCGCATGGCCGGCTGCCGGGCGTTCCACCCAGGCGTCGGCCTTCCCGCCCTCGCAGCTCTGCCGGACCGGCAGGTAGAGCGTGCCGCCAGGCTCGTTCGGCGCCTGCAGCATCATCACGAATTCCTCGAACTGCTCATCCGGCAGCGGGCCGCCCTCCCAACTGATGCGGCCGACCTCCTCCTCCAGCTCGTGACCATGCGGGCTGCGGACGGTGGCGGGCAGGCGCCGGCGCTCGATGCTCAGGCGCCAGCCGGGCTTTGGCATCGGCTTGGCCAAGTAGATGCCCTCGGGCAGATCCACCGCGATGCCGGTGGTGGCGGCGCCGGCGCAGCCATGCGGCACCCGCAGCGCAACGCGGACATAGCTGCCGGCGGGGGCGGCGGCGGGGTCGATGGTGACATGGGCATGGGCGGGAACCAGGGCGGGCAAGGCGCCGAGGGCAGCCGCCACGAGTATCGGCAGGCTTCGCATGTGAGTATCTCCTGAGAGGTCCGAGGGTCGGGCAGCTCAGGCGGCGGGCGGCCCCCTCGCCCGTTCGGGCGGCAGCGCAAGCGGCGCGGGGTGGCCCGGCGGCAGGGCGGCCCAGGACAGCCCGGTGGCCATCGGCACCAGCGCCGGCGGCGGCACCGGCAGGGCCGGCGTGGCGATGAGGCAGGCGTCGCAATGCCCGGCCGGGGGCGGCGGGGCGAAGGGATCCGGCACCAGCCGCACCCCACCTTCGGCCGCGCAGACCGGCATGGCCGTCGCCGGCGCCGCCCACCAGGTGCCGAGCGGCGCCAACAGCAACGCCAGGGCCAGCAGTGCACGCGGCAGGGTTGTGCAGAGCCCCCGCGCCTTCACCCTGCCCTCACGCCAGCTCGTACTCGACCTCCGGCACATAGACCGCGGCTTCCTTGCCAAGCCGCGAGGAATACAGGGTGAAATGTTCAACCGCCACAGGCGGGGCGCGAAACAGATTGTGCGCCTGGACATAGGCGATCACCTTTTCGGGCGAGGCCCGCTCGGTGCGCGCTAGGGTCACATGCGGGGCGAAGCGCTTGCGCTCCGGCTCCAGCCCGATCCGCTGCAGGGCGGTCTCCACCTTGCCTTGCAGGAAGGCCAGCGCCTCGGTCTTCTCCACCCCGACCCAGAGGGCGCTGATCCGCCCGCCCTTCTCGAAGGTGCCGACGCCGCGCAGCGATAGTTCGAAGGGCCGGGCCCGGATGTTGGCCAAGGCCTCGTCCACCTCCTCGGCGCGCCAGGGTTCCACCTCGCCGATGAAGCGGAGAGTCAGGTGGTAATTCTCCCGCGGCACCCAGCGGGCGCCGGGGATGCCGCAGGCCAGCATCCCCAGTTGCGCCTTCACTTCATCGGGCAGGGCGAGGGCGACAAACAGGCGGAGCATGGCGAAATCTCCCGCATCCAGTGAAGTCTTCCCGGCGGGGCCGCACTACCCGGCGGGTAGGCGGTCCAGCAGGGTCTCGACAGCGGGCAGGAGGCGGTCGACCACCACCGCCACGCCGCGCGCATTGGGGTGAATGCCATCCGGCTGGTTCAGCGCCGGATCGGCCGCCACGCCATCGAGAAAGAAAGGATAGAACACCACCCCCGGCCGTTCGCGTGCCAGATCGATGAAAACTGCGGCGAACTCGCGGCCGTAGTCGGCACCGAGGTTGGGCGGGGCAAGCATTCCGATGAGCAGCACCGGGATTCCCCGCGCCGCCAGCCGGTCGAGGATGCCGGCGAGGTTGGCGCGGGTCTGCGCCGGCGGCAGGCCGCGCAGCCCGTCATTGCCGCCGAACGCGACCAGCGCCGCCTGCGGCCTGTCCGCCAGCGCCCAGTCGAGCCGGGCCAGGCCGCCGGCACTGGTGTCGCCCGAAACCCCGGCATTCAGCACCCGCACCGCCCGGCCTCGGGCCGCCAGCGCCGCCTCGAGCTGCGGCACGAAGCCCTGGTCCTGCGGCAGGCCGAAGCCGGCCGTGAGGCTGTCGCCGAGCGCGAGCAGCCTGATCGGGTCCTGCGCCGCAGTGCGAAACACTCCGATACCCGCCAGCGCTGTTCCGATGGCGGCGCGCCGCCCCATGTAGTGGGCAGTGCCGGGGCGTTCCCGCCTGGCAGTCTCCAGCACGGCATCCCGGAACCCCATCGGCACCATGGACACCATCGCAAACCCCCGATCCCTGGCTGAAACCCAACCCGACAAGTCGCTCATTGCCGCCCAGGACCTGCGGTTCAAGGTGGCGGGGGCGGCCGGTGAGGTCAATATTCTCCGCGGTGTCGACCTTGCCGTCCGGCGGGGCGAGGCGGTGGGGCTGGTCGGCCCCTCCGGCTCCGGCAAGACCTCCCTGCTCATGTTGCTGGCCGGGCTGGAACGGCCGAGCGGCGGCAGGCTGCGGGTCGCCGGGCAGGATCTGGCGGCGCTGGACGAGGATGCGCTGGCGCGGTTCCGGCGGGACCATGTCGGCATCGTCTTCCAGGCCTTCCATCTCATCCCGACCATGACCGCGCTGGAGAACGTTGCGGTGCCGCTGGAGTTCGCCGGGCGGCGCGACGCCTTCGAACGCGCCGAGGCGGCTCTGGCGGCGGTCGGGCTCGGCCACCGGCTGGGACATTACCCTTGGCAGCTCTCCGGCGGCGAGCAGCAGCGCGTCGCCCTGGCCCGGGCCACGGTGGCCGAGCCGCCGCTGCTGCTGGCGGATGAGCCGACCGGCAACCTCGACCGCGCGACCGGCCAGCAGGTGATGGATCTGCTGTTCGACCTGCGTGCCCGGCTCGGCACCACGCTGCTGCTGATCACCCATGACTCGCGGCTGGCGGCGCGCTGCGGCCGGGTGGTGCGGATGGAGGATGGGCTGATCACCGGCGACGGACCAGAGCGGATCGCCGAGGGGTGTGAACACCCCGGGGCGTGAATCCGTTCCACGACGCCCATCCCGCGGCGGATCGACGTTCAGCCCGAACGCCCGTCCGCCGGGGCCGAGTGAACGACCGGGCTTGGCGGGGCGTTCGCAGGGCGACTGTTTTGGGGAAAGGGTTGATGCGTACTGTGCTGCTGCTGTGCCTTGTCCTCGGGATGTCCGGCTGCGGGCTGGTCGCCCTGCCGTTCCGGGTGACCGGCGACGTGATTTCCGTGGTGCCGGTGGTCGGCAAGCCGATCGGCGCGCCGATCCATGCCGTTGGTGATGCCATCGACTGATCCCGAGGGCCGGTCCACCGGCCCGGAGGCGGCTCAGCCGCCGTTGGTGGCGCTGCGCCGCGGCTTGGCGTGGCGCCTCAGGATCGCCCGCAGCAGGTTCTTGATGGCGAGCGCCTCGGCTTCCGGGTGCCGGGCCAGCACCTCGGCCTCATGCCGCCGCGCCAGGGCGATCAGCTCCTCGACGACGGCATCGCCGCGCGGGGTCAGGCCGACCCGCACCACCCTGCGGTCCCGGCTGTCCTGGGTCCGCTTCACCAGCCCGTCCCGCACCATCCGGTCCAGGAGCTTCGTCATCGTCGGCTGCTGCAGCAGGCAGACCTCGGCCAGGCCGGTGACGGTCTCCCCCGGGCTGCCGACCAGGCTGGCGAGCACCCGCCAGACCGGCACGCTGATCCTGCGCCGCCGCAGCTGCTCATGGAACTCATCGGAGACGACGTGCGACGCCCTCGCCATCAGGTAGAGGAGGTAGTCGTCGATGAAGCGCTGACGCAGATCGGCCGGAGGATGAGCGCTTGTCATGGGTGAAACGATGCGCCTCGATCGGTATTTTCGACATAATAGCGAAGCCCGTTTCGGATTGCTGCGAAATAGTTCCTGCGTGATGAAATTGCCTTTTCATGTAACCTGTGGTCATGACGCCTCACCTCCCGGGGAGAACCATGCTCAGCGATAGAATTGAGGCACCCTGGCTGGCGGCCTTCGAGACCGTCCTGCGGCTGTGCGGCGCGACCCCGGGACTGCCGGTCTGCCTGCTGGCGGAAACCCAGTCCCGTAGCCTGAACCTTGAGCTTGCCGAGCTGGCGGCGCTGCGGCTCGGCTGCCGGCCGTTTCGCTGCGTGGTGCCGACACCGCCCCAGGCGGCGCCGGTCCCGGTGCGCTCCACCGGGGCGTCGCGGGCGCTGCAGGGGCATCCGGGGGCGATGGCAGCGCTGGCGGCCTCCCCGCTGATCCTCGACCTTACGCTGGAGGGGCTGCTGCATGCGCCGGAGCTGAAGGCGATCCTCGCCGCCGGCTCCCGGGTGATGATGATCTCCAACGAACATCCGGAGGCGCTGGAGCGGCTGGTGCCGCGACCGGAAGATGAGGCGGTGACAAAGGCCGCGGTGAAGCGGGCGCGAGCGGCACAGCGCATGACCGTGACCTCGGCCGCCGGCACCGATCTCACCGTCTCCCTGGCCGGGGCCGCCACCGCCGGCGTCTGGGGCTGGACCGACCGGCCCGGCACCGTCGCGCACTGGCCGGGCGGCGTCGTCGTCTCCTTCCCCCGCGCCGGCAGCGTCGATGGCACGCTGGTGCTGGATGCGGGCGACGCCAACCTTACCTTCAAGCGCTACCTGGAACGCCCGGTGCGGCTGACGCTGGAGGCCGACCACATCACCGCCATCGAGGGCGAGGGCACCGATGCCGAGCTGATGCGCCGCTACCTGGCGGCCTGGGAGGACAAGGCCGCCTATGCGGTCAGCCATGTCGGCTGGGGGCTGAACCGGCGGGCGCGCTACGAGGCGCTGGCGATGTACGACCGCCGTGATACCAACGGCACCGAGCTGCGCGCCTTCGCCGGGAATTTCCTGTTCTCGACCGGCGCCAATGAATTCGCCGGCCGCTTCACCGAGGGCCATTTCGACATTCCGGTGCGCAATTGCACCATCGCGCTGGACGGCGTGACCGTCGTCGAAGCAGGGAGGCTGCTGCCATGACAACCATCACTCTGCTGCACGGCATCGGCGGCGCCGCCTGGGGGCCGACCCTGCCGGCGCTGGCCCCGGCCCCGGCCCCGGTGCTGGACTGGCCGCTGCCCGGCTATGGCGGCTCGCCCATGCTGGCCGAGACCAGCTTCGCGGCCTGGGCCGAAGCGCTGCATGCGCGGCTGCAGGCCGAGGGCATTCCCCGCATCGACCTGATCGGCCATTCCATCGGCGGCATGCTGGCGCAGGAATTCGCCCTCCGCTTCCCCGAGCGGGTGCGCGCCCTGGTGCTCTACGCCACCACGCCGAGCTTCGGCGGCCGCGACCCGGCCTTCGCCGAGGGCTTCCTCAAGGAACGCCTGGCGCCGCTCGACGCCGGGGGCGACATGGCGTCGCTGGCGGCCGAGAGCATGCCGCCGATGCTGGGCCCGGATGCGCCGCCGGAGGCCGCGCCGGCCGCCATCGCCGCCATGGCCGCGGTGCCGGAAGCGGCCTATCGCGCGACCGTCCGCTGCCTCACCACCTTCAACCGCCGCGACGACATCGGCCGCATCGCCGCCCCGACCCTGCTGCTGGCCGGGGAACGCGACCCGCTGGCGCCGCCCCGCACCATGGAGCGAATGCGGGATGCGATCCGCGGCAGCCGGCTGGTGGTGCTACCCAAGGCCGGGCACCTCGGGCATCTGGAATATCCGGCGGCATTCAACGCGGCGCTGCGCGAATTCCTGCATTCGGTGCGGGAAGGCTGAGCTTGGACGCGCCGATCTTCGACCCCGCCGCCTTCCGCCTGACCCCGCAGGAGGCGGCGCTGACGGCGCAGGCGCGCGAGTTCGGCGCCACGGTACTGGCGCCGCGCGCCGCGCGCTGGGACCGGGAGGCAAGCTTCCCGACCGGGAACTACCGGGACATGCACGCCAACGGGCTGCTCGGCATCTGCATTCCGGCCGAGGATGGCGGGCTCGGCGCCGGCTTCCGCGCCTATTGCCTGACGGCGGCGGAGCTCGGCCGCTACTGCGGCGCGACGGCGCTGACCTGGAACATGCATGTCTGCTCCACCCTCTGGACCGGCGCGCTGACCGAGGATCTGGACATGCCGGAGCCAGCGCGGGCGGAGCACCGCGCGCGCTGCGGCGCGCATTACGCCGCCATCCTGCGCGACGGGCTGGTCTATTCGCAGCCCTTCTCCGAGGGCGGCGCGGCGGCGGCCGGCACCATCGCCTTCGGCACCACGGCGCGCCGCGTACCGGGCGGCTACCGCATCAACGGGAAGAAGATTTTTGCGAGTCTCGCCGGGCACGCGGATCGCTACGGCATCCTCTGCACCGAAGTGCGGGAGGGCGAGGCCAAGCCGTCGCGCCGCGACACCCTCTACCTCGCCGTCCCGCGCGACGCCCCTGGAGTGACGGTGGAGGGCGATTGGGACCCGCTCGGCATGCGCGGCACGGTCTCGCGCAACCTGGTCTTCACCGATGCCTTCGTGTCGGAGGATGCGGCGCTGATGCCGCCGGGTCTCTATTTCCAGGCGGCGACGCGCTGGCCGCACATGTTCATGACGCTGTCGCCGACTTACATGGGCATCGCCCAGGCGGCCTATGATTTCACCATCCGCTACCTGCGCGGCGAGTGGCCAAGTATGCCGCCGGTGAAGCGGCGGATGTACCCGACCAAGCAGATCGCCGTCGCCGAGATGTGCGTCATGCTGGAACAGACCAAGGCGCTGTGGTTCCAGGCCATCACCGAGGCCGGGCCGGACCCGAGCAAGGAACAGGTGCTGCGCGCCTGGGCGGCGCAGCACACGGTGATGGAGAATGCCGCGGCGATCGCCGCCAAGGCGGTGCGGACCTGCGGCGGCCAGGCGATGCTGAAGTCGCTGCCGCTGGAACGGCTCTACCGCGATGCCCGCTGCGGCTCGCTCATGCTGCCCTGGACGGCGGAGCTCTGCATCGACCGCATCGGCCGCGACGCGCTCTACGAGAAGGGCGAGACGGATTGAGTCTCTGGGCCGCCCTTGAGCGCCGGGCGCAGGCCCAGCCAACGGCGCCGGCGCTGCGCTTCGAAGGCGCCACCACGGATTATGCCGGACTGCTGGCGCAGATCGAGGCCGCCGCGGCGGGGCTGGCGACGCGCGGCATCCACCGCGGCGACCGCATCGCCCATCTCGGTCCCAACCACCCGTCCCAGCTTGTGCTGCTGTTTGCCGCGGCGCGGCTCGGGGCGATGCAGCTGCCGCTGAACTGGCGGCTGGCGCCACCCGAGCTGGGCTTCATCCTGGCGGATGCGACGCCCTGCCTCCTCCTTGCCGCGCCGGAGATGCTGGCAATGGCGCGGGAGGTGGCGCCGCCCGGCTGCACCGTGCTGGACGCCACCGCGCGCTGGCCCGCCGCGCCGGCGGCGCCCGCCATCGGCACCGCCGATGATCCGGTGCTGCTGGTCTATACCTCCGGCACCACCGGTCGGCCGAAGGGCGCGGTGCTGGACCAGCGGGCGGTGCTGGCGAATGCCGCCAACGCCACCGCCGCCTTCGAATTGACCGCCGCCGACCGGGTGCTGACCCTGCTGCCGCTGTTCCATGTCGGCGGGCTGAACATCCAGACCACGCCGGCGCTGCTGGCCGGCGCCGAGGTGGTTCTGCTGCCGCGCTTTGACCCGGACGCCTGCCTTGCCGCCTGCACCGAGGCCCGGCCGAGCCTGACCTTGCTGGTGCCGGCGGTGATGCGGGCGCTGGTCGCGCATCCGGGCTGGGGAACGGCGGCGCTGGGCTCGCTGCGGGCAATCGGCGCCGGCTCCTCCGACGTGCCGCTGCCGCTGATCGAGGCCTTCCACGCCCGCGGCATTCCGGTGCAGCAGGTCTATGGCGCGACCGAAACTGGGCCGATCGCGCTGATCCAGTCGCGCGCGGAGGCGCTGGCGGCGCCGGGTTCCATCGGCCGCCCCCCGTTGCATGGCGAGGTTCGGGTGGTGGATGCAATGGGCCGGCCGCTGCCGCCTGGCCAGCCCGGCGAAATCCAGCTCCGCGGCCCGCAGCTTGCGCGCGGCTACTGGAACGCCCCGCCCTTCCCGCCGGAGACCTGGTTCGCCACCGGCGATATCGGCCATTGCGACAGCGGAGGCCGGTTCTGGTTCACCGACCGGCTGAAGCACCTGATCATCTCGGGCGGCGAGAACATCTACCCGGCGGAGGTGGAGCGGGTGCTACGCGAGGCGCCAGGCGTGACGGAAGGCGCGGTCTGCGGCCGGCCGGATGCGCGCTGGGGCGAAGTGCCGGTGGCGGTGGTGGTCCCCGGCCCCGGCTTCGACGCCGGCGCGGTGCTGCGCTTCTTCGATGGCCGCCTCGCCCGCTTCAAACACCCCCGCGCGGTGGTGACAGTGGCGGCGCTGCCGCGCACCGCGCTTGGCAAGGTGCGGTTGGAGGCGTTGCGGGAGATTGCGGCGCGCGGGTGAGCGCCGACAGCCTCACCAGGCTCACCCGAGTAGACTGGTGCTCCGGTTCCCGGGCGCCGGTGGGGGACAAGCGTCCCCGGACCCTCATACGTCGAGGTTCGCCACCTTCAGCGCATTGCTGACGATGAACTCCCGCCGCGGCTCCACCACATCGCCCATCAAGGTCGAGAACACCGTCTCGGCATCCTCCACATCGTCCACCCGCACCTTGAGCAGGGTGCGAACATTGGGGTCGAGGGTGGTCTTCCAGAGTTGCTCCGGGTTCATCTCGCCGAGCCCCTTGAAGCGCTGGATGGTCAGCCCCTTGCGGCCCTGCGTCAGGATACGGTCGAAGGCCATCACCGGGCCATGCACCGCGACCTCGGTGCTCTCCAGCACCAGCGCCGCGGCGCCGCCGAACTCGCGCCCTAGCACCTCGCGCCGCTCATCCAGCCAGCGCGCCTCGGCGCTGCGCAGCGCGGTCGCGTTCAGCGCGTGGCGCTCGGTCACGCCGCGCACGGTGCGGGCGAGGGCAAGGCCATCCGGCCCGGTGGCCGCCTTCCAGCCGCGCTCATGCACCGGCGCCAGCGCATCCAGCCGAGCCGCCAGCACCTGACCGGCGGCCAGCGCCCGGCTGTCGTCCAGGGTCAGCGCGCCGGCGACCGCCGCCTGCTCGACGATCTCGACCGGAACCTGCGCCGCCAGCCGGCGGACCCGGCTGGCGACCTGGCGCAGCACGTCCATCTCCGCCCGCAGCTCGGCATCCGCCAGCGCCCGGCCATCGGCCAGCCGCAGCGAGGCGCCGGCGAGCGCCTTCTCCAGCAGGAAATCCTCGAGCGCGCGATCGTCCTTCAGGTAGCGCTCGTCATTGCCGCGCTTCGCCCGATAGAGCGGCGGCTGGGCGATGTAGAGGTTCCCCTGCTCGATCAGCTGCGGCATCTGCCGGAAGAAGAAGGTCAGCAGCAGGGTGCGGATGTGGCTGCCGTCGACATCCGCGTCGGTCATGATGACGATGCGGTTGTAGCGCAGCTTGGTCGGGTCGAAGCCGCCCTTGGCCGGCTCGCCTGGGCCAATGCCGGTGCCGAGCGCGGTGATCAGCGTGCCGATCTCGGCGGAAGACAGCATCTTGTCCATCCGCGCCCGCTCGACGTTCAGGATCTTGCCCTTCAGTGGCAGGATCGCCTGATAGGCCCGGTTGCGGCCCTGCTTGGCCGAGCCGCCGGCGCTGTCGCCCTCGACCAGGAACAGCTCGCACTTCGTCGGGTCCTTCTCCTGGCAGTCGGCGAGCTTGCCGGGCAGGGTCGAGAATTCCAGCGCGTTCTTCCGCCCGACCTTTTCCCGCGCCAGCTGCGCCGCCTTGCGCGCCGCGGCGGCCAGCACGACCTGGTCGAGGACGATGCGGGCTTCCTTCGGGTGCGTCTCGAACCAATGGGTCAGCGCATCGGCGACCGCCATCTGCACCACCGGCTGAACCTCGGAGGAGACCAGCTTGTCCTTAGTCTGGGAGCTGAACTTCGGATCCGGCACCTTGACCGAAAGCACCGCGGTCAGGCCTTCCCGCATGTCCTCGCCGGCGAGCTCGACCTTCTCCTTCTTCGCCAGCTCCTCGGCGTATTTCATCACCACCCGGGTCAGCGCCTGGCGGAAGCCGGCCTGATGGGTGCCGCCGTCGCGCTGCGGAATGTTGTTGGTAAAGCAGAGCGCCACCTCGCGCGGCGAGGTGTTCCACCACATCGCCAGCTCCACCCGAATGCCCTCGGCCTCCTTCGCTGCGACCAGCGAGACCGGCGGGCGGAACAGCGGCTCCTTGCCCTGGTCCAGCCATTCGACGAAGGCGGTCAGGCCACCGCGGAACTGGAACAGCACCTCCTGCGCCGGCACATGCCGGTCGTCCTTCAGCGAGATCGCCAGGCCGGAGTTGAGGAAGGCCAGCTCCCGCAGGCGGCGTTCCAGGATGGGGAATTCGTACTCAACCTTGGTGAAGGTGCCGCTGGAAGGCTTGAAGGTGACCTCGGTGCCGCCCGGCAGGTCGGAAGGGCCGGTGATCTCGAGCGGCCGCACCGTCTCGCCATGCTCGAAGCGGATGAAATGCTCCCGGCCGTTGCGCCAGATCTTCACCTCCATCCATTCGGACAGGGCGTTGACCACCGCGGCGCCGACGCCGTGCAACCCACCGGATACCTTGTAGGAGTTCTGGTTGAACTTGCCGCCGGCATGCAGGCGGGTCAGCACCACCTCGGCGGCGGAGACGCCTTCCTCCTCATGCATATCGACCGGGATGCCGCGGCCGTTGTCGCGCACGGTGACGCTGCCATCGCCGTTCAGCGTGACCTCGACCTTGTCGGCGTAGCCGGCCTGGGCCTCGTCCACGGCATTGTCGATGATCTCGAAGGCCATGTGATGCAGGCCGGAGCCGTCATCGGTGTCGCCGATGTACATGCCCGGTCGCTTCCGAACGGCCTCGAGGCCCTTCAGGACGGTGATGGAGGCGCTGTTGTAATCATCCCCGGGCAGATCGGGCTTGTCCGGGGTGGATTCGGCGCGCACGGCGGCGTTGCTCATGCCGGCGGCATACTCCTTGGGTCGATGCTATGCGAGAGGACCCCTAATATAGGGACTCACAGGGCGTCCGGCACCGGAAAATCGGCATCCGGAACAAGTTCTCCGGGGGTCGTCCGGAACACCTCCGCAATGCCGCCGAGGGGCCGGAAAACCGCGGCATCGGTGCCGGTGAGGAAAGCCTGGACAGGCAGCGCGGCCAGGGCGGCGAACAGCGCCTCCCGCCGCAGCGCGTCAAGATGCGCCGCCACCTCATCCAGCAGCAGCAGGGGGGCGAAGCCGCGCGCCGTGGCGATCAGCGCCGCATGCGCCAGCACCACCGCGACCAGCAGCGCCTTCTGCTCCCCGGTCGAGCAGAGCGCCGCCGGCAGGCCTTTCGGCGCATGGGTGAACAGCAGATCGGCCCGGTGCGGCCCGGCCAGCGTCGCCCCGGCGGCCGCGTCGCGCCCGCGGCTGGCGGCCCAGCCGGCCCGCAGCTCCTCCTCCACCGCCAGGGCCGGGCTGGTGTCCAGCGCGGCCGAGACGGCACAGCCCAGCGCCAGGCTGGCGGCCGGGAAGCCGCCGGTGACGCCGCCCGCCAGGGTGGCGTTCAGCCGCGCCACCAGCCCGCGCCGGGCGGCGGCGGCGGCGACGCCGTGGCGGGCCATGGCATCCTCCAGCCCCGAAAGCCAGGCGGGGTCGCTGCGGCCCTCCCGCCTTCCCTGCAGCAGCAGCCGGTTGCGCTGGGCCATGGCGTTCTCATAGGCCGCCACCTCCCGCGCATGGTGCGGCTCCAGCGCCCAGACCAGACGGTCGAGGAAGCGGCGGCGGTCGCCGGCGCCGTCCTGGAACAGCCGGTCCATCTGCGGGGTGAGCCAGACCGCGGCGACCCGTTCGGCCAGCTCCGCCTGGGATCGCAACGGGGCGCCGTCCAGGCGGAACACCCGGCGCTCGGCCGGGCCACCCTCCGGCGTGCCGGTGCCGATGTCGAAGCCGCCCCAGGGGCCCTCGAAGCGGCCGGCGGCGGCCCATGGGGCCGGCGGTGCATCGCCCATGCGGCGGCCGATCTCGGCCGCCCGGGCACCGCGGAGCCCACGGCCTGGGCCGAGCAGGCTGATCGCTTCCAGCAGATTGGTCTTGCCGGCGCCATTCTCCCCGGCAAAGACAATGATGCGCGACCGCAGCGGCAGGGTCAGCGCCGCCCAGCTGCGGAAATCCCGCAGCATCAGGCGGTTCAGGGCCAGTGGTGGCGGCAATGGCAAGGGCATGCTGCGCAGATGGGGTGTCCGCGGCGCCCTTGCCGCCGGTCAGCCCTCCTCGTCGCGGTCGCCTTCGACCTCGATCTCGTCGCCGATGGCGTCGGCCTCGTCCTCCAGCTCCTCGGCGTCCTCGACCGTCTCATCGGCCTCGACATCCTCGAGCTCGACGTCGTCGGTCTCGGCCTCCGCCGCCACGGCGCGCTTCTTCAGCTTTTCCTCGGCGGGCAGCGCGCCGGCGGCGCGGCGCAGGCGCGGCTGCTCGGCCGGCTGCTCGGTGCCGCATTTGGGGCAGATTGCCGGGGCACGGGTCAGGTCGTAGAATTTCGTGCCGCAGGCGACGCAGACGCGCTTGAGGCCCAGTTCGGGCTTGGCCATGGGAGAAAGCCTCGTGTGCTGATGGGCGCCCGCGCGAAGGGAGGCTCGGCGACTGCGAGCGGGCGGCCAAAAAACGGTCCGGCGCATTGCCACGAGGCGGCACCGCATGTCAAACGCCGCAATCATGGCCCATTCCGCCGTCCCGCAGCCGTTCCGCGCCAGCCGTCCCGCCGCGCCCCTCTCCGGCACCCACCGGGTGCCGGGCGACAAGTCGATCAGCCACCGCGCGCTGATGTTCGGCGCCCTGGCCGTTGGCACCACCGAGATCACCGGCCTGCTGGAAGGCGAGGACGTGCTGCGCACCGCCGCGGCCATGCGCCAGCTCGGCGCGGTGGTGGAACAGACCGGCCCCGGCGCCTGGCGGGTCGCCGGCCGTGGCGTCGGCGGCCTGGTCGAGCCGGCCGATGTGCTGGACATGGGCAACAGCGGCACCGCCGCCCGGCTGCTCTGCGGGTTGCTAGCCGGCCACCCGATCTTCGCGGTGATGACCGGCGACGCCTCGCTGCGGAAGCGCCCGATGCTGCGGGTGACGGAACCGCTTTCCACCAGCGGCGCCAGCTTCTGGATGCGGCAGGGCGGGCGGCTGCCGCTGGCGGTGCGGGGGGCGGTGGAGCCGCTGCCGCTGGACTACCGCCTGCCGGTCGCCTCCGCCCAGGTGAAGTCGGCCTGCCTGCTGGCCGGGCTCTGCGCCCGCGGCACCACCCGGGTGATCGAGCCGGAGCCGACCCGCGACCACACCGAGAACATGCTGCGGCATTTCGGCGCGACGGTGCGCGTCGAGGACACGCCGCAGGGGCGGCTGATCGAGCTTGAAGGCCAGCCGGAGCTGGTGGCGGCGCCGATCCTGGTGCCGGGCGACCCCTCCTCCGCCGCCTTCCTGCTGGCGGCGGCGCTGCTGGTGCCGGGGTCGCGGGTGACCGTCGCCAATGTCGGGCTGAACCCGTTGCGCACCGGGCTGTTCGAGACGCTGCGCGAAATGGGGGCGCGGCTGACAGTGACGAATGCCCGCACCGAGGGCGGCGAGCCGGTGGGCGATCTCACCGCCGAATACGGCCCGTTGCGGGCGGTGGAAGTGCCGCCCGGCCGGGCGCCCTCGATGATCGACGAATACCCCATCCTCGCCGTGGTCGCCGCCACCGCTCAGGGGACGACCCGGATGCGCGGGCTGCAGGAGCTGCGGGTGAAGGAGAGCGACCGGCTGGCTGCCACCGCAGCGATGCTGGCGGCCAACGGCGTCGGCGCGGAGATCGCCGGTGACGACCTGATCGTCCGGGGCGGCGAGGCCGGCATTCCCGGCGGCGGCACCGTCGCCACCCACATGGACCACCGGCTGGCGATGAGCGGGCTGGTCATGGGGCTGGCGGCCCGGGCGCCGGTGGCGGTGGACGACGCCGCCTTCATCGAGACCAGCTTCCCGGGCTTCGCCGCGCTGCTGAACGCCGCCTGCGGCGCGGCGGCCATCGAGCCGACGTGAACGGCCTCGTCATCGCAGTGGACGGGCCGGCGGCGGCGGGGAAGGGCACCCTGGCGCGGCGGCTGGCGGCGGAGCTGGGCCTGCCCTACCTCGACACCGGGCTGCTGTACCGCGCCACCGGGCGGCGGGTGTTGGACCGCGGGGTTGACCCACGCGACGCCCCGGTGGCCGAGGCAGAGGCGCGGGCCCTCACCCCTGCTGATCTGGCGCGTGCCAATCTGCGCGGCTCGGAAGCGGACATGGCCGCGAGCGCCGTCGCTGCCATCCCCGCAGTGCGTGCCGCGTTGCTGGAGTGGCAGCGGGACTTCGGCCGCCGCCATGGCGCGGTGCTGGACGGGCGCGACATCGGCACAGTGGTCTTCCCTGATGCGCCGGTGAAGCTGTTCGTTACCGCCAGCGTCGAGGAACGTGCACGCCGTCGCTGGCTGGAACTGCGGGCTGGCGGCATCGCCGCCGACCGGCAGCAGGTTCAGGCCGAGATCCGGGACCGCGATGCGCAGGATGCGAACCGCCCGGTTGCGCCGCTGAGGCCAGCGCCCGACGCCCTGGTGCTCGACACCACCAGCCTCGATGCCGAGGCGGCCTTCGCCACGGCGCTGGCGCTGGTGCGGGAGCGGCTGGACACCGCGAGCCGGTAGCCGCGCCCGGCTGCCGCGGGGGCCGCCCGCTTGCGGACAGCCATCGGTTGTAATCGCCTCTGGTCCTGGCCTCTATGGCAGGATCTTCATTGTCGCGCCGCCGCCGCTGTGGCGGATCGGCCCCAGGTAGCATCGCTCGGCAGTCGCGATTTTGCTTGACGCTTCGAGATCAAGGGATTAGCGACTCTCATCCGTGGCCCTGACCGGCCGCGGCGTTCGCATTGGCAGGGCATGGCTCACCCGAGCGTTGCCATGCCGGTGGACCGGAAATGGGCGGGCCGATACGCTGCCCAGGCACCAGGGTTACCAGGTACCTGCGGTCCCGCACGGGATACCGAGGCGCCGGACCAAGCCGTGTCCGCCACCGGCGGGGGCGCAGGACCTGTCCCGCACACCAGCGGGCATCCCAGGATAGAAAGACCGCATGGCATCCGCCACCACCCTCGCGCCGAGCGCGGGGACCGAAGACTTTGCTGCACTGCTTGACGCCACCCTCGGCGCCGATACCGGCTTCGCCGGCTCGGTCGTCTCCGGCCGCGTCATGCGCATCGACGACGACTACGCCGTTGTCGATGTCGGTCTGAAGAGCGAGGGGCGCGTACCCCTCAAGGAATTCGCCCCCGCGGGGCAGAAGCCGGAAATCAAGGCCGGCGACGTCATCGAGCTCTTCGTCGAGCGCTACGAGGACCGCGACGGCTCCATCGTGCTGTCGCGCGAGAAGGCGCGGCGCGAGGAAGCCTGGACCAATCTGGAGAAGGCCTACCAGGCCAACCAGCGGGTCAACGGCGTGATCTTCGGCCGGGTGAAGGGCGGCTTCACCGTCGACCTCGGCGGCGCCGTGGCCTTCCTGCCGGGCAGCCAGGTGGACATCCGGCCGGTGCGCGACGTCGGCCCGCTCATGGGCAGCCCGCAACCCTTCCAGATTCTTAAGATGGACCGCGCCCGCGGCAACATCGTGGTCAGCCGCCGCGCGGTGCTGGAGGAGACGCGCGCCGAGCAGCGCAGCGAGCTGATCCAGGGCCTGAAGGAGGGCATGGTCCTCGACGGCGTGGTCAAGAACATCACCGACTACGGCGCCTTCGTCGACCTCGGCGGCGTGGACGGCCTGCTGCACGTGACCGACATCGCCTGGCGCCGGATCAACCATCCGTCCGAGGCGCTGACCATTGGCCAGCCGGTGAAGGTCCAGGTCATCCGCTTCAACTCGGAGACCCAGCGCATCAGCCTCGGCATGAAGCAGCTGATGTCCGACCCGTGGGATGGCGTGGCGATCAAGTACCCGGTGAACGCCAAGTTCAGCGGCCGCGTCACCAACATCACCGACTACGGCGCCTTCGTGGAGCTGGAGCCGGGGGTCGAGGGCCTCGTCCACGTCAGCGAGATGTCCTGGACCAAGAAGAACGTCCACCCCGGCAAGATCGTCGCCACCTCGCAGGAAGTGGACGTGCTGATCCTCGACGTGGACGAGCCGAAGCGCCGCATCTCGCTCGGCCTGAAGCAGGCCCAGGGCAACCCCTGGGAGCTGTTCCTGGAAGCGCACCCGCCGGGCACCGTGGTGGAAGGCGAGATCCGCAACATCACCGAGTTCGGCCTGTTCATCGGCATCGGCCCGGACATCGACGGCATGGTCCACATGTCCGACCTGTCCTGGGACGAGGCCGGCGAGGCCGCGATGGCCAAGTACAACAAGGGCGACGTCGTCAAGGCGAAGGTCCTCGACGTGGATGTCGAGAAGGAGCGCATCTCGCTCGGCATCAAGCAGCTCGAGGCCGATCCGGCCGCCGAGGTGCTGGACAAGGTCAAGAAGAACGACATCGTCACCTGCATCGTCACCCAGGTGCAGGCGAACGGCATCGAAGTGAAGGTCGAGGACGTGCTCACCGGCTTTATCCGCCGGGCCGAGCTCGCCCGTGACCGCGGCGACCAGCGCCCCGACAAGTTCGCCGTTGGCGAGAAGGTCGATGCCAAGGTCGTCGCCGTGGACCGCGCCGCCCGCCGGCTCTCCCTGACCATCAAGGGCAAGGAGATCGAGGAGGAGCGCGAGGCGATGAAGGAATACGGCAGCACCGACAGTGGCGCCTCGCTGGGCGACATCCTGGGTGCGGCCATCCGCCGCCGGCGCGAGCTGGCCGGCGAGGAATAAGCCAGGGCCGCAAGGCCGGGCTAAAGGGGGCGGGGCCGCAAGGCCCCGCCCTTTTCATTGGCCGGCGCCGCCGGCGGCGCGGTTGCCCCGCGGCCGCGGCGCCCCAACATCCTGGAAAGTGACCTGGAACGCCGCATGGCCCTCGAAGCTGACCTGCTGATCGACCGAAGGCGCCTCAAGCGCCGCCTCGCGCTGTGGCGCGGCTTCGCCGTGCTGCTGCTGCTCACAGGCGCGCTGGCCTTCGCCGCCCGCAACGCCGATCTGCCCCTGCCCGGCCGGGGCCAGGTCGCCCGGCTGACGGTGCAGGGCTTCATCGGCGAGGACCGCAAGCTGTTCGAGGCGCTGGAGGCGCTGGGCAAGGATGCCAGCGTGCAGGCGCTGATCGTCGCGATCGACAGCCCGGGCGGCAGCGTCGGCGGTGGCGAGGCGCTCTACGCCGCGCTGGAACGGCTGCGGGCCAAGAAGCCGGTGGTCGCGGTGATGCGCGGCACCGCCGCTTCCGCCGGCTACATGACCGCGCTCGGCGCCGACCGCATCTACGCGCGCGAATCCACCGTCACCGGTTCGATCGGCGTGCTGCTGCAATCGGTGGATGCCTCGGAGCTGCTGGCGCGGCTCGGGGTGCGGGGTGAAGCCATTGTCTCCGGTCCGCTGAAGGACCAGCCGAACCCCTTCCATCCGCTGAGCCCGGAGGGCCGTGCCGCGCTGCAGGGGGTGATCGCCGACATGCACGACCAGTTCGTTGCAAAAGTGATGGCGGCGCGCCGCATGTCGGAGGCCGAGGTCCGGGCGCTGGCCGACGGCCGCATCTTCACCGGCCGCCAGGCGCTGGCGGCCGGGCTGGTGGACGCTATCGGCGGCGAACGCGAGGCCCGCGCCTGGCTGGCCGCCGAGCGCGCGGTGCCGGAGTCGCTGCCGATCCGCGACCTCGACACCCGCGGCACCGCCCGAAGGCTGTTCGGCGCGATCTTTGATGGTTTGGCGAAAACCGTTATTTCAGAATGGCTTGGCGTTGACGGCCCGCGTCTGCTCTGGCAGTTTCCGCGCTGAACGCCCTAGGGGACGGAGGCCATGACCAAAAGCGAGCTGATCGCGCAACTCGCCGCTGAGAATCCGCACCTGCGGCAGCCGGACATCGAGCTGATCGTCGCCACGATCTTCGACGAGATCACCGCGGCCCTGGCCCGCGGCGACCGGGTGGAGCTGCGCGGCTTCGGCGCCTTCTCGGCGAAGCGGCGTGATGCCCGCACCGGCCGCAACCCACGCACCGGCGCGGCGGTGCCGGTGGCCGGCAAGGCAGTGCCCTACTTCAAGCCGGGCAAGGAACTGCGCGAGCGGGTGAACGGCGGCGAGCCGCAGGCCCCGGCGCGGACCCGCACGGCGGAGCGCGTGGCGTGATCCGCCTCATCCTCCTGGTCCCGCTGCTGATCTTCCTGGTGCTGTTCGGCCTGTCGAACCGGCAGGAGGTGCAGCTGCGCCTCTGGCCCTTCGACCTCGCCTGGGCGGTGCCGCTGTCGGTCGCGGTGCTGCTGATCGCGGCGGTGTTCTTCCTGTTCGGCGCCTTCATCGCCTGGGCCGCGGCGCTGCCGCATCGCCGCCGGGCGAAGGCGCTGGAGAATGCCGCGCGGGTCATCGAGGCGGAGCTTGCAGAGCTGCGGGCGAAGGAAGCACGGCAGGTCGGCCCGGTGCCGCCGGCGCCGGCGAACAGCCCGACCGCACTGCCGCGTTCGGCGGCCTAGCATGCTGGACCGGCCGGGCAGCGCCGCCGCCCGCATCATCCCGGCGATCGACACTGCCGATCCGGCGCGGGCGGAGGTGCTGGCCGCCGCGCTGGCGCCCGGCTGCGGCGCGCTGAAGCTGGGGCTGGAGCTGTTCACCGCCGAGGGGCCGGAGGCGGTGCGGCGGATCGCGCCACATGCCCCGGTGTTCCTCGACCTCAAGCTGCACGACATTCCGAATACCGTCGCCGGCGCGGTGCGTTCGCTGTTGCCGCTGCGGCCGGCGATGCTGACACTGCATGCCGGCGGCGGCGCGGCCATGATCACCGCCGCGCGCGAGGCGGCGGAAGCGGCGGGCGCGGCGCGGCCGATCCTGCTGGCCGTCACGGTGCTGACCAGCATTGATGCCGCCACCCTGGCCGAGACCGGCGTGGCCGGCGGCACGGTGCAGCAGGTGCTGCGGCTCGCCCGGCTGGCACTGGCCGCCGGGGCGGATGGGCTGGTCTGCTCGCCGCAGGAGGTGGCGCGAATCCGCGATGCCTTCGGCCAGGCGCCGATGCTGGTGGTGCCCGGGGTCCGCCCCGCCGGCAGCGCGCTCGGCGACCAGGCGCGGGTGGCGACCCCGGCTGAGGCGGTGGCGGCGGGCGCCGATTGGCTGGTCATCGGCCGGCCGATCACCGGCGCCGCCGACCCGGCCGCGGCGCTCTCAGCCATCGTCGCAGGGCTGCCGGCGTGACCCTGGTGAAGATCTGCGGGGTGAGCGACCCCGCCGGCTTCGATGCCGCACTCGCCGCCGGCGCCGATATGCTGGGCTTCGTCTTCTACCCGCCCTCGCCCCGGGCGCTGACGCCGGCCGCCGCCGCCGCGCTGTCTTCCCGGGCGGAGGGCGGGCCGCTCAGGGTCGGGCTGTTCGTCGATCCGGAGGATGCGCTGATCGAAGCCGTGCTGGCGGCCTTGCCGCTCGGGCTGATCCAGCTGCATGGTGCCGAGGACCCGGCCCGCTGCGCCGCCATCCGCGCCCGCTTCGGCCTGCCGGTGATGAAGGCACTCGGCATCGCCGAACCCGCCGATCTGATGGCGCTGGCGGATTACGCCCCGGCGGTGGACCGCTTCCTGCTGGACGCCAAGCCGCCGCCCGGCGCCACCCTGCCGGGCGGCAATGCCGCTGCCTTCGATTGGCGGCTGACCGCCGGCCGCGCCATCCCGCGCCCCTGGCTGCTGGCCGGTGGGCTGACGCCCGATACCGTCGCCGAGGCGATCCGCCAGAGCGGTGCGCCGGGGGTGGATGTTTCGTCTGGTGTGGAGCGGGCGCGGGGGGTGAAGGATCCGGCGCGCATTGCGGCCTTTGTCGCGGCGGCCCGCTTGCCGTAAGACGCGGCATGGACCGGGTGGCGCAGGCGCGCGCATCCGCTGCTCAACATGCCCCGGCGCGGGCCATGCCGGGGACCGGGGATAGCCAGTGAACCAGCTCCGTCCGAATTCATTCCGCCTGAGCCCCGATGCCCGTGGCCGCTTCGGCCCCTTCGGCGGCCGCTTCGTGGCCGAAACCCTGATGCCGCTGATCCTTGAGGTCGAGCAGGCCTATGAGGCGGCGAAGCGCGACCCCGCCTTCGATACCGAATGGCGCCGGCTGCTGACCCATTACGTCGGCCGCCCCAGCCCGCTTTGGTACGCCGGAAGACTGACCGAGCATCTGCGCCAGGAGGCCGGCAAGGGGCGCGGTGCGGCCGCGCCGGAGGCGCACGGGGCAAAGATCTATTTCAAGCGCGAGGAGCTGAACCACACCGGCGCGCACAAGATCAACGCCGTGCTTGGCCAGATCCTGCTGGCCAAGCGCATGGGCAAGACCCGCATCATCGCCGAGACCGGCGCCGGCCAGCACGGCGTCGCCACCGCCACCGCCTGCGCGCTCTTCGACCTGCCCTGCACCGTCTTCATGGGCGCCACCGATGTCGAGCGGCAGCAGCCCAATGTCTTCCGCATGAAGCTGCTCGGCGCCGAGGTGATGCCGGTGACCTCCGGCGCCGCGACCCTCAAGGATGCGATGAACGAGGCGCTGCGGCATTGGGTCGCCAATGTCGAGGACACCTACTACTGCATCGGCACCGTCGCCGGCCCGCACCCCTATCCGGTGATGGTGCGCGACTTCCAGTGCGTCATCGGCGAGGAGACGCGGGAGCAGGTGCTGGCCGCCGAGGGCAGGCTGCCGGATGCGCTGGTCTGCGCCGTTGGCGGCGGCTCCTCCGCCATGGGGCTGTTCTTCCCCTTCCTCGATGATGCCGGCGTGGCGATGTACGGCGTGGAGGCAGCGGGGCGCGGCCTCGACACCGCGGAGCACGCGGCCTCGCTCAACCGCGGCCGGCCCGGCGTGCTGCACGGCAACCGCACCTACCTGCTGCAGGATGCGCATGGCCAGATCACCGAGGCGCATTCCATCAGCGCCGGCCTCGACTATCCCGGCATCGGGCCGGAGCATTCCTGGCTGCACGAGCAGGGGCGGGTTCAGTATGTCGGCGCGACCGATGCCGAGGCGCTCGACGCCTTCCAGCTCTGCTCGCGGCTGGAGGGCATCATCCCGGCGCTGGAATCGGCACATGGGCTGGCGCAGGTGATCAAGCTGGCGCCGACCATGCCGAGGGATTCGATCATCGTGCTCAACCTGTCGGGCCGTGGCGACAAGGACATCTTCACCGTGGCCCAGCATCTGGGAGTGAAGCTGTGAGCGGCGCCGCAACAAACGGCTCCCGCATTGCCGGGCGCTTCGCTGCGCTGAAGCAGGCCGGGCGCGGCGCGCTGGTGACCTATCTGCAGGCCTATGACCCAGACCCCGCGACCTCGCTGGCGCTCCTGCGCGGACTGCCCGGCGCCGGGGCCGATCTGATCGAGGTCGGCGTACCCTTCACCGACCCGATGGCCGATGGCCCTTCCATTCAGCGCGCGGCGCAACGGGCGTTGAAGGCCGGCGCGACATTGGCCGGGGTGCTGGCGCTGGTGCGCGACTTCCGCGCCGGGGACGCGGCGACGCCGATCATCCTGATGGGCTACTACAACCCTATCCTGGCCTATGGCATCGACCGCTTCTGCACCGATGCCGCCGCCTCAGGCGTCGACGGGCTGATCGTGGTGGATGTGCCGCCCGAGGAAGCCGACGAGATCGAGCCGCAGGCGAAGGCCGCCGGCCTCGACCTGATCCGGCTGGTGGCGCCGACGACGGATGACGCTCGGCTGCCGCGCGTCCTCGCCGCCACCTCGGGCTTCGTCTACTATGTCTCCATCACCGGCATCACCGGCACCCGCAGCGCCACCGCCGCCTCGCTGGAGCAGGCGATCCCACGCATCCGCCAGCACACCGGCCTGCCAGTCGCCATCGGCTTCGGCATCCGCACGCCGCAGCAGGCGGCGGCGGCGGCGCGGCTCGCTGACGGCGCGGTGGTCGGCACCGCGCTGGTCGATACGCTGGCAGGGTCGCTCGACGAACAGGGGCGGGCGAGGCCGGAGACGGTGCGCCAGGTGCTGGACCAGGTGCGCGGCCTGGCCGAGGCGGTTCGCGACACCGCCAACCGCGTCGCCTGAGAGACATCCGATGAACTGGATCAGCGAATGGGCGCTGCCGAAGATCAAGACGCTGTTCGGCGGCCCGCGCGAGGTGCCGGAGAATCTCTGGCACAAATGCCCGGCCTGCGAACAGATGGTCTTCCACCGCGACCTGGAGCGTAACCTCCACGTCTGCCCGCATTGCAGCCACCACATGCGGGTCGGCGCCCGGCAGCGGCTGGACTACACGCTGGATGAGGGCTGGCAGCGGATCGAGCTGCCGAAGGCGCCGCAGGACCCGCTGCGGTTCCGCGACCAGCGCCGCTACGTGGACCGGCTACGCGAAGCTCAGGCCAAGGCGGCGCAGGAGGATGCGGTGGTGGTCGCGCATGGCGCGATCGAGGGCAACCGCGCCGTCGTCGCCGCCTTCGACTTCAGCTTCATGGGCGGCTCGATGAGCGCGGGGGTGGGGGAGGCGCTGGTCACCGCCGCCCGGCTCGCCGTGCTGCAGGACGCGCCGCTGATCGTCTTCACCGCCTCGGGCGGGGCGCGGATGCAGGAAGGCGCCATCTCGCTGATGCAGATGCCGCGCAGCGTCATCGCCACGCGCATGGTGAAGGAAGCGGGGCTGCCCTTCATCGTCGTGCTCTGCGACCCGACGACGGGCGGCGTGACCGCCAGCTTCGCCATGCTGGGCGACATCCAGATCGCCGAGCCAGGGGCGATGATCGGCTTCGCCGGTGCCCGGGTCATCGAGCAGACGGTGCGGGAGAAGCTGCCGGAAGGCTTCCAGCGCGCCGAATACCTGCTGCAGCACGGCATCCTCGACATGGTGGTGAAGCGCGCCGAGATGCGGGCGACCCTGGCTCGCCTCATCGGCCTGCTGCGGCTGCCGGAACGGCTGCCCGAGCCGGAGCCCGAGGCGATGCTCTCGCTCGCCGCGCCTGGCGGTGCCGAGACCCCTCCCCCGCCGGCTGCCTGATGCCCGCCGCCCGGGACGCCGGGCGGTTTGCTCCGTAACCCCTGGCTGCGCCATTCGGCGCGGCGTCCCCGTTCGGGCGCTCGGCATGAATGGAACATTCATGCCGCTGGTATGATACTTCCGGAGACGAGCATGGCACGATCCGACGCGATCATCGATCGGCTGCACGCGCTGCATCCGGTGCTGATCGACCTCAGCCTCGGCCGGCTGCAAGGGCTGCTGGCCCGGCTCGGCCATCCGGAGCGCGCGCTGCCGCCGGTGGTGCATGTGGCCGGCACCAACGGCAAGGGCAGCTGCTGCGCCTTCCTCCGCGCCATCGCCGAGGCGGCGGGGCAGCGCGTGCATGTCTTCACCTCACCGCATCTGGTGCGCTTCCATGAGCGTATCCGCCTGGCCGGAAGGCTGGTGGAGGAAGACACCCTCGCCGCGGCGCTGGCGGAGGTGGAGGCACGCAACGCCGGCGCTCCGATCACGGTGTTCGAGGTGATCACCGCCACGGCGCTGCTGCTGTTCAGCCGGGTGCCGGCCGATCTGCTGGTGCTGGAGGTCGGCCTCGGCGGCCGCTTCGACGCGACCAATGTGGTCGAGGCGCCGGCCGTCACCGCCATCACCAGCATCTCCATGGACCACATGGATTTCCTTGGCGACCGGCTGGAGAAGATCGCCTTCGAGAAGGCCGGCATCCTGAAGCCCGGCGTCGCCTGCGCCACCGGCCAGCAGGCGCCGGTGGTGCTGCGGGTGCTGGAGGAACACGCTGCCGCGGTGGGCGCGAGGCTGCTGCCACGCGGGGCGGCGTGGGAGGTCACGCCAGCCCCTGGCGGGCTGCGCTACGCCGATGCGCGGGGCGCGCTGGAACTGCCGCCGCCCGCGCTGCTCGGCGCGCATCAGGCGGATAATGCCGGCATCGCCATCGCCGCGCTGCGCGCCTGGAACCCACCCTGGCTGAGCGATCAGGCCATCGCCACCGGCCTCGCCCGCGCCGAATGGCCGGCCCGGCTGCAACGGCTGCAGGGCGCGCTGGCGGCGAGGCTGCCGCCGGGCTGGGAGCTCTGGCTGGATGGCGGGCACAATGCCGGCGGCGGCGCAGCGCTGGCGGTGCAACTGGCGCAATGGGGCGATCGGCCCCTGCATCTCATCATCGGGATGAAGGGCAGCAAGGTGGTGGAGGATTTCCTGCAGCCGCTGCTGCCGCATGCCACCAGCCTTTGGGCGGTGGCGGAGCCGGAGCAGCATCAGGCGACGCCGGTGGAACGGATCATTGCTGCCAGCGGTGGCCTCGCCCGCCCCGGGCCGACGGTGGCGGCCGCACTGGCGCAGCTCGGTGGGCCGCCGGCGCGGGTGCTGGTCTGCGGCAGCCTCTATTTGGCGGGCGAGGTGCTGAAAGCCGACGCGCCGGGCGCCTGAAGCCTGGGCGAATGCCGCCACCTACCAACGACACGGTGCGCCTAACGGCGCGGCCCTGGGATCTGCTCGGCTTTGTGCCGCTTCGCGCGGGCCGCATCCCGGGGTCCCAATGGAGGTTGCGCCGCAACGCCCTTCAGCGCGGTTGAAACCTGCTGAATTCATCCCGGAATGGTTTATTCCACCAATCATAAACCCACCTACGGCAGCATTGCGGCCCCGTCAGGATCGCAAGCCCACCGCCATGGTCACCACCACCCGTACGGGGCTGACCGCCGGCCCGGCCCTGCTGCTGCTCGACGTCGGCTTCACCGCCCTCGCCTGGCCCGGCGCCGTGCTGCTGGCACTTGGTCACCTGCCGGAGGCCAGCCGGCCCGGGCTGCTGCCCCTCCTGCTCTACCCCGGCGGCTACCTGCTGTTCCTCTACGCACTCGGCCTATACCGGCGGGACGCGCTGCTGGAAACCCGGAAATCGATGGTGCGGGCGCCGCTCGCCGCGGGACTGGGCATGCTGCTCGCATCGGTCGCCGGCGCACTGCTGCCGCCGCCGTTCGGCACTCCGGAAGCGACGGTGCTGATGGTGGCGGCGCTCGCCGCTTTCGTCGCGGCGGGCTTCGGCGCCCGCGTCGCCTTCTTCGCACTGCGCGCCCATGGCGCCTTCCGCCGGCGGTTGCTGATCATCGGCGCCGGCCACTGCGCCTGGGAGCTGGTGCTGCTGCTGCGGCGGGAAGGCCGCACGCTGAACTACGAGGTCACCTTGGTCCAAAGCCCCGCGATGGGAGCGGTGGAGCCGCGCCTGACAGCCGACCCCGAGAACCGCATCCTGGTAGTGGAGGACGGCTTCCTCGCCATTGCCAGGCGGGCCGGCGCCGATCAGATCGTGGTGGCCCCGGACGACCGCCGGGGCCTCGACATGATGGCGCTGCTGGCCTGCCGTACCGCCGGCTATCCGGTGTACGAATACCTCCAATTTCTGGAGAAGGAGATCGGCCGCATCGACGTGAAGCGGCTGGAGCTCGGCTTCCTGGTGTTCAACGAAGGCTTCAGCTTCGGCCCGATCAGCCGGGTGCTGAAGCGCGGCCTGGACATGGTGGCGAGCCTCGGGCTGCTGCTGTTCACCGCCCCCTTCCTGCTCGGCGCGGCGCTGGCGGTGAGGCTGGAGGATGGCGGGTCCTGCCTCTATCGGCAGCAGCGGGTGACCCGGGGCGGGCGCGTCTTCCACATCCTGAAGCTGCGCACCATGCGTGCCGATGCCGAGCGTGCCGGCGCTGTCTGGGCCGCGGCGAAGGACCCGCGCATCACCCGCATCGGCCAGTTCCTCCGCCGCACCCGGCTGGATGAGTTGCCGCAGCTCATCAACGTGCTGCGTGGCGACATGTCGCTGGTCGGACCGCGGCCGGAGCGGCCGGAGTTCATTCGGGAACTGGCAGCGAAGCTGCCGCTGTACGATGCCCGCCACCTGGTGAAGGCCGGGCTGACCGGCTGGGCGCAGGTCAACTACCCCTATGGCGCCTCGCTCGACGATGCCCGGTCGAAGCTGAGCTACGACCTGCACTATGTGAAGAACCACGGCATCCTGTTCGATCTGTTGATCCTGGCGCAGACGCTGCGCGTGGTGCTCTGGCCGGGGAACACCGTCAGGTAGCGCGGCCGGACCGCTGGTCAGCGATGCCAGCGGGCATGAATCTTCCACTCAGGCCGGGCGCCCGAAGGGGGACGAATGGCGCGTAGCCAGAGTCTGCGGAGCAAACCGCCCAGCGACTGAGTGGCGGCTGATCCGTCGGGATCAACGGCCGTTGGTACGACGGGGGCGGCGCCATTCCCAGGGCGGCTGGCGCTGCGCCTCCGGCAGCGCCCACAACCCGCGCCGGGCGGCGCGTGCCTGGGCTTCCAGCCGCAGCAGCGCCGGATCATGGCTGTAGGCGCGGTACACCCAGGCGGCGCCCCGGCGCACCATGGCGGCATTCACATCAGTGCCGCCGGCAATCACCCGGCCCACGGTGCGGCCGTAGCGGTCGGTGTCCTCCACCATCACTGTCACCTGGCGCCGGAAGACCAGCGCCGCCAGCATTTGGCGGGCGCGGCTGCCATAGGGCTGGTGCGCTTCCGGTGCATCGATCCCGGCCAGCCGGATGCGGATCTGCCGGCGCCTGTCGCTCAGCAATGTCAGCGTGTCGCCATCGCTGATGCCGATGACGCGACCAGTGATCTCGGCGGCAAGGGCCGGCGCGGTGGTCAGCAGCAGCGCGAGGCAGAGCCCGCGGAGGAGATGTGTCATGCCGGTGCCATCGCCGCAGCGCCGCTCCGGTTCACGCAAAGCTGAAGGACAGGCTTGACCCAGCGCAACGCCGCCGCCCACCGTCACCGGCCAAGCTGCCGCGCCCCTGAGGGATGCAGCCATGGCCCCCTGGCTTCAATGCTTCGTCCGCCGCAAACTCATCGGCACCGTGCCGCCCTGACGGATCTCTGCCTCATTTGCACGAAGGCGGAATGCTCGGCAGTGGAGTTCACGCAATGCGTGCAGCGACAGGAGCAGGCCGAAGCGCTGCGGGCGGAAGCTCATGCCGCCAGCACTGCCTCCGCTTCCCGCACCACCGCTTCCAGCGCGCCGGGCGCGAAAGGGGAGACCAGCCCGGCGGAGGCGACCAGCGCCTGGAACGGCGCCGCCCCGCCACGGCCGCAGAGCGCGATGTAATCCGCCAGCGCCCGCGGCGCGTCCCGGCGCGACTTCACCCAGAACTGCATCGCGCAGCACAGCGCCAGCGTGTAGTCGATGTAATAGAGGGGTGAGCGGTAGATATGTGGCTTCGCCTGCCACCGGCCGCCCTTGGCCGGGTAGCCCAAGTCGCCGTAATCCGTCCACGGCATGTAGTGGCGTTCCAGCCGCTGCCAGATTGCGTGCCGTTCGGCTGGCGTCACGCCCGGGTTGGCGTAGACCTCGTGCTGGAAGTGATCCACGCAGACGCCGTAGGGCAGGAAGGCCAGCGAGCTTTCCAGATGCATCCGGCGGAAGCGTTCCGCCGCATCCTCGCCGACCAGCAGCCCCATATGCGGATGAGTCAGGAACTCCAGGCTCATGGAATGGATCTCGGCCGCCTCCATGGTCGGCCAGAGATAGTCGATGCCAGGCTGGTGGCGGCTTTCCCAATTCTGGAAGGCGTGGCCCATCTCATGGGTGAAGACGCCGATGTCGTAATGCGTGCCGTTGAAATTGGCGAAGATGAAGGGCACGCCGACGCTCGGAAAGGATGTGCAGAA
Source organism: Siccirubricoccus deserti (assembly GCF_014283215.1). GTDB lineage: Bacteria > Pseudomonadota > Alphaproteobacteria > Acetobacterales > Acetobacteraceae > Siccirubricoccus > Siccirubricoccus deserti. The sequence goes on from NZ_JACOMF010000018.1 coordinate 94,140, forward strand.
GCCGCCACCGGCCTTGCCCGGGCGGTTCCGCATGTCGAGAAAGCCGCCCTGCTCCATCAGCCGGTAGAAGCCGCCGAGCCGCGGGTCCATGCGGTCGAACATGGTTTGCGCCTGGGCCACCAGCGTGTCGTGCTCGCCGACCGGCTTCGGGTTGCCGGCGGGGTCGATCAGCGCCTCATCCCAGTAGCGCAGCCGGTCCCAGCCCTGGCGCTGACGGCGGGCCTCCAGCAGCCTGCCGACCAGCGGCACCACATGTTCCGCCACCTGGTCACGGTAGCGCGCGACATCGGCGGCATCGTAATCGACGCGGCGCATGCGGCGGTAGCCGAGCGGGATGTAGTTCTCGTAGCCGAGCTTTACCGCCATGCCGTGGCGCAGCGCGACGAGTTGATCATAGATCCCGTCCAGCGCCGCACCATGCTCGGCGAAGAAGCCCCAGCGCAGCGCTTCCGCGCGGTGCCGCATGGCGCGATCGGGATCCTCGGCGAAGGGCGCGAGGCCGGAGAGGTTCACCACCTGCCCGCCGATCTCTAGCGTCGCTGACGCCAACAGCTCAGTATAGCGGGCGCCGAGGCGGGCTTCCTCCTCGAGCTCGGCGGAGATCGCCGGGTCGAAGGTGGTGATGTCGGTTTCCCACAGTCGCAGCGCATGCGCTCCCGCCACCGCCACGACAGCGGCGCGGTCCGGCAGCGCCACCAGCCGCCGCTTCAGCACCACTTCATGGTCGGTGGCGACGGGGGCCAGCGCATCGGCGTATTCCCGCGCCGCCCTGGCCGCCGCATTCATGGTGTCCTGCGAGAAGCGCAGGTGCACCAGCGCCGCCCAGCTGTCGTAGTCCCGCCGCTGCCTGTCCCATTCCGCTAGCGCCCCGGCAAGGTCGCCAATGTCGAGCCGCGCATGCACCGCCGCGGCCTCCGCTGCCAGCCCTTCGCGCGTCGGGGTGGGGAAGTCGAGCTCGGCGAAGCGCGGTGGCTGGGTCATGGGAATGTCCTTCGAAATCCTTCAGCCCACCGGCTGCAACTGCGCCAGCGCCAGCCGGGCGCCCTGGCCGTGCAGCACCAGCCGGCCGGGCACTGGCACCGTGTCGTGCCGCGTCGCCACGACGCCGTCCGGCAGGGTGACTTCGCCGTCCAGCACCACGGCGTGGCAGGGGCCGCCGAGCGGGGTCAGCGCCACCTCGCCAACCACCGGCAGGATGTCCACCGACTGCCGCCAGCGTGCTCGTTCGGCGATGATGTTGACCACCAGGCAGGGCGTGCCCGCCAGCACGCAACGGGCCGGCCAGTCGCCGTCGAAGCGGGTCGGCCTATGCGGCCGGTCCACCACCAGCGGCGGATGCCCGGCGAATTCCAGGGTGAAGCCCCTGCCTTCCAGCAGGGTCAGCGTGCGGTCCTGGCCGCTGTAGTCGGAGAAGGGCGCGTCGCAGTCCATCCAGGCGAAGGACAGTCCCCAGCCCTCGCCGCCGATGATGTCCGCCTTGCGGCCGAGGCCGTTGCGCCAGCGCGAGACCGGCAGGTCGGCGAAGCGGATGATACGGTCCGGCATCGCCTCAGAGCCCGCTCAGCGGCGGCAGCGTCGCCGCGAAGGATGGCCGTGCCGCCATGGCATCATACCAGGCGGCCAGCCCCGGCCTGCCGTCCCGCCAAGGCCAGGTGCGATGGCGCCGCTCGGCGTAGCCCAGCAGGCAGAGGAGGGCGATGCCTGGCGCATCGGGCGTATCGCCAAGGCGCCCTGCCTCGGCTTCCAGCACATCGGCGACGCGGTTGGTGCGCGTGATCTCCTGCGCGATCACGCCGGGGGAGCGTTCATGCTCCGGCCGCCGCAGCTCGCGGTTCCACACCGCCACGCCATCCATCATGCCGATGGCACGGCCGAGCGCGGCCATCGCGCGCCAGCGCGCCGCACCCTCCGCCGGCAGCAGCCGATGCGCCGCGCCCAGCGTGTCGAGGAAATCGAGGATCAGCACCGTCTCGGTCAGCGCCGTGCCATCCGGCAGCAGCAAGGTCGGCACCCGTCCTACCGGATTCACCGGCAGGATGGCGGAGGCAGGATCGCGCAGCGTCGCCTCCACCTCGGTTACGCGTGGCAGCAAATTGGTCTCGCGCAGCGCCACCCGCACCATGCGCGCGTAGGGCGAACCGCTTGAATAGAACAGGCGCATCCGCCGTCTCCCGCTGGTTTTGCGGATCAGACCACCGGGCGCCCGTCAGGGCAAACTCCGTTCGGGTGGAATCGCCTGATCAGCGTAATTTGCTCACCCGAACGAAAAGGCCGGAGTGCGGAGCAACAGAAATCCGCGCGGCGTTTCAGCGTGCGCGCGCCGGCGGCGAATCGGCCGGGACGATGCGGATATGCGCATCCTCGTCCTCGGCCGGGCGCCGCGCCGCGGAGGCGAAGCGCTGCGCCGCCCAGGGCGCGACCTCGAATTGCGTCTCCCGCTCCAGCACCTTGATGCGGCCGATTTCCTGCCGCGTCACATGGCCGCGACGGCACAGGAAGGGCAGCACCCAGCGCGGATCGGCATTGCCGTTGCGGCCGAGGTTCATGCGGAACCAGACGCCGGGCTGGCTCCCGTCCTGGCTGCGCTCGCCAACGCCGCGATCGGCGTTGCTGCGGCCACCGCGGGCGGCCGGGGGGGCGCGCTCGGCCATGGCGGCCAGTTCCTCCGGAGCCGGCAGCGGGGCGCGGAGCTGGCGGATCAGCGCCGCGGCCAATGCCTCGGCCGGCTGCGTCTCCAGCAGGGTGCGCGCCATGGCGAGGTCATCCTCGGCGGCCTCCTCGGCGACGACCTCGGCGGCCTGGGCCAGGATGCGGGTGTTGTCCTGCGCCCGGATCGCCTCGGCGGTCGGCGCCGGGCCCCAGCTCGCCTTCACCCGCGCGTCCATCAGCAGCCGTTCGGCGGCGCGGCGGCGGTTGTGCGGCACCAGCAGCACGCTGGTGCCCTTGCGCCCGGCGCGGCCGGTGCGGCCGGAGCGGTGCAGCAGGGTTTCCGGGTCGGTCGGCAGTTCGGCGTGGATGACGAGGCCGAGGTCGGGCAGGTCGATGCCGCGCGCCGCCACATCGGTGGCGACGCAGACCCGGGCGCGGCCGTCGCGCAGGCCCTGCAGGGCGCGGTTGCGCTCGGCCTGCGACAGCTCGCCCGACAGCGCCACGGCGGAGAAGCCACGCTCCACCAGATTGCCGTGCAGCCGCGCCACCGCAGCGCGGGTGCGGCAGAACACCAGCGCCGCGCGCGCCTCGAAGAAGCGGAGCGCGTTGACCACGGCGCGCTCGGTCTCATGCGGGGCAATCAGCAGCGCCCGCTGGTCGATGTCGCCGTGCTGCGCGCCCTGGTCGCTGGCGGCGATGCGCAGCGCGTCGCGCTGGTAGGTCTTGGCGATCTGGACAATCGGCTTCGGCACGGTGGCGGAGAACAGCAAGGTGCGGCGTTCCGCCGGTGTGGTTTCGAGAATCGCCTCCAGCTCCTCGCGGAAGCCGAGGTCGAGCATCTCGTCCGCCTCGTCCAGCACGACGGCGCGGAGCGCGCCGGGGCGGAGATTGCCGCGCTCCAGATGGTCACGCAGCCGCCCCGGTGTGCCGGCGACGATATGGGCGCCGCGTTCCAGGGCGCGGCGCTCGGCGATCGGGTCGGTGCCGCCGACGCAGGTGACGATGCGGCCGCCGGCCGGGCCATAGAGCCAAGCCAGCTCGGTCTGCACCTGCAGCGCCAGCTCGCGGGTCGGCGCCACCACCAGGGCCAGCGGGGCGCCAGCCTGGGGCAGCCGTGTGGCGTCGCCGAGCAGGTCCGCGGCCATCGCCAGCCCATAGGCGACGGTCTTGCCGGAGCCGGTCTGGGCGGAGACCAGCAGGTCGCGGCCGAGGGTCTCGGGCTGCAGCACCGCCGCCTGGACGGGGGTGGGCTCGGCATAGCCGCGCTCGGCGAGGGCGGCGAGAAGGGGCGCGGGAAGCGCGGGAAAGGGCATCAGGACACTCAACTGGAATCGAGGCGGGAAAGGACAATGGCGCGTCGAAGGAACGCCCTTCGCCGGCCGCGGCTCACCTGGGCCGGTCGCTTCGCGATGAAGCAATCCGACCCCGGCCTGGCACGCTGGCCGCGTGCATCATGCCTTCGGGGGTTACAGGCTCAAGCGGCAGGCTCCGGGGACGCCTTCGGGGCGCCGGGGTCATGCTCAAGCAACAAGGCGAGACTTGCGGTGCTGGCGCAACACATCCTCGATCCAGCGGTCCAGCCGGGCGGTCTCGGCCATGGCCTCGGCGCGGTCCGGATAGGCGCTGGGGAAGCGCAGCGAAAGCCAGCGCCAGGCGACCAGACGCTTGTGAGTCTTCTCCGCCCGCTCCAGCTCCTCCCGCCCCGCGCGTTCCGGCGGCGGCAGCCGGCCGGCGGAAGGCGGCGCGATCGGCCGCGCGGCGCCATGCTCGATCGCCCAGCGGGCAAGGCGGGCGACGCCATTGTCCCGCTCATCCACCGGGCAAAGGGCGTAGGTCCAACGTTCCAGCAGCGAGAGGCCGGCGACGCCATCGATGGCGGAGGCCACGGCCATCGCCTGGCTCAGATCGGCAAGGCGGTAATTCGGGTCATCGGTCCGCAGCACCGCGCGCTTGATCCGTGCCAGCACGCCGAACAGGCTGTCCGAGCCAATCTCCTGTGCCACCGCGGCAACGATATCGGCGTCCGGCTGCACCAGCGGCCGGGGATCCTCGGGCGCCGTGGGCGGGGCGTTCAGCATGGCACGGATGAACTCCGGGCTGCCGCCGCCGGCCAGCACGCTGACCACGCCCTCCTCAAACCGGCCGTAGCGGCCGGCACGGCCGCCGATCTGCTTCACCTCCTGGGTATTCAGCTCGCGGCGGCCCTCGCCGTCGAATTTGCGCAGGGTGGAGAAGACCACCCGGCGGATCGGCAGGTTCAGCCCCATGCCGATGGCATCGGTGGCCACCAGGATCTCGGCGTCCCCATCGCGGAAGCGCTGCGCCTCGGCCCGCCGCACCTCGGGGCTGAGCGCGCCATAGACCACGGCCACCCGCTTGCCGCGCCGCACCAGCTCAGCCCGGAGGTCCAGTACCTCACGGCGGGAGAAGGCGACCAGCGCATCGCCGGCGCGGAGGTCGGCCAGCGGCACCGCGGCTTTCGCGGCGACCAGCGGGCTTTTCCGCTCGAGGCTCACCTCCTCCAGCGGGTCGCCGCAGAGGGTGGCGATGCGGCGGACCAAGGTGGCGCTTTCCGGCGCGCCGAGGATGAAGACGTTGCGGGCCGGGGCGCCCATGATGGCGGCAGTCCAGGCGGCACCGCGGTCGCGGTCCCCCAGCATCTGCGCCTCGTCGATCAGCGCCACGTCCACCGGCAGGTGGAAGGGGCACATCTCGACGGTGGCGGCGAGGTGGCGAGCGCCCGGGGTGGGCATCCGCTCCTCGCCGGTGGAGAGGGAGGTGGGCACGCCGCGGGTGGTCAGCGCCTCGCGAAACTCATGTGCCAGCAGCCGCAGCGGGGCCAGCGCCATGCCGCATTCGGCGGCGGCAAGCCGGTCCAACGCGGTGTGGCTCTTGCCGGAATTGGTCGGGCCGGTGATCAGGGTCAGCCGGCGATCGAGCGCCCGGGCGGTGGCGAAATGCCCGGCGTAGCGGTCCAGCGCGGCGACCCGGGCGATGGCGGCATTGCCGGCCCGGCTGCCCTTGCCGACAACCGCCGGGGCGGCCGGCTTCGCCTGTTTCCGCCAGCCGTCGACGGCGGGGCGCAGCAGGGCCAGCTCGGCCGGGTCGAACTCCCATTTCTCCCGTCCGCCCTTGGCCGGGATGCGGCGGGCGACGGGCAGCAGCCCCTCGGCAATCCAGCGCAGCGCCTCCTTCTCGGAGCAGCCGAGCAGGCCCGGCACGGCGCGGAACTCGACCAGGCTGCGCTCCCAGGCGCGCAGCCGCTGGACCTCCGCCCGGCGCTTCTCCCGCGCCGCGGTCTCGGCATCGCGCTGCTCGCGCCGGCGGCGGGTCTCGAGGGCGCCGGTGCGATCGAGGAAATCGACCGCGGCGTCGGCGGAGAGGCCGAAGGCGGCGGCGATCTCGGCGGCCAGGGCGGCGTGGCGGTCGGGCGAGAGGCTGCCAGTGCCGGCCTCGGCCAGATCCGCGGTCACCGCCTCCAGCGCCGCCTCAGGCGTCGGGCCCAGGGCGCGGAAGCGCTGGGCCAGCGCAGCATCCAGCGCCGCCAGCAGGGTGGCATCGGCGGGCTCCAGCTCGGCGATGGCACCGGCGGCGCGTTCGTTGTCGGCGCGGCGCACCCAGGGGCGACCGGCGCGATTCGCCAGATCATTCAGCCGGGCGATCCAGGCACGGCGGCGGACCTCCACCAAGGCGGCATGGACCGCCTCGGCATCGGCCGGCATGCGGCGCTCCACCCGGCGGATCAGCGCGGGCATCTCGCGGCTCTCGATGGCGAAACCGGCGGCGAGGATCGCGGCCTCGGCAGGCGAAATGGCGCGCATCGGACCTTCGGCGAGGTCCGCCATTGCGCCGGGGGCAAGATTCAAAATCACAAACTCCGCATGCCCGAAACGTTCAGGCACGCATGCAGGGACGGACATGGGACATGCCGGCTGCCGCCCTTCTAGGCGATCCGGGGCAAAAGCGGCACCCCTTCCGGCACATGCCACATATGGTGGCAACGCGGCCGATTGCCAGCCGTCCTCGCCTGGCTCATCGTGATGCAGCGCAGCAAGGAGGTTTCAAGGCCGCGTGGAAACCAGGTCCCGGGCGGCCCAGCCGCTGACCGCCCAGCCGCTGACCGCACAAAGGCATGTCGTCCTCGGCATCCTGTTCATGTGCTCGACGGCGCTGTTCTTCCCGCTCATGGGCGGCTTCGCCAAGCTGCTGGGCGCGGAATATTCCTCCCTGCAGGTGTCCTGGGCGCGCGGCTTCGGCCATATCCTGTTCATGCTGGCGGCCTTCCTGCCGCGGCACGGGCTTGGCCTGCTGCGGACCAGGCGGCCGGTGATCCAGCTGCTGCGGTCGGTGACGCTGTTCACCTCCAACCTGTCGCATTTCTTCGCCATTATCTTCATCCCGCTGGCCAAGGCCGCCTCGATCAGCATGACCGCGCCGCTGATCGTCGCCCTGCTGGCCTGGCCGATGCTGGGGGAGCGCACCACCCCGGCCCGGGTGGCGGCGCTGCTGGTCGGCTTCATCGGGGTCCTGGTGGTGATCCGCCCGGGGACCGAGGTGTTCCACTGGGCCTCGCTCTTCGTGCTGCTCAGCGCCACCAGCTACGCGGTCTACCAGATCATGACCCGGCACGTGGCGGCGGTGGACAGCCCGGAGACCTCGGCCATCTGGTCCTCGGCGATCGGCGCCTTCGGGATGCTGCTGGTCATCCCCTTCGTCTGGAAGACCCCCCACAGCCTGGCGCACATCGCGATGTTCGCCGGCATGGGGGTGCTGGGGGCGATCGGCCACTACTGCGTGGCACGGGCACTGAACTACGCCCCGGCCAACATCGTCTCGCCCTTCCAGTACTGCCAGCTGATCGGCTCGGTGACGATCGGCTGGCTGATGTTCGGCGACTGGCCCGACCTCCCCACCTGGGTGGGGGCGGCGATCATCGTCGCCGCCGGGCTATGGATCGGCTGGAGCCAGACCCGGCCGCGCGGGGCGCGGTAGAGCGCATTCCGTTCAGCCCGCTTCCTGAACGGAGCAATTTGCCCGCAAACCTGAAGCAGAAGCGGTTTCCTCGGGCCAGGTCGAACGGCAACCGCGCCAGATCAGACCAAGGCCTGGTACACCAGATGCCGCAGCACGTAGCGCGCCTGCAGCCGTCCCGCCGGCGCCTGCATCATCGGCACGGCGAACAGCTCCTCCACCGGATCGACCCAGAAAAAGGTGCCATAGGCGCCGCCCCAGTACTGGTCGCCGACGCTGCCCGGCAGCGGGTTGCGCCCCGCCTCGGTGCGGACCCAGAAGCCGAGGCCGAAGCCCTGACCCATCTCCGGCGTCGGCGCCAGCGCGCCGAACCGGGCCGGCGTGCCCGGGCCATAGCCGATCCCCGGCGGCAGATGGTTCGCCCGCATCAGCGCGATGGTGCTGCGGGAGGCGACGCGCAGCTCCTCGGTCTGGCTCCTGTCGAGCAGCGTCTGGCAGAAGCGGGCATAATCCGCCGCGGTGCTGACCATGCCACCACCGCCGGAGAATCAGGAGGGCCGCACCAGCGGGTCGCGCAGCGGCGGGCGGCGGCCAGTGGCGCGGTACCCCCGGCAAGCCGCAACGCGGCGCGGCGATCGAACATGGCGGTTCCTTCCCTCGCGGCCCGGCTTCGCGGCCGGTGCGGGGGAGGCTACGCCCCGTACAAGCGCGAAGGGAAGCGGTAGCGGAAGCGCCTCAAACCTGCAGGAACGCCATCCGGTCGGCTTCCAGCACCAGGCAGGTCAGCTCCCGCCCGAACACCGCGCCGGTGTCGATGCCGATCCGGTTGGCCTTCACCACCGGCCCGCGCGAGGGCGAATGGCCATGCACCACCACCGCGCCGAACTCCGCCTCCGAGTTCAGGAAGGCGTGGCGGATGCGCAGCAGGTCTTCGGGGTCCTGGCGGTCCAGCGGCACGCCCGGCCGTACCCCGGCATGGACGAAGAGGTAGCCGCCGAGCGCATGCCGCAGGGCCAGGTCGCGGACGAACCCGATCTGCGCCGCCGGGATGCCGGCGGCCCAGCCGGCCGGATCGGCATCGGCGTCGAGGCCCCAGCTCGCCAGCGCCTCCCGCCCACCATGGAAGCGCCAGTCGGTGATGGCAGCCCGTTCGCCGGCCAGCGCGTCCAGCATGGTGCGTTCGTGGTTGCCCATCAGGTTCACCGTCGCCACCCCGGGCAGTGGCGGCCCGGCGGCAAGGCGGGCGAGCACGCCGGCGCTGTCCGGCCCGCGGTCCACATAGTCGCCGATGTGCAACAGCAACGGCTGCGCCACCGGCCGGGCTTCGAGGTCGGCCGCGATCAGGCCATGCAGCGCGGCCAGCCGCGCGTCGCAGCCATGGATATCGCCGATGGCATAGACCCGGTGCCCGGCGGGCAAGCTCGCCGGGGCGGGCTGGAATTCAGGGGTCACTCCAGGCTCGGCCCCATTGCCACCATGCGCTCGTTCATCCGGGGCTCATAGCGCAGACCATGCCGCGCCGCCCAGACGTTCTGCGCCCGGATGAGCGGGATCAGCGTCATCATCGCAAGCATGAGCACCTGTCCACGCCACGCGGCCCGCACGCGGTTCCACCTCCCGGTTGCGAATCGTGACGCTGACCGCAGCGCGAACACAAGCCCAAGCGGCAACCGGGCATGGGGTCCTGGCCAAGCCGCGCCGCCCGTGCCAGGAATTCGGCTCGGATTGTCCAATGGGGGAAACGCGGATGCTCGAGGTGGAGACAGTCGAGGCGCTGAAGGCGCATATCGGCAAGAAGCTTGGCACCAGCGACTGGCTGGTGGTCGACCAGAAGATGATCGACCAGTTCGCCGAGGCGACCGGCGACCACCAATGGATCCACATCGATGTGGAGCGGGCGAAGAAGGAGATGCCGGGCGGCAAGACCATCGCCCATGGCTACCTCACCCTGTCGCTGCTGCCGAAGCTCAACCAGGGCATCTTCCGCGTCACCAAGCGCAAGCGGGGCGTGAACTACGGCTCCAACAAGGTGCGCTTCACCGCGCCGGTGCCGGCGGGGTCCCGGGTACGCGGGCATCTGACGCTGAAGGGCATCGAAGACCTCGGCAAGGGCTGCTCGCGGCTGACGATGGAGGCGAGCATCGAGGTGGAGGGGAATGAGCGGCCGGCGCTGGTCGCCGAGACCTTGTCGCTGGTCTACGAGTAGCGGGTATTCCGAGAGGGGCTTCGCCCCTCTCGGGTTCTCCCCACCAAAGGCCGAAGGGCCTTTGGCAGCCGGGAGTCAGGCGGTTGCCGAGGCGATGGTGAATTTCGCCACCGCCGCCGCATCCAGGGTGATGCCGAATCCGGGGCGGTCGGGCACCGCCAGCATGCCGTCCTTGGGACGCGGTGCATCGGGCAGCAGATGCGGCCAGAGCGGGTCGCGCGCCGGGTCGGCGAAGCATTCCACGCAGATACCATGCGGGATCGCCGCCAGCATATGGGCAGCGATCTGCGGCTCCTCGTGATGCGCCATGCGCACATCGACCAGCCCGCAGGCCGCCGCGGCCCGCCGCCATTCGGTGATGCCGCCGGCCTCGGAGGCATCGAAATTCACGATATCCACCGCCCCCGCATCCAGCAGGCGGCGCACGCCATGGGCGCTGTACTCGCTCTGCCCGGCATTGACCGGGATCCGGGTGGCGCGGCGCACCTCCGCCATGCCACGGGCCTCGTCGTACCAGTGGCAGGGCTCCTCGAACCAGGCGATGGGCAGTTCCTCGATGAGGCGGGCGAAGCGGATGGCATCCGCCGTGCTCCAGCCACGGTTGGCATCTACCGCGATCATGAAGCCCGGGCCGGCGCCATCCACTGCCGCCCGCACCCGCTCGGCATCCCGCTCCGGCGCCAGGCCGCCGACCTTCACCTTGCAGCCGCCCATCTCCCACAGCCGGAGCTGCTCCATCTCCTTGGCCAGGTCGAGCAGCGTCTTGCCCTCGGCGTAATAGCCGCCGATGGAGATGATTGGCAGCGCGCTGCGGTAGCCGCCGAGCAGCTGCCGCACCGAAAGCCCGGCGCGCTTGCCCAGCAGGTCCCACACCGCGGTATCGACGCAGGCGATCGCCTCCATCGCCAGCTTGCGGTCGCGGTTGGGGATGGTGACGGCATGGGCCCGCGCCCAGATCCGCTCATAGGCGGTGGCATCCTCGCCGATGATCAGCGGCGCGATCTCCTCGGTGATGAGGCGGACGATCTCCGGGCCATGCTCGCGGTTGTCGCCGTTGTAGACCTCGCTCACCAGCCCGCCCGCGGCGTGGATGCGGGTGATGACGGCGCAGCGGGTGGTCATGGCATAGACGCTGCCGGCGAAGCGCCGTGGCAGTGGAATCTCGATGGCGATGGCCTCGACGCGCTCGATCCGCATGGCGCTTCCTCCCTTTGCCCCCTAGCCTTCCCCCGAATTCGCCGAACGACAAGGGAGGATGCCATGGCCGAGGCCGGGAACCTGCGGGAGCGGGTGAAGGAGCCGCCCTCCGCCCTGCTGGTGGACAGCTACTACCGCGGTGCCGTCGCCCGCGCCCAGGCGCTGGTCTTCGACCATGAGATGTGGGTGCATCTGGCGCATGGGCTGATGCTGGAACGCCAGGGCATCGTCGGCCGCGACGCCATCGCCGCCTGTCTGCGGGAGGTGCTGGCGATGGCCGAGGCCGGGCCGGAAAGCGTGCCGGTCGACCACCGGCAGGAGGATCTCTACTCCTACGTCGAGCGCCGGATCATCGCCGCGCTCGGCCCCGATATCGGCGGCCGGCTGCACACCGGGCGCAGCCGCAACGACCTCAACGCCACCACATGGCGGATGGCGCTGCGCTCCGCCCTGCTGGAGGTGCAGCGCGGCACGCTGGCGCTGCGCGCCACCCTGCTGCGGCTGGCCGCCGAGCATGCCGAGGTGGTGATGCCGGGCTACACCCATGCGCAGCACGCCCAGCCGATCACCTTCGGCTATTGGCTGCTCTCGGCCGCCGATGTGCTGGCGCGTGACCAGCGGCGGCTGGCCGGCGCCTTCGTCCATGCGGATCAGGCGCCGCTCGGCGCCGGGGCACTGACCACCACCGCCTTCCCACTTGACCGCGCCCTGACCGCCGCGCTGCTCGGCTTCGCCGCGCCGCTGGAATCGGCCTATGACGCCGTCGCCTCGCGCGACGACGCGCTGGAGGCGGCGGCGGCGATGGCGCTGCTGATGACCTTCCTCTCCCGCCTGGCGACCGACCTGCAGGCGTGGAGCACCTGGGAATACGGCTTCGTCGAACTGGCGGACCGCCACAGCGCGGTCTCCTCCATCATGCCGCAGAAGAAGAATCCGGTGGCGCTGGAGCATCTGAAGGCCGCCGCCGGCATCGTCCAGGGCGCGCTGATGGGGGCGCTCTCGGCCACCAAGAACACCGCCTTCGGCGACGTGAACGATGCGGTGACCGCGGTGAACGAGCCGGTGCTGGATGCCGCCGCCCGCACCCGCCGCATCCTGGCACTGGCCGAGGAGGTGTTCTCCCACCTCACCCTCCGCCCCGCCCGCATGGCCCAGGCCGCGGCCGAGGGCTTCGGTACCGCGACGGAATTGGCCGATGTCATCGTGCGCGAAAGCGGGCTGTCCTTCCGCAACGCCCATACCATCGTCGCCATGGTGGTGCGGGACGCGCTGGAGGCAGGAAAGAACGCCGACGCCATCACCGCCGCCGACCTCGACCGCGCGGCCGTGTCTGCCTTCGGCAAGCCCCTGAACATCCATGCCGCGGCGGTGGCGCAGGCGCTGGACCCAGCAGCCAACATCCGCGGCCGGACGGTGCTGGGCGGGCCGGCGCCGGAGGAGATGGCGCGGATGCTGGCGGCGCGGCGGGCGGCGCTGGCGGCAGATGCGGCGGCGGTTGAGACGGTGGCACAGCGCATCATCACCGCCCGCCAGCGATGCTTCGCCGAGGCCCGGGCGATGACCGGGTGAGCGCCGGACCGGTCCGTGAACCGGTCCGGCAGATGACCCGCCTCAGCCGGCTTTCTTGCTGAAATCCACCTTGTCATTGGCACCGGGGTGCGGCGGCTTTCCGGTGGTGACGGCCTTGAGGTAACCATAGGCGTGCACTAGCGTGCTGCTCGGGCTGTCCCAGTACTCGGCACCCTCGCATTCGACGCGGATCAGGGAGACCTTCGGATCCTCGGGGCCGCCGGGGAACCACACGCGCAGCGGCTCGCTCCACAGCTGCTTCTGTAGCGCCGCATCCTTCACCACCTCCGCGCTGCCGGAGACGGCGACGTAATTCTGGCTGCGCGGGTCTGCATAGGCGAGCAGCACGCGGCCGTCGCTGGCGGCCTCGCCGGACACCGGGCTGCCGGCGCTGGCGAAGAACCACAATACGCCATCGAATTCCCGGTTCACCGCGCGCATCGGCCGGCCACGGAAATGGCCTTGGTCATCCTGGGTGACCATCATCGCCACCTCGATGTCCTTGATCATGTCCCAGACCTTGCGCTTGGCCTCGGCGTCGCTGCGGGTCTCGACCATGGCATGTCTCCTCGATTGCTGCCCCCGAACAGGTGGGATCACCCCCGGGGCAATTGGAGCCCGCTGGCACGAGGGCCGGCGCGGGTCGCCTGCGCCAGGCCGATGCCTGCGCTGGCTGTGGGACAGCAAACGGTGCGGCGGGCATGCGGTTGCAGATGCGTGCGGCAAAGCCGCGGCGAGGCCGGATCAGGCCGTGCCAGGCGCTCCACCGTGGCAACGACAGATCAGGGCTGGCGCCGCGGAAGGAGGCATGTGGCGCCCGCGCCGGCGTGCCGCACCGCAACCATCGCAGGAGTTCGAACGCGGTCGTCGAGCAACGCTCCCATACGCCGCATCCGGCACAGGCACTGACCTCTCAAGGCCCACCAAGATGAAGAACTGGCGATCCGGCCCTTCATGCAGGTAAGTGGTTGGCCTGCGCGCCGGCGCGGTCTTGGCGTTGCGTGCCGCCCATGTCATGGCACCTCGTCGGCTGGCGCGACCTGCGTCCGCGCGCCGGCAGGATGCTCCGACGGATCCGCCGGCCCATCCTGCTCCCGCGCGCCTGCCGGCGCATCATGCTCCCGCGCGCCTGCCGGCGCATCATGCTCCCGCGCGCCTGCCGGCGCATCATGCTCCCGCGCGCCTGCCGGCCCATCATGTCCCCGCGCGCCTGCCGGCGCGACCTCCCTTGCCACTGCCAGGATCAGCCGGCGCAGCCAGGCATGGCCCGGGTCGGCCTCGAAGCGGCGATGGAAGATCAGCGACAGCCTGGTGTGCTGCACCGCGACCGGCGGGTCGCGCAGCACCAGCCCATGCGCCTCCGACATCTGGCAGGCCAGCCGCGCCGAGAGGGTGATGATCATGTCCGTGCGCTGCAGGATCTCCGGCACCGCCGAGAGATGCGCCACCACCGCACCCAGCCGCCGCGGATGCCCGGCCGCCGTCATCGTCGCGTCCAGCGCGCCGTCGCGCGAGCCATTGGGCGAATGCAGCAGATGCGGCACGTTGGCGAAGCGCTCCACTGTCAGCGTGCCCTCGGCCAGCGGATGGCCGGGCCGCATCAGCGTGCAGAAGGCCTCCGGCAGCAGTCTGAGCCGGGTGTAGAGCGCCGGCGGCTCCGGCAGCACGCCAACCGCGAGCACCGCGCCGTCCTGCTCCAGCAGCGCTTCCCAATTGGTCCGGTCGGCGTGGCGGATGGCAAGCAGCGCGCCGGCCGCCTCGCGCTGCATGCGGGCGAGCAGCGGCGGCGCCAGCACCGCCTCGGCATACTCGCTGAAGGCCACCGGGAAGACGCGGTCGGTGATGGCGGGGTCGAAGGGCGCCTGGGCGGAGATCGCCTCGGCAATGCGGTCCAGCGCCTCGGCCACCGGTTGGGCCAGGCTCAGCGCCAGCGCCGTCGGCTCGACCCCGCCGGGGCGGCGGAGGAAGAGTTCGTCGCCCAGCGCATGGCGCAGCCGGGCCAGCGCGTTGGAGACGGCGGGCTGCGACAGGTGCAGCCGCTCCGCCGCGCGGGTGACATGGCGTTCCCGCGCCACCGCGTCGAAGACGCGCAGCAGGTTCAGGTCGAGGCTGCCGATATCGGCCATCCCGTCTCCGGATCATTCATCCCGGTGATGATGGCCGTTCCAGAGCGGCGTTGGAAGCGCGGCCCGGGACGACGGCATCTTCCAGCCACCGCGGCCGCCGCGCCGCACCGAGCTGGAGAAAGACGATGATCGACGAACGGACCACAACGCCCTACGCCGCGCTGCTGCTGCGGCTATCCATGGGCACCCTGTTCCTGGCCCATGGCGCGCTGCTGAAGCTCGGCACCTTCGGGCTGGCAGGGACGATGGGCTTCTTCGGCAGCCTCGGCTACCCGCCGATCCTCGGCGCCGTGGTCGCCATTGCCGAGACGCTGGGCGGGCTGGCACTGATCGCCGGCGTCGGCGTACGCGCAGTGTCGCTGGCGCTGGTGCCGATCATGCTCGGCGCGACATTGCAGCACATCCCGAATGGCTGGGTGTTCAGCAGGGCCGGTGGCGGCTGGGAATTCCCGGCCTTCTGGACGGTGCTGCTGCTGGTGCAGGCCGGGCTGGGCGCGGGAGCGCATGCGCTGGATGGGCGGCGGCTGCTCGGGCGGCGCACGGCGACCGCGGCAGCGTAGCGAGACACTGACCCGGAGGGCCCGGGGGGACGCCCGTCCCCAGCGGGGGCCTGGGGGCAGCGCCCCCAGGCATCGGCCCAGACCTCAGCTGTTCGGCAACGCCGCAATCGCCGTCGCGCCGGCATCCACCGGCACGATCGCCCCGGTCATCCAGCGGGAATTGCCACTGCACAGGAAGGCCACCGCCGCGCCGATGTCCCAGCCGCTGCCTTCCACCTGCAGGATGCTGCGCTTGCGCCGCAACTCGCGCTTTTCCGGTGTCATGTTGTTGGCCTGGACCATCGGCGTGTAGACCATGCCCGGGCAGACGCAATTCACCCGGATTCCGTCCTTGGCGTGGTGCACCGCCATCGCCCGCGTCATGTTCACCACCGCGCCCTTGCTGGTCGGGTAGAGCAGCGATGGGTGTCCGCCCTTCAGCCCGGCCACCGAACCGATGTTGACGATGGCGCCGCCGCCGGCCTTGCGCATCGCCGGCACCGCGTATTTCGCCATCAGCATCATGGAAGTAACGTTCACCAGCAGCCCATGCGCCCAATCCTCGGGGTCCACATCCTCGGCGGTGCCGGGCGGGCCGCTGATGCCGACGTTGTTGACCAGCGCGTCCAGCCGGCCCCAGCGCCCGGTCGCCGCCTCGACGATGCGGGCACAATCCGCAGGCTTCGTGACGTCGGCGGCGACGGTGATGGCCTCGCCGCCCTCCGCCTCGATCATCCGGCGCGTATCCTCGGCCCATTCGGCGACGCTGTCGGCCAGCACCAGCTTCGCCCCGCCGCGCGCCAGCAGGATGGCGGCGGCGCGGCCGTTGCCCACGCCCTCGCCGGGGCGGGAGCCGGCGCCGGTGACGATCGCGACCTTGCCTTCGAGGTTCGCGCTGATGCTGTCCATGGTGCGTTTCCTTCGCTCAGGGGCGCGAGTCTCGCACCGGGGCCGCGATGCCTCAACCCGCGCCGAGGAATTCCAGCGCCGCCCGCGCCACCGCCTCCGGCACCTCATGCCCGCCGGGAAATTCCATGTACTTGCCGGCGAAGCCCGAGGCCTCAAGCTTTGGCATCAGCCGGCGGCTGCAACGCTCGATCGGCAGGATCGCATCCGCCGTGCCATGGCTGAGGAAGCAGCGCGTCCGGCCGCTGAAATGCAGCGGCGCGGCGAAGCCCGGCGAGAAGGCCAGGGTGTGGCTGAACAGCTCCCCATTCATCATCCCGAGCGAGAGCGCGTAGGAGGCGCCATCGGAGAAGCCGGCGATGGCCAGCCGCGCCGGATCAACCGGCCATGCCGCCAGCACCCGTTGCAGCGCCGCGTCCAGCCGCGCCACATCGGGCCCATAGCCGCCGAGCAGCACGTCCCAGGTGTCGCCGAGGCTTTCCGGCAGCATCACCAGCGCCGCATCGGCGATGGGCGCGATCCGCCGCAGCGCCTTCGCCGCATCGCCGCCCGCGCCATGCAGCATGACGACCAGCGGCAGCGGTGCCGCCAGCGCCGCAGGCGGCACCCGCAGCAGCCCGTCGCGGCCCTCGCCCTGACCGAGCGGGTGCAGGCCCGGCGGCAGCGGCCGGGCGGCGTGGCTCACCTGCTGTGGGCGCGCCTGCAACCGGGCATCTTCGTGACTCATGCCATCGCCTCCCGCTCGTGAGCCTGCGCCGGCGCAGCGGCCGGGGCAAGCGGCTCAGCCTGGCGGCGATGGCGCGCGCTGCGCCGCGACCTCGGCGCGGAGCATCCGGAGTTCGCGCAGTACCGTGGCGATGTCGGCCTGGGTCTCCGCCCGTGCTGCCTCCGCCTCCTCGCTCGCCTTGCTGGCGCTGAGGGTCTGAATGCTGCTGACGATGACGCCGAGGAACAGGTTCAGCACCACGAAGGTGGCGATCAGGATGAAGGGGACGAAGAACATCCAGGCGTGCGGCCGCTGTTCGAGGATCGGCCGCACCGTCGCCTCGGCCCAGGATTCCAGGGTCATCATCTGGAACAGGGTGAACAGGCTGGCGCCGAGCGAGCCGAACCGGTCGGGCGCGATGTCGCCGTAGAGCGAGGTTGCGATCACCCCGGCAACGTAGAACAGCAGGCTCATCAGCAGGATGATGCTGGCCATGCCGGGCACGGAGGCGAGCATCGCCTCCACCACCAGCCTGAGGCTCGGCACCACGCTGGCCAGCCGCAGCACCCTCAGGATCCGGAACGCCCGCAGCACGGAGAGGCTGGTGCCGGCCGGCAGCCAGGCGATGGCGACCACGAGCAGGTCGAACACGCCCCAAGGGTCGCGGAAGAAACGGCCACGGTAGGCGTAGATGCGCAGCAGGATCTCGGCGGAGAACAGCAGCACCGCGGCGCGGTCGACGAAGCGCAGCAGGCCGCCCAGGGCCTCGACCGCCGGGGGCCAGGTCTCAAGCCCGAGGGCCCCGGCGTTCAGCAGGATCAGCCCGGCGACCGCGCGCTGGAACCCTGGTGTCGAAACCAGCCGCGCGGCGCGCGCACGCGGTGAAGCGCCCGCATCATCGGCGGTCAGGGCTTCCGTCATGGTGATACTTCCCGGCAATCCTCTTGCCAGGATTGATTTATCCGGCAGGTATTTCAAGTACCGCGTACGGCAGGCCGCCAAGTGGCGGCCGGTTGCTCAGCCCGGCGGCACGGTCCGGCGCAGCGCCGCCACCTCCGCCCGCAGCGCCCGCAGCTCCTGCAGGATCATCGCCGAATCGGCATGCGCCTCGGCCCGTGCCTCGATGGTGTTCACCGCCTCGCGCTGCTCCTTCAAGGTCGAGATGCTGTCGACGATGACGCCGATGAAGAGGTTCAGCACGACGAAGGTGGCGATCAGGATGAAGGGGATGAAGAACAGCCAGGCCCATGGCTCGTGCTCCATCACCGGAAAGA
The DNA here is from genome assembly GCF_014283215.1 of Siccirubricoccus deserti. Lineage (GTDB taxonomy): Bacteria > Pseudomonadota > Alphaproteobacteria > Acetobacterales > Acetobacteraceae > Siccirubricoccus > Siccirubricoccus deserti. Next base: position 112,283 of record NZ_JACOMF010000018.1, read on the forward strand.
CGATGTCCTGGATCCAGCCTTCCATCGTCATCAGCTGGAACAGCGACATCAGGCTGTCGCCGAACGTCCCGAAGCGCTCCGGCAAGGCCGCGGCGAACAGCTTGGTCACCATCACCGCGCAGACGTAGAACAGCAGCAGCATGAGCATGACGATGCTGGCCATGCCGGGCAGCGCCGCCAGCATCGCCTCCACCACCACGCGCAGCGACGGCACCACGCTGATCAGCCGCATCACCCGCAGTACGCGCAGCGCCCGCAGCACCGATAGCGTGCCGCTCGCGGGCAGCCAGGCGATGCCGATCACCACCAGATCGAAGACACCCCAAGGGTCCCGGAAGAAGCGGCCGCGGAAGGCGTAGATGCGCAGCGCCAGCTCGGCGGTGAAGATGATGAGCAGCGCCGAATCCAGCGCCTCCAGCGGCCCGCCCCAGCGTTCCATGAAGCTGCCCCAGGTCTCGAGGCCAAGGGTAGCGGCGTTGAGCAGGATCAGCCCGATAACCCATCCCTGGAAGTGGCCGGAGATGACGAAACGGGCAGCCCGCGCGCGCAACGAATCATCGACATCGGCCGCGGTAACGACTTCCTGCATGAATGGCCCCTGAACCCCGACTTCGGGGAGCCTGAATGGTTCGGAAACGGTTGTGAATCAAGAGGGAAGGAGAAGCACCGGCACGCCGAAGAGGTGCGGATGCAGGTGCAGCAGCGCCGCCCAGGCCAGCAGGCCCACCACCGGCGGCACCCAGCCGATCTCCCGCCAGTCCAGCCGGTTGCGGCCGGCGGCGATGGCGCCGAAGGGCAGGATGGAGGTGGTGGCCGCCAGCCCCGTCCAGACCTCCGGCGCGCGGCGGGCCAGCTTCGTGTCGATCGAGGGCATGCCGACCAGGGCGGTGACCAGGAAGGTGCCGAAGAACACCAGGCTGGCGGTGTCGCCATTGCCGATCATGTGGATCGCCGCCCAGAGCGCGAAGGACCACAGCATCGGGTGGCGGGTGATGCGCTGGATGCCGCGCACCTCCCGCCCGGCCTGCCACCCGCCGCCCACCGCGGTGGGATTGGCCCTGGCGACCGAGGCAACGAAGAGCACGAAGGCCGGCAGCATGGCGAGGGCCAGCAGCCAGCGCAGCCAGCCCGGGGCGAACCATAGCGGCATGGTGTCGGCGCTGCGCCAGGCGCCGACCAGCAGCACGATGACGCCAAGCGAGAGCAGCGAGAAACCGACGCGGAAGCCGCGCTCGCCGATCCGGGCGACAAGGGAGCCGCGCAGCCTGGTGCCGGCGACGCCGACATGCAGGCCGATCCACAGCAAACCCGCGAGTACCAGCAACGCCATCCACCGATCCTTTGCTGCGCCGGCGGAGATTACCGCGGATTGGTGTTCATGTTGCTCTGTTGAAACCCTGGCTTGGCTGGGTACTTTGGGCGGCTATCTTGGGATGAGCGGTCCGGAGGTGGTCGATGCGGACGCTTTCGAAGTCGGCGCTGCGGGTGGCCGGTGAGGCGCTTGCGGTGGGGCGGACGGCACTGCCTGCCTATGGCAGCCACTACTCG
>NZ_JACOMF010000180.1 GCF_014283215.1 Siccirubricoccus deserti
TCGACGACCGCGGGAAGCCCCGGCGGACTGGCTATGAGGCAACTGCGGCACTGGCGGCGGCGCAGCTCGTCCAGCATTTGACGCTGTCCGGAGTCGTGTTCATGCGCGGGCCACCGGCCCCGGCGCATGGTCAAAGCTTCTAGGGGCTACCGCGGTCAGGTTGACCAAATTGGCGATGTGCCGACAGAGGGCAAACAGCCGCGGTGGTATTCTTACGGCTACGACGCCTGCATGACCTCACGTACCGGCACGGGCGCTTCGGTCCCGAAGGCGATCTGGTCGATCTTCTCCTTGAGGGTCCGAAGGTCGTAATCACCATAGTCCTGCCCGACCGACTTCGACGCATGACCGGTCAGGCGATCATGCCATTCCTCACCCATTTGACGGCGTGCCGCACCTTTGAAGGTGTGTCGAAGGGAATGGAACACCTTGTCATCCCCAAGCCCGGCACCATCAAAAACGCGGGCCAGCCGCTTGCTGGCAACCGCGCCGGACATGCTGAACAGGCGCTCCGCCTTGCGGGCCTGCACCCATTCCAGCAGGCCATCGGCGATGAGCTGCCGATGCACCGGCACCAGCCGAATGGAGCTGCGGGTTTTCACCGAAGTGCCAGCCTCGGCATCGGCGCGTATATGGAAGGCCGGCACGCCGGCAACCGTCACAAAGTCATCCTTGGCGAGCTGGCAGATTTCGGCGAGCCGCGCCCCGCTATAGAGGCCGATCCGGGTGATCCACCATTCTTCTTCCCTGCCGCGCAGCTTGGCGAAAAGCGCCTCAAGGTCGTCCGTGGTCAGCACGGACCGCCGCTCGGAGTCGTCGGCGAGTGTCATCTTCACCCGGATGAAGGGGTTAGACTCCAGCAGAGCGTCGTCGACAGCCACATTCAGCAGCGCCCGGAGCATCCCCCATAGCTTTTGCCGGGTTGCGTTCTTCAACGCCGCGTCGCCAAGCAAATCCGCTTTGAAGCGGCGGGCATGTTCGTCGGTGACCTGACGGTACATCAAGGGGCCGTTAACCGCCTTGAACCTCTTGATCGCGGTGCGCATGTCTGCCTGCGATGACTTGGCCGGGTTGCGGTGCCGCTTCCATAGTTCTGACAGCGCCGTCAGCGAATCCTCCGCCACCGGTCCCGCCGCTTCGGATGCCGCAGTTTCGGTAGAGCTGGCGATGATCGCCTTGGTCGCTTCCAAGCTGCGCCGCTCCGCTTCGGCAAGCTCTTGCACCTTCGCCATGAGCGCCGGCACGTACCGGTCGGGGATGTTCCCGAAAATCGGCTCTCCATCCTCGTCTAACGCAGTCACCAAGGAGGCGGTAGCCGCCTCGTAGTCCAGTGTAGCCAGATCGGAATCGATGCGGGCAACCGCCTCGGAGCGTGTGATCGGGCGCGGCTGCACCATCCCTGTCCGCAGCGCCAGTTCAACGGCTTCCTGTTCCTCAGGGGTTGCCGGCCGGAAGGCGTAGCCCTGCCCGGTCATCAACTTTCCGGCCACGGCAGCATGGTCATTCAGAGCCGCATCGAATGCGCCGGAGGCGAGGAAGGTGCGCTCAACGTCATCGGCACGGAGCATCCGCCGCTTCCCCTCAAAATCACGCTCAATTTCCGCCAGAACCGCATGGGAGCGGGCCTCCGCCTCCCGCCTGACGGTCGTGCCAAGGGATCGCCAAATCTGCTTCTGCCGCCCGGGGTAGGCCGGTTGAACCTCCGACGGAATGGGGCGGCGAACATAGTAGGTTTGGCCCCGCAGGAGGACGTACTTCGGCAGTGACATGTCGGCCCTCGGCTGCCAGATTGTAGCAGCCGATTGTAGCAGTAGACAGCCAGCAAAGCCAGCTTATAGGCTCATTTCAGGAGTTACCTAGGCATTGCGGATAGATGGGTTCGAATCCCCTAGGGGACGCCATACTCCGCGCTTAGTGCGTTGATTCGATTGTCGATATCCTATAAGTGGATGTGAGCCCTTACAAAATCCCCCACATTGCGCTTGCGCTGCGGTGGAATAGCATGCACCAGAATTGATTTTATGCGCGCCGGTCCGGTACCTCCGCCGTCCTGCCAACTGGGTTCTTCGGCGGTGGCCAGATGCCCCGGCCGCGCCAAAATCGTTCCTCCCGCTCCATCCGCAGCCATGCCGACCGCCCGAACCATGCGCGCGATCCTGGACGCCGGCGGAAACCACTAGGCTCGGAACTCGATTACCGCTTTGAGTGGCCCGGCCGGTTGTGATTCGCTGCCCCTTGGGCATCAGGGGCTTGCGCATGTCGGTACTGTTCTGGCTGAGCGATGAGCAATGGTCGGCGA
>NZ_JACOMF010000181.1 GCF_014283215.1 Siccirubricoccus deserti
CCCCTCCATGGCCTGTCGCTTCCACTCGCCCACCATGGTCTGGTGAATGCCGTGCTTGGCCGCCAGCTGCGCCGTCGTCAACTCACCCCGCAGCGCTTCCAAAGCAACCTTCGCCTTGAAATCCGCCGAATACCGCATCCGCTTGCCCGTCATCCGGGTCCGTCCTTCTCACAGGCGAACCGAGCTTACCCACCTGTCCGAAATCCGGGGACCACCTCACCCTCCCTCGCTGATCGACTCCAGCCGGCCTTCGAGGTCGAGCAGCTGGATGCAACCTTCCGAGCTTGCCAGCACGCGGCGGCTAAACTCCTCGCTCCCGCGGAGACGCTTGTCCGCGAGCACGCGCTCCGTGACGTCGGAGCCTTCGATGAAGATGCCGCTGACCCTCCCGTCCTCCCCAAAGACCGGCTGGCAGATGATGTCGATGAAGCGTTCCTCGGCGGGCTCGCCAGGGCGGCGGTTCAGCTGCACCGGCACCGCCTCACCGCGGCACGGCTTCCCGGTCGTGTAGGCCCGGTCGAGCATTTCGAGTATGCCCTGGCCTTTAAGCTCGGGGTGCGCCTCGCGCACTGTCTTGCCAACCATGTCATCACGGCCGGTCAGGGTCCGGGTTGCCGCGTTCGATAAAACAAAGACGTGCTCAGGCCCCTCGGTCATCGCGATAATGCCGGGGGCCTGTTCGAACATCTGAACCAAGCGTTCACGCTTGGCTGCCTTCCGCCGGTCAGCCAGGACCCGCTCTGTCGTCTCGACGACGATAGCGATCACGCCTACTGGCCGCCCGCTCTCGTCCGGGACGGGCGAGTAGCTCAGATCCATCCAGACCTGCTCAGGCACGCCGTTCCGGTGAATCGTTAGCTGCTGGTCCCTGTAGGAGAGCATGCCGCCGGCAAGGCCGACCTTCATGACGTTGTCATTGAAGTCGGATAATTCGGGCCAGCCCTCGCGGACCTTCGAACCCAGGAGCCCTGGATGGCAGCCGCCGGCCAAAACCGAGTAGGCGTCATTGTAGAGCATGATGCCGTCCTCGCCCCACAGCAGTACCATCGGCACGGGGGACCGCAGGATGATGCCGAGTGCCGTCCGGAGGCTCTGCGGCCACCTGTCGAGCGGACCGAGCGGGGAGCTGGCCCAGTCACACGACGGGATGAGGCGGCCCATCTCGCCCCCGGTACTGGCTAGGCTCTCCTCGAAGGAGGGAGGCCGACCTCTAGCCAAACTTCTTCCTTTCAGTTGTGGCCGCCGAAACGGCGATCCAGAATAGCCGGACAACGCAGTCACGCCTCCGGCTGTTCAACGGACAGCGTGACCCGGTGCAATCCCTTTAGATTTGCCTCGGGTTTTGGACCAGCCGGAGCGGGAAAATCCAGCCTCCTTGGACTTGCCCCCAATGTTGGACCAGCCGGAGCAGCAAAATTCCGGCTTGGATGCCTCAGGACGGAGGACCCTGTCCTGCGGCGTTGGCCAGCTCGATCGGGGCTCTGTGGCCGATCGAGCTGTGTGGCCGGACCTCGTTGTAGTCCACCGCCAAGCTTCGCATTTTCGCCGGGCATCTTCCAGGCTGAGGAACCAGTTAGCGTTCAGGCACTCCGCCCGGACCTTGCCGTTGAAGCTCTCCGCGAAGGCGTTGTCGGTTGGCTTGCCCGGCCGAGAGAAGTCCAGCACCACACCCGGGGCATAGACCCAGAGGTCCAGGTCACGGCAGATGATCTCGGGGCCGTTGTCGAGACGAATCTGGCGGGGCAGGCCGTAGCATGTTGTCACCCGCTCAAGCGTCTCGACCACATCCGCATCGCGGTAGCTCAGCCGCACGTCGATCGCAGGCGAGATCCGGCTGTGGGCATCCACGATGGTCAGGATGCGGATCCGGTGCCGTCGAACAGCTGGTCCGACAGGAAGCCCATCGCCCAGGTGTCGTTCGGTGCGCCTGCCGCCGGCCGGTCCTGCCGCAGCTTGTGGCCGAGACCTTCCGCTTCGGCGTCTTGCTCCGCAGTTGCAGACCCTCCAGCCGGTACAGACGCCAGACCCGCTTGGCATTCACTGCCCAGCCCTCCCGCCGCAGTGAGGTGGTCCCCGGATTTCGGACAGGTGGGTAAGCTCGGTTCGCCTGTGAGAAGGACGGACCCGGATGACGGGCAAGCGGATGCGGTATTCGGCGGATTTCAAGGCGAAGGTTGCTTTGGAAGCGCTGCGGGGTGAGTTGACGACGGCGCAGCTGGCGGCCAAGCACGGCATTCACCAGACCATGGTGGGCGAGTGGAAGCGACAGGCCATGGAGGGG
>NZ_JACOMF010000182.1 GCF_014283215.1 Siccirubricoccus deserti
GAGACGGGCCGGTGCGGCCCGTCTCGGTTGCCGGGTTCAGGCGAAGAGCATGTCCGCCGCGGCGATCTTGGTGACATGCGCCAGGAAGACGCTGTCGCCGCCGGTGTCGTAGGTGACCAGCAGGCCGGAGACCCCGCCCTCGGTCGCCGCCTTGGTGGTGACGCCGGACTTGGTCAGCCCGCCGCTGAACTGCAGCAGGTCGGTGCCCGAGGTGAAGTCCTCGATCACCACATGGCCGCTGCCGCGGACGAAGACGAAGCTGTCCTTGCCGGCGCCGCCGGTGAACTCGGCGGTGCCGGTGCCGGCGTGGAAGATGTCGTTGCCGGCGCCGCCGACGGCGGTCGCCTCACCGCTGCCGGCGTGCAGCACCAGCTTCGTCTTGCCCTCGACGGTGACGCTGTCCTGGCCGCTGCCGAAGGTGACGTCGGCGATCGAGTGCCGGCCGTCGTAGTTGGCGTTGTACAGCTTGCCGTTGTCGTGGCGGTCGTAGTCGGCCAGCGGGGAGCGGCCGGCGTCGGTGATGGTGACGGTGTCGTTGCCGGCGCCGGTCTTGATGACCATGGTGTTGAGGGCGGCGCCGCCGCTGTTGCTGTGCGCCACCCAGGTCACCTGGTCGTCGCCGGCGCCGAGCGTCACGGCACCGCGCTTGGCGCTGACCAGCATCAGGTCGAAGTCGAGGCTGCCGGCCTTGGACAGGTCGAGGTTGGTCTGTACGAAGTTGTCGAAGGCGAGCTTGCTGGACCAGCTGGCGTTCCAGCTGGCGGGCTTCAGCGTCGCCCCGGGGCCGGTGCCCCAATCCGACGTGCCGCCGTAGGTGACGTAGTCGGACCCGCCGAAATCGGCTTGGCCGATCCAGACATCGGCATCCCTGCCGCCGAACTTGGCGGGCGGCGTCGCCGTGCCGGGGGTGGTGGTGACCGGCGGCTCGGCGACCGGCGGCGGGGTGACGACGGCGGCCTTGCTGAAGGCGAAGTCGGCCGGGCCGTTGCTGTACAGGTCGGCGCTGCTGCCGGCCAGCTCGACGCCGTTGAAGGTGATGCCGTCCACATGCAGGTTGCGGTCGGCCGCCGAGGACCCGCCATAGGCGTCGTTGGTGAAGTTGACGGTGACCTTGTGCGCACCGGCGCCCCAGTTGCCCTTCACCGTGATGACGTCATTGAGCCCGGCGGCGTGCGAGGCGCCGGCGGTCAGGGTGCCGTCGACCTGCTTGCCATCGACGCTGATGGTGTAGGTGGCGTTGCCCTGCCAGGCATCCTGGCTGATCTTCAGCACCAGCGTGTCGCTGCCGCTGCCGATGGTCTTGGTGACGGGGTCGGCCGGCTTGGGGGCCGGCTCGGCGACCACCGGCGGCTTGGTGACGGTGCCGCTGCCGCCGGTGTAGGTGCCGCTGCCGCTGACCCATTGCGACATCACCACATTGTCGATGTGGGTGGTGACGACATTCGGGGTGGAGCCGTCGGGACCGCCGCCCAGCCATTCCTCGCCGCTGGCGGCGACATAGCCCATGGCGCCGAAGCCCATCGCGGTGTCCGGGATGGCCGCGGGGTCGGTCCAGGTCGCCACCACCTTGCCATCGACCTCGATGGTCAGGACGGAGGGCAGCCAGGTCATCTTGTAGTGGTGGGTCTGGCCCGGGTCATAGTCGCTGAAGATCGAGTCGTACCGGTGCGAGCCGTCGCTGCCCTCCCAGTGAGTGGAGTGCATCGGGACGGTCTTCGGCGTCTCCAGGATGTCGATCTCGCCGTCGCGCGGCCAGGTGTCGGAGGCGGGCCACATCAGGATGGCGGCCTGGGTGCCCTGGGCCTGCTCGACCCGGGCGTCGAACTCGACCGTGCCGTAGGTGATGGTGTTGCCGGCCTTGAAGCTGGAGAAGCCGCCGGCGGTCCAGGAGCCGTCGGCGTGGCGGGTGTCGGTCACCTGCAGCTCGCCGTTGCGGACGCCGACATCGGCGCTGCTCCAGGTGAAGGCGCCGTTCCAGTAGGTGCCGCCGCCGAAGGCCGGGCCCCACTTCGAGGTCTGGTAGCCGTTGCTGAAGTCATCCGACAGGACGACGCGGTAGGCGTTGCCGCTGGTATCCGTCGAGGTTGTTCCGACTGCCGAGACCATCTTCTCGCTCTCCACAAATGCGTGATTCACCACTTTGTGATCACTGTCGTGGCGAGCGTATGC
>NZ_JACOMF010000183.1 GCF_014283215.1 Siccirubricoccus deserti
AAACGACGCCTCGGCTCGGCTCTGAGCGCTCGCAGCGGTGCCGCGCAGGCGCGCGAAATCATCCTGCGGGTCCTCACCCACAACCTGATGCTCCTCAGGTCGCCCACCACAGGGTTTCAACAATGCAACTTGGTCTCCAAAGAGCAGGCGGACGGCTACTGCGCTGCCGACGATGAGGTCATCGCTACGGGCGAGGATCGGGAGATCGAGGAGGAACTCACCCTCCCCGACGGCACCACCCGCTTTCTCCGGACGCGAAAGCGCTTGGTGACCTTGGCGGGGCCCGAGGGCAGCCAGCCTTTCGTGATCGTCTCGGTCGCTGACATCACGGAGAACCGGAGGACCGAGGCCGCTCTGCGCGAGCGAGAGCAGCGCTACCGCGCCACCGTGGAACTGAGCCCGCTCATCTCCTGGTCAGCCGATCCGCAAGGGATGATCCTCGATGCGTCTGAACGGTGGTACGAGAAGACAGGCCTGATGCCGAGCCAGTCCATGGGGACAGCATGGACCGCCGCCGTGCACCCGGACGATCTGCCTGAAACCGCCCGGAGATGGGCGCACTCCGTCCGCACGAGCGAACCGTTTTCGATGGAGTATCGCTACCGCCAGCTGGACGGAACCTACCGCTGGATCCATGCGCGCGCGGTCGTGCTTCGGAACGACGAGGGCAAGTCGGTCCGCTGGTACGGCACTCTTGACGATATCCATGACCGCAGGCTGGCCGAGCAGGCGCTCCGCGAGAGCGAGATGCGCTTCCGGGCCATGGCCGATGATGCCCCTGTCATGATCTGGGTGACAGATCAGGCGGCGAATGGGACCTTTCTCAACCGCCTCTGGTACGAGACCACCGGAACCTCGCCAGAGGAGAATCTCTATACCGCTTGGCTGGAGGCGATACATCCGGAAGACCGCGACAAGGTGGTGCAGGCATTCCTCAGCACGAATGCACGGCAGGAGCATTTCAATGCCGAATACCGCCTTCGCCGCGCCGATGGCAGCTTTGCCTGGGTGATCGACCAGGGCCGGCCGCGCTTCGCAGCAGATGGCAGCTTCCTCGGCTATGTCGGCTCGGTCACCGACATTACCGAACGTCGGGCCATGGAGACAGCACTGCGGGAGAGTGAAGCCTTCGTGCGCAGCGTGCTGGAGAACAGCCCAAGCTGCATCCGCGTGCTCGACCTGGAAGGGCGCCTGCTCTTCATGAACGAGGCCGGGCACCGCCTGCTCGAAACGGAACATGGCAGGCTGGAGGAACAGAATTGGTCAGCCACCTTGCCTACGCATTATGCCGAAGAGGCACGACGGGCACTTGCATCGGCCAAGGCCGGGAAATCCTCGCGTCATCACGGCCACCGCGTCACACGGAGCGGGGCAATGCAATGGCTCGACATTGCCATCGCGCCGGTCCCTGGCGTGGATGACCGTCCGGCCCGCCTGCTGTCGGTCTGGCACGATGTGACCGAGATCAGGGAGGCCCGCGAGGCTGCCGAGCAGGCAAGGCGGGAGGCTGAAGCCGCCGCGGCCCGCCTGTCCTCGGTGCTCGAGAGCACCATGGACAGCGTTGTCGTCGTCAACAAAGAGTGGCGCGTGACGTACATGAACCAGAATGCCAGCCGGATGCTGGCATCGCCGAGGCTCTCAGTTGGTGACGATCTCTGGCAGGTGTACCCGAAGGAGGTGGACGGCGTCTTTGCCCGGCACTACCGACGGGCCATCACGCAGCAGATACCGGTCGCCTTCGAGGAGTTTCTTCCAACCATGAACGCCTGGTTGGAGGTGCAGGCCTATCCGACACCCGAGGGCATTTCCATCTTCTTCCGCGATATTTCCGAGCGACGGCGCGCGGAGCAGGAGTGGCTGAGCGCGCAGGAAAAGCTGGCCTATATGGCGCGGCACGATGTGCTGACCGGTCTGCCAAACCGGTTCCTGCTTCGGGAGCGCCTGGAGCGGCTGGTGGCCGAGGAAGATATCTCGATGGCTGTCCTTTGCCTCGACCTTGACGGCTTCAAGGGGGTGAACGACACGCTTGGCCATCCTGACCTGCCCCCACTTGGGGATCCACGGGTTATGAGAGACTTGACCCATGTTCTGGCTTGGCCGTCTGGCCCTGCCGGAGCGGAGCGTAGGCGGGGCCAGACGGCCAGGGCAACACCGCTTCCGGTG
>NZ_JACOMF010000184.1 GCF_014283215.1 Siccirubricoccus deserti
GCTTCCCACTCGGTCATCGCTCTGCTCCCTTTCGTGACGGGCCGAACTCGGCACGAACTCGGTACAATGCACCCGGCCACCGGCCATGCCGTGTCCCGCAGGGTCATCTTCGGAGTCGGTGAGGGCGACCGCAAGCACATCCAGGCAGCCGATGCAGGGAAGGCTGAGGCAAGGGCTGCCGAGTTGCTGCGCGCCTTCCGGCCGAGGTTCAGCAGCTAACCCGCACCTCCCAGCGTACCAATGACCTTGGATTAGAACGCAAGGCCGAGACCGGCGGCGATAAGCAACAGGTTTACGGCGGCCGCAAACTGGTGGTCGTTAAGACACCTGAAGATTGCCAAGCCGCAGAGGGTCCCTAATAGGGCCGCGGGGATGAACGTCCATGCCACAGCGGTGAGCCCCCAACCTGACGAACCCGGCGCCACATGTTGCAGTATCGGAAGAGCAAGCACCTGCATAATCAGTATGAAGGGCTGGTACACACCCCGCTGGTGGGTCTTGTCCCAACCCTTCATGCCGCACCAGATGGCGACAAAGGCGCTGGGAAAGGCCGCCAGACCGCCCATAACCCCTCCCGCGGCGCCGACGATTGCGTCGTGGACTGGCCTGCTCCGCACCGTCACGGGCCTGCGGAATAGCATGTAAGCGCCGTACAGAACGAGCAGGCCGCCCAGCAGGCGCACGTAGTCGTCTCGGTGTAGGTGCAGCAGCAGGCAGACTCCGATTGGCAGGCCGAGTACACCACCCGCCAGAAAGGGCAGGAGCGCATGCCAATCGATGGAGCGGCGCAGTGTCCACACGCTGAGGGACTGGATAGCAATGCTGCCGAGGAGCAGGATTGTAACGACCTGCACCGGGTCGCCCATCAGTGGCAGCAGCATTGCGGCGCAGAGCGGCGCAAAGCCAAACCCGACGATGCTGCCCAGCATCGCCGCAACGAGGACCGCGGCAATGGCCATGGTGTCAGCGCTGGTGCTGACTAGCCCAAATCCGCGCAGGATCAGTGCGTAAGGAAGGACGAGCACCATGCTGACGACGCAGAGCAGCGGCGGACGGGCTAGATCGCGCAGTGCCACGGCACGCTCCTCGGCGCAGTCCGCACCCGTTCACAGCGTTACGACACGTTCCACCGCAAGGCCCTACCGGTCGGCCTGATCGCCTGTTTGAGGACCCCACCCTTGAGGCAGCGACACCTATGTGCGTCGTCCACCTCGCGGACGAGCATCAATCGCGCTTTGCAGTGGCGGCAGCCTCGGTCTGCGCGGCAACGCCGGTATCGGAAATACCTACTGCAACTGTAGTAGCCCCTGTGCCAGCAACGGCAGGTATCTCTGCCGCCTTGCAGAACTCCAGGGCTGCCTCGTACTGGGCGTCAAAGTTCCGTGCCGACAACCGGCCATACAGGAAGGGCCGACCAACCACGACCATCTTGCCGTCGTCATCGACGCTGTAGAACACGACGAAGTTGGTCACGCCCTCGTTCATGTTGTGGAAGTTCAGAGTGCCGCACACGGCGGAGATCAGCGCTGGATGTGCGACAATGTCATTGGTCCGCAAATCGGTCACCTCGGGCAGGACCGGCTGCCCACTGGCCAGCAGCGGCATGTCGTCCAGCACGACCCAGCGAGCATGGTTCTCGATATCTGTTGGGAAGTAGGCGGCAGCACCGGTGACAGACGCCAGCCAGAGCAGCCCCGCTCCGATTACCTTCATCTCGGCCTCCAACTAATCTCAAATGAGATCGAGGGGAATTTGCAGAGACACCAGGGACTAAAATTCCTATTGTGAACGGTTGTAGCCTAATATTATTTAGGCCGCATATTGATACTAAAAAGCATTTATACGAAAGAGTTTCTATCTCACCGCAGCGATCGTCAGCAGTCGTGCCTCCGATAATAGGCGCGACATCGCGCCCGGAGGTAAACAAAGTAGCGATCAGTGGTGCTCCACGGTGGCGCCTTTCTGGCGCTCGCCTATGCCCTCGGCGCGGCAGGCACGATCCTGAACCTGCCCGAGGGCGCCATCCGAGCGCTGCTCGATCTCACGCCCAGACCCGGGCGTGACCGCGGGGTCAGCCCATGCCCGGAGGGCGGTATCCGTGACCCGCCCGCAACATCGGCAGCAAAGGCTCGGCGATCCTGCATAGAAGCATGCAGCAGCC
>NZ_JACOMF010000185.1 GCF_014283215.1 Siccirubricoccus deserti
GAAGCGCTGGATCGTTGAGAGGACCATCTCGTGGCTGAACCGCTGCCGTCGCTTGGCCAAAGACTGGGAGTGCCTGAACCGCACCAGCCTCGCATTCCTGCGCTGGGCCTCCGTTCGCCTCATGCTGTGAAGGCTCTGCCAGACAACAACATGATCCCGGACAGACACTGAGGATGGTATCTGCAGGTTTGGTCCAGACGAATGGCCTGGCGGCCCTGTTGTGGTCGCGGATGTAGCGGGCGATGGCGTCCTGCAGGTGGGGCACGGAGCTGAAGACGCCGCGCCGGATGCGCCTTCGGGTGATGGTGGAGAAGAAGCCCTCGACGGCGTTGATCCATGACGCTGAGGTCGGCGTGAAGTGGAAGACCCAGCGCGGGTGACCGGCCAGCCAGTGCTGCACCTTCGGATGCTTGTGGGTGGCGTAGTTGTCGAGGATGGCGTGGATCACCTTGCCGGCTGGGACCGCGCGCTCGATGGCGTTGAGGAAGCGGACGAACTCCTTGTGGGTGTGCCGCGGCATGCAGCGGCCGACCACGGCATCGTCGAGGGTGTTGATCGCCACCGCCAAGCTCAGCGGAAGATCTTCATCGCGGGAAAACCTTGGGCGCCGCCAAGACGCGAGCGGGAGCCGATGGTTGCGCCGACTTCACGGCGACATAGCAGGTATTCGTCGCTCGAACGAGCCGGAACAACGGCAGGACTCCATGGTCGTTCTTCCTGCCTGTGGTGCGGCATGATGCCGGTCCCTCCCGAGCGGGCGATGTGCCATGTGTCTCCGCGGTCCATCGGCAGGAGGCCGCCTGACCTTCCCGCCGCGGTGCCTTCGTGCGCGTTTTCCCGCCCTTCGATGCGGCTGGCGGAGCCCGCCCACCATCACCGTGCCCGGCGCCGGTACCGCGGAGACTGCCGCGGAAGGGCGCCCGAGGCCCCCCGTCGGGGCTCATTTGGGGCGGCGGCTATGTCTGCCCCACTACCGGGAATGGCGGCGGGCTGGTCCCGGCCAGCAGGGCCGACCGAGCCGTGGCGAGGATAGTGCCGCCGCCCCGCTCTGGCCGCAGCACCAGCAGCAGCAGGGACCGCCCAGTCACCAGGTAGGGGTGACCGAATTCGAAGGGCTCCGGCTCGTCCAGCTCCGGCCGGTTGGTGTCCACCAGCAGTAGCCAGCGCTGCCCCGCCGGCGGTTCAGGCAGCGAGAACTCCACCACGTCATGGTGCGCGTTCAGGACCAGCAGCATGGTCGCGTCCGAAGCGGGGCGACGGATGCCACTGGCCTGTGCCCGACCATCCAGCAGTACGCCGAAACAGCGCGTGTTCGGATCGGCCCAGTGCTCCCCGTCCATCTCGGTGCCGGACGGCGTCACCCAGGTCGCATCCTTGACGCCGAGATCCTCGTTCATCGAGCCGGTCAGGAAGCGGCCGCGGCGCAGCACGGGAAAGTTCTGCCGCAGCGCGATCAGCTTGCGGGTGAAGGCCGCCAGGCCCTGGCCGGCTTGGTCGATGCCGGCCCAGTCCACCCAGTTCAGCTCGTTGTCCTGGCAATAGGTGTTGTTGTTGCCGCGTTGGGTGCGGCTGAACTCATCGCCGGCCAGAATCATGGGCGTTCCCTGGGAGAGTAGCAGGGTGGCGAGGAGGTTGCGCTTTTGCCGCTCGCGCAGCGCCTGGATCTCCGGGTCGTCAGTCGGTCCTTCGGCACCGTGGTTCCAGGAAAGGTTGTGCGAATGGCCGTCGCGGTGCCCTCGCCATTCGCCTCGTTGTGCTTGTCGTCGTAAGAGACAAGATCGTTCAGAGTGAAGCCGTCATGCGCGGTGATGAAGTTCACGCTGGCCCAAGGTTTGCGCCCGCGGCGGTTGAACTTGTCGCCCGAGGCAGTGAGCCGCGCAGCAAGCTCGGCTGCCATACCTTCGTCACCCTTCCAGAACGCCCGCACCGTGTCGCGGAAGCGGTCGTTCCATTCCGCCCAGCCCGGCGGGAAGCCGCCCACCTGATAGCCGCCCGGGCCGCAATCTGAAGTGGTCCCCATCGGTCGGACAGTTTGGCGGCCTGGATAAGCTCGGTCCTGGTTGTCGTCAGGCCGCCAATTTGGCCATCTCGTCCGCCCCATAGGTCTCG
>NZ_JACOMF010000186.1 GCF_014283215.1 Siccirubricoccus deserti
CGGCATCCGTGCCGGAGAGCAATTGATCCAGCAACTCATCGGCTATGTGCGGCGCTTTCCTTCGAGCCATGGGGGAGATCCTCTCTTTCCCTCATGACCGGCAACACACGAAAATCCCGACAGTCCCCACCTGCAGGACGCCATCACCCGCTACATCCGCGACCACAACAGGGCCGCTAGGCCATTCGTCTGGACCAAACCTGCAGATACCATCCTCAGCAAGCTCGCCAGACTTCCTGCACCTTCTGAATGAGTCAGTGCAGTAGCCTTGATAATCTAGCGAGCCCGCAGTCAGCCAATCACACCTGCACCCAGGCGCGCCGAGAAGATCGCGGTACCGCAATTCCGGCAGAAGCCGCACACCAGTGTCGGGGAGGGGTGGAAACGCCCAGCCGCGCCGCTTAGGCGCACATCCTTATCAGGGAACAGCAGCCCCCCTCACGCAAGCGCTCCGGCCGAACCGCAGGCGATGGACCACGGGCGCCAGCTCGCCTAAACCGTCGGCACCACTCCCGCACGGCAAGATCGCGCCGGGGTGCTTCGCTGCTCAGGGCGGTTAAGATGGAACACTCGCGCACGCTCTCCTGGCGGCGCCGCAGGAGCGGCGAGGGTGCCGCGTGACCTGGCCGCTGTTGCTCATCGTCTGGCTCTGCTGGGGTCTCAGCTATCCTTTCATGGCCTGGACGCTGGAGGCGGTGGACCTGATCACCGCCCGCCTGCTGGCCAATGCCGGGGCCGGAACCCTGCTGCTGCTGCTCTGCCTGCGCGCCCCGGGCCGGCGTATCCTGCCGCACCGTGAGGAGTGGCGTGGCGTGCTCGCGCTCAGCCTGCTGATCATGGTGATCTTCCCCTTCGCGCTGATCGCCGGCGTGATGCTGGTCGGACCAGGGCAGGCTGCCATCCTGAACTATACCATGCCGCTCTGGGCCTCGCTGCTCGCGGTACCGGTTTTGGGCGAGCGACTGGACCGCCGCACCCTAATGGCACTTGGGCTCGGGCTCGCTGCCGTGCTGTTGGTGCTGGCTGGCACCATGGGGCCCGAGGGTCCGAGCGGCCTCGGCGTGGCGCTGGGCTTGGCGGCGGGCGCCACCTTCGGTGCTGGCACGGTGCTCAGCAAGAAGCTGCGCTTTCGCAGCCCCGTGCTGCTGATCACGGCCTGGCAGCTGCTGCTGGGAACGCCGCCGGCCTTTGTGGTGTGGCTGCTGCTGTACGACCACACCTATCTGCACCCGGAGGCGGGACGAGGGCTGTTCGGCCTGTTCTACATGACCGTCTTCGCCAATGCGCTCGCCTACGCCGCGTGGTTCCCCCTGGTGGGGCGGCTGAAGGCCAGTGTCGCCAGCCTCTCGCTGCTGGTGGTGCCCTGCATCGGTGTCGCCAGCAGCGCGCTGCTCGTGCAGCGCAAGATTGGCTCCTTCGACGTGGCGGGCCTAGTCTGCATACTGAGCGCGATCGCTCTGGTAGTCCGGCGGCGCGCGGGACCGCCGACGGCGGAGGAGACGCCTCGGTAGGCCGGCTGAGGCGGTGCTGGTGGTCTCCGCCAGGCGGAAGGATCCCGTGAACACAGCGGACAACTGGCAAGTGCGCCAGGGGTTTCGATGCGTGCTAAGTGTCAGGCGCTATCCACCAGAGGCCGGTCCGGAACCAACCCCGCGCACCGCGCGCACGATTGTGGGGAAGGATCGGGTCCCGTCCGGCAGCCCTGCCAAGTAGCCAGCCCTGACGTGCCGCGGATCTCGCCGTGCACCTCGACCCGGTCAGCGCCAGGTGGAAGGCAGTGCTGGCACGGAGCACGCCCGCGCCGATGACCGCAACGCGTATGGATCTGTTCCCTTCTAGCGCCATGGGCATGAGGGTTGACACCCGGGCGCCAGCCGCAGCCGTTGGAGATGAGGTCTCAAACCGGGCGCCGCCTTGTGGATTATGGTCACCCAGAAATACGCCTCATAGGAACGGCAGCTGTAGTGCTTCCGTATTGGGCCTTCGGGCGTCAAGCCCCTCGAGTGAGTACCGCGTCGCCGGTGTCATGCTTCCGTCCGTGGTCGGCACGCGGTCGCCACATCCTGCGGTCAGAAAGGAGCCAGCGGG
>NZ_JACOMF010000187.1 GCF_014283215.1 Siccirubricoccus deserti
GCTACCCGCACCGTCGACGGCCTCTGGAACACCATCGGCCGCATCATCGGCACCTTCACGCCCGCCGAGTGCGCCAACTACTTCGCCGCCGCCGGCTATGACGCAGACTGATCGGAAAACGCTCTAGTGCACTGACGCAGACGGAGGATTCACAGCGGGGCGCTGCGGTGGAATTCTCCAGGCATGGCCCAAACCGTCAGCGTCATCGTTGGATCTGAGGATCGCATCCGCCTCGCTGCGATCCTTGGTGACCGGAACCGCCCACTCAAGCATGTGCAGCGGGCCAACATCATCCTGCTGTCTGCCGAGCGGCTGCCGGTCCTGGAGGTGGCGCGCCGGGCTGGCGTCAGCCGCCCTGCGGCTTGGCGCTGGCAACGGCGCTACAGTCCAACAATACCTGACACGGAAGAGGTCGCGGTACTGAACGGACGCTTCGGTCACCAGTCGAGCCGGAGGTGAGATAAAGTCTTACGGGGGCAAGCGCGATTGGACGCGCTGACCTGATTGGCTCCCCGCCTGCCGACTTCATCAGGGCCAGCGGTCGTGCGGACCGCATCAACAGGCCGGACGCATGACTGCACCCGACCGCGGCGCCAAAGACCACTTCATCCTTGCAACGTAGGGGCCGTCCTCGGCCGAGGCCGAGGGACAGACGGTGACCCGACCACCCCGAGCGTGGAACTCGGCTACGAGGCGGGTCGCCTGGGCTCGGCGAAAGTGCTCCCGGTACGCATCGGCCCGCGTCGCTCCGGTGAATGAAACGTCCGGTCTGTTGTTGTCCATCGGGTCGAGTACTCACCTGCAGCGACGGCAAAAACGAGCAGCAATCGTTCTTGCTTCAACCGCAACTGCACCTGGCTGGCAGCCAACCGCTTCACCAAAATCCTTAAAGGGTACCAATCAAGAGGACGCCTGATACAACAAGCAGACCGCTTGCGGCGGCAAGACTCGCAAGAGGCAGCAGGCTTCCGAAAAGGTAGGCGGACTGTGACCAGCGTTCATTATTCGAAGGTGGATCTGCTTGCAAGCGATAAGGCGAGCAGCTTAGCCCGAGCACCGCAGCCATTGCAGCGGCCTGTTCGGTATTAACCTCAGTTTGAAGTAAGATCGCATTGCTATTGGGCATAATGAAATTCCCAAGCTAAAAAGCAATTTAATACATATAACCATAATTTTAGCAAATACAGATTAAACTGTTCCGCTTCCGCTTTTTCTAATAGAAACTTATAGTAGAATATTATCTACATGTTCTCAAATTTCGATAGATAGTCAGCCGTGAAATGGGCTGAAAGGCGCAGTTTGCTGCGGACTCCCGGCACTTGGGAAGTATCCGAGTTTGCAGGCTTGGCAGCGAACGCGGCTAAAACCTTGCAAATCGTCCTGCCAGTTGCGGCGCAATGCAGCGTGTGATTCGCTCGGCGGCACCGTGAGCGGGAGCCCGCCGATGCGTCCCAAGCAATCCAAGGCCGAGCCGCAGGATGACCTCCTCCGCACCCGGCTGGAGAACCTGGTCAGCCGCCCGCCCTCCTGCTTCAGTGCGCCGTATTCCACCGCGTGGTCGCCAGCTCGTGCACGCCAACCGCCTCACCGTCGTCATCATAGCCCTCATCGCCGAGGAGGAGGCCCGCGCCACAAGCGCGGGGACCAAGGCAGCGCTTGCGGCGGCGAAGGTGCGGGGAGTGAAGCTCCGTAACCCGCGGCCGCGGCCTGGCGATACAGCAACGGCAGGGGAGGCGCGCGTAGGCTGGTCGGCTGCAGCGGCGTAGCGCGCGGCGGAAGTGATGCTCTACCTCGATGCGGCGCGACACGCCGGTACCACGACGCTGCAGCAGCTCGCCGACGCACTCACCGCACGCGGCGTGCGCACGCCGCGCGGCGGCAAGCGGTGGCGTCCGTGGCAGGTCCGACGTGTGATCAACCGCACACCCGGATAGCCAGGAGCTAACCCGGATCATTCACGGCGGCGGTGACGCGCGTCCCCTGGCTGGCGCGCGGCTCGCGCCGTGGTTGTGCGGGCGAGCGGGATCGGCGCCGGTCCTATTGGCCGGGGTTCAGGTGCGGATCGCGGGGCT
>NZ_JACOMF010000188.1 GCF_014283215.1 Siccirubricoccus deserti
CCACCTCAGCCTGCCGCAGCAGCCCGATGATCTGCTCCGCCGTGTGACGCTTCCTTGGCATCACTGCCCCCTTCCAAGGAGGCCAACTCTCTCATCACAGATGGATCCCAGGCAGGGGGGAAGGTCACCCCTCCTCGGCCCGCCGGCGCTCGGTAATGTCCTCGGAGACGCAGAGCAGGAAATGTGGTTGGCCGTTCTCGCCGGCCACCGGGACCTTCGCCGTGCGGAGCAGGCGCTGCCCATGGTGCGGCGTATCAATTGGCTCCTCCTCCACAACGAGAGGCTGGTTGGACTCGAGAACCTTCTGGTCGCAGGCGACAAAGAATTCAGCCTGCTCTCTTGGGAAGAAGTCATGATCGGTCTTGCCGGTAACCTCCTCGTGCCGAAGGCCGAGCATCTCCCCGGCGGTACGGTTCATCAGCACGAAGCGTTGCTCCGGTGCTTCCTTCACGAACACACTTGTAGGAATGTTTTCGACCACCTGATCGAGGAACGCGCGGGTCCGCCGCAGCTCGGCCTCGGTGCGCAGGCGATCCGTTATGTTCTCAAGCAAGACTACGCACCCATGAATCACGCCGTCTGGATCGCGCAGCGACGCTGCCGAAAAGCTGATATCGATGATGGTGCCGTTCTTGCACTGCCGGCGCATCGGCATGCCGCTGAGTGTCTCGCCGGCAAGCACGCGGCGGAGCTTGGCCTCCGCGGCGGGGCGGTCCTCCTCCGGGACCAAGGCGGTGTAGGGCCGCCCGATCATTTCCTCGGCGCAGTAGCCGAAAATCTGCTCGGATGCCTGATTCCAGAGTTGGAAGCGGCAATCCATGTCGAGTGTCATGATGGCGACCGGTGAGGCGTCGACAACGGCGGCCAGCGTCTTACGCTCCTGGAGCAGGCGCAGTTCGGCTTCGGCTTCCGCCCTGGCGGCGTTTGCCGCCTGCAGGAGTTCACGGCCTCGGGCCTGACGAACGGCGAGCAGAACGCCGCCTGCAATGGCCAGAATGAGCAAGGCCGCTGCGGCGCCTAGATACTTGGCTTGGTCTTTCCAATCCCGTAGCGCGGCGTCAACCGTGTTAGTAACGTTCACAACGGCCGGATAATGTGCCAGATCTCGGGTCGCTATGAGCCGATCCCGTCCGTCAATCTGACTTACCTGTCGCACGACCTCGCGGTCGGCACCCGCCTGGATCCTGCGGAATACTCCACTGTGGGCATAAGATCGTCCGATAGCCGGAGCGCTGTTGGGGTGCCGTGCCAACAAGATCCCGTCGCGACGAAAGAGCGAGATGCTGCTGTCGTCCCCCAAAGCCACGGATCGGAAGAAATTCTCGAAATACCTGAGCTCGATGGCGCCCAGAACGAGCCCGAGGAAGCCTCCGTCGGGTGCGCTGAAGCGCCTGGCGATGTAGATGGTCCAGGTGCCCGTACCGCGATTGGGTACCGGCTCGCTGATAAAGCGCTGGAGTGTAGGATTGGCCTTCAGCGCCTTGAAGTAGTCTCGGTCCGATACATTGACGGGTGGAATCGGCCAGTAGCGGGAGAAGTTCAGCAGAGTGCCATCAGCATCGATCAGGGTGATTGCATCAAGCTGTGGCAGTGCCGCAATGCGGGTGCGGAGCTGGCGGTGAACGTCCTCCGTGGTCATCTGCCGGCGATAGTCCTCGACGCTGATGATGCCGAGGGATTCCATGTCCTCGAGCAGGGAGGTCTGGACCAATTCGGTAGATTGAAGGGTCCGGTCGACCAGGTCCGACAGAACCAGGGCCAGGCTTTCAAGCTTGCCGGATTCAGCCGCAATCGCACGCGCACGAAGGTCCGACAGCAGCGGCCAAGTGCCCAGGGCCACGACAGCCGAGAGCGCCATCCCACCAAAGACCAGCCATCGCGCAAGAGGCATACGGGGAGTCGGGGACGCAGAGTCTTTGGGTTGCAATGTTCTGAACCGCCCCGGGTTTGCCGGAGGCAGGGGAGTTTGAGTCAGGCTGCCAGCGCAACCTCCTGCTGGCTGGCATAGTAGCGCGCCTCAGCTTCGGCGGGTGGGATGTTGCCGATCGGCTCGAGGAGG
>NZ_JACOMF010000189.1 GCF_014283215.1 Siccirubricoccus deserti
CTCTCTCACGCCACGGCTCTGTGTAATAGCGCGGTCCGCATCACGCCTCGCAGATCCGCCGGTACTCCCCCTCGTTCATGCCGAAGCTACAGGCCACCGCCTCGCGCGCGGTGGCGACGTGCGGCGGCACGCTGATCCAGTGCTCCAGCGGCGTGCCATCCGGCCCCAGCCCGCGATCGTGGACGGCGACAAATACGCTCGGATCCTCGCTTCGGCCAAGCAGATAGAGACGCCCATGGGCGTCCTCCTGCATGGGGCGCGGGCGCAGCGCCGCCATGAAGCGTGCAGTTCCCATGGTCTGGATAGCCGGCGTGCGTCTGCGTGCCTCGGGCAGGCGCCGAAGCCGTCGGGCCAGCAGCCGGTCGGCCAACCCGTCCGTGGGCGCAAGGTCGAGCGCCAGCGCCAGCCCCAGGGCGTCATCCACCCAATGCAGTGCCGGCCACCAGGGCGCCCGCCGGGAGCGGCGCCAGCGCCCCTGCGGCGGCGCCGGCGCCGGCGCCGGCGTCAGCTGGTGCGACGCTCGCAGCGGCAGCACGAGTGCAACGCCATGGAAGACGCTGACCGCCTCGGCCATGCCGTCAAGCGCTACGGCGGCCCGCAACAGGCGCGGCACCCTGTCCTGCTCGACATCGACCATGGCGAGGGCGCTCACTCGCGCGCCCGGTTCGAAGGACCGGCCGCTGCGGCCGAGCACGGGCGCGTATTCGCCCCTCCAGAAGCCGAGGCGGTGCAACTCCGCCTCGATCGCTTCCAGCCTGAGCCGTTCAGGCTCCCCGCGGCCGCGCCATGCCGTCCCGACAAGCTGCGGGCCAGCGGGGGTCAACGCGTCGGCCTCGGCCAAAGCTGCCGCCAGGCGCGGCAGCACGACCGGTCGGGCGGGCGCGGCGCCGCCCAGCACGGCCCACCACCCGAGCCGCGGGCCGTATGCGTCGCTCTCCCGGCGCAGGCGCAGCCGCCACCAAACCGGCGCGAGCAGGTCTCCAAGGATCTGCAGGCTGGCCAGCGCACCGAGCGTGGCCCCTGCCGCCAGCACAGTCCCGCGCCAACCGAAGCCACTCAGCAGGCTGAGATCGGCCACTGCGGCGCCGATCAGGAGTGCGGCAAGCAGCAGCCGGACCACCCTCCGGAGCATGCCCGTAGCGCTGTGGCCTGGGCGCTCCAGCGACCGTACCCAGGGAACTCCGATGGTTGCGATAACGCCACAGAAGGCGGCGCTCTCCGCGTCGCCGTGCAAGGCGAGCCCCAGGGGCGGCGCCAGGAGACCGAGATACAGGTACAGGCTGACCGTCCTGAACATGGAGCCGTGCCCGATACGGCAGGCGAGCCGCGCGAAGTGCACCGCGTCACGCGCGACAAGAATGGCGGGTGAGGGGAGATGGCACGCCCGGTAGAGGTCGTCGACGGCGCTCCCGATCGCGGCCGCGGTGTGCGGCACTTAGGCTTGGGGCCGACAGCCGGGGTATACCGTGCAGCGTGAGCCATGGCGGTGCCCTCAATCGGCCACGGCGTGGTGGGCCGCACCTGCCGTGGCTGGGTCGTACCGCCGCTGCCAAACGATCCGCCAGATGCAGGGCTCCAGCGTCAGCGGCGCCTGCTCGGGATGGGTCAGGGTGAGGCTGCCGCCGGTGATTTCCAGCGATTCGGCCGAGCCGTCGCTATTTATGGATCGGAAGGCGCGAAGGCCGCAGACGAGCGGAACCAAATGCGTCGCGGCCGCCGATGCCGTGGCGGGCGGCATCAGGGCGCGCGCCTGATCGGCCGGCACAGGCATGGGCATCAGATCTGGTGGCAGGTGCGCTGCTGCGACCAGCAACACATCGCCTTGACGGTATTGGGCGCCGGTCCATGCCATGTCGTCCTCCGGGCTACGGACAAGGATGCCGCTCGGCCGCGATGGTAGCTCGGTGTGGCGCGGTTACGATATTAAACGCTGGCGCAGGCGCTTTGATCCCGCCGCCGTGTGCTGCCCGCAGTGCTTGAGACACCTCG
>NZ_JACOMF010000019.1 GCF_014283215.1 Siccirubricoccus deserti
AGAGCCGCAGCGCGACGGGCACCGGCACCTCGCCGCGGGCCAGGGTGAGCGAAACCAGGGCTTGGCAGTTCGCCGTCTTCCCCAGCACGCCAGCGTATTGCTGAGCGACCCCGACCGAGTGCTCGCCCTTCTTGGGTAGCGCGGTGTCATCGATGATCAGCATCGCCTCCGGCCCGCCCACGAGGCGGTCCGCCTCGCGCGCCAGCACCATTTCGAGTGGGGCGGTCTGCCAGGCAGGGCTGCTAATGAAGTGGTGCAGTTGGTCACAGTCGGCAGGCGCAATCCGCGCCGCCATCGGCTGTACGCTCTTGCGCTCCCCCGGCCCCAGCAGACCCCGCACATACACTGGCGCCCAGCGCTGCCGCACCTTGTGACCAAGAGCCCCCAAGAATGGCTTCAGCCACTCGGCAAAGGTCGATTCCCACTCCGCTGCCGCTTCGATCATGCGCCACCTCACCGGGCCGCACCTCAATCGGAACGTCCATCAGCTTACCAGCCGGGATCTCAGGCCAACAGAAATCTGCCGAAGTAGTGTTAGTACTCCCCGGAAAACCGCTGCGCCGTTTTGCGGGGGAGGCCAAATGGTCTCTCCCGATCAGCGCTCCGGTCCAGCCTTCCGCGGCAAAGCCGCGGAAGGACGCCAGGAAGCGCCCGGTTCCGACAGGCGCTCGTGTTGCAGGGGGGGCGCTCCCGGGCCGCATTCGCCCCGCGCGTGGCACCGCCTCAACCGGCGAGCGCCGCTGCGGCAGCGGCAAATCGCTCTGGGTCGGCCAGCACTCGTGGCACCTTGTGCTGCCCGCCGAGCTTGCCCTGCGCCCGCATCCAGCCGGCGAAGGCGCCGGGCGGCAGCAGCACCACCTCCGGCGGATCGAGCTGCCCGCCACGCCGGTGCGCC
This sequence comes from Siccirubricoccus deserti, assembly GCF_014283215.1. Taxonomy (GTDB): domain Bacteria; phylum Pseudomonadota; class Alphaproteobacteria; order Acetobacterales; family Acetobacteraceae; genus Siccirubricoccus; species Siccirubricoccus deserti. The sequence goes on from NZ_JACOMF010000019.1 coordinate 896, forward strand.
GCATAATCATCATTCCGGCTGACCAGCGACGCATCCAGCGCGGCTGCCAGCCGTGGCGCCAGCCCGGGGGGAGCGGTGGCGGCCGGTTCCACCAGCCAGCGGTGGCCACCGCGCGCATCGCGGAACACCGGCCCCACCATATACTCCGCCACCGCCAGCCCGAAGGATTCGGCCGCGCCAAGCAGCGCCGCCTCGATCTCCTCGCCGGACAGGTGCTCGCCGAAGGCCGACAGCGTGTAGGAGGTGCGGCCGGTCACCAGCAGCCGCGGCGGCGCGCGGGAGATGAATCGCACCGTGTCGCCCAGCACATAGCTCCACAGCCCGGCGCAGGAGGTGACGACCACGGCGTACTCCACCCCGGTCTCGATGGTGGCCACCCAGTGCCGGGTCGGCGCCGCCGTGCCCAGCTCGCCAACCGGAACGAATTCCCAGAACACCCCGCGATCCGCCAGCAGCCGCAGCCCTTCGCCCGAGCCTCCATCGGCGATGGCGCAGAAGCCCTCGCTGGCCGGGTAGACCTCGCGGGTCGAACACGTCGCCGGCAGGAAAGGGGCGAGGCGCTCGCGGTAGGGAGCCCAGGCGACGCCGCCATGCACCAGCAACTCCAGCCCTGGCAGCGGCGGCATACCGTACCGCACCGCCAGCCGCTCCAGCAGGATCAACAGCCAGGACGGTGTGCCGGAGAGCACCCGGACCGCGTCATGCGGCACCGCCTCGGCCAGCGCCGCCAGCTTGCGGTCCCAATCCTCGATCAGCGCCAGCGGGCGCGGCGGGAAGGTCCAGGGCGCGAGGAAGCTGGGCACCTCCACCGCGGCAATGCCGGACAGGTCGCCCTGCCGCACGTTTCCCTGGCCCTTGGGCACGATTCTCTCCAGCGCGGTCGAGCCGCCGAGCATGAAGGTGAGCCCGCCGAGGACCCGGCTGCGCGGATGGTGGTGCAGATGCCAGGCCAGCACGTCCAGCGCCGCCGCCCGGTTGGCCCGCACCATCGCCCGGCTGACCGGGATGTGCTTGGTCCGGCCGGAGGTGGTGCCGGAGGAGAGCGCGAAATACGGCATTCGCCCTGGCCAGGTGACATTGCGCAGCAGCGGGTAGGCCGGCTGCCACCAGTCGCGCCAGAAGCTTTCGTAATCGCCGAGCGGCACCCGCGCCTGGTAGCTGGCGACGTCGCGGAGGCCGGCGAAGCCGTGCCGCGCGCCGAAGCGCGTGCCCGCCGCGCGGCGCAGCAGCCGCCGCAGCAGCGAGGCCTGCGCCGCCGCCGCATCCTGCCGCCGCAGCACAGCGATGCGCCGGCGGGTCAGCGCATGCAGCAGCGGCGTCGCGTCGAGGATCATGGTCGCAGCACCGTCACCCGGGGGTACTCCGCCGCCACCGTCTCCGGCCGCAGCGGCAGGCGGATGCTGCGGCCCTCCCGCCACAGCGGCACCTGGTCGGCGAAGGCGGCACTGCCGAGCCAGCCGTCCTGGCCGCCGAACAGGGTGAACCAGTTGGCGTCCAGGTCGGCCATGTCGGAGATCTGCCGCGCCATGGAGCCGAAGCTCACCTCATGCGGGCCGGTGACCATTCCATGCCCGGTCTTCATCGGCGTCTCGCGCGAGCCGCCGACCGGGAAATCGGCCAGCACGAAGGCGCGGCCGAGCAGCGGCAGGTTCACCAGCCAATGCGCCACCCGCAGCCGGTGCACCTCGCCCCAGTCGCGATAGCGGGCCGCATCCGGTGCCGCCCCCGCCACCGCCGCGCGCAATACCGCCTCGCACCGCGCCGGCGGCAGCGCATCGAGGTCGCGCAGCAGGAAGGTGGTGAGGAAATTCCAGCCGGTCTCCGGTCCACGCCCGCTGCCGCCCTCGGGCTGCAGCGCGGGGGCGAGGCGGGCCAGGAGCAGCTCGAAGACCAGGGCGGCGCGGCTGTCGGCGGCGTAGTCCCCATCCCAGCCGCGCAGCGGGGCGAGCAGCGCCGGCTCGGGCGCACCGCCCGGCAGTGCGTCCAGCCGGGCCAGCAGCCCCTCGGCCAGCGCCGCCGCCTTGGGCGCCACCGTGTCGCGTTGCAGCGCGGCGAGGTCGGCGGCGGTCAGCCGCGGTCGCGCCTGCAGCAGTGCCCGCAGGCGGGCGACGCGGTCGCCATCCGAGAAGAAATAGCCGATGGGCGGCGGCGCCTTCACCCAGCTTGCCGGATTCTCATTGGCCGAGGCCAATATGCCCTCGGGCGGGTCCTCCAGATGCGGCAACGCCCCGCCATCGCGCAACCGCCGCCAGGGGCTGGTCGCGGCCGGGTCGGCGGCATCCAGCACCGGGTCGGTCGCGGGGAAGCCGGCGCGGTCGGGCAGCAACGCCGCGGTCAGCCGGCCGATGCGCCCCGCCCGGTCGACCCAGAGCATGTTCTGCGGCGAGACTGCGAAGTTGGCGAAGCTGGCACGGAACGCCTCCCCGTCACGGGCCCGGGCGGCGCGCAGCAGGGCGGTGATCTCATCGGCCGGCTCATGCCCGGCCCAGCGCAGCGCGATCGGCTCCCCCGGCCGCGAGGGCACCACGGCGGCATCGGTCACCACCGGCCCCTGCGGCGAGAGCCGCACCCGCCGGGTCGCCGCGAACCACAACCGCTGGCGGATGCGGACCTCGGCCTCGGTGAGCGGCTGGGCGGAGACGTCGAACAGATCGGAGGAGGCCGCCCGCAGATTCGTCCCGCCCCAGGCGATGTCCGGGCTGCGCCCGAGGCCGATGATCGGCAGCCCCGGCACCATCATCCCGACTAGGTGGTAGGAGGGCGAGCGCATCCCGACCAGCAACCAGAGGTTCGGCAGCGACAGGCCGAGATGCGGATCGGAGGCCAGCATCGCCGCCCCGCTGGCACTCCGCCCGGGCGCCACCGCCACCGCATTGCTGCCGGAGCGCGACAGCCCGGTGAGGAGGGCGCCGAGCGCGGCCTGCCCGGAGTTCGCCGGCGCCAGCCCGGCCCCGGCTTCCCGGGTGCGGACCCAGAGCCGGGCGAAGCCGGGCTTCCCGCGCTCCGCCAGCAGGGAGAAATAGCCGAGCCAGTTGATGTCGGTGCCGGCCAGCCGGCCGATCGCCACGACGTCCTCGGGCGTATAGGGCTCGCGCCCCAGGCCGAGCAGCCCGGCCTCCGGCGGCCGCGGCCCGTGCAAGGTGGCGTGGTTCAGCCCGGCGACGAAGGCGGTGACGAAGGCCCTGGTCTCCTCCGGCCACCGCCGCACCACCTCGGGCGCGGCGCGGCCGAAGCCGAGGATGCGCAGCGCATGGTCGATGTCGGTGGCCAGCGGCCCCGCCACCTCAGCCAGCCGGCCCTGCGCCACCAGCCGCAGCAGCGCCACCTGCACTCCGCGCAGATGCCCGTGCACCAGGCCCAGCGTGAAGGCCAGGTCGGTGTCGCTGCCGGCCTCGACCCAGGGCACCAGATGGTCGTTCCAGCGGATCGTCACCGGCCCCTGGAGCGCCAGCCCGTCCCGCGGCAGCGCCGCCAGCCGGGATTCGATGCCGACCTGCCGCGGCAGCAGCGCGCCGCACCCCGGCAGCATGGCAATGGCCGCCAGCAGCAGCGCCGCCCGGCGCCGCAGCCTCGCCGATCCTCCTCTCGATGCCGGCACCCTGGTCTCCCCGCCTGTCCACCCCTCAGCTTTGGGCGGCGGCCGGCCGACGCAAGCGGGTGAGTGTTACGATATGCTGCTGGCGACCGCCTCGATGGCGGCGACCAGCCGGCTGATATCGATCGGCTTGGTCAGCAGCCGCAGCGGGCCACTGCCGTCATGCAGGTGGCTGATACCCTCAGGGGGCGGGAAGCCGGTCATCACCACCACCGGCAGCGCTGGCCGCTCGGCCCGCAGTCGGAAGATCAGCTCCCGCCCGTCCAGCCGCGGCATACGCAGGTCGGTCAGCAGCACGTCGAAGGTCGCTCCGGCGGCGGCAAGCTCCAGCGCTGCCTGGCCATCCGCCGCCGCCAGCACGACGAAGCCGGCCTCCGCCAGGCCTTCCTCCAGCACCTCGGCGGCGAGCCATTCATCCTCGGCCATCAGCACCCGCAATGGCGGGGTCATGCCACCGGTCCTGAGACGGTGCGGGCAAGCGGCAGCGTCATGCGGAACACCGCGCCGGCATCCGGCCGGCCCTCGGCCCAATTGGTCCAGGCGATCCGGCCGCCCATGCCGCGCAGCAGGCCGGCGGCGATCGGCAGGCCGAGGCCGGTGCCCTGGCCAGGGTCCTTGCTGGTGACGAAGGGGTCGAGGATATGCGCGGCGATAGCCGCCGGGACACCGCCGCCGGTGTCGCGCACCGCGATCACCGCGCTGCCCGGCTCGGCGCCGGTGGTGAGGCTGACGGTGATGCGGCCGGGCGCATCGGGCTCCAGCAGGCGGCGGCGCGTGACCGCGTCGCGGGCGTTCTCCAGCAGGTGCAGCAGGGCCTGCTCCAGTTGGGCGGCGCGGCCGCGCACCGGCACCGTGGTGGCGCCGACCGGCTCCAGCACCACCTCGATCCGCTCGAGCTGCCAGGCGCGCTGCGCCACCTCCACCGTGGCGGCGGCGGTGGCGGCGGCGTCGAACACCTCGGTGGCGCCCGGGGCGTCCCGCGCCAGCTCGCGCATCCGCTCCAGCAGCGTGCCGAGCCGGCGGGTCTGGTCCAGCACCACCTCCAGCGCCCGGCGCGGCGTGCCGATGCCCTGCTCCAACGCTGCCCGTGCCCGTTCGGTCCACAGGCCGATGATGTTCACCGGCTGGCTCATCTCATGCGCGACGCCGGCACACATGGCGCCGATGGTGGCGCGCCGCGCCGCCTCCACCAGATCGGCCTGCAGCCGGCGCAGCTGGGTGACGTCGCGCAGGCTGCCCAGCAGCCGTGGCGGCTCTCCCTCGGTGCCAGGCAGCGGGACTAGCACAGTGTGCCAATGGCGGGTGACCTGGCCGATGTCCTCAAGCGCCGGCATCGTGCTTTCCCAGTCGCGCGGCGCGCCGGTGGCGAGGCAGGCGGCGAATTGCCTTGCCAGCTCGGCCGCCGCCTCGGGCTCCAGCAGCCGCTCCGGGCTGATCCCTTCCAGCGCTTCCCGCGGGGCGCGGAACAGTCGGCAGAAGCTGGGGTTCACCGTCTCCAGGATGCAGCCCTCGGGCTCCGCTCGGACCACGAAGAGCGCATCGGGGATATGCTCGAAGAAGCCGGCGAGGCGGGCTTCGCTGTAGCGTGCGCGGTGTTCCGCCTCGCGCCGCTCGCCGATCTCGCGCCGCAGGCTGGCATTCGCCTCCGCCAGCGCCTGAACCGAGGGCAGCGCCAGGATCCGCGGCAGCAGCGGCCAGATGACGATGGCGGTGACGACGGACACCACCGCGGTCGCCGCCTTAAGCATGCCCTGCACGCCGTAGCCGGGATGCCAGAGAGTCCAGGCAGCCATGAAATGCGTCGCGCCGCAGAGCAGGATGAAGGCGGCGAAAAGCTCGACCGCCCAGGGATAGAGGAGGCCCCTCCGGCGCATGGCGACGATCATCAGAACCGCCAGGATGGACCAATAGGCAAGCCCCGTCAGCACGTCCGAGACCAGATGCAGCCAGATCAGATCCGACCGCCAGAGCAGGCAGACCCCATGCGGGGACAGCGCCTCGGTCTCCAGTAGCGCGGCGATGCCGGACATGAACCACCGATCCGTGGAGAAATGGACGCGAAAATGCGAATGACCAATGCGTCACTATCGGTTCGCGCTGGCATATGTGCGAGGTGTGAGCCGGTTGTCCCACCGTCTTGTGATGGCCGGGTGCATGACGCGTCCCTTGCTCAACCACGGCGCATCGCGCGGGTCAGCGCCAGCACCGGCAGCAGCCCGGCGGCGACGATGAGCAGCGCGGCGGTGCTGGCCTCGGCCAGCCGCTCGTCGGCGGCCAGGCTGTGGACGCGGACCGCCAGAGTGTCGAAGTCGAAGGGCCGGACGATCAGCGTCGCCGGCAGCTCCTTCATCGTATCGACGAAGACCAGCAGGAAGGCGGTCAGCAGGCTGCCGCGGGCCAGCGGCAGTTCGACCCGCCAGATCGCCCCGGCTGGCCGGGCGCCGAGCACCCGCGCCGCGTCGCGCAGGCTGGGCTTCAGCCGGGCCAGCCCTGAATCGACGGCCGACAGCGCCACTGCCAGGAAGCGGACCAGATAGGCGAAGACCAGCGCGGCGATGCCGCCCGAGAGCAGCAACCCGGTGGAGATGCCGAAGCGGGTGCGCATCCAGCCATCCAGCGCATTGTCGAACAACCCGAGCGGCACGAGCGTGCCGACCGCGATGACCGAGCCGGGGATGGCGTAGCCGAGGCCGGCGACCCGGCTGGCGAGCTTCTGCAGCGGCCGCGGATGCAGCCGCGCCGCCCAGGCCAGGACGCTGGCCAGCACCACTGCCGCCAGCGCCGTGATTGCCGCCAGGAAGAGGCTGTTCCGGGCAAAGGGCAGAAAGCGGTGCGACTCCAGCGGATCGCCGACCTGCAGCATCAGCGCCAGCAGCGCCCCGGCCGGCACCACGAAGCCCAGCAGCACCGGCAGGCTGCAGGCCAGCAGCGCCACCGCCGCCTTCCAGCCGTGCAGCACCACCGGCCGCAGCGGCGGGACCCGCCCGGTGGTCGGGTGGAAGCGCCGGCCACCGCGCGAGACCTGCTCCAGCAGCAGCAGCAGGGCGACGAGGCCCATCAGGCAGGCGGCAAGCTGGCTGGCGGCGCTGCGGTCGCCGAGGCCGAACCAAGCCTCGTAGATGCCGGTGGTGAAGGTGCGCAGGGCGAAATGCTGCACCGTGCCGAAATCCGCCAGGGTCTCCATCAGCGCCAGCGCCACCCCGCCGACAATCGCCGGCCGGGCCAGCGGCAGGGCCAGGCGGAGGAAGCAGCGCGGCAGCGAATGGCCGAGGGTGCGGGAGGCTTCGAGCAGGCAGACGCTCTGCTGCAGGAAGGCGCTGCGGCACAGCAGGTAGACATAGGGGTAGAGCACCATGCCGAGCATCAGCGCCGCCCCGGGCAGGCTGCGGATCTCGGGGAACCAGTATTCACCCCAGCGCAGCCCGGTGGCGTCGCGCAAGCCGGTCTGCACCGGCCCGGCGACGTCCAGCAACCAAGTATAGGCATAGCCGCAGACATAGGCCGGCATTGCCATGGGCAGCAGCAGCGCCACCTCCAGCACCGGCTGGCCGGGGAAGCGGCAGGCGGTGACCAGCCAGGCGGAGAGCGCCCCGGCGGAGGCCACCATCAGCCCGACCAGCAGCGCCAGCAGCGCCGAATTGGCCAGCATCTCCGGCAAGGTGGTGGCGGCGATATGGTGCCAGACCGTCCCGGCCGGGGCCGCCGCCGAAACCAGCACGGCCAGCAGCGGGGCGGCGATCAGCCCGGCGAGCGGCAGGACCAGCCAGGCCCAGCCCGGGCCGCGGCGGCGCGGCCGCGGCAGGGCGAGGCCCGGGCCCAGCAGGGCAGGGGCTGGCAGAGGGGGGGCTGGCAGGGGAGGGGCGGCCGACATCTGCGATCTATTCTCAGTCGCCCGGTAGCATGCCGGCCTCTGGTGGAATACCCGGCCTGGGCTATTCGGCCGCCTTGCTCGCAGCCTTGCGCGTTTCCCATTCGGCGACGGTCATCCGCGGCACCTCGACGCGATCGGTGGTGCGGGCGTACCAGCCGCGGCCGTGCATGCGGCCAACCAGGTTCATCTTCGGCGTGTCGACGTAGCATTTCACCGGGTCGATCACGCAATCATCCCGGACGTGCACGGCGATCACCCGGCCGAGGACGATGGTGTGGTGCCCCGCCGGCACCAGCTGGAAGGTCTCGCATTCCAGCGCCACGGGGCTCTCGGCGATCCGCGGCGGCCTGATGCGGGCGGAGGGCAGGGCAGTCAGCCCGGCTTCTTTCAACTCATCGACGCCGGGCGCGAAGTCCACGGCGGTGGCGTTCATCGCGTGGATTGCCTCCTCCGGCACAAGGCAGACGGTGAACTGGCCGGTGGCGCGGATGTTGGCGGCGGTGTCCTTCAGCGCGCCGGGGGCCTTCGGCCCACAGCCGATGCCGATCACCACCGGGTTGTCGCTGAAGGCGTTGAAGAAGGAATAAGGCGCGGCATTCACCACCCCCTCCGCATCCTGGGTCACCACCCAGGCGATCGGCCGCGGCACCACGGTGGAGACGACCAGCTTGTAGCAATCCTGCGGCGGCAGCGTGGCGAAGTCGAACAGCATGGCGATCTCCAGGTGCGGGGTGCGTGGAAACTGGCCTGCGGCGTTGCGGCTGTCGAGGGGCGCTGGCCGGGGAGCGGCAAGCCGGCGGCGGCGGATTTCGTGGATTCCTCAGCCGCTTGTTAAGGGCTGCCGCCGCAGACTGGGCGCAGGAGGACCTGCCTTATGCGCCTGTTCCGCAACCTCAGCGTCGGCCGCAAGCTTGCCGCAAGCGTCACCCTGGCGGTGCTGCTGCTGGCCGGGCTGGTTGGCGTAGTGACCCTCAAGCTGGCGCAGGCCGATGCCCAGCGCACCGAGGAGCGGCATGCAGCGGCCGCCCAGCTCGGCGCCCAGCTTGCCGCGACCCAGACCGCGCTGGCCTCGACCGCCTTGCGCGACCTGCTGCTTGCCCAGACCACCGAGCAGATCGCTCCGATCTCCGAAGCGCTGCAGCGCGCCCTGGCGGACGCCAGCGCGCGGCTGGACTCTGCGGCCGAGAAGGTCGGGGCGGAGGCCGTGCATGCCAAGCTGACCCTGGCCCGCGAGGCGCTGGCGGAGTTCGTCGCCTCGACCGGCAGCCAGACGCAGATGCGCATCGACCTGATCGACCAGCGTGACAACGTGCTGATGCCCCGCTCCGGAGAATACGACCAGGCCTTCGAGGCGGTCTCCAGCATGCTCGACATCGACGTTCCAGCCGAGCAGCGCGACGACGCCCGGCAGCGGGTGCTGACCTTCCACGCCGCGGTGAACGACGTCCGCCTCGGCAGCCAGCGCTATCTTGCGACCGGCGAGGAAGGCCAGGCCCGCCGGGTACGCCGGGCCGCGGCGCAGCTCAGGGTGCACCAGCGTGCCCTCGGCTCCATCACCGTGGCCCCGACTGCGGTTGGCGACCTGCGCCGCATCACCGATATCTCCAACGCCATCGCCGCTGCGGCGGTGGAGGTGGTGCAGCTCTCCGAACGTGCCATCCAGGAGCGGGGGGAGAAGAGCACCCCGGCGCTGGAGCGCATGGATGAGGCGCTGGGCGAGGCCGCCGCCCTGCTGCGGCAACTGGCGGCGACCCGGGCGAGCGAAAGCGCCGCGGCGGCGAATTCGGTGCGCGAGGCGGTGCTCGGCTTCGGCCTCGCCGTCGCGGTGCTGCTGCTGCTGTCCGGCTGGCTCACCGCGCGGGCCATCGGCGCGCCGCTGCGGCGGCTGGTGGCGACGGTGCGCACCATCGCCGGCGGCGACGCCAGCGTGGCGGTGCCGGACCGCGACCGGCGCGACGAGATCGGCGGCATCGCCACGGCGATCGAGGAACTGCGCAGCACGGTGCAGCGCGCCTTCGCTCAGCAGCAGATGCTGGAACAGCTGCCGATCGCGCTGATGACCGCCGACCCGAAGGATGATTTCCGCATCGGCTACATGAACCCGCACAGCCTGGAAATCCTCGGCAAGCTCGAAGCGGTGCTGCCCTGCAAGCCGGCCGAGATCCTTGGCCGCAGCGTCGACCTGCTGCACCGCGACCCGGAGCGGCAGCGCGAGGTCATGGCCGACCCGAGCCGCCTGCCGCACAAGGCGCGCATCCGGATGGGCGTGGAGGTGCTGGACCTGTCGGTCAACGCCATCCGCAACGCCCAGGGCGACTACGTCAGCGCGATGCTGGTATGGAACCTGGTGACCGCCCAGGCCCGGCTGGCCGACAGTTTCGAGGCCGAGATCGGCGGCGTGGTCGAGGCCGTGGCGACCGCCGCGGCCCAGGTCCACCAGGCGGCGGAGGCGCTTTCCGCCGCCGCCATGACCTCCGGCCAGGAGGCCGAGGCGGTGGCCGCCGCGGGCGGCCGCGCCGGCGCCGATGTGCAGGCGGTCGCCGCCAGCGCCGAGGAACTCGCCTCCTCGGTCGCCGAGATCACCCGTCAGGTGGCCGATGGCGCGACCGTCGCCCGGGCCGCGGCGGAGGAGGCGCGGGCCACCGACGGCACGGTGCAGGGCCTGGCCCAGGCGGCGGCGCGGATCGGCGACGTGGTGCGGCTGATCGGTGACATCGCCGGCCAGACCAACCTGCTGGCGCTGAACGCGACCATCGAGGCGGCGCGGGCCGGGGAGGCCGGCAAGGGCTTCGCCGTGGTCGCCTCCGAGGTGAAGGCGCTGGCCGGGCAGACCGCCCGGGCAACCGAGGAGATCAGCCAGCAGATCGGCGCCATCCAGGGCGCGACCGGCGCCGCGGTGACGGCGCTGCGCAACATCGGCACCACCATCGAGCGGATGAACGAGGTCACCTCGGCGATCGCCGCCGCGGTCGAGCAGCAGGGCAGCGCGACGCGGGAGATTGCCCGCAGCGCCGCCCAGGTGGCGGATGGCACCTCGGCCGTCGTCAACCGCATCCAGGATGTGCAGCGCGCCTCGGTCGAGACCGGGGAGGCCTCGGCCTCGCTGCTCGGCGCGGCGAACGACCTCACCGGCCATGCCGGGTCGCTGCGCAGCCGGTCCGGCGACTTCCTGGGCAGCATCCGCATCGCCTGATCGGCAGGCGGCGGTCCCGGCCTGGCGGTTACCGGCCAGGCCGGGACCGCGTCATTCCAGCCTGATGTTCGCCGCGCGGATGGTGCGGCCAAGTTCGGTGATCTCGCGTCGCGCCACCGCATCCAGCTCGGCGATGCTGAGGGCGCGCAGCAGCACTCCGCCTTCCTCGGCCCGGCGACGGATGTCGGGCTGGCTGGTCGCCTCCCGCATCGCGGCGTTGAGCCGTTCGAGGATCGCCGTCGGCGTGCCGGCTGGGGCGAAGAAGGCGAACCAGGCATCGACGATGAAGCCCGGCATGCCGGCCTCGGCGGTGGTCGGCACCTCCGGCAGGGCGGGGATGCGGGCGGCGCTGGCAATCGCCAGGGCCTTGATCCGACCACCCTGCACCAGTCCGATGGCGGAGGAGGGGGTGGTGATGAACAGCTCGATCCGCCCGCCCGCCATATCCTGCAGCGCCGGCGCCGCGCCGCGGTAGGGCACATGCACCATCGGCACGCCGATCGCCTGGCTGAACAGCACGCCGCCGATGTGCTGGATCGAGCCATTGCCGGAGGAGGCGTAGTTCAGCTCGCCCGGCCGCGCCTTCGCGTAGGCGGTGAACTCCGCCAGCGTCGTCACCGGCAGGTTGGGGGCGGTGAAGATGCCGTGCGGCGCCACCGTCGCCATGCCGACCGGGGTCAGGTCGCGCAGCGGGTCCCAGGGCAGGTTGGGAATCATCGCCGGGTTGCCGGCATGGTAGCCCGAATACTGCAGCAGCAGGGTATGGCCATCCGGTGCCGCCCGCGTCACCGCCTGGATAGCGATGTTGCCATTGGCGCCGGGCCGGTTGTCGATCACCACCTGGGTGCCGAGCAGCCGGGTCAGTGCATCCTGGTACAGCCGCGCGGCGAAATCGCTGCCGCCGCCGGGCGGGTTGGGCACGACGACGGTGATGGGTCGCCCGGCAAGGGGCTGGGCTCGTGCCAGTGCGGGGGCAACAAGGGTTGCCGCGAGCAGCGCGCGGCGGCCGGTGCGGGACATGGGCGGCTTCCTCCGTTTCGGCAACAGATGCACTGGCTATGCCCCAGCCGGCAAGGGGCGCGCCGGCTGGGACATCGCGTTCCATGCCGGCGAGGGCTGCCCATGCCCGGCCTGGTGCAGGGGGCGCCGTTCGCGGGATGACACGGCACCGCTGGCGATGATCCGCGCCCCGCTACCGCTTTACATCGCGACGCTCCCAATCCTTGTCACACTCCGCCCCGCCGGCGCCGACCAGCAGGCTGGTGCGGAAGGTGATCGGCAGCTGCGGCGCCTCGCCCTTCGCCTCCGCCCGGCGCATCTCCTGCCATTTGCAGGTGAAGGCGGTCGGCCGGTGCCAGAACAGCACCTGGCGCGGTTCCCTGGCGGCGGCTGGGCCGGCCGGGCTAACCGGAATGTCCCAGGGGCGCGGCCCAAGGCCGAGCCCGGTCAGGCTCAGGGCCAGCACGGCGATGCTGCCGCCAAGCAGCCGGGCCGGCTGCCGCGGCAACGGCAGGGCCAGCAGCAGAAGCAGCAGCGCGGGATACATCAGCCGCTCGCCCGGATTGACCACCACGGACTGGATGCGGGAGGGCAGGAACAGGAACAGCAGCCCGAGCCCCGCGGCGGCGGCCACCGCCGCCCAGGGCACGGAGCGGCGCCGCCAGGCGGTGCGGCCACCCCAGGCGATCGCCGCCAGCAGCGCCGCGGCATAGAGCAGGTTCACCGCCGACCCGGCCGAGTAGACCAGCGGCCGCAACACCGCATCGCCGCCGGAGTCGAAGACGAAATTGTGGTACGGCCCGATCTTGGCGAGGGTATAGGCCTTGAGTGCCAGGGACGAGGCTTCTTCGACCTGCCCCGGCTGGTGCGCCGTCGGCGGCGCCTCCTTGCCCAGCACATACCAGGCGAACAGCAGCATGGCAGGGGCCAGGGCCAGGGCGGTCGGCAGCACCCGCCGCCGCGCCAGGGCCTCCACCCCCAGGATCGCCGCGAAGGCGGCGAAGACCATGGCATGGGCAAAGAACAGCAGCAGGCCATACGCCAGGATCAGCCAGGGCGATATCCGCCGCGCCTCGGGCAGCAGGTACCACCCGGCCAGCAGCAGCAGCCCGGTTTGATAATTGCCGTAGCCGTTCCAGAAGGGCGCGTTGAAGAAGAAGGAGATCAGCAGGATGCAGGTGAAGGGCGCGGCCGCCTCCGGCTGGTAGCGCCGTGCCAGCCCGGCCGCCAGCAGCAGCGCGGCGGCGGCGTAGGCCACCAGGAACAGCCTCCCCGCGGCCGGCGCCGGCATCACCAGGGCAAAGCCACCGAGCAGCAGCTGGAACAGCGAATTCGGCACCGGATAGCCGGCCAGCCGCACCCCGGGCAGGGCGCCATCATCGCCGAGGCGGGCCAGCACCTCCGCCTGGTAGATCCATTCGATGAAATCCTGCAGCGGCGGATAGGGTGACAGCAGCAGGACGGCGGCGATGGTCAGCACGGTCAGGACAGCGAAACCCATTGGCCAGGCAACAACCAAGTTCCGCGCCGGGGCAGGCGCGCAGAGGCGCAGCCAGGTCAGTCCCCCCGCCCGTGCGGGTAGCCCATGCGGATCCGGCAGGCCGCGTGACGGCCGGGTCGCGGTTGGTTCCATGAATTCTCCTGAGCCGCTCTTGTTGCCAAATAATTCGAAAGCCTTTCCGGACCCGGCGAATGAAGGCTTCCTTCCGGCCCAGCGGGAACGAGGGTAGTTCCAGGCAGTTGCGCGAGATGAGTGCCGGATTGATAGGACTTGGTCGTTGCGGGCAGGGCCGTATGGACCCACTTCGGGCGATGCAACCGCGCCAATTCGGCTGAAGCAATGCCGCGGCTGAAGGAAGTGCCCCGCTTTTATTTCAGATCCGAGAACGCCGGCGCGTTGTGACGATTTTGGTCGCCTTGGGCCACCATCCTTCCTTGCCGCATCATCCGCCCTCCTGCCCCTACTTGGAGTTTAGCGGAGGCGCCGTCCCCTCCCTGCTTTGGCCGGCGCGGCTTGCCGACCGTCCCACTGCATGGCATATGCCCCGCGTCGGCGCCGGAGGGTCCCCAGAGGGGCAGCTCCGCCTCGGCAAATTCGCACGCGGCGCGCCCTTCCATGCGGCAGGGTCCGGTCCCGGGAGAGATCCCTGGGAAGGCGCCGCGGAGGCACAACCGGACTGAACGGAAGGATTTTCGCCGATGGCGATGCCCCAGGTTTCCCTGCGCCAGCTGCTTGAAGCGGGCGTGCATTTCGGCCACCACACGCGGCGCTGGAACCCGCGGATGGCGCCCTACATTTTCGGTGTCCGCAACCAGGTCCACATCCTCGACCTGCAGCAGACCGTGCCGCTGATGGAGCGCGCGCTGCGTGCGGTGCGCGACGTGGTGGCGGCCGGCGGCCGGGTGCTCTTCGTCGGCACCAAGAAGGCGGCGGCCGAGTATGTGGCGGAAGCGGCGACCCGCTGCGGCCAGTACTACGTCAATCACCGTTGGCTCGGCGGCATGCTGACCAACTGGAAGACCATCACGGGCTCCATCAAGCGCCTGAAGCAGATGGAGGAGCAGCTCGGCGGCAACATCACGGGTCTCACCAAGAAGGAGATCCTGATGCTGACCCGCGAGAAGGAGAAGCTCGACCGCGCGCTCGGCGGCATCAAGGAAATGGGCGGCCTGCCCGACATCATCGTCGTGATCGACGTGGTGAAGGAGAAGCTGGCGATCGAGGAGGCCAACAAGCTCGGCATCCCGGTGGTCGCCGTGGTCGACAGCAACGCCGATCCGCAGGGCGTCGCCTTCCCGATCCCGGGCAACGACGACGCGATCCGCGCCATCCACCTCTACTGCGACCTGATCGCTGGTGCGGTGTTCGATGGCATCTCGGCTGAGCTGCAGGCCTCCGGCGTCGACCTTGGCGCTTCGGCCGATCTGCCGGCCGAGGATGTGCTGGAGGAGGCGGAGCCGGTGCTTGGCGATGCGCAGTCGAGCCCGACCGCAGGCCTCGATACCGAATCGCTCGAGACCTTGATCCAGGCGAACCAGGACGACGGCAACCAGGCCGCCAAGGTCTGAGCGCGGCACGAGACGGGAGAAGACCCATGGCCGAGATTACCGCCGCGATGGTCCGCGACCTGCGCGACAAGACCGGCGCCGGCATGATGGATTGCAAGAAGGCGCTGGTGGAGTCGGGTGGCGATGCCGAGGCCGCGATCGACTGGCTGCGCAAGAAGGGCCTTTCGGCCGCCGCCAAGAAGTCCGGCCGGGTCGCGGCGGAGGGCTTGGTGGGCGTTGCCAGCGCTCCCAACGTCGCCGCCATGGTCGAGGTGAATGCCGAGACCGACTTCGTCGCCCGCAACGAGAAGTTCCAGCAGTTCGTCGCCGAGGTGGCGGGGCTGGCGCTCTCGGTCGGCGAGGATGTCGAGGCGCTGCGGAATGCCCTCTATCCCGGTACGACGCACAGCGTCTCCGAGGAGCTGACCCGGCTGATCGCCACCATCGGCGAGAACATGACCATCCGCCGCGCCAGGCGGCTGGAGGTCAGCCAGGGTGTGGTTGCCACCTATACCCACAACGCGATCAAGCCAGGCCTTGGCAAGATCGGCGTGCTGGTGGCGCTGGAAGGCGCCTCGGAGATCGAGGCGCTGGAGCAGCTCGGCCGGCAGATCGGCATGCATGTGGCGGCCGCCCGGCCGGAGGCGCTCGACACCTCGGCGGTCGACCCCTCGGCGCTGGAGCGTGAAAAGGCGGTGCTGACCGAGCAGGCCCGGGCCAGCGGCAAGCCGGAGGCGATCATCGAGAAGATGGTCGAGGGCCGGATCCGGAAATACTATGAGGAGGTCGTCCTCCTCGAGCAGGTCTGGGTGCATGACGGCGAGAGCCGGGTGAAGGCGGTGGTGAAGAAGGCCGGCGGCAAGCTGACCGGATTCGCCCGCTTCCAGCTCGGCGAGGGCATCGAGAAGAACGCCGGCGACTTCGCCGCCGAGGTGGCCGCGGCCGCCGGCACGGCGCCGAAGCCCTGAGCGCCGGCACCGCCGCCGGCTGCTCAGCAGGTCGTGCCTGCCCGCCGCGGCCCGATGCCGCGGCGCTTTCACCCCCTTGTGGCCACCGCAGCCTTGCGGCATTCGGGGGGGGTAACTATGGTTCCCCGCCTGCCGTCACGGTCGCATAATGAGCCATCCGCCACTCTACCAGCGTGTCATGCTCAAGGTGTCCGGTGAGGCACTGATGGGGGACCGTGAATACGGTCTCGACACCAACACCTGCCGGCGCATCGCCGAGGATGTGAAGGGTGTCGTCGATCTCGGCGTGCAGGTCTGCATGGTGATCGGCGGCGGCAACATCTTCCGCGGCATTGCCGGTGCGGCGGCCGGGATGGAGCGGGCCCAGGCCGACTACATGGGCATGCTCGCCACGGTCATGAATGCCCTTGGCATGCAATCCGCCCTGGAGAAGGCCGGCCTGCCGACCCGGGTGCAGAGCGCCATCCCGATGCAGTCGCTCTGCGAGCCCTACATCCGCCGGCGGGCGATCCGCCACATGGAGAAGGGCAGGGTGGTGATCTTCGCCGCGGGCACGGGCAATCCCTTCTTCACCACCGACACCGCGGCAGCGCTGCGTGCGGTGGAGATGGGCTGCGATGCTCTGCTGAAGGGCACCCAGGTGGACGGCGTCTATGCCTCCGACCCGCGGAAGAACCCGCAGGCGGAGCGCTATGTGACGCTCACCTATCTCGATATGCTGTCGCGCGACCTGGCGGTGATGGATGCCGCCGCCATCAGCCTGGCGCGCGAGAACCGCCTGCCGATCATCGTCTTCAACATCCACGAGCCCAACGCCTTCACAGCGGTGATGCGGGGCGAGGGGCGGTTCACGACGGTGGTGGAACAGTAGGGAGGGTGGAACCGCAGGGCATGGCCACCGCTGGCGAACACGCCATGGCCATAGTCTGCGGGTAGCCTCTGGCGTCCCAGAGCAGATCGCCGCAGGGCGCGATTCTGCTCGGAAGCAATAGACCGGCCCGATCGCGGTCCCAACAGGACCACGGTTTGGGCCGGTGGCCTGCCCGGGGCTCGCCTGCGAGCCTTGGACCAGCAGGCCACTGAGCCGTTGTTTGCTGGTGTGCCTTCTCGATATTGACGTTCTGGGAGCGTCAGGATCGGGCACACCGCCCGGCCCGGTCGCTCGACGGCGTGGCCGGAGGGCGGGAACCGGTCGGCGGACCAACCATGCCGGACCGCCCAGGGCTCTGCGGCCCTTCGCGGCGGTCCGGCCGGCGATAGAAGCGGGGGACAGAAGGCCATGCCGGCCGACCTCAAGTCGTTGAAGCAGGATCTGGCGCGCCGGATGGATGGCGCGCTGGAAACATTGCGGAAGGAATTCGCCGGCCTGCGCACCGGCCGCGCCAGCCCGGCGCTGCTCGAGCCGATCCGGGTCGAGGCCTATGGCACCGAGCAGCCGCTGAACCAGGTGGCGAATATCTCGATCGCCGGGCCCGGGCTGCTTTCGGTCCAGGTGTGGGACCGCGCCGTGGCCAAGGCGGTCGAGGTCGCCATCCGCGACAGCGGGCTCGGGCTCAATCCGCAGGCCGAAGGCCAGGTGATCCGCGTGCCGCTGCCGCCGCTGACCCAGGAGCGCCGCAACGAGCTGGCGAAGACTGCGGCGAAATACGCCGAGGGCAGCAAGGTCGCCATCCGCGGCGTCCGCCGCGACGGCATGGAACAGGCCAAGGCGGCGGAGAAGGACAAGAAGGCGCCGATCAGCCAGGATGAGGCGAAGACCTGGGCCGACGAGGTACAGAAGCTGACCGACCAATACATCAAACAGATCGACCAGATGCTCGCCGAAAAGGAAAAGGACATCAGGCAGGTTTGAGCCCGTGTCAGGCGCTCCCAAGCTCGATTTGGCGCCGACCGAGGCGCTGTCCCGCCTCGCGCCGGCCGATGCACGGTCCCGCACCGAGGACGCGGCCGGCTGTCCGGATCGCGCCGGGGGTGTGCCCCCGCGGCACATCGCGATCATCATGGACGGCAACCGCCGTTGGGCGGAGGCGCGCGGCCTGCCGGTGCCGCTCGGCCATAAGGCCGGCGCCGACGCCGCCCGCCGCACCACCGAGGCCTGCGTCAAGGAAGGCGTCGGCTGGCTGACGCTCTTCGCCTTCTCCTCGGAGAATTGGTTGCGGCCGATCGAGGAGGTGCGGGCGCTGACCGGTCTGCTGCGCCTCTACCTGCGCTCCGAGGTTGCGACCCTGGCCAAGGAAGGGGTTCGGCTGCGGGTCATCGGTGATCGCGCCCGTTTCGGCGAGGATACCATGCGGGAGATCGCCCGCGCCGAGCAGGCGACCGCCGGCGGCACCAGGCTGAACCTGACCGTGGCGCTGTCCTACGGGGCGCGGGCGGAGATCCTGTCGGCGGCGCGCGCCGCGGCGGAGGCGGCGCGGGCCGGGACGCTCGATCCCGCCACCCTGGACGAGGCTGCCTTCGCCGGCCGGCTCTTCACCAGCGGCATGCCCGATCCCGATCTGATCATCCGCACCTCGGGCGAGCAGCGGCTGTCGAACTTCCTGCTCTGGCAGGCCGCCTACGCCGAGTTCGTCTTCCAGGACGTGCTCTGGCCCGATTACAGCGCCGCGCATCTGGCGCAGGCAATCCAGGATTACGGCCGGCGGGAGCGGCGCTACGGTGCCCGGACCGGCTAGCCTCCCCTCCGGTGCGGCCCTGGCCTCGCGCTGGCCGGATCTGCGCAAGCGGGCGCTCTCGGCGGCGCTGCTGGTGCCGGCGGCGGTGCTCTGCATCTGGTTGGGCGCCGAGGCCTGGACCGCGCTGATGGCGGCCGCGGTCGCCGTGCTGGCCTGGGAATGGGTGCGGCTCTGCGGCTTCTCCACCCGCCGGCTGCCGGGCATGGCGGTCCCGCTGCTGGTGCTGGCCGCCGGCACCCTGGCGGTGGGCGATGCCTGGTGGCCGGCGATCCTCCTGCTTGGCCTCGGTGCCGTCGCGGTATGGGGGCTGGCCCGCCCGCCATTGCTGCGCCAGGCGGTGCCGGGCTTCTGGCTGGGCTTCGGCGTGGTCTACATCGGCTTGGCCGGGCTGGCGCTGATCCATCTGCGCGGCGATGCCGGGGCCGGGCTGCGCAACGTGCTGTTCCTGTTCCTGGTGGTCTGGTCCAGCGACATCGGCGCCTATCTCGCCGGGCGGCGGTTCGGCGGGCCGAAGCTTGCGGTGAGGATCTCGCCCAACAAGACCTGGTCAGGGGCGGCCGGCGGGCTGCTCTCCGCCGTGGCGGTCGGGCTGGCGGCGGCGTATGTGATGGAGCCCGCCGGATCGGCGCCGCCCCTGGCCGGGGTGGTGCTGGTCGCGGTGGTGCTCGGGCTTCTGGCGCAGGCGGGCGACTTGTTTGAAAGCTGGATCAAGCGGCGCTTCCACGTGAAGGACACCTCCGCGCTCATTCCCGGTCATGGCGGGTTGCTTGACCGGCTGGACGGGGTGCTCTCGGCAGCGCCGGCGGCGGCATTGCTCGGCGTGTTGCTCGGACCTGGGGAATCATTATGGAAGTGATGCAGGCCGACGCACGCCCCGAGGGGCCCTCCTGGACCCCGGCGCCCGCTGCTGGCCGGCCACGCCGGCTGACCATCCTCGGCAGCACCGGCTCGGTCGGCCGCAGCACCCTGGCGCTGGTCGAGGCCGCTGCCCCCGGCACCTTCGCGATCGAGGCGCTGGTCGCCGGCCGCGACGTGGCGGCGCTCGCTGCCCAGGCCAAGGCCTTCCGCGCCCGCCTCGCCGTGGTCGCCGACCCGGCGGCGCATGCCGCGCTGCGGGAGGCGCTCGCCGGCACCGGGATCGAGACCGCCGCGGGCCCCGAGGCGGTGATCGAGGCCGCCGCCCGCCCGGCCGACTGGACCATGGCGGCGATCGTCGGCGCTGCCGGGCTGCGCTCCACCCTGGCGGCCCTGCATCGCGGCGGCACCGTCGCCATTGCCAACAAGGAAAGCCTGGTCTGCGCCGGGGAAATCGTGCTGGCCGCCGCCGCCCGCTCCGGCGCCCTGCTGCTGCCGGTGGACAGCGAGCACAACGCCATCTTCCAGGCGCTCGACGCCCGCGACCCGGCGGCGATTGAGAAGATCGTGCTGACCGCCTCGGGTGGGCCGTTCCGCACCGCCGACTGGGCCACCATGCGGGCGGCGACGCCGGAGCAGGCGGTGCGCCATCCGGTGTGGTCGATGGGCGCCAAGATCAGCGTCGATTCGGCCACCATGATGAACAAGGGTCTCGAGCTGATCGAGGCGGCCCGGCTGTTCCCGGTACCCGAGGCGCGGATCGAGGTGCTGATCCACCCGCAATCCACCGTCCACGGCCTGGTGCAGTACACCGACGGCTCGGTGCTGGCGCAGCTCGGCACGCCGGACATGCGCACCCCGATCGCCCATTGCCTGGCTTGGCCAGCGCGGATGGCGGTGACCTTGCCGCGCCTCGACCTCGCCACGCTCGGCCGGCTGGAATTCTCGGCGCCCGATCCGGTGCGCTTCCCGGCCCTGCGGCTCTGCCGGGCGGCACTACAGGCGGGTGGCGGCGCGCCGGCGGTGCTCAGCGCGGCGAATGAGGTCGCGGTGGCCCTGTTCCTCGGCCGCCGGCTCGGCTTCCTTGAGATTGCCGCGGTGGTCGACGAGACCTTGCAGCGCCTCGGCAGCCCCGCGGTGGAAGGGCTGGAAGCGGTGCTGGCGCTGGATGATGTGGCGCGGGTCGAAGCCAGGCGGATCGCCGCCCGCCGGGCTGCAGCCTAAGGCCGTAGCCGGCGCCGCCCGCGCCGGCAGGCGGGGCTCGGCGCGCGGTGTCGCGCGCATCGGCTTGTCTGGGTGAGCGGACGACGCCACCTGTAAGGTCCGGCACAGGCCGCCCGTGCCTCGCAGCGCATTCGGCCGGCGAAACCGATGATCCCGGCCTGAGCGGCCGTTGTTGAGGAGAGAACCTTGGAGCTGTTCGGGACGCTGTGGAACCTGCTGCCGGCCCTGCCGCGCACGCTGCTTGCCTTCGCGGTCGTGCTCGGCGTGCTGGTGTTCATCCATGAGCTTGGCCACTACCTCGCGGCCCGTTGGCGCGGCGTGCATGTCGATGCCTTCGCGATCGGTTTCGGCCGGTCGGTCTGGCACACGACCGACCGCCGCGGCACCGAATGGCGGATTGGCTGGATTCCGCTCGGCGGCTACGTGAAGCTGCATGGGCAGGAGACGCCGGCGGATGCGACGCCGGAGCAGCGCGCCGCCTGGCGTCCGGGCCAGACCTTCCATGAGAAGCCGGTCGGCAGTCGGGCCATTGTGGTGGTGGCCGGGCCGGTGGCGAATTTCCTGCTGGCGATCCTGCTGTTCGCCGGGCTCTACGCCACCATCGGCCAGCCGGTGAACGATGCGCGGGAGGCGACGGTGATCAGCCGCGTCAATCCGGACTCCGCCGCGGCACGGGCCGGGCTGGAGCCTGGTGACCGCATCCTGGCGCTGGACGCAGCGCCGGTCAGCCGCTTCGAGGAGGTGCAGCGCCACATCCAGCCACGCGCCGGCCAGCCGGTGGAACTGCGGCTGGAACGCGACGGCGCCGAGATCACGCTCCGCGCCGTGCCGGAGCCCGGACCGAGCGGCAATGGCATGCTCGGCATCCTCGGCGGCGGCACCCGGTTCGAGCGGCTCGGCCTGGGCGCTGCGCTGGTCGCCGGGGCGGAGCAGACTGCGAGCATCACCTGGCAGACATTGGTCGGAGTCGGTGAGATGCTGGTCGGGCAGCGCAGCGCCAAGGAGCTGGGCGGGCCGATTCGCATTGCCGAAGTGTCAGGCGAGGCCGCTTCGCTTGGCATCGTGCCGCTGGTCAACCTTATGGCGCTGCTGTCCGTCAGCCTTGGCCTGCTGAATCTTTTCCCCATCCCGCTGCTGGATGGCGGGCATCTGGTGTTCTATGCGGCTGAGGCGATCCGTGGTCGGCCGCTGCCGCCAAAGGCGCAGGAATATGGCTTCCGGGCTGGCTTCGCTTTGCTGGTGACGCTGTTCCTCTTCGCGTCCTGGAACGACATCGCGCATGGCGCGATCGGCAAGTGGGTGGCCGGGCTGGTCGGCTGAGACCAGTGGCAGGCTTGTCGCACTGCCGCCTGCTGCGGTGCACCGAGCAGTGCGGGGGTGGCGGCGCGGGGGGGGTGCGGCTATTCTCCGCGCCGCCCGCGATACGCAGAAGGCCACGGCATCCCTTGTCTCCCTCCTCTCGAGTCCTGCTGCTTGCCGTCGCCTGCCTGGCGCCGGGCCTGCTCCCCTCCACCGCCGAGGCTCAGCCTCGGCCGCGCACACCACCGCGCGCCACCGCGCCGGCAGCGCCCGCCGGGGTGGTCACCGCCATCGAGGTGCGGGGCAACCAGCGAATCGAGGCGGAGACCGTCCGGTCCTACATGGTGCTGCAGCCAGGGGACGCCTATGATCCGGACCGGCTCGACCGCAGCCTGAAGGCGCTGTTCGCAACCGGGCTGTTCCGCGACGTGCAGATGCGCCGCGACGGCGGCACCATCCTCGTCGAGGTCGCCGAGAACCCGATCGTCAACCGTGTGGCCTTCGAGGGCAACCGGAAGATCTCCGACGACGTGCTGCGCGGCGAGGTACAGATGCGCGGCCGGGCGGTGTTCACCACCCAGGCAGTGCAATCCGACCGACAGCGGATCCAGGAGCTCTATGCCCGACGCGGCCGCTTCGCCGCGGCGGTCGAGCCGAAGATCATCCAGCTCGACCAGAATCGCGTCGACGTGGTGTACGAGATCCAGGAAGGCGAGGCGGCGCTGATCGCTCGTATCAACTTCGTCGGCAACAGCGCCTATGGCGACAGCCGGCTGAAGGAAGTGGTGGCCACCAAGGAGCAGGCCTGGTACCGGATCTTCTCCTCCTCCGACCAGTTCGACCCGGAACGCCTGTCCTTCGACCGCGAGCTGCTGCGCCGCTTCTATCTGCGCAACGGCTATGCCGATGTGCAGGTGACCAATGCCACCGCCGAACTGGCGCCCGACCGCACCGGCTTCTTCGTCACCTACACCATCGACGAGGGCGCCCGGTACCGCATCGGCGCGGTGAACCTCGTCTCCAACCTGCGCAACCTCGATGCCGAGGCGATGCGCGGGCTGGTGCAGGTCGAGGAGGGCGACTGGTACGATGGCGATCTGGTGGAGCGGGCGGCGCAGGCGTTGCAGGACGCCGCCAACCTGCGCGGCTTCCCCTTCGTCGACGTGCAGCCGCGGATCCAGCGTAATCGCGAGGACAGGCGCGTCGACCTGACCTTCGAGATCAACGAGGCGCCGCGGGTCTTCGTCGAGCGCATTGAGATCAACGGCAACACCCGCACCCAGGACCGCGTCATCCGCCGCGAATTCCGCCTGGCCGAGGGCGATGCCTTCAACGCCGCGCAGATCCGCCGCAGCCGGCAGCGGCTGCGCGACATCGGCTATTTCTCCGATGTCCAGATCGCCTCCGCGCCGGGCTCGGCGCCCGACCGCGCGGTGCTCAACACCCAGGTGGTGGAGCGGGCGACCGGCGAGGTCTCGCTCGGCGGCGGCTACTCGACGGATGCCGGCATGCTGGCCGACGTCGGCCTGCGCGAGCGCAACCTGCTCGGCACCGGCATCGATGCCCGCATCAACGGCACGCTGGCGCAGCGCCGCAGCCAGCTCGATTTCTCGGTAACCGACCCCTACTTCCTCGATCGCAACCTGGCCGCTGGCCTCGACATCTTCTACCTGCAGCGGAACCTGCTCAGCATTGCCTCCTATCGGGAGCGGCGGGCAGGATTCGCCGTCCGCGCCGGCTACGCCTTCAACGAGCGTCTGCGGCAGACCTGGGCCTATACCCTCACCAACCGTGAGATCTACGATATTTCGACCAGTGCCTCGAGGTTCATCACCGAACAGCAGGGCACCACGCTGCTGTCGCAGCTCGGCCAGACCCTGACCTACGACTTCCGCGACTCCATCATCGATCCGCGGCGCGGCGGCGTGCTGCGGCTCGGCACCGATTTCGCCGGCCTCGGTGGCGATGTCGCCTATCTGCGGGTGCGCCTCGATGGCAGCTACTTCATTCCCTTCGAGCAGATGCTCGGCGACCCGGATTACGTCCTCTCGCTGTCGGGCAGCGTCGGCTACCTTGAATCGCTGTTCAACAAGACGGACCGGGTGATCGACCGCTTCTTCCTGGGTGGCGAGAACCTGCGCGGCTTCCGCATCGCCGGCGCCGGGCCGCGCGACATCAACACCTCGGACAGCCTGGGCGGCCGGTTTCTCTGGACCCAGAGCACGGAAATGCGCTTCCCGCTGCCGTTGCCGGCCGAGCTTGGCCTGATCGGCCGCGCCTTCGTCGATGTCGGCGCGCTGTCGCAATCGTCCTCGGGCCCCGAGGTGCGGGACGACGGTGCGCCGCGAGTCGGTGCCGGTGTCGGCATCTCCTGGCGCAGCCCCTTCGGCCTGATCAACATCGACATGGCCCAGGCGGTCGTGAAGAAGTCCTATGACGAGACGCAGTTCTTCCGCTTCGGCTTCGGCACCCGCTTCTGACCTTCGGGATTCCCTTGCATATGCCAGTCTTCCGCCAAGCGCGCCGTTCGGCCCTCGCTGCTTCCACCATCCTGATGGGAGCGTTCGCCGCGGTGCCGGCCGGGGCGCAGCAGGGGCAGAGCCCCGAATGGTTCGTGCCGAACCAGGGCCAGGGCCGCGCGCCGGCCCAGGCCCAGCCGTCCCGGCCGCAGCAGCGCCCGCCACAGCAACAGCAGCGCCCCGCCACCGAGGCGCCGGCGCCGTTGCCGCCGGGCCAGAAGCCGCCTGAGGCGGTCATCGGCATCGTCGACGTGCCGGAGATCCAGCGCGTCTCCACCGCCTTCAACCAGGTGCGCGAGGAGATCGAGAAGCGGCGCGAGAAGCTGAACGCCGACCTGCAGCGGGAGCAGGCGCGCTGGCGCGAGGAGCAGACCGGCCTCGCCAACCAGCGCGCCAGCCTGCCGCCCGACCAGCTCCGCCAGCGGGAGCGCGACCTGCAGGATCGCATCACCGACAGCCAGCGCATCTTCCGCGAGCGCAGCCGGGCGATCGAGCAGGCGGCGCAGCAGGCGCTGGCCGAGATCGAGCAGGGGCTCGGTTCGGTCATCCGCCAGGTGGCGGCCAGCCGGAAGGTGAATCTGGTGCTGCCGCGGCCGCTGGTGATCTTCAACGACCCGGCCTTCGATCTGACCGAGGAGGTGGCGAGCCAGTTCAATCGGGCGTTGCGCAGCGTCACCCTGGCGCCGGAACAGACTGGCGAGGCGCCTGCCGCAGCCGCTCCCGCCGCGGCGCCTGCCCGGCCGTCGGCGCCCGCCCCGGCCGCGCCCAGGCGCTGAACGGCGCGCTGTGGCCGCGGATTCCCGCTTCTTCGCCTGTACCGGGCCGCAGCGGCTGGCCGATGTCGCCGCCGCCGCGGGCGGCAGCTTCACCGGCGATGGCGAACGCCGCTTCACCGGCGTCGGCCCGCTGCGGAGCGCCGGCCCGGATGAGGTGAGCTTCCTCGACAACCGGCGCTATGCCGCGCAGCTGGCCGAAACCAAGGCCGGCGCGGTGGTGCTGATGGCCGATGTTGCGGCGCAGGTGCCGTCGGGCACCGTCGCCATCGTCACCGCCACCCCCTATCTCGGCTTCGCCCGGGTCGCCGCGCTGTTCCATCCGGCGCCGGTGGCGAGGCCCGGCATCCACCCGACAGCGGTGATCGGCGCCGGTGCCAGAGTCTCGCCGGAGGCCGAGATCGGCCCCTATGCGGTGATCGGCGATGGGGCCGAGATCGGCGCCGGCTGCATCATCGGCCCGCATGCCGTGGTCGGCCCCGGCGTGGTGCTCGGCCCGCGCTGCCGGCTGCATGCCCATGCCAGCGTCAGCCATGCCATGCTCGGTGCCGGGGTGGTGCTGCACCCGGGGGCGCGGGTGGGGCAGGAAGGTTTCGGCTTCGCGCCAACCCCAACCGGTGATTTCGAGACCATGCCGCAACTCGGCCGCGTGTTGCTGGGCGATAGGGTCGAGGTCGGCGCCAACAGCTGCATCGATCGCGGCAGCCAGGGCGATACCGTATTCGGCCGGGGCAGCCGGCTCGACAATCTGGTCCAGATCGGGCACAACGTGCGCGCTGGCCGGGGCTGCATTGTGGTCGGGCAGGCAGGCATCTCCGGTTCCGCCGTCCTGGGCGATTACGTCCAGATGGGGGCACAGGCGGGTATCGCCGGGCATCTGCAGATCGGCGCCGGGGCGCGGATCGGGGCCCAGGCCGGCGTCATGAACGATGTCCCCGCGAAGACCGACGTCATCGGCAGCCCAGCCTGGCCAGTGCGGGAGTTTTGGCGCGCTATCGCCGGCCTGCGCCGGCTCGGCGGAAAGCAAGGAAAGACCGGCTAGATGGATTCGCATGAGGCGGGCGGAACCGCCGCTTCGGGTAGCGTGGAGGCCTTCGACATCGCGCAGATCATGCGCGCCATCCCGCACCGTTTCCCTTTCCTGCTGGTCGACCGCATTGTCGATGTGGTGAAGAACGTCTCCGCCGTCGGCATCAAGAACGTCTCGATCAACGAGAACTACTTCCAGGGCCATTTCCCCGAGCATCCGGTGATGCCGGGCGTGCTGATCATCGAGAGCATGGCGCAGACCGCCGCGGTGCTGGTGGTCGAGACGCTGGGGCCGGAAGCGCGCGGCAAGCTGGTCTATTTCATGACCGTCGAGAACGCGAAATTCCGCAAGCCGGTGGTGCCCGGCGACCAGATGCGCGTGCATGTCGTCAAGGAACGCCAGCGCGGCAATATCTGGAAATTCCACGCCGAGGCCAAGGTGGACGGCAAGGTGGTGGCCGAAGCCGGCTATGCCGCGATGATCCTCGACCGTTGAGAGTGCGTGACCGCATGCCCGACCACCATGCTTGCCCTGCCGCAAGGCTGTCCTCCGCCGCGCAGGCGATGAGGGCGTGACCGCGATCCACCCCAGCGCCCAGATCGCCGAGGGTGCCAGCATCGGCGCCGGTGTCCGCATTGGCCCATTCTGCGCCATTGGCCCGGAGGCGGTGATCGAGGACGGCGCCGAGCTGGTTTCCCACGTCGTGGTCGATGGCGCGACGCGGATCGGTGCCGGGGCGAAGGTGCTGCCCTTCGCCAGCATCGGCACCCCGCCGCAGGACACCAAGTACAAGGGCGAGCCGACCCGCTGCGAACTCGGCGCCCGCAGCCTGGTGCGGGAAGGCGTCACCATCCACCGCGCCTCGGTCGGCGGCGGCGGCGTCACCCGCGTCGGCGCCGGCTGCATGCTGATGGCGCAGGCGCATGTGGCGCATGATTGCATCCTTGGCGATGGTGTCATCCTCGCCAACAACGTCATGCTCGGCGGCCATGTGCATGTCGGCGATGGCGCCTTCCTCGGCGGCGGCGCGGCGGTGCACCAGACCGTGCGCATTGGCCGGCTGGCGATGGTCAGCGGCCTCGCCGGGGTGACCAACGATATCCCCCCCTTCGGCTATGTTTTCGGCCTGCCGGCCCGCCTCGTCGGCTTCAACAAGGTCGGGCTGCTGCGGCGCGGCGCCTCGCGCGACCAGCTGCGGACCCTGCGCCTGGCCAATGCGCTGCTGTTCAAGGACCCCGGCGAGTTTGCCGCCAGGCTGCAGCAGGCAGCCGAGCGCTGGCCGGATGAGCCGCTGGTGCAGGAGATCATCGCCTTCATCCGCGACCCGGACCGCCGCCGCCAGTTGGTGCGCCCTGGCCGTATGACCGCGCCCGAGCTTGGCGGGGTCGATGAGGAGAACGGGGAGGGGCAGTGAGCCCGGCCGCCGGCCCGCTGGGGCTGATCGCCGGCGGCGGCCAGATGCCGCTGCGGGTCATTGCCGCGGCACGTGCGGCTGGCCGCGAGGTCTTCGCCGTGGTGGTCGAAGGCTGGGGTGACCCGGAGGATTTCCGCCATGTGCCGCATGTGGTGGTGCGGGTCGGCGCCGGCGGCTACGCCATCGAACAATTCCGGGCGCATGGCGTCCGCCAGGTCGTCATGTGCGGCCGGGCGCAGCGGCCTTCCCTGCTGGCGGTGCGGCCGGATGCAGGCATGGCGAAGATGCTGCTGCGGATCGGCAAGGCCGCCTTCCAGGGCGATGACGGGCTGCTGAAGGCTGCGGTCCGGGTGCTGGAAGAGGATGGCTTCGAGGTTCTGCCCTCTCAGGCCATCGTGCGCGATGCCTTGCCGGAGCCTGGGCTGCTCAGCGCCGCCGCGCCGGATGCGCGGGCGCGCGAGGATATCCGCCGGGGGATCGCGGTGGTGCGGGCGCTCGGCATGGTCGATGTCGGGCAATGCGCGGTGGTGCAGCAGGGGCTGGTGCTCGGCGTCGAGGCGATCGAGGGCACCGATGCGCTGCTGGCACGTTGCGCCGGGCTGCGCCGGGACACCCCGGATGGGCAGCGCGATGGGGTGCTGGTGAAGCTGGTGAAGCCGGGGCAGGATCGCCGGGTGGACCTGCCGACGATCGGCCCGGTGACGGTGGCGGGCGCCGCCGCGGCCGGGCTCGCCGGCATTGCCATCGAGGCCGGGGGTACCATCGTGGTGGACCGCCCGGCCACAGTCGCCGCGGCGGATGCGGCGGGGCTTTTCCTGATCGCCCTCCGCCCCGAGGAACTCACGCCAACGGAGACGAATCCATGAGCAAATTCCTCCACACCATGATCCGGGTCGGCAATCTCGACCGCAGCGTGAAATTCTACACCGAGCTGCTGGGGATGAAGGAGCTGCGCCGGCGCGACGTGCCGGACGGCAAGTACACCCTGGCCTTCCTTGGCTATGGCGAGGGCAACGCCGAGGGCCAGGGCGAGATCGAGCTCACTTATAATTACGGCGTCGAGACATACGAGCAGGGCAGTGCCTTCGGCCATCTGGCGCTCGGCGTGCCGGATGTGGCGGCGACCTGTGAGAAGGTGCGCAGCGGCGGCGGCAAGGTGACGCGAGAGGCCGGGCCGGTGAAATTCGGCACGACCATCATCGCCTTCGTCGAAGACCCGGATGGCTACAAGATTGAGCTGATCCAGCGCTGAGCAGGGCGGCGGCGGCGGAGCATGCTGCCTGACCCCCTCGGGCTGATCCGCGACGCTGCGGATGGCGCCGAGCGGCTCGGCCGGGTCTTGATCGGCCAGCCGCGCATCCGCCTCGCCGTCACCGGGCTGACGCGGGCTGGCAAGACGGTGTTCCTCACCTCGCTGCTGGCCAATCTGCTGGCGGCGGGGCGTGGGCATCGCACGCTGCCGGCGCTGGAATCGGCCGCCGGTGGGCGGCTGCGGGCGGTACGGCCGGTGCCGGCGGGCATCGAGGGCCTGCCGCGGTTCGACGTCTCCGCGCATCTGGCGGCGCTCGCCGCCGACCCGCCCGCCTGGCCGGCGCGGACCGAGGATCTCTCCACCCTGGCGCTGACCCTGGAGCTGGACCGGGCGGGCATGCTCGGCGGGCTGCTTGGCCGCCGGCTGCTGACCTTGGAACTGCTGGACTATCCGGGCGAATGGCTGCTCGACCTGCCGATGCTGGGGCAGGGCTATGCCGCCTGGTCGGCCGCCGCCCTGGCCCGGCTGCGGCGCGGCGCGGCGGCGGAGGCGGTTGGTGCCTTCCTTGCCTTCGCCGGTGCCCTGCCGCAGGAAGCGCCGGCCGAGGACTCCCTGATCCGCCGTGGCCATGGGCTGTACCGGGCGGCGCTGCTCGCCTGCCGTGACCAGCTTGGCTACCGCTTCCTGCAGCCGGGACGGGTGCTGAACCCCGGGCCGCGCGGGGAGACGCCGGTGTTCTGGTTCTTCCCGCTACCCCATCCTGTGCGCGGCGACCTCGCGGCGCTGATGGCCCGTCGCCACGCCGCCTATGTCGAGGCGCAGCGGGTGGAGTTCTTCGAGCCCTTCTTCCGCCGCTTCGACCGCCAGGCGGTGCTGGTCGACGTGCTGGGCGCGCTGCACGCCGGGCCGGCCGCCTTCGCCGATACCGCCGAGGCCATCGCCGCCATCGCCGGCGCGCTGCGCTACGGCGGCGGCTGGCTGGACCGGCTGACCGGCGCTGGCGTCGCCCGCGTCGCCTTCGTCGCCACCAAGGCCGACCATGTGCCGGCCCGGCAGCGGGATGCACTGGCGGCGCTGCTCGGGCATCTGGTGGCGGCACCGCAGGAGCGTGTTGGGACGGCCGGGGTGGCGACCAGCGTCCATACCCTGGCCAGCATCCGCTGCACCGAGGATGCGGTGGCGACGCTGGAGGGGCGGCCGGTTGCGGCGGTGCGCGGCGTACTGCCGGGTGGCCGGGTCGCCAAGGTCTACCCCGGCGAGATTCCGCTGCGGCCCCCGGAACCCGGCTTCTGGGAGCATGGTTTCTTCGAGATGCCGGAATTCCAACCACCCCGGCTCGATCCCGCCGGCGCAGCCGGAGTGCCGCACCTCGGCCTGGATGCGCTGCTGGCGGCGTTGATCGGAGATGTGCTGTGAGCGCGACCCCACCGGAAGGCGGCCCGCGCGGCCCACGGGTGATCCTGGAGGAGCCGGCGCCGTCCACGCCGCGGCTCGACTTCGGCTGGGAGCAGGCGGTGGTGCCGGTGGCGGCGGCACGGCCGCCCGGGCGCTGGTCCGGCCTGGGCCGTGTGGTGGCGGGGGCGGCGCTGCTGGGGCTAGGGCTGGCGGCGCTGGATGCGGCGAATTTCGTCGCCGATCAATTCACCCGTGGTCCCCTGCAGGGCTGGGCGACCCTGGGCGTGGTGGTCGGCGGCTTCGGGCTGCTGGCCGCCGGCGCCTGGACCGAGCTGCGTGGGCTGGCCAGCATCCGTGCGGTGGACCACGCCCGCGCCGCCTTCGCCCGGGGCGAGCTGGAGGCGGCCCGGGCGGAGGCGCTGCGCTGGGCCGGCGGCATCGCCGAGGCGGCGCCGCTGCAACCGGCGCTGCGCGAGGCCGGCTCCGTCGCCGAGTTGCGGGCGCTGCTGGAAGCCGGACCGCTGCGGGCGCTGGAGGCACGTTCGGCGGCGCTCGGCCGGGCGGCGGCGGTGCAGTCCTTCGCGGTGACGGCGATCAGCCCCTCGCCGGGGCTGGATGTGCTGGTCTTCACCTGGCGCGGGGTGCGGCTGGTGCGGCAGGTGGCGGCGCTGCACGGGCTGAGGCCGGGCTTCGCCGGCACCTGGGCGCTGCTGCGGCGGACCCTGGCCGATGCGGCGATGGTGGCGGCAACCGATGTGGCGGTGGATGCGGCGGCGCGGGCGCTGCTGTCCAACCGTCTGCTGGAGCAATTCGCCGGGGATGCGGCGGCCGGCGCCGTGGCGGCGCGGCGGATGCTGCGGCTGGCCAAGGTCGCGGCAGAGGCCTGCCGGATCGTGCCGCCGGATTGAGTGCCGCCAAGATAGGGCTGTCTCGGCGTTGATGCGCCTTCTCCGCGGCCTGCTACAGCTCCACCACCACATACTCCTGCTCGACCGCGACGCTCACCGTCTCGGCGGCGAAGGGGCCCTTGGCCAGGGCCTCCCCCGGCTCGACCGAAACATTGTAGGTGCGCGCCTTGATGTCGTTCGGATCGCACCAGGATTGCCCGGTGCGGATGTCGAATTCCCAGCAGTGCCAGGGGCAGCGCAGCATGGCGCCCGCCTGCGCCAGCCGGTACTCGCCCGGCAGTGGCGCTTCCAGCCGGCTGACCACGGCGCCGGTGCAGAGCGCCGCGCCCTGGTGCGGGCAGCGGTTGACCAGCGCGTAGAAGGCGCCGTCCAGGTTGAACACCCCGATCTCGCGACCGCGGATCGTCACCAGCTTGCGGCCCCCCGGCGGGATCTCCCCCACCGCCGCGACGACGTGCTTCGCCATGCCTAATCCAGCCGATAGAGCGCCTGGGCGTTCTCGCGGTAAATCATCCGCGCCCAATCCTCCGGCAGCTTCACCTTGAAGGCGTAGCGCGGGTCGTCCTGGTCCCAGTGCGGGTAGTCGGTGGAGAACATCACCCGCTCCGGGCCGATCCATTCGATGATGGAGAGCATGTCAGCCGGCCGCTCCGGCTCCTCGATTGGCTGGGTCGAGACCCAGAAATGCTCGCGGATGTATTCGGAGGGCGCGCGCTTCAGCTGCGGCACCTCGGCGCGCAGCCGCTTCCAGTGCTTGTCGAGCCGCCAGGCCAGCGCCGGCAGCCAGGCGAAGCCGCCTTCCACCAGCACGACCTTGAGGTCGGGGATCTCCTCGAAGACACCTTCGCAGACCAGGCTGGTGACCAGGGTCTGCATGCTCTGGACGTAGGAGGGGTGCTCCTCATGGTAGAAGGACGGCCAGCCGCCGCCGGTCGAGGCGTGGCCGCTGGTGCCGCCGAGGTGCAGCGAGATCGGGAAGCCGGCCGCCGCCGAGGCCGCGAGGATCTTGCGGTAGCGGTGCCGTCCCAGCGGCTCCAGCCCCCGTGGCGGGATGTTGACCTGGGCGAAGCGGGCGTCCCCGGCGCGCTGCTCGATCTCCGCGAGGGCGCTTTCCTCATGCTCCAGGGTGATCTGGACGGAGGCTTTCAGGCGCGGCTCGGGGTCGCAGAATTTGGCGCATTGCCACTCATTGACCGCCACCGCCATGGCGGCGCCGAACTCGACGTTGCGCTCGGCCGCCGCACCGCCGACCAGCGGTGCCAGCAGCCCGTAGCGGACGTCGAACAGGTCGAGCAATTGCTCCCGCATCAGTTCGAGGTCGGAACCGGGTGGGCTGCCGTCCTTCGGCCAGGCGTCGCCGCGCATGCCATTGCCCGGTGACATCCGGGGATAGAGGGAGGTGCGCGCCAACCCCTGACGGGACCGATGGCCGATGCTGCGGCGGTGCTCCCGCCAGCGCTCCGACAGGAAGGGGTCGAAATCCGCCGGGCTGCGGTAAAAGGGGTGGACGTCGCAGTCGATGAAGCCGAGATGGCTTTGGGCCGGATTATCGATCCGGTGGTCGCGGAGCGTTACGTTCATCGTCGCGTCTCCTGTTGCCGGCCTCGGCTAGGCGGCCAGCCTGGGGTAGGTGGCGAGGGCGTTGTCCACCAGCAGCTTCCGGAGGAGCCCCGGCGGGAAGCCGGCCGGCAGCGGGTCGGCGCCATCGTAATGCCAGTGGGGGTAGTCGGTGGCGAACAAAAGCATCTCATCCGAACCGAATTGCGCGAGCAGGGTTTCAAGCGCACCGGCGTCCGGCGGGGCGTCGAAGGGCTGGGCGGTCAGCCGCACCCTCTCCCGCACGATGTCGCTCGGCATCCGGTCGAGCCAGGGCACTTCGGCCCGCATGCCGCGCCAGGTCTTGTTGATGCGCCAGAGGCTGGCCGGCAGCCAGCTCACGCCGGATTCGATCAGCACCACCCGCAGCGCCGGGAATTTCTGGAAAACGCCCTCCGCCAGCAGGGAGTTCAGCGCCCCGGCGAAGCCCTGGGCGTAGGAGACGTAATCCTCCAGGTAGAAGGATCCCCAGCCGCCCGCGCTCGGCGGGTGGCGGAAGCTGGAGCCGGCATGGATGCCGACCGGCAGCCCGTGCTTCTCGGCGGCGCGGTAGATTGGCCAGTTCTGCCGCCGGCCAAGCGGCAGCTCGGTCATCGCCAGCAGCAGCACCTGGACGAAGCGCCGGTCAGGCGCCATGCGCTCGATCTCCTCGGCCGCCAGATCCGGGCTGTGCACCGGCACCACGATGGAGGCGCGCAGCCGCGGGTCGCGGTCGAGCCATTCGGCGGCAAGCCAGTTGTTGATGGCGCGGCAGAGCGCGGCGGAGAGATCCTCGCTCATCATCATCTGTGCGCCATGGATGACATTGCAGATGGCCGCACGCGGTTGCAGCGGGTCGAGGATATGCGCCCGCATCTCGGCGAGGCTGGAGCCCGGCAGGCCGCTTGCCGGCTGCCAGTCGGGCCGGGCGTTGATCGGTGCGGCGACGGGGAAGGCGCTGGCTTCCAGATTGTCGCGTTCCAGGCCGCGGCGCAGGATGTGCTCACGCCAATAGGGCTCGAGGTGCGGCAGCAGGGCGCGGATGCTGGGCACCGCCGCATGGATGTCGCAATCGATCGCCCCGGCTGGAATCACCGCGCCGCCTCCCGTCGCGGCGGCCTGCGCCGCCGCTTTGGCATGCACCGTCTCACCAAAAAGGCGTCCGGCGCAAGATGCTTGGCCGGCGAGGGTGGATGGAACCGTCCCGCCCGGACATGATGCGGCGCAGCCCTGCGCGCAGCAGGGGCTCAGGAGGAGACGCCATGAAGATCGGATATATCGGCCTCGGCAACATGGGCGGCCCGATGTGCCGCAACCTGATCAAGGGGGTGAACCACCAGGTGGTGGTGCATGACCTGAACGCCGAGGCGGTTGCCACCTGCGTTGCCGTGGGCGGCACCGCGGCCAGCAGCCTCGCCGCGCTGGCCGCCGAGAGCGACGTGATCTTCACCTCCCTGCCGACGCCCCGGCATGTCGAGGCGGTGGTGCTGGGAGAGGGCGGCATCGCCGCCCATGCGAAGCCCGGCACGGTCTTCATCGACCTCAGCACCAATGCGCCGGCGATGGTCAAGCGCCTCGCGGCCGAGCTCGCCACCCGCGGCATCGCCATGCTGGACAGCCCGGTGACCGGCGGCGTGCCGCGCGCCGAGGCCGGCACCATCGTTGTCATGGCCGGCGGCAACGAGGCGGTGTTCGAGGCCAATCGCGCGCTGCTTGCCGCCTTCAGCGGCACGGTGGTGCATGTCGGGCCGATCGGCAGCGCCTCGGTGGCGAAGCTCATCAACAACATGCTCGCCTTCTGCAACGCCGCCGCGGCGATGGAGGGGATGACCATGGGGGCGATGGCGGGCATCGACATGAAGAAGCTGTTCGGCATCATCACCAACGGCTCGGGCGACAGCGCGGCGATCCGCAGCCTCGGCAACCGCGCCCTGGTCGGGAAGTTCGAGGCCAGCTTCGCCCTCGACCTGGCCTACAAGGACCTCGGCCTCGCGGTCGAGCTGGCGACCGAGCACGGGGTGCCGGGGATGATCGCGCCGCAGGTTCTCAACCTGATGCGCATGGCGCGCGGCCTCGGCCTCGGCGGCGAGGACAGCTCCGCCTCGCTCAAGGTGTACGAGAAGGTGATGGGCCGCGAAGTGCGGCTCTGAGGGCAGCGGCCCTGGACCCGGCAGGTCCAGGGTTTCCCCGGCCGGTTGGCGAACTGGCCCTCGGGCGGGGCCGAGCAGGACAGGGCGGCGCCGTTGACAGCCGGGCCGGGGCGGGCCGCAATGGTGCGGCTGACCGTCCCAGCCGAGGGTGCCGCCAATGGATTGCCCCGCACGTCAAGATGCCGTTGCTGCCGCCCGCGCTCTCGGGCCGGCGATCGCCGCCGCCGCCGACGGCGTGGAGGCGACCCGCCGCATCCCGCCCGCCCTGGCGGAGGCGCTGCACGCGGCCAGGCTGTTCCGCCTGCTGCTGCCGCGCTCGGTCGGTGGCGAGGAAGTCGACCCTGGCACCTATCTTCGGGCCATCGCCGAGGTCGCCCGGCACGATGCCTCGGTCGCCTGGAACGTCTTCGTCGGCAACAGCGCGGCGCTGATAGCCGCTTTCCTGGCCCCGGCGGAGGCGGCGGCGATCTTCGCCGACCCGCGCACCGTGGTGGCCTGGGGGCCGCCGAACGAGGCGGTCGCAGAGGCCGTGCCCGGCGGCTACCGCGTCTCCGGCCGGTTCGACTTCGCCAGCGGCTGCCGATTGGCGAATTGGATGGGGGTGCATTGCCGGGTGCGCGAAAAGGACGGCACGCTGCGGCCGAACCACCTTGGCCGGCCGGCGGTCCGCACCCTGCTGTTCCCGGCGCGGCAGGCGGAGCTGCTGGACACCTGGCAGACCATCGGCCTGCGCGGCACCGCTTCCGACAGTTACACCGTCACCGATGTCTTCGTGCCAGAGGCTTTCAGCACCACCCGTGAGCAGCCGGAGGCGCGGCGCGAGCCAGGGCGGCTCTATGCCTTCACCA
Organism: Siccirubricoccus deserti; assembly: GCF_014283215.1. Lineage (GTDB taxonomy): Bacteria > Pseudomonadota > Alphaproteobacteria > Acetobacterales > Acetobacteraceae > Siccirubricoccus > Siccirubricoccus deserti. The sequence continues at coordinate 36,487 of NZ_JACOMF010000019.1, forward strand.
TGCAGGGGCTCTATGCCGTCGGGGTCGCCGGCGTCGCCCTCGGCGCCGCGCGGGCGATGCTGGATGCCTTCGTGGTGCTGGCCCAGGACAAGACCCCGCGCGGCCTCGGCAAGCTGGCCGAGGACGCGCTGGTCCAGCATGGGCTGGCGCGGGCCGAGGCGCAGCACGGCGCCGCCCGCGCCTGGCTGCTGGAGATCCTGGCGGAGATCATGGCGGGGGCGGGGCCGGAGGGGGCGATCGGCACGGCGGAGCGCGCCCGGGTGCGGCTCGGCTGCGCCCATGCCATCCATGCGGCGGTGGAGGTCGCCGATTGGTGCCACCGCGCCGCCGGGGTGGACGCGATCTTTCCTGGCAGCCCCTTCGAGCGGCGGTTCCGTGACATCCACACCCTGTCGCAGCAGATCCAGTCACGCAGCGCCCATTTCACCGCCGCCGGGCAGGTCATGCTCGGCCGGGCACCGCCGGGGTTCCTGTAACGACATCCCATCGCGGATAAATGATCTTCATGACATGCCCTGACCGAACACAGGCCGGTTCGTTTCTGCCGATGATCAACGTTGGTCCTTGGTTGGTATGGAAACTACCTTGTTCATGGACGATATCGCGCGTTGGTTAGTTCTTGGTATGCGGTGTCATTGCCGTTAAGGTTGTGGTTGCGCCGTAACCGTCACTGCCGCCGAGGGTAAGTGTCGCGTCCGGCGTCACAACCTGGTTGTCTCATGATCACCTCAGAGGCGCCCAAGCCGATACAGGACAATACCGCGGCGGTTGCAACGCCGGCGCGCCAGCCTGCCCGCGGTCGCAATGATCTGCCGGAGGGCAGGGCACGGCCAGCCGGCTGGCGCCCGTTCTCGACCGCCATCGCCGAACAGGCCGCCCGGATCAGCCCCTATGACGTTGCCGATGATGTCCCGGCACTGATGTGGGTCACCGACGAGGCCGGGCGGATCGTCTACGTCAACCGCCGGTTCGAGGAGAGCTTCGGCGCAAGGCTCGAGCCGGGGCGCGTCGATGGCTGGCGCAGCCTTGTCCACGGCGATGATTTCGAGGCGTTCAACCTCGCCTTCGCCACCGCCTGCGGCTGCCGGCAGAGCTTCCGGACCGAGGTGCGCGTCATCGCCGCGGCCGGGGAGATCCGCTGGCACCGCTGTGAGGCGCAGCCGCAGATCGGCGCCGATGGCACGCTGCTCGGCTATGTCGGCTGCAGCGTCGACATCACCGAAGGCAAGGCGGCCGAGGCGGCGCTGCGCGAGCTGAACGCCACCCTGGAGCGGCGGGTGGCGGAACGCACCGCCCAGCTCGCCGCCGAGGCCGCCGCCCGGGCCGCGGCGCAGGACCGGCTGCGTCACGCCCAGAAGCTCGAGGCCCTCGGCCAGCTCGCCGGTGGCGTCGCGCATGACTTCAACAATTCCTCCGCCGCGGTGCTGGCCGGGATCGCGCTGCTGGAGAAGCACCATGGCGCCCTGCTCGCCGCCGCCGGCACCGGGCCGCGGCGCCTGCTCGCCGGCGTGCGCGAGGCGGCGGAGCGCGGCACCGCCATATCGCGCCGCCTGCTGGCCTTCGCCCGGCGGGAGGAGCAGCGCGCCGGCGACCTTGATCCGGGCGACCTGCTGCTGAACCTGAAGGCGGTGCTGGCGAATGCGCTTGGCCCGGCGGTCCGGGTGGTGCTCGACGTGCCGGGAAACCTGCCGCCGCTCCGGGTGGACCAGGCGCAGCTGGAGACGACCCTGATCAACCTGGCGGTCAATGCGCGGGATGCCATGCCCGGCGGCGGCACCGTCACCCTCGGCGCCGCCGAGGATCGGGTCGCCGCCCGCCCCCCCGGGCCGGCCTCGCTCGGCCGCGGCAGCCTCGCGCCCGGGCATTACATCCGCATCTGGGTCGCCGACACCGGCACCGGCATGGATGAGGCGACCCTGGCCCGCGCCGCCGAACCCTTCTTCACCACCAAGCCGCGCGACAAGGGAACCGGCCTCGGCCTGTCCATGGCGGATGGCTTCGCCGGCCAGGCCGGCGGCGCCATGCACATCGCCAGCATAACGGGCCAGGGCACCACGGTCACGCTATGGCTGCCGCGGGCGGCGGAGGCGAAGAGCGTGGCGCGCGACGCGACGGCGGCGCACGGCAGGGCGCTGATCGTCGAGGACCAGCCGATGATGCGCCGCTACCTCGCCGAGTGCCTCGGGCATGAGGGCTATGAGGTGCAGCAGGCGGAGGATGCCGGCCAGGCGCTGGCCCTGCTCGAGGCCGGCGAGCCCTGTGACGTGCTGGTCACCGACCTGGCGATGCCGGGCATGGACGGCATCGCGCTGATCCATGCGGCGCGGACGCGCCGGCCGGGGCTCGGCGCGGTGCTGCTGACCGGCACCGGCAAGCTGGCCGATGTGGCGCCGCTGGCGGCGCGCGGCGGCTTCGCCCTGCTGCGCAAGCCGGTGTCGCCGTCCGAACTGGCGGATTGCCTGGCACGGCTGGTCGAGGCGGGTTCTGCCGATGATGGCGGCCATGGCGTGGCGCCGGCCCGGCAACGGGACTACAGCATGCCGCAGTGCAGCATGCCGCACGCCAACGAGGGACTTGTATGATTGCTGTCGGCTACGCCAAGCACTCCGATCCGGTGGTGGCCGTCAGGCGCTGCATCGCCGCGATGGGCAGCGGCACGCCGCAGATGCTGATCGCCTTCTGCGGCGGCAAGCTGGAACCGCAGGCGGTGCTGGCGGAGCTGCGCCGGGCCTATGGGGCGACGCCGGTGTTCGGCGGCTCCGCCGCCGGCGCCATTGGTCGGGACGGCTTCGGTTATGGGGGCTTCGAGCTCGGGCTGATTGCCTTCATGACCCCATCGACGACGCCGACCGCGCTGGTCACCCGGAACCTGCTGCCCGATGAGCGCATCGCCGGGCAGATGCTGGGCACCGAGGTCCGCCGGATTGCCGCCGACAATGCAGTGGTCCTGATGCTGTTCGACAGCGTCGCCAGCACCGCCCCGCTGCGGCTGCACCACGCCAGCTCGATCGTCGAGGGCTTCCACGCCGGCTTCGGGACAGGCGCGGTCTGCCTGCTCGGCGGTGGGTTGCTGACCGACATGAACCTGACCGGCGGTTGGGTCTTTGACGGCGAAGGCGTGGTGAAGCACGCCGCCGTGGCCCTTGTCTTCCCGCCCGAGATCACGGCCGAGACGGTCATCATGCATGGTTGCCGGCCGGTCAGCACCTTCATGGAGATCACCCGGATCGAGGGCGCCGATGTCTACGAGCTCGACGGCCGTCCGGCGCTTACCGTCATTGAGCGCATGCTGGGCCTGCCGCTCGGCGGCTCGCGTGGGCAGGAGCTGTCGCTGGTCGCCACCCTTGGCCAGAAGCAGGGCGACCCCTTCGCGCCCTATGACGAGAATGCCTACGTCAACCGCCTCATCCTGCGTGCCGAGCCGGACACCGGCGCGGTCACCCTGTTCGAGCCGGATTTCGCCCGAGGCACCCAGGTACAGATCATGAGCCGCGACAATTCCCTGATGCTGGAATCGGTGCGGCGCGGCGTTGCTGCGATGAATGCCACGATTGCCGGCGGCGAACCCCTGCTCGGCCTCTACATCGATTGCGCCGGGCGCGGCAGTGCGCGCAGCGGCGCGCCGATCGAGGAGGCGGAGCTGGTGGTGAAGGGCCTGGGCCGCGCGGTGCCCTTGCTCGGCTTCTACTCCGGGGTCGAGATCGCCCCCTTCGCCGGCGGGCAGAGCCGGCCGCTCGACTGGACCGGCGTGCTCACCGTGCTGCGGAGGCGGAGGCAGTGACGGCACGCGTGCTGCCCGCCAACCTCGGTCAGCTGGAGCGTGAGCTTGCCTATTACCGGCGCGAATGCAACGACCTCGGCGCCCGGCTGCTGCGGCTGCAGGAGGAGCAGAGCCAGGCCTTTCGCGAGGCACGCCGCAGCCGCACCGTCGCCAAGCTGATCCGCGAGGCCTATCGCCTCGCCGATGCGGATTCGACGCCCGAGGGCATCGGCATGCCGATGCTCGAGATGATCGTCGAGAACACGCTGTGCGACGGCGCGGCGCTGCTCAGCCTGGATCCAGCGCTCGGCCCCGGCTATTTCCGGGCGACCCATGCGATCGGCCCGCTTGGCGCGGAGAGCATGCCGCCGGTCTGCATCCCATCGCCACCGAGCTTCTTCTTCACCACCTCCCGCACCCTGATCGAGCCGCCGGCCTATGAGCTGACCGGAATCCTGCGGCTGCCTTACGTGCTCTGGGCCTTCGATCGGTCGAGCGGCCATGCCGTGATCATCGGCAACCAGTCGGAGAGCAACGTCAGCCGGCCCTTCGAATCCGGCGACCAGGAGCTGATCGAGGGCGCGCTGTCGGTCTACATCGACGTGCTGCTGAGGAAGCGCGCCGAGGTCGAGCTGCGCGCGGCCAAGGCGGCGGCCGAGCGGGCGAGCAATGCCCGGTCGCGCTTCCTGGCGACCTTGACGCATGAGCTGCGCACGCCGCTGAATGCCATCATCGGCTATTCGGAGATGATGGCCCCGGCCTCCCCCTACCAGCTGACCCTCGCCAACCGGCAGGAATATGCGGAACAGATCCTTGGTGCCGGCCGGCATCTGCTGGCGCTGATCGACGGCATCCTCGATTATTCGAGCATCGAGAGCGCATTGCCGTCGCTGAACCCCGAATGGCTGCCGGCCGAGCGGATCCTGGCGGAGGTGGCGAGCATGGCTGCGGGCGCGGGGCACCGCCGCGGCGTCGAGGTGGAGATCCTGCCGACCGAGCCGCAGCTGGAGCTGTTCGTCGATCCACTCCGGTTTCGCCAGGTGCTGCACAACCTGCTCGGCAATGCGGTGAAATTCTCGCGTGACGGGGCGACGGTGCGGATCGGTGCGGAGCGGAGCGGCGACACAGTGGTGCTGACGGTGCGCGACACCGGCATCGGCATGCGGGCCGAGGACATTCCGCGGGCACTCGAGCCGTTCCAGCAGATCGACAGCACCCTGGCACGCAGCTTTGGCGGCGCCGGCCTTGGCCTGCCGATCGCCATGGGGCTGGCCGAGGCGCATGGCGCGACCCTGGCAGTCGACAGCGTGCCGGACCAGGGCACTACGGTCACTGTAAGCCTGCCGCGCGAGCGGGTCCGCTTCGCCGGGGCAGGCTGACCGGCTGCCCGGACCGCCACGGCGAGCGGCCGGCGATGCCGGCCCGCCTGGCCTGCGGCCAGACGAGGGCGCACCCGCCACCGGCTCCGGTGACCGAGCCCTTGCCTCCCGCACCCTTCGGGCGCGGGCATCGTCCCGGCCACGCCCGCATCGGCCCCGCTGCCGGGACGCGCCGGTGTCGTGGCAAGCCGTGTCATCGGCCGATGGCTTCGGGCGTCGTCGCCGCCAGGGTTTCGAGATTCTGGTCGATCGCCCGGAACAGGCCCCAGGTCTCGAAGTAGCCGGTCGGGAAGCCGGGAGAGCCGGCGTCGAGATCCGCCTGCCGGGCATGGATGTAGTCGGCCCAGCGGCGCGTCGCCGGCTTGCGGTGGTGGAAGTCGTGGCAGGGCGCATCGCCCACCAGCACGAACAGCCGGACGAAGAGCTGCACGGTCAGCAAATCCACCCACCAGAGTGTCCATTGCAGCATGCCTTCTGGGGTCGTCGCCGACAGCTCCGGCGGGGCGGAACCCGGAAAAACGCCGGCGGTTGCATGGCAGACGAATTCGCGGTCGCGCACCGCCATCACCTCCGGCTCCGGGAAGCGATGCTCGCAGAGAATCCGCAGCACCGTCGCCATCTGCAGCAGCACAGTGACCGGCAGCACCCAGACCACGGCGAATTCGAGCAGCATCCCGGTTGCCGCCGCCGCGCCGATCGCACCGATCCAAGCGACGCGGCCGACCCAGTCATGGGCCCGGTCGCCGGTCATCAGGCTGGCGCTCAGCCGGCGTTGCAGGAAGCGGGCGTGGAAGCCCGGGGAGATCAGGTTGATGGCGACGCGGCGCCACAGCTCGGCCTTCGGCATGTCCGGCTCCAGGCCACACATGCCGAGCACAAAATCGGCGAACTCATCTTCCTCCGTCAGCAGCTTCCGCGGGCTGTGGTGCAGCATGTGCTCGCGCTGGTAGTCGTCGAAGCGCTTGAACAGCAGCAGGGCCGAGATCAGCCGGCCAACCTGGCGGTTGCGCTCGCGGCTGCTGAACACGGTCCCGTGCGAGCAATGATGGAACACCACCACCTGGAACAAGCCGAGGCCGCAGCAGGTTGCGGTAAGGCCGATCGGCAGCAGCAGCCATATTGCCAGTGTCGATTCTGACAACAGAAATGGGCAAAGCGACAGCACACAGCCCGCGAGGATCCATCCAAGCGCCCCGGAGACGAAGCTTTCCGCCCGGCGTCCGGCAGGGGCTTCCCCAGGGGCGGGCTTGGCCGTCAGCCAAGTCAGGAAGGGCTGGATCCAGCTGGGAAGGCGGGCTGCCATGCGCGTCCTGGGATCGACCGGCAAGCTGAACGAGGTGAGGATCCGCGTGTCCGCGGTCACATCGCTGATCAGGGTCATGCAATTCTACTCCTTGCTGTGCAGGCCTTATCGGCACCCTCTTGGAATGAGGTAGCCTGGCAGCAAGGAGTAGCAACGAAACGAGCTTTGGTGTCCTGGGGATAGTACGGCCGCAGAAAAGTCGCATCCGCGGTCTATCAATCGCGATGCGTTAATAAGTTGAACACTATTCTGTGCTTGCCGCCGCGAAAGCTGCAGCATGTACCGGCAAAAGTGTCGTAAATACGACTTAAGACCTTCCTGCCAGCGATCAAGGCTTGCACAATAAGTCCCTAATTTGCTGCGATTAGGATGGCTTGAGTGGTAACGGCCACAGGATCCGATGCGATGCGAACCGGCAGGCTGAGAAGCCTACCTCCGGCCCCCGGCTCAGCTGTCTCCGACACGGAACGGAAAATTGTTTCATGCCGCCATACATCAATTCTTCGAGATTTATTGCATCTCGAAGCTGGCGCTATTGCTATAGCGGGTTGCTGGCGCGCCGAAAGCAATCAACCCAGGGTCCGGCGCCGGTAGCCTGTTCCGTGCACATCGATGCTGATCGCGTTTTCGAGGCGATGCCCTGCCCGATCCGCCCGCTCCGCCAGGGAGGCGACGCCAGCGGGAACTCGCGCTGGTCAATGGCTCTGGGCCCAGGCCGGCGCATGGGTTCCGAGTGGCACTGAGGGCAGGGCCCAATAGGCCGGCGTCTCCGCCAGTTGCCCCGAATGCCGCAATGCGGTGATGCGGCCGAAGCCGCTTTCGCTCTCCTCAAGCACAGCGCCGAGCTCGTCCATCGCCGGTACCGTCGCCCGGAAGCCTTCGGCCAGCCGCCCCAGCCCGCGCAACCACATCCCGGTGCCGACCAGCGAGACCCGCACCTGCCAGCTGCCGCCCTCCTCCGCCCGCCGCAGCAGCGCCGCCAGCGTGCCGAAGGCCAGCAGATAGCCGGAAGCATGGTCGAGCGCTTGGCAGGGCAGCACCTTCGGCGCCGCATCGGCGGGATCGGCGCCAGCCGCCACCGCCTCGGCATGGTTGAAGCCGCTGGCGGTCTGCACCAGGCTGTCGAAACCGCGCCGCCCGCCCCAGGGGCCGACCTCGCCATAGGCCGAGAGCGCGGTGCAGACGATGCCGGGCCGCAGCGCCGCCAGATCGGCGGGGGCGAAGCCATGGCCGGCGATGGCGCCGGGCCGGTAGCCCTGCAGGAATACATCCGCGCCGCGCGCCAATCGCCGCAGCGTCTCGCGCCCGGCGGCGCTGCGCAGGTCGAGCGAGGCGGTGCGTTTGCCGCGGCCGGTGTCGACGACGAGATCGTCGAAGCTCGGCAGATGCGCGGCGCTGATGTGCAGCACATCGGCGCCATGCGCCGCCAGGGTCCGGCCGCAGACCGGCCCGGCGATGACCCGTGTCAGGTCGAGCACCCGCAGCCCTTCCAGCGGCCGCGCGCCCAGCGGCGGCAGCGGCGTGGGCGGCGCATCGCCGATCCGCTCAATGCGCAGCGGCGGCAGGCTGGCGACCGCCTGGCCCTGCGGATGCGCATCCCATTCGGCGAAGCTGCGCATTGCGGAGACGCACAGCCCTGCCTCCGCTGCCGCCTGCTCGAAGTCAAAGGCCTTCCAGCCGCCGAGCGCCGCCGCCACCGCCTCCCGCGTCGCCGCCCCGTCGAGCAGCGACACCACCCCGGCGCGATGGTGCGGGAAATTGGTGTGCAGCCGGACGAAGCGGCCGTCGCCGCAGCGGTAGGTGCCGGCGATGTCATCCCAGCGGGCGCCGCGCTGCTCGCCGCCGCGCTTCAGATAGTGCTCGCTGTGGAATTCGACGGCGGCATGGCGCATCTCGACCCGCGCCTCCTGTGCCGGGCCGCCGCGCCGCCGGTGCAGCTCGGCCACCGCGGCGGTGGTGGCGGCGATGGTTGCCTGGGCGGCGGCGCCGATCCGGAAGGAAGAGGGCAGAGCCGGCTCCGCCCCCGGCAGCGCCACCTGGCCCAGCGCGTCTGGCGGCAGCCCCGCCAGGCGCCACAGCGCGGCAAGAATGGCATGCGACGTCGGATCGGCCATGTGCAGGATCTCCCTGCCAAGAGCCTATCGCCGTTCCCCACGGGCCGTCACCAGCCGGCGATCCACGCAGGTGATCGGCCGGCCCGTGCAGCGGCTCCACAGCATGCGACTTCCCCACCCGCGGCGTCGAAACCGTTCCCGGAATGTCCAAACTTCGCCAACGTCAGCGGGAAACGGGGGCGGTGTCGAGCGTTCAGAGGGGACGGAGTCGTCACAGGGACGGCGCCGCAACATCGGGACGAACGGACAGCACCATGGCCAACCAGCAATCTTCGGCCGGTGGCGGCAAGGGCAACCCCGGTAATTTCGCCAATGACCGGGAAAAGGCGCGCGAAGCCGGCCATATCGGCGGCATGCACCAGGGCAAGGAGAACAACCCCGGTAATTTCGCCAATGACCGGCAGAAGGCCGCCGAGGCCGGCCGCAAGGGCGGGCAGCACAGCCACGGCGGCCGGCGCGACGCCGAGAAGAAGTAGCGATACCTGCGGCGCCCGGCGTGCGGCGGGGTTGAGCGCTATTCGGCCGCCGCCGCGTGGCCGCCCTGGAACTCCGGCGCGACCCGGGTCATGAACAGCCGGATCGATTCCCTTGTTGCCTCCGCCGACATCGGGCCGAGCCGGAAGGAGCAGATCACGCCACCGACGCCGGTGCGGTCGATTTCCGCCATCCGCGCCGCGACGGTGGCGGGCGAGCCATGGATCAGCGCGTGGTCCAGTTGCACCCGGGCTGGCGGCACCACCTCCTGCACCATGCGGATGCCCTGCTCCGCATAGACCTTCTCCCGCATCTCGCGGCGGTGCTGCTGCATCGCCTCGAAGGCGGGGATGCCGATGCGCGCCGCCTCGGCGTCGGTCTCGGCCACCACCACGTTGCGCCAGACCCAGCTTTCATCCATGCAGCGGGCGATGGTCGCCTCGTCATGGCCGCTTGCGGCAAGCTCGGCGCGATAGGCGGAGAGGCGGTGCCGCGTCGCCTCCAGCGACTGCACATTCATCATGAAGGGCAGGCCGCGCCGCGCGAGATGCAGCGCACCTTCTTCGGAGGAGGCGGCGCGCAGCACCACCGGATGCGGCGTGGTGTAGCAGGCAGGGCGCAGCCGGGGTGCCTTCAGGTCCCAGAACTTTCCCTTGTGCTCGAAGCCGGAGGGACTGTTCCAGGCCTTCAGCATGATTGCCTCGGCCTCCTCATATCGCGCCTGCGCCTCCTGCCAGTCGATGCCGTAGCCCTGGTATTCGTAGACGTTGTAGGCGGTGCCGCGGCCGAGGCCGACGATCAGCCGGCCCTGGCCAAGGTTGTCGAGCAGCGCGATCTGCTCGGCGAGGCGCACCGGGTGGTGCAGCGAGACCTGCGCCACGGCGAAGCCGACCTTCAGCCGCGTCGTCGCCGCCAGCACCGCGGCGGCGAAGGTGGTCGGGTCGACATAGGCGCAATTGCCGTCGAAATGGTGCTCCGCGAGCCACAGCACCTCGACGCCAAGCGCGTCGCAGAGCTGGGCCTCGGCAATGCATTCGGCGATGACGCGGGCGTCGCTCTCCGGCTCCCGGCTTTCGGGGAACAGGAAATTGCTGAAGCGCATGCGTCTCTCCGTTCGGCAGGGCAGGCAAGCCTAGCCGCTTGGCACGCCGCGGCAAGCCGCGGGCGGGCGGCGGCATTGCGGCGCCCGGGCGGCTTCGTAACGCTGTTGCCGCCACGCTGGCAGCGGCGCCCGGTGTGGGCCATATGCCAGGGTGGAGAGCCAGCGCATCAGCATCAGGGACAGCGATGAAGGTCAACCTCGAGGTCGATTGCACCCCGGAAGAAGCCCGGCGCTTCCTCGGCCTGCCCGACCTGCAGCCGATGCAGGAGGCGGTGATGGCCAAGCTGCAGCAGCAGATGCTGGAGGCGATCGCCGCCGCCTCCCCCGAGGCGCTGCTCAAGGCCTGGATGCCGATGGCGCCGCAATCGTCGGACCAACTGCGCGACGCGGTCGCCGGGCTGTTCCGCATGTTCACCCCGGGCAGTGGCGGCTGGCCGGGACCGGGTCCGCGGCAGGACAAGGACTGATCCGCGGGCGATGGCCGGGTTGATCGCCGACCCGGCGCTGCGGCCGCGCGACCGCGGCCGGCGCGGAGGATGGCGGCGCGACCGCTGGCGGCGACGCGCTCCGGTCGCCGCTTCGGTGCTGCTGCACCTCGGCTTCTTCGCGCTGGTGATGCTGGCATTGCTGACGCGGGAGAAGCCGCCGGAGCCGCTGCCGCCGCCGGCCTATGCGGTCTACTACCAGTCCGGCGCACCGGACCGGCCGGGCGAGCCGGAGGCCGAGGCCCAGGCTGAGCGCACCGCCCCGCCGCCTGAGCCGCCATCCGTGGCCGCCCCGCCAGCGCCGCCGCCGCTGCCTGATCTGCCCGTGCCGGAGACGCCACGGCCGCCCACCGCGCCGCCGTTGTTGGCTGAGCCCGCCCCGCCGATGCCGCCGCCCGCGCAGCCGGAGACCGCGGCACCACCGCCGGCGCCGCCGCGCCCCGACCCGCAGGTGGCGGTGCTGCCGCCGCGGCCGGTGCCCGCCCCGCTGCCGCTGCCGCCACCCCCGCCGGCCCCACCACGGGAGGTACCGCGGGGCGAAGCCGCGCCAGCGCCGCAGCGGCTACCGGGCCTCTACCTGCCGGAGGCACTGGCGCTCACCCGGCCGCAAACCCGGCCGGCGCCGTCACGGCCGGAGGCCCCGCGCCGCCGGCTCGACTTGGCGCTCGGGCCGCTGCCGCCGCCGGGGCGGTTCTCGGTGGAGCCGGAAACCGATGTGCGTGGCGCCAAGGTCGGGCCCGACTGGCGCAATGCCTTCCGCCGCTGGCTGGAGGAAAACAAGCGCTATCCGGAGAATGCCCGGGTGGTTGGCGAGCAGGGGACCAACCGGGTGGAACTGCAGGTGGCGCCGGATGGCAGGGTGCGCTCGGCCCGGCTGGTTCGCCAATCCGGCTCGGTCTGGCTGGATGCCGGGACGCTGAGCCTGTTCCGCGGCGCCAACCTGCCGCCCTTCCCGGCCGGCGCGGACCCGGGCGGCGTCACCGTGGACCTGACGATCCACTACATCCTGATCCGCTGAGCGGCACCGCGGGACCCTGCCTCCGATGGCACCGGGTCGCCGGCCTCAGTACTCGAACTCGTAGGACAGCCCAACGCGGTCGCCGGCCGGGCCGGTCGCGGTCTGGCCTTCCAGCTTCAGGTTGGGGGTGATCTCCACCTGCACACCGACGCCGGTCTGGCCGCCGTGAGTGCCCTGCCGGACCCCGAGGTAGACCCCCGGCGCCACATAGCGCCCTGCCTCCACCGAAGCCCCGGTGCTGCCCTCGCCGCCCGAGACCCCGAGCCGGTCGAGGCCGAGGGCGCTGCGCACCTTGTCCAACGGGCTGGCCCCACCACCGCCGATGCCGGTCAGCTGCGCCAGCGCCTGGGCGAGCTGAGCGATCTCAAAGGGCGAGAGGTTGCTGGTGGCGCGGTCGAACAGCAGCCGGGCCAGGATCTCATCCTGCGGCAGCTCGGGCGAGGAGCTGAACTTCACCTCCGGCGCGGCCGGTGACCCGCTGACCGAGACGGTGATGGTGGTGGCCCGCGCCGTGGCCTGCGCCGCAAGATCGAGCTGCGGCATCAGCGTGCCGGAGGCGAAGCTGATGCTGCCGCGCTGGAAGTTCAGCCGGCGCGCCAGCACGTCCAGCGTGCCGCGGCGGAGGGTCAGGCTGCCGTTCGGCACCGGCGCGGCGACGGTGCCGCCGATGTCGATGCTGCCGCCCAGCTCCACATCGATGCCACGCCCGCGGATGAAGACCCCGCGCGGCGCCACCAGCTTCACCGCCAGGCCGAGTGGCGGGGCCGGCGGACCGGAAGGCGGCGCGGCGGGGCGCGGCGGCGGCAGCACGCCGGGCGCGGCGCGGCCGCGATGGCGGACGTTCTCCAGGGTTGGCACGCTGGTGGGCAGGGTCTGCGGCACCCGGATCTCCGCCTGCTGGATGCGCACCTCGCCGGCCACCTGGCCGCCGCCGGTGAGCGGGCCGGTGACCTTCAGATCGGCGCCGATGGTCGCGGTGACGAGGTCTGATGCCACCGGCTGGGCATTGCGGGCGGCGATGGTGATGTCGGCCGGGAACCCCGGTGCCCCGGCATCGACAGTGCCGCTGACGGTGATGCTGCCGTTGCCGGCGGTGCGGGCGCGGAGCTGCTCAATCACCAGCCGCGTGCCGTCGCCGGTCAGCATGCCGGTGATGTCCCGCAGCCGGACGCCGAGCGCGGCATTGCGGTAGTCGCCGCCCGACAGCATGGCCCGGCCGCCGAAGCGCGGCGCGCCCACGGTGCCCTCCGCCCGCAGTGCCACCGCCAGCCGCCCGGCCACCCGGTCCGCCCCGGCGGCGAGGAAGGGCTGCGCCAGCGGCGCGATGTTCAGCCCGCCATCCAGGGTGGCGGCGAGCGACGCCGTGGGGCCGAAGCCCTCCGGCAGCCTGGCGGTGGCGGTCAGGGTGCCGGCCGGCCCGGCCGCCAACTCGGCGCGGGCGGTGACGGCGGTGCCGTTGAGATTGGCCTCGGCGCGCAGCCCGAGGGCAGGCAGGCCCTGTGCCCAATCGGCGCCGGCGCCGAGCCCCTCGCCGTTCAGGGTCAGGCGGAGCTCCGGCTTCGCCACCGGGCCGGTGGCGCGCAGCTCGGCGGCGAGAGTGCCGCGCGGCTTCACATCGGGTGCGAGGCGCTCGGCGATCGCCAGTGGCAGGGCAGTGAGGGTGGCGGTGATGTCGGCCCGCTCCGGGCCCCAGCGTCCGGAGGCTCGCAACTGCCCGCCGCGGCCGATCTGCAGGGCCAGCGGCGCCAGCTCCACCCCGCCGTCGCCGCCGAGGGTCACCTGGGTGGGGGCGGCGAGGCGAAGGCTTTCCTCCATGGCCCGCGCTTCCAACGCCGCCAGCGCCAGCCGCCAGCCGCCCTCGATCTGGCTCACCCGGCCACGGCCCTCGACTGAGCCTTCGGGGGCGCGGCCTTGCAGGGTCCAGTCGAGCGCCACCGGGGTGCCGGCAACCGTCGCCTGCAGGCTGCCCGCAGTCTCGCCATAGGCGAGGCGCGGAGCGTCCAGCTTCGCGTCAAAGCCCTGCATCCCGTCGCGCGGCGTCAGCGTCGCCGTCAGGCTCAGCCGCCCGCCGAGGCCGGGCTGTCCGGCGAGGCGGCCGAGCGGGGCGAGGTCGGATGCCTCCAGCCGTGCCTCGCCGTCGAACACCGGCCCGGCCGGATCGAGCATGCCGGTGGCGGTGAGGGTGGCCGGGCCCAGCCGCGCCTCGCCCTGCTCGATCCGCACCATCGAGCCCTCCGGCTGGCCGCGGAAGGCGAGGGCGAGGGGCAGTCCGTCCAACTTGCCATCCAGGGTTGCGGTGCCGCGCGGCGCGGTGGCCGGGGTGGCGATGGTGGCATCCAGCGCCAGCCCTTCCAGCACCCGTCCGGCAACGGCGATGCGGCCGGAGCGGGCGGTGACGACCAGATCCGGGTCGGTGAGCTTGCCGCTGGCCTGGACACGCGCCTCCAGCGCGCCTTCGGAGCCGCCACCGAGCACCGCCAGCCTCGGCAGCGACAGGGTTGCATCGAGGGCGATGGGCTCGGCCAGGCTGCCGGCGGCGGTCAGCCGCCCCTCGGCGCCCTCCAGGCGGAGGTCGAGTTCGGGGCCGGGCAGGGCGGCCTTGAGCGCCAGCCGCGGCGTCGGGCCGAGCACCGCATCGGCCTGGGCAACGCCGGTGGCAAAGCCTGCGGGGGTGGCGGTGAGGTCGATGGTAGGCCGGCCGATGGTGCCGCCGATCGCCGCCTCGGCATGCACCCCCTGCCAGGCGAGGCCGACCGGCAGCAGCGCGCCGAAGCGGGTGGAGGCGGCGAGGTCGAGCACCAGCCGCAAATCCAGCGCCTCGGTCGCCAGGGCGGCGGTGCCGGTGGCGGTGGCGGTGCCGGCCGGCAGTTGCAGTGCGAGCTCGCGCAGGGCGACGCGCTGGTTGGCCGCCATGTCGGCATCGAGCGCGAAGGTCAGCGGGGTCGCCAGCGGCGCGGCATCGGGCGGCAGCAGCGGCGCGGCCCGCACCGCGCCGCGCAGGGTCGCGCCCAGCGCGCCATCCGGCCGGGCGCGAATTGTGCCATCGGCGGTGATGGCGATATCCGGCCCCAACCCGCCGCGGAGCGTCAGCGCCGCGCCGCTGGCCGGGCCATCCAGGGTGAGGTCCAGCGCCAGCGGCTGGTCGGGGAAGCCGGCCAGGGTCGGGCCGAGGCCGCCTGCCGCCTCGCGCGCCGCGAGCTTCGCCGAGAGCCGGTCCTCCGCCGGGGTCAGCGCCAGGGCGAGAGTGGCGCCACCCTCCCGGTCCAGTCGGCGCAGGTCGAGATTGGCATGCAGCGCCCCGGCCGCCAGCCGCGCATTGCCGCCGGCGGAGAAGGCTGCCGTCTGGCCCAGCAGCGCCTCGCCCAACTCCAGCCGATCGATCGCCAACCGGTCGAGTTCGACCGTCACCGGCAGGCTCGGCAGTTGCGGCAGCACGGTCTCGCCGGGCTGGGTCGGCTCGGGCGGGGTGTCGCCGGCGGCCGGCGGACGCTCCATCACCACCCGCGCCGCCTCGATCACCTTGATGCGGACGCTGCGCCGGGCCAGTGCCAGCAGATCGAGGTCGATCCGGGCGTCCTCCAGCACCAGCCAGACGCCCTGTTCATCGGCCATGGTCACCCGGGCGACGCCGGGATGCCCCGGCAGCGGGCCGTGCAGCCCCTCGATCGTGAGCCCCGGCACCTGCGCCGCGGCGAGCCTGGCCAAGCTCTCACGCCCGCCCTCGGTGTTCACCCAGACCAGCCCGCCCGCAACTGCCAGCAATGGCAGCATCACCAGCAACGCCAGGCCGCCGAACACCCACTTCGCGATGCGCTTCACTAGAATGCCTGACCAATCCCGACATAGAGGCCGTAGCCCGACGAACCTGGCTGCCTGACCAGCGGCAGCGCCACATCGGCGCGGATCGGGCCGATGGCGGTGTAGTACCGCACGCCGAGCCCGGCCCCGACCCGCAGCGAGGAGAAATCCGGCGCCGAGGTCACCCCGACCGTACCGGCATCGACGAAGGCAACGCCGCCGATGTCGCCCCAGATCCGCTGGCGCCACTCGACGCTCGCCTCCAGCAGGCTGGCGCCGCCGGAAGGCCTGTTGCGCTCGTCGCGCGGGCCGATCGACTGGTAGTCGTAGCCGCGCACCGAGCCGCCGCCACCGGCGTAGTAGCGCTGGTGCCGCGGCACCTCTCCGGTGCCGGCCCCCATCAGCGAGCCGATGGTGCCGCGCATCGCCAGGATCCCGCGCTTCTCGCCCAGCAGGTCGAAATAGGTACTGCCGGTCACCCGCAACGGTGCGAAGGCGGCGGAATCACGGAAGCTCCAGGATGGGGTCAGGGTGCCACTCACTCGGTAACCCTTGGACGGGTCGAGCAGGCTGTCGGCGCCGTCATAGCGCCCACCGAACTGGAAGCCGGCGATCTGGTAAGGGTCCAGCTTGCCGTCAGGGGGGCCAATGCTGCCGAAATCCATCACCGGACCGAGATTGTAGCTGAGCCGCTCGCTCACCCGCCGCTCCACCAGCAGGGAGGCGGTGATGGCGTCGCGGTCATAGGCGTCCAGCCGTTCCCGCAGCGCCGCGGCATTGCCGAGCAGGCTCCAATCCGGCCCGAGCAGCCTGTCGAGCGCGCCTGGGTCGCGGTAGCTGGCGCCGATCCGGTAGGTGGATTTGTCGAGGCCGCCGCCGGCGCCAAGCCGCGCCACCTCGGCTTCCAGCCTTAGCCGCTCGGCGCCGCCGAACAGGTTGCGGTGTTCCCAATAGACCCTAGCGGAGGGGCCGTAGTTGGTCTCATAGGCGGCACTGAAGCCGACCGCGTGGCGTGCCCGCTCGGCGACGGTGAAGGTCACCGGCAGATTGCCGGTCTGGTCGAGCCGCTCCGCCGCCCGGGAGCGAACCGAGCCGAAGACGCCGAGCGCCATCAGGTCGCGCCGCTGCTGCTCAAGCCGCGCCGGGCTGTAGGGTTCGCCGGCGATGCGCGATGCCTGGCGCTGCAGGAAGCCCTGGTCCACCTGGGTCGCGCCCTCCACCACCGGGTGGGCGAAACGGGCGGCGGGGCCGGGGGCGAGGTGCCAGGCCACCTCCATGGATTTGCGGTCGTGGTCCACCAGGGTTTCCCGGTTGGCGACCGTCGCCAGCGGATGGCCGGCGGCGAGCAGCCGGTCCAGCAGGGTGCGTTCCGCCGCCAGCACCGGCGCGGCGCGGGCCGGGTCGCCGGGGGCAAGGCCGAAGGGGGTGGCGGTGACGGCGGCGACCGCGGCGGCCTCGGCTGGGTCGGCGGCGCGGACGGTGACGCTGGCGATGCGGTAGCGCTCGCCCGGCGTCGCCTCGATCCGGATCGGCAGTGGGCGAGTGCGGCTGGCCTCCAGCCGTTCCAGCAGGTTGGGGCTGCCGAGCGGCTGGCCGTCCAGGATGATCCGCGTCGTGCCACCCCAGTAGCCTTCCGATTGCAGAGCCTGCTGCAGTCGTTCCCGGTCCCCCTCGGCCCGGCCGATGACGCCGCCGGCGCTGGTCGGCGCCGGTTCGCGCAGCGCGGCCAGCTGCGAGGAGGCGGCCAGCGCGGCGTCGAGCGCATCATCGCCGGTCGGGACGATCTCCAGCGCATAGGGCAGCACCTCGGCCGGCTCCGGCGGCGGGGCGGCTTCCTGCGCCAGCGCGAGGCCGGCCAGCATCAGCAGCAGGGCAGGGAGGAGGCGTCGTAGGGCTGGTGGCACTATTGCGGAAGCGCCTGATAGCGTGCGGGTTCCCAACTGGTTTCCGATTCGACCGATGGTGGCGGGCGTCCAGAGGTGACACTAGGCTGCTTCGATGGATGCTTTACTCATAGATGAACTGACCGGCTGGCGTCGCCACCTGCATGCCAACCCCGGACTGACCCTGCATGAGGGTCCGACCGCCGTCTTCGTTGCCGAGAAACTGCGGGCGTTGGGCGTCGATGTGGTGGAAGGCGTCGGCGGTCACGGTGTGGTGGGTACCATCCGGCGCGCTGGCGGGACAGGCAGCAACCGCGCGGTCGGGCTGCGCGGCGACATGGATGCGCTACCGATCCAAGAGCTGAATCCGCTGCTGCCATATCGTTCCATCGTGCCCGGGGTGATGCATGCCTGTGGCCATGACGGGCATACCGTGGCGCTGCTGGGTGCCGCCGCGCTGTTGGTCGCCGATCCCGACTGGTCCGGCACGGTGCATCTGGTGTTCCAGCCGGCGGAGGAGGGCGGCGGCGGCGCCCGGGCGATGATCGCCGCTGGCCTCTTCGCCCGCTTCCCGATGGAGCGGATCTTCGGCTGGCATAATTGGCCCGGGTTGGCGGCCGGGACCATTGCGGTGCACGACAGCGCGGTGATGGCCGCCGGCGCCCGCTTCGCCATCTCCTTCGAGGGCCATGCGGGCCACGCCGCCCTGCCGCATCTGACCCGCGACCCGATGCTTGGCGCCGGCCACTGCATCGTCGCGCTGCAATCCATCATCGCCCGCAACATCGACCCGCTGCAGGCTGGCGTGGTCAGCGTGACGGTGGCCGAGGCCGGGGAGGCGCAGAACCAGGTATCCCACCGGGCGAGGCTGAAGGGCACCGCGCGCTGGCTGACCGATGCCACCGGCACGGCGATCGAGCAGGGCATGCGCCGCATCGCCGGCGGCATCGCCGCAGCCTTCGGGCTGGAGGCGGAGGTGGAGTTCCGGGTTGGCGTGCCGGTGACGGCGAACCATCCGGCGGAGCGCGAGCTGGCCGCGGCGGCGGCTGGCGCGGTGACGGAGTTGCGCCGCGACCTGGCCCCGGCGATGACGGGCGAGGATTTCTCCTGGTTCCTGAAGCAGGTGCCCGGCGCCTTCGTCTGGATCGGCAATGGTCCGGGCGATGGGGGGCGCGAGTTGCACAACCCGGCCTATGACTTCAACGATGCGATCCTGCCGGTGGCGAGCCGCTACCTGGCCGAGGTGGCGAAGCGGGCGCTGGCGGCGGGGTAGGGGTGGTGCTCCCGTTGCGCCAGACCTGGCTTGAATCCGCCGCGCCGTGCCGGCCGCGCCCGTCCGCATGGGCCTGAGCTGGCGCGCCATGCTGGCGGGCGACCTGCCCGCGGTGGCGGCGCTGGCCGAAGCACTGCACCCGGAGCATCCGGAATCCCCGGCGGTCTTCGCCGAACGCCTGGCCCTGGCGCCTGCCGGCTGCCGGGTGCTGGCATGTGGCGACGCGCTGCTCGGCTATGCGGTGATGCATCCCTGGACCGGTTTGGCGCCGCCGCCGTTGGACGCGCTGCTGGGCCGGCTGCCGGCGCGGCCCGGCGCCTGGCACATCCACGACGTGGCGCTGGCGCCGGAGGCACGTGGCGCAGGCCATGCGGCGGCGGTGGTGCGGGTGGTGCTCGGGCCACGGCGGGCAACGCTGGTCGCGCTGGCGGAGGCGGTGGATTACTGGTCGCGGCTGGGCTTTCGTGAGTTGCCCTGCGCGGATGCGGGGGCGCTGGCGAGCTACGGCGCGGGGGCAAGGTTCATGGGACGCGGAGCGGTGCGGCAGGAGCAGGACACGCCGTTGCCCGCCGCCGATTGAACCACTGGAGGTGCCGCAGCCGCCCGCCTGCGGCGCCATGATCAGCAGCAGGGCAGGCCCGTCGCCAAAGCGATCAACTGCTGAAGGCTACAATTGGCGGTCGGCCGAACGCATCGATGTTCAGCGTAAGTCGCGGCGGGCCAGCGCAACGAGCCCGGCGTATCGCAGGAAGAGGCGTGGACGGCAAGGTGCGCGGTGCGGATGCCGCGCGCCATGCCGCCAGCCGCAACGGCCGGGCCGTGCGGTGAGGATCCGTACCGCCCGGTCAGCAGCCCAGCTTATGGGCGAGGTCCTGGAAATCCTTGCCCACCGCATCCCAGGGCTCGGCGGGCGCGAGATCCTTGGTCTGGCCGGGCCCATGCTCCGCCGGCCGCGGGACGAAGGCGGTCGCCAGACCGCAGCCGCGCGCGGCCTTCAGATCGCCGTTGTGCGCCGCGACGAGGCAGAGCTCGGCGGGGCGGATGCCGAGTACCTCGGCGGTGCGCAGATAAGCCTCCGGCTCCGGCTTGTAGGCCTGCGCCACCTCGGCGCCGAGGATCGCGTCCCAGGGGAGGCCGGCGCGCTTCGCCATGTTCAGCAGCAGCGCGATATTGCCGTTCGACAGCGGCGCGATGATGAACCTCCGCTTCAGCCGGGTCAGCCCCGCCACCGCCTCCGGCCAGGGATCGAGCCGGTGCCAGGCGCGGTTGAGGTCGTCCAGCTCATCCTCGCTGATCATCCCGGCATTGATGCCATGATCGTTCAGCACGCCTTCCAGATTCTCCCGGTGCAGCACGTCCAGCCGGGTGAAGGGCCGGCGGCCGCTGCGCACCTGTTCCATCGCCGGCTGGTAGCGTTGCCGCCAGGCATCCGCGAAGCCGCGCGGATCGATGTCGCCGCGGCCGTGCCGGGCGAGGAAGACGGCGGCATCGCGGGCGATGCCCTCGCGCCAGTCCACCACCGTGCCGAAGACGTCGAACACCAGCGCCTTCACGCCATCAAATCGCGCCATCACTTGTCCCCCCTTGGGCCCAGCGCTGTTCGAACTCCCAGACCTCCGGGAAGCCCATGAGCGTGGTCATCCGGCCGAAGCCGTAGCTCTCGCCGATCGCGGCGCTGTCGCCAGTGGCCTTGAGATGGGCATAGGCCTTCTCCAGCGCCGCCGCGGCGGCGAGGAAGCCGATCGCCGGGTAGATCGCCATGGCGTAGCCGATCTCCGCCAGCCGGGCCGCCGGCAGGATCGGGGTGCGGCCGCCCTCGACCATGTTGGCGAGCAGCGGCTTGTCAATGGCGCGGCCGATCGCCTGCATCTCCGCCTCGCTCTCCGGGCTTTCGATGAAGATGACGTCGGCGCCGGCCTCGGCATAGATCCGGCCGCGGCGGATCGCCTCCTCCAGCCCCAGCGTGGTGCGGGCATCGGTGCGGGCGACGATGAGGAAGTTCGGGTCGTGCCGCGCCTCAGCCGCGACCCGGATCTTCAGCGCCATCTCCTCGGCCGGGATGACGCGACGGCCGGGGGTATGGCCGCATTTCTTCGGCATCTCCTGATCCTCCAGCTGGATGCCGGAGACCCCCGCCGCCGCATAGCCCAGCACGGTGTGGCGGACGTTGAGCAGCCCGCCATAGCCGGTGTCGGCATCGGCGATGACCGGCGTCCTCGTGCCGCGCGCCATGGCGCCCACCCGGCCGACCATGTCGGTGTAGGTGGCGATGCCGGCATCGGCGACACCCAGATGCGAGGCGACGGTGCCGAAGCAGGTGACGTAGAGGCATTCGAACCCCATGCCATCGGCGAGTTTGGCGCTGATCATGTCGAAGATGCCGGGGGCGACGATGAAGCGGCGCGCCGCGAAGGCGGCTTTCAGGCGCGGATCGGCCATGGGGATGTCCTTCGGTTGGACTTGCTCGCGAGTATCGGGCGCTGCGTCACGGATGCAAGGGCCGGCCGATCCATGCCAGGATGCGCCGCCTGCAAGGAGGAAGCCCCATGCCCGATGCCAGTGGCAAGCCCGCCGCCGTCACCGCGGTCGCCGAGATCGAGGCGGTGATCCAGACCTATTTCGATGGCCTGTACCATTCCGACGTGAAGAAGCTGGCTGCGGCCTTCCACCCGGTCAGCCATCTATACTGGGAGAAGGATGGCGGGGTGGAGGACCTGCCGCGCGACGCCTGGCTGGAGGCCGTCGCCAAGCGCAGCCCCTCGGCCGCCGAGCGCGGCCTGGCGCGCGACGACCGGATCCTGCTGCTGGACATCAGCGGGCCGGAGACCGCCTTGGTGAAGGTCGCCTGCCAGCTGCCGCCGCGCTACTTCACCGACTATCTGGTGCTGAACCGCACCGCCGAGGGATGGAAGATCGTCAGCAAGGTCTACCGCTTCGAGCTGCGGGAGTAGCCGTGCCGGCGGCCCCCGGCCGTGGGGGCCGCGCGGCTGCCGGCATCAGTTGTTCGGCCGCAGCAGGTAGGGCGCGCCGCTGCGGTCGCAGATGCCGCGGATCAGCACGTCCAGGCTGTCGGGCACCGGCACGCCGAGCCGCAGCCGGTCCTCGCGCATCCGGTCCTCCGGCTCGCCGGCGACCAGCACCGGCTCGGCCGGGTCGGCGGGTGGCGTCGCATGCAGCACGTCGATGACCTCGTCGAGGTCGTTCTCGAACTGCCCCGGCTCGCGGAAGGCGGCCGGATCGATTGCCAGGAAGAAATGGCCGATGTTGTGCGGCAGATCCTTCCGCGGGTCGCGGTTGCGGATCGGCGAGAAGCTGCTGCCGACCAGCGCGCCGCCGAGGATGTGCACCAGCATCGCCAGCCCGTAGCCCTTGGCGCTGCCGCGATCCTCGACGCCGCCGAGCGGGGTGATGCCGCCTTCCGGTCGCTGGAAGACGAAGGCATTGCCCTCATGCGGGTCGGTCACCGCGGCGCCCTTGCCATCGACCACCCAGCCTTCCGGCAGCGGTGCGTCGTTCAGGTGGTGCACCTTCACCTTGCCGGCGGCGACGGTGGTGGTCGCCATGTCCAGCACGAAGGCATTGTTGCGCTTCGCCGGGGCGGCGAAGGCCAGCGGGTTGGTGCCGAGCACCGGCATGGCG
Organism: Siccirubricoccus deserti; assembly: GCF_014283215.1. Taxonomy (GTDB): domain Bacteria; phylum Pseudomonadota; class Alphaproteobacteria; order Acetobacterales; family Acetobacteraceae; genus Siccirubricoccus; species Siccirubricoccus deserti. Next base: position 58,715 of record NZ_JACOMF010000019.1, read on the forward strand.
CCGCGGGTCGGCACCATGGTGACGCCGCGGGTGGAGCTGGTGACCATGCCGATCACGCCGCGCGCCGAGGCGATGCGGGCATAGGCGCCGGCGGCGCCGAAATGGTGGCTGTTCACCACGCCGACCACGCCGACGCCGTGCTGCAGCGCCTTGTCCACCGCCAGGTTCATCGCCATGGCGGAGACCGGGTGGCCGAGCCCGTCGCCGGCGTCCAGCAGCGCGGTCGGACCGGTGTCACGCGCCACCCGCGGCTCGGCACCAATCTTTATGCGGCCGGCCTGGACGCCTTCCTCATAGGTCATCAGCATCGACAGCCCATGGCTGTCGACGCCGAGCAGGTCGGTCTCCACCATGATGCCGGCGGTGGTGGCGGCGTGCTTCTCGCCCATGCCCCAGCGGGTGAGGATGGCGTGGATCTGCGCCCGGATGCTCTCGGCGGGGACGCGCCGGCCGGTGGTGACGTTCTTGGCCATGGGATCAGTCCACTCGGGCGCCGGTGGCGCGGACAATGGGGGTCCAGCGGTCGATCTCGCTGGCGATGAAGGCGCGGGTCTTCTCCGGCGTCATGCCGTCCGGGATGGTGTTGCCAAGCTGGATCAGCCGGTCCCGCACCGCGGGGGCGCGCAGCGCCTCGGCGATCTGCTCATAGAGGAACTGGCGGATCGGCAGCGGCGTGCCGAGCGTCGTGCTCCAGGGCGTCCAGGTGGTCGCCTGGTATTCCGGCAGCCCGGCTTCGGCGCTGGTCGGGACGTCCGGCGCCATCGGCGAGCGCTCCGGCGTCGCGATGACGATGCCGCGCACCGCGCCGTTGCGGAAATGCTCGGAGAGGAAGGAGATGGTGTCGGCCTGGAACGCCGTCCGCCCGGCTGCGAGGTCGGTGAAGGCGGCGGCCGAGCCGCGATAGGGCACGTGCTGCGCCTGCACGCCCAGCAGATGCACCAGCATGGCGCCGGCGATGTGCCCGGTGGTGCCGTTGCCGGAGGAGCCGTAGTCGTACTTCCCCGGATTGGCCTTTAACAGGTCACGGAATTCCGCCAGGGTCCGCACGTTCAGCGACGGATGCACCGCGACGGCGATCGCCGAATGGCTGCTGATGGTGATGTGGTCCACCCCGGTCAGCGGATGCACCCTGAGCCGGTCGCCATACAGCCCGACATTCAGCGTGTGCGAGCCGAGCGCGCCGACCAGCAGGGTGTAGCCATCGGGCGGGGTCGCGGCCACCGTCTCGAAGGCCACGGTGCCGCCGCCGGAGGGGCGGTTCTCCACCAGGAATTGCTGACCGGTCTGCTGGCTGAGCTGGGTCGCCACCAGCCGGGCGTTGATGTCGGCATTGCCGCCGGGCGCCAGCGCCACCACGATCCGCACCGGACGGTTCGGATAATCCGTGCCCGGCGCGCGCGGCTGCGCCTGCGCCACCCCGGCCAGCAGCGCGAGCGCCGCCGCCAAAAATGCCTTCATGCCTTCCCCCCGATGTCGTGTTGCAACAGGCCGACCCGCTCGACCTCCAGCCGCATCCGGTCGCCCGGGCGCAGGTAGCGCGGCGGCGAGCGGAAATGGCCGGAGCCGGCTGGTGTGCCGGTGGCGATGATGTCGCCAGGCTGCAGCGCCATGTAGCGCGACAGCCAGGCGATGAGCGCGGCGACGCTGAAGATCAGGTCGCGGGTATTGCCTTCCTGCACCAGTTCGTCGTTCAGCCAGCAGCGCAGGCCGAGCTGCCAGGGCTCGCCCACCTCATCGGCGGTCACAAGGTAGGGGCCGATCGGGCAGAAGCCGTCGAGGCCCTTGGCGAAGCTGGTCATGGCCAGCGGCTGGTCGAACTGGAATTCCCGCGCGCTGATGTCGTTCAGCACGGTGTAGCCTGCGACATGGTCGAGGGCGGTGCCCTCGCTGACCTGCCAGGCGGTGCGGCCGATGACGACGGCCAGCTCCACCTCCCAATCCGGCTTGGTGACGGCGGCCGGGATCGGCACCACGGTGCCCGGGCCGCAGACCGAGGAGGTGGGCTTCAGGAAGATCCGCGGCGCCACCAGCTTGGGCCCGCCGACCTCCTTCGCATGGTCGGCGTAATTCCGTCCGACACCGAGAATCTTTCCCGGCTGCAGCGGCGCCAGCAGCCGCACCGAGGCGAGCGGCTGGCGCAGCGCCGCGCTCTCCGGCCGGGCGGCAAAGGCAATGGCACGGGCGGCGGCGACCAGCGCCGCCTCGCCGGCTTCGAGCAGGCCGCGCATGTCGGTGGGCAGGGATTGTGCCGGCTCGCCCGCGGCGGCGCAGGCGGCATCGAGCGCCGGCTGCAAGGGTACCACCGCGTCGCCGAGCACGGCGCCGATCCGGGTCAGGCCATCGGCTTCAAACGTCGTGAGCTTCATGTCAGGCGGCCAGCGCTGCGTAATCGAGGGTCGCCATCACCTGCACCCGCAGGATGTAGCGGTGCTCCTCCGGCGTGTAATCGGCGACAGCGTTGTGGACAGTGCCGATGTTGTCCCACATCAGCAGGTCGCCCGGCGCCCAACCATGGCTGTAGAGGTATTTCTCCTGCGCCTGGTGGCGGAACAGGTATTCCAGAAGCGCATCGCTTTCGTTCCGCTCCAGCCCCTCGATCCACATGGCGTAGCCGGGATTGCAGTAGAGCACCCGGCGGCCGGTGATCGGGTGGATACGGAAGATCGGCTGCGGCACCGGCGGCTTCTTCGCCCGCTGCTCCGGCGTCAGCGGCTTGCGGATGCTGCCTGGGCGGGTGCGCATCACATCCCAGAATTTCTCGAAGTCGTGGATCGCCACCCGGCCTTCCAGGCGCTGCTTCACCTCCGCCGGCAGGTCGTCGTAGGCGGCGTGCATGTTGCGGAACTGGGTGTCGCCGAGCGGCCTGCCGTCGCGCATTGGCACGGTCTTGGCGTGCAGCGCATTGGCTAGGGCGATCTCGGTCGAATAGGACATGTCGGTGTGCCAGCCCTGGCCGGCATCGTTCAGCCCGAGCGGCTTGCCCTCGGCGTCCCGCATGTTGGACAGGATCATCACTTCGGGCAGGCCGGGGGCATGGAACAGGTTGGCGACGTTCACCTCCAGCTCGCCGAACCGGCGGCCGAAGCTGGCCAGGTGGGAGGCCTCCAGATCCTGGCCGGGAAAGCAAAGCACGCCGTATTGACCCAGCGCCCGCAGCACGGTGCGGTAGTCGGGTGGCGAGAGCGGCTGAGACAGGTCGATTCCCTCGACCCGTGCGCCCAGTCCGGCGTTGTTCGGCGTAATGCGCATGTGGCCAATCCTCCGGCCGGCAAAATCGGTCGGACGTCCGCCCCGGTCAAGCTTGCGCCCGGCATCATGCTGGCGGACCATTGCCGAAACGGGAGGAAACGAAGCATGTGCATCACCCGGCGGGCAATCCTCGGGGCAGGGGCGGCGTTCCTTGCTGCCCCGGCCATCGCCCAAGCGGAATACCCAAGCCGCACCATCCGGCTGGTCGTCGGCTATCCGCCGGGCGGCAGCACCGATCTCGTGGCACGGCTGCTGGCCGAGCGGCTGGCGAAGCGCCTGGGCCAGACGGTGGTGGTGGAGAACCGGGCCGGCGCCAGCGGCGCGCTGGGCGCCGAATATGTCGCCAAATCGCCACCGGACGGGCACACGCTGCTGCTCGGCGCCTCGGCTGAGATGGGCATATTGCATGCGACGATGCGCAACCTGGCGGTGGATGTGGAGCGGGAGCTGGTTGGCATCACCTGGCTGACCCTTCAGCCCTTCCTGGTGCTGGTCCACCCCTCGGTGCCGGCGGCGACGCTCGGGGAGCTGGTGACGCTGGCCAAGGCGCGGCCAGGGACGCTCAACTACGGCAGCTTCGGCAACGGCACCTCGACCCATCTGGTCGGCGAGCTGCTGCGGCTCAACGCCGGGGCGGACATCACCCATATCCCCTACCGCGGCAGTGGGCCGCTGCTGATCGACCTGCTGGCCGGGCAGGTGCAATTCACCTTCGACACCATCCCCTCCTCCCTGCCGCATCTGCGCGAGGGTCGGCTGCGCGCGCTGGCACTGTGCCATGACCGCCGCCTCCCCTCGGTGGCGGAGGTGCCGACGGTGGCGGAGGCCGGCTTCCCCTACCTGGTCGGCGCCACCTGGGCGGTGCTGGCGGCGCCGGCACGGGTGCCGGAGCCGATCCTCGCCCAGCTGTCGACGGAGGCCCGCGCCATCCTGCAGGAGGGGCTGGGCGAGATGCTCACCGGCCGCGGGCTGGAGGCGGTGGGGGCGACACGGGAGGACACCGCCAGCTTCCTTGCCGCGGAGCGGCGCAAATGGGCCAGCATCGCCCAGCGTGCGGAGGTGCGGATCGAGTAGAAGCGCGGGCGGGGTGGATCGGCCGATGGCGCGGTGGCGCGGCTACAGCGCATCCACGCTCCAGGACGTTCACGCGCCTCCGCGATCCGCTCTAAGGTAGCGGCATGGATCAGCAGAAACCCCGCATCGTCGTCGTCGGCGCCGGCATCGTCGGCCTCTGCACCGCCTGGCACCTGGCGCGCGGCGGTGCCGAGGTCATGGTGCTGGATGGGGCGGCGCCGGGCAGTGGCGCCTCCTCCGGCAATGCCGGCGCGATCAGCGGCGGCTCGGTGGCGCCGCTGGCCATGCCGGGGGTGCTGAAGCAGGTGCCGCAGATGCTGCTGGACCCCGCCGGCGCGCTGCACATCCCGCCGCGCTACTGGCCGCGCGCCGCGCCCTGGCTGCTGCGCTTCGTCGCCAGCGCCCGCCCGGCCCGCGTCGCCGCCATTGCCGATGCGCTGGCGGCACTGATGTTCGGTGCCATGGAACAGCACCGCGCCATCCTGGCCGAGGAGGGCGCGCTCGACCTGATCCGCGAGACCGGGCAGCTCTACCTGTACCGCGATCGGGCGCATTACGCGAAGGACGCCGGCGGCTGGGCGCTCAGGCAGCAGCACGGGATGCGGGTCGAATACCTGGATGGGGCGGAAGCGATCCGGGCGCTGGAGCCGGACATGCGAGGCGACTACCGGCTCGGCCTGTTCATCCCGGACCAGGGCAGCAGCGTGAACCCGCTGCGCCAGGCGCAGGTGGTGGCGCGCGGGGTGGAGCGGCAGGGTGGCATCATCCGGCGGGAGAAGGTCACGGCGCTGACCACCGAGGGCGGCCGTGTCACCGGCGTCGCCACCGCGGCGGGCGCCGTTGCGGCGGATCAGGTGGTGCTGGCGGCCGGCGCCTGGTCGGCCCGCCTGCTGGCGCCGCTTGGCATTCGCGTGCCGCTCGAATCGCAGCGCGGCTACCATGTGATGCTGCCGGATGCCGGGATCTCGCTGCAGCGGCCGGTGGTGCCGGCGGATCGCAAGGCCTTCGTCTCGCCGATGGAGGGAGGCTTGCGCATTGCCGGCACGGTGGAGTTCGGCGGGCTCGATCATCCGCCGACGCCGCAGCGGGCGGCGCTGCTGCTGGAGGATCTGCGGAACGCCTTCCCCCAGGCCCGCACCGCGGGCGCCGAGGGGTTCTGGATGGGTCATCGCCCCTGCCTGCCGGACAGCTTGCCGGTGCTCGGCCCGGTGCGGCGCTGGCCGGGCCTCTGGTGCGCCTTCGGCCATGGGCATCTCGGCCTGACCGGCTCGGCACCGACCGGCGCGGCGCTGGCGCGGGCGATGCTGGGGCCGGCGCCGAACCTCGATCTGGCGCCCTTCGCGGTCGAACGGTTCGGCTAGAGCAGATCGCGGAAGGGCGTGAGCGCCCCTGGAGCGTGAATCTGCTCTGGAAACAGCGGCCTGCAGCGGATTGGCGGTCAGATACGAACGCCAATCCGCTGCAGGATCGGGGTGCCGAAAGTGCAGTTCGAAAAATCGATAACTTGGCTGCACGCCGGGGTGGGTGCAAAGATGTCAAACTCTCCGGGAGTTCATCCTGGGGAGATGCAGATTTCCGCTGGCCTGCTAGGCTTCCACCTGTGAACCTGCTCGCCCCACCACGCGCGCGCCTGCCCATCGAGGTCGTCTTCGACCTGGTCTGCCCATGGTGCTTCCTCGGCATCCGGCGGCTGCGCCGCACCTTGCGCGGGCGCCCGGACATCACCGCGGAGCTGATCTGGCGGCCCTTCCTGCTCAACCCTGACCTGGCGCCGCAGGGGGTGCCGCGGCAGGAATATCTGGTGCGAAAATTCGGCGGCGAGGAGCGCGCCCGCCGCCTGCATGGCACGATCACCGAGCTTGGCCGGGCGGAGGGGGTGGAGTTCCGCTTCGACCGGATCCGTCGGGTGCCGCATTCGCTCGACGCCCACCGCCTGGTGCGCTGGGCCGGCCGCTTCGGTGCCGCCGACCAGATCGTCGAGGCGATCTTCGATGCCTATTTCATGCAGGGCGCCGATATCGGCGAGGCCAGCGTGCTGGCGGCGATCGCTGGCAGGCAGGGGCTGGATAGCCAGGCGGCACGGCGCTTTCTGGCAACGGTCGCCGAGGTGGAGGCGGTGCATGCCGACAACCTGCGGGCGCACCGGCTCGGCATCAATGGCGTGCCTTGCTTCGTGGTGGCCGGGCGCAATGCCATCGCCGGGGCGCAGGAGCCGGAGGTGCTGGAACGGCTGCTGGACGTGGCGCTGGTCGAGGGGCTGGCGGCGGGCTGAGACACCGCGTCCCGGCGTCAGCCCGCCGGGGTGTGCCGCTTCAGGAAGCCCACCACCCGGGCCTCCTGCTGCGCCAGATGCTCCGGGCCGCGCCATTCGCTCAGCACCTCCACCCCCGGCAGCAGCGCGGCGAGTTCGGTGCTGGTCGCCGCCGGATGCGGCACGTCAGTGCCCGGCAGCAGAAAGGTCGGCACCGGGCAGGTCCTGGCGAAGTCGCGGTCGACGCAGAAGACGAAATCACCTCCCCACATGTTGCGGCCGAAGCTGGCCAGCGCCGCCGGATCCAGTTCGGGCCGAACGGCGCATTGCTCGCGGCTCCATTCGGCGTGGCTGTCGGGGAAGTAGGTCTGTTGCTCGGGATGCAGGCCGATCGGGTTCTGCAGCACCGCGGCGGCGACGCGGCCGGGCGCCGTCTCGATGGCCTTCAGGCAGAAGCTGCCGCCGATGCAGCCGCCGAGGACATGGAAGCGGTTGAAGCCGAGGTGGTCCATCAGCGCCAGATGATCCGCCGCATAGCTATGCCAGCCATGGTCGGCCTCGATGGCGGTGCGGGATTCGCCGGCGTTGCGCTGGTCCATGGCGATGGCGGTGAAGCCGGCCGCCGGCAGCGCCCGGGTCCAATCCACCCAGGGCCGGGGCGGGCCGCCGGCAGGGGCGGGCCACATCGCCATGCGCGAGCGCAGGCCGCCCGGTGCATAGAGCAGCACGGGGTAGCCCGCGCCATGGGTCTCGTAATGGATCACGCCATCCGGCCGGTGCAGTACGGGCATCGCATCCTCCGTTTCGGCGCATTCCCCGCCCGGACGCGGCCGGCTGTCAACCGCGCGGCGTCACGCCAGCTTCGGCTTCGGCCGCGCATCCATGCCCACCAGCCGGCGCGGCCAGGGGAAGGGCTGCACCAGCAACCGGTAGGCCAGCAGCGAGATCACCGTCGCCAGCGGCCAGATCACCAGCACCGTCGCCAACGGCCCCCAGCCCCAGGGCAGCACCAGCACGCCGAGCGCCAGCACCGGGATGTGGTGCAGCACATAGACCGGCATGGTGGCCTCGCCGAGCCAGCCGAGGGTCGGACTGGCCGCCGGCGGATGCCGCCCGGCATAGCCGAGCGCCGCGCCGATCGACCCCCAGGCGCAGAGGCCGACGCCGATACGGCCAACCGGCCCCTCGCCGGCGGCCACCACCAGGGTAAGGCCGGTCAGCGCCAGCAGCAGCAGCCCGGGCGCCTCCACCCGCAGCCGCGCCTCGAAGCCGGGCCAGGCAGCGAGGCCGCCGCCGAGCAGGAAGCAGGCGGCGAAATACAGCAGGTTCCCCCAGTCCTGGGTCAGATTCGGCAGGAAGGGCCAATAGGCCGAGCTGGCGAGGACCAGCAGCGCAAGGCCGGCGGCCGGCAGAAAGGCCATCGCCCGTCCCGGCATCTGTTGGCTCGGCGGCCGCCGCGCCAGCCGCAGCAGCACCGGCAGCAGCATCAGCGAGATGACGAAGAGATAGGCGAGGAACCACAGATGCGACCAGGTCAGCAGCTGCAGCCGGCCGAGGTAGCGCGGGAGGAACTCGAGGAAGGAGATCTCGGGCGGGCTCACCAGCCGGAAGCCGTTGATGCGCAGGTCGCGGCCCTGGTTCAGCTCGATCCACTTGATGACCGGGCCCAGCACCACCACCCCGGCGGCCAATGGCAGCAGCACCCGCTCCGCCCGGTCGCGGATATAGCGGCCGGCGGCGCGGCGGCGCAGCGAGGCGACGGCGGACCAGCCGGCAAGGACGAAGAAGATCGCCAGGGTCGAGATGCGGAAGCCTTCGTAGAGGATGGTGGCCGGCAGCCAGGGCGTCGCGCTCTTCACATGGTAGCGTGGCTCGGCGGCGAAGATCAGCAGCGCATGCGCCAGGATGACGCCGCCGCAGACAATGATGCGCAGGAGGTCGAGGTCGGTGCGCCGGCGGGCCGGCAACGGGGTTGTTGCCATGGCGGCCTGATGCGGCAGGCACGGCATCGTTGCAAGCGCGGCAGGGGCCTCAACCTGCCCGCATCGGCATGCGAATGCCGCCGCGCCGCCGGGAATGGATGCCGGCCCATTGCCGTCGCGGGTCATTGACCGCGCGCGCCGGCTGTGCGGCACTCCCGCCACACCCCGCCGATGGCGGGTGAAGGAGAGGGCGACGCCATGTTTCTCGAGCAACGCATCTATACCGCGCATCCGGGCAAGCTCCCCGGCTGGCTCAAGGCCTACAACGAAATCGGGGGGCCGGCCTCCTCGCGCACGCTGACGCCGCTGATTGGCATGTTCACGGTCGAATTCGGCCAGATCAACCGCGTGCTCTTCCTCCGCGGATTCGACGACATCGACGACCGCGAGGCAGGGATGGGCCGGCGCGAGGCCGACCCGGAATGGCAGCGCTTCCTCGCCGAGACCCGCCCGCTGAACGCGCTGATGGCGCAGGAGGCGAAGCTGCTGAAGACCGTGCCCTTCTCCCCGCTGCAGAAGGTCGGCCAGCCCTTCGAGCGGAAGATCGAGGGCACGACGATGTTCGTCGACCACCGCACCTATGATTTCCACCCGGGCAAGGCGCAGGCCTGGATCGACGCATACCGCGACCTCGGCAAGCCCGTGCAGGACCGGCTGGTCGGCCAGCTGCTGTTCTTCGCCGTGACCGAAGCCGGGCCGATCAACCAGGCGGTCTTCGCCTGGGCCTACAGCTCGCTCGGCGACCGCGACCGGCGGCGGACGGCGATGGCGGCCGATCCGGGCTGGGCCGAGTTCCTGAAGGCGACCGGCCCGCTCGGTGCGCTGAAGCAGCAGACGAACCTGCTGCTGAAGCCGGTGCCCTGGTCGCCGATGCGCTGAGACCCGCCATGCGGATCCGGCGCCTCCTCGCTGCCGCCGCACTCGCCTTCGGCCTGGGGGTTCTCCCCTGGGCCGGGGCTGCCGAGGCCGGCCAGACCTTCGATTCGATGAAGGCGCGCGGCACGCTCAATTGCGGCGTCAACGTCGGCGTCGCCGGCTTCTCCCTGCCGGACAGCCAGGGCGTCTGGCGCGGCATGGACGCCGATCTCTGCCGTGGCCTGGCGGCGGTGATGTTCGGCGATGCGAGCAAGGTGCGCTTCGTGCCGCTGACCGCGGTGCAGCGCTTCACCGCCCTGCAATCCGGCGAGATCGACGTGCTGATCCGCCAGACCACGCTGACGATGACGCGGGACACCACCCTCGGGCTGCGCATGGTGGTGGCCAACCTCTATGACGGCCACGGCTTCATGGTGCGGAAGGACGCCAACATCAGCGATCCGAAGGGCATGGATGGCATGACCATCTGCCTCTCGCCCGGCACCACGAACGAGCTGGTCACCGCCGACTGGTTCCGCGCCAACAGCCTGCGCTTCACCCCGTTGCTGCAGGAGCGGATGCAGGACAATGCGACGGCGTTGCAGGCCGGCCGTTGCGACGCCATCGGCACGGATGCGACGCAGCTCGCCGCGCTGCGCAGCCAGTTCACCCGGCCGGGCGATTTCGTCATCCTGCCGCAGCGCTTCTCCAAGGAGCCCTATGGGCCGGTGGTGCGGCGCGACGACCAGGAATGGTTCGACGTGGTGCGCTGGACAGTCTCGGCGCTCATCCAGGCGGAGGAACTCGGGGTCAACAGCCGCAACGCGGAGCAGATGCGCGGCAGTCCCAACCCGGACATCCGCCGGCTGCTCGGCGCCGATCCGCTGCTCGGCAATGCGCTGAAGCTCGACCCCGCCTGGGCCTACAACCTGATCCGGGCGATCGGGAACTACGGCGAGTTGTTCGACCGGACCATCGGCCCGAACACGCCAATCGGGCTGGAGCGCGGGCTGAACCGGCTCTGGACCGATGGCGGGCTGATGTATTCCTGGCCGATGCGCTGATCTTCCGGCGCCCGCCTACGACCGGCGGGCGCCGACCGCCGGCCTGCGCCCGGCCAGCGGAATCGGCAGCGCCCGATAGGCATCGAGCCCCCGCCCGCTGGTGCCCGGCGCCGCCGGCAGGGTAGCAGCCCGCTCCGCCCCATTCGACAGCATGAAGCCGCCACCGCCCGGCAATGCCGCCGCCAGCGGGGCGCGCAACGCCGCCATGGCGGTGGAAGGCACCTCCGGCGCGCCCTGTTCGGCCAGCAGCGCGGCCATGACCCGGGCGCGATAGGGGGCGGCGAATTCCGGGGTCTGCGAGTGGTAGTGGCTGGCGCTGACCATCCAGTCGCCGCGGCTGGCCTGCAACTCGGTCAGGAAGCGGGCGGCGTAGCGGGCATTGGCCAGCGGGTCGAAGGCCTCCTCCAGGCTGGCGAAGGCGTTGGGGTGGTGGCGCAGATTGATCTGCAGGCAGCCAACGTCGATCGAGCGCATCCCGGCTGCCTGCAACTGCCGCACCGCGGCAATCGCTGCCGCCTTGTCCGGGAAAAAGCTGCCGCGCCCCTCGGCATTGATGGTCCAGGGCCAGGGGTGGATGGCGCCGGTGGCGGGGCCGCGCCGGCCGCTCTCGACCCGGCCGATGGCGGCGAGCAGCCGGGGCGGCAGGCCGGCCTCGCGCTCCGCCGCGGCGATGGCGGCGCGGCAGAACTGGCCGGCCTCCGCCGGCTGCGCCAGGGCGGCGCAAGGGGCACCCAGCAGCGCCAGCAGCCGCAGGGCCAGGCGCCAGGGGGCGGCGGGTCGTTGGGAAAGAGCACGCATGGTCTGGCCTCCGGCGCCCGCCTGATGCGAAGCGTGCTGGCCGGAGGGCAACCTGCGTGCCAGATGCGACAATGGCCGGCGGTCTCCCGACCGCCGGCCACTGCCGTGAGTTCAGTCCGCAGCCGGCGCTACGCCGCCGCGTAGCGCGTGGCCCGGCGCACCCAGCCACGCACCGGCGCATCCGCCACCGCCTCCGGCCGCCGCTTGGCACGGATGGCGGCGACCGCTTCGGCCGAGGGCTCGAACAGCACATAGCCACGGCCCCAGACCGTGCGGATGATCTCCGCTGCGCCGGAAGCTGCCAGCTTGCGCCGCAGCTTGCAGACGAAGACGTCGACGATCTTCGAATCCGGCGCCTCGGATTCGGCATAGAGGCTGCTCATGAAGCGTTCCTTGGTGAGCAGGACGCCCTTGTGCAGCATCAGCGTCTCAAGGAAGTCATATTCGCGGGCGGTCAACGGGACCCGTGCCTCATCCACCCAGACGGCGTGCTGCTCCTGGTCGAGCGTGACATTGCCGCAGACCAGCGCCGCGCTGGCATAGCCGCGGGCGCGGCGGGCGGTGGCCTGCATGCGGGCGTGCAGCACCGAAAGCCGCAGCGGCTGGAACACCACGTCATCGGCACCGGCGTGCAGCACCGCCTCTTCGGCCTCAGCGCTGGCACCCGCAGGCGCGAGGACGATCACCGGCAGCACCAGGCCGCGGCGGCGCAGGGCGCGGATCGGCGCCTGGGCCTGCTGCAGGGAGCCGGTGACCTGCAGCAGCACCAGATCATAGGGACCGCTGAGAGCGATCACGGAAGGCAGGTCGTCCAGCCCATCGGCCGCGTCGCAGAGCACGCCCAGCTGGGCGAGACCCTGCTCCAGGCTTTGGTAATCTTCGGAATCCGAGGCCAGGACGATCCGCATCGAACGCTCCATCAGGGTTTCGTGAGGCGGATCACAGGATAGTGTATACAAATTATAATTCAACCGGAATTCAATCTCAGAGCATACGATTCCTAGCAGCGTAACCGGCAGAGCGTGTGGACCGAAAGGGCCGGTGTGGGCGGGTTGACGACAGCGATGCCCCGACCATTCTCGTATTCGTCCCGAGGAGCGCCTCCGCATGTTGATCCGCACGCCGCGTGGCTGGGAGCTTCCCGAACGCCAGGCCACGCCGGAACATCTGGTGTTCGGCCGCCGAGCGGCACTCGGCGGCACCATGGCGCTTGGTGCGGCCCTGGTCGCGCCGCGCGCGGCGGCGGCCCAATCGGCTGCGGCGGAATTCCCCGCTGCGGTGCGCAACCTGCGCTTCAGCCCCGGCCGTGACATCACTGGCGAGCGCGACGCCACCACCTACAACAACTACTACGAGTTCGGCAGCGACAAGGGCATCCACCGTGCCGCCCAGCGCCTGCCGACGCGGCCCTGGACGGTGAAGGTGGATGGGCTGGTCGACCGGCCGCGCGAGTACTCCGTGGACGATCTGCTGAAGGCCATGCCGATCGAGGAGCGGGTCTACCGGCTGCGCTGCGTCGAAGCCTGGTCGATGGTGGTGCCTTGGACCGGTTTTCCGATCTCCGCCCTGCTCGAGGCCGTCGGGCCGCAATCCAGCGCGAAATACCTCCGCTTCGAGACCGCGGCGATGCCGTCCGTCATGCCCGGGCTGCGGCAGAGCTGGTATCCCTGGCCCTATATCGAGGGCTGTACCATCGAGGAGGCGGCGAACGAGCTCTCCTTCCTCGTGGTTGGTGCCTATGGCAAGCCGCTGCTGCCGCAGAATGGCGCGCCGATCCGCTTCCACCAGCCATGGAAATACGGCTTCAAGGCCGGCAAGTCGCTGGTCCGGATCAGCCTGGTGGCGGAGCGGCCGAAGAGCTTCTGGGAGGCGATCCAGGCTTCCGAATATGGTTTCTGGGCCAATGTGAACCCTGAAGTCGCGCATCCGCGCTGGAGCCAGGCGAGCGAGCGGGTGCTCGGCACCGGGGAGCGGGTGCCGACGCAGATCTTCAACGGCTATGGCGAGTTCGTCGCCGGCCTCTACACGAACCTGCAGCGGGAACGCCTCTGGGCGTGACCGCCGGGGTCTGGCCTGTTCGATGCGGCTATTCGCCTCGGCGATGAACCGGGCGTAGCGCTGCACCTCGGCGGCGACGTAGCGACGCGATGCCGCCACATCCAGCGGGTTCAGCGTGAAGCCCAGCTTGGTCGCCTTCTGCACCACGTCAGGCTCGGAGGCGGCTTGGCGGATGGCGGCGGCGATCTGCTCGACCAGCGGCGCCGGCAGCGCGGCCGGCGCCGCCTGTATTGCCGTCCAGCTGGTGATGCGGAGCGGCGGCAGCCCGGCCTCGGCGGTGGTCGGCACCTCGGGCAGCAGCGGGTGGCGTGCCGCATTGGTCACCGCCAGCGCCTGTAGCCGGCCGCCCTGGATCTGCGGCAGGCATTCCAAGAGATCACAAAATCTGGATTGCCGGCAAACAGATGTGTCACCAAGGGCGCGCCGCTGCGGCCATTTCGGCAAGGCTCCACCAGGGCGGGCCGGGACGTATCAGCACCAGCGGCTTTTCTTTCACGATGGAAAGCGTGATCCATCAATCAAGTCGGGCGCCGGAGATCTCCACCAGCTGCCGCCAGCGCGGCGTCTCGGCCTGGATGCGTGCTGCCAGCGCCGCCGGGGTGTCGCTGATCATGACGGTGTAGCCGAGCGGCCGCAGCCGCTCGACAAAGGCGGGATCGGCGGCGACCGCCCGCACCGCCTCGGCCAGCCGCTGCACCACCGGGGCGGGTGTGCCCGCAGCCGTCATCACCGCATTCCAGCTCTGGATATCAAGGTCGCCGAGGCCGAGTGCGGCGAGATCGGCCATGCCCGGCACCTGTGGCAGGATCGGCAGCCGCCGCGCGCTGCTGACGGCCAGGGGTTTGAAGGCGCCGCTTTCGACATGCGGCATCAGCGCCGGCATGACGTCGAACATCATATCGATGGTGCCCGACAGCAGGTCGTTGATCGCCGGCCCGCCGCCGCGATACGGCACATGGGTGATCTCGGCGCCGGTGGCGCGGTTCACCGCGGCGATGGTCAGGTGGCTGGTTGTGCCGGTGCCGGAGGAGCCCATGCGGACCTCGCCCGGATGCGCCTTCGCCCAGGCGATCAGCGTGGCGAAATCGTGCCAGCCGTGCTTCCGCGCCGTTTCGGCGTTGACCACGCAGAGCACCGCCCCGGTGGTGATGGCGGAGACCGGCTCGAGGTCCTTGTGCGGGTCGAATGCCATGGATTTGTAGAGGAAGGGCGCGGCGCAGAGCGTCGACACCCCGATCAGCCCAATGGTGCTGCCATCGGCCGGGGCCTTGGCCACCGCATCGGCGCCGATGTTGCCACCGGCGCCGCTGCGATTTTCCACCACCACATTCTGGCCGAGCGCCGGTGTCAGCCGCTCGGCCAGCAACCGGCCGAGGATGTCAACCGCGCCGCCAGGCGGGAAGGGAACGATGAAGCGGATCGGCCGGCCGCCGGCGATGGGTTGGGCGAGGGCCGGGCAGGCGAGCAACGCGCCCGCGGCGGCGAGGAGGTGGCGACGTCCCGGCATGCTTCAATCTCCTGCGGCGGAAGCCTGATCGGGCAAGCGCCCAGGATGGAAGCGGGTTCGGGCCTGCTCTGACGGAACCGCTTCGCCACCTCGCGCCCACCCCCAGAGAACGGCAACGATTGGCGCCAGGAGTCGATCAATCCTTCGCGTCAGCTCATCGGCCTCCGACGATCCGCAGGCGGAGGCCGCCGTCAGGTGGAAGGCAGCGCCGCCTGGTAATGGGTCGCGGGCGGATTGGCGTACCCGCGGACCGGGATGGGCTTCGCCGATCCGGTCCATTTGGTACGGATTCGGAAGACTATTGTATGCCAAGCGGTCCTTTGCGAGTCTTGCAACGCGCGTGTGGCGACCAGGTGTTGTCCAAGGCGCAGGTACATCCGGACACCGGCGGCCCAATGCATTCGCCGGCGGTCTGAAATGTTTCCAACAAAGAACGGAAGGGTAGGCGAATGACCGAGCTCTACACCGTCAGCCTCACAGGGCGTCAGGAGGTGCCGCCAAACACGTCCACCGCGACTGGCTTTGGCACCGTCATCTGGGACGCGGCGACCAATCGCGCGGCCTATAACTACATGGTGCGCGGACTGGACTTCGGACCCGCGACAGGAACCGCGCCACAGACGCCATCGTCCGCCGATGATGTCGTCAGCATGCACTACCACAACCAGCTTCGTGGCGCGAATGGCGGCGTCGTCTTCGGCCAGATCAGTCCGGCTCAGGACAACGACGACCTGCGCATCGTGCGCAATGCCGACCAGTCATGGACGGTCAGCGGCGTCTGGGAAACAACCGACCCCGCCAATGTCTCCATCACCAACTTTGCCAATGCTTTGAGTACGACAGCTTTCGGCGCGGACGCCCCGCTCTACTTCAACATCCATTCCCGCGCCATTCCTTCCGGGGAGATCCGCGGTCAACTCGTCTCCGCCGGCGACATAGGGAACAACATCGCCGGCTTCTTCGATGCGGCCTACTATCTCTCGGCCAATCCGGACGTAGCGGCGGCGGGGGTGGATCCGCTGACGCATTACCTGCTGTTCGGGGCGCGCGAGGGGCGCGATCCGAATGCGCTGTTCGATACCTCGGGGTATCTCGAAACCTACCGCGATGTCGCAGCGGCCGGCGTCGATCCGATGCTGCACTATCTGACGCATGGAGCGCGCGAGGGGCGCGATCCCTCCGTCTGGTTCGATAGCTCGGCTTACCTAGCAGCCTACAGCGATGTGGCGGCGGCCGGCATCAACCCGATGGAGCATTTCCTGCAGTTCGGCGTGCATGAGGGCCGCCTGACCTTCGCCGATGGTGTCTGGGGGTAACCGGGTTTCGGCCTGCGGCGCCATGCCACCGGCCGAAACACCGAGGCCGCAGGAGTGACACCCGTGGCGAGAAGGGGTGTTCATTTCCGGGCTTGGCCACGGAAGCCTGCCGGCGCATCTGCCGTGAGGAAATCGCCGGCCCACCGTAGAGCGGATCGCTTCGGGGCGTGAAGCCGCTCTGCAGACAAAGGCTACAGCGGATCGGGCCCGGACATGAACGCATCCGCTGTAGAGGTCCGGGGGCGATCCCTCATTTCCGCGCTGGCTTTTCCCGTGCCTCCGCGATCACCCGCAGTACGTCAGGCGTCAGATCGTAGCCCGGCAGTTCCTCCGGCAGCGCCCAGGCCACCGCGGCCACGTCGTCGCCGGGGCGTGCCTCGCCGCTGCTTCGGTGGCCGCAGAAATCGATGATGGTGTAGTGGAACCGCACCTCGCCCGTCGGGTCGCGGTTGATGCCATCGACGACGGCGGCAAGCTCCAGCGGCCCGACCTCGATGCCGGTCTCCTCGAAGAGCTCGCGCCGGGCGCAGGCCTCGGCGCGCTCGCCCAGATGCTGGGCGCCGCCGGGCAGCGACCACTGGCCCTCCCGTGGCGGCTTGCCGCGGCGGACCAGCAGCACGCGGTCGCCGTCAAAGGCGATGACGCCGATGCCGACCCAGGGCCGGGTAGGGTAGTCGCGCCGGTCGGCGGCGTCGCTCATCGCGCCGGCGCAGCCAGCGGGGCAGGGCTTTCCGGTGGCGCCGATGGGGCGGCCTCCGCCGGCGGTGCCGGCTCGGCGGGGCGCGGCAGCAGCTCCGCCAGCCGCGGCAGGAACGCCTTCTCCTTCCAATCGCCGACCTGATAGGCCCAGCCGCGCCAGCGGGTGTTCAACCGCTCCGCCTCGGGGCCGCCTTCCGCGGTCAGCCGGACCCAGAAATTATTCCCGTCCTTGCTCCCGGCGACCATCACAGTCAGCCCTTCGATCAGGCCGAAGCGGCCCTCGCCGGCTGCGATGCCGGGCATCTCCGCCGCCGGCTTCACGTCCAGGAAGGTGAGGTATTCGAAGCCGCGCGCCACCTCCTCCACTGCCACCTCATCGGCGGCCGTGTCGGCCGGCTCGACGATGCGCAGCCGCGCATCCGCCTCCTCCGCCCGGGCCAGCACCAGCGGCGGCTCGCCGGCGCGGGTCACTTCCAGCCGGCGGATGCGGTCCTGCGGCAGGTTGGCGAGGTCGCGGTCGATCCAGAGCTGTGGATCGGCATCCACCGGCAGCCTGCCCTCGGCCAGCCAGGCCTGAGCCTCGGCCGGGCGGCGGACATAGATGCTCTCCGGCACATTGCCCTGGGTGCGGACCCGGCGGCGGCCAACCACCAGCTCAGCCAGCGGCGCGCCGGCGCCATCCAGCACCCGCAGCAGCAGCGCGGAGCTGCCGGCCCGGGCCGGGTCGTCGACGCCGAGGCGGTCGAGCTGGGCGGGGTCGGCGGTGCGCGCCTCGACCAGCCGCAGCTCGGTCAGCCCGACCAGCATCTCCCGCACCTTCTCCGGGCGGACAGGGTAGTTGCCCTTCTCCGGCAGCAGCCAGGCCTCGCCCTGGCGGACCAGGATCAGCGCCGCATCGGGCTTGCGCACCTCGATCCGCGCCGCGCCCTGCAGCCGGTCGGCGAGGCCGGGGAAGGCAAGACCACCCGTTGCGACCTCCTGATGCTCGATGCTCTTCGGCGTCAGGACCACGAAGGCGGCGACGGTGACAGCGGCGGTGCTGCCGAGGAGCAGCAGGTTGCGACGTTTCATGGCGTCAGGCCCGGGCCGCGGCGCGGCGGCGGCTGCGCACCACCGCCAGGCCGATGGCGAAGATCGTCAGCAGCGCCGGCACCAGCGCCACATTCACCACCCGCAGCACCGTCTCCAGCCCCTCGATGTCGCGCCGCAGGTCGAGCTGCACGGCGCGAAGCTGGTGCCGGGTGCGGATGATCTCCTCCCGCGCAGCGTCAATCTCGGCCCGCTGCTCCGGGGTGATGACGGTCTGGGTTGCGGCGCGTTCGCCGCCCGGCGCCTGGGTCCCCTGGCGCAGCTCGCGCAGCCGGCGTTCCGTCTCCTCCAGCTTCTGGGTCAGGGCGCGCTCGGTCTGGCGGTACTGCGCATCGGCGTCGCGACGGATGCCCTCCACCAGCTCGAAGGGGCGGAGCGATTCGCCACGGCTGCGCAGCGAGATCAACGCATCCGATCCGCTCAGCGTATCCGCGGTGTTGACGATCAGGTTGCCGTTGCCGCTGAAGGGCGTCGCCACCTGCTGGCCGAAGAACTCCTGCACCCGGACCCAAAAGCGGTCCTCCAGCACGTCGCTGTCGTGGAAGATGACGACATTCGCCGGGCCGCTGCTGCGGGCGAGATGGGCAGGGAATCCCTCCGGCCGAGCCTCGCCCTCGGGCGGCGGCGGCGCGCCGTCAGGGAAGGCCGTGGCCAGCTCGCCGCGGATGCGGGCAGCCACCACATGGCGCTCGTTGCCCGAGCTGAAATCAGCGAGCAGCCGGGTCGGGTTGGGGTCCTGCCGCACCCGCTGCGCCTCCACCAGCATCGACTGGGGGGAGGTGGTCAGCAGCGGCACGAATTCTACAGTCGCGCCGTCGCGGCGGCGCAAGGTGCCGGCCGAGGCGACGGTCACCTGCTCCAGCTGCGCCAGCGCCACCTCGGCGCGGTTCAGGCTGTCGCCCTGCAGGTTGAACCAGGCGACGTAGTCCACCGCCTGCACCCGGTCCTGGGCGCCGGCCCGCACCCGCCAGGCGCCGCGCAGGTCCAGCACCACCCGGTCGGCCGGAGCTTCCACCCCCCAGGCGTTCAGCAGCCGCGGCAGGGCGCTGGCGGTGTCGGTCGGCGGCTGGCCGGTGGGGCCGGGGCGGCTCGCCTGGCTTTCGCTGTGTGGGTCGATCAGCAGTATCAGCTTGCCGCCACGCAGCACGAACTGGTCGATGGCGTATTGCGTGGCATCGGGCAGGGATTGTGGATGCGCCACCATCAACACCTGCACCTCAGGCTCGATCACCTGCGCATCCAGCGGGATGTCGCGCACGGTGAAGAACTGCCGGAGCTGCTGCATGACGACGGCCGGCTGGGCGAGGGCCGGGTTGCGCATCATCATCGCCCGCGGGTCGCCGTTCAGCGGCAGCGGCGACATCACCCCGATCACCGGGCGGGTCGGATTGGAAAGCTCATAGACCAGCCGTGTTAAATCGTATTCCAGGAAGCGCTCGCGGTCCGGCTGGAAGAAGGCGATGGTCCGCTCGTCATCCACCAGGTTGCTGGCGGCGAGGCCGAAATAGACCTGCTCGCCGGACTGGTCGACCGGCACGCCTTGCAGGCCGTAGGCCATGGCGCGGTCCTCGGTCTCGCTGAACGGCTCGGGGTCATAGATCTCGAGCCGGATCTTGCCATTCGACACCGCAACGTATTCCGCCAGCATCTCCCGCACCCGGTCGGCGTAGGCGCCATAGACCGGAATCTCGGCGCCGAGGCGGCGGGAGTAGAACAGCCGGAAGGTGACCGGGTCGCTCAGCCCGCGCAGCACCTGCTTCGTGCCATCGGCCAGGGTGTAGAGCTGCTGCTCCGTCAGGTCGATGCGGGCGCGCGGCAGCAGCCGCTCGGTCAGCATGTTGATGCCGACCGCCAGCACCGCGGCGGCCAGCAGGCCGAGAGCGGAGGACCATAGCCGGCGCGCCCCGGGGCGCGGTGAAGGACGGGTGTCGCTCATGCGCTCAATCCGCCTTGCGATGGTCGAGCACCACCGCGTTCAGGAACAGGAAGAACCCGATGAAGCTGGCGAAATACACCAGGTCGCGGGCGGCGATGATGCCGCGGGTGAAGCTGCCGAAGCGGTCGGAGACCGAGATCGCGCGCGCCACCTCGGCCAGCACCGGCAGGCGGGTGGAGAGGAAATCGGTCACCACCGGGCTGCCGGCGGCGGCGAAGAGGAAGCAGAGCGCGACCGCCAGGACGAAGGCGATCACCTGGTTCTTGGTCATCGCCGAGACCGCCGCGCCTAGCGCGAGATAGGCGCCGGCCACCATCAGGCAGCCGAGATAGCCGGAGACGATCACCCCATTGTCCGGCCGGCCGAGCAGGTTGACGGTGATCCACAGCGGGAAGGTCAGCGCCAGGGCGATGCCGCAGAAGGCCCAGGCGGCCAGGAACTTGCCGACCACCGCCTGCCATTGCGGCAGCGGCAGGGTCAGCAGCAGCTCGATGGTGCCGAGCCGGCGTTCCTCCGCCCAGAGCCGCATGGTCAGGGCCGGCACCAGGAACAGGAACAGCCAGGGCACGAAGGCGAAGAAGGGCTGCAGATCGGCCTGCCCGCGGCTGAAGAAATTGCCCATGGCGAAGGTCAGCGCCCCGGCGAGCACCAGGAAGATGACGATGAACACATAGGCGACGGGGGTGGCGAAATACCCCGCCAGCTCGCGCCGCGCGACGATCAGGGCGGGCGCCATCAGGCGGCCTCCGCCGTGGCGCCGAGGGTGAGGCGGCGGAACACTTCGTCCAGGCTGCGGCCCTGCTCCTCCAGCACCGAGGGCGGCGCATCCACCACCACGCGGCCATTGGCGATGATGATGGCGCGGGTGCAGACGGCGCCGACCTCCTCCAGGATATGGGTGCTGATGATGATCGCCTTCTCCGGGGCCATGCGGCGGATCAGCGCGCGCACCTCGTGCTTCTGGTTGGGGTCGAGGCCGTCCGTCGGCTCGTCGAGCACCAGCACCGGCGGGTCGTGCAACAGCGCCTGGGCCAAGCCGACGCGGCGCTTGAAGCCTTTGGAGAGGGTCTCGATCGGCTGCAGGCGGACGCCCTCAAGCTGGGTCAGCAGCATGGCATGCGCCACGCGGTCATCCAGCTCGCTGCCCTTGAAGCCGCGGATGCGGCCGGCGAAAGCGAGGAAGCCGGTGACGGTCATCTCCGGATAGGTAGGAGCGCCTTCGGGCAGGAAGCCGAGATTCCGCTTCGCCGCCACGGGCTGGTCCACCACATCCGCGCCGCAGATGCGGGCGGTGCCCGATGTCGGCGGCATGAAGCCGGCCAGCATGCGCATGGTGGTGGATTTGCCGGCGCCATTGGGGCCGAGGAAGCCCAGCACCTCGCCCCGGCCGACGGTGAAGGAGACGTCATCCACGGCGGTGAAGCCGCCGAAGCGTTTGGTCAAACGCTCGATCTCGATCAGCGCGGACAAGCAGCGATCCCCCATGTCCCCCGACAGGGCCCCTGGATGTACAAGGACGCCCGACCTTTGCAAGTCCCTGCTGCATTCGGGCAGGCTATCGCATTTGGCTGACGACGGAGCGGGCGAAGTCATGGACCATCCGGCGCGTTTTCGCTTGCGCCGGATGGAGATGCCGGGTTTGGCGGCCTGCAGGAGGTTGAGGGCGAGTTTACGCGGGATGGCGAGGTTTTCCGGCCTGCTGTCGCGGCGGTTTCTGGCGCGGTCCTCGTCGAAGCCGACACCGAGAGCCCAGTTGAGGCTGTTCTCGATGGCTTCATGCGCTCGGACCGCCTGAGAGAGTGGCGTCGTCGGGCTTGGTGGAGGCGGGACGCGCTGGCGGTCGCTGCGAGGCGGCGAGGGCAGGCCGTCCCGGTACCGGGCGGAACTGCGGCATCCTCCGGACTTTCCCCTTCGCACTTACCGCAGCCAGGAGCACGCCGATGCCGCAGGACGAGCCAATCCAGCCCCAGACCGGGCAGCAGCATGGTGCGAAAGAGTCCTCGCGCCGCAATGTTCTGGGTGGCGTGGGCACCGGCCTGGTCGCGGCGCCGGCGTTGTTGGCCGCCGGCGTACCGGCCTCGGCCCAGCAGCAGGGCGGCCCGGCCGGTGCGGCGCCATCGGTTGCTCCCCGCAGCCTGGAGGACCCGCGGACCGCCTATCCGCGCCCGCCGTTCAAGCGCCAGACGCAGGATTGGCCTGGCCTCGCTTCCCGGATGGATCCAAAGCCCGACCACGGGGAGACCAGCTATATCGGCTCCGGCCGGCTCGCGGGCCGCAAGGCGCTGTTGACGGGGGGTGACTCCGGCATCGGCCGCGCCGCCGCCATTGCCTTCGCGCGGGAGGGCGCGGATGTCGCGATCAACTACCTGTCTGCCGAGGAGGAGGATGCGCGCGAGGTCGTGCAACTCATCCGCGCGGCCGGCCGCAAGGCGGTGCCGCTGCCTGGCGACATCCGGGACGAGGCCTTCTGCCAGCGGCTCGTCGCCGACACCGTGCGGGAGCTGGGCGGCCTCGATATCCTGGTGAACAACGCGGCCAGGCAGACTGCGCAGACATCCATCGCGGACATCACCACCGAGCAGTTCGACGCGACCTTCAAGACGAACACCTATGCGATGTTCTGGATCACCAAGGCGGCCCTGCCGCACCTGCCGCCGGGGGCGGTCATCATCAACACGGCCTCGGTCGTCGCCTATGATCCGCCGGCCATGCTGCTCGATTACGCCGCGACGAAGGCGGCGATCGTGGCCTTCACCCAGGCGCTTGCGAAGCAGCTGGCGGAGAAGGGCATCCGCGTCAACGCGGTGGCGCCCGGGCCATACTGGACCCCGTTGCAGCCCAGCGGCGGCCAGATGCCTGAGGCCTTGGAGCAGTTCGGCGCACAGTCGGCGCTCGGCCGCCCCGGCCAGCCCGCGGAGATCGCGCCCGTCTATGTGCTGCTCGCTTCGCCGCAGGCGAGCTACGCCTCGGGCGACGTGCTCGGCAGCACCGGGGGGAGAACCTCCCCCTGAGCTGGCCCGGCGGATTGAGGCGCGCGGCCACCGTCGCCGCACGCCCCCCGATGTTGAGCAGGTAGAGCCCACCGATGACGGCGGCGGCGAGCACCGCCGCGGCCGCGCCACGCTGGCCGGGATTGCTGGCACTGCCGGCCGCCGAAAGATGGTGTCGATCAGCACGCCCGAGCGCCGGCGCGGGAACTGCGGTAACACCGCATGGGCACTGTGCAGGTAGCCCAGCAGCTTGGCCCGGATGACCTGGTCTGCGCCTCGGCCGGCGTCCCGGTGAGGACGCCGATCGCGCTGACGCCGGCGGTGTTGATCCAGGCAATTCTTATAGCACCGCCACGAACTGCGCCCCGCCGATCAGCGTTCGCCCCTGATCGCCTGGGCCGCCGCGATGGCGCAGGAGCGCCGTCACGCCCGCGACCCGGACACCCCGGTCGAGACAAGGGAGGGACGCATGCCATCCACCGGGCTCGACGTCTTCGACAAGACGCTGCAGACAACGAACATCTGGCTCGACGAGATCATGGCCGAACTTGGCCCGGACCGGCAGGTCGCCTGGCACGCGCTCGGCGCCGTGCTGCGGCCGTTGCGCGACCGCCTGCCGCTCGAACTGGCTGCGCATCTCGGCGCGCAACTGCCGCTGCTGGTGCGCGGCCTGTACTACGACCAGTGGCATCCAGCCGGGCAACCGGAGCGGCTTCGGACACTCGACGAGTTCCTGGGGCGGGTCGGGGACGGGCTGCAGGGCATTCGTCCGGTGAATGTCCGGGACGCTACCCTGGCGGTCTTCCGCACGCTCGCCCGCCATGCCGATCCCGGCCAGGTCAGGAAGGTCATCAATGCCCTGCCGGAGGAGGTGCGGGCGTTCTGGCTCGGCTCCTTCGAGGCGAATGACACGGCCGCAACATCTGCCCGCCAGGCAAGCTAGCGCAGGAGAGATGCGGCCAAGATCAGCGACAGGACGACGCGCAATGCGCGCATCGCCAGCGCCAATGGCAGCATCCAGCAGGCGGCGTACAGCATGGCCAAATGCCATGCAGGCGCATTGCCGGTTGGCCAGGACGACGTGTGGCCCAGGCAAGGGGCTCGACGCCAAGGTGCGGGAGGTGATGACCCCGAAGTTGAAATACTGCTTCGAGGACGAGGACCTCGACCACTTGGCGCGATATGGGCGAGCAGCAGGTATGGATGCATCCGAGTGCCGCGCGACGGGCGCATTCTTCCGGGGCAGCGCTTGAACGAACCATGGCGCTCACCCACAACCTGTTCCCTCACCTGGGGTGACATCGTGGCGCGGGCATTCGGAGGTGATCGGCCACCGAGACGACGTTCCACATTACGAACGAAACGAATGGATCGCCGATGCGGCCGTGCACGTTCTGGGCCTCGCCAGCGCGCTCCTGGCCTGCGCCGTGCTGGCGGCTGCGGCCCTGCCGCGGGCCGTCGGCCCCGGTTCCGCGATCGCGCTCGGCCTCTACGCCGCAGGGCTGCTGGCGATGCTCGGCTGCTCGGCGCTCTACAACATGGCCGGCCGTGGCCGACGCAGGGCACTGCTGCGCCGACTGGATCACGCCGCGATCTTTGCGATGATCGCCGGTACCTACACACCGATCGCTGGGATTGGCATCGGTGGCGCCTGGGGCTCGGCCCTGCTTGCGTGATCTGGACCGGCGCGGTCCTTGGAGCGGCGCTCAAGCTGCTGGCGCCGGCTAGGTTCGAGCAGGTCTCGATCCTCGCCTACCTACTGCTCGGCTGGGCAGGAATTGTCGCCCTTGACCAGCTGATGGCGGCGCTCCCGCCCTTGGATCTATGGCTGCTGGTCACTGGAGGCCTGCTCTACAGCCTCGGCATCATTGTCCACCGTTCGACGCGGCTGCGCTACCACAATGCCCTCTGGCACGCCCTGGTCGTCGCGGCCGCGGGGTGCCATTACGCGGTCATCCTCCGCCTTGCCCAGACTGCCAGTTGACTGCGGTGGTCTGGCCTTCGGCACGGCTACAGTCGATTTTTACGCCCCTCGCAACGGGTCGCATTGCCAGGCTCTCAGCGCCGCGCCATTCCCTTGCGGATCTCGCGCTCGACTGCCGCGCGCTCGCTCGAGCCTATGCGGCGGATGATCTCCCGCACGATGGCGGGGGACAGGCGGTGCCGCTTCGAGAGGTACTCCACCTCCGCCTCGGTGACCGGAGCGGTAGCCTCGGGCTTCTTCTTGCTCTGAACCACGGTATGTTCCTGCAATCTAGGCCTCGCCCGGCGCGAGGCAGTGACCTCGGCTGTCATCGGCCACAGCTACGGCGGCCAATCCGCCGCATCTGGCGGGACAGCAGCGGGCCATAGCCTGCCGAGAGGCGATCTTAGCGGAAGAACGAAGCCTGGCCGGGGCGGAGCTGGCTCTCCCGCACGACGCGCTCATGCCCGTCGCGCTGATGGCGCACGCGGTATTCTCGATCGGTGCCGTCGTTCGGGAGAAGGCGCAGGATCGTGTAGGCTCCGTGCGGTGTGTTGCCATCATACCTGCCGACGAAGAGCTCGACGCTCTGGCCGACCGAGAAGCCGTGGGGTTGCATGAGTAATCCTCGCGGGACGGGTCTGGTCCCGCAGGGACCAAGTGGCCGGGCGGCCCGCACGCCCCACCACCTTTTCGTCAGCCGATGAGGTCGAGAACGATCCGGCGAATCTCGCCCAACGTCAGCCCAAGAGGTTCGGACCCCAAGGGGGGACGAAGAGGTGTGGCGACGCAGTGGAAGCGGCCTCAGCGTGGAGCCTGGTCGAGGCTCGAGAAAATACTGAGTTCACCTTGTCCTTCCCCGCGGCGTCGGATCGCACGCCGTCCTCGATGTCTTCAGCCTTCGCAAACGCCACAAAGGCCCAAGCGGCCCGCGGTTGGACCCGCAGGGTGGCCGGAAGCAAAGGGGCAGCCGTTACAGCGCCCTCTCCGTCTGCAAGCGGGACGACAAGCGCCGCCCCGCTGCACATCCGTCAGGCCAGCTTCAGATTGCCGGCCGAGGTTTTGCCTTGCTGGCCGCGCTGGAGGTCGTACTCGAGCTTGTCGCCCTCGCGCGGCTCCTGCAGCCCGGCGCGCTGGACGTCGGAGATGTGCAGGAAGACATCCTTCGAGCCGTCTTCAGGCTGGATGAAGCCGAAGCCCTTGGTCGCATTGAACCATTTCACGGTGCCGATTGACATGGCGGTGTTCCATTCATGGAAGAGGGCCGCCCCACGGGATCGCGGGGCGGTTCATACTTCGAGGGGAGACGGACACCGGGCTCGGCACTCGCATCACGAGCAGGGAGAGCAGGCCGAACCAAACGAGGCTGAGAGCTGCGAAATGGGGTGTCTGTAGCCGCCGCACAAGCCCTGGCTGCGGCAGTTTCAATGTTTTGGCTTGTCCGAGCCAAACGCTCTGGGCCGTGTGTGGCTACCAGGTGTGACGTCCTTGGCCGCCGCCCGCACATGGTGGAACGCCACCAGCTTCCAGCGGAGCCAAGGCGGTTCAAACCGGCCTGTCCGCGACGGTTGCGCCTGCGTCGCGGCCAGCTTAGTCTCGGCCGCAATAATATAGGATCACAGGGGACCTCCCTCCGTCCCAATGGCCGGGAAGCGCAAGCGTGATCGGCTCGTGGGGATGTTGCTTGGCCCCCTGTGCACGCCTTTAACTGGTTGATGCTGGGAAACGTCCGAGGAATTAATGACCAATCGCGACAAGAATGACTGCGTCGTCCACAAGATCGGCGGTGCGGCGATCCGCCGGCGGCATATCGTCCGCGCGGGCTTGGCAGGCGCGTCGCTCGCCGCCGTGGCCGGCCTCTCGACAGGCGCGCAGGCGCAGCGGGCGGAATTCCGCTTCCGCATGCAGTCCTTCCTCGGGCCGGGCACGACCGAGTGGGACGTCCTCGTGCCTCGTTACGTGAAGCGCGTGGCCGAGCTCTCGAACGGGCGCATTCAGATCCAGCCCTTCCCGCCCGGCGCGCTGGTGCCGACCTTCGAAATGCTGGATGCGGTGGGCAAGGGCGTCGTCGACATCGGTTACGGCGCGCAGGTCTACTGGCGGGGCAAGATCCCCTTCACGCTCTGGACCTGGGGCATTCCCTTCGCCTTCTCCGCCCTCGACCACTATGACTACCTCTGGCACGAGACCGAACTGCTCAGTATCGTCCGCGCCGCTTTCGCCAAGCACAACGTGCATTTCCTTGGGCCCGTCTACTCGGATGAGTGGGGCGCGACGATGTCGCGGCGTGAGCTGCGCCGGCTTTCCGACTTCAGCGGCGTCAAAATCCGCAGCTTCGGCCTCGGTGCCGAGATCTGGAAGTCGCAGGGGGCAAGCATCGTCACGGTTCCCGGCGAGGAGCAGTACACCGCGATGTCCACCGGCGTCATCGACGCTTCCAACTGGGGCTCGCCGGACGGCTTCGTGGCGGTGAAGCTGCACGAGGTCGCCAAATTCTACCTCGGTCCGTCCATCATCAAATTCGACATGGAGGACCAGTTCATGAGCATGCGGGCTTACAACCGCCTGCCGGATGACCTCAAGACGGCGATGAAC
This sequence comes from Siccirubricoccus deserti, assembly GCF_014283215.1. Lineage (GTDB taxonomy): Bacteria > Pseudomonadota > Alphaproteobacteria > Acetobacterales > Acetobacteraceae > Siccirubricoccus > Siccirubricoccus deserti. The sequence goes on from NZ_JACOMF010000019.1 coordinate 86,141, forward strand.
CTGGCAACCCGCATCTACGCGGTGGAGCGTGCCACGACCTCCACGATCAACAGCGCGAAGGCCGTGAGTGTCATGAGGCAGGCGGGGGTCAAGTTCTCCTCGCTGCCGCCCGAGGACATCGCCACGATGCAGCGGATCTCGAGCGAGGCGCTCGAGCGCATGGCGGGGAAGGATGAGGACACACAGCGCGTACTCAAGATCATCTTCGAAACGCGCGACACCCTCGGCCTCCGCCCCGCCGACATCTAGTCGCGGCTGACCGTCCCAGGCCCCCTGCCACGCAGGCCATCGTGGGCGGCTCTCCAGAGCCGCCCCTGACTGTGCACGCGCCCTTCCCAAGGATCATACGATGAGAGCCTACCAGCTCGCCGTTCAGGCGATCGAGGCGCTGAACGGCGCCATCGGCCGCTTGGCGGCCGTGTCCCTCCTCGGCCTGATCGGGCTGGTCGTCTGGGAGGTGTTCCAGCGCTACGTGCTGCAGGCGCCCACCACCTGGAGCAACGAGCTCGTCGGCTATGTCTTCGCGGGCTACATCCTGCTCGGCGGCGGCTACACCCTGCTGCACCGCGACCATGTGGCGATGGACATCGTCTATGCACGGCTCAACGCGCGTGCGCAGGCGATTCTCGACGTCCTGACCGCCGGCTTCGTGATCATCTATTGCGTCGTGCTGCTCCGCGAGACCGCGGTAATGACCTACGAAGCCTGGGAGACCGGACAGCGCGCCAATTCGGACTGGAGCCCGCCGCTCTTCCCCGTCTACCTCGCGCTGCCGATTGGCGCGGCGCTGATCCTGCTGCAGGCCATCGCCAAGCTCGTGCGCGACCTCCACATGGCCTTCACGGGACAGGTGCTGCTTCCCGAGCACAAGGGTATGGCTGGAGAGGAGCCGGCGCTGTGAGCATCGAACTCATCACCGTCCTCCTTTTCGGCTCCTTCCTCCTCCTGATGGTGGCCGGCGTTCCGCTGGTCTTCTCGCTCGGTGGTTCCGCGGTCATCGGCACCTACTTCCTGTGGGGGCCGGACGCGCTCTACGCCGTCGGGATCCGCACCTTCAGCTCGGCCACCAGCTTCGTCCTGCTGGCAATCCCCATGTTCATCTTCATGGGGGCAATGCTCGAGCGCTCCGGGATCGCCAGTGACCTCTACGCCATGATGCAGAAATGGCTCGGCGCGGTCCGTGGCGGCCTCGCCGTCGGCACGGTCCTCGTCTGCACCATCTTCGCCGCGCTGGTTGGCGTCAGCGGTGCCGCCACCGTGACGATGGGGCTGGTGGCGCTGCCGTCGATGTTGAACCATAAGTACGACAAGGGCATAAGCCTCGGCTGCATCGCTGCTGGCGGCGCGCTCGGCGTGCTGATCCCGCCCAGCGTCCTCATGATCGTGCTCGGCCTTTACACCAACACCTCGGTTGGCATGCTGTTCCTGGGCGGCATCACCGCGGGCCTCGTGCTCGTCGCCCTATTTACTACCTATATCCTCATCGTATCCGCCATCTGGCCGCATCTCGGCCCTGCGGTTCCCGAGCGTGAGCGCGTAAGCTTTTCAGAGAAGCTTGTGGCGCTACGCTCGGTCATCCTGCCAATCCTGCTGGTCGGGGTCGTGCTCGGCAGCATCATCGCCGGTGCGGCGACGCCGAGTGAGGCGGCCGGCCTCGGGGCCTTCGGCGCGATGCTCTGCGCGCTAGTGAGGGGGCGACTGACCTGGCCTACCGTCTACGAGTCCTGCAAGATTACGCTGCGGCTGAGCTGCATGGTCATGTGGATCGTCTTCGCAGCCGCGATCTTCACCTCGCTCTATGCGGCGGTGGGCGCCGACCAGCTGGTCCGCGATGCGCTGTCGCTGCTGCCCGGCGGCAGGTGGGGCGTGCTGATCGGGATGCAGGCCATCTGGATCATCATGGGATGCTTCCTCGATCCCATCGGCATCATGATCCTGACCGCGCCGCTCTTCTTCCCGATCGCGGTCCAGCTTGGCTTCGACCCGGTATGGCTCGGCGTGCTCTTCGTGGTGAACATGGAGATGGCGTTCCTCACCCCGCCCTTTGGCTTCAACCTGTTCTACCTGCGCAGCGTGGCGCCGCCGAACGTCACCATGGCGGACATCTATCGCTCGGTCGGGCCCTTTGTGGCGCTTCAGGCGCTGGCGCTGGCGTTGATGATGATCTTCCCCGAGCTGATCACCTGGCTTCCCTACACGCTGATGCGCTGATGCGCTGATGCGCTGGACAGCCCTATCGGCCCGGCGCGCTCCGGGCCGAGTTGGGCGCGGTCGTGATGGATGCGGCTGGGCTTTGGTGCATCCCGTCGCATGCGACTCAAGGCTGGCTCGTCTTCAGGGGCTTTGATTTGCCCCTGTCGAATTGGTCCGCGGGCGACGTAGCCTGGCGACTGCGGTGGATCGGTTCCGGTTCAGAGTCCATCATGGCGGCCGATCCACAACGCCTCTGGTGGGCAGGGCCACCATATGGCGGCGCCCCCCTCCTTCGGATCTGGAAGCTGGGGGCGAACCTCCCGGGCGCGCCGGCGGGCTCAGCCGGGTGCGGCGTGGTCCAACAGCCGCTCCAGCGTCACGGATCCCCCCTCGGCCAGTGGCACGGCCCGCGTGCCGCGCGCCAGCATCTCGGCCAGCGCATCGCGCAATGTCGATCCGGCCGGCAGCGGCGCGCCGGGGGCCGCGGCCTCGCCGCGTACGACGCGCGCGGGAAACAAGGATAGCCGGGTCAGTGCGCGGTCGCTGCCGAGGAACTCGGCGACGAAGCCATCCGCCGGCTTCGCCAACAGCTCGGCGGCCGGGGCGTGCTGCACCAGCCGGCCGTCCCGCAACACCGCCACCGCATCGCCAAGCCGCACCGCCTCCTCGACATCATGGGTGACGACCAGCACGGTCTTGCGCAGCTGCTTCAGCAGCCGCAGCACCTCCTCCTGCAACTGGCGGCGGCGCACCGGATCCACCGCGCCGAAGGGCTCATCCATCAGCAGCACCGGCGGGTCGCCGGCCAGGGCTCGGGCGACGCCGACCCGCTGGCGCTCGCCGCCGGAAAGCTGGTGCGGCCGCCGCGCGGCGAAGCGTGCCGGGTCGAGCCCGACCAGCGCCAGCACCTCCTCCACTCGCGCGGCGATGCGTGCCGCCGGCCAGCCGAGCAGCCGGGGCACGGTGGCGACGTTCTCGGCGATGCTCCGGTGCGGGAACAGCCCGACCTCCTGGATCACATAGCCGATGCCGCGCCGCAGCCGTACCGGGTCCTGCCGCAACGCATCCTCGCCGGCGATGCGGAGGCGCCCGCTGCTGGGCTCGATCAGCCGGTTCACCATGCGCAGGGTGGTCGTCTTGCCGGAGCCGGAGGGGCCGATCAGCGCGCAGCTCGTGCCCTCCGGCACATGCAGGTCGAGGTCGGAGACCGCGGCGCCGGTCGTGCCGGGCCAGCGCCGGGTCAGGCCTTCGAGCTGGATCATGCCATCACCCTCCGCGCCGCGAGCTGGCGTTCCAGCAGGCCGAAGCCGGCCTCGGTCAGCAGCGCCAGCGCCGCGATCGCCACGGCGCCGACCAGCATTCGCCCGGTATCCAGCAGCGCCAGCCCCTGGGTGACCAGGTCGCCCAGCCCGCCGCCGCCGATGAAGGTGGCGAGCGCCGCGGCCGAAACCACCTGCACGGCGGCGATGCGCAGCCCGGCGAAGATCAGCGGCAGCGCCAGCGGCAGCTCCACCTGAAGGGTGCGCTGCGTGGCGGTCAGCCCCAGCCCGCGCGCCGCCTGCACCGCCGCAGGATCGGCGCCGCGCAACCCGATCACGGTGTTCACCAGTACCGGCGGCAGCGCCAGCAGGGCCAGCGCCAGCACCGAGGGGGTGAAGCCTACTCCGAGCAGCGGCAGCAGCACCGCCAGCACGGCGAGGCTCGGGATGGTGCGCGCGGCCCCGGCCGCGGCAATGGCCGTTTCCGCCAGCCTTGGCCGATGCGCCACCAGCAGTCCGATCGGCAGCGCGACGGCGATGCCGATCGCCAGCCCCACCAGCGAGAGCAGCAGGTGCTCGCCCACTGCCGCGGCGAAGCCGCCGGGGTTGGCGCGCAGCCAGGCGAAGGCATCCGCCAGCACCTGCATCAGGCGACCGCCGGCAGGCGGCGCTGCACCGCGCCCAGCGCCGCATCGAGCAGCAGCGCCAGCAGGGTGACGATGCCGGCGCCGACCAGGATCTTTTCGGTATGCCCCTGGTCCAGCCCGGTCAGGATCAGCGTGCCAAGCCCGCCGGCGCTGATATAGGCGGCGACTGTCGCCGCCGAGACCAGGGTGACGGAGGCCACCCGCAGCCCGCCGAGCAGCGCCGGCAGCGTCAGCGGCAACTCGACCTCCCAGAGCCGCTGTGCCGGGGTCAGCCCCATGCCATCCGCCGCATCCAGTGTCGCCGGCGGGGCACCGGCCAGCCCTGCGACCAGCGCCCGCAGCAGCACCGGCACGGCGTAGCTGACCAGCGCCACCAGCGCCGGCCAGAAGCCGAGGCCGAGCACCGGCACCAGCAGCGCGAACAGCGCCAGTGTCGGCAGGCTGTAGAGCAGCGAGGCGGTGCCCAGCAGCGCCGCCTGCAGCCGCGGCCGCCGCGCCACCAGCAGCCCGAGCGGCAGGGCCAGCAGCAGCGCCAGGGCGATGGCGGAGAAGACCAGCCCGAGATGCGCCAGGGTCGCGGCGAGGATGGTGTCGAGGTTGCGCATGGTCCAGCGCATCAGCCGAGGCCCTGGGCCGAGCGGAAGCGCGCCGCCACCTCGCGCGGCTCGTCGCCATCCTGGTCCACCTGGCGGTTCAGCTCCTGCATCACCGGATTGTCGAGCCGTGCGCCGATCGCCAGCAGCGGATCGGCCAAGCCAGGGACGTCGCGCAGCGCCGCCCGCCGAACCACCGCGGCAAGCTGGTAGGGCGGCCAGAGCCCGCGGTCGTCGCGCAGCACGGTGTAGCCGCCAACCGCGATCTGCCAATCCGTCGCATAGGCGTTCACCACATCCGCCTGGCCATGCGCCAGGGCGGCATAGCGCAGGCCGAGTGCGGCGAATTGGCGAAAGCGGCGGAATTCCATGCCATAGACCCGTCGCAGCCCAGGCAGCCCATCGGCGCGGTCGGCGAATTCATTCCCCGCCGCCAGGGTGAGCTGCGGCGCCACCCTGGCGAGGTCGGACAGGGTCGTCAGCCCATGCCGCCGCGCCGTCGCCGGCAGCACCAGCAGCGCATTGCCGTTGTCGATGCCTGAGGGATCGAGCCAGGTGCAGTCGAATTCCGCCTCATAGCCGGCGCGGACGCGGGCGAGGATGCTGGCGGCATCGCCCTCCGGCGGCTGCCGCAGCACCACGCCGAGGCCGGTGCCGGTGTATTCGGGATAGAGGTCGATCTCGCCGCTGGTCAGCGCCCGCTGGGCGATGGCGGTGCCGCCAAGGTTGAGCCGCCGTTCCACCCTGGCCCCCGCCGCTTCCAGCGCCTGGGCGAAAAGCTCGCCGACCACCAGTTGCTCGGTGAAGTTCTTCGAGCCGACGCGCAGCAGCGGCGCCGACCGGGCGATGCCGGGCCGGAGCAAGGGCAGAACGAGCAGGGCACGACGGCCCGGCCCCGGGGGAGCAGCGGAAGCCATGCCGCCAGCCTAACGCAAGCGGTGGCGGAAGGATGCGTCAATGTTCAGCCGGCGATCGCCGCCCGCCAGGCATCCAGGGTGCGCATGTTGCCGAGGCTGTCGGCCCAGCGCATGCCGGGCCAGGCGGCCTGGCGATTGGGGATGCCGGCTGCCACCGCATCGGCCTCGATGGCGTAGAGCCAATCGGGCGTCTCGACGGTGGTGACGCTGGCGCGGCCGGCGGTGTCGTGCCGGATCAGGCTGGCTCGGCCACCCTGTTTCCCGGCGCAGAACCAGGGGGATTCGACCTCGATCCAGCCCTCCGTGCCGAAGATCCGCAGCTTGTTTTCCTGCGGCAGGGCGACGCTGACCGAAAGCTGCGCCAGCACCTTGCCGGGGAAGCGCAGCGTCGCCACCGCCACCTCGTCGACGCCGCTGCGGCCCAGCAGGGCGGCGGCCTGCACTGCCTCGGGGTCGAGATAGGGCTGACCCGCCGCCACGCCGGCCAGCAGGCGCGCCATGGAGGTGCAATAGCCGCCAACATCGAGGATGCCACCGCCGCCCAGCACGGGATTGAAATACCGCCCCGCCGCGTCGAAGGGCTTCCAGTAGCCGAAGCTCGCCTGGATCAGCCGTAGCCGGCCGATGGCGCCGGCGGCCTGCATCTCCACCAGCCGCCGGGTCTGCGGATGGGTCCGGTACATGAAGGCTTCCATCAGGAAGACGTCGTGCCGGCGGGCGGCCGCGATCACCATTTCGGCCTCCGGCGCGGACATCGCCAGGGGCTTCTCGCAGAGCACGTGCTTGCCGGCCTCAATGGCACGGATCGCCCACTCGGCGTGGCTCGGGTGCGGCGTGGCGATATGCACCGCCTGCACCGCGGGGTCGGCCAGCAGCGCGGCATAGCCATGGTGGAAGCGCGCGCCGGAGAAAGCCGGATCGGCCGGCGGGAGGGCGCCGCGGCTGGCCACCGCCCGCAGGACGCCGGTCCGCGAGTGGGCCAGCGCGGCCGCGAACTGGGTGGCGATGCGCCCGGTGCCGAGAATGCCCCAGCTCAGCAGCCCCATCGGCTAAAGCCGGTCGCCGCGCCGCACTGGCGCTGCCGAGGGCGCCGTACGCAGCGGCGGAGCATCGTCCGGCCGCCGCGGCAGGGGCGGGGGGGAAGGGCTGTCGTCATGACGCAGCGGCGCTGGTGCCGCTGCGCGGTCCAGCTGGTCCACCGCACGGTTGATGGCCTCGTCCTTGCGGTCGCAGATGCGGCAGCGCATGGCATTCACCTCCCAGCCGAACATCCTCTGCCGGGCCGGTGAGCGCAGCAGTTCACCAAGCGGTGCGTCGCGCAGATTGCCGAAGCTGAGATGGCCATAGGGGCTCACGGCGACCTGCGGACAGGGATAGAGATTGCCGGATTTGTCGATGGTCACCTGAAATCGCTGGGTGTGGCAGTAGCGGAACCCGCGGTCGCGCGCCGGGTCGGCGGTATCCTCCAACACCCGGATCTTGGGGTTGCCGGCGAAGCGCAGGGCCAAATCGTGCAGCAAAGCCGCCCGCGCCTCGGGCAGATTCTCCGGCCGGTGGCCGTCGTTGCGCTCCTGCGCGACGGCAACGCGAACCAGGTCGGCCATTTCGGTCAGTGGGCGGATCGCCGCCGGCAGGTCCGTTCCCAGAGCCTCGCGAAACAGCAGGATGGCGATGCGCAGCTCGGCGCGGGCGTTGCGGCGTCGCTTCTCGGCATAGGCGGCGGCGATATTGGCGGTGACCTTCTCGAAGTAATCCTCGCCGGGGGTGCCTTCGCCACGGCCGGCGCCGCCCGGGCGGATGCCATGCAGCCTGCGGTACTGCTCGCGGTTGAAGGCATCGAGGGAGAAGGTGACGAAGCATTCCGCCTCCCCCTGCAGCACCGCATCGGCGCAGGCCGCGTCGAAGCGCAACCCCTTGGTGTAGAGCCCTAGGGCGGAATCCGATCATTCTGGTTCATAGCCTGCGGCGGTGAAGTAGTTTCGGCACTCTTCCGGGGTAAAGCGTGGCAGGGCGTCGCGGATGGCATCCCAGAGCCCGTCGATGGTCCGCGCGGCG
>NZ_JACOMF010000190.1 GCF_014283215.1 Siccirubricoccus deserti
TATGCACGGGCTACCCAATCCTCTGCTCGGTCGGCCACTCGTGCGCGCCGGAACACTCGGGGTGGCGCACACCCTTCGCTGGGCGTTTCGCTGACCAGAGTGCACGCGGAAGGCTTGGCCGACCTAGAGCATTTTGATATTGCATGGAATCGCGGGTTCTGATTCGACGCTGGTGATGCAGCGTCGAGGCGATGATGACGGCACCCTTGTCTGCGGACCTCCGGCGGCGGCTGGTTCGCGCGGTTGAGGCTGGCAGTTCGGCGCGGGAGGCGGCGCGGCGCTTCGAGGTGAGTCCCTCCGCCGCGATCAAGCTGATGCAGCGGGTGCGGAAGACGGGCAGTGCCGCGCGACGGGTTCAGTCGAACTTTGGTGGTCTCGGGAAAGATTGCTGCGCCAGCCACCTTGCAGCTACTGACCGCCCGATGTGGGTCTGACCAAGCCAAAACTGCTCTAAGGAACCCGCCATGCTGACCGTCCACCATCTCGGGAAATCGCAATCCGAAAGGATCGTCTGGCTCTGCGAGGAGCTCGAGATCCCTTACGCGCTGCAGCGCTACACTCGCGATCCCGTTACGATACTCTCCCCGCCGGAGCTTCGGGCACTCAGCCCGACCTGGGCCGCGCCGGTCATCACCGAAGGCGATCTGGTACTGGCGGAATCAGGGGCGATCGTTGAGTACATCATCGCCAAGCATGGTGGCGGCCGTCTCGCCCTCGGTCCGGACCACCCGGACTTCGCCAGCTACCTGTATTGGCTACACTTCGCCAACGGCACGCTGCAGCCAGCGATGGGGCGCAACATGATCCTCGGCCGGCTGAACCTGGCGGCTGACAACCCGGTCCTGCTGGCCACGCGGGGACGGCTCGAGCGCGCGCTGGGCTTGGTCGAGGCAAGGCTGGGGAAGGTCGAGTTCCTGGCGGGGAGCGAGTTCACCGCGGCGGACATCATGCCCGTCTTTTCCCTCACTACCATGCGCTACTTCATGTCGGTGGATCTGGCGCCGTATCCCAACATCCTGGCCTACCTGCAGCGCATCGCTCAGCGCCCGGCCTATCAGCGCGCCATGGAGAAGGGGGATCCGGGAATGCCGCTGCTGCTCACCTGAGCGTCACGGGGCGGCGTAGCCCTGCAGATTGGCGAACACGACGCTGCCGGCGGAGGCACCCTGAACGGCCTGCGCTGTACCGCCTTCTGGCCGGTATCGAGCGCGGCGTCATCGCGCAGGTCCGAAAGCTGCTGCGCCAGCCGGGAGTGGGGCTTGGAGCTTGGGGCTTAGCGCGCGGCACGGGCCTCGGCGCCGGACATGGCGGCGCTTGAGCTCTGGGTCTGCCTCTTCCTCGCATGCCGGCGCCAGAGGTTTGCCGGCATCGAGCCGGGCCCAGAGGCGACGGCGTAGCTCGAGGCGCTCTGCACCGAGCTGCGCACCCAACTCGCCCGGGCGGGCAGGGGCTGATGCCGCCGGACTCACCCGGGAGGACGCGGCGGCGGCGCAGGAGTACCCACACATCGCCGCGTCCGCTCAGCTCTCGCCCGAGGGATCCTCGGGCAGTAGCCCCTGGCGGCGCATGTGCTCCTGCACAGACCGTTCCCATTCCTCCGGGTCGGTGGCCATCCCCGGCACCACAAGCATGCCGCCGCTCCGGGCACTCGCCCCGTCAGCGGGCGGCGCAAGGAGGCCCTGCTCCCGCGCCAGCGCAATCGCCTGGCCCATGGCCCGCGCGTCGCCGCGAAGGGCGCGCGCCATCAGGGCCTGCAGCATGGCCTCGCTGAGGTGGTCCCCGGATTTCGGACAGGTGGGTAAGCTCGGTTCGCCTGTGAGAAGGACGGACCCGGATGACGGGCAAGCGGACGCGGTATTTGGCGGATTTCAAGGCGAAGGTTGCTTTGGAAGCGCTGCGGGGTGAGTTGACGACGGCGCAGCTGGCGGCCAAGCACGGCATTCACCAGACCATGGTGGGCGAGTGGAAGCGACAGGCCATGGAGGGG
>NZ_JACOMF010000191.1 GCF_014283215.1 Siccirubricoccus deserti
GACCACTCCTATGACCGGTCTCGGCCGCCTCCGCCTCGATCTCCAACGCCACCTCCGCCGCATGCCGTAAAGCGACACGGCATCATCAGCAGGGCGTTTCGCAAGGTGAGGTCAGGACGACGGTTACATTGGATGGGGTCGAGCAGAAGGTATTCGACACTCAAGGGTTGTGCCAGTGCCGCAACATACATTCTCTGCATGGCTCCACCCCAAGTTGATTATGACAATGCTGAACGATGCTTGAACCAACGGGTTGCAAATCTGGACAAAGGGTGGCCTGCACCGGCATGCGCACCGTGGCCCGCCGGTATTCGCTCTTTGCTTCCACGATGATTGCACCTTCTATGTGCCATCTTCTTGAGGCTGAAGGCTACAAGGTGACGCTCGCCAGTGATGGCGCCGAAGCGTTAGCTGCGGCGCGACAGTTGAGAAACATACTGGATAGATACACAGAACGTGGGGATTTCATCTCTTGCAGATAGGCGGCACAGCGGCTCTACCTGTTCGCTTCAACGCTTGATTGGTGAGTTCGCCTCGCCTAGCGGTCAGGCACGGGCACCCCGGCGACCTATCCTGTGACCCCGCCCCCACCCATGATGGGCACGGACACCTCCGGTCGCTCGATTTCGGCCATGGCGATCCTGGCGGGTCGAAATGCGGTGCAGCACAGCGGCGGCAACGCCGCCAATGACAATGACACTCGGCATGAGGAGCAAGAAGAACTGTTCGAGGGTGTTCATGGTGAACCCGCCCATCTCAGTGCTCCCACAATTTAGGTACCGATCAGCCGAAAAATAGCCCACCACCTGCCGACTGCTTTAAGGGCTGGATACGAACGCTACGTCAGTTGGCTAGTCTCACTCATCACCGCTGTCGATCATCCAAGTTACGTCAGCGCCAGCGGGGGCCGGTGGGGTTCGCAAGGCCATGCTCGATTGTGGGCGGTTACCCTTTAGCGGCAATCAAGGATTGGCGGATCACTGGGCAGGCGGCAGCGGCTTGGCTGCCGTCAATAGCCGCCACGGGACAGAGTGCTCCACGGGCCGATACTCCCCACCCGGGACGAACGTGATCGATGCGGCAGGCCGGAACAGCGGTCGAGAGCAAAGGCCATATCACGATGTCGCCCAATCAGGCTCGACCGCTGTCATCAGGTGCGGGCAGGCGTTGCAGAGGAGCAGGCGTGCCAGGATCAGGACAACCCCACGCTGGCATCAGGGCGTCGTCCTGCAATGCTTCCGCTCGCAGCCGATCTGCTGCACAGCCGTCCAGCCCAATCATGATGAGGATCACGGTAAGCAAACGTCGCCACATCGCGTCCCCTCCTAATCCTATCGGTACCAGCACCGCGCCCATGCCCGAGCTTGGTAGGCACGTACAGCGCCACCCTGCTAGGCGAACTCGCAAAGCGCTCAGCGCCCAAAATCGTGTTCCGAGTTCCAGCGTGATCCCATTCGCGTCATCGCCGCCTTCATGCCTCCGTAGCGCCGTAGTGTGTGCGTTGATCGGAAGTGGACTCAGGTTGTCCTGAGGTGCGATGCGCGGGGCGCAACTGCGCCTCCCTGCGGCATCCGCAGGGCCCTTTTCTGCCGCAGACGGGCGCGTGAGCCCGTCCGGTCGGAACGCCGGACCGTCATGTCCAGGCGAACGGTCCGTCCGGTGGCACATCCAACGGGCGGTATCCCGACCTCCAGGCAACCGGGCCGATTTTCCGCCCTGCACCATGTTCTACTTCGACCACAACTACGACAAAGGGAGCCAACATGGACAAGGATCGCATCTCAGAGCCCATCCGAAAAGGAATTGAGTTACCTGAATCGGATGTGATTCCCTTCTCCTGCGGGCGATTTGTGGGGAAGCAGGATGGCGTGGACAGCGGAGCATCGGCGTGCGGCGGATCGGCGCGGGCTGCGCTACCCCTCCGATCTGACGGATGCCGAATGG
>NZ_JACOMF010000192.1 GCF_014283215.1 Siccirubricoccus deserti
CAAAGCCGGTCTGCTGCATGATGTAGGTGAAATCGTTCACCGGGTGCCAGGTGGGCCGCCGCGTCAGGAACGGGTGCCGGATTACAGAGAGATGGTGGTGGGCGATGGTGTAACCGTCCGGCCGTGCCTGGTTGAGCAGGAACTGTGCGGCCAGAGTGCCGCGGGCGCCGGGACGGTTCTCGATGATCAACGTCTGTCCGGTGTTCTGCTGGAACAGCTCCGCCTGCAGGCGCATGAAGCCGTCCAGCGTGCCGCCCGGTGCCCAAGGAATCAGGAACCGGACAGGGCGGTTAGGGAAACGTCCTTGGCCGATAGCCGGGCACGCGAGTGTCATTGCGGCGAACGCGGTGCCGAGAGCGGCGCGGCGGCCGATAGAGCCTGTTGTCACTGGAATTTCCTCCTAGCTGGGCTGCCGCCGCACGACAGCCCGCCCGTACTCCGCCGGGCGCAGCATCGGCAGGTGGCAGCCCTCGAAGCCAGAATATACCCGCCTCGGTGGTTGTTGGATCCCCTAGACGACTTGTGGTCTCATTATTGATCCGGCCTGGGCGCACTTGAAAGGTTCGCAGCCACCGCGCTGGACAGGCCGCCTGTCGCGGTTTCGGGGTAGTTCAAGATGACCCAAGCCCTCTCAATAGGTAAACGCCACGCCTGAGATCGAGAAGCTCAGGGTCCAGCTCGCAGCCCTGCGTCCCAGCCGCCACTGCAAGTCCTGCGAGCGGCTGGATGCCGAGTTCGGCCAACTCAAGATGCTGATCAGCAACCTCGAGGAGGACCAGGCACCTGGCCCTGGCTTGCGCCGAGGTGGTGGCGGTCGACCAGGCCCATGCCGGGCGTGCCACCGCGGTGGTGGGCGGCATTGTCTCGCCGTGGTCTTCGGGCTGCGTCGTCGACACCGAGGCCTGGCCGGCCGTGCTGCCCCCGGGCAGCCACTACCTGCTGACCTTCGGCGGCTCCCGGGGGTGGTCGGGGCCACGCGCGAGACCGGCTCTGGGTTCGATTACCGCGTTACCGCGGCCAGTCAGGCGGAGGTGCTCAACCAAGCCTTGGCGGTTGCACCCGGGCTCGGCTGGGCCACACCACTCACTTCCTCACTTCCTCACTTCCTCACTTCCTCACTTCCTCACTTCCTCACTTCCTCACTTCCTCACTTCCCGAGAACCGCACTCCGTCCGGGGCGCCAGCGCCCGGAACGGCAGGTTTGGCCTGGGTCCAGGCAGCGACCTTGGGAGTGCAGGACCGCAACGAGGGACCGAATCTCTCTCCGAACCGCCGATTCTCTCCGAACCTGGGGACTTGACTGATTTAGTCCCAAGCTTTCGGCCCAGGAAAAAGGCCGGATTGCGAGCGGCACCTCTTGCTGTGGTTGGAAACCCGAATGCCCGACCGCTCGGCTCTGGCGGCAAGGGTCTGGAATCCGGTGTTTCGCGCGCCGGGGTAACTGGCGCGCCTGGCTTGGCACTCCCCCCGGCGGTGTGGCGCGGCTGGTCCCACCGTCGCTGTTGGCGCGCCTCATCCGGAGGGAGAGGCGCGGCGCCACTGCCCTGCCCAAGAAGGATTCCATGCTCCGCCCCACACCGCGACCTCATCGACAGAACCGCCCGAAGTGGCCGTCGGGCATGCGACCTAAATGCCCGTTTGCGAAGGGGTGACGGGGCTGGTTTGACGGGCTGATCCTGGCCTTTCAGGCGGCGTTGCAGGCGGTTTCCTGACTGGAGACCGCCATGTGGACGCCGGCTGATCGCGCGTTGGTTGGGGAGTTCGGCTCCGGCCAAGCGCTGACGGATGACCAGTTCCGCCTGTTGGAGCCGCTGATCCCGCCCGCCAAGCCGGGCGGACGGCCGCGCAGCACGGACATGCGGAGCCTGCTGGACGGGCTGTTCTATCTCGTGCGCACCGGCTGCCAGTGGCGGCACC
>NZ_JACOMF010000193.1 GCF_014283215.1 Siccirubricoccus deserti
AGCCCCGCGATCCGCACCTGAACCCCGGCCAATAGGACCGGCGCCGATCCCGCTCGCCCGCACAACCACGGCGCGAGCCGCGCGCCAGCCAGGGGACGCGCGTCACCGCCGCCGTGAATGATCCGGGCTAGATTTTTAGGTCAAGTGATGCCCGGCCTACGAAGGGCTGCCTCTTGGTCTTGAGGGGGCGTTGGTGCGCGTATGCAGGTGAGCCGATAGCAGTGGCCCTTCCTGGGCCGCGTCGGGCGGCGCGAACGGAAACCGGCCTCGCTACAGCGGCAGCGGGGATCCGGGGGTGGCTGCGCCCGGCGCCCGGTGGCAAAGAGGCGCCGAACAATCCCGGAGGACGCCATGATCCCTGCCCCGCGCCGCCTTGTGCTCGCCGCGGCCCTTGCCGCCCCCGCCATCGCCCGTGCCCAGCAGCAGCGGCCTACTACCATCGTCGTGCCCTTCGCCGCTGGCGGCAGCACTGACGTGCTCTCGCGCTTGATGGCGGAGCGGATGACGCAGATCCTTGGGCAGACGGTGCTGGTCGAAAACCGGGCCGGCGGCAACACCATCGTCGGCGCCGAATACGTCGCCCGCGCCCAGCCCGACGGCAACACGCTGCTGATGGCGGCTGGGACCACGCTGAGCATCAACCCCGTGGTGGTGAAGAACCTGCCCTACAAGGTCGAGGACTTCGCCCCGATCACCCTGGCGACCACCTACCCCTTCGGTATCATCACCCAAAATAAGGGCCCGGCCGATATCCCGGCCCTCGTCGCCGCGGCCAAGGCCAATCCCGGAGGGATCACCTACGGCACTAATGGCCCGACCACGCTAACCAACGTCGCCATGCTACTGGTGATGGAGCGGCTGGGCATCCGCATGCAGGACGTCACCTATCGCGGCGATGCGGCGGCGCTGAACGACTTCGTCGCCGGCAATCTCGACACGCTGGTGGTTGCTGGCAGCACCGCCGTGCCAGTTTTCCGAAATGGCCAGGGGCGGCTGATCGGCTGGACCAGCGCGCAGCGCATGCCGACTACGCCCGAAGTGCCCACGGTGGCCGAATTTGCCTCAGGGACCGAGGCGCTGAGCTGGTTCGGTCTGCTTGCCCCCGCACGCACCGCGCCCGCCAGCGTACAGCGGCTGCACGACGCGGCTGCCGCGTCGTTGAGGGACCCGCGCATCCAGGAACGGCTGACGCGGGATGCCCAGTTCATCGTCGGCAACACGCCAGAGGAATTCGCCCAATTCCTGCGGGACCAAGACCGGCTCTGGCGGCCAATCCTGAGCAAGCTGGACGTGCAGAACACTTAGGGTCTGTGACCGCTTTGCCCAGCTGGGTACGGTCGAGCGCCTGTGTTTGGCTTTTCTCGTTGATCGACAGCACCACCGCATGGCAGGGCGGGTCCATGTACAGGCCGACGGTGTCCTCGACCTTGGTGGCGAAGGCGGGGTCGCTGGAGCGCTTGAAGCTGCGCAGGCGGTGCGGCTGCAGGCGGTTGGCCTGCCAGATGCGCTGCACCGCGCTCAGGCCATGCACCTACATGTCCTGCACCGCACCGCAATACGCGGCTATCGAGGCGAGCCGGCAGTGGGTGAGGAGCCAAGACGGTTGGGGCTGGGTGGAATTGGCCGCAGGGCATTGTGCCAATATCACCGTGCTGGAGGACGTGGTGCGGCTCCTGGCCGGGATCGGCTGACGCCTGCGCATGGACGCCCCTGTCGCTCCGACAGCGTTCAGAGACGGGCTTGCTCTGTTGAAACCCTGGCTTGGCTGGGTACTTTGGGCGGCTATCTTGGGATGAGCGGTCCGGAGGTGGTCGATGCGGACGCTTTCGAAGTCGGCGCTGCGGGTGGCCGGTGAGGCGCTTGCGGTGGGGCGGACGGCACTGCCTGCCTATGGCAGCCACTACTCG
>NZ_JACOMF010000194.1 GCF_014283215.1 Siccirubricoccus deserti
CCTCGTGCATGCGGCCGACATTCAGGATGCGGATGGCCTTGGCGACCTGCTGAAGCGCCTGAAGCCGCTCTACAACTGGCTCCGGGTCGTGTTCGCCGACAGCATCTACAACCGGCTTGCCGCCTTGCTCGCCTGCTTTCTGGCAGGGATCGTGCTGATCATCGTCCGTCGCGTCGCGGGCAGCGTCGGCTTCGTCGTGCAGCCCCGGCGCTGGGTGGTCGAAAGGTCGCTCGGCTGGTTCGGCCGGTGGCGGCGGCTGTCCAAGGACTACGAGACGCTACCCGAGGTCTCCGAGACGATGGTCACACTGGCCGCGACCCGCCTAATGCTTCACCGCCTCGCTCATCCCAATCGCAGACGACTGCCCGCCCCATGACTTCGCAAGCGGGCTCTAAGATCAAAAGGCAGGTTCAACCCAATCCCGGTAGGCGGCCCTCGGCGCATGGGTACAGCGCGCGACCAGCTGCTGACCTTTGTCGACTGGCCTGGCCAGGTCGGGGCGACGAACAACGCCTGCGAGCGCGACCTCCGTCCCGCCGTGATCCAACGCAAGGTCACCAACGGTTATCGTGCGATGTGGGCCGCTCAGGGCGAGGCGGACGTGCGCACCGTGGTCGACACCGCCCGCCTCGCGCCGAACACCAGCGTCTTTGGCACCATCCTGATGACTGTCTCGGCCTGACTGCTACGCCGCAGAAGTCAGAGGGGGTGGGTAATTACGTAGACGAAGCCTTGCCAAGTCGCCACGTAGGTGAAATCCGACACCCACAGGGCGTTCGGCTGTGGCGCCCGGAACTGCCGGTTCACCTTATCCGCCGGGCAAGGCGCGGCCTTGTCGGCGATCGTGGTTTTGGTTTCCTTGCCGCGGACGGCGCCACGCAGGCCCGCCCGCTGCATCAGGCGTTCCACCGTGCAGCGGGCTACCACGGTGCCATCCCGGGCAAGCTGCCGCCAGACCTTGCGGGCACCGTAGACCCCGAAGTTGGCCGCATGCACCTGCCGGATCTGCTCCATGAGCACCAAGTCCTGCCGGGCTCGGGGCGAGGCCCGCGCTGGGTCGGTACGTCGCGCGACATGGGCATGGTAGATCGACGGAGCGATCCGCAGCATCCCGCAGACCGGCTCGACACCGTAGACCTCGCGCTGATCGTCGATGAAGGCGATCATGGCTTCGATCGGCGGTCGAGCTCCGCCATCGCAAAATAAGCGGACGCCTTCCGCAGAATCTCGTTAGCCTGCCGCAGTTCGCGGACCTCACGCTCCAGCGCCTTGATGCGCTCGCGCTCCTCCGTCGCCGTGCCAAGCCGCTGTCCCGTGTCGTGCTCGCCCTGCCGCACCCATTTCCGCAGCGTCTCGGCCGTGCAGCCGATCTTGGCCGCGATTGAGCCGATCGCGGCCCACTGGGAGGCATGGTCGCCACCATGGTCCAGCACCATACGTACCGCTCGCTGCCGGACCTCAGGCGAAAACCGGTTCGACGTCTTCTTTGTCATAGCCCCATCCTCTCAACAGTCGGGGCCTCCTGTCTGTCGCCGATCGCCTATCTTTCTCCGGCGGACGGCAGCCCGCGGGCCTCCTGGGTTTCACACCCGTTTGTCGGATTGGGAGCCGTCCGTTTCGCCGATCGTCAGCCTGAACAGTTGATCGGGGATGCTCGCTCATAGTAAGCGTCCGGTGACGCTTCCGATTACCCACATTTTCGAACGGGAGCGGCGGAACCGGGGTAGCATTGATGGACTGGATGCCGTGCGTTGCGTGACACGAGGCGGCAATGCCGAAGGGGTCAGAACGGACGGGCGACAGTGTCTCGGTC
>NZ_JACOMF010000195.1 GCF_014283215.1 Siccirubricoccus deserti
CGCGCCACCTCCAGAACCGGCAGCCACTCGGCGGAGAGCAAGATGATGTTGACCCGCTGCACATGCTTTAGCGGGCGGTTCCGGTCACCAAGGATCGCAGCGAGGCGGATACGATCCTCAGATCCAACGATGACGCTGACGGTCTGGGCCATGCCTGGAGAATTCCACCGCAGCGCCCCGCTGTGAATCCTCCGTCTGCGTCAGTGCACTAGGTGGCGAGTTCAAGCGTCATCAACCCAGCTTCGCCCAGCCGCTTCATTTTGGATAGAGGCCGGCAACTTGGCAATGCCGGCTGCGCCCCCCCACGAACACAAGCTGCTAGGTCGCCGCGTAGGTCTCCGCCACGAACATCTCCCGGCGCATTTTCTGATCACTCAGGGCATCCCCCTACCCTGGCCGGGTTCTCACCCCGCCCGCAGCCGCATCACGTCGTCGTTCCAATGGCCGACTTTCTCTCTGCCGCAAGAGTCCGGGATCTGTCGAGCGGATACCGGCTATATTGAACGGCGCATCCATAGAAGCGATCCCCGGCCGGAAGATCAGCCCTTGCGTAACGCCGCGTAGAACGGCCGCGGCCTTAGTAAACTCGCCATAAATGCAGAACCTTGCAATAAGACATGTCTGCCATCGAATATATCGCGCAACCGCACGGAAGCCTTCATAGTGTCGCTTTATGTAGATGTCATTCCGGATCCGATGAGCGTGGTAGGAGATCCGCTTCGAACTAGATTCCGTACGGATATCAAGCACACCGGCAAGCTGCCGAACATGAACGACATGGCTGTTACCAACTAAATAGGCAGGGTGATCGCGGGTTATCCTCAGAGTGAATTCTGAATCCTCGCCCCAAATGTACATTTCAGGGATTGGCAAGCCGTAGCGCTGGATTGTTCCACGCGGCAGTAGAATTGCCACAAAAGTCGCTCGCGTAATCGGCACTATGCTATGTTCAAGTAAATCAGGCCAGTTTTCATAGGAGAGCGCATTGCGGCGCTTATCGATTTCGGGAACGTTAGTAAGCTGCCCCGCAGGCGAGCGCGCGGTAGAGATGACAAACGGGGCGACTATGTTCCGGTCAGCGAGGAGGTCGACGGCTGCTAGAAGCCTTGCAAGCGCATCCGCTTCCGGTACTACATCATCGTCCATCACCCATATATAATCCATACCTGTCTGGCAACCAAGATGCATACCAATGGCAAAGCCGCCAGCCGCACCAACATTCTCGGGCAGAAAATGGGCATCGACGCGACCTTTCCATTGAGCATGCAGAAGCTCAGATGTCCCATCCTCGCTCGCATTATCTATCACAATTATGCGATTACACTGATGTGTCTGGCTGCTTATTGCTTTTAAGCAGCCATTAAGTAAATCTCTGCGGTTATAGGTCAGAACTACTGCGCAAATTGTTGGCACATTGCCGCTCCCACCAAAGGCTTAGAGCCCGTTGAGCGGACCGAAGCCATTTCAACGCCCGGCAATTTATCAAAAAATGAAACAATAATTGGTAACTTCTGTATTATATTACAGCTATGCAATCTATATATCAACTGAATTGATGTGCGCGACGTCCTTCCAGAAGCGGCTTATATGATACCGCCGCGCCGAGGTGACTCGCTCAGTGTCTATCCGGGATCATGTTGTTGTCTGGCAGAGCCTTCGCAGCATGAGGCGAACGGAGGCCCAGCGCAGGAATGCGAGGCTGGTGCGGTTCAGGCACTCCCAGTCTTTGGCCAAGCGACGGCAGCGGTTCAGCCACGAGATGGTCCTCTCAACGATCCAGCGCTTC
>NZ_JACOMF010000196.1 GCF_014283215.1 Siccirubricoccus deserti
GAGGGTGAACTCGCGCCCTTCCTCCCTGGCGCGGGCAATGCAAACGATGCGGACATGCCAGTCGCGCCACGCGCGGAGCTCTCCGGCCCACCAGTACGGCTGCGACCCGAGGCCGCGCAGGCAGTAGCAATGGCGCTGCATGAGTTGGCCACGAACGCGACGAAGCACGGCGCCATATCGGTTCCAGGTGGAGTGGTGGGGCTGAGCTGGGAAGCCGACCGAGAGACCGGGTGGCTGCGGCTGCGCTGGGAGGAGATCGGTGGTCCCGTGGTGCCCGGCCCCCCATTGGTGCGGGGCTTCGGCAGCCGCGTGCTTGAGGGGACAATCCGGGATCAGCTCGGGGGGCGGGTCGAGCGGCGGTGGGAACCCGGCGGCCTCATCTGCGAGCTCGATCTGCCGCTCACACGCGTTGTGCAAGGGGAGTAGCCCGGCCAAGGGTAACGCAGCCTGAGGCACAAGGGCATGGTATGCCGCGCTTCTGAGTGCCCTTATTGATCCGGCCTGGGTTCTCTTGAGGGCAGGTAGGATCTGCCTGGATCGGCAGGATGAAGCATGTGGACATGCGTCGGCTGCGGGAAACGCCCGGACGGAGCGTTCATCCTGCTGCGGCAGACCATCGCCAAGCGAATGCGGGCCAAGCTCCTGGAGATTAAGGAGACGCTCTATCGCATGTGCCACCTGCCAGTGCCCGAGCAGGGGCGCTGGCTGGGGCAGGTGCTGCGTGGCTACTTCGCGTATCACGCGGTGCCCACCAACTCGCGGCGGACGACGGCTTTCGCATTCCATGTCGTCCGGCACTGGCGTCGAGCGCTCATGCGCCGCAGCCAGAAAGCCCACGTCCCATGGCGGCGGATGAAGCCAATCGCCGCGCGCTGGATACCATCCGCCAGAATCCGACATCCTTGGTCGCAACAGCGCTTCCTTGTCAAACACTCGAGGTGGGAGCCGAGTGCGTTAGCAGCGCACGCTCGGATCTGTCCGGGGGGGCGCGGGGTAACCCGCGTCCCTACCGGGATGGCTCCTTGATCACCTTGGCGCCGTGGAGCTGACTTCCGCCGGGCAGGTGGCAGCTCTGCCGGCCCGTCTCTGCCAAGCACGGCGCCTCGTGGCCGATCATCGCACAAGCGCCACTATAGACGGCTGGCGAATGTCCCGGCCAGGACGGCTTGCAGTTCGTCAATTCGGAATGGCTTCCGCATCATGAGTGTATCCGGCCCGACAATGCGCTCGATGGCAGCAGTGTCGGCATACCCGCTGACGAATACGATCGGCAGATCGGGCCGCAGCTTGCGTGCAGCTCCCGCCACCTCTGCCCCGTTCATCCCTGGCATGGCAAAGTCCACGATCATCAACTCGGGCGCGGCCTCCTCCAGGACGGCAAGGCCCGACGGTCCATCGGCCGCCTCGAGGACGCGGTAGCCGAGCGCATCAAGCGAGGCGACCAGCACCCGCCGGACGTCCGGGTCGTCGTCTATCACGAGGATCGTGGCCGAAGCATCGGCAGCGATCTGCCTGTCCACAGGCTGGGCATTCTCTTCCCCGAAAGAGGCCTCAGTTGTCGGTAGATAGATGCGCACCGTGGTGCCCTCGCCCGGCCGGCTCTCGATCCGTACCGCCCCGCCTGCCTGACGCGCGATGCCATAGACCTGACTACCACTACTTCGGCAGATTTCTGTTGGCCTGAGATCCCGGCTGGTAAGCTGATGGACGTTCCGATTGAGGTGCGGCCCGGTGAGGTGGCGCATGATCGAAGCGGCAGCGGAGTGGGAATCGACCTTTGC
>NZ_JACOMF010000197.1 GCF_014283215.1 Siccirubricoccus deserti
ACCACTGCGAGGCGTGGTCACCTCCGTGGTCCAGCACCATCCGTACCGCTCGCTGCCGCACCTCAGGCGAAAACCGGTTCGACGTCTTCTTCGTCATGGCTCCAACCTCTCAAGGTTTGAAGCCTCCGGCAAACCCGGGGCGGTTCACGTGATCGAATGTCCCCGCTTGACCGTGCACGATCTCGACGATGCGTTCGCCGAGGAGATTTGGGACCGCAGGCTATGGTGCCGCGAGAACTGCGAGCACGAATTCACGGTCGAGTCCATTTGGGACCACGCCGAAGGACGCGACACGGGACGGTGCTTCCTGTTTGCAGACCAGATAGAGGCTGCGCTGTTCCGCCTGACCTGGGTTAGCGGTTAGCGTCCGGAATAGCCGCCACGATCCACCCAGTGATGGGTGGTTCGCCGCGCTGGCGACACCAGAGTTCTCGGTTGAGCCCGACGAGACGGAGGCGCGCGTCCCACTTCACCAGCGCAGTGAGTTCCGCGCGATCGTAGGTCCGCGCCCTGCAATCGCAGCGTAGGCGCACCAATTCGGACGGCATAGCCGCCTCGGTCTGCCACCGCCTTGAACTTCGGAGCGCGAGCCTGCTCAGCGAAGCGCAAGGTGTGCTGCCCAAACGGGCGCCGATGTTTGGGACGACCTATCCGAGGGTCGATGCTTGTCAGCCGTCATAGACGCCGCACAATCGGCGAGGGATGGCGGTCCTACTTCGGCTATGGGACCCAGGGCGTAACATGCCCAGAAAGCGAGGCTGCCGCCCGTGCCTAGCGTGGGCACTGGCCTTCCCTTTGGGCGTTGCAGTGTCGGGGCAGGAGCAGCGCCGCACTGCGACCCGATTGTGGAGCACGTATTCATGTCGGAAGTACGGGATAACCCGGCGATGAGCCGCTTCGAAATGGCGGAAGGCGGCGCCGTTGCCTTCGTCGCATATCGGCGAGACGGCAACCGGATGGTGCTGACCCACACCGAGGTGCCGGAGGCGATGGCCGGACAAGGCACCGGATCGAAGCTGGTGCGCGGGGTGCTCGACCACCTGCGTTCAGATGACATCGGGATAGTGCCCCGCTGCGATTTCGTAGCCGGCTACATCGAACGCCACCCTGAGTACCGGGACCTTCTGGTCGGCCCTGGCTGAACCGCCAAGCCATGGTGTGGAGCCTGAGCAAGGCGGCGACGAGGAGCCCGAGGGCAGCCATAGGGCGTCGCCCAGCCATGCTCGCCGTAGCCCATGTCGGATATCTGCTCACCGTCGGAAACTGGGTTCGGGTATCGAGGGCCGAGATGGCATCCCCTGCGGCGGCCAGCAGCAGGGGACCGGATTGCGCTGGCCTACTCGGCGGACGGCCCCAGACCTACCGCAACCTTCGCTGGGGCATCAGCATGATGTACCCCTCAACCTTTGCCCTCGATCCGGAGAGCGTGCCAGAGAATGGCGATAGCGCCCGGTTCTGGACCGCCGACCGCCGCGCCACGGCCGTGGTGACAGCCTTGCGCAACAATATGGGGCAGCCCCTCGCTGACCTGCTGCGGGAGGCGAAGCGGGACGTCATTGAGGCTAGCCGCGGCACCATCACCTACGAGCGGACAAAGGACAACTGGTTCGTTCTCTCGGGCTATGTCGCTGGCCGAATCTTCTACCGCCGAACCTTCCTCTCACGGGCGGGACAGGTCATTGCCACGCTCTGGATTGAGTTTCCGCGCGACATGCGGCCCTGCTTCGAGGAGGCGGTGACCACAATGTCGCTCTCATTCCGGGAAAGCAGGTA
>NZ_JACOMF010000198.1 GCF_014283215.1 Siccirubricoccus deserti
CGCGCCTCCGTCGGCACCTGAAATATGGTTGCTGGGGCGACCTCACCGAGTTCGCCCTGCCAAGCCTCTAGCCGGTCCATGGTCTGCGACAGGATCAGCAACCGCGGCGCCGCTTGTGCGGCCTCCTCAGCCGTTAGGTCGCGGCCGAGTACCCTGCGCGCGAGCCGGCGAAGTTCCTCATCCGTGGGCTCGGCCATGGCCCTACCTCCCTGCTGGTCGGGGAGGATGGCCGGTCGGAGCGGCGGAGGGAAGCGGAACCGCTACAGGCGCAGCCGCCGTGTTTATCAGGCGCGCCTAGCCACCGTGAGCAGGGCGGGCCAGCGGAGCACAATCCCTCCCGCGTCCGCCCTGTAGCGTTCCGCGCCTTCCAGGATGGCCCGCTCGATAGCGCCTCGCGCCTCCGGCGCCTGCGCCTTGATCAGCATCGGCGTGCGCACCGTGCCACGGTGGACGAGGTCCAGGACCGCCTCCGGCGCGCCACCGTTCCAGTGGAGTGGCAGCCGCCAGAAGCTGACCTCGGCGAAACCCGCTGCGAGCAGCGCGGACCGGCACTCGCCCTCGTCGGCGAAGCGGAACATCGGTGGGGCGGGCGGCAGCGATACGGTCATGTCGGCGTGGGCCTGTACCGCCTGCCCGACCAGCGCGAAGAAGTCGCCCTCCGGAGCCCAGGCAGTCGCGGCAAAGCGCCCGGCGCTAGGCCGCAGCACGCGAGCGACCTCGGCGAGTACCCGCTCGGGTCGCTCCATGTGCAGGAGGCCGAAGGAGCAGGTGACGACATCCATGCTGGCGTCAGCCAGCGGGATGGCCTCGGCGTCGCCGACCCGGAACTCGACGCCGGGGTGCCGCCGGGTCGCCTCGGCGACCATGGTCGGAGCGAAGTCCATGCCGACCACTTCGGCGCCGCGCCCGGCCGCGGCGGCGGCGAGCGCGCCGGTGCCGCAGGCGATGTCGAGCAGGCGCACGCCAGGAGCGGCTCCGGCGGCGTCCAGGAGCGGCCCGACAGCCTGCTGAGTGACAGCGCCGAGGGTGTCGTCCCAGTAGCCCGCCTTGTGGTCCCAGCCCGCCAGTTCGGCGTCACGGAAGCTCTGCCCGGCCATTCGGTGCCTCCTTATCCCTCATGCTGCACCGCCGCCTTGCCCATCGCGCGGTGGCCGAGGGGATCGGTCCCAGTGCCGCCAGGGTAGGCGGAGTGCCGCTCTGAAGAAAAGGAGGCCCAGATCAGCAACCTGAGATCAGGACGGTGAGGGTACCATCCGTCTGGCGCTATCCACTAGAAGGCCTGTGCGCGGATAGCACTGGACGTCGGAGCTTGGCTCTGATTCGCTGCGGGTGATCAGCGGCGGAGGGCTCCCATGGCGCGTCGTCAGATTAGCCAAGACACGCTGGTGTTCAGCTCTGCAGGTGCTGGACGGCAGTCGACCTTGGACAAGCTGGACACCTCCGGAAACCCCTCTCCCTGATGCCGTTCGGCTGATTCACTGGGCAGGATCGGCGTGGGGGGGGGTGGCGATGGTTCGGCAGCCAGGGTTCTTCGATGTGGAGGAGCGGCTGCGCGACCTGTCGGCCAAGGGCGATGACCTCGAGCGGATTGCCGAGCTGGTGGATTTCGCCATGTTCCGCGCGGAGCTGGAGCGGGCGGTGCCGCGCGCCGACGGCACAAGGGGCGGCCGGCCTGCCTTCGGTCACGTGCTGATGTTCAGGATCCTGCTGCTGCAGGCGATGCACGGGTTGTCGGACGAGCGCTG
>NZ_JACOMF010000199.1 GCF_014283215.1 Siccirubricoccus deserti
CTGTTGGTGCTCTGCCCGCCCGTGACCATGAGCAACGTCGCGGAACGGTCGGGTTATGGGCCGAACCTGCCCGGGGCGCAGCATCCCTTCAAAGCGGGCGCGCAGCATTGCAGGCGCTGGGGCGGCAGCGGACTCTGGCCTTGAGACTGATCTGCGGCAGCATACTTATGTTACCCGCTTCGATGCGGGCAGGGCTGCCGCAGACCATCTCGCGGTTCGTGCAACGGCGTGGCGGGGCTGACCCGCGGAAGTCCAGACCCCCATGACGCAGCTGCTGCACGGCGATCCTCAGGCAATGGCTCCGCTGATCTTGACGCTGCGGCTCGATGCCGTCGCACAGGCACGGTTCGACACCGAGCGCAGCACCCACTTCCCACCGGAACGGAACTTCCTGTCGGCGCATCTGACCCTGTTCCACCACTTGCCGGGCGCGGAGGTCGACGCCGTTGGCAGCCGGCTGCGCGCGGTGTGCGAGGGACAGCCCTGCTTTGTGCTCGAGGTACATGACCTCTGGCTGATGGGGCGCGGGGTGGCGTACCGACTGCGGTCGCAGGCCCTCAGCCGATTGCATGCCAAGCTGGTAGAGACTTGGTGGGATTGGTTGACGCCGCAGGACCGGCAGCCGTTGCAACCGCATGTCACCATCCAGAACAAGGCAGGCGCAGAGCAGGCACGCGCGCTGCATGACCGGTTGCGGTCCGACTTTGTGCCTTTCGATGTTCTGGGCACCGGATTGCTGCTGTGGCACTACCGGAGTGGGCCGTGGGAGCCGGCGGCAGCCTACCCGTT
This sequence comes from Siccirubricoccus deserti, assembly GCF_014283215.1. Classification (GTDB taxonomy): domain Bacteria; phylum Pseudomonadota; class Alphaproteobacteria; order Acetobacterales; family Acetobacteraceae; genus Siccirubricoccus; species Siccirubricoccus deserti. Next base: position 790 of record NZ_JACOMF010000199.1, read on the forward strand.
CAGTGATGCCTGAGGCGGCTGCCATAGCCTGCTGCCGTTCCACCAGCACGATCGGCATTGCCAAGTTGTTGGGGCGATGGTGGCGTTGTGTCGAGCGGCACGACGGCCTTCGCGTTCACGCTACCGTCCGGGCAGACGTCTCCTCTTTCCAAACTCGGAAGGTGTTGGAGTGGGCACTGCCCCACTGCCCGTGGTGAGGATAGGGCCACTCCCCATTCATCCCGCGCCGCCGGCAGGCGGCATAGACGACGCCGCTTGAATAGGTGAAAGGGATCCATTCGAACCCGCCCGGCAGTAGACCCCGCGCAGCCGCCCCGTTGCGCGTGTAGGGCATCACCACTCCAGCCAAGCCAAGTGCATCATGGATGGCGAGGTCTGCCAGCAGGCTGCCGGCCGTGACCTACCCCAGCCGGTCGGCGATGCGGATGAAGCGGTCGAAGGGCGTCACGGCCATCGGCGCATTCGATCGGTCGTGAACGGAAAAGGAACAGCGCTGTGAGAGGACTTGGGATTAGGTAGGATGCACACCTCGCGCGGGCGTGGGTCTGGGCAGTGGAGCCAGGGTTGCCGGTCCTAACCCTGTACCAACATAGTGGTGGTGACCGCTCCCGTTCGCCACAATGCTGGCAAGCCCTGGACGCCGGAGGATTTGGACCTGCTCTGCAGCCTTGCGTCGTCGGGCGCTACGACAAGCCAAATCGCTGATCGGCTCGGCCGTTCGCGGATGTCCGTGTCAAAGGCGGCCGAGAAGCTGCGCATCAGCGTCGGCGAGAAAAGCACCACGCGTTCGCTAGGGCGGGGGGCGAACCGCACGACCTAGCCCGATGGCGGGCCTCGAACTTCCCGCTGCGAATTCTTCCAAACAGAGGGACCCAGGCCGTTACAAGCGCGTTAGGGTCGCGAGCCAAGCCGGAGCGCTGGCCGGAGCGCGATGAGGGTGGAGACGAC
>NZ_JACOMF010000002.1 GCF_014283215.1 Siccirubricoccus deserti
CGCCGCGCGGACCATCGACGGGCTCTGGGATGCCATCCGCGACGCCCTGCCACGCTTTACCCCGGAAGAGTGCCGAAACTACTTCACCGCCGCAGGCTATGAACCAGAATGATCGGATTCCGCCCTAGCCCTTGCCTGCGTCCTGGCTCTGCTCGTCTTCATCCAGGAGGTGGCGCGCATGGCGGTCGCCGACGACGTGGTCGAGCGCGTCGGTCGCGAGCTTGATGCCAGCATCAAGCCCCTCCCCGCCCTGACTGCGCAGGAGGGGCCGAAGCGCCGCGACGGTGATGATGAGGGCGCGAACGAGCGGACGCTGTGGGACGCGGCTGGGCATGTCGCGCAGCGCCACGAGGGCTACGTGCAGGCCATCGACTACGAGGGCCTCCTGACCTGGGCGGAGCGGCACGGCGCGGTGCTGCGGCTCGACTTCCTTGCGGGCGACTTCGTCGTCGCGGGCGACCGGCGCATCCTCGTCCACCCGCCTGAGACGGCGGATACGGCCGAAGCGGACGCAATCTGGAAGCTCGCTGTTGTGGGGCGGGAGCGCACGCCCACCCAGGACATCGAGTTCGCGGTCCGCCACCTCGTCGAGGTCGCGGTGCGGGCACTCTCGCCCGGCGTCAATGACCCCTTCACCGCCGTCGCGGTGATCGACCGGCTGCGTGGCTGCCTCACGCGGCTGACGGAGAAGCGCTTGCCCTCACCGATGCTGCGCGACGGGGCGGGTCGGGTGCGCCTCGTGCGCGAGACGACGACCTTCGCCGGCCTGACCGACGCCGCCTTCCACCAGATCCGCCAGGCTGGGGCGAGCCACCCGGCGGTGGTTATCCACCTGATCGAGGCGATCGCCCGCGTCGCCGAGCATGCCCGCACCGCGGAGCAGCGCGAGGCGCTGAACCGCCACGCCCGGATGGTGGCCGAGGTCGGGCTACGGGAGGTGGCCGAACCAGGTGACGGGCGCGACATCAAGCGGAGCCTGGCCAGGGCGGAACGGGCGCTCACCGATGGGGAGACGCCGGAGCCATCGACCGGCCGCGCGGCGTGACCCGCACTGGAGGCAAGAACCGACCAAGCCAGTGCTCTCAGGCTCTGAGCCAAGCCGCCGCCGCGAGGCAGAGAAGTCCGAGATAAGGAGCGGGCGGTCCTCTCATTGCGGGTAGCGAGGGCGCGCCATCCATCAGGCGGGCCCAGAGGTTCTCGACGAGATGTCGGTTGGTGTAAGCCCAGTCTGGGCAATCGACGGGCGCGCCGGTCGCTTCGGTGGGATCGCGGGGCATGCGCCCCTTTCCCAGATGCGTTCACGGAAGGTATCGGGGGCGAAGCCGCGATCGCCAGCCACCCATTCCGGCACATCGGGTAGGCAGCCGAGCAAGCCCGGCGCCCAGGTCTGTTGGTGCGCCTGACCGGGCGCGAGCATGAAAGCGAGCTGGGCAAGATTAGCCGGGATGCTCCGCCACTTGGCTCCGTTCTGGTGCCGCCAGAAGATCGCCGAGATTGTCCGCCGCAGCTCCTCGGGCGGCAGCTTGCCATGAGACCGCACCTCGTCAATTGCCGGTTCCCACTTCGCCCAGGCCGCATCCGTGAAAACAGGCACAGGGCATAGGAATAGTATTCAAGCTCTAGCACGCTTAACCCTCGTACCGGCTCGGCGGCAACGTCAGCCCGTAGTGCTCGCGCAGCGTCTTCCCCGCATAAGCCCGGCGGAACCGCCCGCGGCGCTGCAGCAGCGGGATCACCTCGGCGGTGAAGGCATCCAGCATCGCCGGCAGGATCGGCGGCATGATGTTGAAGCCATCCGCCGCACCGGTGCTGAACCAATCCTCGATGAGATCGGCGATCTGCTCCGGCGTGCCGGCCATGGTGAAATGGCCGCGGGCGCCGGCCAGGCTCTGCAGCAGCGCCCGCAAGGTGGGCTGTTCCCGCCGCACCAGGCCGATGATCACCTCGGTCCGGCTGCGCGCCGCCTGGACCTCGGACGGATCGGGGAAATCCTCCACCGTCAGCGGCCGGTCGAGCGGCAAATGCGAGAAGTCGAAACCGCCGAAACGGTTGGACAGGCGGATGCGGCCGACCTCCGGGTCGGTCAGCGCATTCAGCTCGCGCCAGATGCGCTGCGCCTCGGCCTCGGTACCGCCGATCACCGGGCTGAGGCCGGGCAGGATCAGGATCTGATCGGCGGCGCGCCCCTCGGCCGCCGCCAGCACCTTGAGATCGGCATAGAATTCCTGCGCCGTGGATTTCTCCATATGGGCGGTGAACACCGCCTCGGCATGGCGCGCGGCGAAGCGTCGGCCGGTGTCGGAGGAGCCGGCCTGCACGAAGACCGGCCGCCCCTGCGGCCCGCGCGGCAGGTTGAGCGGCCCGGCCACGCGGTAATGCGCCCCGGCATGGTCGATGCTGCGTACCCGCCGCGGGCTGGCGTAATGGCCGCCGGCGCGGTCATCCAGCACCGCGTCCGCCGCCCAGCTGTCCCACAGGCCGGTCACCACCTGCATGAATTCCTCGCCGCGGTCGTAGCGCTCCGCATGCGTCAGCGGCGGCGCGCCGCCGAAATTCCGCGCCGCCGTCGCCATCCAGGAGGTGACGATGTTCCACCCCACCCGGCCGCCGCTGATGTGGTCCAGCGAGGCGAATTGCCGTGCCAGGTTGTAGGGCTCGGTATAGGTGGTGGAGGCGGTGGCGATCAGCCCGATGCGGCTGGTGGCCCCGGCGAGCGCCGCGAGCGCCGTGATGGGTTCCAGCCAGTTGCGCGCCGCATGGTCGAGATCCTCGGCCAGCGCGAGCTGATCAGCCAGGAAGATGCTGTCGAACAGCCCGGCCTCGGCGCGCTGCGCGACATCGCGGTAGTAGGCGATGTCGGTCAGCGCCAGCGGCGAGGCCGCCGGGTGCCGCCAGGCCGCCTCATGGTGGCCGCGGGCATGGATGAACAGGTTGAGGTGAAGCTCTCGGGCCATGCGCACGGCCTACCAGCTGGCGTCGAGCGGGGCGCTGAGCGGCACGCCGGGGACGCGGATGCCGGCCGGCCGGCCCTTCGCCGTCGCCCCCTGCCAGACCTTTGTATAGATCGCCGGCAAGGCAGGGCCGTCGTCGCAGGCCAGCCACAGGCGGAACAGGTGGCGGCGCTGATCCGGCGCGGGGAAATCCTCGTAGGCGGTGCGCGAGTGCATAATCCAGTGGTTGTTGACGAACTGGATGTCACCGGGGCGGAATTCCATGTCGAGATGGATTTTCGGGCTGTCGGCCAGCGCGTCCAGCGCGTCGCAGGCGGCTTCCAGCGCCGGCGTCATGCGCGGCACCTCGGGGAAGCGTTGTGCCTTCCGCATCGCGCTGCGGACGTAGGTGGCGATGACGCTGCCATCTGGCATCGGGTTGAACACCGGCACGGCGTACCAGGGGTCGGCGCCCTCTGGCACCTCGTTGCGGCGGTCGCGGTACACCGGCTTCAGCAATTCGGGCAGCAGGTCGGGGTGGCGGCGCAGCATCTCGTTGTACAGCGCGGAGGAGCTGACGATGCTGGACAGCCCGCCGGATTTCGCCGGCTTCAGGCAGAGCAGCCCGACCACGTCGGAGCTGTCGCAATGGTAGGGCAGCCGCGCCGCGGTCTGGTAGCCGCGATGATCGGGCCGGGCGTAGTCCGCGCCGATGTCCTTCACATGGCCGAGGATATGCCCCATCGCATTCTGCGACACCGGCTCGCCGAGCAGCGTGCCGAGGCCGAAATAGGCGATGGCGCATTGCCGCACGGTCCAGCGTTCCACCGGCACGCCGCGCAGTAGGATGAAGCCGCGGCCGTGCAGCACCGCGCCGCGGATCTCCGCCACCAGCGGCTCCAGCCCGGCCTGTTCCAGGTCGGTCGGGCCGATGGCGGCGATGTCGATGCCGGTGGCATCCAGCCGGATGACGGCGGCATCCAGCGCCTCGGTCTCGGCCGCGCTGAGCAGGCGGATCCAGTCGCGGCGATTTGCGAGATCGGGTCCATACCAGAGCTGTGGCCCGTCGACCGGCCGCATCGGCATCGCCTGAGCCATTCCGCTCTCCCGCGTTTCCCTTGGCGTGCAGCCTAACGGCCGGGTAGCGCGCGCGGCAAGGCTGGGGCCGGGTGGCTGCGCGTGACGGCGGCGGTGCAAAGTTTTTCTGAGCGGGCGAGGCCCGGTTAGCGGCGCACCGGCCTTGATGCGATGACCGATCCACACCGTACGCCGGGGCGGCACCGCCGCGACGAGTTCTCCAGCATGGCGCGGCAGGTGATGCATTGCACTCTCCGGCGGTCATCCTTCCAACGCCGGGCGACCGGCGGCCAAGGTGAAGCAAGCAAGCCGAAGCTGCCGCCGTCATCCCACCGCAATCCCACCAGCGCCGTGTCATAAACATGTGTACGCCGACATCGATAGGGATTGCGCCAAGTCGCAGGCTTTATTACTTAGCCTTGTATCAGCCAAGAAAACTATGCCTGACGACTCGCAGGCCAGGTCGCCGGGCGGCGGCGTTTCTGCGCATTTCCGTGAACGAGGACCCACTTTGGTATTGACCGCCGAACAAGTCGCAGCCGCTGTCGCTTCCGGCTGTGTCTTCGAGCCAGCCTCGCCCGCCGCGGTGCAGCGCCTGGCCATGCAGCGCAAGGTTTTCTACATCGACGGGCAGGCCGTGTTGGCCGGCAGGGGTGACGGGTTGTTCGAAACCGTCGGCACCCTGATGCAGCTTATTGATCAGGGCCGGCAGGTGCTGGCGTATCATGAGGCGCCGGTCGCAGCGTCTCCGGCCGAAGCACAGCAGTCGGAGCCACTGGCCCGGCCGGAGGCGGTCGCCACCGAAGGCGCGCCGCCGGGCGATGCCACGGCGGATGATGCCCCGGCCACCCCGCAGGAAATATTGGCCGAAGCCCCGGTGGCAGCGCCACCGGCCCAAGCACAGCCGTTGGAGCCACCAGCCCGGCCGGAGCCGGTCGCCACCGAAGACGCGCCGCCGGGCGATGCCACGGCGGATGACGCTCCGGCCGCCCCGCAGGAAACATTGGCCGAAGCCCCGGTTGCCGCACCTCCCCGCAGGGCGCGGCGCCGCACGCTGCCGGCCCCGGCCAGCGGCCTGCCCTCAGTCGACGAACCCACCGAAGCCGCGCCGCTGGCCCCGGATGCCCCGGCCGTCCAGGCGCGGCTGCCGGCCCGGCGCCCCGGTCGTGCCAAGCCCCGATGGGTGACCGCAGGCGCTGAACGCCGTGGCCGGCGCGACAATCACTGGAGCGGTCGCCAGAAGTAATCAGGCCCATGGGCGCCATCGCCTGGCGGAGCGTACTTCACCCCTGGACAAGCTTCGCTCAGCCGCCGCACCCTTCCGGCAAATCCGCGCCATCGGCGCTGGGAGGGATGCATGTCAGAGCCAATCGGCCCGCGGACGATGTTCGAGAAGATCTGGTCGCGCCACCGCGTGACGGAGCGCGAGGATGGCCAGACGCTACTCTACGTCGGGCGGCATTTGCTGCATGACGGCGGCGCCACCGCCTTCGACGTGTTGCGCAGGCGCGGGCTGAAGCCGCGCGCGCCGGACCGCATCTTCGCCACGCCGGACCACTACGTCTCCACCGCGTCGCGCAAGGTCGAGGAGATCGAGGATCCGCGCCACCGCGAGATGGTGGAGAAGCTGGCGCGCAACACCGCCGAGCATGGCATCCGCCAATTCGGCCTCGGCGATCCCAACCAGGGCATCGTGCATGTGGTCGGGCCGGAGACCGGCCTTTCCCAGCCCGGCATCCTGCTGGTCTGCGGCGACAGCCATACCTCGACGCATGGCGCGCTGGGGGCGCTGGCCTTCGGCATCGGCAGCACCGAGGTGGCGCATGTGCTGGCGACCCAGACGCTCTGGCAGCGCCAGCCGAAGACCATGCGCATCACCGTGGACGGCACGCTCGGCCCGCAGGTGACGGGCAAGGATGTGATCCTGGCGATCATCGCCAGGATCAGCGCCGCGGGCGCGACGGAGCATGTGATCGAATTCGCCGGCAGCGCCATCCGCGGCCTGTCGATGGAGGGCCGGCTGACGCTCTGCAACATGTCGATCGAGGCCGGCGGCCGCGCCGGCATGGTGGCGCCGGATGAGACCACCTACGCCTATCTCGCCGGCCGTGCCTATGCGCCAAAGGGCGCGGAATGGGACCAGGCGGTCGCCCGCTGGCGGCAACTGCCGAGCGACGAGGGCGCGGTGTTCGACACCGAGGTGACGCTGGACGGCAACGCCATCCAGCCCATGGTCACCTGGGGCAACAGCCCGGAGGATGCGCTGCCGATCGACGGCGTGGTGCCCGACCCCGCCGCCGCGCCGGACGCCGAGCGGCGCGAGCAGATGGAGCGGATGCAAGCCTATATGGGCCTCACCCCCGGCATGCCGCTGACAGACATCGGCATCGACCGTGTCTTCATCGGCAGCTGCACAAACTCCCGCATCGAAGATCTGCGCGCCGCTGCCGCCGTGGCCCGCGGCCGCAAGGTGGCCGAAGGCGTGCTGGCCTGGGTGGTGCCGGGCAGCGAACCGGTGAAGCGTCAGGCCGAGGCGGAGGGGCTGCACGAGGTGTTCCGCACCGCCGGATTCGACTGGCGGGAGCCTGGCTGTTCGATGTGCCTCGGCACCAATGGCGATATCGCCCGGCCGGGGCAGCGCGTGGCCTCCACCTCCAACCGCAATTTCATGGGACGACAGGGGCCCGGCGCGCGCACCCATCTGCTGAGCCCGGCGATGGCCGCCGCGGCGGCGGTAACCGGACGTTTCACCGATGTGCGCCGGCTGGTGGGGGGCTGAGCCGATGGAAGCCTTCACCCGGCTCGATGCCGTCGCCGTGCCGATGGCGCGACCGAACATCGATACCGACCAGATCATCCCGGCCCGCTTCCTCTCCCGCCCGCGCGAGGTGGATCACGGCCAGTTCCTGTTCCATGACGCGCGACGGCTACCGGATGGCGAGCAAAACCCCGAGTTCCCACTGAACCGGCCGGAGTGGCAATCGGCCCGCATCGTCGTCGGCGGCAGGAATTTCGCCTGCGGCAGCTCGCGCGAGAGCGCGGTCTGGGCGCTGTTCGACGCCGGCTTCCGCTGCGCCATCGCGCCCAGCTTCGGCGACATCTTCCGCAACAACGGCATGAAGAACGGGCTGCTGCCGGTGGTGCTGCCGGCGGAGGTGGTGGAAGCGATTATCGCTCAGCTGGAAGCCGAGCCGGGCGCGCGGATCGGCGTGGATCTGCCGACGCAGACCGTGACCGCGCCGGATGGCAGCGTGCATTCCTTCGAGATCGACCCCTTCGCCAAGCATTGCCTGCTGAACGGGCTGGATGATTTCGGCCTGACCGCCGCCTATGAGGAGGATATCGCCGCCTTCGAACGCCGCTACGGCCGCGAGAACACGCTGTAGGCCGCAAGGCGGCGGCCGGAACCCAGTCCAACCAGAGCCTGAAAGGCCGACCATCATGCAGCGTCCGACCCGCCGTGCCGTCCTGGGATTTGCCCTCGCCACCCCCACCGTGCTGGCGCGGGCGCAATCCGCCGAGGGCTGGCCCAGCCGCCCGGTGCGGCTGATCGTCGCCTTTGCCGCCGGTGGCGCCGCTGACACCGCGGCACGCACCATGGGTCAGAAGCTGGCCGAGATCATCGGCCAGTCGGTGGTGATCGAGAACCGTACCGGCGCCAATGCGGTGATCGCCGCCAATGCCACGCTGCAATCGCCGAAGGATGGCTACACCTTCCTGGTGGATGCGGCGAACCAGCTGACCAATCCGCCGCTGATGAAGGACCTCGGCTTCGACTACCGCACCGCCTTCATTCCGATCACCCAGGTCTGCAGCTTCCCGCAGGTGATCGCGGTGAAGCAGGATTTCCCGGCCCGCACGATCCAGGAGTTCATCGCCCTGGCCAAGGCGCGGCCCAATGGCATCAGCTACGGCACGCCGCCGGCCGCCGGCATGGGCCACCTTGCCGGCGAGATGTTCCAGAAGCAAGCCGGCATCCGGCTGATCCACACTTCCTATCGTGGCGGCGCCGATGCGGCGCGGGACATCGCTGCCGGCGTGGTGGATGCGGTGCTGATCACCACCAGTTCCATCCGCCCGCCGGTGCAGGCGGGCCGGGCGCGGATACTGGCAGTGACCAGCCTGAACCGCGTGCCCTCTATCCCCGAGGTGCCGACCCTGGCCGAAAGCGGCTTCCCCGGCTATGACATGAACGACTGGAATGGGATCTTCGTTGCCAGCGGCACGCCGGCGCCGATTGTCGCGCAATTTGCCGCCGCGGTCGCCAGGGCCTGCGCCGATCCGGGGGTGAAGCAGCGCATGGACCCGCTCGGCGCAGTGATGGTCGGCAGCACGCCGGCGGAATTCGCCCGCTGGCTGGAAGCGCAGCGGGTGATCTGCGAGCAGGTGATCCGTGACGCGGATATTACCCTGGGATAGGGTAGCTCGACCGCTCCGCCTGGATGGCTGGGCGGGGCCCAGAGCAGAGCGTAAATTCACTGTAGCCGCCGGACAGTGACTTTCGTCGCATCCGCGCCCCCCGCGCCGGGCTAGGGAGAAGGCCGGACGCCGGGGTCATTCGTCCAGGACATACCCCTCATTCGACCTGCGAGTTGGCGCCAGACGCGTCGATCAACCAGTTTGCGCCTACATCCAGGGGCCGAAGCCGGCGCCCGCCTTCTACGAAGAAGCCACCATGTCCCGCCTTGCCATCCTTCTCGCCGCCATCGGCTTCGGCCTTACCCTGCTGTCCGGCAGCGGCTTCGGCCTGGGCCGGTCGGTCACGGGCATCACCAACTGGGCCTCGCGGGCCCCGGTCGCGGCGGCGCCCAAGGCGGCGCCCGTCGCGCCGAACAACTGGGCCTCGCCACGCCAGGCCCGCTGACCCAAGGGTGAAGGTTCCCCGCCGTACTCAGCAGCGGTACTTGGCGCCCTTGCGGTCCACCGTGCGCACCAGGCCCTGGAACTCCATCAGCCCGTATTCCGGCGTGCCGCGCAGCTTCTGCATTCGCGCCTTGGCGCGTTCCTGGACATAGGGCTCGATCACCACCGGCGGCTCGTCCAGGCTGCGGGCCATCAGCTCCACCTCGCAGGCCCGCTCCAGCATGTAGAGGCGCATCAGCGCACCATGGATGGTCTCGCCCCAGGTCAGCAGCCCATGGTTCAGCAGCACCACGCAGCTGCCCTTCTGGCAGGTCACGCCCAGCGCATCGCATTCCTCCTGCGAGGTCGGCACGCCATATTCATGGTAGGCGACGTCATCCAGCACATGCAGCGCGTCCTGGCTGATCGGCCGCAGCCCATTGCGCAGCAGGGAGACGCCGGCGCCGGCGCGGGTGTGGGTGTGCAGCACGCAATTCGCATCCGGCCGCGCCTTGTAGACGCCGCTGTGGATGGTGAAGCCGGCGGCGTTGAACTTGCCCTGATCGCCGATGACGTTGCCGGCGAGGTCCATCTTCACCAGGCTGGAGGCGGTGACCTCATCGAACATCTCGCCATAGCGGTTGATCAGGAAGTGCTCCGGCTCGCCCGGAATCCGCGCCGACATGTGGGTGTTGATCAGGTCGGTCCAACCCAGGTCGTGCACCACATGGTACAGCGCGGCCAGGTCGCAGCGGGTCTGCCACTCGGCGTCGGACATGTCGGTGGCGGCGAGCTTCATTGCTGATGACATCGCTCTATCCCTTTTCATGCGTGCCGGCGGCGATGCCGGGGCGCGGGATATCCTGGGCGAGGTCCAGGGGGCCGGCAAGGCGGAAGCGCAGCGGGTGCCGCCAGGATCAGTAGAACCGGGGCGTGGCGCGCCTACAGCGGCATGCAGCGGACGATGTTGTCGTGGCCGTGGGCCAGCGTCGCCATGGTGCCGTCCGGGCATTCCCGGGCCTGGACATTGGCCGCTGCCTCCAGCCCATGCATCCAGCGCACCGTCGGCGTGCGATTGCGTGCCTTGCCGCGCCGGGCGGTTCGGCGATTGCCTATGGCGGTGCTGGCGGAGGCCGCCCGCGCATCCCGTGTCACCCCCACCTGGCCGCGCACCGGCACCGAGCGGTGCACGACTGCCGGCGGCCGCGTGGTATGGGGCTTGCTGGCCTTGGCCGAGGCACTGGGGCTGCTCCGTGGGCCGGCGGTGGCGGTACCAGCGGCCAATAGCAGGCCAAGGATGGCAAGCGTCAGGAAGCGCATGAACACCCCTCTCGAATCCGTGATTGTTATTACAGCGTGTTACGTCAAATGCGGCAAGACCAGATAATCCTGACTCTGCATTTCCATCAAGCGGCTCGCAGTGCGCTCGAACATCGCCGCGTTCTGACCTGATTCATAAAGACTGTCAGGCGGCGCCTCGGCCGAGACAACCAGCTTGCAACGATGTTCGTATAATGCATCCACCAATGTTACGAATCGCCGCGCCCGGTCGAAATTCTCCGGCCCGAGCCGCGGCACGCCATCCAGCACCAGCGTATGGAAATGCGTCGCCAGTGCCAGGTAGTCCGCCGGGCCCAGCGCCCGGCCGCACAGCGCGTCGAAATCCATCCGCGCCACGCCGCGCGCCGTCTCCGTCACCTCGACATTGCGGCCGAGCACGGTCAGCCGACAGGGCGCGCCCTGCGCCTGCCCGGTCAGCTCCAGGAAGGCGCTGTCGAGTGCCCGTTCCGCCCTGCCATCCACCGGGCAGTGCCAGGTGGGCAGGCCGCGGATGCGCTCCCGCCGGTAGTCGCGCTCGGCTTCCAGGTGCAGCACGTTCAGCCGCTGCTTGATCAGCGCGATGAAGGGCAGGAAGGCGTCACGTCCCGGGCGGCCCTTGAACAAATCGTCCGGCGCGGTGTTGCTGGTCGCCACCACCACCACGCCGCGGGCGAACAGCGCCTCAAACAGCCGGCCGAGGATCATGGCGTCGGTGATGTCGTGCACCTGGAATTCGTCGAAGCACAGCAGCGCCGCCTGGGCGAAGATGCTGTCGGCGAGTGGCGGGATCGGGTCGGCCTCGCCCGGATTGGCCTGCTTCCAGCGATGGATGCGCTGATGGCAGTCCTGCATGAACTGATGGAAATGGATACGCTGCTTCCGCGGCACCTCCGCGCAGGCGAAGAACAGGTCCATCAGCATGGATTTGCCGCGCCCGACTTCGCCAACCAGATAGAGGCCCTGCGGCGTGCCCTCCGGCGCCTCCGGTACCGGCTTCCTGCGGAAGAAGCGGCTGAGGAAGCCGCCCTGATCGGGCGCCTCGGTCGAGGGGTCGTAGCCGCGCAGCCGGCGCCACAGGTCCTGCAGCGTCTCGGCGGCCAGTTCCTGGGCGGGGTCGGGTTTCAGCTGGCCGGCGGTGACGCGGGCGCGGTAGGCCGGCAGCGGGCCCGCGGCCAGGCCGGTTGCCGGGGAAGGGCCGGGTTGGAAGTCCATTGCCGCCCGGGATAGCCCGGCCGCTGGCGCCGGACAACCGTGGCCCGGCACGTTCCGCTGCCGCGGTTGACGTTGCGCTCCCCTCTCCCTAGCCTCTTAGGTCGGAGTCCAAAGGGGTTTACGCCGCTGATGTTCACGCCGAAAGCGCCGGTCGGTTCGCCCCTGGGGGTGTCGCTGAGCGGGTCTGCCGGCGCCAGCTTCGCCGGCCTCGACAGCCGCAGCTCCACCATCCTGCGCGAACTGGTCGAAGTCTACGTCCTGACCGGAGAGCCGGTGGGCAGCCGCACCTTGTCCCGCCGTCTGCCGCTCGGCCTCTCCCCCGCCTCGATCCGCAACGTCATGGCGGATCTTGAGGAGGCCGGCTTCCTCTACGCCCCGCATACCTCCGCCGGGCGGCTGCCGACCGAGCGGGGGCTGCGGCTGTTCGTCGACGGGCTGTTGGAATTCGGCGACCTTGGCGAGCAGGAGCGCAGCGATATCGCCGCGCGCTGCGCCGCCTCCGGCCGGTCCTTGCAGGAAACATTGGCGGAGGCGGGGCAGATGCTCTCGGGCCTCGCCGGTGCCGCCGGGCTGGTGGTGGCGCCGAAATCCGAGGGCACGATCCGCCATATCGAATTCGTGGCCCTCGGCCCGGGCCGCGCCCTGGTGGTGCTGGTCGGCGCCGATGGCCAGGTCGAGAACCGCGTCATCGAAGTGCCGCCCGGGCTGCCGCCGAGCGCCCTGGCCCAGGCCAGCAACTACCTCAACGCCCAGCTCGCCGGCCGCAGCCTGGATGACGCCCGGCTGCGGGTGTCGGAGGACATCGCCGCCAACCGCACCGCGCTCGACGCGCTGACCAGCCAGGTGGTGGAAAGCGGCCTCGCCACCTGGTCCGGCGGCGGCGGCGGCAGCTTGATCGTCCGCGGCCAGGCGCGGCTGCTGGAGAACCTCGACCAGCTGGCCCGGGTGCAGGAGATCCAGGCGCTGTTCGAGCGGCTGGAGGCGCAGGAGACGGTGCTGCGGCTGCTGGAACTCGCCCAGCGCGGCCAGGGCGTGCAGATCTTCATCGGCGCCGAGAGCGGGCTGTTCGACACCGCCGGCCTCGCCATGGTGGTGGCGCCCTTCCGCAATGGCCCGGCGGGGCAGGGCGAACGCATCGTCGGCGCCATCGGCGTGATCGGGCCGACCCGGATCAACTACGGCAAGGTGATCCCGGTAGTGGACTACACCGCACGGGTGATCGGCCGGTTGCTCGGATAGAGCAGATCGCCTGAAGGCGTGACCCTGCTCTGGGAGCAACAGGCCAGGGCGGATCGCAATCCCAGGCGGACTGCGATCCGCCCTGGCTTGTCGCGCGGCCGCGCCTGCTTCCATGATGCCTCAACATCAGGGGAGGACATGGGCCATGGCACGGCTCGCAGGCAAGGCGGCCTTCATCACCGGTGCTGGCACCGGCATCGGCCGGGCCACCGCCGAAGTCTTCGCGCGGGAAGGCGCGCGGGTGACGATCGCCGAGATCGACGCCGCGAGCGGCGAGGAGACGGCGCAGCGCATCCAGGCCGCGGGCGGACAGGCGATCGCCATCACCACCGACGTGCGGGTGCCGGAGAGCATCGAGGCATCCATCCGCAAGGCGGCGCAGCACTGGGGTGGGCTGCATGTGCTGCACAACAATGCCGGCGGCTCCACCCTGGTTGATTCCAACGTGGTCGATGTGCCGCTGGAGGAATTCTGGCGGGCCATCACCCTCGACCTGTTCGGCACCTTCCTTGGCTGCCGCTTCGGCATACCGGAGATCATCCGGTCCGGCGGCGGATCGGTGATCAACATGGCCTCGGCCGTGGCGCTGATGGGCTTCGAGGGGCGGGATTGCTACACGGCCGCCAAGGGCGGCATCGCCGCGCTGACCCGCTCGCTGGCGGTGCAATACGGCCGCCAGGGGGTGCGGGTGAATGCCATCGCCCCCTCCGTCACCATGACCGACCGGGTGAAGCGGCTGCTGGCGGAAAGCCACGGCGTCAAGCAGGTCGCCGACCAGCATCTGCTCGGCCTCGGCGAGCCGCTGGATGTGGCGCATGCCGCGCTTTACCTCGCCTCGGACGAGGCGCGCATCACCACCGGCAGCATCCTGCCGATTGACAGCGGGGTGGTGGTGGCATGAGCGCGAACATCGCCGATATCGGCTTCATCGGTCTCGGCCAGATGGGGGCGCCGATGGCCGAGCGGCTGTTCGGGCCGGATGTACGGCTGCATGTCTTCGACCCGCGGCCGGAGGCGGTGGCCGAGTTCACCGCCCGCGGCGCCATCGGCCATGCCTCGGCCCGGGCGGTGGCGGACGCCGCGGCTATCGTCTTCGCCTGCCTGCCGAGCGGCAAGGTCAGCGAGGCGGTCGCCGCCGACGCCGCCGAGGGACGCGCGGTGAGGGTCTACGCCGAGATGTCCACCATCGGCCGCGCCACGGTGGAGGCCATCGCCGCCCGCATGGCGGCGCGTGGCATCGCCATGGTGGATGCGCCGATCAGCGGCGGCCCGGCCGGCGCGCGGGCCGGCACCCTGGCGATGCTGGCGGCCGGCGATCCGGCGGCGGTGGCGGCGCTGCGCCCCTGGCAGCTGCGCATCGGCGCCCGGGTCTTCGTGCTGGGGGAGACGCCGGGTCAGGCGCAGGTGATGAAGCTGGTGAACAACCTGGTCTTCGCCGCCAACATGGTCTCCACCTGCGAGGCGCTGGTGATGGGCGCCAAGGCCGGGCTCGATGCCGACACCATGGTGGCGATGCTGAACGCCGGCACCGGCCGCAGCATGGTGAGCGAGCGGGTGATGGAGACGATGCTTGCCGGCGAGTTCCGCTTCGGCGCCGCCATGGCGATCCTCGACAAGGATGTCTCGCTCGGCATCGCCGAGGCGGGGGCGATGAAGGTGCCGATGTGGACGCTGGAACAGGCCGCCCGGGTCTGGCGGCTTGCCACGGTGGCGGAGGGGCCGGAGCAGGACATCTCCACCGTCATCCGCATGATGGAAGGCTGGGCCGGGGTGGAGGTGCGGCGGCGCGCGGAATAGGCCGGCGCCCGGCAAGGAATCGGCAATCGCGGTACGGCAGGAATGCAGCGCCGCGACCCACGCGCGGGTTGCGGCAATCGGCTCCGCCACGCGCACCGCAGGGTGGCGGCGTGCGGAACCACACGGCGCGCTGGATGTTGCCGGTTGCGTCCATGGTAAGATGCCCTGGCCGCCCGGGGATTGCTGCCGCCGTCGGAGCCGATTCCACCGCGGCGCGGCCTGAATGCCGTCCCTTCCACAATGCACGGATGCGAGCGTGACCTTCCGACCCAGCCTGTTCCGCAGCTTCTTCCTCGGCGGTTTCGAATGCTCGACGCATCGCCGGAATGACGGGCGCCGCCTCGATCTCATCGCCGCCACCCGCCACGACCTGCTGGCCGAGGAGGATTACCGGCAGGTCGCCGAGCACGGCATCCGCGCGGTGCGCGACGGGGTGCGCTGGCACCTGGTGCAGGCCGCCGGCCCCGGCCAGTACGATTGGTCGGCGGTGCTGCCGATGCTGCACGCGGCGCAGCGCGCCGGCACCCAGGTGGTCTGGGACCTCTGCCATTACGGCTGGCCGGATTGGCTGGACATCTTCTCGGCCGATTTCGCCCCGCGCTTCGCCGAATACGCCGCCCGCTTCGCCGAGCTGGCGCGGGCCGAGACCGGCGCCGCGCCGACGCTCTGCCCGCTGAACGAGATCTCCTTCCTCGCCTGGGCCGGCGGCGAGACCGGCCATTTCAATCCCTGCACCAATGGCCGCGGGCCGGAGGTGAAGCGCCAGGCGGTGGCCGCGACCCTGGCCGCGACGCGCGCCATGCGCCAGCTGGTACCCGGTACCCGGGTGTTCGCGGTGGAGCCGCTGATCAACACCGTCGGCCGGCCCAATGTCGACGCCGACATCGAGCCGGCGGAACGGCGCAACGCCGGCATGTGGGAAGCCTGGGACATGCTGCTGGGCCGCCAGGCGCCGGAGCTGGGCGGCAGCGAGGATATGCTGGACGCCATCGGGGTGAATTTCTACTGGAACAACCAGTGGTGGCTGCACGAGGGCCGCGACGCCGCGCCACTTTCGGTGTTCGACGAACGCTGGGTGCCGCTGCGGGCGCTGCTGGCACGGGTGCATGCGCGCTTCCAGCGGCCGATCTTCGTCGCCGAAACCAGCATCGAGGGCGACCGCCGCGCGCTGTGGCTGCGCTACGTGGCGGATGAGGTGATCGCCGCGCTGGAGGCCGGCGTGCCGGTTGAGGGCATCTGCCTCTATCCGGTGCTGAGCCACCCGGGCTGGGACAATGACCGCTACTGCCCGAACGGGCTGCTGGAGATGGAGCCGAAGCATGGCCGCCGCCCGGTGCACCTGCCGCTGGCGCAGGAGCTGCGCCGGCAGCAGGCACGGCTGGCGGCGCTGTTCGGGACGGGGGAGGAGGCGGCGGCCTGACCGGGCGGCGCCGCGCGCCTACTCGACGATCGCCACCTGCGCCGGGTCCAATTGCATCCAGACGGGATCACCGACCTCGTGGACCTGCAGCGGTGGCGCGGTCACGCGGAGCCGCATGTCGCTGCCCGCCGGCTGGATGACGTAGTCCCAGGTCTCGCCCAGGAACACCCGCTGCGCGATGACACCAGGGATCACCGGGCGCCCGTCCCCGTTGCCTGGCCTGCCGCAGTGCAGCCCGATGCTCTGCGGCCGGACGGACAGCAGAATGGGGCGGTTGGCGCCGCCCATCGCGGGGTCGAGTTGCAAGGCCTTCATGGCGAAGCCGTCGCACCGGATGTCGCCATTCTCCAGCCTGGCTTCCAGCAGATTGGTCCGGCCGATGAAGCTGGCCACGAAGCGGGTTCTTGGCCGGGTATAGAGCAGGTGGGGGGCGTCCACCTGCTCGATGCGGCCGGCATTCATCACGGCGATCCGGTCCGAAGTCGCCATCGCCTCGGCCTGGTCATGCGTCACATAGACCGTGGTGATGCGGAATTCGTCATGGACGCGGCGGATCTCGAAGCGCATCTCCTCGCGCAGATTGGCGTCGAGGTTCGATAGCGGCTCATCCAGCAGCAGCACATCGGGCTTCACCACGATCGCCCGCGCCAGGGCCACGCGCTGCTGCTGGCCGCCCGACAGCTCCGCCGGGTAGCGCCCGGCGAGGTGCCCCATCTGCACCACGCCCAGGATCTCCGCCACGCGGCGGCGCACCTCCTCCGCGGGCAGCTTGCGCAGCTTCAGGCCGAAGGCGACGTTCTCCTCCACCGTCATGTTCGGCCAGATCGCATAGCTCTGGAAGATCATCGACATCTGCCGCCGCTCGGGCGGCATCACCGCCCCGGGCGCAGAGATGATCTTCCCGCCCATCTCGACCGTGCCGGCCGTGGGCTCGACGAAGCCCGCGATCATGCGCAGGGTGGTCGTCTTGCCGCAGCCGGATGGGCCCAGCAGGGACACGAACTCGCCCTCCACCAGGGTCAGGTTGATGTGGTCGACGACCGTCAGCTTGCCATAGGCCTTGGTCAAACCCCGAAGGGAAAGGCGGGACATCCTCAGCTTCTCCGCAGCATGAAGTCGCGGCCGACCAGCTTCATGCCGATGGCGACGAACACCAGGGTGATCAGCAGCAGAAGCCCGCCGAAGGCGGCGAGCACCTCGAAATTGCCGGCCTCGCTCAGGTCGTAGAGCAGGACGGACATGGTCCGCGTGCGCGGCCCAACCAGGAAGATCGCCGCCGAAAGCTCCCGCGAGGCGACGATGAAGACGATCAGCCAGCCGCCCAGCAGGGCCTTCTTGATCAGCGGCGCGGTGACGCGGGAGATCGCGTGCAGCCGGCCGCTGCCCAGGATGCGCGCGGCCTCCTCCATCTCCGGGTGCACGGCACGTATCGCCGCCGACGAATTCGCATAGGCGATCGGCAGGAAGCGCGCGGTGAAGGCGAAGATGATGATGGCGGCGGTGCCGTACAGCGCCAGTGGCGGCGAGGCATAGGCGGCGTAGAAGCCGATCGCCATGACGATGCCCGGGATGACGAAGGGCGCCATGGCCAGGAAGCCGAGCGCCTCGCCGAAGGGAACCAGCCGCCGGTTCACGATATAGGCGACCAGCAGCGCGATCAGCACGGCAAGGGTCGCGGCCGCGGCGGAGAACCAGATGGTGTTCCAGATGGAGGTCATCGCCATCTCATGCTCGAACAGCAGCAGCTGGTAGTTTCGCAGGGTGAAGTTGTCGAGGCTGACGCCGCGCCCCCAGGCCTTGGCGAAGGAGGCCTGCACCAGGATCAGCAGCGGCATCGCGACGGACAGGGCGCCGACGCAGGCGCACCAGCCGAACAGCGCCCAGCGCCAGGGGCCCAGCTTGATGACCCGCCGCTCGCCGCCCTTGCCGGTCTGGGAGACGAAGCCCTTCCGCGCGAGCATCAGCTTCTGCACCACGATCATGCCGATGGTGATCAGCAGCAGCGGCATGGCATAGGCGGCGGCCACCTCGACCCGCACGGGGTATTCGAAGAACTGCCAGAGCTGGGTCGTCACCACATTGATGCGTGCCGGGATGCCGATGATCGCCGGCGTGCCGAACAGGGCGATGGTCTCGAGGAAGACGATGATGAAGGCGCCCAGGATGGAGGGCCAGACCAGCGGCAGCGAAACCTTCCGCATCGCCGTCCAGGTGCCAGCGCCGAGGATGTTGGCGGCGTCCTCCATTTCGGATGAAACGAGGTCGAGCGCCGCCTTCACGAAGATGAAGACCAGCGGGAAGGAGTGCAGCGCGATGACCAGCGACAGGCCTTCGAAGCTGTAGACGTTGAAGAATGCCCCCTCGGCGCCGGTGATGGCGCGCCAGAGCTGGTTAACCACGCCGGAATTCGGCCCGGCCAGCAGGATCCAGCCGATGGCGCCGAGATAGGGCGGCATGACGAAGGCCCCGAGCACCACCGCCCAGGTGATGCCCTTTCCCGGCATGTCGGTGCGCGAGACCGCCCAGGCCATCGGCACTGCCAGTACCACCGAGATGGTCGCGGAGGTGAGGCCAAGGATCAGCGAGTTGACCAGGGCATCGAGGTAGCGGGCCCGGCCATAGGCGGTGAGATAGTTGGACAGGGTGAAGGCGCCGGTGTCCTGCGTCTCGAAGCTCACCATGAAGAGCTTCGCCAGAGGCGCCACCACCAGGAACAGGAGCAGGAGGACCAGAACCAGCCAGACCAGGGCAACCGGTTCGACCTGGCGCAGCCGGCCGAGAAGACCGGTGCGCCGGCCCGCCGACCCGGTTGCGGGTTCGCGAAGCGCAGTAGCGGAATTGGTCATGCGGTGGACATCCGGCCGCCCGTGATGGAGGCCCTGCCGCAGCGGGCGCAGCAATGCCGCAGGGCCGGGCGGATCAGACGCCGAAGGTGTCGCGCCAGAGCTCGCGCACTTCCGGCACGCCCTTCTCCTGTTCCTCCAGGGTCGGTGTCAGCAGCTTGATTTGGTCGAGCGGCAATGAGCCTTCCGGGCCAGGCACATCTGGCCGCAGCGGCTCAGCGAACAGGCCGCGGATCACCTGGGACATCTCCTTGCTGGCCTGGTACTCCATGAACAGCTTGGCGGCGTTCGGGTGCGGTGCGTTGCGCGGGATGGCCGATGGCGCGATGGTCGCGAGGACGCCCTCGGTGGGGTAGATGAGCCGCAGCGGATTGCCGCGGGAGATGCTGAGCAAGGTTGTCCCCGCCGGCACGCAGACGCCGACGGTCCGCTCGCCAGCGTTCAGCAGGGTCACCGGGTCCTGGCTCGACCGGCCGATCTGCGGACGGTTCTGCTCCAGCCGCTTGAAGTAGTCCCAGCCGTACATCTTGCGCATCTGCACGGCCCAGACGCCGATCGCGCCGCTGAACCCCGGATGGCCAACGGCGAGCTGGTCGCGCCACTTCGGCTCAAGCAGGTCGGTCCAGCTCTTGGGCGCCTCGGCCTCGCTCACCTTCTGGGTGTTATGGCCGAGCTGAAACAAGCCGAGGAAGGTGGTCTGGTAGAAATTATCCGGATCCGCAACGCGGATCGACTCCAGCATCCCATCGGCATTGCGCGGGCGGAATTGGGTCAGGCGGTTCTCGCGCTTCAGCAGGGTGAAGTGCCCGGAATTCGTCGAGCTGAAGACATCGCATTGCGCGACGCGGGCGCGGGCATCCTGCGACAAGCGCTGGAAGGCGACCTGGGAGGTGCTGCGGACGACATTGCACCGTACCCCGGGATAGCGTTCGGTGAAGGCGCGGCCGACGGCTTCCGACCCCTCCGCGCTGTACTGGCCGGAATACCAGGTGATCTCGCCTTCGCGCTTGGCCGCCTCATAGAGCTCGCGCTCGTGTGGAGGCAGGGTCTGGGCGGTTGCCAAGGCCGGGGCGGCCAGGCCGTAGACGGCGGCGCCGGCCGCAGCCTTCAGAACGTGGCGCCTTGTGGCGTTCTGCATCTTCGTTCCTCCCGTTTCGTTTGTTTTTGCAAACCTACCTTATCGTGCAACGGAACAGTGCTCGATGCCGGGTTTGGCGTCTGTTGAAGCCTGCCATGATGACCGTGCACCTCCAAGCTTGGATATCGGCTTCGGTAGGTCTGAAACAGTCTCGTGCCGGAGTCGTGTGGCGCTGCCGGTGCGGTCCGCGGCATTCCGTTCCGCAGGCAGCCCTTCTCTACCCCTGCCGCAGGAGCGCCGCCGCCCGCTCCCCGATCATCAGCGCCGCCGGCTGGATGTTCGAGGACGGCACCAGCGGCATCACGCTGGCATCCGCCACCATCAACCCCTCCACCCCTTTTAACCGCAGCCCGCTGTCGACCGGCGCCAGCGCATCCTCGCCCATCCGCGCCGTGCCGCAGGGGTGATAGACGGTGCCGCCGTCGCGACGGATGTGGGCGAGGATCTCCTCATCCGTCGTCACCTTGGCGCCGGGGGTCAGCTCCTCCTCGATCAGCGCCGCCAGCGGGGGCTGGGCGGCCAGCGCCCGGGCGTATTTCACCCCCTCGACCATCAGCCGCTGGTCATGCGGCGCTTCCAGGTAATTGGCGCGGATTACCGGCTTGTCGTCGGGGGAGGCGCTGCGCAGGGTGATGGTGCCGCGGCTGTCCGGGCGGCACTGGCAGGCGCTGAACATGAAGCCGGGCCAGGGGTCGGGGCCCTGGTCGTAGGTGGTGACGGTGAAATTGACGAAGAGGTACTGCATGTCCGGCTCCTCGGCGCCGGGCAGCACGCGGGCAAACAGGTTGGCCTCCGCCGCGCCGATGGACATCGGCCCGCGCCGGTCGAAGGCGTAGCGCGCCGCCATGCGCAGCTTGCCGATGGGGCCGCGCACCAGCTCGTTCACCGTGCCGCAGGGCTTCACCCGGTAGCGCATGCGTTGCAGGAAATGGTCCTGCAGGTTCTGGCCGACGCCCTTCGATTCCACCAGCACCGGAATGCCGTGGTCCTGGAGATGCGCGCCATCGCCGATGCCGGACAGCATCAGGATCTGCGGCGTGCCGATGGCGCCGGCGCTCAATACCACCTGGCGCCGCGCTTCCCAGCGTTCCAGCCCGGCCGGCCCGCGCACCAGCGCGCCGATGCAGCGCCTGCCCTGAAACAGCAGCCGCTGGATGGCACGCTCCGGCATGATGCGCAGGTTGGAGCGGGTGCGGGCAGGCTTGAGGAACATGTCGCCGGAATGGCTGCGCATGCCACGCCTGACGTTCATCTGCATCGGCCCGGCGCCCTCATGCCAGGCGCCGTTGAAATCCTTCACCCGCTTGTGTCCCATCGCCAGGGCGGCATCGATGAAGGCCTGCGCGCCCTTCGAGGTATGCCGCGCCTCGGCAGCGTGGATCGGGCCATCGGTGCCACGCTCCTCGGAGGGCTCGCCGGACCAGGTCTCCAGTCGCTTGAAGAAGGGCAGCACGTCGTCATAGCTCCAGCCACGTGCGCCGGATTGCGCCCAGCGGTCGTAGTCGCGGGGTGAGCCGCGCAGGAAGACCAGCCCGTTCACCGCGCCGGAGCCGCCCACCACCTTGCCGCGCGGCCAGTGGATGCTGCGGCCGTCCAGGCCCGGCTCCGCCTCGGTATGGAAGCGCCAGTCGTACTTGCCGCTGGCGTAGAGCCGGGCGAAGCCAGCGGGGATGCGGATCCAGGGATCACGCCAGGCCGCCGGCCCGGCCTCGATCAGCGCCACCTGGGTGGTGCTGTCCTCCGACAGCCGGGTGGCGATGACGCAGCCGGCGGAACCGGCGCCGAGCACCAGCACATCGGTGGTGTGGACCGTGGCGACGGTGGCCGCATCGGGCGCTTCGGGCATGGCGGTTCCCCCCTTTGGTGTCGTTGGGGGGATGATGGCAGCGGGCGGCGGGCGCGGCTACTGCCCGGCGCGGTCCAGCGCGGCGCGGATGGCGGCGGCAGGGATGCGGATGGTACTGGAACAGTATTGGGCGGCAGGCATCGCACCGCCAACGATATTGAGGCAGAGACCTCGTTGATGTGCTGCAGGTCATGGGCGGGCCGGCGCCGTGCCCACCGTAGGGCCGCATAATGTAGAGGCAGGAACGGACGCTTATCCTGATCTTATAGTGATGCCGTACCGATCCGCCAAGCTGATGGTCTGGCTTTCCGCAGGAGAGTGTCCTCTCGCCGGACAAGATTGCTCACCAACTCTCTGATGTTGGACCGACCGAAATCGCAGAGGCAGATCTTGGCGACGGCGGTCATCGCACGCAGACGCCAAAGAACCGCGAGGTTCCAGCGAGTGCGGAGATGGACGAAAAGCAGCTCGCGTGGCGGATCGTTGCCGGCCGAACCCGGCAGTGGTGGTGCCTCTCCGGCCTTCAAAACAGTCCATTGCACATCCGTGATGCGCGACGGCACGAGCTGCATGCAGCCGCCAAGGACCACGGCAAGCAATGGCACGAGGAGGAAGGATATGCGCAGCACGGGGCTATCCGCCTGCCGTGCAGCAGATCCTCGATTGTGCCGCCACCGGATATTCGACTCCGCAGCATGCGCGCGAAGTCAGCGTGGATTTCTGGCACCTGAGTGAACACGGTCGCATGGCGCCGCGGCGCACGCCGTAGCGATCGCCTATCCGGACGATGGGAGTGGGAAATTCGGACCAGGCACCGCCGGTCGCCCGCATGTTGATCCAGCGCTGGGATATGGCTTCCCCATTTACCGTAACCCCCGCCGCCCCTGAACGCCCCCCCCTGCGTCACCGCCCTCCGCGCCCGCAGCACACCGTGCCCGACGCAATACGCATGTCACTGCGCTGTCATCCAAGCGTCACAGCGGATTGCTACAGCCCCCGCAACGCGGGAGATGGGGATGCTGGAGCTGGAAGGTCTGACGCGCCGGTTCGGCGCCATGACGGCGGTGGACTGCGTCTCGCTGGCGATCGGGCCGGGCGAGATGGTGGGCGTCATCGGCCGCTCAGGGGCCGGGAAATCGACCCTGCTGCGGATGATCAACCGGCTGACCGATCCCTCGGAAGGCCGCATCCGCTGGAACGGGCGCGAGGTGACGGCGCTGCGCGGCCGCGCGCTGCGGCAATGGCGCGGGCAATGCGCCATGGTGTTCCAGCAATTCAACCTCGTCCCTCGGCTCGACGTGCTGACCAATGTGCTGGTCGGCCGGCTTTCCCACGTGCCGTCCTGGCGGGCCCTGCTGCGGCTGTGGTCGGAGGAGGAGCGGGCCATCGCCCTTTCGGCGCTCGAGCAATTCGACATGGGCGCGCTGGCGCCGCAGCAGGCGGGTTCGCTCTCTGGCGGCCAGCAGCAGCGCGTCGCCATCGCCCGCGCCCTGGTGCAGGAGCCGGCGATCATCCTGGCGGATGAGCCGGTCGCCTCGCTCGACCCGCGCAACACGCAGCTGGTGATGGATGCGCTGGCGGAGATCAACCGCCGCTACGGCATCACCGTGCTGGTGAACCTGCATTCGCTCGATCTGGCGCGGCGCTACTGCGACCGGCTGGTCGGGCTCACCGCCGGCCGGCTGGTGTTCGACGGCCCGCCGGAGGCGCTGACCGATGCCGTCGCCCGCCGGCTCTACGGGCTGGAAGCGGCCGAGGTGGTCGGGGCCGTGCCGGCCCTGGCCGATGCCTGAACGACCAACACCTCTGGAGCATTCCCGCATGTTCAACCGCCGCAGCCTGCTCGGCGCCGCCCTCGCGGGTGCCGCCATCCGCCCGGCCGCCGCCCAGCCCTGGCGCGCCGCCTACCCCGAGCTGGTCTTCGCCGTGATCCCGGCGGAGAACGCCGCCGGCGTGCTCAACCGCTACACCCCCTTCGTCGAATACCTGGCGAAGGCGCTGGGCACCAAGGTGACCTTGCGCATCGCCAATGACTATGCCGCGCTGATCGAGGGCCAGCGCGCCGGCAACATCCATATCGGCCAGTACGGCCCCTCCTCCTTCGCCCGGGCGCTGATGATCGGCGTGCCGGTCGAGGCCTTCGCCATCGAGGTCAACCTCGACGGCAGCAAGGGCTATCATTCGGTCTTCTACGTGAAGGCGGACTCCAGCTATCAGAAGATCGAGGATCTGCGCGGCAAAAATCTCGGCCTGGTCGATCCCAACAGCACCTCCGGCAACAACGTGCCGCGTTTTGCGATGAACAAGATGGGGATCAACCCGGAGCAGTTCTTTGGCCGCGTCGTCTACACCGGCAGCCATGAGAACGCGGTGATCGCGCTGAACCAGGGTACCGTCGATATTGCCGCCAATTGGTGGAACGACGAGCAGGAAAGCAATCTGCTGCGCATGGCGCGCAAGGGCATGGTGAAGGCGGAGGATTTCCGCATCATCTTCAAATCCGAGCAGATCGTAAACTCGCCCACCGCCTATCTCACCACCCTGCCGGCCGAGCTTCGCGCCGCCATCCGCACCGCGGTGCTGGAGCTGCCGGCGAAGGAGCCGGCACTGTTCGAGCGGCTGGTCGATGGCAAGCAGCGGCCCTGGGTTGCGGTGGACAACGCCGCCTATCAGCCGATCATCGAGCTGAACCGCTTCGTCGACGGCCTGCGCCGCCATCGCGGCTGAGCCCTTGCGTCCCGCTCCCCTGCTGCCCCGCCTGCCGGGGAGGCAATTGGCCCCGCTGCTGGTTGCGGTGGAGGAGGCGCGGCGGCAGGACCGCCTGCGCCATCTCTGCGCCACCGTGGTGCTGCTGGCCCTGGCGCTACTCAGCGGCTGGGTTGCGCAGGTCCAGCCGGAGACACTCTGGACGCATGGCGGCCGCTTCTTCGGCTATTTCGACCGGCTGCTGACCCTGGAGGCCGGCGCCCATGCCGGCCAGCGGGTCTGGATGGATCCGGCGGAATGGCTATGGGGGCTGCAGCACTGGCTGGCGCTGCTCGGCGACACGCTGCTGATGGCCTATGTCGGCACCGTGCTCGGCGCCGCCGGTGGCTTCCTGCTCGGCCTGCTCTCCGCCGCCAATATCACCCGCGGTGCGGCGCTGCGCTGGGTGGTGAAGCGGGTGCTGGAGTTCTGTCGGACGGTGCCGGAGATCGTCTTCGCCCTCGTCTTCGTCATCGCCTTCGGCCTTGGCCCGCTGCCTGGGGTGCTGGCCATCGCGCTCCACACCATCGGCGCGCTGGGCAAGCAGCTTACCGAGATCGTCGAGAACATCGACCTGAAGCCGGTGGAAGGTGCGGTCGCCGCCGGCGCTGGCTGGTCAGCCATGGCCCGCTTCGCGGTGGTGCCACAGGTGCTGCCCGGCTTCACCGGCTATGCGCTGCTGCGGTTTGAGGTGAATCTCCGCGGCGCTGCGGTGCTGGGCTTCGTCGGCGCCGGCGGCATCGGCCAGGAGCTGATCGAGGCGATCCGGAAGTTCTATTACAACGATGTCGCGGCGTTGCTGCTGCTCATCATCCTCAGCGTCATGGTCATCGACACCGCGACCGGCGCGCTCCGCCGCCGCCTGCTGGAGGGCCGCGCATGACCCCGCTCCGCGCCGCGGCGCTGGACCGGCTGCCGGCGCTGCGCGACAGCCACCCGGCGGTGTTCCGGCAGGTGACGACGTCCCGCGCCACGGTGCTGGGTGTGGTGCTGTGCGGCACGCTGCTGCTGGCCTTCGGCATCTGGCGCCTCGACATCGAGCCGGCACGGCTGGCCACCGGCTTCGGCCGGATGCTGCATTTCCTGGCGCTGATGCTGCCGCCCGACCCGGGCTCGGCGGCCAATCTGGCGGGCATCCTGCGGGCGCTGGCGGAGACGCTGGCGATCGCCTTCCTCGGCACCTTCGGCGCGGCGCTGATCGCCCTGCCGGTCAGCTTCCTTGCCGCCCGCAACGCCACCCTGCACGGGCTGGTACGCTTCGCCGCGCGCCGGGTGCTGGACGGCATCCGCGGCGTCGACGCGCTGATCTGGGCGCTGATCTGGGTCGGCATCGTCGGCCTCGGCCCCTTTGCGGGCGTGCTGGCCATTCTCACCTCCGACATCGGCACCTTCGGCAAGGTCTTCTCCGAGGCGATCGAGGCGGCCGACCGCAAGCCGCAGGAAGGGGTGGTGGCGGCCGGCGGCGGCGGGCTCACCCGGCTGCGCTTCGGCGTGCTGCCGGAGGTGTTGCCGGTGCTGGCCGGGCAGGTGCTGTATTTCTTCGAATCCAATGTCCGCTCCTCCACCATCATCGGCATCGTCGGCGCCGGCGGCATCGGGCTGCAACTGGCGGAGATGATCCGGACCCTGGAATGGCCGGTGGTCTCCTTCATCATCCTGCTGATCCTTGCGATGGTGGCGGTGATCGATCTGGTTTCCGGCCGGCTGCGGCGGCAGCTGATGGGCAGGCGCGGGCGGCTCGACGGCTAAGGCGGGAGGCGTTACCTCCCGGCGATCGGCGTGCTGCCAGCGCACCGCCCCCGCCGGAGACCCCTGCTTATGCGCCTCGCCCGCCGCGCCCTGCTCGCCGCCCCTATCCTGCTTGCCCTGCCGGCTCAGGGGCAGGCCCAGCCCGCCTGGCCAGACCGGCCGCTGCGGCTGATCGTGCCCTTCCCGGCCGGCTCCACCCCCGACATCGCCGGCCGCGCGGTGGCGACGCATCTGGGTCAGGTGCTCGGCCAGCCCTGCGTGGTGGAGAACAAGGCCGGCGCCGGCGGCAACATCGGCACCGATGCGGTCGCCAAGGCGACCGACGGCCACACCATCGGGGTCTCGATCAACGGCCCGCTCAGCACCGCCCCGGCGCTGTTCCCCAACCTGCCCTACGACCCGGCACGCGACCTGGCGCCGGTTTCGCTGCTGCTGCGCGGGGCGCAGATCCTGGTCATCCACCCGGATGTGCCGGCGCCGGATTTCGCCGGCTTCGTCGCCCATGCGAAGGCCAATCCGGGCAAGCTCGCCTTCGGCTCGGTCGGCTCCGGCTCCGGCAGCCATCTGGCGATGGTCGACATCATGGCGCGAAGCGGGCTGGACCTGCTGCACGTGCCCTATCGCGGCTTCCCGCCGGCGGTGCTGGACCTGATGGCGGGACGGATCCAGGCGCTGGTGCTGATCAGTGCCGGCATCCTGCCGCAGATCCGCGAGGGCAGGGTGCGGGCGCTGGCGGTGACGGCGGAGGCGCGGCTGCCGCAGGCGCCCGACGTCCCGACCCTGGCCGAGGTCGGGCTGGCGGATGCCGCGAGCTATGCCTGGAACGGGCTGATTGCCCCGGCCAGCATGCCGGCGGAGCGGGTGGCCCGACTGGCGACGGAGACGCAGCGCGCCCTCGCCGTGCCGCAGACCAGGGCGGCGCTGGAGGCGGCGGGGTTCGAGGTGGTGGGCAGCAGCCCGGCGGAGTTCGCCAGCTTCATCGCCGCCGAGGCAGTGCGCTGGGGCGGGCTGATCGCGCGGTTGGGAATCAGGGCGGAGACCTAGGCGGCCCGCTTCGGAAGGCACGGCGCCATCACACCCGGCTCAGTGCCCGAATCATACTTATGCGGACCGTTCCGGCATTCGGGAGTATTGGCAACGGTCGGCAAGGCTGTCCGTGCGCGCCGGATTCCGCGACCGCCCCTGTTGCTTCGACGTCCTCGCGAGACCATCTCCCTGTTTGCGCCATAGGGGCCGGCACACTACTGTCCAGCCCGGCACAGCACCGCCGCGCGCGGTGACACACACGGTTTCATCGGGGCGTCACAATGGGTTCCTTCAGCATCTGGCACTGGGTCGTCGTGCTGCTCGTGGTCCTGCTGCTGTTCGGCAGCGGCAAGATCAGCGGGCTGATGGGCGACCTCGCCACCGGCATCAAGTCCTTCAAGAAGAACATGAAGGAAGACGAGCCGGATGCGTCGCTGGCCGAAAGCGCGCCGCCCGCGGCAACGCCGCCCGGCGGCAGCATCCAGGGCCCCGGCGCTACCCAGGCGGCGTCGCAGCCGCACGCGACCACCAGCCGCCCGGCCGCCTGAGCCGCCCATGTCCGGCGCGCTGGGCTGGGTCCGGCCCGGTGCCGGTGCGGATGGAATGAGCCTCGCCACCGCCGCGATCATCGCGGCGGGACGGCGCATGGATCGTCATGGCTGGGTACCGGCCACCGCCGGGAACCTCTCCGTCCGGCTCTCGCCTGGCCTGATCGCCATCACCCGCTCTGGCGGCCACAAGGGTCTGCTGGAGCCGGAGGACGTGATCCAGGTCGACCTGGACGGTGCGCCGCAGCGGCAGGGTGACCGTCCCTCCGCCGAAACCGGCCTGCATTGCGGCATCTATCGGCATTTCCCCGAAGCCGGAGCGGTGCTGCATGGCCATTCGGTGGCGGTCACCGTGCTGTCGCGCCTCGGCGGCGATGCCATCCGGCTCAGCGGCTACGAGCTGCTGAAGGCCTTCCCCGGCCTGCCGACACATGACGCCACCATCACCCTGCCGGTGTTCGACAACGACCAGGACATACCCCGCCTGCAGGCCGCGGTCGGGGAGCGCTGGCGGCAGGCCGAGGCGGTGGTGCCCGGCTACCTGATCCGTGGCCATGGCATTTATGTCTGGGGCGCCGACATGCCGGCCGCGCTGATGCGACTGGAAGCGCTGGAATTCATGCTGGCGTGCGAAATGGAGCAACGGAGGATCGCATGACAAGCCGTCTGACCGTGTGGGAGGCCGCGAGCGGCCGGGAAATCCTGCGCACCGAGGACCCCACCGCCATTGCCCAGGCGCTGGCCCCGATCGGCGTGCGCTTCGAGCGCTGGGAAGGCGTGGCGGTGCCCGATGGCGCCGACAACGACGCCATCCTGGCCGCCTACCGCCCCTGGCTGGACAAGCTGATGGGCGAGATCGGCGCCGGCTCGGCCGATGTCGTCAGCCTGACGCCCGACCACCCGCAGGCTGCGGCGATGCGCGAGAAATTCCTCAACGAGCATACCCACTCGGAGGATGAGGTGCGCTTCTTCGTCCGCGGCAGCGGCGATTTCGTCCTGCATGTCGATGGCAAGGTGTGGGATGCGCATTGCGTCCAGGGCGACCTGCTGAGCGTGCCGGCCGGCACCCGCCACTGGTTCGACGCCGGAGAGAAGCCGTATTTCACCGCGCTCAGGGTCTTCACCGACCCGGCCGGCTGGGTGGCTGAGTTCACCGGCACGGACATGGCGCAGCGCTTCCCAGTCGCGGCCTAGGTGGCCATGCCGAAGGCGGTGCTGCTCGACATCGAGGGCACGACCACCAGCATCGCCTTCGTCAAGGACCGGCTCTTTCCCTTCGCCGCCGAGGCGCTGGACGGCTTCCTGGCGACGCATGGCGACGCGCCGGCGGTGCGGGAGATCCTCGCCGAGGTGCAGCGTGCCGCGCCGGCCGAGTCGCCGGCGGAGACGCTCCGTGGCTGGATGGCGGCGGATGCCAAGGTGACGCCGCTGAAGGCGTTGCAGGGGCTGATCTGGCACCAGGGCTACGCCGACGGCAGGCTGAAGGGGCATCTCTGGCCCGATGTGGCGGCCTGCCTGCGGGCCTGGGCGGCCGGCGGGGTGCGGCTGGCGATCTATTCCTCCGGCTCGGTTGAGGCACAGCGTGACCTGTTCGGCCATTCCGAAGCCGGAGACCTGACCCCGCTGCTCGCCGGCTTTTTCGACACCCGCATCGGCGCCAAGCGGGAGGCGGCCAGCTACGCGGCCATCGCCGCGGCGCTGCAGCAGCCCCCGGGCGAGATCCTCTTCCTCTCGGATGTGGCGGAGGAGCTGGATGCGGCGCGCGAGGCCGGGCTGCTGACCTGCCAGCTGGTCCGGCCGGCGGATGGCACGCGCCCGGCCGGCCGGCACCCCGAGGCGGCGGCGTTCCCGGAGGTCGCGGCACGGTTCGGGCTGCCGCGGTAGCGGCCCGGGCATCGCACCGCGCCACGCGCATCGCGGCATCCATCCTGTCGATCCGGCAGGGCTGTGGCCCCTGGGACGCGATGGCGCGGGCAAAACATTTCCTGACGTTGCGTGGCCGCCGATTCATGCCTCGGGTGTTTCCACCTGGGGCGATCGCAGGTTAGAAGCCGGACACGCCGTCCGGCCGGGAGACGTGCATGCTCACGACCTACACCATCGAGACCGGCCACCTCGTGGTGCGGGAAGGTGCGCAGGATACCGAGGCGCTGCGCCGCGCCGTCTGGATCGACCTGCTGACCCCGACCCCGGAGGAGGAGCAGCAGGTCCAGAACGCGCTCCGGCTCGAGATCCCGACCCGGGAAGAGATGCAGGAGATCGAAAGCTCCTCCCGCCTCTACAAGGAAGACGATACGCTGTTCCTGACCGCGCCCTTCCTCTACGGCGTGGATGGGGGAGAGCTGGGCTCCACCGCCATCACCTTCGTGCTCGGCAACAGCCAGCTGGTGACGGTTCGCTACGCCACGCCCAAGGCCTTCGCGGTGTTCAGCGCCCGCTGCCAGCGCACGCCGGCGATGCTGCTGGGCACCGCCGATGGGGTGATGCTGCACCTGTTCGAGCAGGTGGTGGACCGGCTGGCCGACATCCTTGAGCGCGTCGGGGCCGACATGGACCGCGCCAGCCAGGCCGCCTTCCGCACCGCCCGCGCCAAGGTGAAGGCAACCACCAAGGACGCCGACCTGAAGGGCGCGCTGATCACCCTCGGCCAGGTCGGGGAGGTGACGACGCGGGCGAATGAGACGCTGCTCGGCCTGTCGCGTATCCTGACCTTCGTCGGCGCCGAGAAGGCGACGGCGGTGCGGCGGGAGAACCAGGCGCTGATCAAGTCGCTGGTGCGCGACGTGCGGTCGCTGGTGGAGCACGCGAACTTCCTGAACAGCAAGGCGAATTTCCTGCTGGATGCGGTGCTCGGCATCATCAACGTCGAGCAGAACGCGATCATCAAGACCTTCACCGTGGCCAGCGTGGCGCTGATGCCGCCGACCCTGGTCGCCAGCATCTACGGGATGAATTTCCGGGTGATGCCTGAGTTGCAGTGGGAGTTCGGCTACCCGATGGCGCTGGGGGTGATGGTGGTCTCGGCGGTGCTGCCGATCTTCTATTTCAAGCGGAAGGGATGGCTCTAGGCCGCGCCGCCACCGCGGCCGGCGCGGCGCTGCTGGCGCTGGGGCTGGCAGGAGCTGCCCGGGCGCATGGCGGCTGCCCGTCGGCGGAGCCGCGCCTGCGGCTTTCCGTGGTGGACCCGGAGCCTGTGGTGGGCCATGAGCTGGGGATCGACGCGCTGCATGGCGAGACCGGCCAGCCACGTAGCGAGACGCTGCACCACCTTGGCCTAACCACCTCCCGCGTCGAGTGGCAGAGCGAGATCGAGACGCGCTACCGCAACACCGCCGGCGGGGTCTGCGCGGTGCCGGCGCGAGTGACGCTGACCCTGGTGCAGACCGAGCACCTGCTGCGCATCGCCCGCGAGCTGCCGGAGGGCAGCTGCCTGTACCGCGAGGTGCTGGCGCATGAGCGAAGGCATGTGGCGGTGAACCGGCGGACCCTGCGGGCGGCGGCGGAGCGGGCGCGCGGCGCGGCCGAGGCCTGGGCGGCGCGGGCGGAGGGCCGCGGGGCGACGCTGGAGGAGGCGATGGCATCGCTGCAGCAGGGGCTGCGGCGGGCGCTGGAGCCTTCGCTGGCCGGCATGCGAAAAGCCCGGGAGGCAGGGCACCGGGGCATCGACACCGCGGCGGAGTACCAGCGGTTGGCGCGGGTTTGCCCGGCCGACCAGCGGTTGTTGAGAGAGGGGCTGCGGGCGGCGGCGACAGGGTGACGCGGCCGGTGCAGATCTGATCGCTTCCGGGCGAGCCTTAAGTCAACCAGCCGGTTCCATGACCCACTCGAGCGTATTTCTGCGCGCCGCACCCGGTGGTGCGAAGCCAAGGCTCACGGATGCGGGCCGCCCGGCTTTGAGGCGGCCCTGAACCTGGCAAGGTTCAGGGCCGCTGATATCAGGTATTCATCGCGTCGAAGAAATCCTGGTTGGTCTTGCTGTACTTCAGCTTGTCCAGCAGGAATTCCATCGCATCCTGCGTGCCCATCGGGTTCAGGATCCGCCGCAGCACCCACATCTTCGCCAGGGTCGGCCGATCCACCAGCAGCTCTTCCTTGCGGGTGCCGCTCTTGGTGATGTCGATCGCCGGGAAGGTGCGCTTGTCGGACAGCTTGCGGTCAAGGATGACCTCGGAGTTACCCGTGCCCTTGAACTCCTCGAAGATCACCTCGTCCATGCGCGATCCGGTGTCGATCAGCGCGGTCGCGATGATGGTCAGGGAGCCGCCTTCCTCGATATTGCGCGCCGCGCCGAAGAAGCGCTTCGGCCGCTGCAGGGCGTTGGCGTCCACGCCGCCGGTCAGCACCTTGCCGCTGCTCGGCACCACGCTGTTGTAGGCGCGGCCGAGCCGGGTGATGGAATCCAGCAGGATCACCACGTCGCGCTTGTGCTCGACCAGGCGCTTGGCCTTCTCCAGCACCATCTCCGTCACCTGCACGTGCCGCGTCGCCGGCTCGTCGAAGGTGGAGGCCACCACCTCGCCGCGCACGGTGCGGGCCATGTCGGTGACTTCCTCGGGCCGTTCGTCGATCAGCAGCACCATCAGGAAGACATCGGGGTGGTTGGCGGTGATCGACTTGGCGATGTTCTGCAGCATCACCGTCTTGCCGGTGCGCGGCGGCGCCACGATCAGCGCCCGCTGGCCCATGCCGATCGGCGCGATCAGGTCGATGACCCGGTGGGTGTAGTCCTTGGTTGGCCCCTTGCCGACCGCCTCCGCCTCGGCGTTTTCCATGTGCAGGCGGCGGTTGGGATAGAGCGGGGTGAGGTTGTCGAAGTTGATCCGGTGGCGCAGCGCCTCCGGCGGCTCGAAGTTGATGGCGTTGACCTTCAGCAGCGCGAAGTAGCGCTCGCCATCCTTCGGCGCGCGGATCTGGCCCTCGACCGTATCGCCGGTGCGCAGGCCGAACCGCCGCACCTGGGCGGGGCTGATGTAGATGTCGTCGGGCCCGGGCAGGAAGTTCGCCTGCGGGCTGCGCAGGAAGCCAAAGCCGTCCGAGAGGATCTCGAGCGTGCCCTCGCCGTAGATCGCCTGGTCGTTGTCGGCGAGCTGTTTCAGGATCGCGAACATCATGTCCTGCTTGCGCAGCGAGGACGCGTTCTCGATCTGCAACTCCTCGGCGAAGGAGAGCAGGTCCGCGGGGGTCTTGGCCTTGAGTTCGGAAAGATGCATGGCGCAGTGCGTCCGGATGCGAGGGGACGGGACCGTCCCAAGTGAAACCGGGCCAGTGAAGCCGGGGGCCGCGCGGCAGGCCGCGGGATGACCCCGGCCGGTCCGCCGGTGCCGAGAACACGACCGCCATCCGAATCATTCGGAGAGGGTCGGGGCCTTCGGCCGGCGAATGTCCCGAGGAGGAGGAGGGAGGTAGGGATCGCGCGGTGCGTGACGCCGGCTGGCCCAGGAAGCGTTGCGACCCTAGGGATCGCCCCGCCAATCGTCAACTGGCTATCCGCGGGGGCGGAGTCAATGATTTTCTGAAGAGGGGCCAGGCCCCGCTGTCAGAACGGCTTCACGATCACCATGATGACGATCACGATCATCAGCAGGGTCGGCACCTCGTTCATCGCCCGCCAGTAACGCTCGGAATGCCGCCGGTCCTCCTGCGCCAGCGCCTTGCGGCTCGCGCTCAGATGGTGGTGCACGCCGGTCATTGCCACCACGCTGAGCAGCTTGGTGTGCCACCAGCCGGCCCGCCAATCGACCACACCCGGGGTCAGCACCAGGGTGATGCCCAGCAGCCAGACCAGGATCATCGCCGGGTTCATGATAGCCCGCAGCAGCCGCCGCTCCATCCCCTGCAGCATCTCCGCCTGGGGGGAGCCGGCCGGGGCGCGGTAGTGGTTCACGAACAGCCGGGGCAGGTAAAGCATCCCGGCCATCCAGGCGATGACCGAGATCAGGTGCAGCGCCTTTACCCAGGGGTAGGCGGGCGCCAGGGCATCCAGCGTCACGTATCCTCGCCCTGGCAGCTGCTGGCCGGGCGGGTGAAGGCGATCCAGCGGCCCTGCAGCTCCAGGCAGCCGTTCTGCCATTCGCCTTCGAACACCTGGCCGCGCAGGGTCAGCCTGCCCTGGCCCTGCGGCTGGCCGGCCCGCATTCCGCCTTCGTACACCAAGCCGATCCGGCTCATCTCCAGCCGCCCCTTGGCCAGGTGGTCGTTGCGGTACTCGCCCTCCTCGATGGCGATGACCTGGCCGGCCTCCCGCGTGGTCAGCCGGCCCGGGCCTTCCGCCTTGCCGCGAATCAGCGTGCCTTCGTATTCCATCGACCGATCCTTGCCGCCGACCCGCCAGCGAATGTCGGAGCGGCCGGTGCCCTCGGCCGGGCCTTCCGGACAGGTGCCGGACCAGCGGGCGGTGACCTCCGAGGCGCCGGCCTCGATCCCGCCGACCCAGACCCAGCAGCCGCCGGCGCCATCCGTCGCCCAGCCGGATCTGCCACCAGGCACCACGCGCTCCGCCGCCGGGGGCTCGCCGGCCGCCGCCAGCAGCAGCAGCGCACCCGCCAGCCCAAGCCCGCGCCAAGCCCTCATGCCTTGTCCTCCCTCAGCCCCAGCAGCCCGGGCAATTCCGCCATCCGCGTGAAGGTCCGGGCGCCGACTGCCGCCAGCACCCGCGCATCCGTCTCCCGCGCGAAGCCCAGCACCCGGCAGCCGGCGGCGATGCCAGCGCGGGCGCCGAGCAGGCTATCCTCCACCACCACGCAATCGCCCGGGGCGGCGCCGCAGGCGGCGGCGGCGGCCAGATAGATGTCGGGCGCCGGCTTCGGCCGTGCCACATCCTCGAAGCTGAAGACCCGTGGGCCGAAGATCGCGGTCATTCCCAGCCGGGCCAGCTTCACCCGCAGCTCCGCCGCGGTGGAGTTGGAGGCGACCGCCACCGGCACCCCGGCGGCCACCACCGCCGCCAGCGCCGCCGGCGCGCCGGGGATCGGCTCCAGCATCTCCTCGACCATCCGGCCGATGCGGTCGGCGACGTCGCGGACCCAGCCCGCCGGCAGCGGCCCGACCCGGGCCTCGATCACCGGCAGCATGGTGGTGATCGACATGCCGAGGAACAGCTCCTGGCATTCCGCCGAGGAGATGCGCCAGCCGCGCACGGTCAATTCCTCGGCGACGACGCGGCTGGCGAGGCCCTCGCTGTCGGCCAGCACGCCGTCGCAGTCGAACAGCACGGCTTTGGGAAGGGTCACGCCGGCTCCTTCGCCCCGGCCCGTAGCTTGCCGTGCGGACAGCCGCCGAAGGGTTTCGGGCATTGCCGGGCGCCGGCGAAGCTGCGCAGCGCCCGGCCGCCGGACCGCGCCTGCAGCACCAGATCGCGCAGCGCGGCGATGAAGCCGGCATCGCTGTTCAGCGCCGGCACCCGGAAATAGGCTGGCACGCCCAGCTTCTCGGCCTCCGCCCGGTATTCCACGTCCAGCTCCACCAGTGTCTCGGAATGCTCGGAGACAAAGGCGATGGGGCAGACCAGCACCGCCGCCTTGTCCGCGGCGGCGCGCTTCAGCTCCTGCTCGATGCTTGGGCCGAGCCATTTCTGCGGAGTGACGCGGGACTGGTAGCAGATGGCGTGGTCCAGCTCGCCGAGCCGCGCCATCACCGCGGCCACGGTTCTCTCCACCTGCCACTGATAGGGGTCGCCCTGGCGGACGAAGGTCTCAGGCAGGCCGTGGGCAGAGAACAGGATGCGCAGCGGCACCGCCGCCGGCAGCTTCGCCCGCGCCTCGGCATGGGCGGTGCGCAGCAGGGCCGCAGTCGCCTCGGCGAAGCCCGGGTCGGAGTGGTAGCAGCAGAGGGTGGTGGTCGGTACCGCCAGCCCGGCCCGCTGTGCGGCCGC
Organism: Siccirubricoccus deserti; assembly: GCF_014283215.1. GTDB lineage: Bacteria > Pseudomonadota > Alphaproteobacteria > Acetobacterales > Acetobacteraceae > Siccirubricoccus > Siccirubricoccus deserti. The sequence continues at coordinate 35,603 of NZ_JACOMF010000002.1, forward strand.
CGTCCAGGCGGCGATGCTGCTGCCGGTGGTGGTGGTGGAGTACTGCGGGTAGAGCGGCAGCAGCAGCACCGAATCCGGTGCCCAGGCCGCGACCTCCCGCGCCGTGGCGTCGCTCATCGGGTGCCAGTAGCGCATGGCGATGAAGCAGCGGTATTCGGCATCGGCGCCGGCCAGCGCCGCCTGCAGTGCCGCCGCCTGCGCCTGGGTCAGTTCCAGCAGCGGGGAGCGGCCGCCGAGCACGGCGTAGTTCTCGGTGGCGGTCGGTGTGCGCCGGCGGGCGATGAAGCGGCCGAGCCAGGACCGGATGAAGCCCGGCACGCGCAGGATGGCAGGGTCGGTGAAGAGATTTTCCAGGAAGGGGCGAATGCTTTCGGCCCGGTCTGGCCCGCCGAGGTTGAAGAGCACCACCGCAACCCGCTGCATTCCTGCTCCTCTGCCCTCGGGCACCGATCGTGCAGATGCACCTGCGCCCTGGGTTTTCAAGCGCCAGGCGCCGCATGTCCCAGGGGTCTAGACCGGATCGGGGCTGGCCGGAACCGGCCGGACGGTAAATCCGGCGCCGGGCCGGCCGCTGGCCCCTTGCGGAATGCTTGCACAACGCAAGCTGGAATGCTTGCATATCGCAAGCTGTGCCAGGAAGACCCCATGGGCCGGATCGACTTCACCCGCATGCGCTGCCCCGTTGCTCGCTCCATGGCCGTGCTCGGCGAGCGCTGGGCCATGCTGGTGCTGCGGGAGTGCTTCTATGGCACGACCCGCTTCGACGAGTTCGAGCGCAACCTCGGCATTGCCCCCAACATCCTCTCGGCCCGGCTGCGCGACCTGACCGGCCATGGGTTGCTGGAGCGCGTTCCGCTCTCCGACGGCGCCCGCCACGAATACCGCCTGACCGAGAAGGGCCGCGACTTCTTCCCCGCCTATCTGGCGCTGAAGGCCTGGGCCGACCGCTGGATGACCGGGCCGGAGGGCCCGCCGGTGGTACTGGAGGAATCCGCCACCGGCCAGCCCGTGGTGGCCCGGCCGGTGCTCTCCGCCGCCGGCACCCCGCTTCGGCCCGAGGAGGTGCGGGTGTTGCCCGGCCCCGGCGCCGGCGAGGCCCTCCGTGCCCGCTTCGGGGAGACCGACCGTGGTCGATAGCCTCGCCGCTCCCGGGGCGGCCCCTGGGGCGATCGCCGCCCCCACCGGCTGGGGCGTGCTGCTGCGCCGGGTTCTGGCGCTGGCGGCGCCGACCACCCTTGTCGCGGTGATACAGTCGCTCTGCCAACTGGTGGAGCCGGTGCTGGCCGCCCGCCAGGGCACCGCCGCCCTGGCCGGCTGGGCGGTGGTGCTGCCCTTTGCCCTGCTGCTGCAGCAGATGTCGACCGGCGCCATGGGCGGCGGGGTGGTCTCGGCCATCGCCAGGGCGCTGGGCGCCGGCAGGCGAGAGGAAGCCTCGGCGCTGGTGCTGCATGCGGTGGTCATCGCCCTCGGCTTCGGGCTGGTGTTCAGCGTGGTGCTGGCCGGGTTTCCGCACGCTATCCTCGGGCTGATCGGCGGGCCGGATGCGGCGGCGGGGGCGGCGGCCTATTGCGCCTGGCTGTTCGGCGCCGGGGCGATCCCGGCCTGGCTGGCGAACACCCTCGCCTCCGTGCTGCGCGGCGGTGGGCGGCATGCGCTGGCGTCGCGCGTGCTGCTGCTGGCCTGGATCGGCTATCCGCCGCTGGCCTGGGCGCTGATGGAGCCGGCCGGCCTCGGCCTGGCCGGCGCCGGCATCGCCTTCGCCGTGATGATGACGGCGGCGACCGTCGGCATGGCGGTGGTGGTGCTGCGCGGCGGCGCCGGCTTCGTGCCGACCCTCCGGGTGCGGCTGCAGGCGGCGCTGTTCCGGCGGATCCTCTCGGTCGGGCTGATCGCCTGTGTCATGGCGACCATCGCCAACCTCACCACCATCCTGGTCACCGCCGCCATCGCCCGGCATGGCGCCGCGGCGGTCGCCGCCTATGGCGTCTCGGCGCGGCTGGAATTCCTGATGGTGCCGCTGGCCTTCGGCGTCGGCTCGGCGCTGACCGCACTGGTCGGCCGGGCGGTCGGGGCCGGGGATTGGGGCACGGCGCGCCGCATCGCCTGGACCGGCGGGCTGCTGGCACTGGGGGTCACCACCAGTGTCGGGCTGGTCGTCTCGGTCTTCCCGGCGGCCACCGCTGCGGTCTTTGCCAGCGACCCCGCAGTCGCCGGCATCGCTACGCGGGCGATCGCCATCATCGGCCCGGCCCTGCCGGGGTTCGGTATCGGCATGGCGCTGTACTTCGCCTCCATGGGCGCCGGCCGGATGCGCTGGCCGGCGGTGGCAGCCTGCGCCCGAATCACCATCGCGGTTGGCGGTGGCTGGCTGCTGTCGGACGGGCTCGGCTGGGGGCTGGAGGGGCAATTCCTGGCCGTCGCCCTCGGCATCTCCGCCTATGGGCTGATCACAGCTGCGTCGGTTCGCCCCTCCGTATGGTCTGCGTCGTGGAAATGAAAACCAATAGTACATAAGAACGATGTGCCGCAGTTACAGGACCTAAACCATGTCCGATGCCCCTCGAAAGCCGCCACGCCTGCTGCCGGGCGATCCGGCGCCCTGGTTCCATGCCGCCGTGGCTGGTAACCCGCGCTACAATTTCGCCTCGACCGCGGGGCGGTACGTGCTGCTGGTCTTCCTCGGCCCGGCCAGCAACTCCGCCTCGGCCGCTGCCGCCGCGGCGTTGCAGGCAGCGCAGGCCGAGGGGCTGCTGGACGATGAGCACGCGACCGCCTTCGCCGTCAGCGCCGACCCCGCCGACACGATCCAGGATGCGAGGCCGGGCCTGCGCGTGCTGCTCGACCGCGACCTGGCGGTCAGCCGGCGGTATGGCGCGGCAATGCCGGAGGCGGAGGCGCGGGGCGTGCGCTACCTGCCGCAGGTGATACTGCTGGACCCGCTGCTGCGGGTGATGGAGGTGGCCGGGCTGGACCAGCTGCCGGCGCTGCTCGCCCGGCTACGCGACCTGCCGCCGCCCGGGCTGCATGCCGGGCAGGAAACCCCCGCCCCGGTGCTGCTGCTGCCGCGAGTGCTGGAGCCGGAGCTCTGCGCCCGGCTGGTCGCAACCTACGAGGCCAAGGGTGGCACCGAGAGCGGCTTCATGGTGGAGCGCGATGGCAAGACCATCGGTGTCCACGACCCCTTCGCCAAGCGCCGCCGCGATTGCGAGATCACCGACGAGACGTTGCAGGCGGCGCTGCGCAGCCGCATCGTGCGCCGGCTGGCGCCGGAAATGCGTAAGGCCTTCCAGTTCAACCCGACCCGGATCGAGCGCTATATCGTCGCCTGCTACGATGCCAACGAGGGCGGGCATTTTCGCGCCCACCGCGACAACACCACTTCCGGCACCGCGCACCGCCGCTTCGCCGTCACCATCAACCTCAACGATGACTTCGAGGGCGGCGAGCTGTGGTTCCCGGAATTCGGCCCGCGCCGCTACCGGCCGCCGGTGGGCGGCGCGGTGGTCTTCTCCTGCTCCCTGCTACATGAGGCAACGCCGGTGACGCGCGGCATTCGCTATGCCACCCTGCCCTTCCTCTACGACGATGCCGCGGCGGCGGTGCGCGAAGCGGGTCGGGCGAGCCTCGTGGCCGGAAGGACGTCGGCAGCGTAAACTCTCTCCCCTTTGCACGGGAGATAGAGACGCATGGCGACCACACCGCAGCCGCATGCTGCGATCATCGGCTTCGGCCTCATGGGCTGCGACATCGCCGCCATCTTCCTGGCCGGCGGCTGGCGGGTGACGGCAGTGGAGCCGGCGCGGGCGGCCTGGCCGGCGCGCTTCGACCGCGTCGCCCTTTCGCTCTCCCAGCTTGGTGCCGAGCCGGCGCGGCAGTCCGGGCTGGCGCTGGTCGAGAGCCTTGGGGATGTCGGCTTCTCCGATGTGGCGGTGGTGGTAGAGGCGGTGCCGGAGCAGCTCGACCTCAAGCGGGCGGTCTTCGCCGAACTCGATCGCCTCGTGCCGCCGGAGGTGCCGGTGGCCAGCAACGCCTCCGGCTTCCGCATCACCGACATCAGCGAGGGCTGCGCCACGCGGTCCCGCATGGCGAACCTGCATTTCTTCCTGCCGGCGCATCTGGTCCCCGGCGTCGAGGTGGTGCGCGGCGAGCACACCGACCCGGCGGTCTGCGAACGGCTGGCGGAGATCATGGAAAGCCTCGGCCGGGTCGCCATCCGGGTGGCGCGGGACGTGCCGGGCTTCCTCGCCAATCGCATCCAGCACGCCATGGTGCGGGAGGCGTTCAACGCCATCGACGAGGGGCTGGCGAGCCCCGAGGATGTCGACAAGGCGGTGCGCTTCACCTTCGGCATGCGCATCCTGGGCGCAGGGCCGATTCTGCAGAAGGAGCTGGCGGGGCTGGAGACGCAGCTGGCCGCCGCGGCGACGATCTATCCCTCCCTCACCAACCGTACGACGCCGAGCCCGGCGCTGGCGGCGCTGGTCGAAGCCGGCAAGCTGGGCGCCAAGACCGGCGAAGGCTTCTGGCAATGGACGCCGGAGCAGGTGGCGGAGGCACGGGCACGCTACGAGAAGCTGCTGCTGGCTGCCGCGGCGCTGCTGCGCGCGTAACGGCAAGCGGCAGCGGCGGAACCGCGCCGGGCACACGGCGTCTTCCGGATGCAAGTCAGCGGTGCGGGAGACGGCAATGGGCGGCGGCATGATTCCATGGCTGTTGGCGACGGGTCTTTGCGCCGCCGCGGCACTCGGCCTCCGGCAATACGGCGCGGTGGCGGTGCCGGCCGCACGTCGGCGCCGGCGCCGCTGACCGCATTCAGCCGCGCGGAAGCTCCTGTTCCACCAAGGTGGTGAAGGAGCTGGCGCCGACCGGCAGGGCGTCGTCATTGAAATCGCAGGGGAGGGTGCAGCGGCACCTCGCCCTTGCCGGCGTCCTTCTGGCCGATCTTCGCGAAGCAGCCGGGGTGTTGCGGCAGCATAAAGGAGAAATCCCCGGCACCCATGATCGGCGGCCGGCTGCGCAGAATCGTGTCCTCGCGCGGATGCTGCCGCCAGGCGGTCATCTCAGCGCTGAGTTCGGCGATGCAGTCGAGGAGGGGCCTGCGGCGCTCCTGCGGGGTGGGACCGTGCAAGCCCTCGCCGCCGGACTTGTCGAGGGGTTAGGCTCCCGGCATGGAACCGCTGCTGCTCGCCCTCGACCAGGGCACCACCTCGACCCGCGCCATCCTGTTCGGACCGGCGCTGGCGCCGCGTGCCACCGCCAGCCAGGAGCTGCCGCAGCATTTCCCCGCCCCCGGCTGGGTGGAGCATGAGCCGGAGGATATCTGGCAGGGCGCGCTTGCCACCCTGCGCGCGGCGCTGGCCCAGGGCGGCGCGGCGGCGCGGGACCTCGCCGGCATCGGCATCACCAACCAGCGGGAGACGGTGGTGCTGTGGGAACGCGCCAGCGGCCGCCCGGTGCACCGCGCCATCGTCTGGCAGGATCGCCGCACTACCGCCGCCTGTGCCGCGCTGCGCGAATCAGGGCAGGAAGCGCTGATCACCCGCCGCACCGGGCTGCTGGCCGACCCCTATTTCTCCGCCACCAAGCTGGCCTGGCTGCTGGACCATGTGTCCGGCGCCCGCGCCCAGGCGGAGCGCGGGGAGCTGGCCTTCGGCACCGTGGACAGCTTCCTGCTCTGGCGGCTGACCGGCGGGCGGGTGCATGCGACGGATGCGACCAACGCCGCCCGCACCCTGCTGTTCGACATCACCCGCGGCGCATGGGACGACGACCTGCTCCGCCTGTTCGGCATCCCCCGTGCCATCCTGCCGGAGGTGCGCGACTGCGCCGCCGAATTCGGCACCACCACCCCGGAGATCCTCGGCGCCCCGGTGCCGATCCGTGGTATCGCCGGCGACCAGCAGGCGGCGACCATGGGCCAGGCCTGCTTCGCCCCGGGCATGCTGAAATCCACCTATGGCACCGGCTGCTTCGCCCTGCTGAACACCGGGGCGACGCCGGTCTTCTCCCGCCACCGGCTGCTGACCACCATCGCCTGGCAGCTCGGCGGCGCACGAACCTATGCGCTGGAAGGGGCGATCTTCGTTGCCGGCGCCACGGTGCAATGGCTGCGCGACGGGCTCGGCCTGATCGGCACGGCGGCCGAGACCGGGATGCTGGCGCAGCAGGCCGACCCGGCGCAGGCAGTATATCTGGTGCCGGGCTTCGTCGGCCTCGGCGCACCCTGGTGGGATGCCGAGGCGCGCGGCGCGATCTTCGGCCTGACCCGCAACACCGGCAGGGCGGAGCTGGCCCGCGCGGCGCTGGAAAGCGTCGCTTTCCAGACCCGTGACCTGCTGGATGCCATGGCAGCCGATATCGCCGGCGAGGTTGGTGTGGCGGCTTCGGGCACCGGCGACACCATGGTGCTGCGGGTCGATGGCGGCATGGTCGCCAGCGATTGGACGATGCAGTTCCTCGCCGATGTGCTCGGTGCGCCGGTGGACCGGCCAACGGTGATGGAGACGACCGCGCTCGGCGCCGCCTGGCTGGCCGGGTTGCAGGCCGGGATCTTCCCGCCGCCGGGCGGCGCGGGCGATGTCCCGCGGGCCTTCGGCGCGACGCACTGGCGCCTCGAACGCCGCTTCCTGCCGCAGATGGCGCGGGAGGAGGCGGCGCGGCGCCATGCCGGCTGGCTGGATGCGGTGCGGCGCACCCGGAGCGGCGGGTGATCCGGCCTTCGGCGCCGCTTGCCCTAGGCCTGATCGGCTTCGATGATGCGGATGCGGCGCTGCTCGGGGCCTCACGGCGCGCCGCGGAGGGAATGACATGAGCTTTCTCGTCGGCAATGGCGGCGGGTTTTCCGGCGACCGGGTGGATGCGCCGATTCCAGTGGTGCGCAGCCTGGTCGCGCGCGGCCTGCCCGCCGCGCTGTTCTTCGAGACCCTCGGCGAGCGCACCGTGGCGCTGGCCCAGCTCGAGCGCCGGCGCGACCCGGAACTGGGCTATGAGCCGATGCTGGAGCGGCTGCTGGAGCCGATCCTGGCGGATTGCTTCCGCCATCGTATCCCGATCCTCGGCAATTTCGGCGCCGCCAATCCGCCGGCGGCGGCGCGGCTGGTGGCCCGGCTGGCGCTGCGGCTCGGCCTGCCCGAGCTGAAGATCGCCACCATCTCGGGCGATGACGTCAGCACCAGCATCGCCCTGGACCAGTTGCCGGTGCATGAGGCGGATGACAGCATCGACACGAAATCCGCTCGCCTCGTCGCCGCCAACGCCTATATCGGCGCCGAGCCGCTGGTGGATGCGCTGCGCCAGGGCGCCGATGTGGTGGTTGCCGGCCGCACTTCCGACCCCGCGCTGGCCATCGCGCCGCTGGTGCACCATTTCGGCTGGGCCTTCGACGATTGGCAGCGTCTGGCGGTGGGTGCGGCCTGCGGGCACCTGCTGGAATGCGGCAGCCAGGTCACCGGCGGCGTTTTCTGGGACCCCGGCTTCAAGGACATCCCGGACCCCGCCAACATCGGCTTCCCCATCGCCGAGGTGACGGCCGAAGGCGGCCTCATCATCACCAAGCCCGAGGACACCGGCGGCATCGTCGACCTGCGCACGGTGAAGGAGCAGCTGCTCTACGAACTGCACGACCCCGCGCGCTACATCACCCCCGATGTGGTGCTCGACATCAGCGGCTGCACGGTGGAGCAGGTGGGCAAGGACCGGGTCGTGGTGCGCGGCCTGGCGGGCCATCCGCGCCCGGAGACGCTGAAGGTGACAGCCTGCTTCGAGGGTACCTGGCTGGGTGAGGGTGAGGTCTCGGTCGCCGGCCCCAATGCCCTGGCACGGGCCAGGGCCACCGCCGATGTGCTGCTGCAACGGCTGAAGCTGCGCGCGCTGCCGGTGCGGCCGCGTGTCGACCTCATTGGCATCGCCAGCGTGCTCGACAGCGACGATGGCGCCCTGTGGCGCGGCTACAACGGGCCGGAGCCGCCGGAGGTGCGCATCCGCCTGGCGGTGGAGGGCGCCGACCGCGATGCGGTGGACCAGGCGGCGCGGGAGGTGCTGGCGCTGCTGTGCTGCGGTACCGCCGGCACCGGCGGCGCCCGCTGGCGGCTGACGCCGCGCATCCTGACCCGCAGCTACCTGGTGCTGCGGGAGAGGGTGCCGACCGGGGTGAAGGTGCGGACAGCGGCGGAGATGGTGGCATGAGCGAGACGGTGGAATTGCCGCTGCATGCGGTGGCGCACAGCCGGGCCGGGGACAAGGGCAACCGCAGCAACATGTCCCTCATCCCCTACGACCCGGCGCTCTATCCGCTGCTGGCCGAGCAGGTGACGGAGGCGCGGGTGCTGGCGCTGTTCGCGCATCGCGGCGCCACCCGCTGCACCCGCTATGCGCTGCCGCTGCTGCATGCTTTCAATTTCGTGGTGGATGACGTGCTGGAAGGTGGGGTGAACGGCAGCCTCAACCTCGACGGCCACGGCAAGACCCACTCCTTCCGCCTGCTGTCGCTGACGGTGCGGGTGCCAGGGGAACTTGCGCCGCGATGAACGGAAGCGGCGGCTGCGCGTTGCGGCCGCTGTCATGACCTATTTCCTGTTCGCCACGGGCATCGAGAACAGCAATCCCACGATCGAGGGCGGCCGCATCCGCCGCGACCAGATGGAGGAGTGCAACCACTACGCCCGTTGGCGGGAGGATCTGGCGCTGGTCGCCGAGACCGGCTGCAATTTCCTCCGCATCGGCCCGCCGTTGCACCGCACCTTTCTCGGCCCCGGCCGGTATGACTGGGAGTATGCCGATCAGGTCTTCCCCGAGCTCTGCCGGCTGAAGATCATCCCGATCGTCGACCTTTGCCATTTCGGCGTGCCGGACTGGATCGGCGACTTCCAGAACCCGGACTTCCCCGCGCTCTTCGCCGACTACGCCCGCGCCTTCGCGCGGCGCTATCCCTGGGTTCAGCTCTACACGCCGGTGAACGAGATGTTCATCACCGCCGTGTTCAGCGCGCGGTACGGCTGGTGGAACGAGCAGCTCAGCAGCGACCGCAGCTTTGTCACCGCGCTCAAGCACGTCGTGCGGGCGAATGTGCTGGCGATGAAGGCGATCCTCGAGGTCCGGCCGGACGCGCTCTTCATCCAGAGCGAATCCTCGGAATACTTCCACGCCGACTGCCCAGGCGCCATCGGCCCAGCCGAGGTGAAGAATGCCGAACGCTTCCTCTCGCTCGACCTCAATTACGGCCGGCGCGTCGACAGTGGGATGTACGACTACCTGCGCGACAATGGCATGACGCGGGAAGAGTACCAGTTCTTCCTCGACCACCAGCTGAAGCGCTGGTGCATCATGGGCAACGACTACTACGTGACCAATGAGCACCTGGTCTCGGCCGATGGCCAGACCCGTTGGGCGGGGGAGGTGTTCGGCTACGCCACCATCACCCGGCAGTACTACGACCGCTACCGCCTGCCGGTGATGCACACCGAGACCAACCTGAAGGAAGGCCCGGATGGCGACGAGGCGGTGCGCTGGCTGTGGAAGCAATGGGCCAATGTGCTGCGGGTGCGCAACGACGGCGTGCCGATCGTCGGCTTCACCTGGTACTCCCTGGTCGATCAGGTGGATTGGGACACCGCACTGCGCGATCGGAACGGCCGGGCCAATCCGCTTGGCCTCTATGACCTCGACCGCAAGCCGCGCCGCGTCGGCCTCGCCTACCGCAAGCTGATCTCCGACTGGCGCGACGTCCTGCCGGCACAGAGCCTGTGCCTGCAGGTGCCGGTGCGGATGCTGACCGAGCGCGATGGCTGGCCAGCGGGGGAAGGGCGCGACCCTACCCCCCCGCGACCCCCTGTGTATTGACGTAGAGCGCGTACAGCGACTGCGCCGCGGACATGAACAGCCGGTTGCGGTTGCGGCCGCCGAAGGCGAGGTTGGCGCAGCGCTCCGGCAAATGGATGTGGCCGATATAGGCGCCGCTGCTGTTGATGACCCGCACGCCATCCAGTTCCGGCGTCATGCCCCAGCCGCACCAGAGGTTGCCGTCGACATCGACGCGGAAGCCGTCCGGCGTCTCGTTCGGCCGGCATTCGACGAAGACCCGGCGCTTCGCCAGCTTCGTCCCGCCAACCACGTCGAAGGCCAGGATGTTGCGCGGGTCGCTGCGGCTCTCGATGACGTAGAGGATGCTTTCGTCCGGGCTGAAGGCCAACCCGTTGGGGTGGTTCACGTCGTCGGCGACGCAGGTGATCGCGCCGCTCTGGCCATCGATCCGGTAGACATTGGTGTGCGGCAGCTCCGCCGTGGTCTTGATGCCCTCGTAGAAGGCGTAGGTGCCGAAGGGCGGGTCGGTGAACCAGATGCTGCCGTCGCTTTTCACCACCACGTCGTTCGGGCTGTTCAGCCGCTTGCCCTGGTAGCTGTCCGCCAGCACGGTGATGCTGCCGTCATGTTCGAACCGCACCACGCGCCGGCCCGCATGCTCACAGGCGATGATGCGCCCCTGGCGGTCGCGGGTATGGCCATTGGCGTTGTTGGAAGGCTTCCGCCATTCGGAGACGGCGCCGGTCGTCTCGTCCCATTTCAGCACGCGGTCGTTCGGGATGTCGGACCACAGCAGGCAGCGCAGGTCGCCGAGCCACACCGGCCCCTCGCCCCAGCGCGAGCCATGCCACAGCCGCTCCACCGCCGAGAGCGCCAGATGGTATTTCTTGAACGACGGATCGAGCGCGACGATGGCCGGGTCCGGATAGCGTTCGCTTGGCTGCCAGCGTTCGGTCATGGCGATTCCCCCTGAAGCGGATCGCCGGAAGGCGTGCATCCGCGTTGAACACAACAGGCCGAAGCGGATCGCGGCCCCAACCGGGCTGCGACCCTTCCAGGCCTGCCGGCACCGATCCTGCCGCCGGTGCCGGCATGGCCGCAAGACCGCTCCGGCTCAGCCGCCGGCCACGCCCTGGGTATTCACGTAGATCGCATAGAGCGACTTGCTCGCCGGCATGAACAGCCGGTTGCGGTGACGCCCGCCGAAGGCCAGGTTGGCACAGCGTTCCGGCAACCGGATATGGCCGATCGGCGCGCCATCCTTGTTGAGGATGCGGACGCCGTCCAGCTTCTCCCGCCCCATGCCCCAGCCGCACCAGAGATTGCCGTCGACATCCACCCGGAAGCCGTCCGGCGTCTCGCCTTCCTTGGCCTGGTGGAAGACGCGGTTGTTCGCCAGGCGGCCGGTGGTGCCATCCACGTCGAACACCCGGATCACCCGCGGCGTCGCCGCCGCCTCGACGACGTAGAGCTTCGATTCATCGGGGCTGAAGGCCAGGCCGTTAGGCCTGCCGATGTCGCCGGTCGCCACGGTGATCTGCCCGCTGCGGCCATCGACGCGGTAGATGTTGGTCGGCAGCTCCGGCTGGGCCATCTCGCCCTCGTAGAAGCCGAGCACGCCGAAGGGCGGGTCGGTGAACCAGATGCTGTCGTCGCTCCTCACCACCACGTCGTTCGGGCTGTTGAGCGGCTTGCCGTCGAAGCGGTCGGCGATGACGGTGATGCGCCCGTCATGCTCGGTGCGGGTGACGCGGCGGGTGAGGTGCTCGCAGGTCACCAGCCTGCCCTGGCGGTCGCGGGTATTGCCGTTGCTGTTGTTCGAGGGCTGCCGGAACACCTCCACCCGCCCGGTGCTCTCGCTCCAGCGCAGCATGCGGTTGTTCGGGATGTCGGACCAGATGAGGCAGCGCTGGTCGCCGAACCAGGCCGGCCCCTCGCTCCAGCGCGCCCCGGTCCACAACCGCTCGAGCCCCGCCAGCACCAGGCGGTAGCGGTTGAAGCTCGGGTCCAGCACCTGCACCGCCGGGTCGGGGTAGCGTTCCACGGGCTGCGCCAACGCGGGCATCGCCAGCGGCGCAAGCAGGCCCGCGCCCAGCAGGGCGCGTCGGGTCGAGTGCATTGGCTTTCCTCCCAGTCCGGTGTCCCGGTCCGGCGACGCTAGCATGCGGCCCGCGGCGGTTGCATGCTGCGCCGATGGACACGCTGCCCAACCCGCTCCCCGCCCCCATCGGCGCCGAAGCCGTGCCGGACAGCCAGGGGCTGAATCTCTACCGCGCCGACCCCTGGCTGGCGCCGCTGCTCGGCCTCTACCTGCCCGCCGATCTCCACGCGCATCTTGCACCGCGGCTCGACCGCATGGGCGCGCTGGCCGGCGGGAGGCTGGATGCGTTGGCGGCGGAGGCCGACCGCAACCCGCCGGTGCTGCACCACCGCACCCGCCGCGGCGAGGATGCGCAGCACATCGACTATCACCCCGCCTATCGCGAGATGGAGCGCATTGCCTTCGCCGAATACGGGCTGGCCGCCATGTCGCACCGCGGCGGCGTGCTGGGCTGGCCGGCGCCGATGCTGCCAGCGGCGAAATACGCGCTGACCTATCTGTTCGTGCAGGCGGAATTCGGCCTCTGCTGCCCGCTGTCGATGACTGACAGCCTGGCCCGGACGCTGCGCCGCTTCGGTGATCCGACATTGGTCGCGCGCTACCTGCCGGCGCTGACCGCCACCGACCTCGACACGCTGCGCCAGGGCGCCATGTTCATGACCGAGCAGGGCGCCGGTTCCGACATTGCCGCCACCGCGGTGCAGGCGGTGCCGCAGGATGACGGCAGCTGGGCGCTGACCGGCGACAAATGGTTCTGCAGCAACCCGGATGCCGGCATGGCGCTGGTGCTGGCACGGCGCCAGGGCGGGCCGCCCGGGCTGCGCGGTGTCTCGCTCTTCCTGCTGCCACGGGAGCGGCCGGATGGCACGCTCAACGCGTATCGGATCATCCGGCTGAAGGACAAGCTCGGCACCCGCAGCATGGCCTCCGGTGAGATCCGGCTGGAGGGCGCGACGGCCTTCCTGGTTGGCGCGCCAGAGGCCGGCTTCAAGCAGATGGCGGATATGGTCAATGCTTCCCGCCTGTCGAATGGCATGCGCGCCGCCGGGCTGATGCGCCGTGCGGTGACCGAGGCCGTGTTCATCGCCCGCCACCGCATGGCCTTCGGCCGCCGCCTGGTCGAGATGCCACTGATGCGCCGCCAGCTGCTGAAGCTGGTGCTGCCGATGGAGCAGGCGCGCAGCATGATGTTCCAGGCCGCCGAGGCGATGCGTCGCAGCGATGCCGGCGAGCCCGGCGCCTATGCGCTGCTGCGCATCCTGACGCCGCTGCTGAAATTCCGCGCCTGCCGCGACGCCCGCAAGGTCACCGGAGATGCCATGGAGATACGCGGCGGCTGCGGCTACATCGAGGAATGGGCCGATCCCCGGTTGCTGCGCGACGCCCACCTCGGCAGCATCTGGGAGGGCACCAGCAACATCGTCGCGCTGGACGTGCTGCGCGCGGCGCAGCGGGAGGGCTCGCTGCCAGTGCTACGGGCACATGTCGAAGCGCTGGGTGGCGAGATGGCGCTGTTCGACCGCGCCGCGGCGCTGGTGGAGGCGGCGCAGGGCAATGCCGCCCTGGCCCGCCAGGCGGCCAGCGCGCTGTACCACGTGACCAGCGCCGCGACGATCGCCTGGGAAGCGGCGCGGCTTGGCGATCCCGAGCGCGCGGCGCTCGCCGGCCTCGTCCTCCGCCACCGCGTGCTGCCGCGCGACCCGCTGGCCGCCGAGGATGAGCCGGTGGCGGAGGCGCTGCTGGCGAGGGCGCTGGCATGAGCCTCGTCACCTTGCTGGCGGCGGCGCGGCGTGATGGGCGGCAGGTCGGCTCCCTGCCGCCCGCGCTGGTGCCGGCGGACGCCGATGCCGCCTATGCGGTGGCGCTGGAAGTCGCGGCGCAGCTCGGCTGGGCGCCGCTCGGCTGGAAGATCGCCGCCACCACCGATGTCATGCGCGCCCGGCTGCGCATGGAAGAGCCGATCTTCGGTCGCAGCTTCGCCCGCTTCCTGCGCCAGCCGCCGGCCCGCTTCCGCCATGCCGAGCTGCTCGACCCGATCGTCGAGGCGGAGTTCTTCTGCCGCCTCGGCGCTGATCTGCCGCCGCGGGCGACGCCTTGGACCGAAGCGGAGGTGCTGGCGGCGGTCGATGCCATCCATGCCGGGGTTGAGCTGGCGGAATGCCGCTTCCCCACCGCCGCGCTGCCGCCGCCGGACGCCATCCTCGCCGATGGCAGCGGCAATGGCCATTACGTGCTGGGCCCGGCGATCCCGCGCGATACCGACCTCGCCGCGATGCCGGTGGAGGTCGCGGTGGATGGCGTGGTGCGCCGCCGCGGCAGCGGTGCCGATGTCATGGGCCATCCGCTGCGGGCGCTGACCTGGCTGGCGAACCGGCTGCCGCGCGCCGGCACCCATCTCCGCGCCGGCGAATGGGTCAGCACCGGCACCGCCAGCGGGTTGCTGGTGCCACGCCCTGGCCAGAGGATGACTGTGCGCTTTGGTGCCCTGCCGGGCTTCGACCTCGCCTTCGACTGAGCCGCCGCGCCGGCCGGGTGCATCGGCGGGCGGCGGGGCCTGCCCGCCGCGCCGATGCCGCGCGCCGTCAAGCTCGGGTCAGCGGGCAGGCGCCGTCGCTGAGCGGGCGAAAGGCCTCCTCCGGCGGCGTGGTCTGCAGCAGCTTGTAATAGTCGAACGGCCCACGGCTTTCCTCGGGCTTCTTCACCTCGAAGAGATACGCCGGGTGCATTTTGCGGCCATCGGCGCGGATGGTGCCGGTGCCGAAGGCATCGTCATCCGTCGGCATCGCCTTCATCCGGGCGACTGTCGCCGCGCCGCTGGCCTTGGCGGCCGGGGCCCCCATATCGGCAACGGCCTTGAGGTAATGCAGCACCGCTGAATACTCGCCGGCCTGGATCATGCTCAGAGGCACCTGCCCGACCATGGCCTGGGCACGCCGGGAAAAGGCGCGGGTGCGGTCATTCAGATCCCAGTAGAAGGTTTCGGTGCAGACCAGCCCCTGCGCCGTCTGCAGGCCCAGCGCGTGCACATCCGGCAGGAACATCAGCAGGGAGGCGATCTTCACGCCCCGGCGGGTCAGCCCGAATTCCGCCGCCTGCTTGATGCAGTTCACCGTATCCGTGCCGGCATTGGCGAGACCGATGACCTTGGCGCGTGAGGCCTGGGCCTGCAGCAGGAAAGAGGAGAAGTCCGTCGTGCCGGGAAAGGGTGTTCGGATCGCGCCGAGGACTTGGCCTCCGGCGGCCTGCACGAAGCTCGTGGTGTCGCGTTCCAGCGAATGGCCGAAGGCGTAGTCGGCGGTGATGAAGAACCAGCTGTCGCCGCCGGATTTCACCGTCGCCTGGCCGGTGGATTTCGCCGCCATATAGGTGTCGTAGACCCAGTGCAGCGAATTCGCCGTGCAGGCACGGCCGGTCAGGTCCGAGGTGGCCGGCGAGGTGGCGAGCGCAACCTTGTCCTTCTCGCGCGTCAGCTCGGCGACCGCCAGCGCCACCGAGGAGGCGGCGACATTGACCACGGCATCCACCCCGTCACGGTCATACCATTGCCGGGTGATGTTCATGGCGACGTCGGGGCGGTTCTGGTGGTCGGCGACCAGCACCTCGACCCCGAAGCCACGGGCGGCGAATTCCTGGACCGCCAGGCGGGTGCAGGCCACCGAAATCGGCCCGTTGATATCGCGATAGGGGCCGGACATATCGGTCAGCACGCCGATCTTGATCGTATTGGCAGCCTGAGCGCGTGCCGCATGCCAGGGCAGGCTCGCCGCCGTCGCGGCGACACTTGCCTGGAACAGTGTTCTTCTTTGTATCGTCATATTTTGTTTCCTCCCGTGGCGCCAATGCAGATGTGTTCTCGTATCGGCGTGGCCTGGAATCTACGCGGTTTCGACCACACGTCACCAGCAGGTGAATACCTGCCGGACCCGGCGGTCATGGGCAGGGCGGCAGGGTTTCAAGAGATGCGCGCTGCCTTCCGCCGGGCCTGAGCAGCGCATCCAATCTGAAGGCCACGGAGGATGCGTGGCATCGTCATGGTGGCGCTGATCGAGATGCCGGCCGCACCGCCGCCTCCAACGTCTGCGACTGGCTGCAGCCGACCACCGGCCTTGTGTTCGACCGCGGCATGATGGGCGACGGCGCGATTGACATCCCTGCCATCCGCGCCATGGCCGAAGCGGCCGGCTACGCCGGCCCCTGCGAGTTGGAGATCCTGTCGCGCCGCTGGTGGGCGGAGGATCCCGGGATGGTGCTGCCGCTGGTCAGGCAGCGCCACGTGGCGGCGTGGTAAGCCCGGCCATCGCCTCCAGCGCCGGCAGCAGGTGCGGCTTCAGCCTTGCGAAATCCTCGCTCATCGGGAAATGCCCGAGGTCCTGCATGATCACCGTCTTGGCGCCGGGAATCGCCGCGGCGGTCGCCAGCGTGTCAGCCGGCCGGCAGGAGTAGTCGTACTCGCCGGTCAGCAGCGTCACCGGGCAGCGCGTGGTGTCGATGCGCGCCAGCTTCGGCCGCAGATCGCCTTCCTCGGCGTAGAAATGCAGGTCGCCGCGGAATACGCCTGGGCCGCCCTGCATGTAGTGCCACAGCGTCTCCCATTTTCCGGCCTCGGGCGCGGTCGGCGCGATCAGGCCGGAGACCAGCGCGCCGCAGACCTCGCCGCCATGGATATGCGGGTGGTGCAGCACCGACAGATCGTAGTAGCGCCCGGTGAAGGCGCTGCCCTGCAAGCCGATGACACCGCGCAGCGCCGCCGCATGCTCCGCCGCCAGATCGAGCACGATGCGGCCCCCGATGGAGCACCCCATGACGATCGGCCGGTCCAGCCCCAGCGCCCGCGCCATGGTCATCACCAGCCCGGTGTAGCCGGCGGTGGTGAGCTGGTAGCGCTCCTCCTGCCAGCCGGCGGGGGGCGAGGACTTGCCGTGCCAGGGCATGTCGAAGGCGATGCAGCGGAAGCGCGCGGTGATGTCCGGGTCGTTCAGCAGGTCGCGCCACTGGCGGCCGTCGCTGCCGGCGGTGTGCAGCAGCAGCAGCGGAATGCCTCCGCCACCCGCTGGGCCGGCTTCCTCCACATAGACGCGGTGCGGCCTTCCATCGATGTCCATGCGCAGGTAGCGGCCGCGGATCGGCTCCTCCGTCACCGTGCCGAAGGCGGGTGGGCGCGGCGGGGCGGCGGGCGCCGGCGGGGCCTCCCGCAGCAGGGCGAAGACGCCCTTGAACCACAGCAGATGCGCGAAGAAGAGATGCGTGTCGCCTTCCACCCGCAGCGCCCCCAGCCGGCGCAGCGCCAGCAGGTCGTGCCAGCCCGCGGCGGGTTCCGGCTGCAGGAAATGCTGCAGCGCGCGCGGCTCGATCCGCAGCGCGAGGCTGAAGCGCGGCATGACGAAGGGACCGCGCCGCACCGCCAGGATCCGGCCGTCCTGCACGGTCAGCAGCCATTCCTCGCTGCCCACCTCCAGCAGCCATTCGGCATCCAGCGCATGGCCCCAGCGGGCAAGGCCAGGGGTCGCCGCCAACCGTTCGGGCAGCGCCTCGACCGCCAGTTCCACCGTTCGTTCCATGCCGCCAGCTCCTTCCCCCAGTCGTCGTCGCCCTCGTATAGATCGCGGCAACACTTATGATGATACCGGAGATCGGGCGGTACAGGGCCCTGGCGATAGGGTGCGGCCCGTCGCGACTGCGGCAGCCATCGCGCTGGCCGGCAACCGATCGCACTCGACGTCACCCGCCGCCTGTCGATAGGCTCCTCGCAGCGGGGAAACACCCGCGGGGATGGAGGCGACCATGCAACGGCTGATCGGACGGCGCCAGGCCCTGGCCGCTGGGGCGCTCGGCGTCGGAATGCTTGCCGCGGCCGCACCGGGCCGGGCGATCGGCCGCGAGGATGTGGCCGCGCCGGGCTTCCAGCCGGAACGCGGCGCCCGGCTCCGGGTGCTGCGGCCGGCGAAATACATCGACCCGGATGAGGCGATCTTCAACGCCAACACCCGCCGCTTCACCGAGACCACCGGCATCGAGGTGCGGGTGGATTACGTGAACTGGCCGGACATGCCGGTGCAGCTCGCGGTCGGCTTCAACACTGGGCAGGGGGCGGATGTCGCCATCGGCTTCGGCGCCGATCCGCATCTCTACGCCGACAAGCTGCTGGAGGTGACCGACCTCGCGGAGTATCTGGGCGCGAAATACGGCGGCTGGTACGAGCTGGCCGAGGTCTACGGCAAGCGCCGCGGCAGCCGCACCTGGCTCGGCCTGCCGATGGGCGGCACCACCGGGCCTCTGGTCTACCGTCGGAGCTGGATCCGGGAAGCGGGGTTCGAGCACATCCCGAACGACCTCGGCGATTTCCTCCGCCTGTGCCAGGGGCTGAAGCGCATCGGCCATCCCTGTGGCTTCGCCCTCAGCCACGCGCCGGGGGATGCACCGGGCTATGCGAACTGGCTGCTGTGGACGCATGGCGCGGCGCTGACCGATGAGGCGGGCAGGGTCACGCTGGACACGCCGGAGGTGCTGCGGGCGCTGGACTACGCAAGGGCGATGCAGGAGACGATGATCGCCGGGACCATGGCGTGGAACGGCGCCTCCAACAACCGCGCCTACATTGCTGGCGAGATCGGCGCCACGCAGAACGGCGTCTCGGTGTATTTCTCGCTGAAGACCTCGGGTGATGCGGCACAGTTGGCCATCGCCGCCGATACCGAGCATGCCGAGATGCCCCATGGCGCCGCCAGCAAGGCGCCGGAGACGGCGCTGACCCTGAACGCCATGGTGCCGCGCCACACCCGCTTCCCCCAGGCGGCGAAGGAATACCTGCGCTTCATGATGGAGGCGGAGCAGTACGATCCCTGGCTGACCGGCTGCCTCGGCTACTGGTCCCAGCCGCTGAAAGCCTATGCCGAGAGCGCCGTCTGGGCCTCCGATCCGAAGATCCTGACCTATCGCGGCGCCATGGATACGCCCTTCTACGAGGGCTATCGTGGCCCGATCAACGCCGCGGCGGGTGCCGTGGCGGAGAATTGGGTGGTGGTCGACATGTTCGCCCGCGTCGTCACCGGGGAACAGCGGCCGGCCGACAGCGCGCGGGCCGCCCAGCGGGCAGCGCAGCGCTGGTACCGAAGCTGAGAGGGAACGCATCATGCTCACGCAAGCGCAACGGGAAGAATACGACCGCGTCGGCGCCATCGTCGTGCCCGACGTGCTCTCGCCGCAGGAGGTGGCGGAGCTGCGCCGGGTGACCGACGGCTTCGTCGCGCGCGCGCGCAGCGTCACCACCCATGACGCGATCTACGATCTGGAGGACAGCCACACCCCGGCGATGCCGCGGGTCCGTCGGATCAAGGCGCCGCATCTGCACGACCCGGCCTATGCGGCGCTGGTGCGGCACCCGAAGATCGTCGCCGTGCTGCAGGACCTCTGGGGCCCGAACATCCGCTTCGACACGGCGAAGCTGAACATGAAATCCGCCGGCTTCGGCGCGGCGGTGGAATGGCACCAGGACTGGGCCTTCTACCCGCACACCAACGACGACCTGGCGGCCGTGGGCGTGATGATGGACGACATGGAACTGGCGAACGGTCCGCTGCTGATCGTCCCCGGCAGCCACAAGGGCCCGGTCTATGACCACCATGCGGAAGGCCGCTTCTGCGGCGCCATGGACCCAACCAAGCGGGAGGTGGACTACGCCGCCGCCGTGCCGCTGACCGGCAAGGCGGGGTCGATCACCGTGCATCATGTCCGGGCGGTGCATGGCTCGGCACCCAATACCTCGAACAAGGAGCGGCGGCTGATGCTGTTCCAGTTCCGCGCCGCCGATGCCTGGCCGTTGCTCGGCTTCCCGCAGGGGATCGAGGCCTATGACGCGCTGATGGTGGCGGGTACGCCAAGCCTCTCGCCACGGCTGGCGGATGTGCCGGTGCGGCTGCCGCTGCCGCCGGCGGACCTTCAAGGCTCGATCTACGAGAACCAGAAGGGGCTTAAGAATAAATTCTTTGCCGCGGCCGAGTAGCGGCCGGACGGCAAGGCCGCCGCCGGGCGCGGCGTGACCTTGGCCAGATAGGCGCTGAAGCCGTCATCCGGCACCCGCCAGCGTTGCGGCGGGTCGGAGGCGCTGGGGTCGATGCGGCGCCAATGGGGGGGGCTGCCGTCGCCGGCTGCGGCGCATCCCGAGGCCATGACGAGCAGGAGGAGCGGGGCGGCCCATTTGCGGCGCATGGAGGTCCCTTCCGGCAAAACGTCGTCTGGCGAAGCCAGCATAGAACAGCTTCCTGGCAACCGTATACGCTTAGGCTGCGGTTGGGCTGCCAGAAGTGCTTGATTCCAGACCGGCTATTGCTTGCAGCTCATTGCCGGTCCGCGTCGAGCCGCACCACTGCGCCACCGGAGCGAAGGAGTGGCGGTGGTGGCGGGTCGGGCCGAGCCGGGTCAGCGCCGCGATATGGATGGATGTGCCGTAGCCGGCATTGCGCTCCCACCCATAGGCCGGGTGCCGTGATCCCAGCATGGCCATCAGCCGGTCCCGCGTGGTCTTCGCCACGATCGAGGCAGCGGCGATCTGCGGCACGCGGCGATCGCCGCCGACCACGGCCGCACACTCCAGCCCGGTATCCGGCGGGATGTCGACGCCATCCACCAGCACCGGCGCGCCAAGCCCGAGGCAGCGAATGGCACGCCGCATGGCGTCGAGGGTCATGGTGCGGATGCCGCGGCGGTCGATGGCGGCGGCCGAGCCTGCCGCGACGGCCACACGTGCGCAGCGGAGGATCTCCGCCGTCAGGGCTTCGCGCCGGGGCGCCGGCAGGCGCTTGCTGTCGTCCAGCGCTTCCAGCAGGGCGGGTGGCACGGTTGTGGGATCGAAGAACACCGCGCTGACCACCACCGGGCCGCACAGCGCGCCGCGGCCGACCTCGTCGCAGCCGATCACCGCCGGGTAGAGATGCGCCTCGGCGCGGTTGAAGGGTCCCGCCATGCGCTTGTCTCCTGAGGGCGGCCGGGATCGGGCAGGCGGATGCGCCGGAAGGCCGCAGGTCCCCAAGGTTCGGGGATCGGTGCAGGCCGGTCAACCGCCCGGCCCCGCCGCGCCACGGCAACATCGCCGGCCGGGTGCTCTTGCGCAGCCGCGGCACGTTGCGCAGGCTAAGGGCAAGCGCCCGCGCATGGAACCGAAATGGACATCACTGAACAGACACGCATCCCCTCGCCGCTCGCCGAGGTCTGGCCATTGCTGAGCGACCCTGCGACCGTGGCCGGCTGCATCCCCGGCGCGCAGCTGGCGCCGGACCAGGGCGACGGCGTGTGGCGCGGCGCCATCCGCGTGCGCTTCGGCCCAACCGCGGCGATGTTCCGCGGCGAGGCGACCCTGGCCTTCGATCATGACGCGCATCGCTGCACCATCGAGGGCCGCGGCATCGACCAGCGCGGCGCGTCCCGCGCGCTGTCCTCCGGCACCATCCACGCAGTGGAGGAAGGCGGCGACACGCTGCTGACCGTGGCCGGAAGCTTCACCGTCACCGGCCCGCTGGAGACCTTCGCCAATGCCGGCGGCGTGCATCTGGCGCGCGCGCTGCTGGCGGATTTCTCGGCCAATATGGCGAAGCTGGTGGCGGAGCGCCGCGCCGCGGCACCCGCGCCCGCCGAGCCCGCGGCGGCCGAGGCCACGCCGGCAGCCGCGCCGTCCGCGCCACCACCGCCTGCACCGCCACCACAGGCCCGCGAACTCAGCGCCATGCGGCTGCTCTGGCAGGCCTTCCGTTCCTGGCTCCGCAGCCTGTTCGGCAACACGAGGAAACCCTGACGATGTCCAAGCTATTGGTTTCAGACATGCTGGCCAAGGCCTTCCAGGCCGAGGGCTGCGAGGTGCTGTTCACCCTGATGGGTGACGCCAACATGTACTGGTCGGAGGCAATGTCGCGCCTGCCCGGCATGCAGGTGATCCACGCCCGTCACGAGCATTGCGCCGTCGCCATGGCCGATGGCTACGCCCGCGCCACCGGCAAGGTCGGCGTGGCCTCCACCACCTGCGGCCCCGGCTTTACCCAGATCATGACCGCGCTGGCCATCGCCGCGCGGGCCAGCGTGCCGCTGGTGGTCTTCGCCGGCGATTCGCCGATGACCGCGCCCTTCTACATCCAGCAGATCGACATGGCGCCGCTCGCCATGGGCACCGGCGCGCATTACATCCCGGTGCGCAGCATCGACCGCGTGCTGGACAATGTGCGCGAAGCCTTCCACATCGCCGCGCTGGAACGCCGGCCAGTGGTGCTCAGCGTGCCGATGGACCTGCAGAAGCAGGCCTTCCCCTTCATGGCCGACTATATCCCCTCGGCCGATGTGCTACCAACGCAGCAGCGCCCCGCGCCGGATCCGGCGCTGGTGGACCGGCTGGTCGGCATGATCGCCGAGGCGGAGAAGCCGATCCTCATCGCCGGCCGCGGCGCCAAGCTGTCCGGCGCAAAATCGGCGATGGTGGCGCTGGCGGAAGCCTCCGGCGCGCTGCTCGCCACCTCGCTGCAGGCCAAGGGGATGTTCCACGACACCCCCTTCGCGCTCGACATCGCCGGCGCCTATTCCAGCGATTTCGCGCGTGAGCGCTTCGCCGAATCCGACCTCGTCATCGGCGTCGGCGTCGGCCTCGGCAGCTACACCACTGAGAGCGGGTACCTGTACCCCGGCGCGCGCACGGTGCAGATCGATACCAACCCGCGCGGGCTGTGGCAGGGGCTGCGCACCGCCGACATGCACATCCGCGCCGACGCCCGCGCTGGCGTCGAGGCGGTGACGGCGGCGCTGAAGGCGCGCGGCATCTCCCGCACCGGGTTCCGCACCGCCGGCATGGCGGCGGAGATCGCCGCCGACCATCCGGACCGGAAGGAGTTCGCCATCGCCCCCGGCGTTGTCGATCCGCGCCGGGCGATGGAGGAACTCGACGCCATCGTGCCCAAGGATTGGGACCTGGTGATCGGCGGCGGCCACTACTTCGGCATCGCCATGACCCATCTGCGCGGCCGCCCGGCCGAGAAATACCATGTGGTCAGCGACTTCGGCGCCATCGGCAGCGGGCTGCCGGCGGCGATCGGCGTGGCCGCGGCGCGCGGCGACGGCAAGGTGCTGCTGATCGAGGGCGACGGCAGCCTGCTGATGCACATCCAGGAGCTGGAGACCATCCGCCGCCAGGGCATCCGCCTGCTGATGGCGATCATCAACGATGGCGGCTATGGCGCGGAGATTCACAAGTTCCGCGCCCATGGGATGAGCCCGGAGACGGTGATCCACGGCCGCGGCGACCTGGCTGGGGTGGCGAACGGCTTCGGCGTGCGTGGTGCCACGGTGAACCGGCTGGGCGCCATGGCGGGGATGTTCCAGGAGCATCAGGCGGCGAACAGCGCCGGGCTGTGGGATGTCCACACCGACG
Source organism: Siccirubricoccus deserti (assembly GCF_014283215.1). Taxonomy (GTDB): domain Bacteria; phylum Pseudomonadota; class Alphaproteobacteria; order Acetobacterales; family Acetobacteraceae; genus Siccirubricoccus; species Siccirubricoccus deserti. Next base: position 58,903 of record NZ_JACOMF010000002.1, read on the forward strand.
ACACCGTGGTCTCCCGCCCCTATCGCCGGATCCACTACGGCGAGGCGTGAGCCGCGCGGGCCGGTCCTCTGGACCGGTCCGTCGCCGCCACGGCGGAACCCGCTACTCCAGCCGGATCTTCGCCTCGGCCAGCAGGTGTCGCAGCCCATCGGCGGCGCCCTGCATTTCCGCCGTCAGCGCTTCCGGCGGGCCGGGACGGGGTGTGACGCCCTCCTTGGTCAGCCAGTCTCGCATCACCGGCTCGCTGATGATCCCGTTCAGCGCCGTATTGAGCCTGGCGGTGATGGCCGTGGGCAGGGTCGGCGGCGCCATTACCGCCAGCCCATCCGTCAGCGCCGCGCCAGGGATCGCCTCGGCGACGGTGGGAATCTCCGGCAGCACGGGGGAACGTTCGGCATTGCCGATGGCAATGGCGCGGACCCGATTGTCGGCCATGTAGGGGCGGGCGAAGAGCACTGTCGCCAGCGTCGCATCCACCCGCCCGCCGAGCAGATCGGTCATCGCCGCCGCGCCGCCGCGATACGGCACATGGGTGAAGGACAGGCGGCCATAAGCCTGCATCTGCTCGATCAGCAGGTGGTAGGAGCTGCCGATGCCGACGCTGGCGAAATTCACCCGCCCGGGATTGGCGCGCGCATGGGCGATGAAGCCACGCAGGTCCTGGACGGGCAGGCCCGGCCGCACCAGGAGCAGCACGCTCATCGGCCCGACCATCGCCACCGGCGCCAGGTCGCGGAAGGGGTGGAATTCCAGCCGAAGGTCGGCCGCCGCGGCGATGATGAGGTTGCCGTAGGAGGTGAACAGCAGCGTGTGGTCATCGCCGCGCTGCCGCGCCACATGCGCCGCGGCGATATTGCCGCCGGCACCACCGCGATTCTCGATCACCACATTCTGCCCGAGCGCGGCACCGAGCCGCTCGGCGACGCGACGGCCGACGGTGTCGGTGATGGCGCCGGGCGGGTAGGCGACCACCATCACCAGCGGCCGGGTTGGCCAGGCCGGATCGGCGGCCCGCGCCGCCCCGGGCAGCAGCAGCGCCAGGGTGAGGAACAGCCAGCGCATCGGTATCACTCCGCCGCCGCCGGCCGGGCGACCTGCACCGCATTCGGCCCGAAGCGGTCGCGGAAGGGCGCGGTGTCGATCTCCTCCAGCTCGATCTCGCCGGCCAGCACGCCGCGCTTCCACGCCTGGTGCTCCGGCTCGCGCGCGTGGAATTCCGGCATCACCTCGCGGGCAAACAGCTCCAGGCTTTCGCAGATGTCGGCATGGCTGTTCTTGCCGGCCTGGTTCAGCAGGATGATCTGGTCGATGTTCGAGCTTTCGAACTTCCGCAGCTTGCGCCTGAGCGTCTCGGGCGAGCCGATCAGCCCGCCGGACAGGGCGCGCGCCACCGCTTCCGGGTTGGCCCGCTTCCAGGCCTCGTATTCGGCCCAGAGGCTGACGGTGCCGGGCTTCGCCCGCTCGCGGCCCTGGGCGGCGTTGTAGTAGCGCAGCGCGAATTGGAAGAAGGTGACGCCATCGGCGCGGCGCCGGGCTTCCTCATCGGTCTCGGCGCACATGAAGTAGCTGACCAGGGCGATGTTCGGGTTTGTGGCGTAGTCCGCCAGCTTGTCCAGCCACTTCACGAAGCTGTTGTAGTAGGCGTGCACCCAGGCATGGGCGGCCTCGGCGCTCAGGAACTGGAAGCCCAGTGCGCCCATGCCGCGCCGCCCCGCCATCTCGATGGTCTCAAGCTGTGAGCAGGCGACCCAGAGCGGCGGGTGCGGCCGCTGCAGCGGCTTCGGCAGCACGTTGCGCAGCGGGAACTGGAAATACGGCCCGTCGTACTCGAAGCCTTCCTGCTGCATCATCGGCAGGATGCAGCGCACCGCATCCTCCCAGACCGCGCGCTTCTCCGCCATGCCGCGATCGAAGGGGCCGAGTTCGGTGATGCTGGCGCCTTCGCCGATGCCGAATTCCACCCGCCCGTCGCTCAGCAGGTCGAGTGCCGCGACGCGTTCGGCGACCCGAGCCGGGTGGTTGGTGGTGAGCTGGATGATGCCGTGGCCAAGCCGGATGCGGCTGGTGCGCTGGCTGGCGGCGCCGAGGAACACCTCCGGCGCCGGGGAATGCGAATACTCCTCCAGGAAGTGGTGCTCCACCTCCCAGGCGTAGTCGTAGCCCAGGCGATCCGCCAGCTCGAGCTGCGCCAGGGCGTTGCGGTACAGGTCGCGCTCGCTGGTCGGGTCCCAGGGCTTGGGCAATTGCAGTTCATAGAAGATCCCGAATTTCATGGCTGTCCCTCCCGACCGCAGGCGGCCTTTGCCGGCAGGCTGTTGGCGACGGCGCAGGAGGTCAAGCGGAAACCGGGCGGCGCCATCGGCGCCGCCCGATCCCATGTCAGCCGAGCTGCGCGCCCTGCGCCTTCCAGAAGGCTTCCGCGGCGGGGTGCCAGGGCACGCCGGCGGCGGCGGTCTTCTGCTTGTCCAGGGTGAAGTTGCGGCCCTCGGCATGGACCTGCGCCAGCTCGGCGCGTTTGCCCCAGGTCACTTCCAGGATCTTCTTCACCTGCTCATCCGGCATGGTGTCCAGCACGGCGAGGATGTTGGCCACTGACATCTGGTGGTTGTCCGTGGTCTGGCCCGGATAGGTGCCGGCCGGGATCACCTCCGGGAAATAGACCGGCCCGTGCTTGGCGACGATCTTCGGCACGAACTCGGCGTGGTCGACCAACTTCAAGGTGATGCCAGGCGAGGCGCCGAGGTCGGTGACGGCACTGGTGGGCACGCCGGACACGAAGAAATAGGCGTCGAGCTTACCATCCTTGATGGCATTGGTGCTCTCGGCCGGGGAAAGCCGTTCGCGGGCGCGGAAATCCTTCTCGCGGTCAAGCCCGGCGCCCTCGATCAGCCGGAACGCCATCACTTCGGTCGCCGAGCCCGGCGCGCCGGTGGAGACACGCTTGCCCTTGAGATCGGCCATGGTGTTGATGCCGGTCGCGGCGGTGGTCACCACCTGCATGCGGTTGGTGTAGAGCACGGCGATGGCGCGCACCTTCACCGGGCGGCCACGGAAACGGTCCTCGCCGCGCACCGCATCCACGCTGGCATCCACCTGGGTGAAGATCATGCCGACGCGGCCGGCGCCCAGCAGCTGGTTGTTGGCGACCGAGCCGCCGGTCACCTCGACGGTGGCGCTGAGCCCGGGAATGTTGCGGGACAGGATATTCGCCAGCGCGCCGCCCAGTGGATAGTAGACGCCGCCGGTGGTGCCGGTGGCGATGGCGAGCTGGGTGGCCTGGGCGTGCGCCAGGCGCGGCGCGGCAAGCGCGGCCCCCAGCGCCAGGGCGGTGCGGCGAGTGAAGCCCGTCATGCTGCAAATTCCTCCCAATGAAGCAACTATCGAGACATAGCCACGACTGCCAGTGCACGGAAGGGGTGGGGTTGTGCCGAAGCAGGGCGAACGGCGTTGCCATGGCGTAGGCTGCGATCACCGAGCGGAGGAAAGCACGGCATGGCCCACGTCCCGACTGCCCGCGACCTGATGACCCCCGATGTGGTGAGCGTTCCCCCCGACACCGCGGTGGTGGCGGTGGCACGGCTGCTGGCCGAGCGCGGCATCTCCGCCGTACCGGTGCTCGACAAGGCCGGCACGGTGCTCGGCCTGGTCACCGAGGCCGATCTGATCCGCCGCCTGGCCGGCGCCGAGGACCAGCCCACCGGCTGGTTCCGCAACCCCTTCGCCGACCCGGCCGAACAGGCCAACCGCTACGCCCGCACCCATGGCGCCACCGCCGCCGACATCATGACGACCGAGGTGGTGACGGTGGAGGAGACGGCGCCCGCCACCCATATCGCGCATCTGATGGAGGAGCGCGGCATCCGCCGGGTGCTGGTGGTGCAGGACGGAAAGCTCCGGGGGCTGGTGTCCCGCGCCGACCTGCTGCGCGCCCTGGTCGCGCCGCCGGTGGAGGCGGCCGAGCTGTCCGACGACCGCATCCGCCGCGCGGTGCTGGCGACGATGCGCAAGGAACCCTGGGCCGATACTTTCTACACCCTGGTCGAGGTGAAGGGCGGCGTGGTGGAGTTCCACGGCTTCCGGACGGCCGAGGCGGTGCAGCGCGGCCTGCGGGTGATGGCGGAGAATGTGCCCGGGGTGAAGGGCGTGATCGATCTGACCGAGCCGCTGCCGCCCTACCTCTACCCCGCGGTGTAGCGCCGGGCGCCGAACAGGATGGCTCGCCCTTCTACGAGGGAGGGGGAGCTGCCCTCGGGCCAGCCCGGAAGGGCTCAGGCCGGGACGGGTACCCGTTGCGCCAGCGGGTCCAGCAGCGCCTCGATCGCCACCGTATCCGACCATTCCAGGCGAATGGTCACCACCGTCACCCGGCTGCGGAAGGCAGGCGGGATGCGGACGTAATCCTTGCGGGTGGTCACCGGCATGGCCCGCAGCGTATCCGCCTCGGCCAGCAGGTCGCGCATGTCGCCCTCGTCGAAGGGGTAGTGGTCGGCGAAGGCCATCTTGCCGGCCAACACCGCCCCGGCCTCCTGCAAGGTGGAGAAGAATTTCTTCGGGTTGGCGATGCCGCAGAAGGCGTAGACCGGCTGGCCGGCCAGCAGTTCCGCCTCAGGCCCCGGCCGCAGCATGGCTCGCAGCACCGGCAGGCGCGGCGGCAGCAGCGCCGCGGCGCCAGCCTCGTCCTCGCCGATCATCACTGCGGCGCGGCTGCGCGCCGCTGCCTTCGCCACCGGCTCCCGCAACGGCCCGGCCGGGATGACGCGGTTGTTGCCGAAGCCGAAGCTGCCGTCGATGACGAGCAGCGAGAGATCCTTCTCCAGGGTCGGATTCTGCAGCCCGTCATCCATGACGATGGCCTGCGCCCCGGCCGCCACCGCCGCCCGCGCCCCGGCGGCGCGGTCGGCCGAGACCCAGGTCGGGCGTTCATTCGCCAGCAGCAGCGCCTCGTCGCCGACCGCCTGGCTGTCATGCACGCTGGGGTCGACCCGCACCGGGCCCTTGAGCCGCCCGCCATAGCCGCGGGTCAGGAAATGCACCGCGACGCCGCGGTTCGCCAGCCGCTGGCCGATGTCGAGGGTGACGGTGGTCTTGCCGGCGCCGCCGGCCGTGGCGTTGCCGCAGCAGATCACCGGGACCGGCGCCTGCCAGCCCGGCCGGGCCATCCGCCGCGCGGTGGTGCAGGCGTAGATGGCGGCGATGGGCGAGAGCAGCAGGGGCAGCAGCCCCTTGCCATTCCCGCCCCAGAATTCTGGGGCACGCATCAGGTCCAGACCGGTCCTTGCAGCATCGACGGTTCAGGCAGCCGGCCCGGCAGGCGGGTCGGCACCCAGGGGAGACTCATGCTGGACGCGCCACGGCGGACTGACCCCGTCACCCGTGAGGGCACCCAGCGGAAGGCGAAGCGGGCGGTCCGGCCCGGCACCGGCATCGCCCCTGGGCAGCAAGCGCAGCAGCTTATCAGCCACAACCTCCGGCAAGCCAGCCCCGATGGCGGCGACCGCGGCGGCATTGGCGGCCATGCCCCGGCCCAGGTCGGGGCTGGTCAGCACCTCGGTGACCGCCGCCGCCAGCGCCGCGGCCTGATCCACCGCATCCGGCCCGGCCACCACCCGGCGTGCCCCAGCGGCGGCCAGCAGCCGCGCCACCGGATCGGCGAAGTTCCAGGTATGAGGTCCGAGCAGGATCGGGCAGCCCAGCCGGGCCGGCTCCAGCGGATTCTGCCCGCCATGCGGCACCAGCGAGCCGCCGACCAGGCAGGCGGAGGCCAGGCGGTAGAACAGCCCGAGTTCGCCCAGCGTGTCGGCGACATGCACCATCGTATGCGGCGTCGGCAGCGCCCCGGTGGCGCGCCGCGAGACGGCGAGCCCGCCGGCCTCGGCGGCGATGGCGGCGCCGCGCGCGGGATGCCGGGGGACGATGACGGTCAGCAGCCCGGGATGCGCCGGTGCCAGCAGCCGGTGCGCCGCCATGACCACCGCCTCCTCCCCCGGGTGGGTGCTGGCGGCGAGGAAGACCGGCCGGGCGCCGATCGCCGTCCGCAGCGCCGCCAGCTTCACCGGGTCGGCCGGCAGCGGCGGCGCCGCCTCCTTCAGATTGCCGGGGATCTCCACCAGCGGGGCGCCCAGGTCGCGCAGCCGCGCCGCATCGGCCTCCGACTGCGCCAGCACCAGGCGGAAGGCGGCCATCATCTCCCGCCCCAGACCCGGGGCCAGGCGCCAGCGCCGTGCCGCGCGGGCGGAGAAGCGGGCGTTGACCAGGGCCAGCGGGGTGCCGCGCGCGGCGAGCGCGGCGATCAGGTTGGGCCAGAGCTCGGATTCCACCAGCGCCGCCGCATCCGGCCGCCAGCCATCGAGGAAGCGGGACACCCAGCCCGGCACGTCCAGCGGCAGGAAGCGGTGCAGCACCCGCGGCGCCAATTCCGGCGGCAGCCGCTGCGCCAGCAGCTCGGCGCCGGTCACGGTCACGGTGGTGACCAGCAGGTTGAGGTCGGGGGCGCGTGCCGCCAGCGCCGAGAGCAGCGGCAGGATCGACATGGTCTCCCCGACGCTTGCGGCATGCAGCCAGAGCAACCGGCCCGGCGGCCGTGCCGCACCCTCTCCCTCGCGTTCCGGCAGCCTTGTGGCGATCTCCTTGCCCCGCGCCGCGCGGCGGCGGAGGAAGGGCCGCAGCGCCGGAGCCACCACCGTTGCGGTGCCATACCAGAGCCTGCCACCGAGGCTCACGCCACCGCTCCCAGCCCGGCGACGCCGGCGGCGGGCCGGCCGGCCCAGGCATCGGCGGTGTCGCAGGCGGCGGAGAGCGCCGCCTCGATCGCCGGTAGCGCCGCCTCCGGCGCCTCCCGCGGCACCGGCACCGGGCGGCCCATGACCAGCACGCCGCGGCCGAAGGGCAACGGCAGGACCATCCGGTCCCAGCTGCCGAGCACCCGGGCGCGGCGGGTGCGGGCGGCGCAGGGCAGCACCGGCAGGCCGGAGAGGGCGGCAAGCTGCGCCACGCCGGGTGCGGCGCTGCGGCGCGGCCCGCGCGGGCCGTCGGGCGTGATCACCACCACATCCCCGGCCGCCAGCACCCGCAGCAGCACGCGCAGGCCGGCGGCACCGCCGCGCGAGGTCGAGCCATGCACCATCTCCAGCTGGAAGCGCCGCACCACCTCGCCGATGAAGCGGCCGTCGCGGTGACGGGAGACCAGCACATATGCCCGCTTCGGCGCCAGTGCCGGCACCTGCCGCCGGGCGGTGAGCCAGAGCATCGGCATCATCGGCAGGCGTTCGTGCCAGAAGGCGGCGACCACCGGCCGGCCAGAACCCTCAGCTGCCGGGCCGAGGGCGGCGCGCAGATGCTCCTCGCCCAGCAGGGTCCAGCGGGTGGTGCGGAAGACCAGCGCCAGGTAAAGGCCAAGCACCCGGGCGAAAGCGGCCTGGGTCGCAGGATGGCGGATCAGTCGCCGGAGCATGGGGCGTGGGGCATCGCGGGTGCCCTCGCCCTAGCACGGTCAGAAGCGGCGCGGAAGCCGCGCGAGTCACGCGGTCGCGAGGGGCGCGAGCTGGCGGCGGAAGCCGGTGGCGCAGGCGGCCCAGGAATAGCGCTCGGCATGGGCCCGCGCGGCGGCGCGGTCGCAGGCCAGCGCGGCCAGCGCCGCGGCGCGCAGGTCGGCGTCCACCACCCCGGCGCCGGACCCCGGGATGACATCCAGCGGCCCCATCACCGGAAAGGCCGCGACCGGCGTGCCGCAGGCCATCGCCTCCAGCATCACCAGGCCGAAGGTGTCGGTGCGGGAGGGGAAGACCAGCACATCGGCGCCGGCATAGGCCCGCGCAAGCGCCTCACCCTGCCGCCAGCCGGCGAAATGCGCGGCGGGGAAGCGGCGTTCCAGCGCGGCGCGCTGCGGCCCGTCCCCCACCACCACCTTCGAGCCCGGCAGGTCAAGGGCGAGGAAGGCCTCGATGTTCTTCTCCACCGCGACGCGGCCGACATGCAGGAAGACCGGCCGCGGCAGGCCCGCCCATTCGTCGCGCCCGGCGCCGTTGAACTGCGTCAGATCGACGCCGCGGGTCCAGGGGCGGATGCGGGTGAAGCCGCGCAAGGTCAGCTCCTCCCGCAGGCTGCGCGTCGCCGCGAAGGTGCCGTCGCCGGCGGCGTGGAAGCGCCGCAGTATCGCCCAGGCGAAGCGCGGCGGCAGCCCAGTGCGGGCGTGCAGGTAGTCGGGGAATTTGGTGTGGAGGCTGGTGGTGAAGCGCCAGCCGCGCCGCCGGCACAGCGCCCGCATCGCCCAGCCGAGCGGGCCTTCGGTGGCGATGTGCACCGCGCTGGGCGCGAAGCCGTCCACCATGCGGGCGAGCGCCCGGCGTGGCCACAGTGCCAGGCGGATCTCCGGGTAGCTCGGCAGCGGCAGGGTACGGAAGCGATCGGGGCCGATCACCTCCACCGCATCGCCCTGGGCCCGCAGCACCTTGGCGACGGTCGAGAGGGTGCGGACCACGCCGTTCACCTGTGGGTGCCAGGCGTCCGTCACGATCAACAGACGCAGCGGCGTGTCATCGTCCAGCATCGCGGGCGCATCCCATGCGGCGTGCCAGACGGCACGCGGAGGGTGGTCGAGGGTCGCGCCGGCGAGCGCGCCGCTTGCATCGAGGAGCATGAGGTGGGTCGGGAGTCCGGCTAGGGCGTGCGGGCGAGCGCCGCGGGGGTGCGGCGTTCCGGCTCGGGCCAGAAGGAGAGGCGGTTCTCCTCCGCCCAATCCACCAATTCGAAGCGGCCATCGGCATGCTCGACCAGCGCGGTGCAGCTTTCCACCCAGTCGCCGTCGTTCATGTAGGCGACGCCCTGCACCAGGCGCATCTCGGCATGATGGATATGGCCGCAGATCACGCCATCCAGGCCGCGCCGCTTCGCCTCATGCGCCAGCGCCACCTCGAAGCGGTCGATCGCCTTCACCGCTTCCTTCACCTGCCGCTTCAGCCATTGGCTGAGCGACCAATAGGGGTAGCCGAGGCGGCGGCGGGCGGCGTTGAACAGCCGATTCAGGGTCAGCGCCCAGTCATAGGCGCGGTCGCCGAGCAGGGCGAGGACGCGGGCGTAGCGGATCACGCCGTCGAACTCGTCGCCATGGATGACCAGGTAGCGCCGGCCATCCGCCGCGGTGTGCACCGCTTCCCGCGCCAGCCGCACCCCGGCGATCTCGAGCCCCAGCCATTCGCGGAACATCTCGTCGTGGTTGCCGGGGATGTAGGTGACCTCGACGCCGCGCCGCGCCATCTCCAGCACCTCGCGCAGCACCTCGTCGAAGGCCGCGGTCCAGTACCAGGACTTCCGCAGCCGCCAGCCATCGACCACGTCGCCCACCAGGAACAGCCGCTCGCAATCCGTGCGGCGGAGGAAGTCGAGCAGGAAATCGGCGCGGCAGCCGCGGGTGCCGAGGTGGATGTCCGAGACGAAGATGGTCCGGTAGCGGCGCCTGGTTTCGCTGGTCTGCATTGCCCCCGCCCTGTTGAGGCTTGTACTCCGATCCCGATGCCGGGACCCCGGGTGCCGCGGCCCGCGACCAGGTTCCGCCGCAATACGGAGGCACCGATTCGCTGACTGTTGCTGGTGCCGCCAGTACCGCAACAAGGCAGGACTGGTGATGAATCTTGCATGACGCGGGCGGAATCCACGGTTGCTTCCGCAAAGTGTCACGCGGCTGCGGCATGACTGTCGCGCCGCTGTCATCCCGGGCCGATACCGCCCGGCGCGACGCGGGCGACGAAGGACCGGATGCTGATCATCTTCAACCCGACCGCCGGGCGCCGCCGCCGCCGCCGGCTGGAGCAGGCGCTGGCCGCGCTGTGCGACCGCGGGCTTGCCGCGGCGGTGGCGGAGACCCGCCATCCCGGCCATGCCACGGCGCTGGCGCGTGACGCCGCCGGCCGGGGCCTGCGGCTGGTGGTGGCGGCGGGCGGCGACGGCACCATCGCCGAAGTCGCCGCCGGCCTGGCCGGAACCGCCGCCGGCCTCGGCGTGCTGCCGCTCGGCACCGCCAATGTGCTGGCCTGGGAGCTTGGCCTGCCCGCCGCCCCGGCCGCCGCGGCGCGGGTGCTGGCGGAGGGCGTGCCGACCCTGTTGCGCCCTGGCCTCGCCCGCTTCGGCGATGGCGGGCAGCGGCTGTTCGTGCAGATGCTGGGTGCGGGCTTCGACGCCGCGGTGGTGGCGCGGCTCGACCTCGGGCTGAAGCGGCGGCTCGGCCGCGGCGCCTATGTGCTGCAGGGCATGCGGGAGCTTGGACGTTACCGCTTCCCGCGCTTCACCGCGGTGCTGGACGGCGTGGCGGAGGAGGTGGCGAGTGCCATCGTCTCCAAAGGCCGGCTCTATGCCGGGCGGCACCTGCTGGCGCCGGCGGCCCGGCCGGGCGAGGCCGGTTTCCAGGTGGCGTTGTTCCGGCGCGGCGGGCCCTGGTCTGCCGGGCTTTACGGCGCCACCCTGCCGCTCGACCTGCTGCCGCGCATGCCCGGCGTGGTGCTGCGCCAGGCCATGGCGGTGCGGCTGGAGCCGCTGCCGGGCGGGGCGGTGGTGCCGGTGCAGGCGGATGGCGACCCGGTCGGCACGCTGCCGGTCGAGGTCACCGATGCGCCGGGGCCGATCCTGGTCCTGCTGCCGCGGCGGTAGGGGTGGCCCACGGGGCATGGCCACCCCGGCGCCACGGGGTCAGCCATTGCAGCCGATCCGGATCGCGGAGGCCCCGGTGGCACGCTCGCCCGGCGGCCGCTGGAGTTCGGCCAGCGCCGCCCGCGCCGCCGCCGCCAGCGGCACCGCCCCCTGCGCCTCCGCCACGGCGACCGCGCCGCGCAGCGCGGCGGCGGCACCCGCCGGGTCCCGCCCGGCCAGGGCAAGGCCGCGCAGCCGCAGCAGGGCGGCCTCGACGAAGCGCACCTGGCTGCGCTCCACCTCCTCCAGCCCCGCCGTGGCATGGCGCTCCGCCGCGGTGGCGTTGCCGCAGCGCAGGCTGGCATCGGCCAGCAGCAGCAGCCCGTAGGATTGCATCAACCCGCCGCCGGTGGCGGCATAGGCCGCCAGACCCTCGCGCAGCCGGCCGATGCCGGCGCCGCCATCGCCGGGCGTTGCCTGGGCCCAGCCGGCCACCATCTCGCCCCAGGCATCCCAGTAGGAGAAGCCGTTGTCGCGGGCCAGCCGCACCACCGCCTCCGCCCGCTGCCGCGCCGCCGCCGGCTCGCCCCGCCACTGGTGCAGCGAGGCGGAGAAGCTCTGCGCAAAGGCACGGCTGTGCGGATGGTCGAGGTCCGTGGCGAGGTCGAGCGACGCCGCATCCTCGGCCAGCGATGCGTCCGGCTGGCCGCGGAACCACAGCACCCAGCCGAGCGCGCAATGCGTCAGCACCCCGGGGTCGGAGCCGTATTCGAAGCGCTGCGGCGCGTCGCGCTCCCGCAGGTACAGTGCCCGCGCCCGGCCGAGGGCGGCCTCGGCCGCGGCGAACTCACCGCTGTAGAGCGTCACCAGCCCGGCCAGGCGATGCGCCTGCAGCAGCATGCCGGGCTCGCCCAGCCGCTCGGCCAGCGCCAGCATCCGGCCGCCGACCGAGCGCGCCACATCCAGCCGGCCACGCACGATGTAGAAGGTCTGCAAGCCGTAGAAGCCGCGAAACGCCATCGGCGTCTCGGCGATGTCGTGGCTTTCGGCCAGCGCCGCGTCGAAGGCCGCCTCCACCTCGGGTGCGCCATTGCCGCGGGTGATCAGGTATTGCGTGCCGAGCGCCATGCGCAGGCGCAGCATGGTCTCGGCCCGCTGCTCCGGCTGGGGGAAGCGGCTGGCCGGCAGCTCCTCCAGCAACTCCACCGCGCGGGCGAAATGCGCCGCCGCCTCGACGCTCGCCGAACGCTCGGCGGCGGCCAGGCCGGCGCGTTCCCAGGCGGCCAGCGCCTCCATCGTCATGCCCGCAAGGGTCAGGTGGTTGGCCAGCACCTCCGGCTGCGCCGCGACATCACCGGCGCTGCCATCCTGCAGCACCGTGGCGATGCGGCGATGGATCTCCCGCCGCCGCGCCAGCAGCAGCGACTCATAGGTCGCGTCCTGGATCAGCGCATGGCGGAAGGCATAGACCGCATCCGCGCCGGTGCCGCTGCGTTGCAGGAAGCGCTCGGCAACCAGCCGGTCGAGCGCCGCATCCAGCGCCGCCGGCTCCACCTCTCCGGCCGCCGCCGCCAGCACCCGGCTGAAGCTGCGGCCGAGCGCGGAGCAGAGCTGGGCGACCGGCCGCGCCGCGCCGAGCCGGTCGAGCCGGGCCATGACCGAGCCCTGCAAGGTGGTCGGGATGGCCAGCGGCCGCGGCCGCGCCGCGGGGTCGTGCAGCGTGGCGGAATCCAGCACCGCCCCCAGCAGTTCCTCGACGAACAGCGGCACGCCCTCGGTGCGTTCCAGGATCTGGCGGCGCACCGCGTCCGGCAGCGGACGGCCGGCGGTCAGCGCGTCGATCATGCTGCCGGTGTCGGCCGGCATCAGCCGCTGCAGGTCGAGCCGCGTCACCGCCGGGTGGCGCATCCAGCTGGCCTCGAATTCCGGCCTGGTGGTCAGCACCGTCAGCATGGTCATGGAGCGCAGCCGGTCGAGCAGCAGCTTGAGCAGGCTGAGGGTCGAATCATCCGCCCAGTGCACATCCTCGAGGATCAGCAGCACCGGGCCCTCCGCGGCCCGCAGCGCCAGGTACTTCATCACCGCGGCGAAGCTGCGCCGGCGGCGAAGCTGCGGCGTGGCCGCCGCCTCGATGCTGCCCTGGCCGGGGAACAACAGCTCGACCAGCCCCTCGATCAGGGCCGCGCGCGGCCCTGGCTCCAGCACGGCGAAGCTTTCGCCAAGCTTGCCGCGCATCACCTCGGCGCCCGCCGCCCGGGGCATGTCGAGCAGCCGCAGCATCGCCTCCACCGCCGGCTGCAGGGCGCTGGTCTGGTGCTCGGGCAGGCATTGCAGGGTGATGCAGCTTTCATCGGCGATGCCGCGGCGCAGCTCCTGCAGCAGGCGTGACTTGCCCACCCCCGCCTCGCCGCGCAGCAGGATGGCACGGCCCTGGCCGCGCCCGGCGCGCGACCAGGCGCGGCGGAGCAGCGCGATCTCCTGCCGGCGGTTCACCATCGGCGTCAGCGCCGGGCTGGCTTCGAGCCGCGTGGTGGCGCCGGTCGAGGCCAGGATCTCGAAGGCCTCGACCGGGCGCGGCAGGCCGCGGAGCTGCTGCAGGCCGAGCGAGCGGCATTCGAAATAGCCGCGCACGGCGCGGCAGGTGTCGGCGCTGACCACCACGGTATCGGGCGCCGCGGCCTGGTGCAGCCGGGCGGCGATGTTGGGGCCCTCGCCGACCACCGCCATGGTCTCCCGCGCCACGCCGACGCCGAGGTCGCCGACCATCACCAGCGCGGTGTGGATGCCGATGCGGATGGCGAGCTTCGGATTGTCTTCCGCCGCCAGCCTTTGATTCACCGCCTGCATCGCCGCGAGGATGCCGAGGCCGGCGCGCACCGCCCGTACCGGGTCGTCCTCATGCGCGGTCGGATAGCCGAAATAGGCCAGGATGCCGTCGCCGACATAGCGCGCGACGCTGCCGCCCACAGCGGTGATCGCCTGCACGCAGGCCTGGCGGTAGAGCAGGATGACCTCGGCCAATTCCTCGGGGTCGAGCCGGCTCGATAGCCCGACGGAATCCACAAGGTCGCAGAACAGCACGCTGACCGGGCGGCGTTCGGCGTGGTGCGGCGTCGGAGCAGGGGCGGGGGTGGGAGCGAGGGTGCCGGACTCGTCACGGCTGCGCGGCCGGCCTGCCGGCGCCGCGGCAAGTGCCCGGCCACAGGCGCCGCAGAAACGGAAGCCCGGCGGCTGGGTCGCGCCGCAATCATCGCAGCGCAGGGCAAGCGCCGCCCCGCAGTGTCCGCAGAACCTGCCGGCGGCGGGGTTGTCCTGGCCGCAGGCGGCGCAGGCAACGCTTCGGTTGGTCGAACCGCCCATGCGCAAAGTCCGGGTCCAGCTGTCGCAGCATCGTGTGAGTGCGGTGCAGTATGCGCGGTATGTTTGCGCACATACAATCCACTTGCTCTTTGCCTTATGGACCCGCAGCCTGGAATGGACTTGCGATGATCCGTCGGTCCTTGGCTGTATTCTGACGTCCCGCCGGCTGGCTCACGAAACCGTGTGTTGTTGGCCGGCGGTTGAAGCCTGGGGGAAGGGGTCCGGAATGGCAAGTCTGGCTTTGCGCTGCGTGGCGGACGACCCGGAACGGCTGGCCTGGCTTGACCGCGACAAATCCGGCCCACGGCTGGCGATGATGGTGGCGCGGGTCGAAGGCAGGGCCAGGGGCGCCGTCGCCCGGGTCTTCGTCCGCAGCCGGCGTTTCCCCTTCGGCGCCGATGGCGCGCCCATCCTGCCCGGACTTGACCCGGGCTTCGTCACCGACGTCGCCACCGGCGAGGTCTTCGCCCACGGCCAGAGGCCCGCGGCCGAGAGCCCCGGCGGCTATCTCTACACCACCCGCGTCCGGCTCACCGAAGCGGCGCCCTCCGGCGCCGATCCCGGGATCATCCCACTGCGCCGACTGCTTGAGGCCGATCACGTGCAATGGGTACGGGAGGCGCAGCGGCTGCGCGCCCAGCTCAACTGGTCGCTGCCGGAGATCGGGGTGCCCCACCTCGGCGCCCAGGATGCGGCGCGCGGCGTCTCCGGTGGCCATGCGGGCGCTGGTGTCATCATCGGTGTCGCCGATTACGGCATCGACTTCGCGCATCCGAACTTCCGCCATGGCCTGGGTGGGCAGGGCGGCACCCGGCTGCTCGCGCTATGGGACCAGAATGGCGAGGTGCCGGGGCGGGACGGCCTGCCGCGCGGGCGGGTCATCGGGCCCGGCGCCATCAACGCGGCGCTGCAGGCGCCGGGCTGCCCCTATGCCGCGCTCGGCTATCATCCGCATGACAATTACTACGCCGGCCGCAGCCCGGAGGAAGGCCGCGCCATCGCCGCGGCGGAAGGCGCGCACGGCACCCATGTGCTCGACATCGCCGCCGGCAACGGCGCCGCCACCGGGCTGCCGGGGGTCGCGCCCGAGGCCGGGCTGGTGTTCGTGCAACTGCCGCGCTTCGACTGGCAGGATCCCGGCGACCTCGCGCAGGGCGCCTGGGTCTACGAGGCGGCCGCCTTCATCTTCGCCCAGGCCGCCGAAGCCCGCATGCCAGCGGTGGTCAACCTCAGCCTGACCACCAACACCGGGACACATGACGGCACCAACCCGGTGGAGGTGGCGCTGACGGCGCTGCTGCGGGCGCCCGGCCGCGCCGTCGTCGTCTGCGCCGGGAACGAGCGCACCAGCCGCACCCACAGCACCGGCATCGCCTCGCCGGGGCGGCCGCAGACGCTGGTCTGGCGCCAGCCGGCGCGGGACGCCATCCCCAACCAGCTGCTGGTCTGCCACGCCGACGCGTCGGCGCTGCGGCTGACGCTGACGCCGCCGGGGGCCGAGGCCGAGACGGTCGAGCTGCTCGCCAGCGCCGAGGCCGATGGCGAATACGAGCTGCGATGGGGGGACACCGCCATTGGCACGGTGGTGACCCGGAACGGCCGGCGCCCGGCGGGCCTCGATGTCGCGCCGGATGCCGAGATGCTGCGCCAGGTGGTGATCACCATGCTGCCGGATCTCGACACCAAGGCCGACGACTGGCGCCTGGCGGTGATGGCGGAGGGCGGCCCGGTGCAGTTCCACGCCTGGATCGAGCGCGACGACCCCGACCAATCCTGGTTCCCGGAGGATGCGGCGCCGAGCCACACTCTCGGCTCGCTCGCCTCGGCCGATGATGTCATCGTGGTCGGCGCCTATGACGCGCTGGCGCCGTTGCACCGGCCCGCCGCCACCTTCAGCTCCGAGGGGCCGACCCGGGATGGGCGGCAGAAGCCCGACCTCATCGCCCCTGGTGTCGGCATCCTCGCGGCCCGCTCCACCGGCGGCGCGGCCCGCCGGCAGCCGGGGCGGATGCCGGGGCTGGCCGCCGGGATCGTCGGCTCCGGCACCAGCCAGGCGGCGCCGCATGTCGCCGGCGCGGTGGCACTGCTGTTCGCGGCGGCGGGCAAGCGGGCCATGGAGCTGCGCGGCACCGACCTGCGCGACCTGCTGCGCGATACCGCGCGGCGCGATGGGCTGACGCCGGGCCGCCCCGGCTGGGACCCGCATTCGGGCTGCGGCCGGCTGGCGGTGCAGGCGGCGCTGATGACGCTGTCCGAGCGGCTGGGCTCGATGAACGGCACGCCGGCCGCGACGAAAGCGGAAGCGGTGACGGAAGAGGTGGCAGCCGGCGTGCTGGATGGGGTGCCGGTCGGGCCGCCGATCGATGCGCCGGCCCCGAGGAAGAGTGGTGCGCCTGGTGGTGCGGTGAGCGGGCCGGAGCCCGGCCAGGCATGACCGCGCCGCCCCGCAACCCGGTGCTGGAACGCCCGCTGAAGGTGACGCTGTCCTTCACCAGCAGCTGCAACCTGCGCTGCCGGCACTGCTATGCCGATTGCACCGCGGCTGCCTCGGCCGCCGAGCTGCCGGCGGCGGAGTGGTGCGGCATCCTCGACCGGCTGGAGGCGGATGGGGTGATCGGCCTCTACATCGAGGGCGGCGAGCCACTGCACCGTGCCGATTTCCTCGATGTGCTGCGGCATGCGGCGGGGCGCTTCCATGTGCAGCTCCGCACCAACGGCACCCTGGTCACCCCGGCGCTGGCGGCGGCGCTGAAGGCGGAGTGCGGGATCGCCACCCTGCTGGTCGACATCATGGGCCCGGATGCGGCGACGCATGACGCGGCGACCGGTGTCGCCGGCAGCTTCGACCTCGCCATCGCCGGTATCCGCGCCGCGCTGGCCGCCGGCATCGACACCCAGATGCTGACCATCATGACCCGCTGGAACGCGGCGCGGCTGCAGGATTGGGTGGCGCTGGCGGCCGGGCTCGGCGTGGCGACGGTCGGTATATTGCGGCCCTACCCGCTCGGCCGGCTGCGGCAGCGCTGGGCGGAGGCGTCGCTGAGCCTGGAGGAGATGCACGCGGCGCTGGAGGCGCTGCGCCTGCCGCCGGGGATGCGGCTGATGCAGTCCTGGCATCCGAACAACGGCAATTGCTGCTGGCAAACCGCGGCGATCGACGCCTTCGGCAATTCCATCGGCTGCGCCTACCTTCGCGAATACGTCAATTTCGGCAATCTGCGGGAGGTCGGTTTCCTCGACACCTGGGCGCATCCGCTGCATCGCCAGCTGCGCTCCGGCGCGGTGACGGAAAGCTGCGGCGATTGCGCCGCGACCCAGGGCTCGCATGGCGGCTGCCGCTCCACCGCATTCGCCTTCCATGGCCGCTGGGACGCGCCCGACCCCTTCGACCGCGCCACCAACCACGGAGTGGATTTGCGTGTCCTGCCCGACCGGCCACTATAGCCAGATGCCCGGCCTGCGGCTGCGGCCGGTCCGGGAACTGGGGGTCTGCGTCGTCTTCGCCCCGGCGGAGGCGCGGCTGTTCCGGCTCAACGCCCAATCCTGGCTGGCGCTGGAGCTGTGCCGCGGCGGGACTACGGCGGCGGCTCTGCGGAAGGCGTGGCGGGAGGTGGTGACCTCGGACGATGCCGAGGAGCGGCTGCGCGTGGCGCTCGATCTGCTGCTGGCGAACCGCTTGCTGCACCACGAGCCGGCGCCGGCCGAGGCGCCGATGACCGCCGCAAGCTGAGGGGGAGAATCGATGGCCGAGGACGAGTTGGAAGGCATCAAGGCGTTGCTGCGCCGTGGCGGCGTGCAGGCAATGCCGGAGGTGGTGGAGATCAGGCCGGAGATCCGCTCCGCCGGCAGCTGGCATCTGGTGGACCCGGAGTTCAAGCCGGCGGAGCCGCCCCGCCAGCCCACCGCGCCGCGGCCCGAAAGTGGCCAGGAGCAACAGCCACAACCGCAACAAACGCCACAGCCGCAGCCGAGCCTGACCAGCGGCTTCTCGCCGGGCATGATGCTGCGGCAGGTCACCTATTTCGTGCCGCCGCAGGAAGCCGCGCGGTTCCAGGATTGGCTCTACCGCAACGAGCCGCATCTGCACGCGTTGGCGCCCGCCGGCGTCACCTACCTTGGTACCTATGGCGTGTTCGGCCGCGGCAGCACCTATGCCAGCTTCTGGCGCTATGATTCCTTCGCCGCGGTGCAGCGCATGGCCACCGCGGTCGGCGACCCGCTGAGCGACTTCGGTGGCGTCCTGCGGGTACTGCAGCAGTATCCGCAGATCAGGGCGGCGGAGGATTACACCGAACAGCTGTACCTGCCGGCGGGGTCGAGCCCGCTGCTGACCCCGGGGGTGACGCGGGACGAACAGCCGGGCGGGGCGCGCGCGCCGCGAGGGTGAGAGAGGGGGGGCAAACCAACGGACCGGCTCCCTGACCGATCCGAACTTGTTGCTGCGCGTCGCCTGGAGTCTGATTGCCGCTGTCGTCAGAAGCCGGTCAGCAGCATGTCGAGCGCGCGGGTGATGTCATCGGCCTGGGCCAGCAGATTGCCGACTGGCCGGCCAAGGATGCGGCGCGGTACGCATCGCCCAGTTCAGCCGCTGCAAGGCAAGCTGTCGATCATCCATTCAGGACGCCTGACAAACTCCGGCACTGCAATCAACCGGGACCTGGAACGGGCCGCCGCATCCACGCCCCATAGATCCTTGGCACCGCCAGCGCCGCCACCGCCAGCAGCAGGATGGCCAGCGACACCGGCCGGGTGACGAAGGTTGTCCAGTCGCCCTGGCTGATGGTCAGCGCCTGGCGCATCGCCTGCTCCGCCATCGGCCCGAGGATCATGCCGATCACGACCGGCGCGGTCGGGAAGTCGAAACGCCGCATGAACATGCCGATGACGCCGATGCCGTACAGCAGCACCAGATCAGTCACGCTGTTGCTGATGCCGTAGGTGCCGATGGTCGCGAAGACGAGGATGCCGGCGTACAACTGGGGCTGCGGGATCTTGAGGATCCGCGCCCAAAGCCCGACCAGCGGCAGGTTCAGCACCACCAGCATCACATTGGCGACGTAGAGGCTGGCGATCAGCGTCCAGACCAGCGCGCCCTGCTGCTCGAACAGCAGCGGCCCGGGGTTGATGCCGTAGCTCTGGAAGGCGCTGAGCATGATCGCCGCCGTCGCGCTGGTCGGCAGGCCAAGGGTCAGCATCGGCACCAGCACCCCGGCCGCCGCGGCGTTGTTCGCCGCCTCCGGCCCGGCCACGCCCTCGATGGCGCCAGTGGTGCCGAACTCCTGCTGCGCCTCAGGCGGGGCCAGCTTCCGTTCGGTGTAGTAGCTCAGCATGGTCGGCATCTCGGTGCCGCCGGCCGGCATGACGCCGAAGGGAAAGCCGAGCAGCGAGCCGCGGAACCACGGCCCGAGGCTGCGCCGCCAATCCGCGCGGGACATCATGATGCGGCCGACCGCGCGCACCTGCCGGCTGCCCTCCACATGCCGCCAGGCAAGGAACAGCGTCTCCCCCACCGCGAACAGGGCGACCGCCACCAGCACCACATTAACCCCGTCCAGCAGCTCCGGCACGCCGAGGGTCATGCGTGGCTGGCCGGTCTGCAGGTCGATGCCGATCAGCCCCAGCAGCAGGCCGAGGAACAGGCTGGTCAGCCCGCGCAGCGCCGAGCCGCCGAGCACCGCCGAGACGGTGACGAAGCACAGCAGCATGAGCGAGAAATATTCCGCCGGCCCCAGCTTCAGCGCCAGCTCGACGACGATGGGCCCGAGGAAGCTGATGCCGAGGGTGCCGATGGTGCCGGCGATGAAGCTGCCGATGGCGGCGGTGGCCAGCGCCGGACCGGCCCGGCCGCTGCGCGCCATCTTGGCACCTTCCAGCGCGGTGATGATCGATCCCGACTCGCCCGGCGTGTTCAGCAGGATGGAGGTGGTGGAGCCGCCGTACATCGCGCCGTAGAAGATGCCGCAGAACAGGATGAAGGCGCCGGTCGCCTCGACCTGGAAGGTGACCGGCAGCAGCAGCGCGATGGTCAGCGCCGGGCCGATCCCCGGCAGCACGCCGACCGCGGTGCCGAGGAAGCAGCCGAGCAGCGCCCAGCCCAGGTTGGTGGCGGTCAGCGCATGGCTGAAGCCAAGCTGCAGGCCGGCGATCGGGTCCATCAGCCTTCCGCTCCCCGCGCCCGTGTCATGGCATCTCCCATCCCACCGCGCGCAGCACCATGGCCTCCAGCACGCCCGCGCCGATGTTCACCCCGAGCAGCTCGACGAAGCCGAACCACACCGCCAGGGTCAGCACCAGCGCCAGCGCCATGTCGCGCACCAGCCGGCGCGAGCCGAAGGCCGCCGCTACCAGCACGAATTGCACGGAAGCGGCAGCGGAGAAGCCATAGGCGCCGATCAGCGCGAGATTGGCCAGCAGCCCTGCCACCAGCAGCGACAGCGCCTTCCAATTGGTCGGCGGCGCGTCCTGCACCTCCTCCAAGGTCCAGGACCAGCCGCCGCGCAGCGCGACATAGGTCAACCCGCCGCCGAGCAGCAGCAGCCCGGCCGCCACCCCATAGGGCACCGCCCGGGGGCCGACCTGGGCGTAGATCGGCGAGACCGGGATCGACCCCGCCTGCCACAGCGCCACGCCGCCGAGCACCAGCACGAACAGCCCGACCCAGAGGTCGGGCAGGATGGAGAAGCGCGTTGGAGGAGTCGCGGCGATCACCTCCGGCTGCTGCGCTTTGCGCGCTGGGCGCGCTGGCTTGTACCGCTGGCCGCGCTGCTTCGACTTACGCTCGACGGGCGTTGTCACGCCAGCCCGATCTCCTTCAGCACCGCCTCGGTCTTGACCTGGTCCTGCGCCAGGAAGGCGGTGAAGGCGTCACCGGTGAGGAAGGCATCCTGCCAATCGCGGGTCTTCAGCATCTCCTGCCAGGCGGGCAGGGCGTGCAGCTCGATCATCAGCGCCACCAGCTTCTCCCGCGCATCGGGGCGGATGCCGGGAGGCGCGAAGACGCCGCGCCAATTGGTCATCACCACATCGACGCCGCTTTCCTTCAGTGTCGGGATGGCGGGGTCGGTACGGGTCTCGCCGGTGGTCGCCAGCGCCCGCATGCGGCCAGCCTTGATCTGCTCGGCGAATTCCGAAAGCCCGGAGATGCCGGCCTTCACTTGCGCGCCGAGGATCGCCGCCTGGGCCGGCCCGCCGCCGGCGAAGGCGACATAGGAGCCCTCCTTCGCCGAGCGGCCGAGCGACTTCAGGATCAGCCCGAGGGTGATGTGGTCGGTCCCGCCGGCGCTGCCGCCGGCCACCGCGACGGCGCCCGGATTGGCCCGCAGCGCATCGAGCAGCCCCTTCAGATCGCGGATGTCGGAGCTGGCCGGCACCACCACCACCCCGGCTTCCTCGGTCAGCCGGGCGATCGGCGTGACATCCTTGATGCCGACCGGGGTGCGGTTGGTCAGCGTCGCGCCCACCATGATGGAACCTGCCACCATCAGCGCATCCGGCCGGCCGCGGCGCTGGCTGACGAAGCGCGGCAGCCCTACCGTGCCGCCGGCGCCGCCGACATTCTCGAATTGGAAATTCGCCACCAGCCCGGCCTGCCGCGCCACCTGCTCGATGGCCCGGCCGAGCCCGTCCCAGCCGCCGCCCGGCCCGGCGGGGATGAACATGTAGAGGCTTCCCAGCCGCGGCTGCGCCGCGGTCTGGGCCCTGGCTTGTGTCAGCCCAGCGGCAAGGAGGCCGGCGGTCCCGGTCAACAGCGCGCGGCGATCAGGCATCCGGATGTCCTCTCCCATACTTAGCGGCCGTTGATCGTGGACCGATCAACGGCCTCCCTCGATCGCTGCACGGTTTGCTCCGCAAACCTTGGCTACGCGCCACCTGGCACGGCGCCCCTTCAGGCGCTCGGCGTGAATGAAACATTCATGCCGCTGGTATTAGGCCGATTTCTACCCCGCCCTTGGGGCAGGCGCTACCGCGCCGCGGCCGGCGTGGCGCCGGCGAGTTCCGGCAGGCCGCCGAGCGAGAGCAGATGGGCGTAGATCACCTCCAGCCAGTTCTTCTCGCGCAGCTCCAGCAGCTGTTCGGCCGGCAGCGCCGCCAGCGCCGGGCGATCCACGGCGTAGAAGCCATCGATGCGGATCGGCTTGCCGAGCCGCTCGAACTCCACCACCGCCGGCTTCAGCAGGCCTATTTCGGCCAGGCGGGTGGTCATGTTGCGGGTGCGCAGCATTGCCTCCTCGACCGATTTGGTGAAGGCGAAGGCGCGCTCCAGCTGCGGCGCCATCTTGCCCTCCGGGGTGAACATCGGCTCGCCGGCCGTCTCGCTCACCTGCGGCGCGGCAGGGTCGAAGCACAGCGCCAGCTCGTCCGAGCCTTCGGCGACCCGCAGCAGGAAGAAGGGGTAGCGCCGCAGATAGGCCGGGACATAGGCGCCGATCCGCCAGGCTCCCCCGGCATCGACGTAGTGGTTGGTCTCCGGCGTCAGCCCGGTGAGCGCCACCGGCATGTGCGGCGCCTGGGCGGCGAAGACGATGGTCAGGCTGCGGGCGGCGACGCCGAATTCCTCGGCGGTCAGCGGCACCGCGCTGGCGGTACGGGCGAAGCCGAGGCCGACGTCACGCAGCCGCAGCTTGCCGTGCCGCTCGGCGCTCACGGCTTCGAGGCTGCGATACAGCGGGGGCAGGATCGGCGCGGTGGTGGCGGTGCCGTTCGCGGCGGCGGGCTCGGACATGCGGGGCCTCCTGATGGATGTGGTTCTGCCCAGGCGGCAACCCTTCCGCAAGGACTCCCGATGATCTTCCACTGAAATGGTGCGGCCTGACATTGCCAGGCTGTTGCGGAAGCGGATGTTTAACTAATCTTGAACGCGATTCCAGGGGATCGGATATGGACGAATCGGATCGGCAGACGCGGCTTGGCCGGCGGCTGCTCGTGCTGCGCGTGGCAACGCTGGGCGCCACCGGCACGGCCGCGGCCTCTGTCACGGCGGAAGCCGCTTCCGGCCTGCCGCAGCCGGGGGCGCCGGGCGGGACGGAGCCGGTCCGCACCGACAACGACCCGCATGATGCCGCAGGCCATGGCCGTGGCTATCGTGGCAACTCCGGCCGGACCGACAACGACCCGTCGGACGGCGTTGGCAGTGGCCGGGGCGGCTATCGGGGCAATACCGGCCGCACCGACAACGACCCGCGCGACGGCGCCGGACAGGGCCGTGGCGGCTATGCCACGCCACAGGCCCGCGGCGTGACCGACAACGACCCCTCGGACGGCCCGGGCCGCGGCCGTGGCCATGCGCCGCGCCGCACCGTGACCGACAACGACCCCTCGGACGGCGCCGGCCGCGGCCGCGGCTGGCGCTGACCGCGCCCGCCATGGCCGATACCCTGGCGGCGACGGCCTGCCGCCTTGCCTTCGGCGAGCTACCGCTGGCCGAGGTGCTGGCGCTGCGCGAGGACACCCTCTGGCGGCATTTCACCGGGGCCGCGCCGGATCGGTTCCGGCCACTGCTCTCGGTGGCCGACCTCGACGCCACCTTGCTCACCGCCGTGGCCCGGGTGCCGCGCATCACCATGGCCGACAGCGCCCGGCCGGGCAGCGCCAGCGTGCCGGACCACGAGTTCAGCCTGCCGAACGGCCAGGTCGATCCGTTGCGGCTGTTCGCCCGCTTCGATGCCGGCGCCACCCTCGTCGCCTCCCAGATGCAGGAGGTGCACGCGCCGCTGGCGGCGTTCTGCCGTGGGCTGGAGATGCTCTTCCTGCACGGGGTGCAGGCCAATGCCTACCTGACCCCGCCCGGCGCCCAGGGCTTCCGCCCCCATTTCGACACGCATGACGTGCTGGTGCTGCAGGTGGAGGGCGAGAAGGCCTGGCGGGTCTGGCCCGGCCAGCCGCGGCCCTACCCCACGCCGCAGACACCCTGGCGGAACGACATGCTGCCGGAGGGCGAGGCCGTGAGCCTCACCCTGCGCCCCGGCGAGGCGCTCTACCTGCCGCGTGGCACCGTGCACGACGCGAAGGGACAGGAGGCCAGGGCGTCGCTGCACCTGACCATCGGCTTCCTCGAACCCTGCTGGGCCGATGCGCTGCGGCTGCTGCTCGACCGGCGGGAGGCCGAGGATGCCGCGCTCCGCGCCCCTTTCCCGAGCTGGCGGCTGGCCGAGCCGGCGGCCATGCCGGCGCTGCTGGCCGGCTTGGCGGCGCGGGTTCAGGCGTTGGCCGATCCCGCAGCGCTGGACAGCATCGCCCTCGGCCTGCTGGACGGGCTGGCCGAGGCGCGGATGCCGCTGCCCGGCCGCGGCCTGCTGACCCCGCTGCCGGAGGAGGGGGAGGTGTTGCGGCTGTCCGATGCCATGCTGCACCACGTCGCCGCACTGCCGGACGGCACCGCCTCGCTTCGCTGGGGCGGCGGCAGCCTGGCCCTCGGCGCGCGGGAGCTGGGGTGGATGGCGGCGCTGGAGACAGGGGCGAGCGCCGCCTCGCTCGGCGAGGGCGGGCTGGCATTCTGTCGCCGGCTGGCGGCGGCCGGGCTGCTGGTGCGCGAGGGCTGAGCTGGCGAAGCGCGCCACCGATGCCATCGGACCGAAGCCCGAGGCGTCTACTCACGCCGCGGTGTAGGTCGGACGCTTGGTTCCCAGCGGGGAGCCTGGTCGCTGGCTTCGCCACCTTGATCCATAAATGGGCTTTTCTGCCGCCATTATCCACTTGGCGCAGTCAAGCCTTGCGCCGGGCGGCGGTCCAGGTCATGCGGAGCCCATGCAACGGCAGGGTGCTCCATGCAGGCGGTGCTGACCGTCGATCTAGGCGCCATTGCGGCGAATTGGGTGATGCTGCGCGACCGTGCCTCCCCAGGGGCCGTGGCCGGGGTGGTGAAGGCAGATGGCTATGGTCTCGGCGCCGGCCCGGTCGGCCGTGCCCTGCTGGCCGCCGGCTGCCGGCACTTCTTCGTGGCGCAGCTCGCCGAGGGAATGGCGTTGCGCGCCGCCCTGGGCCCCGGCCCGATGATCGCCGTGCTGGGCGGCTTCGCCCCCGGCGCCGATGAGGATGCTGCGCTGGTCCCGGTGCTGAACAGCCTGGCGGATGTCGCGGCGCATGCCACGGCGGGCGGCGATGGCCCCGCCATCCTCCACCTCGATACCGGCATGGCCCGGCTCGGCCTCGATGCCACGGAGCAGGAGCGGCTGGCGTCGGAGCCGGGGCTGCTCGACCGGCTCGACCTGCGCTTCGTGATGACTCATCTGGCCTGCGCCGATGAACCCGACCACCCGCTGAACGCTGCCCAGGCCATGCGCTTCTCCGCCGCCCGGGCGCGGCTGCCGGGCCACGGACCGAAGGTGCGGGCCAGCCTTGCCAATTCCTCCGGCCTGTTCCTGGGCCCGGCCTTCGCCAGCGACCTGGCGCGGCCGGGCTGCGCGCTCTATGGCATCAACCCGACGCCGGGGCGGCCGAACCCGATGCGGCAGGTTGCCACGCTGCACGCGCCGATCCTGCAGATCCGGGAGATCCCGCCCGGTACCACGGTGGGCTACGGCGCATCCTGGACCGCCGGCAGGGCTAGCCGGATTGCCACGGTTGCCGCAGGGTATGCGGATGGCTACCTTCGCGCCCTCTCGGGGCGGGGCACCGGCATCCTTGCCGGGCGGCCGGTCGCGCTGGTCGGACGGGTGTCCATGGATCTCCTCACCTTCGATGTCACCGACGTGCCCGGCGCCATGCCCGGCGACCCGATCCAGCTGATCGGGCCCGGCAACACGCCGGATGAGGTGGCGGCGCGGGCCGGGACCATCGGCTATGAGATCCTGACCTCGCTCGGCGCCCGCTACCGCCGCGATTACGTCGGCGCCTGATGGCCGCCATCCTGCTCGACCCCCTCGCGACCATCGGCCGCGCCACGCTCGGCGCCTGCCGGGTGACGGGCAGCGTTGCGCTCTTCGCGTTGGAGGCGGTCAGCCATCTGATCCGGCCGCCCTTCTACCTGCGGCTGTTCTGGCGCGCCTTCATCGAGATCGCCTGGTTCTCGCTGCCGGTGGTGGCGCTGACCGCGGTGTTCACCGGCATGGTGCTGGCGCTGCAGAGCTACACCGGCTTCGCCCGCTTCAATGCGCAATCGACGATCGCCAGCGTGGTGGTGATCTCCCTGGTGCGGGAGCTTGGGCCGGTGCTGGCGTCGCTGATGGTGGCCGGGCGCATCGGCGCCAGCTTCGCCGCCGAGATCGGCACCATGCGCGTCACCGACCAGATCGACGCGCTGACGACGCTCTCGACCAACCCGATGAAGTACCTGGTGGCGCCGCGGCTGCTGGCCGCCGTCATCGCCATGCCGCTGCTGGTGCTGGTGGCGGATATCCTGGGCGTGATGGGCGGCTGGCTGATCGGCACCCTCAAGCTCGGCTTCGTCTCCGCCGCCTACCTGAAGTCGACCTTCGACTACCTGCAATTCGACGATGTCTTCTCCGGCCTGGTGAAGGCCGCGGTCTTCGGCTTCGTCATCGCGCTGATGGGCACCTGGTGCGGCTACAACAGCCGGGGCGGGGCGCAGGGCGTGGGCGGGGCGACGACCTCTGCGGTGGTCGCTTCCTCCATCCTGATCCTGGCGCTGGACTACGTGCTGACCGAGATCTTCTTCGCGCGATGAGGGACACCAGCGCAGAACAGGGGCTTGGTGCGGCGATGGCCGCGGGGGTGCCGAAGATCCGCGTGCGCGGCCTGCGCAAGGCCTTCGGGCCGAAGCAGGTGCTGGACGGCGTCGACCTCGACGTCGCGGCGGGGCATTCGATGGTGGTGCTCGGCGGCTCCGGCTCCGGCAAGTCGGTGACGATCAAATGCATCATCGGGCTGATCGATCCGGATGAGGGCAGCATCGAGATCGACGGCGTCGACGTGCTGCGCATGAGCCGGCGCGACCGCGAGGCGATGGGCGACCGCATCGGCATGCTGTTCCAGAACGGCGCGCTGTTCGACAGCCTGCCGGTCTGGGAGAATGTCTGCTTCAAGCTGCTGGCGCAGAACCGCATCAGTCGCGACAAGGCGCGGGACAAGGCGGCCGAGGTGCTGGCGCAGGTCGGGCTCGCGGCCAGCGTCGGCGATCTTTCGCCGGCCGAGCTTTCGGGCGGCATGCAGAAGCGGGTGGCGCTGGCCCGCGCCATCGCCGCGCAGCCCGACATCATCTTCTTCGACGAGCCGACCACCGGGCTAGACCCGATCATGGGCGCGGTGATCGACGGGCTGATCGTCGATTGCGTGAAGCGCCTGGGCGCGACGGCGATCTCCATCACCCATGACATGGCGAGCGCCCGGCGCATCGGTGACACCGCGGCGATGATCCACAAGGGCCGCATCGTCTGGACCGGGCCGGCGCAGAGCCTCGGCCACGCCGGCAACGCGATGGTGGACCAGTTCGCCAACGGGCAGCGCGAAGGACCCATCCAGATGGAGCTGCGGCGATAGGGCACGCTGGCCCGCGCGGCATCATTGCGCCGACGCCACCTCCAGCACCGCCGGCACACCCAGCGCCGCGAGGAGCGGCGCATGCTGCTCCTGCTGCCCGGCGATGCTGCGCCCGACCCAGCGATGCACCACCGCCAGGCTGAGCGGCCGCCCGGTCTCGCGCGCGACGAAGATCTCCCGGTTCCGGGCGAGGCCCTCGCGCGATACGACCTCGGAGGCTTTGCGGCCGGGCTGCTTTTGCATCGCCTCAAGGAAGCTTCGCGCACCGCTCGGCCCGAGGAGATGGACGAGGTAGAGGTCGGATGAGGTGGCTCGCCGGCCGAGTGCCCGCTCCAGCCCGGTACGCGCCTGGCTGACCCGCTCTGCCGCCAGCACGGCGGCGAAGCGTGGCTCGTTGCGCAGTTCCAGGATCCGCCGCCGGTGTCGTGGATTGCGCGTGGAGATGGCGCCGCTCTCCCGGTCGGTCGACAGTTGCGCCGCGCGCCGCGCCAGCCCGTGCCTTGGGCCGAAGTCCCGCACCACCTCCAGCCAGGTGGCCTCGGTGAACTGCATCAGGCCGCGCGCCGAGGAGCGCGGGTTGCGCGCCCGCACGTCGAACCGGCTCTCCTGCCAGGCGAGGGCGACCAGCAGCACCGGATC
Organism: Siccirubricoccus deserti; assembly: GCF_014283215.1. Classification (GTDB taxonomy): domain Bacteria; phylum Pseudomonadota; class Alphaproteobacteria; order Acetobacterales; family Acetobacteraceae; genus Siccirubricoccus; species Siccirubricoccus deserti. The sequence continues at coordinate 86,953 of NZ_JACOMF010000002.1, forward strand.
GACGCCGGTCGCGCGGGCCGCGCGGCCGAGCGCCGGCACCAGGTGCCGGGTGGGATCGCTCGCGGTGGCGGGCTTGCCGCGCGACGGCGCGGCGGCCGGCTTGCGGGTGCGGGCGGGCTTGCCATGCCGCGCCGGGCGGGGCGGCCGTGCCGTGGCGGCGGTTGCCCTGGCCGGCGGCGCGGCGGCGGCCGGCCGGCGTGACTGGCTGGCGTCGGGCCGCGGCCTGGTGCCGGCCGGCGCCTCCAGCGGCAGGGCGAACAACGCCACCGCCGCGGCAAGCAGCGGCAGCAGGCGGAAGCGGCCAACGGGCCGCGCGTAGGAAGCCTTGCCACGCCACGGGGAGGCGGCGCGACCGAGATACGCTCGCATGGGGGCCGATCTCCCTTGGGGGGTGGGGAGAGCAGGAATGCGAGGCGATACGCCGCCGGGGGTAGGCCGGTTCCGCCGCGGCCAGGGCGGATGCGCCGCACGGCGGTGCAAAGGACGTCCTGGCGCTGCCGCGGCGTCGCTTTGCCCGGCCATCACCAAATCGGGAAGGCTGGCTGAATCCTTCGCCGCCGGGCCACGGCGTGTCGCATCCTCCCGACTGCCGGGCGCGCTCCCGGGCGTGGCCCTGGCCAAGGCCATGTCTGGGAGGAACAAACATGCAACATATCACGCGACGCGCCACGCTTGCATTGGGTGCCGCCAGCCTCGCCACCGGCGCGCAGGCCCAGGGTGTGCCCCGCGCCGAAATCCCGCCGCCGGCCCAGCCGATCGAGCAGGGCGCCGCGCTGCGGGTCATCCGCCCTGCCCGCTTCATCGATGCCGACGAGACCATCTTCCGCGAGAATGCCGCGCGCTTCTCGGAACGCTACAACGTCCCGGTCCGCGTCGACTTCGTTGGCTGGGAGGACATCCGCCCGCAAACCGCCGTCATCGCCAATACCGGCAGCGGCCCGGACGTGGTCATCGGCTGGGCCGACGACCCGCATGTCTATGTCGACAAGCTGCACGACCTGAGCGAACTCGCCGACTATCTCGGCCGGCGCTACGGCGGCTGGTCCTTCCTCGCGCGCAAATATGGCATGCAGCACAACAGCACGAAGTGGATCGGCATTCCCTTCGGCGGCGGCACGGGGCCGATCTGCTACCGTGCCTCCGCTCTGCGCGAGGCCGGCTTCGACAAGCTGCCGGAGGACCATGCCGGCTTCCTTCGCCTCTGCCAGGCGCTGAAGCGCATCAACAAGCCGGCCGGCTTCGCCCTCGGCAATGCCGTCGGCGACGGCAACGGCTTCGCCAACTGGCTGCTCTGGTCACATGGCGCGTCGCTGACCGACGAGGAAGGGACGATCAGCATCAACAGCCGTGAGACCCTCGCCGCGCTGAACTACCTGCGGGAACTGTATCCGACCTTCGCCCCAGGCACCCTTTCCTGGCTCGATCCCTCGAACAACCGCGCCTATGCCTCGCAGGAGGTGCACCTCACCGCGAACGGCGTCTCACTCTATTACGCGTTGAAGAACGATCCCCGCACCAAGCCGATCGCCGACGACACCGAGCACGCGCCGCTGCCGCGCGGCGTCTCCGCCGGCCCGCCGCAATCGGCAACGGTGCTGAACGCCATGGTCTTCCGCCATGTGCGCTATCCCAACGCGGCGAAGGAGTTCATCCGCTTCATGATGGAGGCGGAGCAGTACGATCCCTGGCTGACCGGCAGCCTCGGCTACTGGTCGCAGCCGCTCGAAGCCTACCGGCAGAGCGCGGTCTGGACCTCCGATCCCAAGCTGACGTTGTTCCGCGAGGCGATGAACCACCAGTACTGGAGCGGCTACAAGGGCCCGATCACCCAGGCGTCGGGCGCCGTCGCCGCGGATTACGTGCTGGTGCAGATGTGCTCTTCCGTCGCCTCCGGCCAGGCGACGCCGGAAGCGGCGGCGCGGGAGGCCGAGCGGCGGGCGCGGCGCTACTACCGGGCGTGAGCCGAGGCAAGGCGGAGAGCAGTGCTCTCCGCCTTGACCTGCCGGCACCGGGGGGCGCTACATTTGCGCCATAACGCCGCATCGGACGGCGGGAGGAATGCGATGCCCTTGCAGCTCACCCCACTCCATCCGCTGTTCGCCGCCGAGGTCCGCGGCCTGGACCTGCGGACCACCCCCGATCCCGCGCTCTGCGACGAGATCCATCGCGCGATGGACCGCTACGCGGTGCTGGTCTTCCCCGACCAGCAGATCGACGACGACCAGCAGATGGCCTTCGGCCAGGCGCTCGGCCCGCTGGAGCAGACCCGTGGCGTGGTCGATGCGCACAAGCAGCGCCTCAAGCACCAGCAGATGGCGGACATCTCCAACATCGACCTGGACGGCAAGCTGCTGGGGGCCGATGACCGGCGGCGGATGTTCAACCTCGGCAACCAGCTCTGGCATTCCGACAGCAGCTTCAAGGCGACGCCGGCGAAATACTCCATGCTGCATGCCCGGCTGATCCCGCCCGAGGGCGGCGAGACCGAATTCGCCGACATGCGCGCCGCCTGGGATGCGCTGCCGGAGAAGACCAAGGCGAAGATCCGCGACATGGTGACGGAGCACAGCCTGATCTTCTCCCGCGGCAAGCTCGGCTTCACCGACTATACGGAGCAGGAGCGGAAGGATTTCGCCCCGGTGCAGCAGCGGCTGGTGCGCTGGCACCCGGGCTCGCAGCGGCATTCGATCTACCTGTCCTCGCACATCGGCCGCATCCTCGGCTGGCCGACACCGGAAGCCATGGCGCTGATCCGCCAGCTGGAGGAGTTCGCGACGCAGCGGCCCTTCGTCTACAGCCACCGCTGGCGGCAATGGGACATCGTGATGTGGGACAACCGCGCCACCATGCACCGCGCCCGGCCCTATGAGGACCAAACCTTCGCCCGCGACATGCGGCGGGTGACGCTGACCGATGTGGCGCCGACCCTGGAACAGCAGATGGCAGCCTGAGGGCGGCGGGCCCGCCGGCGGGCCGCCAGCGCCTCCTCATCCCTCCGCCGCATCCACCTCCCGTCCGCGGCCGTCGCGGCGGAACACCTCCGCCAGATGTGGCCGCAACCGGAGCTGGTGCCGGTAGAGCAGCGGCGCCGCAGCCACCAACGTGCCGCCACGCCCGAGCATGGCATCGCCCAGCTCCAGGATGCGCAGGTTGGGCCAGGCCTTCTCGCGGATCGCCAGGATGCCCCGCAGGATCGCCTCCGCCGGCAGCGCCGGCTGGGCCTGTGCCAGGATCAGCGTCATCGCCGCGGTGGAACGGGAGATGCCGGCGTGGCAATGCACCAGCAACCGCGCCGCCGCCTCCGCCTGAAGGCCGCGGCCGAAGCCGAGGATGGCGGCGACATCCTCCGGCTGGGGCGCCACCACCCCGGGCCGCTCCTCGATCACGTCGTGGAAGCGCAGCTCCAGTTTGGCGTGCTCGCCGAAGCTGCCGAAGGCTTCGGGCACCGGCCATTCGGGGTCCAGGATGGACAGCACATGGCTGACCCCGGTCTCGCAATGGCCGGCAATCTCCTCGATGCCGCAGACGCTGATGTCGAAGGGGGCGATGCCGTTCATGGCCACAGCCTGCGCCGGCTGGCACCCATGGTCCAGACTCCGTGGATGACCTGCGGCGGTAGCGGCGCTATATCAACGTTCACTTTTCGTACCCGAGCTGCAAACGCTGCCTGGGTTTTCCTGAAGCGCAAGCCCCCAGAGGTTTGCTTGGGAGGTCCCTTGGCCAAGGAACGCAACCGCTTCGTCTGCCAGTCCTGCGGCGCCGTTCATCCGAAATGGCAGGGCCGCTGCGACGCCTGCGGCGAATGGAACACCCTGCAGGAGGAAGCCGCGCCCGCGGCCCGCGGCCCCGGCCCGGCGGCGCGCACCGGCGGCGGCAGGCGGGTGGAATTCGTCGGGCTGATGGGCGAGACGGCGCCGCCCGCCCGCATTCCAACCGGCTTGGAGGAACTGGACCGGGTGCTCGGCGGCGGCATCGTCCCGGCCTCCGCCGTGCTGGTGGGCGGCGACCCTGGCATCGGCAAATCCACCATCCTGCTGCAGGCCGCCGCCCGCATCGCCGCATCCGGCCAGCGCGTGCTCTACATCAGCGGCGAGGAGGCGGTGGATCAGGTGCGGCTGCGCGCCCGGCGGCTCGGGCTGGAGCAGGCGCCGCTGGCGCTGGCCGCCGCCACCGCGCTGCGCGACATCTCCGCCAGCCTGGAACAGGAGCCGGAGGCCGCGCTGGTGGTCATCGATTCCATTCAGACCCTCTGGCTGGACGCGCTGGACAGCGCACCGGGCACCGTCGCCCAGGTCCGCACCTGCGCCGCGGAGCTGATCCGCCAGGCCAAGTCGCGCGGCTTCGCCCTGGTGCTGATCGGCCATGTGACCAAGGAAGGCACCCTGGCCGGGCCGCGGGTGCTGGAGCACATGGTCGACGCCACGCTCTATTTCGAAGGCGACCGCGGCCACCAGTTCCGCATTTTGCGCGCGGTGAAGAACCGCTTCGGCGCCACCGACGAGATCGGCGTCTTCGAGATGACCGAACGCGGGCTGGTCGAGGTCCCCAACCCCTCCGCCCTCTTCCTGGCGGAGCGCCGCGGCAATGTCTCCGGCAGCGCGGTCTTCGCCGGCATTGAAGGGACGCGGCCGGTGCTGGTCGAGGTCCAGGCGCTGCTCGCCCCCTCGGCCGGCGGCAGTCCGCGGCGGCAGGTGGTGGGCTGGGACAGCGGCAGGTTGGCAATGCTGATGGCGGTGCTGGAAGCCCGCTGCGGCATGACGCTTGGGATGAACGACGTCTATCTCAACATCGCCGGCGGGTTGCGCATCGCCGAGCCGGCAGCCGATTTGGCCGTCGCCGCCGCGCTGGTCTCCGCCGCGACCGATCGACCGACCGATCCCGGCACCGTCTATTTCGGCGAGATCGGCCTCTCCGGCGAGATCCGGCAGGTGGCGCAGGCCGAGGCACGGCTGCGGGAGGCGCAGAAGCTCGGCTTTGGCGCCGCCGTTTTGCCCCGCCGCGCCGCCCGTGGCGGCCGCCCGCCAGCGGCGCTGGACGGGCTGAAGCTCACCGAGATTGGCCACATCGCCGATCTGGTGGCGCCCTTCGCCGCCAAGCCGGGGCGGAAAGACGCGTTGAAATCCACTTGAGCCGTATCGTTGGCCGAGGCAATGGTGCGGCCATCGCCCGGATGACGGGCCGGACAGGAGGAGAGTCCATTGCCCAGCCGCCGCGCATTGCTCGCGCTTGCCACCCTGCTGCCCGCCACGGCCCGCGCCGCCAGCTTCCCCGACCGGCCGGTGCGGCTCATCGTTCCCTTCGCGCCCGGCGGCAATGCCGATACCGTGGGCCGGGTGCTCGCGCCGCGCCTCGCGGATGTGCTCGGCCAGCCGGTGGTGGTGGAGAACCGCGCCGGTGCCGGCGGCAACGTCGCCGCCACCGCCTTCGCCCGCGCCCGGCCGGATGGCTATTCGATCTTTCTTGGCTCGAACGGGCCGCTGACGGTGAACCCGACCATCCAAGCCAACCTCGGCTATGAGCCGAGCCGGGATTTCGCCCCGCTCGGGCTGGCGGTGCGCACCCCCAATGTGCTGGCGGTGCATAAGAGCGTGCCGGCGCGGACCCTGCAGGAGCTGATCGCCCTGGGGAAAGCGGCGCCAGGCAGCATCTCGGTCGGCTCCTCGGGCACCGGCAGCACCTCGCATCTGGCGATCGAGAGCTTCAACGCAATGACCGGCGCGGCGCTGCAGCACGTACCCTATGGCAGCGGCGGGGCGATGTCGCCCGACCTCATCGCTGGCAACGTCCAGTGCGGGGTGACCGAGATCTCCACCGCCCTGCCGCTGCACCGTGACGGCGCGGTGCGGATCCTTGGCGTCGGCTCGGCCCGCCGGCTGGCGGTGGCACCGGATGTGCCGACCATGGAGGAGCAGGGCCTTACCGGCTACCGCGCCGCCGCCTTCCTTGGGCTGGTGGTGCCGGCCGGGACGCCGGCGGAGGTCATGGCGCCGCTCGCCGCCGCCCTGGCCGCGGCGGTGGCCGACCCGCCGTCGCGCAAGCGTTTCGAAGATATGGGCAGCGAGATGGCCAGCCCGGAGGAGGCGACGCCGGCCGGCTTCGCCGCCTTCCTGGTGCGGGAGACCGCCTGGACTCGCGAAGTGGCGGGACGCGCCGGCCTGCGGCCGAGCTGAGGCTTCTCCATAAAACTGCTGCGCAGTTTTGCGGGGGGGACCCGATGGTCCCTCCCAATCGGCGCTTCGGCACGGCCTTCAGTGGCAAAGCCGCGGAAGGCACACTGGGACTTGACGGGACGGTCTGCCGGCCGGCCCGTTCGCCTTCAGGCGGGGGCCACCGCCAGCGTCGGCACCGCCTGGTCTCGCAGCAGTGCGGCGAATTCGCGAGGAGGCATGGGCCGGCCGAACAGGTAGCCTTGCGCCTCCTCGCAGCCCTCCCGCCGCAGCGCCTGCAATTGCCCGCTGGTCTCCACCCCCTCGGCATTCACCCGGATGCCGAGGCTGTGGCTCAGCCCGATCACCGCGCGGATGATGGCGGCGGACTCGGCGCTGCGGTCCATGCCGCGGACGAAGCCGCTGTCGATCTTCAGCTTGTCGAAGGGGAATTGCCGCAGGTAGCTGAGGCTGGAATACCCCGTGCCGAAGTCATCGAGCACGATCCGCACGCCAAGCGCCTTCAGCCGCCGCAGCTTCTCCAGCGTCTGCTCGCTGTCCTGCAGCAGCGCGCCCTCGGTGATCTCCACCTCCAGCCGGCGGGGGTCGAAGCCGGTCTCGGCCAGGATGCGGGCGAATGTCTCGGCCAGGTCGCGCTGACGGAATTGCAGCGGCGAGACATTCACCGCGATCCGCAACGGCGCCCAGCCGACGGCTTCCAGGCAGGCCTGGCGCAGCACATGCTCGCCCAGCGTGCCGATCAGCCCGGTATCCTCGGCCAGCGGGATGAAATCGGTCGGCGGCACCGCGCCGCGCTCCGGGTGGTGCCAGCGCACCAGCGCCTCGGCACCGATGATCCGCGTGTTGCCCAGCTCGACCTGCGGCTGGAAATGCACCGCCAGCTCCCCGGCCGCCAGCGCCTGGCGCAGGTCGCCTTCCAGGGAGCGGCGGGCGCGTAGCTTGTCGTCCATTGCCGGCTCGAAGAAGCAGGCGCGGTTGCCGCCCTCCGCCTTGGCGGCATGAAGCGCGAGGTCGGCGGCGCGCATCAGCTGGCCGGGATCGGCGGCGACGCCGGCATCGCCGGGCAGGGCGATGCCGATACTGGTGCCGATTACCAGTTCCGTCCCCTCCAGCCAGATCGGCTGGCGGATCGCCTCGATCAGCCGCTCGGCAATGCCGGCGGCGTCTTGCCGCACCGTCACCGGGTCGATGATGACGGCGAATTCGTCGCCGCCGAAGCGGGCCAGCGTGTCGGTCTGGCGCAGCGCGCCGCGGCAGCGCGCGGCCATTTCCCGCAGCAGCCGGTCGCCGGCGGCATGGCCCAGCGTATCGTTGACCTCCTTGAAGCGGTCGAGGTCGATGGTCAGCAGGGCGAAGCTGCTGCGCAGCCGGCAGGCCTCCAGCACCTCCTCCAGCCGGCGGTGCAGGGCCACGCGGTTCGGCAGGCCGGTCAGCGCATCCTGCTGCGCCATTCGGTGCAGGTCGGCCTCGGCCCGCAGCCGCTCGGTCACGTCCTCGAAGGTGGTGACAAAGCAGCCATCGGGCAGTTGCCGCCGCCTGGTGATCAGCGTGCGCCCGTCCGGCAGGGCCAGCCGCTGAGGTCGCAGCTCGGCGCCGTGGCGCGGCTGCAGGGTACGGGTCAGCGCAGCGGCGATCGCCGCCTCCCCGCCCTCGGCCAGCACGCTGTGGCGCAGCATCTCAGCCAGCGGGGTGCCGAGCCGGACCACGCCGTGCGGGACCCGCAGCAGCTCCAGCAGCCGGGTGTTCCAGACGATGCAATGGCCAGCCGGGTCGTAGAGGCAGAGCCCGTCCGACATGTTCTCGAGCGCCGCGGTGAAATGCATGTTCTGCTGCGCCAGGGTGGCGACCGAGGCTTCGAGGCTGGCATTGGTCTGGTCCAGCTCCTCGGCCATCAGCGCGCTGGCGCGCTCGACCCGCAGCCGGTCGAGGTCGGCATGGTCGTAGGTGGTGGCGACCAGGGCGAGCAGCACGTCCAGGTCGACCGCCCCATCAGCCTGACGGGCCTGGGCCAGCTGCCGGTCGAGCAGCCGATGCCGGGTGGTCATGCGCCGCGCCCGCCGGGCAGGGGGGTCGCCATGGCTTGGTCGCGCTTCTCGATACCGTCGGCGCCGCGGTCGGTGATCCCGTCGGCCGGGACATGCCCGCCGCTGCGGCCGAACAGAAGCGTCTCCGGTGCCAGGGCACGCAATGCGGCGTGGCGGAGGCCATCCCCCAGCGTCGCATCGTCGCCGAAATGCGTTGCGAACTCAGGGCCAAATTCGATCCGCCGGGGAGACCAGCCGATGGTCGTGGTCCAGGTCAGGGTGGCCGTCTGCATGCGCGCTCCCCGGGGTTCCGCAGCGTGGTGGCGGTCCGGCAAGCGACACAATGTCGAAGCTCGGATGAATCCGTGGTTACGAAGCCGGAGAGGGACGCTGGCGCTGGCGGTCCCGCCACGTGGACTCCCCGCCCCCCCGCCGCTATATCCGGCCGACGATGACCTGGGTCGACGGGGTGGTAGTGGCGGTGCTCGCCGTCTCGGCGGTGCTCGCCTTTCTGCGGGGGCTGGTGCACGAGGTGCTGGGGGTGGGTGCCTGGATCGGCGCCGCCGTGCTGGCGCTGGCGCTGCGCCCGCAAGTGGCGCCGCTGCTGCAGGACACGGTGGAGCCGCCGTGGCTGGCGGATGCGCTGGCCAGCGGCGGCGTCTTCCTGGTGGTGCTGCTGGTGCTGAAGCTGATCATCGGCGCCATCGCCCGGCGGGTGCAGGATTCGATGCTGGGCGGCACCGACCGTGCCCTGGGGCTGGTATTCGGCGTGGCCCGGGGTGCCTTTCTCGTGATCCTTACCTATATCATCTGCGGCATGCTGCTACCCGCCGCCGACCGATGGCCGGAGCCGGTGCGCGACGCCCGATCGTTGCCGCTGGTGATCGACGGCGCCCGTTGGCTGGTGGCGCAGCTGCCGCCCGAATACCGCCCCCGCGTGGCCGAGCCCCCGGTCCAACGCGGCCCGACCCTGGATGACTTCATGCGACCGCCGGCCCGCAACCGGACGTGAGGACCAGCATGCCCGACATGTCCACCCAACCGTGGTCCGGCGAGGATGACAAATTCCACGAGGAATGCGGCGTCTTCGGCGTCTGGGACGCCACCGACGCTGCGGCGCTGACCGCGCTCGGCCTGCACGCGCTGCAGCACCGCGGGCAGGAAGCGGCCGGCATCGTCGCCCTGGACGACGGCGGCAGGTTCCATGCCCACAAGGGCCAGGGGCTGGTCGGCGACACCTTCTCCGACCCCAAGATCATGGCCGGGCTGCGCGGCCGCGCCGCCGTCGGCCACAACCGCTACGCCACCACCGGCGAGACTGCGCTGCGCAATGTCCAGCCGCTCTACGCCGATTTCGCCTTCGGTGGCTTCGCCGTGGCGCATAACGGCAACCTGACCAATGCACTCGGTCTGCGGCGCAACCTGGTCAACCGCGGCTGCCTGTTCCAGAGCACCACGGACAGCGAGGTGTTCATCCACCTCATCGCCATCAGCCTCTATTCCACCGTGGTCGACCGGCTGATCGACGCGCTGCGCCAGGTGCAGGGCGCCTACAGCCTGGTGGCGCTGTACAATGGCGCGCTGATCGGCGCACGCGACCCGCTCGGCGTCCGGCCGCTGGTGCTCGGCCGCTTCGGCGGCGCGGATGGCCAGCCGCCGGCCTGGGTGCTGACGTCTGAGACCTGCGCGCTCGACATCGTCGGCGCGGAGTTCGTCCGTGACATCGACGCCGGCGAGATCATCGTCATCGACGCCCAGGGCGTGCACAGCATCAAGCCCTTCGGCAAGCAGCAGGACCGCTTCTGCATCTTCGAATACATCTACTTCGCCCGGCCGGACTCGGTGGTCGAGGGCACTCCGGTTTACGAAACCCGGAAGCGGATCGGCGCCGAGCTGGCGCGCGAGAGCGGCGTCTCCGCCGATGTGGTGGTGCCGGTGCCGGACAGCGGCGTGCCGGCAGCGATGGGCTACGCCGCCGAGAGCGGCATCCCCTTCGAGCTCGGCATCATCCGCAATCACTACGTCGGCCGCACCTTCATCGAGCCGACCGACCAGATTCGCAATCTCGGCGTCAAGCTGAAGCACAGCGCCAACCGGCCGATGCTGGAAGGCAAGCGGGTGATCCTGGTGGACGACAGCATCGTCCGCGGCACCACCAGCAAGAAGATCGTCGAGATGGTCCGCGCCGCCGGCGCTCGCGAGGTGCACATGCGCATCTCCTCCCCGCCCACGACGCACAGCTGCTATTACGGAATCGATACGCCTGAACGCGCCAAGCTGCTGGCGGCGCAGCACGACCTGGACGAGATGGCGCGGATCATCGGCGTCGACAGCCTGGCCTACATCTCGCTGGACGGGCTGTACCGCGCGCTCGGCAAGCCGGGGCGCGACCCGGCGAAGCCGGTCTATTGCGATGCCTGCTTCACCGGCGACTACGCCATCCCGCTGACCGATACCCAGGACAACAACGACAAGCAGCTTTCCCTGCTGCAGGTGGGATGATGGTGCGCTTGGCTGAGGGTTATGTCGCGCCGGTCGCCGGCGCATCCCGCATGACCGGCGCCGCCCGATGAGCGCCGCCGAGGACGCGGCGCGGCCGCTTGAAGGCTCCGTGGCGCTGGTCACCGGCGCTTCCCGCGGGATCGGCGCGGCGGTGGCGCTGGAGCTGGCGCGGCTCGGTGCGCATTGCGTGCTGACCGCCCGCACCCAGGGCGCGCTGGAGGAGCTGGACGACGGCATCCGCGCCGCCGGCGGCACCGCGACGCTGTTTCCGCTCGACTTGGTGCGGGATGCCGACAAGCTCGACCTGCTGGGGCCTTCCATCGTCAACCGCTTCGGCCGGCTGGACCTGCTGGTGCATGCCGCCGGCGTGCTGTCGAAGCTGACGCCGGTCGCCCACATCATGCCGCGTGACTGGCAGGAAGCGGTGGCGGTGAACCTCACCGCCTGCTGGCGGCTGATCCGCACCTGCGACCCGCCGCTGCGCGCCGCCCCGGCCGGGCGGGCAGTGGTGGTGACCGATGGGCTGGTGGCCGAGCCGCGCGCCTATTGGGGCCTCTACGGCTTTGGCAAGGCGGGGCAGGAGCACCTTGCGCGGTCCTGGGCGGCCGAGGTGGCGAACACCAAGCTGCGGGTGAACCTGTTCGACCCGGGCGCGGTGGCGACCAAGCTGCGCGGCATGGCGATGCCGGGCGAGGACCCGACGACATTGGCGCAGCCGGCCGATGTGGCGCCGGCGATCGCCGCCCTCTGCCTGCCGGCTGAGGTGCGGAATGGCGCGGTGGTGCGTTTCCCCGGGCGGTGACGCCGCCATGAACTACCGCCACGCCTTCCACGCCGGCAATTTCGCCGATTGCATGAAGCACGCGCTGCTGGTCTGGCTGCTGCGCGCCCTGGCTGCCAAGCCGGCCGGCTTCGGCGTACTGGATACTCATGCCGGGCTTGGGGCTTACGACCTCTCGGCATCGGAGGCGGAGCGCACCGGCGAATGGCGCGCCGGCATCGGCCGCCTGCTCGACATCACCGAGGGGCCGCTGGCGGATTACGTCGAGCTGTGCCGCGCCGCCGGCGCCCCCGCCGCCTACCCCGGCTCCCCGGCACTGGTCCGCGCCCTGCTGCGGCCGCAGGACCGGCTGGCCGCCTGCGAGCTGCACCCAGAGGACCACGCCACGCTGCGCGCCCGCTTCCGCCGCGACCCCCAGGTGGCGGTGCATCTGCGCGATGGCTGGGAGGCGCTGAAGGCGCTGACGCCCTTCCCGGAGCGGCGCGGCCTCATCCTCATCGACCCGCCTTTCGAGCAGGAGAGGGAATTCGATCGCATCGCCGCTGGTCTCGGCCTGCTGGCCCAGCGGATGCGTGGTGTGGTGGTGGCCTGCTGGTACCCGATCAAGCACCGCGCCCCGGTGCGCGCCTTTCACACCGCGTTGCAGGAGGCCGGGCTGCGCGACCTGATCGCCGCCGAGCTCTGGCTGCGGGAGCCGCTGGACCCACAGCGGCTGAACGGCTGTGGGCTGCTGGTCGCCAACCCGCCCTGGCGCTTCGAGGCGGAGGGCGGTGCCATCCTCGCCGCGCTGCTGGACCGCCTGGGCACGGGCGAGCCGGGCCAGGGCTGGGGCATGGTCCGGGTGGCGGAGGAGTAGATGCAGGACGGCCGGCGCATCGCGGTGCTGGGCGCGGGGGCCTGGGGTACCGCGCTTGCCATCCAGGCGGCACGGGCCGGGGCGGCGGTGACGCTCTGGGGCCGCGATCCGGCGCGGGTGGCGGCAATGGCGGCGGCCAGGGAGAACGCCCGCCACCTGGCGGGCCTGCCACTGCCGCCCGGGGTGGCGCCGACCGCCGATGCCACCGCCGCGCTGGCAGGGATGGGGATGGCCGTGCTGGCGGTGCCGGTGCAACACCTGCGCACAGTGCTGGCCAAGTTGCCACGGCCGCTGCCGCCCGTGGTGGTGGTGGCGAAGGGGGTGGAGCGGGACACGCTGCGCCTGCCGCTGGAAATCCTCGCCGAAGCCTGCCCTGGCCTGCCCGTGGCGGTGCTGTCCGGGCCGAATTTCGCCCATGAGGTGGCCATCGGCCTGCCCGCCGCGGCGGTGGTGGCCAGCCTGGATCCGGCGCTGCGGGAGCAGGCGGCGACATGGCTCGGCTCGCCCGGCTTCCGGCTCTATGGCGGGGATGATCCGCTGGGGGTGCAACTCGGCGGGGCTACGAAGAACGTCATCGCCATCGCCGCCGGGGCGGTGATCGGCGCCGGGCTCGGGGAGAACGCCCGGGCAGCGCTGGTGACCCGAGGGCTGGCAGAGCTGTCGCGGCTGGTGGTGGCGCTCGGCGGCAGGGCGGAGACGGCGGCGGGGCTGTCCGGCATGGGCGACCTGCTGCTGACCGCGACCGGGCCAGGCAGCCGCAATACCTCGCTCGGCCTGGCGCTTGGCCAGGGTAGGACGGTGGCGCAGGCGCTGGAAGGCAGGGTGAGCGTGGCGGAGGGGGTGGCGACGGCGCCGGCCCTGGTCGCACGCGCCGCGGCGGCGGGGGTGGAACTGCCGATCTGCGCCGCGGTGGCGGAGCTGGTGGCCGGGCGGCTGACCGTGGCCGGGGCGATGGGGCAGTTGCTGGCGCGGCCGCGGCGGGATGAGTGAGGCTGCTCTACCTGCCGCAGGGCCAGACTGCCGAATACCGCCTCCGCTTGCCCGTCATCCGGGTCTCACAGGCGGACCGAGCTTGACCTCCTGCCCGAGATCCGGGGACCACTTCAGCCATCAGGCTCCGGCCATGTCGCTGGCCGCGTGCCTCACGCTCTACTCCGTCCGGTAGCGGAGGTAGACCAGTCCGCGCGCCTCGTTCCAATCGGCGGCGCGGTCGTAGCGGAACAGCCCGCCGAGGCGGAGTTGCGGCGTCAGCGGGTATTCGATGTCGCCGCGCAGCCCGCCGATCACCCCGGTGCGGTTCTACCCCGGCCGCATCGCCACCAGGGTCGGGTCGCCGGCCGAGGCGGCGACCAGCTGGGCCTGCCGGCCAGGGTCGCCCGGGAAGACCGGCGACGCATCTTCGCGGAAGCTGGCGACGCCGAGGGTGCCGCCGATCCGCCAGGACAGATCGCCGCTGCGCGCACGGTAGTCCACCGGCAGGTTCATCGCGGCGTAGCGCTGCGGGCTGAAATACCCGCCATGGCCCAGGCTGAAATCGTGCAGGTTCTTGTCATAACCGAAATACACCAGGTCGAGCCCGGCGGTCAGCGATTCATCCGGCCGCTGGAAGACGGTGTAGCTGGCGCCGGCCCCGGCCTCGATCCGGCTGTTGTCGACGACACCCCGGCCGGCCAGGGCCGAATAGCCGCCGCCAAGGTAGAAATTGATCGGCCCGCTGGCGAATTCGAGCTGTGCCCGGCCGCCGGTGCGGGTCACCCCGCCCCAGACCTGGCCGGTCAGCGGGTCGCGCACGCCGGCCCAGGACAGCACGCTGTCGGTCACCGCGCGGCGCTCGGCAAGCAGCCGCAGCCGGACGTTGTCGGACATCCGCGGCGCCACCTCCATCCCGCCCACCACATTGGTCTCGTGGAAGCCGAGCGGCGTGGTGCCGACATCGGCCGAGAAACCGCCGCGCTGGAAGCCGAGGCCGAGGCCGACGCCAGCCGCCGATTGATCCCCCGCCGGCTGGCCGCCGCCGGACCCGCCTAGTGCATTGCTGCCGAGACGGCGTTGCACCTGGACATGGCCGCCGAGGTCGCCGGCGGTGATGGTCACCGGCGTCGCCCGCACCGCCAGCCTGCCACCCATGGCGCTGGTCGAGGCCTCGAGCTGCGCCCCCATCTCGGTCAGCCGGTCGAGCCCGCCGCTGCCGGACCGGCTGCGGCCGATCGCCGAGACCATGACGCGGGGCGCCGTCTCCTCCCGCACCGCCGCCAGTTCGCGGGCGATCTCCGCCACCATCGGGTCGCCCGCCGGGGCGGCGATCTCCGTGTTGAGTCCGGCCGGACGCGGCCGGAACGGGTTTTCCAGCGTCGCTTCACGTGGGAAGGGCTGGCCCGGCCCGCCGGCGGTGCGGCCAAGCTGGGCGCTGCGCCGCGCCGCCGCCAGCTCCAGCGCCTGCAATGCTCGCGGGCCATCGCCCGCGGCCCGGGCGATCCGAGCTTCCATTAGCGCCACCCGCGGCTCATTCGGGCTGCGGGCCTGCGCCTCGGCCAGCAGCGCCTCGGCCCGGCGGAGGTCGCGCGCCGCCAGCGCCGCATCGACCACCGCGGCGCGGGCATCGAGGTTGCCGGGATCACGGGCCAGCACCGTCTCGGCGATACGCGCCGCCTCGGCCGGCTGCCGCGCCCCCTGGTAGAGCCGCGCCAGGGCCAGGTTGGCCGCCGGATCGGCAGGGCTGCGCGCCAGCACCGGGCGCAGCCGCTCGAAGCCGCCCGCGGCATTCCCCTCGGCGTTCAGCCGGTCGCTGCCGCGCACCGCCAGGCCGGTCTGCAGCGCCTGCACCTGCCGGCGTTCCTCGGTGCCCAGCCGTGGCTCGGTCTCCAGCCCGGCGAGGATGGTCTGGGCCGGACCCTCCCGCCGCGCTTCCAGCAGGGCGCCGGCCAGGGCGAGCCGCAGCCCCGGGCTCGGCGAACGGTTGGCGGCCAGCGCCGCCCGCGCAGCCTCCTCGGCGCCAAGGCCATCGCCAGCCTCGCCGAAGGCGCGAACCACGGCGGCGGCGGTGGTGCCGGAAGGGTCCGGGCGGACCGCCAGCGCCATCAGCCGGGTCCGGCCCTCCGGCACCCCGGCCCGGACCAGGGCGGCGGCCGAGGCGACCTCCCCGGCACTGCGGGCGCGAGCGGCCAGCCGGGTCATGTCCTGTGTGCGGCGGCCGGGCGGGATGCGGTCCAGCAGCGCCGCGGCCTCCGCCTGCCGGCCCTCGTCGGCGGCAAACAGCGCGGCGGCGAAGAGCGCATCCGGACCTGGCCGGCTGCCGAGCTGCGCCTCCATGACCGCCCGCGCCTCGGCGGTGCGGCCCTGGCCGGAGAGCCGGCGGGCGAGGTCGTAGCCGACCCAGGGATTCTCCGGATCGCTCGCCTGGGCGGCACGCAGCAGCGCGATGGCGGTCTCGTCATCGGCCTGGGCGGCCTGCTCGCGCAGCGCATTGGCGCGGTTCGGCGGCGCCGGCGGCGCGGCGGCGGCCTGGCGGCGGGCGATGGCTTCGGCTTCGGCCACCCGCCCCTGCAGCCTGAGCGCGCGCTGCAGCCCGGCCAGCGCCAGGCCGAAATCGGCGCGGCGGGCCAGGGCGGTGCGGTACAGCGGCTCCGCCGCCGCGGCATCGCCGCGGCGCAGCAGCACGTCGCCGAGCAGCGCCTCGGCATCCGCCCGGTCGGTCACTTCGCGTGCCACGGCGCGGCGCAGCGCCGCCTCGGCGGCATCGGCGTCATTGGCCCGCAGCCTGGCGCGGGCCTCGGCCAGCTCGGTCGCATAGGCGGCGGCGTCCAGCGCCGGACGCCATTGCGCGGCATTGCCCGGCGCCTCGGCCGTGGCACGGTCCAGCAGCGCCTGCGCCTCGGCATGGCGGCCCTCGCGCAGCCGCACCACGCCGAGCCCGCCCAGCGCCTCGGCATCGCGCGGGTTGGCCGCGATGGCCTGTTCGAAGGCGGCGCGGGCCTCGCTCAGCCGGTTGCTGTTCAGCCGCTCGAAGCCGCCCTGGCGGGCGAGGTCGGCGGGGCTGGCGCCGGGCGGCGGCGCCTCGGCCTCTGCCAGCCGCTGGCGGATGGCGGCATCCTGCGGATGGCGTTCCAGGAAGCTGCGCAGCGCCGGCACGGCGGCGGCATTCGCCCCCTGCCAGAGCAGCGCCTGGCGCCAGGCCGCGGCGGCGGCTTGGCCGACCGAGGGATCCTCCGCCAGCCGGGCCAGCATCGCCACGCCCTCGGCGCGGCTGGCCTCCCGGTAGCTGAGCACCTGGGCATAGGCCAGCCGCTGGCGCGGGTTGCCGCGTGCCGCCAGGGCGGCGAGCCCGTTCC
This sequence comes from Siccirubricoccus deserti, assembly GCF_014283215.1. Lineage (GTDB taxonomy): Bacteria > Pseudomonadota > Alphaproteobacteria > Acetobacterales > Acetobacteraceae > Siccirubricoccus > Siccirubricoccus deserti. Next base: position 103,611 of record NZ_JACOMF010000002.1, read on the forward strand.
GCGCCTCGGCATAGCCGCCCTCGGTGCCGGCCAGCACCAGATAGAATTCGCCGGCGAGGAAATCCGGCGGGGCGCCGGCGCCGAAGACCTCGCGGTAGCGCGCCACCGCCTCGGCCGCGCGGCCGGCCTGGGCGAGGCGACGGGCCTCCGCCAGCCCTTCTCGGTCCAGCCGGGCGCCGCGCAGCCCGGCCTCGGCATCCTGCACCCGCGCATCGCCGGCCGGGACGCCCTGGCGCAGCCGGGTGAGCAGCGCCTCGGCCGCCGTGGCATTGCCGAGCTGGGCCTCGGCCCGGGCGGCGCCGGCCAGGGCCGTGGCATTGGTCGGCTCGGCAGCCAGGACGCGCTCGAAGCTGCGCAGCGCCAGATCGGGGCGGTTCTGCTCCTGCCAATGGGCGCCCTGGCGCAGCAGCGCGCCGACCGCGCCATTCTCCTGCGCGATGGCCGGGCCGGCGGCCAGCGCCAGACCCAGCAGGGCGGTGCTCCAGCCCCGGCTCACGGGCTGCGCGCCCGCAGCCGGCGCAGGGTGATCCGCCGCAGCGCGCCGCGGATCGGCAGGCCGATCAGCAGGCAGGCCAGCGCCAGCCCCAGCAGCATCACCTCCGGCCGGTTGCCGAGGTAGTATTCCGGCCAAAGCCAGAAGGGCAGCGCGCCGTGCTCGTAGCGGCTGCCTGTGGCGAAGCTCTCGACCTTGCCACCGGAGAGCACGGCGAGGTCGCCCTGGACATGCGGCTGCTGCCGCGGGTCGCGCAGCGCCGCCGCCATGGCCTCGACGCCGGCCGGCGCCGCGCCGGTGAGCACCACCACGGATCGCCCGGCCCGCAGCGGGGATTCGAAGCCGATGAGGGCGCCGAAGCCCTCGGCCGGGGCGTCCAGCCGGGTGGTGGCACGGGCGCGTTCCTCGACCGCGGCGCTGCCGCCGGGGAAGAGGCGCCCGAGCACCAGCAGGCGGCTGGGCAGCGCCAGGGTCATCCGGTTGCCTTCCAGCCGCACCGGCGCCGAATCCCGCAGCAGCTGCGACAGCCCGGCGTGGCGGCCGAGGGTGCCGAGGAGGATCAGGTCGCGGTCCGCGACCTCCCGCATCCCGGCCGGGCCGGTCACCATGATGCCGGACGCCGGATGGCCGACGATCGCCGCCATGCGCCCGAGCAGATCCAGCATGGCTGAGATCTCGGCCGGCTGCGGTCGCTCCGGCAGCACCACCGCGGTCTCGGACAGGTCGGCAAGCCGAGTGAAGGGGAAGCCGGCATTGCTGAACAGCGCAAGGTTCGGCAGCACGGCGAAGCGGTGCGCGCCGGAGATGTCGATGTTGCTGTCGGGGTCGATGGAAGCGTTGATGTCGCCGGGCACTGCGCCGCACTCGCCACGGTTCAGCGGCCGCATGTCGAAGCGCAACTGCAACTCGTTGCCGCCGGAGAGCAGGAAGGGCGGCAGGCTGGCGCTGGCGGTCTCGCGTTCCCGCGGCCAGCCGAACCAGCCGGCGAGCTCGGATATCGGCCAGGCCGGCAGCGCCGCCCTGAGCGGCAGGCTGCGCAGGTAGGTGCCGCTCAGAGCGATGTCGAGGCGGGAGACCGAGGTGTCGATCACCGGCCCGGGCGGCGGCCGGAAGCTCAGCTCCACCGGCACGCCGCGGGCGCGGGTGAAGTAGAGATCCGGCGCGGTGCGGACCGGAATGGCGACGGCGCCGGGGGAATAGCCATGCGCCTGGAGCTGCTCGGCCGACACCAGCTCGCCGAACCGCACCGGGCGGTCCGGCCGCAGCCAGCGCGGCGCATCATAGGGCAGGCGCGGCGCGGCCTCGGCCGCCTCCACCAGCGCCTGCGTGCCGGACAGGGTGGCGCGGCCGAAGGCCAGGCCGGTGGCGGCCACGGCGGCTTCGGCCGGGGTGCGGCCGCCGATGACCAGGATCTGCCCGACCGGATCGTTTGGATTGGGCAGCAACGCCAGGGTCGGCCCCTGGAAGGCCGGCAGCTCGAGGCCGGGGATGCCGGCGCCGCCGGCGACCACTGCCATGGCGTTGCCGTGGGCCGGCAGGGCGCTGGAGACCGGGAAGCTGGCGCCGCGGTATTCCGCCAGCATGCCGAACCAGGACGCGGCGATGGCGGTGGCGCGCAGGATCTGGCTGCCCGGATCGGCGGCCAGCAGCACCGGCAGGGTGAGCGGGCCCTGCAGCTCGCGCCGATCTAGGAAGGGCTCCGGCAGGCGGGACAGGTCGCGCGGCAGCGGCAGCCGCTCCAGCGTCATCCGCAGGGTGGACAGGTCGGAGACATTCGCCCAGAGCAGGCCCGAGAGCGCGTCGTTGCATTCCTGGGTGTAGCGGCCAGAGAAGCGGAAGTTCAGCCGGTTCAGCTCGGTGAAGAACAGCGGGCTGAGGGGGAATTCCAACGGCCCGAAGCTCGGTCGCCCGCGTTCCGGCTGGACCGCGCCGATGAACTCCTCGTTCAGGGTGATGGCGATCTGGCTCAGCTCCGGCAGCAGCCCGGGCGAGGTCGCGCCGGAGATGCTGAGCCGGGCCGAGGTGACGACCTCATCGGCGCGGATGCCGAATTGCACGCCTTGGAGGTCGGAGATGCCACGCAGCTGCATCGGCCCGGATACGCCGAGTTGGCGCAGGGTCCGGGTGATGGTGCGGGTGGTGGCTGCGGCGGCCGGGGCAGCTTGCGCCGGGGCCCCGGTGGGCACCAGGCCAGGCGGCGGCGGGATCACCACCGGCGGCGGCAGGGTGAGGGGCGGGATGATGGTGGTGTCGCCAACACCCGGCCGGACCGGCTGCGCCAGGGCGATTCCCGGCAGCAGCAGGGCGGCCAGGACCGCAGCCGCCTGGGCCCGGCGCGGCCGCAGCACTTCCGTACGGCGTTCCTGCGGCGGCGTGGCCTTGGCCGCGGGCGCGGCCGGCCGGCGCGGCTGCACCGGCACCGGCCCCCGCCGGCCACGCAGCAGGTTCCACAGCTGGGACTGGCCGACGAAGGCGGCGCTTACGCTGCCCACCACCTCGGCGAGGGCGCGCAGCGGGCGGTCCCGGCGGTGCTGGTCCCAGCCGACCCAGGCATCCGCCCGGCCCATGACGGCGCGGACGATGTCGCCCTCCTCCGCCAGGGTGCGCGGCGCGAAGGCGAGGGAGGCGGCGGCGCCCTCGGCGCGCAGCACCCGGATGCGCGTCGTCACCCGCTCATGGCCGAGGTCGAGCTCCAGCGTCGCCTCCCCGGTAGCCGGCATGTCGCCGCCGGCCAGGGTGAGCGAGGCGCCGCCCAGCGAGACATCGCTGGTGGTTCCCTCGAGGCGCCGGCCATCGGCCAGCAGCAGCGTCGCCGGCAGGGTCGCCAGGGTGCGCGACCGGGCCCGCACCTGCCGCCGCTCGCGGCCGACCGCGAGGCTGGCCAGCACCGGCACCAGGCTGAGCAGCGCCCAGCAGCCGTTCAGCAGGAAGGCCTGGAATTCCAGCGACCCCGTCGGGTTGGTCAGCACGCCGTGCAGCCCGACGCCAAGCCCGGCCAGCAGCAGCAGCGCCAGCACCAGGTTCGGCCAGACCGCACGGATGTCGTAGTATCCCTCCGCCAGCAGCCCGCCCTTGTCGGTCACGTTGAACTTGCCCTTGCGCGGGTTGAGCAGCGTCACGATGGTCAGCGGCACCAGATAGAGCGCCAGCGAGGTCTCGTAGATCTCGCTCCAGAAGGAGTGCCGAAAGCTGCCGGTCAGTCGGCTGCCGGTGGCGACGGCATGCACGATGTGCGGCCCGGCATAGGCGATGATCGCCAGCGGTGAGGCGGCGATGACGTTCTGCCCCAGCAGCAGGAAGGCGAGCGGCGAGGTGAGGAAGACCACCCGCGGCAGCGCGAACATGAAGTGGAACATCGAGGAGAAGTAGCAGAACCGTTGCGGCAGGCTGAGGCCGCGCGCCAGCAGCGGATTCTCGACCCGCATGATCTGGATCATGCCGCGTGCCCAGCGCATGCGCTGGCCGATGTGGATCAGCAGCCGCTCCGTCGCCAGGCCGGAGGCGAGCGGCAGGCGGATGTAGGCGGTGTGCCAGCCGCGCTTCTGCATCCGCAGCGAGCAGTGGCAATCCTCGGTCACCGTCTCATGCGGGACGCCGCCGACCTCCTCCAGCGCGGTGCGGCGGATGACGGCGCAGGAGCCGCAGAAGAAGGTGGCGTTCCAGAGGTCGTTGCCCGGCTGGATCAAGCCGTAGAACATCAGCCCTTCGTTCGGCACGTCGCGGCCGGCGGTCAGGTTCCGCTCGAAGGGGTCGGGCGAGTAGAAGTAGTGCGGTGTCTGCACCATCGCCAGCCGGCGGTCGCGCAGCAGCCAGCCGAGGGTGAGCTGCAGGAAGGCGCGGGTCGGCACATGGTCGCAGTCGAAGATGGCGATGAACTCGCCATCCGTCTGTTTCAGCGCATGGTTGATGTTGCCGGACTTGGCGCCCTTGTTGTCCGGGCGGATGATGTAGCCGGCGCCGCAGGCCTCGGCGAAGGCGCGGAATTCCGGGCGGCGGCCATCGTCCAGGATGTAGACGTTGAAGCGGTCCTCCGGCCAGTCCATCGCCAGCGCGGCGAGGACGGTCGGCTTCACGATCTCCATCGCTTCATTGTAGGTCGGGATGTAGATGTCGACCGTCGGCCATTGCTCCGAGTCTTCCGGCAGCAGCACCGGCTTGCGGTGCAGCGGCGCCAGGGTCTGGAAGTAGCCGAGGAACAGCGAGATGCCGGCGTAGATCTCGGCCGCCACCAGGCCGAGCATGAAGAAGCCCTGCAGCGGCGTGTCGAAGGCGATGGTCTCGGTCAGCCGCCAGTGCAGGTAGCGGATGGTGACGGCGCAGGACAGCACGACCAGGAAGGTGGAGGCGGCCGAGCCGCGCCGCCGGTTCACCACCAGGAACAGCAGCAGGCAGCCCAGGGCGAAGATCGTTTGCCGCCCGGCATCCAGCGGCACGAAGAGGATCGGCGCCAGCAGCAGCAGGCCGCCAATGGCCGAGAGCCCGGCGAGCCGGCCGCCCGCGGCCGTCACGTCGAGACGCCCCACTTGGCGCTCCATAAGGTGGTCGCCGTGGACGCCGGCGCCAGCGCCGGGACCGGCAGGGCGCGGTCCACCACACAGGCGATATCCGCCAGATCCGCCGCCGCGCGGCTGGCTGGCGCGTGATCCGCCAGCAGCTGCTGGCAGGCCAGCGCCTCGGCCACCGCGGGGTCGCGGGCAATGGCGCCGACCAGCCGCGGGCCGAGCGTCTGCGCCAGCGAGCCGGCTACCTCCGAGGCGAGGCGGGAGCCGGCGTCCACCTCATTCACCACCACCCGGAGGCGGGCGGCGAAGAGGCTGCCCAGCGTGCCGCGGCCGAGGAACCGGCCACTCTGCAATTGCGGCAGTTGGGCGATGCTGCCGCCGTCGGCGAGCAGCGCCACCAGCACCAACGCCGCATGCGGCACCAGCGCGGCGAGGGTGCGGGTGGGACCGGGCGGGGTATCGGCGATGACCAGCAGCCCCGGCTCCGCCAGCATGGAGGCCAGCGGCGTGTCGAGCAGCGCGGGGTCGCGCTCCAGTGCCGTGGTCAGCGCCAGCGCCTCCCGCAGGTCGACGGTGCCATGCGGCAGCAGCCGGATGCCGGGCGCGACCTCCCGCGCCAGGGCGCGCCAATCCGGCCGCCGCGGCAGCTCCGCCGTGAAGCCGGCATGGTCGTCCAGCGGAATGCCGAAATGCAGGCGCAGCGCATTCTGCGGGTCGAAGTCGATCGCCAGAACCTGGCGCCCAGCCCGCGCCAGGGCATGGGCGAGGTTGGCGGCGATGGTGGTCTTGCCGACCCCACCCTTCGGCGAGCTGATGCAGACCAGCGGCATCAGCGGCTGGCCAGTGCCGCGGCATGGACTGCCGGCAGCAGTGCGAAGCCGCCGGGACGCGGGGTGGCGACTGGTGCCGGCGGCACCGGCAAGGCCGGTGGCGGGGTGGCGGCCGGGCTGGCAGAGGCATCGCCGAGCGCCTGCCGCAGCAGGCTGAAGCCGGCCGTGGGCCGGATCTGGGCCGCCACCGGGGCCGCCTCGACCGGCACGGTCACTGCCGGCGTTGGCGCCGGCGGGACGATCACCGCCGGGGGCGCGCCGGCAACCGTCAGACGCGGCAGCGGCGCCAGGGGCAGCGGCAGGGCCATCACGGGCGGCGGCACCGCCAGAACGGGGTCGGGCCCGCGGCCCGGCACCGGCTCCTCCGGCGGTATGACCGTTGCCGTCTCGGCTGGTGGGGCGACTTCGGGGACCAAACGGACTGCCCGGTTGCCGAAGCTGCGATAGCGGAAGCCGCGCAATCCGAACGACAAAATCAGCCGGGCAACATCACCCTCACCCGCCGACAGCGTCATATAGGATTTTCCCCTGGGATACGCCCATCTTAAAGGGGGAAGATTACCAGTGTTCTTCTAGCAAACGCTGAATTCCTGTAACCCAGCCCCTTCAGGCGGGGCTCAGCACCGTAGGCAGGCCGCGGTCGGCGCAGGCCAGCGCCACCAGCAGCCCGAGCGAAGCGGCGTAGTAATCCGCCGCACCCCGCACCGGCGGCAGCGGCACCGGCCGTGCATTCCCCACCAGCGCCGCGATCGCCCGCACCCCGCCGGAGGCGGGGTATTCGGCGACCGCATCGGTCCGCAGATCGGCCCAGGCCGGCATGGTCGGAGCAGCCCAGAAGGCCCCCGCCGCCCCCACCGCCGGCTCCGTCGCATGGCCGCCCCAGGCCAGCAGCAGCGGCACCCGCACCGCGTCGAAGGAGAAGCGCGGCGGCCAACGGGTGGGCAGATCGGGGCGGCCGCCAGCCCGCGGCAGGGACAGCCAGTCCGGCGGCAGGCCCCAGCGGCCGAAACGCGCGACGCGCAGGACCGCCAGCGCATCCGTCGTCAGCCGCTGCCAGCGTGGGTCAGGCACCGCCTCGGCCAGCGCGGCATAGGCCGGGAACACGAAATAGGAAGGGTTGACGACCACCTGAGTCGCCGTCTCGAAGCCGTTCAGCCCTGGCAGCAGCACCCCTTGGCCCGCCACATCGCGCCACAGCAGGCGCAGCAGGTCACGGCCGATCGCCACTGCCAGGGCTCGCAGCCCCGGGTCGCCCCAGCGGGCGGCGCCGCGCAGCAGCGCCCAGGCGATATAGATGTCGCCGTCGGTAGCGTTGTTGGGATCGTCCACGGGCTGCGCCACGTTCGGGCGCCAGCGCCAGGAGAACAGCGCGTCGCCGCGCCGCTGCAGGTTGCGCCGGGTCCAGCCGAGGATCCGGTCGAAGCTGGCGCGATCGTCGAAATGCACCGCGAAGAGCAGTGCCCAGCCCTGGCCTTCGGTGTGCGAGACATTGCCGTTGCCAGTATCGACCACGCGGCCTTCGGGCGCCATGAAGCGCTGCCGGAAGCCAATCCATTCCGGATCGTGCCGTCCGGCGGCGGCGGGTGCGGCGAAGGCCAGGGGGAGCAGCGCGGCAAGGCTTCGCCGGGACATGGGCAAGGGCATGATGATGGCGCTGTTCCAATCGGGGCAGCGCTGGGCGCCGGCGGCCGGATGCTACCCTGTAATCGTCCCTTACGGGAAGCCTGGGTTGCATCCGGACAACGCACTACCCGCAAAACGGGCGGGCCCCGGATGACCTGCCGGGCCATGCGCATGCAGCCCGGTAACCGCAGCAAGCGCATTGACCTGAGCCGGTGGACCCGCGCATCGTTGGGCCAACGGTACCCGCGGCAAGCGGCACCAGGGAGCGAACGGAGATGCGCGATCTCGACCCGCAAGGCGTGTTGGATGAGGCGCTGGCCCAGATGGCGACCACGCCGGACCCGCGGCTGCACGAAATCATGGCCGCCGCGGTGCGCCACCTGCACGGCTTCGCCCGCGAGGTGCAGTTGAAGCCCGACGAATGGCTCGCCGGCATCGCCTTCCTCACCGCCGTCGGCCAGGCCTGCACCCCCTATCGGCAGGAGTTCATCCTACTGTCCGACGTGCTCGGCCTCTCCCGCCTGGTCAACCTGATGCACGATGCCGAGGGGCGCGAGGCGGCGGGCACCGAGACCAGCCTGCTTGGTCCCTTCTTCCGCGACAAGGCGCCGGAATTCCCGCCCGGCGGCAGCATCGCCGTGCACGATACCGCGGGGCAGGAGATCACCATCTTCGGCCAGGTGACCGATGCCGCAGGCAGGCCAGTGCCAGGCGCCGAGATCGACATCTGGCAGACCAATGCCGCGGGCCTCTACGACCTGCAGGCGAACGACGCCTCGGTGATGGACCTGCGCGGTCGCTTCCGCACCGATGCCGAGGGCCGCTACCACCTGCGCACCGTCCGCCCGATCGGCTACTCCATCCCGATGGACGGGCCGGTGGGCCGGCTGGTGCATCAGCAGAACCGGCATGGCATGCGGCCGGCGCACATCCATGTGCTGGTCGCCGCGCCCGGCTTCCGCGAGCTGGTCACCGCGCTCTACTTCGCCGACGACCCGAACATCGGCAGCGACACGGTATTCGGCGTCAGCGCCTCCCTGGTGGTCGATGCGGCAATGGGGGTGCCTGGCTCGCCGCGTCCGGACCTGCCGGGCATTCGCTATGATTTCCGCCTTTCACGCCGCGCCGCGGGCGAGACCGGCGGCAGGGTCGGGGCCGATCCATCGCAGATAATGCCAGCGGCGGAATAGCCGCGGCGAAGGGGAGGAAACAACAATGAACACGATCACGAGGCGGGACCTCGGGCGGCTGTCGCTTGCCGCAGCCGTTGCCGGCGCGGGAGTGACCGCAGGCGTCTTCCCCGCCGTGGCGCAATCCGCCAATCCCATCCGCATCGGCTTCGCCATGGCGCTGTCGGGCGGCCTTGCCGGCAACGGAAGGGCGACGCTGCTCGCCTACCAGATCTGGGCGGCGGAAGTGAATGCCCGCGGCGGCATCCTCGGCCGGCCGGTGCAGCTGGTGTTCTACGACGATCAGACCACCCCCGGCCTGGTGCCCGGCATCTACACCAAGCTGCTCGACGTCGACCGGGTGGATATCGTCACCTCGCCCTATGCCACCGCGATGATCGCTCCGGCGATGCCGGTGGTGATGCAGCGCAACGTGACCTTCCTCACCATCTTTGGCGCGGGCGTGAACGAGGCATTCAAATACGACCGCCACTTCAACATGAACGTCGTCGGCGACAACATGAAGGAGACCTACGCCAAGGGCTTCCTCGACATCGCCGCCAGGCTGCCGACACCGGCACGCAGCATCGCGATCCTCGCCGTCGACAATGAGTTCGCGCAGAAGGCGGCGGAGAGCACCCGCTTCCTCTCTCGCCAGCGTGGCTTGCGCATCGTCTATGACCGCTCCTACCCGCCGAGCACGGTGGATTTCACGCCCACCATCCGCGCCGTCCAGGCGGCGCGGCCGGATGTGGTGTTCATCGCCTCCTACCCACCGGACAGCAGCGGCATCCTGCGCGCCGCCAGCGAGCTGCGCTTCACCCCGCAGATCTTCGGCGGCGGCATGGTCGGGCCGCAGCTCGCCGCCTTTCAGGCGCAGTTCGGGCCGATCCTGAACAATCTGGTGAACTGGGACGTCTATTCGCCCGAGCCGACCATGAACTTCCCCGGCGTCGCCGCCTTCCAGGAGAAGTACCGCGAGCTGGCGGTGAAGGAGCAGACCGACCTGCTGGGCAATTACATCCCGCCCTACGCCTATGGCCAGATGCAGGTGCTGGAGCAGACGCTGACCCGGATCGGCAAGATCGACCAGACGGCGATGGCGGCCGACATGCACGCCAGCGAGTTCGACACCATCGTCGGCAAATTCCGCTTCAGCGCCAGCGGGGAATGGGCCGAGCCGCGCAACCTCTATGTCCAGTTCCAGTCGATCCGGGACGGTGACCTGGAGAAGTACAAGCGCCCCGGCGCCAAGGTGATCCTGGCGCCGGAGAACCTGAAATCCGGCGAGCTGCGCGCTCCTTACGGCCCGGCGGCCTGACGGCAGCCACAGGGCATGGATCCCGATCTCGTCCTGCTGCTGAACGGCATCGTCAGCGGCCTGCTGCTGGGCGGCCTCTACGCCGCCGCAGCCTCCGGTCTCGCGGTGTCCTTCGGGATGCTCGACATCGTCAACATCGCGCATCCTGCGCTGATGGTGATGGGCGCCTTCACCGTGGTGCTGATCGGCACGACCCTCGGGCTCGACCCGCTGCTGGTCGCGGTGCTGCAGGCGCCGCTGTTCTACCTGCTCGGCATCGCCATCTACGGCGTCTATCACCATTTCTTCGAACGCCGGGGCGAGGAGGCGCTGCAGGGCCTCGCCTTCTTCTTCGGCGTCATGTTCATCATCGAGGTCGGGCTGGTAATGGGCTTCGGGCCGGAGCAGCGCTTCCTCGACCCGCCCTATGCCTTCACCACCCTGCGTCTCGGCGAGATCGACCTGCCGCTGCGCATGCTGGCGCCGGCACTGCTGGCGCTGGCGGCGCTCGGGCTGCTGTACCTCTACCTGCGGCGCAGCTTCACCGGCCTCGCTATCGCCGCGGTGGCACAGGATGCCGAGGCGCTGCGGCTGATGGCGGTGGATCCGGTGCGGATCAAGCGGCTGGCCTTCGGCATCTCGGTGGCGCTGGCCTCCATCGCCGGCGGCGCGCTGGTGGTGGTGCAGCCGGTCGAGCCTTCCTCCGGCCAGATCTTCATCGGCCGGGTCTTCGCCATCTGCATCATGGGCGGCATGGCCAGCCTGCCGGGCTGCCTGATCGCCGCGCTGCTCTTCGGCGTGGTGGAGAATGTGACCGCCACCTTCTACGGTCCCTCCTGGTCACCCGCCGTCGCCTTCGGCTGGCTGCTGCTGGTGCTGGCCTTCCGGCCGCAGGGCCTGTTCGGGAAAGCCGCATGAGCGCGACCGAAGACCATGTCGCCGGCCGCCCGGCCATCGACAGGCCAGCCGCGGCATTGGCCACGGCCAGCCGGGTCGCGCCGCCGCCGCGACATTTGCTGTTCTGGCTTGCCGCCGCCGGCCTCGGCGCCGCGCTGGTGGTCGGGCTGCGGATGATCGGCAATGAGTATGGCTATTTCGCCGGCTACTTCATCCTGCAGTACATCGTCCTCGCCAGCGCCTGGAACATCCTCGGCGGCTATGCGGGCTATGTGAATTTCGGCGCCGCCGGCTTCATGGCGGCGGGCGCCTACACCGCCATCGCGCTGCGCAAGGCGACAGGGCTGGACCTGCTGCCCGGCATCGTCGCCGCCGCGGCGGTGGCCGGGCTGCTCGGTCTCGGCACCGGCTACCTCACCCTCAGGCTGCGCGGCGTGTTCTTCTCCATCGCCACGCTCTGCCTCGCGGTGGTGCTGCAGACCCTGGTGGTGAACTGGGACTATGTCGGCGGCTCGCGCGGCGCCTATATCGTCCGGCCGCGCGAGGTGCCGCCCTTCGTCAGCTACGGCGAATACATGTTCGTCGTCATGCTGGTGCTGGCGATCCTCGCCGTCGGCATCAGCCGCACGGTGGAGCTCACCCGCCTCGGCCGCGGGCTGCAGGCGATCCGCGACAATGAACGCGCGGCGGAGGCGATGGGGGTGCCGACCCTGCGGCTGAAGCTCATCGCCACCACCCTCTGCGGCGCGCTGATGGGGGTGGCCGGCGCGCCGCTGCCCTACTACTCCGGCTACCTGAACCCCGAGGCGGCCTTCAGCCTCGCCTATGCGGTGAACGCCATTGCCATGCCGCTGATCGGTGGCGCCGGCAGCTGGCTGGGCCCGGTGATCGGCGCGGTGCTGCTCGGCGGGCTGCAGCAGGCGGCGACGGTGACCATCTCCTCGGCGCTGAACCTCTGGATCGTCGGCTGGATGCTGGTGATCTTCGTCGCCGTGGCGCCGCGTGGAATCCTCGGCTGGTTTCGGAAGCGCACATGAGCGACGCGGATGTCCTTCTCCGTGCCGAGGGCGTCGGCAAGCGCTTCGGTGGCTTCGTCGCCCTGCAGGGCGTCGACATCACGCTGCGCGCCGGGGAGCGGCTGGGGTTGATCGGCCCCAATGGCTCCGGCAAGAGCACCTTCGTCAATTGCATCAGCGGTGACTTCGCCCAGCACGACGGAAGGGTGACCCTCGGCGGCGCGGCGCTCAACGGGCTGAAGCCGCATCGCCGGGCCCGCCTTGGCCTCGCCCGCACCTTCCAACTGCCGCAGCCCTTCAACAGCCTCTCGGTGCTGGAGAATGTCCGGGTGCCGCTGCTGTTCTCCGGCCAGTCGGGCAGCGCCACCGCCCGCGCCATGCATTGCCTCGAACAGGTGGAGCTGGCGGCCAAGGCGGAGAAGCTGCCGCGCGAGCTGACCCAGGTGGAGCAGCGCCGGCTGGAACTGGCCCGCGCCATCGCCCTCGACCCGCAGCTGCTGATCGCCGATGAGGCGATGGCCGGGCTGTCGCACGCCGAGATCGACCAGATCCTGCTGCTGCTGCGCCGGCTGAACGCCGCCGGCACCGCGGTGATTATGATCGAGCACATCATGCGGGCGGTGACGGAGTTCGCCGAACGCCTGGTGGTCTTCGTCGCCGGCCGCAAGATCGCCGACGGCGAGCCCCGTGCCGTCCTGTCCATGCCGGAGGTGGAGGGCGCCTATCTTGGCAAGCAATAGCCTGGAAGTCGCCGGCATCGATGCCGGCTATGGCGCGGTGCGGGTGCTGGAGGATGTCTCGCTCAGCGTTCCGGCCGGGGAGACGGTGGTGCTGCTCGGCACCAACGGCAACGGCAAGACCACGCTGATGCGCAGCATCATGGGCCAGGTGCGGCCCAGCGCCGGCAGCATCCGCGCGACCATCGAGGGCGTGACGCATGACCTCATCGGCCGTGCGCCGGAGGAGATCGTCGAGCTCGGCATCGCGCTGGTGCCGGAGGGGCGGCGGCTGTTCCCGCGCCTGACGGTGGAGCAGAATCTTCGCCTCGGTGCGTATCGCCAGGCGGCACGGGCGATGCTGCCGCAGAACCTGGCGCTCTGCTACGAGCTCTTCCCCCGCCTCGCCGAGCGCCGCGCCCAGCTGGTCGGCAGCATGAGCGGCGGCGAGCAGCAGATGGTGGCGCTCGGCCGCGCGCTGATGTCGGCGCCGCACATCCTGCTGGTGGATGAGCCATCGGTCGGCCTCGCCCCCATCCTGGTCTCACGGACCATGGAGATGATCGCCGAAATGAAGGCGCGGCTCGGCCTGACCGTGCTGATGGCGGAGCAGAATTTCCACCAGGCGGTGCGCATCGCCGACCGCGGCTATGTCATCGCCCATGGCCGCATGGCCTTCGAGGGCGGCTCGCCGGCGGCGTTGCAGGACAATGAGTTGGTGCGGAGGGTTTATCTGGGGCTTTGACCCTGCACCGTGGCGCGGAAGCAGCCGTCCTGATGGTCGTCCACCACGCCGGTGGCCTGCAGGAAGGCATAGGTGATGGTCGAGCCGACGAAGCGGAAGCCGCGCCGCCGCAGATCGGCGCTGATGCGGTCGGAGAGCTCGGTACGCGCCGGTAGCTGTGCATCCATCGGCCATCGCGTGACGATCGGCTTGCCGTCCACGAAGCCCCAGAGATAGGCGGCGAAGCTGCCAAACTCCCGCTGCACCGCGAGAAAGGCAGCGGCATTGCCGATGGTGCTCTCGATCTTGCCGCGATGCCGCACGATGCGCGGGTCGGCCACCAGCGTGGCGACGCGCGCCGCATCGAAGCCCGCCACCACCGCCGGGTCGAAGCCGGCGAACAGCTCCCGGTAGCCGGCGCGCTTGTTGAGGATGGTGCGCCAGCTCAACCCGGCCTGCGCGCCTTCCAGGGTCAGCATCTCGAACAGCATGCGGTCGTCATGCTGCGGCACGCCCCATTCCTGATCGTGGTAGTCGCGGTAGTCCTGGTCATGCGCGCCATGCGCCCAGGTGCAGCGCGGGCGATCCATCAGGCAATGACCTGGACAGGCGCCTCGGCCGGCTTACCCGAGGCTTGGTCACGGCAGCTACGGTCCTCGGTCATTGTCGGGATCCTGCGCGGGCGGGGATGATCTCATCCAGCATCTTGCGGCCTCAGCCATGCCGGATCCAGCACCCGCAGCGGTCGATCTGTCCGGCGGCCAGCCCTATGATGTGCCGCCGGTCAAATCGGGCGGTGACGCGTGGCAACCGGGACGCGGTGGAGTTCATGAACATCGCCATCGACATCCTGATGACGACCGGGCAATGGGAAAAGATGGTGGAACCCTATGGTCCCTCCGGCCGCGCCTTCGCCGAACCACAGCTCCCGGTCTTCGGACCCAGGGCCTGAGATGGGGGGCGCGGGACCGATGGCCGATATCCTCGGCCTGGAACGCGCCTGCCTGAACGCCCTGCCGGCGCCGCGCCAGGCCTTCATCGGCCCCTTCGTGTTGAAGGGGTTCCTGGGCGGCACCGGACGGGCGAATGCGGCAAGCGCACTGGATCCGGCGCCGCTCGCCGACCTCGCCGGCACCGTGGAACGGGTGGAGGCGGCCTATGCGCATATGGGCCTGCCCTGTCGCTTCCGCCTGACGCCGCTCGACCCTGCCGGGCTCCACCCATTCCTGCTGGCACGCGGCTACGCTGAAAAGGACGAGACCGTCGTCGTCGCCGGCCCCATTGCCGGCATCGCCACGCCGGATGCGGCGGTGCGCGACGAGGGCGGGCCAAGCGAGGCCTGGATGGCGCTGGTCGCCACCGCCGAATACCAGCTTCCGGCCCGTCAGGCGGAGAAGCTGCGAAATCCGGAGTTGCTGGCGGTGCCCGGCGCCTGGCTGGTGCTGCGGGAGGATGGCATGGATGCCGCCTGCCTCTTCGCCGTGGCTGACGGCCCCTATTGCGGCTTCTTCGATCTGGCGACCCGGCCGGAGTTCCGCCGTCGCGGGCTCGGCGAGCGCATCATCCGCGCCGCCGCGCATTGGGCGCGGGCGCGTGGCGCGACGGTGCTCTGGGCCCAGGTCGCGGCGGCCAATGGACCCTCGCTGGCGTTGCAACGGCGGGTCGGGCTGACCGAGGTATACCGCTACCGGTATCTGGTCAGGGCCTGAGTTCCCGCGCCTGCAACCGCGGCTCCCGCGCCGCCTTCTCCACCATCAGGTCGAGCACCGCCCGCACCCGGCGGGGCATGGCGCGGCTCGCCGGCCAGACCGCGTGTACGTCGCGCGGCTGGGTCCGCCAGCCGGGCAGCACCGGCACCAGGGCACCGGAGTCGATCTGCGGCGCCACGCTCCAGGGTGCCAGCAGGGCGATGCCGAGCCCGTCCAGCGCCACCCGCTGGACGCTGGTGATGTTGTCAGCGCGGAACCGGCTCCGCATGCTGACGCTCACCGTGCGGCCGTCCGGCCCGTGCAGCGTCGCCTCGTCGACGCTGCGGCCACCGATCAGCAGGCCGCAGAAATCATGCAGGGCCAACGCCTCCGGTGTTTCGGGCATGCCGGCACTGGCGATGTAGGCCGGCGAAGCGAAGAGCGAGAAATCCATCCGGCCGAGCTTCCGCGCGATCAGCGATTGCTGGCGGATGGTGCCGAAGCGGATGGCGAGGTCGACACCTTCCTCGACCAGGTCGATCGGCAGGGGGCTCAGGTTCGCCTCCAGCTCCAGCGCCGGGTTGGCCAGCAGGAAGTCGCGCAGCCAGGGCATGACGACGGTATCGAAGAAGGCGGCGATGCAGGTGATGCGGACGGTGCCGGTCAGCGCGGTATGGGCACCACGGGCGTTGGCCTCGGCCTCCTCCAGCGCGTCGAGGATGCGCACCGCATCGGCATGGAAGGCGGCACCAGCCTCGGTGGTCGCCAGCCCGCGCGGGGAGCGCAGCAGCAACAGCACGCCGAGCCGCTGCTCCAGCTCCGCCACCAGGCGAGAGACGCTGGGCTGGGAGAGGTTCAGGTCGCGCGCCGCGCGGGTGATGTTGCCGGTTTCCACCACCCGCCGGAAGACGCTGAGCTGCTGCAGCCGGTCCATCAGCCGGAATTTTTCCGGCCGAAAACTGGCGGATGATCCAGCCCAGCCATCGAAAGATTTACGGCAGAAGGACGGTGCTGCCGGTGGTCTTCCGGCTCTCCAGCGCGATATGCGCCTGTGCCGCGTCCTTCAGTGGCACTTTCTGGTTGATGGCTATCTTCACCGCGCCGGACTTCACCACCGCGAAGAGATCGGCGGCGGAAGCGACCAGATCCTCGCGCTTCGCGGTGTAGGTGTTGAGAGTCGGTCGGGTGACATAGAGCGAGCCCTTGGCCGCCAGCACGCCGAGGTCGGTGGTCACCGGGCCCGAGGCATTGCCGAAGGAAATCATCAGTCCAAGCGGGCGGAGGCAGTCGAGCGAGGTCAGGAAGGTATCCTTGCCGACGCTGTCATAGACCACCGGAAGCATGGCGCCGGAGGTGATCTCCTTCACCCGGGCCGGAATGTTCTCGCTGGTCAGGATGGCATGGTCGGCGCCAAGCGACTTGATCAGCGCAGCCTTCTCCTGGGTGCTGACCACGCCGAGGACGGTGGCACCCAGGTGCTTCGCCCATTGCACCAGGATGGAGCCGACCCCGCCCGCCGCGGCATGCACCAGGATGGTGTCGCCCGCCTTCACCGGATAGGTGCGCTTGATCAGGAATTGCGCGGTCATGCCCTGCAGCATCATCGCCGCGGCCTGGGTGAAGTCGATGCCTTCCGGGATCTTCACCAGCTTTTCGGCCGGCACTGCGCGGGCTTCGGCATAGGCGCCGAGGGCGCCGGCATAGGCCACCCGATCGCCGACCGCGATGTCGGTGACGCCGTCACCTACCGCCTCCACCGTGCCGGCGCCCTCCATGCCGATGGTCACCGGCATGGACGGGGCCTTGTAGAGGCCGGTGCGGAAATAGACGTCGATGTAGTTCAGGCCAATCGCTGCCTGCCGTACCAGCGCCTCGCCGGGCTTCGGGTGCGGTCTCGGCACCTCTTCCCACACCAGCTTCTCGGGGCCGCCGTACTCATGGACACGGATGGCGTGATTCATCGGGGGTATCCTTCAGCGGCTGCCGGATGGGGATGGTATGTGGCCAAACAGAGGCAACGACCCGGCTTTGTCTTGCGAAACGGCGCGGGCTTCAAGGGCCAACAGCCAGCGCTTGGTGGGCAGGCCCTCGCCGCCGGAATAGCCGCCGATCGAGCCATCGGCGGCGATCACCCGGTGGCAGGGAATGAGGATCGGGATCGGGTTGGACCCGTTCGCCTGGCCGACCGCGCGCGGGGAACGGCAGCCTACCTCCCGCGCGATATCGACGTAGGAGCGGGTCTCGCCGGGCGGGATGCGGCAGAGCGCTGCCCAGACCTGGCGGCGGAAGGCGGTGCCCTCCGGCGCCAGCGGCAGGTCGAAGCAGCTGCGCAGCCCGTCGAAGTAGTCCTGCAGCTGGTTGGCGGCGTCCCGCAGCAGTGGCGTGGTTTCGCCCGGCTGGGCACGGCCCCAGTCAACGGCGACGATGGCGCCCTCCGCCTCGAAGACGGTGAGTTCGCCGAGCGGGGAATGGAGCGAGATATGGGGCATAAGGCGCGGATGCCACACCCGCTACCGCGCGGCGTCAAGCGGCGGGTTGGTGAGCGGGCGGCCCGGATCATACCGGGTTTGCGAGGCGCGTCTCCGGCCGGATTGCCCACGACGGTGCCCCTTCCCTGACCCTGGTCGCAGCGGGAGGAGGTCGCTACATGGGTGGGACGGGCCGGCACCCACCCCCCTGCGCCACCGGCCGATCGGAGAGACAGACGCCGTGTCCGACACACCGCTTGCGGCCGATCCGCCGCCCTATTTCCGCGCCCATGTCTTCGTCTGCTGCAACCGCCGGCAGGACGGCCACCCGCGCGGTTCCTGCGCGGCGCGGGGCAGCGAGAAGCTGCGCGACTACATGAAGGTCCGGGCCAAGGAACTCGGGCTGAAGGATGTCAGGGTGAACCAGGCGGGATGCCTCGACCGCTGCGAATTCGGCCCGACGATGGTGATCTATCCGGAAGGCGTATGGTACCGGCCGGAAACCCCGGCCGATGTGGACGAGATCCTGGAGGCGCATCTGCAGCAGGGCGGACGGGTGTCCCGCCTGATGCTGACGGAGAAGGATGTGCCGCCGCCGAAGAGCAAGTGACCGGCAGCGCGCGGCCGAGGGAAAGCTGATGGACCACCCCGCCATCTTCGCTCTCGCCTCCGGGGTCGGACGAGCGGCGGTAGCGGTGGTCCGGGTGTCCGGAGCGGGGACGCCGGGCATTCTCCAGGCCCTCGCAGGTGGTCTGCCCGAGCCTCGCCTCGCCACGCTCCGGCGCCTGCGCCACCCGGGCAGCGGCGAGACCCTGGACCGGGCGCTGGTGCTCTGGTTCCCCGGCCCGGCAAGCTACACCGGCGAGGACAGCGCTGAGTTGCATCTGCATGGCGGGCCGGCGGTGATTGCCGGGGTGGCGGAGGCGCTGGTTGCGGCCGGCGCGCGGCCGGCCGAGCCCGGCGAGTTTACCCGCCGCGCTTTCCTCAACGGCAAGCTCGACCTCACCGCCGCCGAGGGCATCGCCGACCTCATCGATGCCGAGACCGCGGCACAGCGCCGCCAAGCCCTGCGACAGGCGGGCGGGGCGCTGGCCACGCTCTATGGTGGCTGGGCGACGCGGCTGACCGCGCTACTGGCGCGGCAGGAGGCCTTCATCGAGTTCGAGGATGAGGATCTGCCAGCCGGGCTCGATGATGCGGTGGCGCTCGCCGCCGCCGGGCTGCGGGCGGAGATCCTCACGCATCTCGCTGACGGCCAGCGCGGTGAGCGGTTGCGGGAGGGGCTGGAGGTGGCAATCCTCGGCGCACCCAATGCCGGCAAATCCTCCCTGCTGAACGCCCTGGCGGGGCGGGAGGCGGCGATCGTCTCGGCCCGCGCCGGGACCACGCGGGATGTGGTGGAGGTGCGGCTCGACCTCGGCGGGGTGCCGGTGACCCTGGCCGATACGGCCGGGCTGCGCGAGGCAGCGGATGAAATCGAGGCGGAAGGGGTACGCCGTGCCCGCCGTCGGGCGGAGGATGCTGACCTCATTATCGCGGTTTTCGCCGCCGACCAGGCGCCGGATGCGGAAACCCTTGCCTGGGTGCGGCCTGGGACTCTGGTGCTGGCGAACAAGACGGATCTGGCCGCCGCCCCGGTGATGATCGGTGGTCAGCCAGCGCTCGGGCTGTCGCTGCGCAGCGAGGAAGGGCTTGCCGCGTTGCGGCAGCGTCTGGCCGAGGAGGCCGCAACCCGCGCCGGCCTGGCGGCGGAGGCGGTGCTGACCCGCCCGCGCCACCGTGCCGCGCTGGCCGAGGCTGCTGGCTGGCTCGCTGAGCTGGAGACGGCACCCCTGCCGGAGCTTCGAGCGGAGGCGCTACGCGCGGCGTTGCGGGCGCTGGGTCGGATCACCGGCCAGGTGGGGGTGGAGGCGGTGTTGGATGCCGTCTTCGGCGAGTTCTGTATCGGGAAGTGAAGGCCATGGCTCAGGGCGCGGACGAGATCCGGGAATTCTATGGGCGCTGCGCCGCGGCGCGGCAGCGCTTCCAGCAGATGGCGGTGCAGGCGACGCCACGGCCGAAGCTGGAGGAACAGGCGAAGAAGCTCGGCCTGCCGGTGGGCGAGGAGCTGGCGCAGCTCGATGAGGGGGAGCTGGCCTATGCCTTCGACCTGGCCATCTACACCGCCCCGCCCGGGCGTTCGCGCGCCATTGACCGGGTGGCGCGGCAGCATGCCAGCCTGAAGACCGAGGCGGTGCTGGTGCTGAACGGGCTGACGCATTCCTGGCTCTCGGTCTTCCGGGTGATCGGTCCGCATCCGGAGATGGGGCTGGTGCTGGAAGATGCGTTGCTGGGTGGCGAGGTCTGGGTGGTGGATGAGGCGCTGGAGGAGTTCGGCCAGCCTGAGACGGTGTTCGCGGCTCGAGTCGCCCGGGTCTGGGGCTTCGCCATCGCCTGTGGGGTGGTGGCGCGGCTGGATGAGACGATGCTGGCCGGCTTCCGAGGCGTAATCGCCGAGGGTGGGCTGGATCCTGCGACACTGACCGAGGACCCTCGCTTCGCCCGAGCCATGTGGCAACGGGCACTTGGCTTCCACTTTGGCCCGGAGCGCCATCTCACCTGACCCCCGGCTGGCGCTTCGTCGCCGGCCATGGGTCCGCTATACCCCGCGGCATGGACGACATGCGCTTCGATGTGGTGGTGGTGGGCGGTGGTCATGCCGGCTGCGAGGCCGCCGCCGCCGCAGCCCGCTGCGGGGCCCGCACCTTGCTGCTCACCCATCGGGTGGAGACGCTCGGCGAGATGTCCTGCAACCCGGCGATCGGCGGGGTTGGCAAGGGGCATCTGGTGCGGGAGATCGACGCGCTGGACGGTCTGATGGGCCGTGCCGCCGATGCCGCCGGCATCCATTTCAAGCTCCTGAATCGCAGCAAGGGCCCGGCGGTCCGCGGCCCGCGGGCCCAGGCTGACCGCAAGCTCTACCGCCAAGCAGTGCAGGCGCTGCTGCGGGCGACCGCGAGACTGGAGATCCTGGCCGAGGCAGCCGAGGATCTGGTGGTGGCCGAGGATGGCCGGATAGCTGGGGTGATCACCGCCACCGGCCGGCGCATTGGCGCAGGCGCTGTGGTGATCACCACTGGCACCTTTTTGCGCGGCGAGATCCACATCGGCGACACCCGCATCCCCGCCGGCCGGGTGGGCGAGGCGCCGTCCCTGGGGTTGGCTTCGACTCTGGACCGGCTCGGCCTGCCGCTGGCCCGACTGAAGACCGGCACACCGCCGCGGCTGGATGGCAAGACCATCGACTGGGCGGCGTTGGAGCCGCAGCCCGGCGATGATCCGCCTGAACCGCTGTCCTTGATGACGGAGCGGATCACCAATCGGCAGATCGCCTGCGCCATCACTGCCACTACCCCAGCAACTCACACGCTGATCCGGGACAACCTGCATCGCAGCGCGGTCTATGGCGGACGTATCGCCGGCGTCGGGCCGCGCTACTGCCCCTCCATCGAGGATAAGGTGGTGCGCTTCGCCGATCGGCAGCGGCACCAGATATTTCTGGAGCCTGAGGGGCTGGACGATGACACGGTTTACCCGAACGGCATCTCCACCAGCCTGCCGGAAGCGGTCCAGACGGCGCTGATCGCCTCCATTCCCGGGCTGGCGCGGGCCAGGATCCTCCGGCCCGGCTATGCCATTGAGTATGATCATGTCGATCCGCGAGCCCTGGCGCCGACATTGGAAGTGCGGACAGCGCCGGGGCTGTTCCTCGCCGGCCAGATCAACGGCACCACCGGCTATGAGGAAGCAGCCGCCCAGGGGTTGCTTGCCGGGCTGAATGCCGCCCATCGCGCCGGCGGTGCCGTGCCAGATAGGGTGCTGACCCGGAGTGAGGCCTATGCCGGGGTGCTGGTGGATGATCTGGTGCTGCAGGGGGTGACCGAGCCCTACCGCATGCTCACCGCGCGATCCGAATACCGGCTGGCCCTACGAGCGGACAACGCGGGCTTGCGTCTGACGGAGAAGGGCATCGCCTGGGGCTGCGTTGGAGCGGAGCGTGCCGCCATGCACCGCGCCTTTGCCGCAGTTCTGGCCGATGCCCTGGCTCGGGCCAGGGCGGAAGGCTGTACTCCACGGCAATACGCCGCCGCCGGCGTGCCGGTGAACCAAGATGGCCGGTGGCGCAGTGCCCTCGAAGCGCTCGCGCTGCCGGCCATGACCGTCGATGCGGCCGACCGCATCTTCCCCTGGCTACGCGACCTGCAGCCCCGAGTGCGGGCGGAGCTGGAGGCCCAGGCGCTCTATGCTCCCTACCTTGATCGCCAAGCCGCGGAGCTGCGGGTGCTGGAGCGGGAGGAGCGGCTGGCGATTCCGCCGGTGCTGGACTTCGGCCTCATCCCCGGCCTTTCCGCCGAGATGCGGCAGCGCCTCTCCGCCGCCCGCCCGGCCACGCTCGGCAGCGCCGGCCGCATCCCCGGCGTCACTCCAGCCGCCCTCGCCGCTTTGGCCGTTCACCTGCGGCGCACGGAGCCGCGTTTCACGTGAAACACCTTGAGGCCTTCGACTTCGGTGTTTCACGTGAAGCAGAGGCGAAGCTGCGCGACTACTTGGCGCTGCTGCTACGATGGAACGCCCACATCAACCTGGTTGCCGACCGTGACGCGGAAACGGTTTGGCGCCGACATGTGCTGGACTCTCTCCAACTCCTGCCGCTGCTGCCAGAGACTGAAGAGCCGCTGGTGGATATCGGCGCAGGCGCCGGCTTCCCCGGCCTCATGCTGGCCGTCGCTACCGGCCGCCCGACCCATTTGGTGGAGTCGGACCGCCGCAAGGCCGCCTTCCTGAACGAAGCTGCCCGAGTTCTTGGTCTTGCCGGCACGGTGGTGGTCCATGCCAGCCGCATCGAGGTCGCCTCCTTGCCCCAGGCCGCCATCCTTACCGCTCGCGCCCTCGCATCCCTGCCCGATCTGCTCGCCCATGCCCACCGCCTGCTCAAGCCTGGCGGTGTCGCGCTCTTTCCTAAAGGCCGAACCGTCGATCAGGAATTGACGGCAGCGGCCGCGGGCTGGACCATGCGCATCGAACGGTTCCCCAGCCGAACCGACCCTTCCGCCATCATCCTTCGCCTAAGTGAGATCAGCCCTGTCGCCGCTTCAGCCTGAGCGCGCCACGCCGCGCGTCATCGCCCTTGCCAACCAGAAGGGTGGCGTCGGCAAGACCACCACGGCCATCAATCTGGCGACCGTGCTGGCGGCGGAGCACCGCGTGCTGCTGCTCGACCTCGATCCGCAGGGCAATGCCTCCACTGGCCTTGGGATCGACCGCACGGAGCGCGGCGCCGGCTCCTATGCCATGCTGATCGAGAATCAGCCGCTGGCCGAGGTCATCCGCACCACGCCGGTACCCAAACTCTTCCTGGTGCCGGCCGATACGGATCTGGCCGGCGCGGAGGTGGAGCTGGTCGGGTTTGAGGACCGTGATCGCCGCCTGCGCAACGCGCTGCACGCGGATGAGGCGCTGTTCCGCAGCTTCGACTACGTCTTCTTCGATTGTCCTCCATCTCTCGGCCTGCTCACCCTGAATGCGCTGGTGGCCGCCGACAGCGTCCTGGTCCCGCTGCAGACCGAGTTCTTCGCCCTGGAAGGCGTCAGCCAGATCACCCAGACCATCGAGCGCATCCGCCGCAGCCTGAACCCGGGCCTGAGCCTGGAAGGCATCGCGCTGACCATGTACGACCGCCGCAACAACCTATCGGAGCTGGTCGCGCAGGATGTCCGAGGGTTCTTCAAGGACAAGGTATTCGAGACGGTGATTCCGCGGAACATCCGGGTCAGTGAGGCGCCGTCGCACGGCCTGCCCGTCACGCTCTATGACTTCCGTTCCCCAGGCGCGCAGGCCTATGTCGCCCTGGCCGCCGAGCTCCGCCGCCGCGAAAGGGCCCGCTCCTGATGAAGCCCCCCAGGCTCGGCCGCGGCCTCTCTGCCCTGATGGGTGAGCCACCCGTCGCACCCGCCGCCGGCGAATCCCTCCGCACCCTGCCGATCGAGATGCTGGAGCCCGGCCCCTTCCAGCCGCGTGGCCCGATCGACCCCGCCCCCTTGCAGGAGCTGGCCGAAAGCATCCGCGAGCATGGCGTGCTGCAACCCATCCTGGCGCGTGAGCATCCCAGCCAGCCCGGCCGCTACCAGATCATCGGCGGCGAACGACGCTGGCGCGCCGCCCAGCTGGTGCCGCTGCATGAGGTGCCGGTCGTCGTCCGCCCGCTCGGCGACCGCGAGGCCATGGCCGCCGCCCTGGTCGAGAACCTGCAACGCCAGGATCTGAACGCGCTGGAGGAAGCGGATGGCTACCGCCGCCTGCTGGAGGAGTTCGGCCTGACGCAGGAGACGCTGGGCAAGGCGGTCGGCAAGAGCCGCAGCCATGTGGCGAATACCCTGCGCCTGCTCGCCCTGCCCGAACGGGTGCGGGAGTTGCTGCGCGACGGTGCCCTCACCGCCGGCCATGCGCGAGCCCTGCTGACGGCGCCGGACCCGGTCGCCCTGGCTCTGCAGGTGGTGGATCGCGGGTTGAACGTGCGCCAGGCCGAAGCCCTCGCCGCCACCAAACCGCGCGATCCTGACAGCGCCAGCCGCACCTCGCGGGCCGAGCCGGAGGTGCTGGCGCTGGAACGCCAGCTCTCCGAACGTCTCGGTCTACGCATCGGCATCCGGCAATCCGGCCGCGGCGGCCAGCTCACCATCAGCTACCGCGACCTCGACCAGCTTGATAGCGTGATAAGGCTGCTCCAGGGCGGGTAATCACCGCCGGGCGGCTGCCTGCCGCGCCAGCCCAATCACCGCGTTCCGCGCCACAACCTCGCTCGGCACGCCGGTGGTCTTGGTGCGCCGCTCGGCCTCCAACAGCGCGTTCCCCGCCGCCGCCAGCGCCGTCGCCCGCCACAGCCGCAGCGCCCGCTCGAACCCCGGCTTGTGGCGGAAGAACACTGGGGGCCGCAATGCATCCACCGCCTGCCGCGGCTCCGCCCCGCCCGAGATGGCCAGCGCCGCCTGGTACAGCCGCTGCACATACCGCAGCGCCGTCCGCACCACCTGCACCGGGTTGGCGCCCTCGGCGAAGGCGGTGTCGAGCGCCTTGTCTGCCACCGCCACCTCTCCCGTCATCGCCGCCATCAGCGCCTCCTCAAGGTCGAGCGCGGAGCCTTCCGCGATGCAAGCCACCGCATCCTCCGGCGTCACCTTGCCGCCGGCGCCGACGAACAGCGCCAGCTTCTCCAGCTCCCGCCGCAGCAGCATGCGGTCCTCACCCAGCCGCTGCGCCAGCCAGTCCAGCGCCGCCGGCTCGGCCGAAACGCCCAACTCCGCCAGGATGCGGTTGATCGAGCCGGACAGCTCCATCCCCCGTTCCCGATAGCAGGCAATCACCGCGCCCTGGGCGCTGGCTTCCACCGCCTTCAACAAGGCCGCAGAGCCGCGCAGCTCCGGCGCCTCGATCACCACCACCCCGGGCCCAGGACCGGCCAGCGCCGCCTTGGCGGCGTCTGTCATCTGCTTGCCATCGCTGGCGTCGCGCACCCGCACCAAGCAGCGACCGCCTGTCAGCGGTGAGCTGGCTGCCTCATTCGCCAAGGTGGCCGGGGCCCGAAGCCCATCCTTGCCGATCTCCACCAGCCGCAGCGCATCGCCCTGGGCGACGCTGCGCACCAGCGCCTCCGCCCGCTCACGGATCAGCCCCGGGTCGTCGCCATGCAGCAGCACCACCCGGCAGGTGCCAGGATCGGCGAGGAAGACGGGCACCCGCCGTGGATCGATCTTCGGCATGGGGAAACTCGCCTCAGGCGGCGGAACTGGCTTCCTTCCGCCGCCGCAGCTCCGCTGCCACCCGGCGGAAGATCTCCTCCGAGAGATCCTCGGCCACCCGCGCCTCCATGGCATCGCGGGCGGAATCGGCGGCGAAGAACTGCAGGTCGGGAATGTTGAAGCTGTCGAGCGTCCGGTACGGGATCGCCGAGGCCGCAATCGGCTGCGGCGGCACCGAGAGCGTCTGCAGGGTCCAATTTCCCGTCACCACATAGCGTACCCGGGTGATCGCGCCGTCACGGCGATAGCCGAGGATTTCCGCCCCGCCGCTCACCGCCACCTGCAGCATGTAGCGCGCTGGCGTGCCGGGGGCGCTTTCCTCCAGCTTCCGCTGCAGGCTACGGCGCAGCAACTGGCCCTGCCGTTCATAGGTCGCGCCCACCCGCACCGCCGCCAGCTCCGAGCGGATATCGGTCTCGCTGCCGTCTGCCGCGGAAACCGGCGCATAGAGCGGGCGGAAGCCACAGCCTGCGAGGCCAAGCAGCCCGCCAAGGGCAGCCCGCCTGGACCACATGCTTCTAGACCACGAAATTGACGACTCGTCCCGGGACATGGATGCGCTTCCGGATGCTGCGGCCGGCGAGGGAGCGGGCGACGTTTTCCTCCGCCTCGGCCAGGGCGAAGATGGTAGCCTCATCCGCATCGACTGCCACCTCGATCGTACCACGCAACTTGCCGAGAACCTGTACCGCGAGCGTTACCGTCTCCGCCTTCAGCAGCGCCGGGTCGGCATCCAGCCAGGGCAGCTCCGCCACCAGCGCGCCCTCGCCCGGCCGCAGCAGCGACCAGAGCTCCTCCGCCAGATGCGGCATCATCGGCGAGGCGAGACGGGTGATGGCCTCCAGCGCCTCGCGCTTCGCCGCGCCGGTATCACCCGCCTCGGCGATGGTATTGGCGAATTCATGGATGCGGGCGACGGCGACATTGAAGGCGAAGGTCTCCAGCGCCTCTGTCACCGCGGCGATGGTCCGGTGCGTCGCCTGGCGCAGCTTCCGCGCCTCGCCCATCGCGCTCTCGGCCGAAGTGCCTGCCGGCGGCAGCCCGGGCAGCGCCGTTGCCACCAGCCGATACAGCCGCTGCGAGAAGCGATAGGCCCCGGCGACGCCGGCTTCGGTCCATTCCATGTCCCGTTCGGGCGGGTTGTCGCTCAGGATGAACCAGCGCGCGGTGTCGGCGCCGTAGCGCTCGATGATCGCGCCCGGGTCCACCGTGTTGCGCTTCGACTTCGACATCGCCTCGACCCGGCCGATCACCACCGGCTCATTGCCGCCCTTCAGGGTTGCGATGCGGCCGCCATTGGCGTCAGCGCTGAACTCCACCTCCTCCGGGTAGAGCCAGCGGCCATCGGCGGATTTGTAGCTCTCATGCGTGACCATGCCCTGGGTGAACAGCCCGGCAAATGGCTCCGACACCGAGAGGTGCCCGGTCTCCCGCATGCCACGGGTGAAGAAGCGGCTGTAGAGCAGGTGCAGGATCGCATGCTCGATCCCGCCGATGTACTGGTCCACCGGCAGCCAACCATCCACCGCGGCGCGGGTCACCGGCTCCGCCGCGCGGGGCGAGCAGAAGCGGGCGAAATACCAGCTGCTGTCGACGAAGGTGTCGAAGGTGTCGGTCTCGCGCCGCGCAGGCTTGCCGCAGCTCGGGCAATCCACGTGCTTCCAGCTCGGGTGGTGGTCCAACGGGTTGCCGGGGCGGGAGAAGTCCACATCCTGCGGCAGTTCCACCGGCAGCTGCGCCGCCGGCACCGGCACCACGCCGCAGGCCTCGCAATGGATGATCGGGATCGGGCAGCCCCAGTAGCGCTGGCGAGAGACGCCCCAGTCGCGCAGCCGCCAATTCACCACCCCGGTGCCCTGCCCGGTCGCCTCCAGCTTTTCGATTGCCGCGCGCTTCGCGGCCGCGACGTTCAGCCCATCGAGGAAACCGGAGTTGAAGGCGGTGCCATCATCCGTGTAGGGCGCATCGCCCAGGGTGAAGCTGGCCGGATCGGCGCCGGGCGGAAGCACCACCGGGATGATTTCCAGCCCGTACTTGCTGGCGAATTCGAAGTCCCGCTCATCATGCCCGGGGCAGCCGAAGATCGCGCCGGTGCCGTATTCCATCAGCACGAAATTGGCGATCCACACCGGATAGCTTGCGCCTTCGATGAAGGGGTGCGCGACCCGGAAGCCGGTGTCGTAGCCACGCTTCTCCGCCTGCTCGATCGCCGCCTCGCTGGTGCCCATGCGGCGGCATTCGGCGACGAACTCGGCCGCCTTCGGGTCGCGCGCCGCGGCGGCGGCGGCCAGCGGGTGCTCGGCGGCCACCGCCAGGAAGCTCATGCCGAAGAGCGTGTCCGGCCGTGTGGTGAAGACCTCCACCTCCTGCGGCGCGGCCGGCGGGGCCTCGGCCATGCGGAAGCGCACCCGGGCGCCCTCGCTCCGGCCGATCCAATTGGCCTGCATGGTCTTCACCCGGTCCGGCCAGCGGTCGAGCGTCCCCAGCGCCTCCAGCAGCTCCGGCGCATATCTGGTGATGCTGAAGAACCACTGGCTGAGCTGCTTCTTCTCCACCAGCGCGCCGCTGCGCCAGCCGCGGCCGTCGATCACCTGCTCATTCGCCAGCACGGTGCCGTCCACCGGGTCCCAGTTGACCCAGCTTTCCTTCCGTTCGACCAGCCCGGCCTTGAAGAAGTCGAGGAACAGCTTCTGCTGCTGGCCGTAATACTCCACGTCGCAGGTGGCGAATTCGCGCGACCAGTCGAGGCCGAGGCCCATGCGCTTCAACTCGGCGCGCATGTTGGCGATGTTGTCGTAGGTCCATTTCCCCGGATGGATGCCGCGCTCCCGCGCCGCATTCTCCGCCGGCAGGCCGAAGGCATCCCAGCCCATTGGGTGCATCACCTGGTGGCCGCGCGCCCGCTTGTAGCGGGAGACGACGTCGCCCAGCGTATAGTTGCGCACATGCCCCATGTGGATCTTGCCGCTGGGATATGGGAACATTTCAAGAACATAATACTTCGGCCTGCCGCTCTCCGGCACGTCCGGCACGGCGAAGCAGGCGCGCTTTTCCCATTCCGCCTGCCAGCGCGGCTCGGCGGATTTGAAATCATGCCTGATCTCGGGACGCGGATCGGTACGGGGCGTGGTGCTGGCGTCGGTCATGGCCATCGATGAAAATTGGGTCGGCACAAGGGAATAAGGCCAGCCTCGCACGGAGGGAAGGGCAGCATTGCCGCTGGCCATGCCGCGGCGCTGGCGGGATGCTGCGGGGATGACGCGCCTCCTGCCCTGCCTGCTCGCCCTGCTCCTCGCGCTGCATCCGGCGCGCGCCGAGATGCCGGCCGAGGCGGCCTACCGCAGCGCCTTCTCCGCCGAGCGGCTGGGAATGCCACCACCCTCCGCCGCATTGGCGCTGGACTTCACCCTGTCCTACCGCGGCGCCGTGCCGCACGCCGCCTTCGCGGTCGCCCGTGACGCCGCCGGCCGTTCCAGCTGGACCTTCGTCGGCGGCCGCGCCACGCCGGAGGCCGCGGCGGCCGATGCGCTTGCTGCCTGCCGCGCCCGGGTCACCGCGCTCGCCGTGCTCGCTGCCGAATGCCGGGTGCTGGCCCGGGATGGCGCGGTGGAGGGCGCGGCGCCGGTGCCGCTGGCGGAGGGCGGCATCGGCCCCTTCCGTGCCAGCCCGCTGCACCTGCGCCGGGGGCCGGAGGCGGCGCGCGGCGTGCTGGTTTGGGGCCATGGCTATGGCGGGGCAGGCAAGGACAACCGCAACCGCCCCGCCCCCGGCCTGGTCGCCGCGCTGAACGATGCCGGCTGGGACGTGCTGCGTTTCGACCGCCACCCCGGCGACGACGCGCTGACTGCCGCGCTGCCCCGGCTGATCGGCGGCCTGCCGGCACTGCGGGCGGCCGGCTACCGCCGCATCCTGCTCGGCGGCCAATCGCGCGGCGGCTGGCAGGCTATCCTGGCCGGCAGCGCCAACCCGGCGCTGGTGGAGGCGGTCATCGCCACCGCTCCGGCCGCGCATGGGGAGGCCGGCCGGGGCAACAACCTCGGCGCCGCGGTCGATGATTTCCGCCGGCTGCTGGCCGGGCTGCCAGCCGAGGGACCCCGGCTGCTGGTCGCGTTGTTCGACGGTGACGACTTCGACCCGGACCCGGAGCGCCGCGCCGCGATGTTGGAGACGCTGGCGGCACAGCGGCCGGCGCCGCTGCTGGCGCTTTGGCCGCAGCAGGGCATCCGCGGTCATCGCGGCGCCGCCAATCCACGCTTCGCGCAGTTCTTCGCCGGTTGCGTGGTGAGCCTGGTGCAGGCGCCCCCGGCCGCGGCGCCGCGTGGGCTGCGCCGCGCACCTTGCGGCGGGGGCTGAGGCGCATGGACGATCCCGTTCCCGCCATCGCCGAGGCAGACGCCACCGGCGAGACCGCCGCCCTCTTCGCCGATATCCGCACCGTGCTCGGCGTTGGCGTGGTCAACCTCATCTGGCGGCATCTGGCGACCCTGCCGGGGGCGCTGCCCTGGGCCTGGGGCGGGCTGCGGCCGCTGTATCGGGACGGCTCCCTGGCCGCCACGGCAGCGGCGCTCGGCGGCCGGCTCAGCCCGCCGGCGACGCCGGGGCTGCCACCCGAGGTGCTGGCCGCCGGCCTTGACCCCTCGGCGCAGGCGGGCATTGCCGCGGTGCTGGCAGCCTATGAACGCACCAATCCGCTGGCGCTGATCGCCCTCACCGCGCTGCAACGGCGGCTGGAAGGGCTGCCTTCGGCTGAGGCCGCCGTTCCCCTGGCACCGCCGCCCGCGCCCAACCTGCCCCTACCGCCGCTACCGGCCGCGCTGCCCTCCGAGGTGGCGGCGCTGGTGCTGCGGCTGAACACGCTCGGCGCCGAGCGGGAGGATGCGATGATGGCGACCATGTACCGCCACCTGGCGCATTGGCCGCCCTATCTGGCATTGGCCTGGGCGACCCTCGCGCCGCTTGCCGCCAATGCCACCCTGGCCACCGCCATCGCCGCCTGCCGGCAACAGGCAAACACCCTCGCCAGTGCGTTGGCCGTGCCGGCGCTGCCGCCACCGCCGGAACCCGAGGCCATTGCGGGGGCGCTCGACCGTTTTGCCGGGGAGGTGCTGCCGCGCATGGTGGTGATCCGAGCCATTCTGGCAGGAGACAAAAGATTCAAACAATAGATTGGGGACTTTGTCCCCAAACCCCTACTGGGGAGACAAGCGTCTCCCCAGACCCCGGCCTGAGTTTGGGCTCCGGTGGTGAAATGGTTGGCTCATGGCGGGGTATTGGGACAGCACCCCCGTCTTTTGCCTATCCTTTTGCCTCCGGCAGATGCCCCAAGGTCCCTGCATATTTCTGTTGGCTCTCCGTCGGCAGGAATCCCTCCTCCAGCGCCCGGATGCGATCGAAGCCGGCGAAAAGATGCAGATTGCCCAGCGGATGCGTTTTGGTCCGCGCATCCACCTCCGCCTCGGCGAGCGCGCCCTGCTGCTTCAGCGCCACTGCCAGATCATGCACCGCCATGATGGTCTGCCGCAGCACCGCCCCCGGCAGGATGGTCACCGCGATGCCGAGTTCCGCCATCTCCGCCTCCGAGAGCCGTGGCGAGATGCCGGTCTGGTTGTAGAACACCGGTCCATGGACCCGGCGGCAGACCTCGGCGATCTCCGCCTTGCTCGCCGGCCCTTCGACGAAGGCGAGATCGGCGCCGGCCTCAAGGAAGAGGTTCGCCCGGGTGATCGCCTCATCCAGGCTGCCGCCATGGGCGCCGCGCGCATCGGTGCGGGCGACCAGCACGAACTCCGGGTCCAGCGCCTGGCGCGTCGCATGCGCGGCGCGGATCTTCCCCACCGCCTCCTCGCGGTCGATCACTTCCCGCCCCGCGACATGGCCGCAGCGCTTCGGCGCCACCTGATCCTCGATGTGCAGCCCGGCGACGCCGGCGCGAATGTATTCCTCGATAGTGCGGACCAGGTTGATGGCATTGCCGAAGCCGGTATCCGCATCGGCAATCACCGGCGCCCGCACCGCGCCGGCGATCAGCCGGGCGTTCAGCGCCATTTCGGTCAGAGTGATCAGCCCGGCATCCGGCAGCCCGAGCAGGCTCAGCGAGGTGCCGTAGCCGGTCATGTAGATCGCCTCGTGGCCGGCATGTTCCAGGATGCGGGCGGTCAGCGCGTTGTAGCAACCGGGGACGACCAGTGGACGCCGCTCGGCGAGCAGGCCGCGCAGGCGGGTGGTCGTACGGGCGGCTTCGCCGAGGCCGAGGCGCATTGGTGCTGAACTCCCTTGGACGCCTCGCAGCCTGTCGGCCCCGGGTACGGCGGGTCAAGCGACGGCATCAGGGCGGTATCCCGTTCCTCCAGCGGGGTTGGGGGCTGGCGCCAATCCCCCACATAGGCCGGACCGATACAGGAGCACCCCGGATGGACATCGCGGCCCTCGGCGCCAAGCCCTATGACCGGCGCTTCCTCGATGCCGCCAATCCCGCGGCCGGCGGGCGGTACCGGCTGGAACATCATCGTCTTCGAGACGAGCTGGCAGACGGTGCACGAGGTCTCGACGGTACGCCTGACCTGACCAAACGACGCCGAGCCGCTAAATAGGCGGCAACAGGAGCCACCCGTGCACATCACCTCCCCCGCCTTCAAGGAGAACGCCGCCCGCGCCCTAGCCGACCCCGGGCTGCAGAAGGCGCTCGGCACAGCCAAGGGCGCCTTCCTGCAGCGCCGCGCCGCCGCCGTGGCGAACCTGCCGGAGTTCGAGCGTCTGCGCGACATCGGCCGCGACATCAAGAACCACACCCTGGCCAACCTCGACTTCTACCTGGAGGCCTTCGAGGCCAAGGTGGTGGCCGCTGGTGGCAAGGTGCACTGGTGCAGCACGGCGGATGACGCCCGCGCCAAGGTGCTGGAGATCTGCCGCGCCGCCGGCGCCCGCACCGTCACCAAGGGCAAGTCGATGATCTCCGAGGAGCTGGGCATCAACCAGCACCTGGAGGCGCATGGCATCCGGCCCGTCGAGACCGACCTCGGCGAATACATCCTGCAGCTGCGGAACGAGCCGCCCTCCCACATCATCGCCCCGGCCTTCCACCTGAACCGGGAGGATTGGGAGGCCGACTTCCGTCGGATGCACACCGACCTGCCGGCCGACCGGGTCTTCGCCGAACGCCGCGACATCCTGGCCGAGGCCCGCAGCCGGCTTCGGGAGCGCTTCCTGGCCGCCGATGTCGGCATCACCGGCGCCAATTTCCTGATCGCCGAGACCGGCAGCAGCGTCATCGTGACCAATGAGGGCAATGGCGACCTGACCCAGACCCTGCCCAGGGTCCATATCGCCCTGGCCAGCATCGAGAAGCTGGTCCCAACCCTGGAGGACGCCACAAGCCTGCTGCGGCTGCTGGCGCGCAGCGCCACCGGCCAGGATTTCTCGGTCTACACCACCTTCAGCACCGGCACGCGCCGACCCGGCGACCTGGATGGGCCGGAGGAATACCATGTGGTGCTGGTGGACAACGGCCGGTCGAACATGATCGGCACGGACTTCCAGGACATGCTGCGCTGCATCCGCTGCGCCGCCTGCATGAACCACTGCCCGGTCTATGGCGCGGTCGGCGGCCATGCCTATGGCTGGGTCTATCCCGGGCCGATGGGCAGCGTCCTCACCCCTTCCCTCGTCGGCGTCGAGAAGACCGCCAACCTGCCCAATGCCAGCACCTTCTGCGGCCGGTGCGAGAGTGTCTGCCCGGTGAAGATCCCGCTGCCGAAGCTGATGCGGCATTGGCGGGAGCGGGAGTTCGAGCGGCACCTGACCCCCACCGTCGCCCGGGCTGGCCTTGGCACCTGGGCCTTCCTCGCCCGCCGGCCCGGGCTGTACCGGATGGCGACGCGGCTGGCGGTCGGCGCGCTCGGACTGCTCGGCCGCGGCAAGGGGTCGTTCCGCTCGCTGCCGCTGGCCGGTAGCTGGACCCGGGGGCGGGACCTGCCGGTGCCGGAGCCCGGGGGCACCTTCATGGCGCGCTACGCCAGGACGCAGCGGGGCCGCCGATGACGAAGGAGGCCATTCTCGGTGCCATCAGGCGCGGGCTGAAGCGCGGCCCGTTGCCGGCCGATCAGCGGGCGATGCTGGAAGGGCGGCTGGCCAGCCATCCGCGTCACCTGATCCCGGCCCGCTCCCGCCTGCCGCGGCCGGATCAGGTCGCGCTGTTCATTGCCAATGTCGAGAAGGAGTTCGGCACGGTGGAGCGGGTGCCGGACCTCGACGCCATCCCCGCCGCGCTCGCCGACTATCTGGCGGCGCAGAACCTGCCGACCGGCTTCGCCATGGCCCCGCACCCGGAACTGCTGGGCATCCCCTGGTCGAGCCGTCCCTTGCTGCAGCCTGCGGCGCGGCGCGCCGAGGCCAGCGACCAGGTCAGCCTGCAGCACGGCTTCGCCGGCATCGCCGAGACCGGCTCCTTGATGTTGCCCTCGGCGCCGGAACGCCCGACCACGCTGAACCTGCTGGCCGACACCGCCGTGGTGGTGCTGCGCGCCAGCCGCATCCATGGCGCCTATGAGGAGGCCTGGGACCGGCTGCGGGCCGAGCACCGCGACCAGCGCACCGGCGGCGCCATGCCGCGCAACATCATGTTCGTCACCGGCCCCTCGCGCTCCGCCGACATCGAGCAGACGCTGGAGCTTGGCGCGCATGGTCCACGCCGGCTGCACATCCTGCTGGTGGACGATGACCCCGCCGCCCTGCCCCCTGGCGAAGCGGAGGCGCCGCCACCTGCCGCCGTCCCCGGCGGCCCTGCCGTCCCTGGCGACTGAGCTGCCATGAAGCGACGGCTGATGCAGGAGACGCCGCTGACGATGCGGCCACGCCCCCGGCGCGGGCTGACGGCGGAGGATCGCGCGCTGTGGCAGGCCTATACGGTACGCGCCGCGGTGGCGCCGCTGCCGGGCAAGGCGCTGGCCATTGCCATGGCCGAGCCGGCGCCGCCGCCCCCTTCCGCCGCCCTGCCGCCCCCGGTGGATCATCGGCCCGCGCCACGCACCTCCACCCCATCGCGGCCGCCGCCCGAGATCCAGGTCGGCGCCGCGCCGCCCGGCCTCGATACTCGACGCTGGAAGGCGCTGCGCCGCGGCCAGACGGCGCCCGAGCGTACCCTCGACCTGCACGGCCGCCGGGCGCATGAGGCGCATGGCGCGGTGCGCCGCTTCCTCACCGACGCCCAGGCCGACGGGCTGCGCTGCGTCGCCATCGTCACCGGCAAGGGATCGAGCCTGGAGGGCGGGGTGCTGCGGCGGGAGCTGCCGCATTGGCTGAATGCGCCGGAGTTGCGCGGCCTGCTGCTCGGCGCCGCACACCCGCATGCCACCAACTCAGGTGCGGTGCACCTGCTGTTGCGGCGGCGGCGCTCCGGGCCGGCGGGGCGATGACCCCCTTCGGCGCCCGGCTGCGTGCCCTCAGGGAGGCACGCGGGGTTGGCCTGACCGAGTTGGCCCGGGCACTGCACGTCTCCGCCGCCTATCTCTCGGCACTGGAGCATGGCCATCGCGGCCGGCCCTCGGCCGGGCTGGTGCACCAGGTGAATGAGTTCTTCGGCCTGATCTGGGACGACGCCGAGGAACTGGTGCAGCTTGCCCGGCTGTCGCATCCGCGGGTGGTGGTGAACACCGCGGGCCTCAGCCCGGAGACGACCGCGCTCGCCAACCGCCTGGCACAGGACATCCACCGCCTGCCGCCCGAGGCGGTGCGGCAGATGACCGCGGTGCTGGAATCCCTGCCCGAGGAAGGGCTGCGGCCCGCTGGGCAGGCAGCGGGGCGGCGGCGGTAGGAACACCGTCGCGCATCTGGAGCGCCTGTCATGACCGGGCGCTTCCTGGTGCTCTCCGCAGCGGAAGGCGTGCCGAAGCGCCGATCGGGAGGGATCATCGGGCGCCCGCGAAACCGCGAAGCGGCTTTGCGGGGGGATCCTATTCCAGAAGGACCCCCTGCTGCCTCAGAAACCCCAGCAGCGGCAATAGCGGCAGGCCGAGGATGGCGCTGTGCTCGCCTTCGACGGCACTGAACAGCTGTGGCCCCCGCGCCTCCAGCCGGTAGGCGCCGACCGAGGCCAGCACCGCCTCCCCTTCCGCCGCCAGATAGGCGTCGAGGAAGGTTTCGGAGAACCGTCGCATGGTCAGCCGCGGCCGCGCCAGATGTTGCCAGATACGGGCACCATGGCGCCAGACGACCATGGCCGTCACCAGCTCATGCGGCCGGCCCCGCAGCGCCAGCAGCTGGGTCCGGGCGGCGGCCAGGTCGGGTGGCTTGTCGTACCAGACGCCATCGCAGACCAGCATCTGGTCGGCGCCGATCACCAGCGCCTCCGGCTCACGCCGGGCGATGCGCTCGGCCTTGGCCTCGGCCAGCAGCATCGCCGCCTCGCCAGCGGAAATCCCCTCGGCCTGGCAGCCGGCCTTGATCGCCGCCTCATCCACCGCGGCGGGGCGGGAGGTGAAGGTCAGCCCGGCGGCCGCCAGCACCGCGCGGCGGGCCGGGCTGGCAGTGGCCAGAATGATGAGCGGATCAGGCTGCTGGATCATCTCGCGCCGCGCCCGCCCAGCACCTCTGCCGCCGGATCCTCGGGCTGATGCGGCGCCGCCCGGCCACGGCGCTGGTGCCAGGCTTCCATTAATTGCAACACGGTCGCCGCGGTCTCCTCGATGCTGCGTCGGGTGACGTCGATCACCGGCCAGCCGCGCGCGGTGCAGAGCCGCCTTGCGGCCTGGATCTCGGCCTTCACGCTGTCATGGTCGATGTAGTCGTTGGTGTCCTGCCGCACCCCACCGGCGCCGATCAGCCTCAGGCGGTGGCGGCGGATCTCGATCAGCGCATGGGTGTCGATGGTGAGCCCGACCACGGGGCAGGGCGGCTGGTCCAGTTCCGGCGGCAGCGGCGCGTTGGGAACGATTGGCACATTGGCCGCCTTGATCCCGCGGTTGGCCAGGTAGAAGCATGTGGGTGTCTTCGAGGATCGGGAGACGCCGACCAGGCAGACATCCGCCTCGGCAATTCCCGCCGTGCCCTGGCCGTCGTCGTGCGAGAGCACGTAGTGCATGGCGTCGATGCGGCGGAAGTAATCCGCGTCCATCACATGCTGCGCCGCGCGCTTCTCCCGCGCCTGCACCCCAATCTGGCTGGCCAGCAGGTCCATCACCTGGTCGAGCACCGAAAGGCAGGGCACGCCGAGCCGCTGGCAGGCTTCCTCCAGCGCATGCCGCAGGCTGCGGTCCACCAGGGTGAAGAACACCGGGCCGGGTTCATGCTCCAGCCCCTCCAGCACGCGGTCGAGTTGGAGGCGGGAGCGGATGAGGCTCCAGCGGTGATGGATGACGTGATGATCCTCGAACCGCGCGAGGGTGGCGCGGGCGATCGAGTTCAGCGTCTCGCCGGTGCTGTCGGAGACCAGGTGCAGGTTGATGGGCCGGTGTGCCATGGCGGGAGAATAGCGTGGATGTCTGTGGATAACGGGGAAATCTGCCGGTATCCGACTCGCGCCGGGGGATGAGGAGGGATGACGCGTTTTTCACCATGCCCTGGGACCGACTCCGGCATTGTCTCCGGATGATTCGGGATCGTCGCGAATTGCGGTGCCGAGTCAGTCGCTTGCCCGACTCAGCGCCGGTGGATTGCGCTGTGGACTGAGTCGGGCGTGGCTGCGTCCCCGACATCCACAGGCCCTACTAGCCCTACTACCCTTCAGAGATTCTTATCTTTGGAAGTAGGATGCCCGGCATGGAGACCGAAATGCCCGGCATGGCCCCGGTGAAACCCCTTTTGCGCGCCCTGACCGGAGAGGCGGTGTGGCCGCCACCGATGTGGCTGATGCGCCAGGCCGGCCGCTACCTGCCGGAATATCGCGCGCTGCGGGCCCAGGCGGGCGATTTCATCACCCTCTGCACCACGCCGGAGATGGCGGCCGAGGTCACGCTGCAACCGGTGCGGCGCTATGGGATGGACGCCGCCATCCTGTTCTCCGACATCCTGATGGTGCCCTGGGCGATGGGCCAGCCGCTGCGCTTCGCCGAGGGCGAGGGGCCGGTGCTGCAGCCGGTTCGGGATGCGGCGGCGATCGGCGCGCTGGACCCCTCGGTCTGCGCCGCCAATGCCGCGCCGATCATGGAAACCGTGCGGCTGACCCGGGAGGCGCTGGAGGCGCATGGTTCAAGGACGGCGCTGATCGGCTTCGCCGGCAGTCCCTTCACCGTCGCCTGCTACATGGTGGAGGGCCACGGCAGCCGGGACTTCGCTGCGGTGCGGGGCATGGCCTATGCCGATCCGGCGCTGTTCGGCCGGCTGATCCGTACCCTGGTGGAGGCGACCACCGATTACCTGCTGGCCCAGGCCGCCGCCGGGGCCGAGGCGCTGATGCTGTTCGACAGCTGGGCCGGGCTGCTCTCGCCGAGCCAGTTCCGCCGCTGGGTGATCGAGCCGACGGCGCTGCTGGTGCGGGCGATCCGCAAGACCCGGCCGGAGATCCCGATCATCGGCTTCCCGCGGCTGGCCGGGCCGCTGCTGGCGGAATACGCCCAGCGTACCGGGGTGCAGTGCCTCGGTATCGATACCGGCATGGATCTGCGCTGGGCGGCGGGGGCGGTGCAGCCAGGGCAGGCGTTGCAGGGCAACCTCGACCCGCTGGCGCTGGTCGCCGGCGGGATGGCGCTGGAGACGGAGGCGCGCAGCATCCTCGGCGCGATGCGCGGCCGGCCCTTCGTCTTCAACCTGGGCCACGGGATCGAGAAGGTGACGCCACCGGAGCATGTGGCGGCGCTGGTGCGGCTGGTGCGGGCCGGCTGAGCTACAGCGGCTTCATGCCTCTCCGCGGTCCGCCCTACTCTTTCGGCGGCTTGTCGGAGGCAGGTTTGGCAAGGGCGGCTTTCGCCGGCGGAAGCTTCTCCGGCAGCAGCTTGTCGCGCAGGGCGGTAATGCGCTGGCGCAGCGCCTGGGCAGCATCCTGGTCGCCCTCGAACACCCGGTCGACCCATTCGATCTTCTCGCCCTTGGCCGTCTCGCGCAGCGCCCGGCCCTTTTCGGTCAACCGGATGCGCACCTGGCGCTCATCCGCCGCGTCGCGGGTGCGATGGATGTAGCCAGCCGTCTCCAGCCGCTTCAGCAGCGGTGTCAAGGTGTTGGATTCGAGGAACAGCCGGTCGCCGATGCCGCCCACCGTCTGGCCGTCCTCGGCCCAGAGCACCAGCATGACCAGGAATTGCGGATAGGTCAGGCCGAGCTTGTCGAGCAGCGGCTTGTTCGCCCGGCCGACGGCTTGCGCCGCCGAATGGATGGCGAAGCAGAGGTATTGGTCGAGGTCGAGACGGGTTTCAGTCATGGCTGTCTCCTGACGCCTACCCTCCCTGGCGCCGTCCTTCAAATCTCATTTATATCGCACACGACTAAATCGCTCATGATCTCCCTGCATGGCTGGGCTGCGAGGTTATCTATCGCACGCGATATAATCGCGTCGTATCTACCGCCCATCGAAACCGCCACCCCGCCGCCCGGCCAGAAGGCCCTGCCTCCGAGGTGACCTGAGGAGAGATTTC
This sequence comes from Siccirubricoccus deserti, assembly GCF_014283215.1. Classification (GTDB taxonomy): domain Bacteria; phylum Pseudomonadota; class Alphaproteobacteria; order Acetobacterales; family Acetobacteraceae; genus Siccirubricoccus; species Siccirubricoccus deserti. Next base: position 142,431 of record NZ_JACOMF010000002.1, read on the forward strand.
CATGATCCGCAACGCCCTCATCGCTTCCGTCATTGCTCTTGGCACCTTCGGTGCCGCCCAGGCCCAGGACAACGGCCCCCGCCTTGTCGGCGGTGGTAACAACGCCGAGGTGGTCTATGCTGTCCCCAGCCATAATGTGGTTGGCGGCGGCGCCGCGACCATCACTGGTGGTGGCGATAACCTTCGCATCGCCTATGGCAGCGGCACCACGACCCAGGAGCAGAATGGCCTGGTCGCCGAGCTGATCGGTGGCGGCAACGACAGGCAGCTGGTCTACCGCCCGGTGGCCCCTGCCCACACCGGGTCGCTGCTCGCCGGCCATCCCGCGCGCCAGGGCGGCTGACCCAGGCTGGTCCAGGGGGCGCCTGCCCCGTGGCTGGGAAACGCGAGGGGGCGACGCCTCCTCGCACCCTCAGTTCAGCAACTCAGCTGTGACGTCGCCCAGCGACCCACACCCCGCCAGCCGCATCGCCACGCCGAGTTCCTCCACGATGCGCCCGAGCACCGCCTGGACCCCCTCGGCCCCGCCCAGCGCCAGCCCCCACCACATCGGCCGGCCAATGGCGACCGCCGTTGCCCCGGCAGCCAGGGCCTTCATCACATCCAGCCCCCGCCTCGGGCCGCTGTCCATCAGCACCGGCACCCGCCCCGCCACCGCAGCGACGCAGCGCGGCAGCGCCTCGAAAGCCGCCGGCGCGCCGTCGAATTGCCGGCCGCCATGCGAGGAGACGATGAGCGCCGCGGCGCCCGCCTCCATCGCCCGCCGGGCATCGGCCGCTGCCAGCACCCCCTTAGGCACTACCGGCAGCGGTGCTCGCGCCATGAACCAGGCGAGATCCGCCCAACTCAAACCCGCATCGGTGCCGCCCAGCAGCGGGTGGGCATAACTTGGCCGGTCATTGCCCCGGGCGAGGGCCGGCGGCGGGGTGAAGCCATGTGCCAGGTCGCGCTCCCGGAAGGCGGCGATCGGTGCGTCCAAGGTCGGCACCAGCGCGGTATAGCCGGCCGCCGCTGCCCGCGTCGCGAGGTCGAGCGCCATCCCCCGGTCGCGCGGCAGGTACAGCTGGAACCAGCGCGGCCCGCCGGCAGTGGCCACCTCCTCCAGGCTGCGGCTCGCCACCATCGGCGCGCAGAACAGCGCCCCGGCGGCGGCGGCGCCCCGGGCGCTGGCCACCTCGCCCTCCGGATGCGCCAACCCCTGCAGCCCCATCGGCGCCACCAGCACCGGATGCGCCAGCGCCTGGCCGAGCAGGGTCAGCGAGAGGTCGGGCGGCCCGACCCCGGTCAGCATCCGCGGGGTGATGGTGGCGGCGTCCAGCGCTGTTCGGTTGCGCCGCTGGGTCAGACCGGCCCCGGCGGCGCCGGCGATCCAGTCATAGGTGGCGGGTGGCAGCACGGCCCGGGCCGCGGCCTCCAGCGCCTCCATGCTGGTAATCCGCAGTGGCGCAGCCGCCGGCTGGCCCAGCACCGCCGCGCCCATTGCCGGGGCCGCCAGCACGCCACGGCGGGTCGGGCTCATCGCCAGGCCAGGGTGGCCAGGCCGAGCATCGCCGGATCCTGGCGCAGGATGAGCCAGGCCGGGATCGGCGCCAGCCAGTCGCGGAACCGGCCCTTGGCTTCGAACCGCGTCCTGAACTCCGAGGCGGCGAGGAAGTCCGGGAAGCGCGGGCAGATGCCGCCGCCGATGAAGACGCCGCCGCGGGCGCCATAGAGCAGCGCCAGATCGCCGGCGACACCGCCGAGGATGGCGCAGAACATCGAAAGCGCCTCCCGGCACCGCGCATCCGTGCCGGCAATGGCGCGGACGGTGATCTCGGTATCCTCGAGCGCCGGATCGCCGCCGAGCGCGGCATGGATGTTCTCGATCCCCATGCCCGAGAGCAGCCGCTCAGCGGAGACATGGCCGTACTTCGCCCGCAAGGTCTCGATCACCGCGGCTTCCCTTGCGTCATGCGCGGCGAGGCTGGCATGACCGCCCTCGCTTGCCAGCACCCGGTCGGGCGGCAGGAAGGCACCGACGCCGAGGCCGGTGCCGGCGCCGAGCACGGCCATCGGCGCTCCCTTCTCCCCCACGCTGCCGCCGAGCTGCAGCAGGTCGGCGCCGCCGAGATGCGGCAACGCCCAGGATAGCGCCTCGAAATCATTCACCACCCGGACCCGGCCGATGCCCAGCGCGGCGGCGATCTCGGCGCCATCCACCACCCAGCCGCGGTTGGTCAGCCGCACCTGGTTGTTCTGCACCGGGCCGGCGACGGCCAGCACCGCGGACGCGGGGGGCGGGCGGTCTCCAAGATAGGCGGCGATGGCGGCGGCGATGTTGGTGAAGCCGTCCAGCGCGAGCTTGACCGGCGGGGTGTAGGTGGTGCCGTCGTGCAGGGCGAAGCGGGCGTTGGTGCCGCCGATGTCGGCGATGAGAGTGTTCATGGGGCGCAGTCTGGAGGGGCTCTGCCCCTCCAGGCCACCCCGCCAAGGGCCGAAGGACCCCTGGAACCCGATTGTGAGCGGGTGATGGCGCCTTGCCACCGGGGCGAAGCGGTCCGTACCCTCCTCGAAAGGGAGGAAACGGCCCATGAAGATCGATCATGTCTCGCTGACGCTGTTCGCCTGGGACGGGATCCCGCCGACAAAATACCACGCCGCCAGCCGGCTGGACTCGGGCTCCTCGGCGCTCGGGCTGCTGCGCATCGGCACCGACAGCGGCATCATCGGCCATGCCTTCCTCGGCTCCGCCACCCATACCGCGGTGAACGACGGGCCGGGGTTGATCCGCTTCCTGAAGCCCCTGCTCATGGGCCAGGACCCACTGGAGCGGGAACGGCTGAACGCCGCGCTCTGGCCCTGGTCCCGGCTGATCTCGGTGCGCTCGATCGGCGCCGTCGACGTGGCGTTGTGGGACATCGCCGGCCAGGCGGCGGGCATGCCGATCCACCGGCTGCTCGGCACCACCCGCCACAGCATCCCGGCCTATGCCAGCAGCGCCGTGCTGCCCTCCATCGAGGCCTATGCCGAAGAGGCGCAGCGCTTCAAGGCGGATGGCTGGGCCGCCTACAAGATCCACCCGCCGCAGCATCCGCCGACCGACATCAAGGTCTGCCAGGCGGTTCGCGCCGCGGTCGGCGACGACTACACGCTGATGCTGGACAGCACCTGGTCCTACGACTTCCCCGCCGCGGTCCGGGTCGGGCGCGCCATCGAGAAGCTCGGCTTTCTCTGGTACGAGGACCCGCTGCACGACCAGGACATCACCAACTACGTCAAGCTGCGGCAGAAGCTCGACATCCCGATCATGGCGACGGAATACCCGCAGGCGGGGCTGGAGAGCTACGCGCCGTGGCTGCTGCTGCAGGCCACCGACTACCTGCGCGGCGACGTCGCGGTGAAGGGCGGCATCACCACGCTGGTGAAGACGGCGCATCTCGCCGAGGCCTTCCGCATGACCTACGAGATCCACCACGGCGGCAATTCGCTGAACAACGTGGCCAACCTCCACGTCGCCTGCGCCATCCGCAACACCACCTATTTCGAGGTGCTGCTGCCCGATGGCGCGCACAAGTACGGTCTGGCGCAGGACATCGTGGTCGGCAAGGACGGGCTGGTGCATGCGCCGACCAAGCCCGGCCTTGGCGCCGAGATCGACTTCGAATTGATCGGGCGGAAGCAGATCGCCGTGCTGGAGTAGCTGGCCGAGGCGGCGGGCGGCTTCACGTCTCCGAGCAAGACTGCCCTGCGGCGATCCTCCGACCGGGGTTCAGCCGCCTTCCTTCTGCAGCGCCTCCAGCGCCGCGCCGAAGCCGCGGAAGGAGACCGGGATGCCAACTTGCTGCCCCGCCGGTTCGCGGAACTCCAGCTTGCCCGGCTGTTCCGGCGTGCGGCCGCGCAGCCGGCGTAGCACCGCCTCGTCGCCCAACTCGAACTCGGCATAGCAGCCGACCGGATTGGCGCTGCAATGGCGGAACGGCAGGGTCAGCGGCTGGTCGCCCTCCAACGTCAGCCGCGCCGGCTGCGACACCAGCGCATTCACCGGCACCCGCGCGACCATCCGCAGCGGGTCGGTCTTCGCCAGCCGGCCGATCGCCAGCACCGAAACCGGCTGCTGCTGCTGGTTCTGAGTCGCCTGAATCATCTCGCAGGCCCGGTTGCCTGGGGTGCGCGTCACGCATTGCACCGTCCAGTCGCCGAACACCGCGGAGGTGCGTTCCGGCGCGTCCGCCGAGGTGGCCGGGGTCGTCGTAGATGGCGTCGTGGCCGGGGCGGGTGCGCGTGGCGCCGTCTGCGCCGTTGCGACACCGGCCATGAGCAGGAAACCGAGCGTCGCCAGGCCGAGACTGAATCCGGACATGAAATCCCCACGCAGGAAAATGCCGTGGCCCCAGCCGGCTCAACCAGGGCTGTAGCCAAGCTGCCCCGGCCCTGTCCGGGGCGATGATGGCTCTAGCGCGGTGGTTGCAGCGTTACAACCGCAACTGCGCGGCTCAGGCCGGTTCCGGCTGGGGTGTGGCGCGGCGGACCGTGCCGCCCCATTCCTGCAGCAACTCGCCGCCGGCGACCGTCTCCGGCGCCCGGTGCGGATCCTGCACCAGAACATCCGGCCGCAGCAGCCGGATCAGCTCCACCGGGGTGGGCGCACCGAAATGAACGATGAGGTCGACGCTGGGGGCCTCCGCCAGCGTCCCTGCCAAGGCGTCGCCATCGGCCAGGCCGACCACCAGCCGGTCGCACCAGGACCGTGCCTGGGCCAGCAGCCCGGCATCGCCCGCCGCCCGGCTGCCGGCAAGGAAGCCGACGCGCAACCCGGCCCGCCGCCAGCGCTCCACCCGTTCCGCCGCATGCGACCGGCTGGCGAGTTTGCGCATCGCCATGCGGCCGGGGGTCAGCACTTCCAGCAGCTCATCCTCCCGCACCACCGCGATGCCGGATTTGCCGATGGCGATGCCAGCGGCCAGCGCCCCGAGCCGTGCCGCCACCGGCAGCGCCAGCCCGGCGGCGAGGCTGGTCGCCACCACCGCCAGCAGCGCGTCGCCGGCGCCGGCGGCGTCCACCACCTCCGCCACATCGGCGGCGATGTGCTGCACCGCCTCGCCGGCCGGGGCATCCTCCACCAGGGTCACGCCCTGCTCCCCGCGCACCACCATCACCGCGCCATAGCCATGGGTGGTGCGCAGGGCGGCGGCGGCCAGGGCGATCTCCGCATCGGTGCGGGTCGGCAGGCCGGTGGCGGCGGCAAGCTCGGCGCAATCGGGCAGGATAAGGTCGGCGCCCGCGTAGCGCGCGGGGTCGCCACCCTTCGGGTCCACCACCACCTTGCGGCCGGCGGATTGCGCGGCGGCGATCAGCCGGGCAGCGGTGTCGCCATCCAGCACGCCCTTGCCGTAGTCGGACAGCACCATAACCTTGGTCGCCGCCACCGCATCGGCGGCGATCCGCACCAGCCGATCGGCGAGGCGCTGGTGGATCGGCGCCACCACCTCGTGATCCACCCGCATGATCTGCTGGCCGGTGGCGACGAAGCGGGTCTTGGTGGTGGTGGCGCGGCCGCCCTGCACCAGCAGCCAGGGCTCCACCCCCGGCTGGCCGCCGATCAGCCCGGTGAGGTCGCTGCCGGCCTGGTCGTCGCCAACCACCGAGACAAAGGCGACGGCGGCACCAATCGCGGTAAGGTTGCGGACCACGTTGCCGGCGCCGCCGGGCAGCGCTACTTCCCGTTCCACCGCCAGCACCGGCACCGGCGCTTCGGGACTGACGCGATCGACCCGACCGTAGACGTAACGGTCCAGCATCGCGTCGCCGACCACGAGGATCGCGCCGCGCTTGAGTTGGCGTACCGCATCGGCAAGGTCGGTCGTGATGGGACCGCCGGCGGCAGATGTCTGACCGGGCGCGGAGCCGTGCATTGCATTGCGGTAGCGCATGCCGGGCTTACGGCGCAAGCCACGCACGCGGGATTCGGCGGAATTCGCGCATCGAGCGGCCGGAACCCGCCATCATATCACACCACCAGGAACCGCAGCCTTTGGCCTTCCAGCACCAGGCAGGTCAGCGTTCCGCCAAAGCAGGCGCCGGTGTCGATGCCGATACGGTGCGCCCGGATCGCCGGCTGGCTCGCCGGGGTGTGGCCATGCACCACCACCTGCGGCAGGTCGCCCTCATAGGACAGGAAGGGCTCGCGGATCCAGATCAGGTCAAAGGGGTCCTGGCGTTCCAGCGGGATGCCGGGCCGCACCCCGGCATGGACGAAGAGGTAGTCGCCCACCCGGTGCTGCAGCGGCAGTTGCCGCAGCATCTCCAGGTGATCCTCCGGCACCGCGTCCCAGGCATCAGGGTCCTCGGCCGCGACGCCGTAGCTGCGCAAGGTCTGCGCCCCGCCATTGTCAAGCCAGAACGGCATCGCCCCCTCCGCCGCATCGGCGGCGCAGGCGTCGAGCATCATCGCCTCATGGTTGCCAAGCAGGTTCACCACCTCGGCCTCCGGCAACGGCGAACGACCGATCAGCCGGTCGAGCACGGCGGCGCTGTCCGGCCCCCGGTCGACGTAATCGCCGAGGTGGACCAGCGTCACGCGCGGCACCGGCCGCGCCCGGGCATCGGCCGCAATCAGCCGATGCATTGCCGCCAGTTTGTCGTCGCAGCCATGCACATCGCCGACGGCATAGACGCGCATGCCCGGCGGCAGGCTGCCGGGCGCTAGGGTTTCGTTCACCATCCGGCGTGACTCTAGCCGAGGATTTCCCGCTTCGCACTGCGCAAGGACTGCGCATGACCGTGACCATCGCCGAACCCCCCCGCCCTGTTGCCGCCTCGCCGCTGGCGGCGGCGCTGCCGCGCCTGCTGGCGGGCGCGGCGCTGCGGGTTGCGCCGGAGGCCAGGCTGGCCGGGCCGGCATCGCGCCGCCGCATGGCCCGCGCCCTGCTGCTGGACGTCTCCGAGGCCGCCGGTAGCCAGGTGTTCGAGACCCTGGCGGGGGAGCTGTTGCTGTTCGGCGCCCCGCCCCGCGCCGCCACCCAGGCCGCGCTGCAACTCGGCCGGCTGGCCGGGCTGCCGCCGCCGCCGGTCTGGCTGCTGCCCCAGGATGCCGCGCCGTTGCTGGCCTGGGCGCAGGATGCGGTGCTGGCGCCGCCCGCCGGCCCGCCGGCGCTTGTCCCCCCCACCCCCGGCCTCGCCGGTCTCGATGCCCGGCTGGAGGTGCTGGCACCGGAACGGCTGCTGCGCAGCCGGCCGCTGCGGCGACCGGTGCCCGGTGGAGGCCCAGGCACCGCCATGGCGACCGCCGGGGTGCGGCTGCGCCTCTGCCGCCGCGACCTGGCCGCCGAGCTCGGCACCCTCGCCGCCGACCCCGACCTGCTGCGCCATGCGGAGGATCGGCTCGCGACCCGGCTGCTGCACCCGCTGGCCGCCTGGGCGTTGGAGTTTCCCGGCCTTTGGCTACTGCCGCTGCCGCGCGCCGTCACGCCGCTGCCGCCGGCCCGGCCCGGCCTCATCGGCGTGCTGCCCCTCGCCGCTGTCGGCGATGCCGGCTTCGGCGCGGCACGGCAGGCGCTGGCGGCGCAGGGCTGGGGCCTGGCGCTGGAAGGGCCGGAAGCGGCCAGCCTGTCGCTGTTCGACCTCACCGCCCTGCCGGCCGACCTGCTGCTGCTGCGCTGGTCGTCGGCGCTGGCCGAGCCGGCGGCGCTGGCGGCGCTGCGCCGGGCCGATCCGGCACGGCTGGTGCTGACCGCGGCGGCTGGCGCGGAGGCGCTGGAATTCGCCGGCCGGCTCGGCCTTGCCGCGGTGTCAGGGCCGGCGGTGGCGGGGTGAGGGGCGAAACCCTCGCCCAGCCGGGCAGCCTGCCGGCGGCGCTGGGCGGGCTCGGCCGGCGTGGCACCGGCGATGCGCTGGCGCTGGCCCGGCTGGTGCGCGGCATCGTCGCCGCCGGCGCGGCGCGGCAGGCGCTGCACCTGCGGCTATCGAATCTCGGCCCCGACTGGACCCGTGCCCACCATCGCCGCCTGGTGCGGGAGGCGCTGGAGCCACTGCTGCACCCGACCCGCGCCCAGTTCTTCGAGCTGGCGCATGGCGATCTGGTGGTGGTGGCGCCATCCCGGGGCCGCCACCTGCCGGCAGCGGAGGCGGCGCTGTCCACCCTCTTCGCCGCCGATCTGCCGTCACGCCCGCCCTTCGCGGTGCATCGCCTGCCGGAAGAGGCCGCGGCGCTGCTGGCGGCGGTGGAGGTCAGCCTCGGCCCCCGCGCCCCGGTCCCGCCGCAGGACAGCGGCGCCGCCCTGACCACCGCCGATCTGGCGGCGCTGGAACGCGGGCTCGGCAATGCCAGCCTGGCCCGCTTCCTGCGTCGCCGCCCGGTCTGCCGACTGGTGGCGGGGGGCGGCGGTGCCGAGACGGTGTGGGAGGAATGCCGCCTGGCGGTGGATGAACTGCGGACGGCACTGCTGGCCGGGGCCGATCCGGCGCTGGCGCCCTGGCTGTTCCGCCGGCTGCGCCGGCTGCTCGACCGCCGGCTGCTGGCCGAGCTGGCCCGGCCGGAGGAGTTGCGGCAGCGCGGCCCGATCGGCCTCTCCCTCGGCCTCGACAGCCTGGGCAGCGCCGAATTCCTGCGGCTGGGCGGCATGCTCGGCGGTGCCGGGCGGGCCCGGACCGTGCTGGCGCTGCCGGCCGAGGATGCGCTGGCCGACCCGGAGGGGTTCCTCTTCGCCCAGGCGTTCTGCGCCGCCCGCGGCTTTCGCGTGGCGGTGGACGTGGCGGAGCCCGAGGTGTTGCCGCTGCTGCCGGTCGCGCGGCTGGGGGTGGGGCTGGTGCGGCTGCACTGGACCCCGGCGCTGCCGCTGGCCGCTCAGCGCCTGGCCGGCGGGCTGGCGGCGGCGCTGCCGCCGGGGCCGGAGCGGGTGGTGCTGACCGGCGCCGATCGCGCCGCGGCGATCGGCTGGGGTTGGGAGGAGGGTATCACCCTGTTCGAAGGGGCACTGTTGCGGCCCCGTGGATGACCCTCGGCCCGTCGCCGCCTTGGCGCGGCCCGACACCGCGCGCATATGGTCCCGATGGAAACCCCCGCGATCCTCGCCGAGGCGCTGACCAAGCGCTACCGGCCCGACGCGCCGCCGGCGGTCGATATGCTCTCCTTCCGCATGCCGCGCGGCGCCACCTGGGGGCTGCTGGGCGGCAATGGCGCCGGCAAGACCACCACCATCGCCATGCTGCTCGGCTTGCTGGTGCCGAGCGGCGGCCGGGTGACGGTGCTGGGCCACGACATGGCGCGCGACCGCTTCGCGGCGCTGGCGCGGATGAATTTCTCCTCCCCCTACATCGCCCTGCCGGCGCGGATCAGCGTGGCGGAGAACCTGCGAGTCTACGCCCATCTCTACGATGTGCCGCAGGCCGAGAAGCGCATCGTCGAGCTGGCGGCGCAACTCCAACTGACCGAGTTGCTGGACCGCCCGGCCGGCGAGCTTTCCGCCGGGCAGAAGACCCGGGTCGCGCTGGCCAAGGCGCTGGTCAACCGTCCCGAATTGCTGCTGCTGGACGAGCCCACCGCCAGCCTCGACCCCGACACCGGCGACTGGGTGCGCGGCTGGCTTGAACGCTACCGGGCGGAGACCGGCTGCTCCATCCTGCTCGCCAGCCACAACATGGCCGAGGTGGAGCGGCTGTGCGACCATGTGCTGATGCTGAAGCAGGGAAGCGCGGTGGATGAGGGCAGCCCGGCCGCGCTGCTGGCGAAATACGGCCGGGACGATCTGGAACAGGTCTTCCTCGACATTGCCCGCGGCCGGCCGCGCGAGGCGATGCCGGCATGAACCGCGCCGCGTTGCGCCGCATCTGGGGCCTGGTCTACCGCCATCTCGCGCTCTACCGCCGGTCCTGGCCGCGGGTGCTGGAGCTGATGTACTGGCCGGTGCTGCAGATGGTGGTCTGGGGCTTTGTCACTGCATTTCTCGCGGGCGTGCAGAACAACACCGCCAGCCTCGCCGCCGGCATGCTGCTGGGCGGTGCGCTGCTGTGGGAGGTCGCGCTGCGCAGCCAGATGGGTTTCTCCATCTCCTTCCTTGAGGAGATCTGGTCCCGCAACCTCGGCCATATCTTCGTCAGCCCGCTGAGGCCGCGGGAGCTGGTGGCGGGGCTGATGGCGATGAGCCTGATCCGGGTGGTGGTCGGCGTCGCGCCTGCGGTGCTGCTGGCCTGGCTGTTCTACGCCTTCGGGCTGTTCGCCATGGGGCCGGTGGTGGTCGCCTTCCTGGTGGCGCTGCTGCTGATGGGCTGGGCGGTGGCGCTCGGCGTCACCTCGCTGCTGTTGCGCTTCGGCGCCGGGGCGGAGACCCTGGCCTGGTCGGTGCTGTTCGGACTAACCCCCTTCGCCTGCGTCTTCTACCCGGTGGGCGTGCTGCCCGCCTGGCTGCAGCCGGTGGCACTGGCCCTGCCGGCGGCGCATGTCTTCGAGGGAATGCGGGCGGCGCTGCTCCAAGGCAGCATCGCCTGGGGCCATCTCGGCACCGCCTTCGCGCTGGATGCGGCGTGGCTGGCGGCGATGGCGCTGGTCTTCATGCGCCAGTTCCAGACGGCCCGGGTGCGCGGGGCGCTGCTGAACATAGGGGAGTGATCGTCGCGAGGCATTCCCCGCCATGCCCTGCCTGGACAGGTCCTTGCGTCCGGTGGCGGGACGCGTAATTCACCGCCGTGCCCGAACCCACCCGCCTCTTCCTGATCCGCCACGCCCTTGTCGAGCCCTCGGCTCGCGTCACCTTCTACGGCTCGATGGACGTGGCGCTTTGCGACATGGCGCTGCGGCAGGACGCCGCGCTGTACCGCTGGCTGGCCTCCCGCCTGCCGAGGCCGGCGCAATGGGTGGTCTCCAACCTCGCCCGCACCCGCGCCACCGCCGCCGCCATCTTCGCCGCCGGCTACCCGGAGGCGCCGCTGGCCGAGGAGCCGGACCTCGCCGAGCAATACCTCGGCGAATGGCAGGGCATCCCGCATGAAGCGCTGACCGAGCGGCTGCGCCACCCGCCGCACCCCTTCTGGCCGCATGCAGCGGAGGAGCGGCCGCCCGGCGGCGAGAGCTTCGCCGAGGTGCAAGCCCGGGTCGCGCCGGTGCTCGAGCGGCTGGTCGAAACCCACGTCGGACAAGACATCGTGATCATCGCCCACGGCGGCTCGATCCGAGCCGCGCTGGCGCATGCAGTGGGGCTGAGTGCCTACCAGGCGCTGGTGTTCTCCATCCGCAACCTTGGGCTGACGCGGCTTGAGAAGCATGGCGGGGATTGGCGTGTCGCCACGGTGAACGAGGAACCCTGGACCCCGCCCGCCGGGTGAATTCCGCGGCCGGGCCCAGACACTTCGCTGCGGCCTTGGACAGAAGCGCTGCAACGCGTTAGCGTCCCGCCAATTCCGTGGCTTGGCAGGGGGGCTTGATGCGCCGTCTTATGATCCTGGGGCTTGCCCTGGCGAGCCTTGCCGGTTGTGCCGGCACACCTTCCGGCGGCGAGGAGCAGGCGCTGGTCGACCGCGCCACGCTGACGGTGCAGGAGATCCTGTCCGAAGGGAACGACCGCCTGCACGCTGCCAGCATGCTGCGCCGGGCCCGAGCCGCGGTGATCTGCCCACGCATCTTCCGCGCCGGCTTCTTTTTCGGCGGTGAGGGTGGCGGCTGCGTGATGCTTGGGCGGGATGCCGCCGGCTCCTGGTCCTCGCCGGCCTTCTACTCCCTGAGTACGGGCAGCTTCGGCCTGCAGGCCGGCATCCAGGACCTGCAGGTGCTGATCCTGATCATGAACGACCGGGCGCTGAATGCCGTGCTCGACAGCCAGTTCAAACTCGGCGCCGACGCCTCGCTCGCCTTCGCCACCTTTGGCGGCTCGGTCGAGGCCTCGACCACCGCGGCGGTTGGTGCCGACATCCTGGCCTTCGCCCGGGCGCGCGGACTCTACGCCGGCCTGACCCTGGAAGGCTCGCTGCTGAGCTCCCGCAGCGAATGGAACCGCGGCTACTACCAGCAGGATGTCGGGCCGCGGCAGATCGTGGTGGCGATGCAGGCGCACAACCCGGGCGCCGACCCGCTGCGCGCGGCGCTGATGCGTTACGGCAGTGGCGGCGGCGCGGCGGCCGCGGCGGCGCCGCCGGTGTCGGGCGGCGCCGCCCCGGGCACGGCCCCTGGCACCACCCTGGGCAGTGGCCCGGTTCAGCGCAGCACCCTGCCGCCGCTGCGCTGAGCCATGCGCGCGCCCATCCTGCTGGCGCTGCTGCTCCTGGCTGCCGCTCCGGCGCGGGCGGAGGGCGAGCCGCAGACCCTGATCGACCGCGGCACGCTGGCGGTGCAGGAGATGCTGGAGACCGGCGACGCGGCGGCGATCGAGGACACCCGCGCCATGCTCCGCCGCGCCCGCGCCGTCATGGTCTGCCCGCAGGTGTTCCGCGCCGGCTTCTTCCTGGGCGGCGAGGCGGGTGGCTGCGCCCTGCTGGCGCGGGAAGCGGCGGGGTCCTGGTCCTCGCCGGCCTTCTACGGCCTGACCTCGGGCAGCTTCGGCCTGCAATTCGGCATCCAGGACATGCAGGTGCTGATGCTGATCCTGACCGACCGCGGCCTCTCGGCGGTGATGGACAGCCAGTTCAAATTCGGCGCGGATCTCTCCATCGCCGTCGCCACCATCGGGGCCGGGATCGAGGGCTCCACCACCGCGGCGGCGGGGGCCGACATCGTTGCCCTGGCGCGGTCGCGCGGGCTGTTCGCCGGGGTGGCGCTGGAGGGCTCGCTGCTGACCAGCCGCAGCGCCTGGAACCGCGAATACTATGGGCAGGAGGTGTCGCCACGGCAGATCGTGGTGACGATGCAGGTGCACAACCCGGGTGCCGACCCGCTGCGTGGGGCGTTGCTGCGCTATGGCGCGACGCCGGAAGCACCGGCGGTCACGCCCCTGCCGGTGCAGGCAGCACCCGGCCCTGCGCCCGGGTCGATGCAATCGGCGCCGCTGCCGCCCATCGCCGGGCCGCGCCGCTGACCCAGGCCAGGGTGGCGAGGGCAGGAACGCCGACACACCGGGCTTCCTCCCCGCAATGCGCCGGTTTGGCGTGACGCCACAGCCACCATGGATCGGTGGCATGCCTGGCCCTTGCTGCGCAGGCGGATCGACCCTTTCGCTGCGGAACTGTCCAGCCTGCCACGGTGGATCGGCGTTCAGATACGGACCCAATCCGCTTTGGAGAGGTTCATGACAAGCGTCCCGCACCAGCCGGAGGCCGGGCCGGCGCGGGTCGCAGCCGCGCCATGGCGCCTTGCGATGGCTGCCCTGCTGATCATCCTTTCCGCCAAGATCGCACTGGTCGCCAGCTTCGGAAGCATCGTGCCCTTCTGGGACCAGTGGGATGACGAGGCCGTTCGTACCTATCGGCCCTATCTGGACGGCAGCCTCTCGCTCGACGGGCTGCTGATCCCGCACAACGAGCACCGGCTGGTGCTGACCCGCCTGCTGAATCTGACGGTGCTGGAAGTAGTGGGGCATTGGGACCCCATCCTGCAGATGCTGCTCAACGCCCTGTTACATTGCGCGGCGCTCGGCGTGGTGCTGGCCATGCTGCTGCGCGGCCTGCCGCCGCGCCGCGCCGCCCTCTTCGCCGGCGCGACGGCGCTCGTGTTCGTCATTCCTTATGCGCGCGAGAATACGCTCTGGGGCTTCCAGTCACAGATCTACTTCCTGCTGCTGCTGAGCCTGCTCGCACTCTGGTGCATGGCGGCCGGCCGTGCATGGTCGCCGCGCTGGTGGCTTGGCGTCCTGCTTGGCGTCCTCGCTTATTTCGGCATGGCGTCCGGCGCCCTCGTCTTCCTGGCCGCCGCCGCGTTGCATGCCGTGCAGATGCTGCTGCGCCGGCGGGGCGGCCGGGCCGAGGCGATCGGCATCGCCGCCCTGCTTGCCACCGGGCTGTTGCTGATCCGCTGGGTCCCGACGGTGGAGGGTCACGCGCCGCTCAAGGCCGACAGCCTGGGCGGGTTCCTGGCGATGTTCGGCAGGAATGCCGGCTGGCCGCTCAACCTCGGCCTGCCGGGCGCGATCATCGTCAGCCTGCCGGGGGCCGCGCTCGCCTGGCGCCTCTGGCGGGAGCGGCCCATGCCCGCCGACATCCGCTGGCTGATCCTGCTGCTCATCCTGTGGGCGGGGCTACAGGCCGCTGCCATGGCCTGGGCCCGGGCAACCGGCGCGCCGGCGCCCCGCTATCTCGACATCCTGGCGCTCGGGCTGCTGGCCAACCTTGCCGCGTTGCTTCGCCTGCCCTGGACCTGGCTGCGGCGCGCGGCGCCGGCCTGGCTTGCGATCTTGGCGCTCGGTGCCGCGGTCGCCGCGGCGCGGCTGCCACGGGATCTCCACCGCCACCATGAGTGGAGCGTTGCCCATGCCGAGGTGATCTCAGCCTTTCTCCGCTCAGGCGATCCTGCGGTGTTCGAGGGCAGGCAGGGCCCGCAGGAACTGCCCTACCCCACCGCCGACCGGCTGCACGGCGTGCTGGCCGACCCCGTGCTGCGCCGCCTGCTGCCGCCTGTGTCATCCGGGTTTCCGGCACCGGATCGGGCGAGCCGCTGGCTGACCGACCCGCGTTGGGGGGCCGCCGCCCAGGGTGCACGGCAGGCGGCGCTGGCCTCGCCGCCCCTGCTGTTCGGCCTGGCGCTTGTGCTGCTGGCCTGGTGGGTCAGGACGAACGCACGGCGGCCACGCGCCGGCGGTTGATCCAGGCTACCGATCCGGTCGCCAGGAGATGGTGAACAGCCATTGCCGGAGGTTTGCCCGCACCACCGGCTCCACCGCCGCATCCAGCGCCGCCGTCCCGGCAACCACATTGCCGTCCGGCGGCAGCGCCACCGGCGGCAGGAAGTGGGTGCGGAAGCGGGTGCCCGGCAGCCGTTCCACATAGCCCGGCACGATGGCGCAGCCCGACAGCCGGGCCAGCCGCGCCGCATAGGGGATGTTGCCGGTGATGCGCGGCCCACGGCCGAGCGAGGGCCCGCGCACCACCCCGCCGATGTAGTCATCCATCCAGAACAGCAGCGTCTCCTGCCGCGCCTGCAGCACGCGCAGCGCCGGGCGGGCGCCGTCGCGGTCGGCGCGGATCATCCGGCCGCCGCCGCGCAGCCGGATATCGGTGATCACCCGCTCGCGGAAGGCCGTCGGCTGGCGGGTGGCGACGCCGACCGGCCGCAGCCCGAGCCGCGCCAGGGTCAGCCCCAGAACCTCCGGATTGCCGAGGTGCAGCCCGGCCAGCAGCAGCGGCCCGGCCTGGCGGGCGGCGAACAGGTGCTCGGCGCCGCGCACCTCCACCCTGCCTTCCTCCCAGAACCGCAGGATGCGGGCCATCTCCGCGAAGGTGGCGGCGATATTGGCCCAGCTTTCGGCCACCGCCTGGTCGGGGTCGAGGTCGGGGCGCAGCAGCTGGAAGGTCTCCCGCGCCTGCGCGTGCAGATGCGGGTAGAGCCGCGGCACCAGCCCCGCCGCCAGCCCGGCGCCGATCCGGGTCACCCGCTCGCTCGGCAGGAATTGCAGCGGGTGGTACAGCGCGCGTTCCAGCCCGGCGGCGATCAGCCCCCGCATCAGGCTCGGTCCAGCAGCATCGGCAGCGTCTCGCCCGGCCGCAGGGTCAGCCGCGCCACCGGCTGCACCGTGACGCCCGGCGCCAGCCGCGGCGCAAAGCGCTGCGCCAGGGTCGCCAGCACGATCACCGCCTCCGCCATGGCGAAATGCGCCCCGGTGCAGACCCGCGGGCCCAGGCTGAACGGGACATAGCCGTGTCGCGGCCGGGGCGGGGCGCCAGGCAGGAAGCGGTCCGGAAGGAAGGCATCCGGGGCCTCCCACAGTGCCCGGTGCCGGTGCAGCAGCCAGGGCACCACCATGACGATGCCGCCCTTCGGCAGCTGGTGGCCGGCGAGCGTCACCTCCCGCTGCGCCTCCCGCGCCAGCACCGGGATGGGCGGGTAGAGCCGCAGCGTCTCCTCCACCACGGCGCGGGTGAAGGGCAGGGCGGGCAGGTCCCCGAACTCCGCCGGCCGGCCGCCGAGCGCCGCCGCCGCCTCGGCCCGCAGCCGCGCCGCGCTGCCGCCGTCCTGGCTCAGCAGGAACCAGCACCAGGCGAGGGTGGAGGCGCTGGTCTCGTGGCCGGCGAGGAACAGCGTTGCCGCCTCATTGCGGAAGGCGGCGCGGGACATCGGCTGGCCGCTCTCGCGCAGGGTGGCCGCGGCCATGGCACGCAGCAGGCTTGCATCCCCCTTGGCCTCTCTCTCATCCGGCATGTCGAGCACCGCGGCGATCATCCCGTCCAGCACCGCATGGATGCGCCGCACCTCCGGCCGCAGCCGCAAGCCCCGCAGCCGCTGCACCCAGGCCGGCGCGCCGATCAGCCCGAGCAGGTCCCCGGCGCCGACCTTCCGCTGATAGGCGGCGAAGGCGGCCACCACCTGCCCGGCATCGGCATCGCCCAGCCGTAGGCCGAAGACGCTGCGGCAGATCACCTCGGCGGCCAGCGCGCCCATCTCCGCCAGCATGTCGATCGGCTCGGCCGGGTCGCGCGCCGCCCAGGCCTCGCCGCGTTCCGCCGCCGCCGCGGTCATCACCCCGGCCAGCGCGCCGATGCGGGAGGCATGGGTGACCGGGGCCACCACCCGGCGGCGGTCCTTCCAGACCAGCCCGTCCGAGATGATCAGCCCGTCCCCCACCAGCGGCTCCAGCGCGTGGCGCATCTGCGGCGTCTTGCGCTCGAAGGCCTCGGCCTGGCGGATGAAGGCGTCCTGCACCGTCTCCGGGCTGTTGCAGATCAGGATCCGCCGGCCGAGCACGGCGGTGGCGATCAGCGGCTCGGAGAACTGCCGGTCCGTCCAGATCTCCAGCATGTTCCGCCTGAGCCGGCGCAGCAGTTCCGGCAGCGGCAGGCGGGCGATGGGGCGGTGGGGGTGGGGCGGGACATAGGCCATCCGGCGACGGGGCCGCGCCGGCTCTCCGCTAGCCCCGGTGCACCCGCAGCGGTCCGTAGCTCTGCACCACCGGCATCACCTGCACCAGGTTGACGTTCACCCGGGCCGGACGGGTCGCCACCCAATGCACCGCATCGGCGATATCCTCCGGCGTCAGCGGCTCGGTCCCGGCATAGACGCCGGCGGCCTTCGTGTCGTCGCCCTTGAACCGCACATTGGAGAATTCGGTGCCGCCGACCAGCCCCGGTTCGATGTCGGTAACGCGCACCCGGGTGCCATGCAGGTCGGCGCGCAGGTTGTTGCTGAACTGGCGGACGAAGGCCTTGGTCGCGCCATAGACATTGCCGCCGGGATAGGGCCACTCGCCGGCGGTAGAGCCGATGTTCACCACATGCCCGGCGTTGCGCGCCACCATCCCCGGCAGCACCGCATGGGTGACGTACATCAGCCCCTTCACGTTCACATCGACCATCGCATCCCAATCATCCAGCACCGCGGCCTGCGCCGGTTCCAGCCCCCGGGCCAGGCCGGCGTTGTTCACCAGCAGGTCGATGGCGGCGAGGTCCGCCGGCAGCCCGGCGATGGCGGCGGCTACGGCAGCGCGGTCGGCCACGTCCAGCGGCAGCGGGTGCACCACCCCGGCGCCGAGTTCCGCCACCAACGCCTGCAGCCGGTCCCGCCGCCGTCCGGCGGCGATGATCCGCGCGCCATCCGCGGCGAAACGACGGGCAATGGTGAGACCGAAGCCGGCGGTCGCGCCGGTGACGAGGACGATCATGCTGACGCTCCTGTGCGGCCCATGGCGTGCGGGCGAACCCCATGAGGATGTACGGGCGATCGGGGCCGTGTTTCCACCACGCCGGCCCCAGGAATTTCACGCCACGGTGGAGAAAGCAGCCCTGGCTGGCCTTGCTTCAAGCCCTGGCGATACCCAATCCCGGTTGACAGGGAGGTTGATCAAACTTACCGAGAGGGCTTGAAAAACCTTACAGAACGTCCATTATCCACGCGCTGGCCGGCGCTGAAGACCATCGCGAAGGTGGTATGTTCTGCATTCGACGGAACCGGTTGAGCCCAGCCAAATTGTGCTGACACCGTCCAGTGCAGAAACTTCGGGCGCTGAGCCGTGCGCCTCCCAACCTATTGGAGGCTTCCGACCGTGCGGATTCGTTTCGGCGCTCGTCTTCTGGCGTGTGCCTTGCTGTTTGTCTGTCCGGCGCTTGCCGAACCGGCGCCGAATGACATTCTGATCCGCCTCGATGAGCGGCAGCAACGCGCTGCCGGCATCGATGTTGCGCAGGTGCAGGCCGAGGCAGGCACCACCCAGACCGTGCTGCCCGGCACGGTCAGCGTGCCGCCCCGCCAGCTACGCGTGGTCGCGGCCCCTGCCGCCGGCCTGCTGGAGGCCGTGCTGGTGGCGCCGAACGAGGCGGTGATCAAGGGCCAGCCCATCGCCCAACTGCGCAGCACCGACCTTCTGGAAGCGCAGCGGCTATTCCTCCAGGCGCTAGCCGGCGAGACCCTGGCGGCGGAACGGCTGCGCCGCGACCAGCAACTCCACCGTGAGCGCATCATCGCCGAGCGGCGCCTGATCACCACCCGCGCCGACCATGAATTCGCCCGCACCACCCTGCAGGAACGCGAGCAGATGCTGGCGCTGCTCGGCATGGCCGAGCCGGCGATCGAGGAGCTGAAGGCGAAGCGCCGAATGGCTCCGGCGCTGACCATCGTCGCGCCGGTCGACGGCGTCGTGTTGCAGGTGAGCGTCTCCGCCGGCGAGCGCGTCGCCCCGGCGGCGCCGCTGTTCAGCATCGCCGAACTCAAGCCGCTGTGGGTGACCCTGCAGGTGCCACTGGCCCAGGCGGTGGCGATCGAGACCGGCACGCGCGTCAGCGTGCCCGGTACTGCGGCGCAGGGCGAGGTGGTGCGGCTCGGCCGCAGCGTCGACCCCGCGACGCAGAGCATCGCCGCGGTGGTCGAGGTGGAGGATGGCGCCGAGGCGCTGCGCCCGGGACAGGTGGTCAGCGCCTCCGTCGCGCTGCGGCCCAATGGCACGCCGCAATGGCGGCTGCCGGCCGGCTCCGTCGTGCGGCATGCCGGGCGGTCCTGGGTCTTCATCCGCACCGCGGATGGCTTCCGTGCCCGGCCGGTGACGGTGGTCGCCGAGAGCGGCAGCGCCGCATCGATCCGCGCCAAGCTGGCGCCGGACGACCAGGTGGCGACGCGCGGAATCCTCGCCCTGCTGGCGGAACTCACTGAAATCTACGGGGGCTGACCCACCATGCTGGGACGTCTTGTGGATCTGGCGCTGCGGCAGCGCCTGCTCGCCATGCTCGCGACCCTTGGGCTGATCGTCTGGGGGGTTAACGCCTATCGCAGCCTGCCGATCGACGCCTTCCCGGATGTCTCGCCGACCCAGGTGCTGGTGGCGATGCAGGCCCCCGGCCTGCCGCCGGAGGAGCTGGAGACGCAGGTCACCAACCCGGTCGAGCTGGCGATGAAGGGCATCCCCAACCTCGTCAACATCCGCTCCATCACCCGCTACGCCAGCACCCTGATGACCTTCGAATTCGCCGCCGGCACCGACATCTACTGGGCGCGCACGCAGGTGGACCAGCGGCTGGACGATCTGGAAAGCCAGTTCCCTGACGGCGTCTCCGGCGGCCTTGCGCCGGTGGTGACGCCGCTCGGCGAGATGCTGATGTTCACCCTGGAAGGCGGCAGCCTGACGCCGATGCAGCGGCGCACCCTGCTCGACTGGGTGATCCGGCCGCAGCTGCGCGGCCTGCCCGGCATCGCCGATGTGAACACCCTCGGCGGCCATGTCCGCACCTATGAGGTAGCGCCCGACCCGGCGGCGATGGCGGCGCGCGGCATCACCACGGCGATGCTGGCCGAGGCGCTTGACCAGAACAACCGCAACGACGGCGCCGGCCGGGTACGGGATGGGGAGGAAGCGCTGCTGGTGCGCGCCGAGGGCCGCATCCGCACCCTGGACGACATCCGCGCCATCGTCGTCGCCTCGCATCCCACCGGCGTGGTCCGCGTCTCCGACGTCGCCGACGTACGCTTCGGCGCGCTGGCGCGCAACGGCGTCGTCACCCGCAACGGCGAGGGCGAAGCGGTCTGGGGCATCGTGCTCGGCCTGCGCGGCGCGAACGCGAAGACCGTGGTCAGCGGCGCCAAGGCGAAGCTCGCCGAGATCCAGCGGACCCTGCCCGAGGGTGTCACCATCGAGATCTTCTACGACCGTAACGAGCTGATCGAGGCGGCGGTCTGGACGGTGCAGAAGGTGCTGCTGGAAGCCATCGCGCTGGTCGCGGTGCTGCTGATCCTGTTCCTCGGCAATCTGCGTGCCGCGCTGGTGGTCTCCCTGGCGCTGCCGCTTTCGGTGCTGGCGACCTTCGGCATCATGCGCACTACCGGCATCTCGGCCAACATCATGTCGCTCGGCGGCCTTGCCATCGCCATCGGCCTGCTGGTGGACTGCGCCGTGGTGGTGGTGGAGAACGTCGCGCACCGGCTGTCCGAGATGCATGGCCGCACCGATTACCGGGCGCGGATGACGGTAACCGGCGAAGCGGTGCGCGAGGTGGCGGTGCCACTGGTCGCCGGCGTCATCATCATCGTCACCGTGTTCCTGCCGCTGCTGTCGCTGCAGGGGCTGGAAGGCCGGCTGTTCGCCCCGGTGGCGCTGACCATCGCCTTTGCGCTCTGCGCCGCGCTGCTGCTCTCGCTCACCATCGTGCCGGCGCTGTCGGCGACGCTGCTGAAGGCCGGCGGCCATGCGAAGGAGCCCTGGCTGGTGCGCCGGCTGCACGCCGTCTACGACCCTTTCCTCGGCTGGGCGATGCGCAACCCGCTGAAGATCGGCGCCACCGCGGTGCTCGGTCTGGTCCTGGCGGGGCTGCTGTTCACCCGCATCGGCTCCACCTTCATGCCGGTGATGGACGAGGGCACGCCGGTCATCACCCTGCGCAAGCACCCGACCGTCAGTGTCGACGAAGCCGCCTCGACCGATCTGCTGATCCAGCAGCAGATCCTGGCCGAGGTGCCGGAGGTGCGCGGCATCATGGGCCGCGCCGGCGCCGATGAGCTTGGCATCGATCCGGTCGGGCTGAACGACAGCGACCTGTTCCTGACCATCGCGCCGCGCGCCGAATGGCGCGAGAAGGACAACAAGGACTTCGTCATCGACGCGGTCCGCCAGGTGCTGGATCGCTTCCCCGGCATCTCCTACGCAATCAACCAGCCGATCGACATGCGGGTGCAGGAGATGATCATCGGCGCTCGCGGCGACGTGGTGGTGAAGATCTTCGGCTACTCCATCCCCGAGCTGAACCGCATCGCCCGCGAGGTGGAGATGGTGGTGGAGGGGACCCAGGGCAGTACTGAGGTGTTCGCGCTGCGCAACGAGGGGATGAAATACCTGAAGGTCGCGATCGACCGCTTCGCCGCCGGCCGGCTTGGCCTCAGCGTGCGCGACGTGCAGCAGGCGCTGCGCGTCTGGGTCGATGGCCGTGACATGGGCATCGTGATGGAACAGGAACGCCGCATCCCGCTGATGCTGCGCGGCGAGGGCAGCCTGCGGCGCTCCGCCACCGACCTGTCGCGCGTTGTCCTGGCGCTGCCAGGCGGCCGCACCGTGGCGCTGTCCCAGGTGGCGCGGATCGAGGAGGAGGAAGGCCCGATCCAGGTGATCCGCGAAGGCACCCAGCGCTACGCGACCATCCTCTCCAATGTGCGCGGCCGCGACCTGGTGGGCTTCGTCGCCGAGGCGCAGGCGGCGGTCGCCGAACGGGTGCAGTTGCCGCCCGGCTACCGGTTGGAATGGGGTGGGCAATTCGAGAACCAGCAGCGCGCCTCCGCCCGGCTGGCGGTGGTGGTGCCGATCGCGCTGGCGCTGATCTTCCTGCTGCTGCACTTCACCTTCGGATCGGTGCGGCAGGCGGCGCTGGTGTTCTGCAACGTGCCCTTCGCCGCGATCGGCGGTGTCATTGCGCTGTATCTCTCGGGCGAGTTCCTCTCGGTGCCCGCCTCGGTTGGCTTCATCGCGCTGATCGGCATCGCCGTGCTGAACGGCGTGGTGCTGGTGTCCTACATCAACCGGCTGATTGCCGAGGAAGGGCTGGCGCTGCGCCAGGCGGTGATGGAGGGGGCGCGGCGACGAATGACGCCGGTGGTGCTGACGGCGACCATTGCCGCCTTCGGCCTGGTGCCCTTCCTGTTCGCCGACGGCCCGGGCGCCGAGATCCAGCGGCCGCTGGCGGTCGTCGTCATCGGCGGGCTGGTGACGGCGACGGTGCTGACCCTGGTGCTGCTGCCGATCCTGTATGACCGCTTCGCCCTGCCGAAGGCGGCGCGGGAGAGGCCGATGCCGGCGACCCAGCCGGCGGTGGCGGAGTGATGCGGATGCGCTGGCTGCCCCTTGCCACCCTGCTGCTCGCCGGCCCGGCCTTCGCCCAGCAGACGCCGCTCTCGCCCCGGCCGCTGGGCGTCCCGCCGGAGGTCAACCCGGCCCCGCTGGCGCCTATTGCCCGGCCGCCGGCCGGGTCCGTGCCGCCGCCGAGTGCCCGGCCGCCAGTGGCACGCCGCGATCCCGCCACGCCGCGGCACCCGCGCGGGCGCACCGCGGCGGTGGCGGACGCCAGCGGGCTGGCGAGCGACCTTGATGCCGCGATGGAGATCGACGCCGGGGCGCGGGCAATCGCCGCCCGGCGCAACGCCGTCCGCGCCCGGGATGCGCAGGTGCGCTCGCCCATCGCCGGCTCGCCGGCGCTCGGCGGCAGCTTCCGCTCCGACACCCGCGGGCCGGACCGGGCGCGGGAATGGGATCTGGAGATCGCCGCGCCGGTCTGGCTGCCCGGCCAGCGCGGCGCCCTCGCCGGCACGGTGGAGGCCGGCGTCGCCGAGCAGGGCTACCGGCTGGAGCTGCGGCGGCTGGAAGTCGCGGCGCTGCTGCGGGATGCCTATTGGGCGGTGGGCGCGGCGGAATCCGAGCTGCGCGTCGCCCGCGACCGCCTCGCCACCGCCCGCGACGTGGCGCGCGACTTCAGCCGCCGTGCCGAACTCGGCGACATCTCGCCGACCGAGGCGCTGCTCGGCCGCAACGAGACCCTGGCGGCGGAGCTGGAGCTGGCGCGGGCCGAGGCGGCGGCGGACAGCGCCCGGGCCGCCTACGCCACCCTGACCGGCGGCAGCACCAACGCGCTGGCCGCCATCCGGCCGGAGCCGCTGGCGCCGAATGGCAACGGCCACCCGGCGCTGCGCGCGGCGGCGGCGGCGCTGGCCAGCGCCGAGGCGCAGGCCCGGCTGGTGGCGGCGACGCCGATCGACAACCCGGAGGTCGGGCTGTTCACCCGCCGCCAGGGCGGGCCGCTGACCGAGGACGGCTATTCGGTCGGCCTGCGCCTGCGCCTGCCGCTGCCGACCGAGGCCCGCAACGCCCCCCGCCGCGCCGATGCCGAGGCCGACCGCACCCGCGCCAATGCGGAACTGCTGCAGACCCGCCGTGTGGTGGAAGGCGAGGTCAGGCTGGCCCGCGTCGCGCTCTCGGCCGCCGAGGCGTCGAGCCGGCTGGCGGCCGACCGCCGCGCAGTGGCGGACCAGCAGGTGGCGGCGGCGCGGCAGGCCTTCCGCAGCGGCGAGATCGGCGCCTTCGACCTGTTCCGCGTGCGGCAGTTGCAGATCGAGGCAGCGGCCGCGGATGCGCAGGCCCAGGTCGGCGTCGGCCGGGCGCGGTCACGGCTGAACCAGGCGATGGGGGTGGTGCCGCGGGGATGAGGGGAGGCTGGAGCGGGCGATGGGAATCGAACCCACGACATTCAGCTTGGGAAGCTGACGTTCTACCTCTGAACTACGCCCGCGCTCAGCATCCCCTTATAATGGCGCGACACCGCGGCGGGCAACCCGGTACTGGCGGATGGCAGAGGCGACAAGACCCGGCTGGTCCGAGAATCCTAAATCGCCTCTCCCTTGACCGCCTCGCCCACCCGGGCTTATGCCTTTCCGGTAGCTGAACTGCTCCTCGCGATTTGTCCGGCCAGCTTGCGGCGAGGTCCCTACGGGGCCCCTGGTTTCGGGGGAAAACAAGCGCGCTAAACGGCCGTGGGGATGCGTCCTCGCACCCCATGCCCCGTCCAGGGGGCCGGACGCCGCGCGTTTGCCGAGGTGTTCGCCGCCATGTCCAAGACCCTGCCGACCCGCCCGCTGCGCCCTGCCACGCTTCTCGTGCGCGGAGGCACCAACCGCAGCAACCATGATGAAACTTCGGAGGCATTGTTCCTCACCTCCGGCTTCGTCTACGACAGCGCCGAGCAGGCCGAGGCGACCTTCGCCGGCACCCAGCAGCACTACCAGTATTCCCGCTTCGGCAACCCGACCGTCGCGATGCTCGAGGCCCGGCTGGCCGCGCTGGAAGGCGCCGAGGCCTGCCGCGCCACGGCGACCGGCATGGCGGCGGTGCATGCCGCGCTGCTCTCCCACCTGAAGACCGGTGACCGGGTGGTGTCCTCGCGCGCCCTGTTCGGCTCCTGCCACTGGATCGTCTCCACCCTGCTGCCGCGCTACGGCATCATCGGTGAGTTCGTCGACGGCGCCGATCTGGCGCAGTGGGAGAAGGCGCTGTCGACACCGGCCGCGCTGGTGCTGCTGGAAACCCCGTCCAACCCGATGCTGGAGCTGGTCGACTTGCCGGCTGTCGCCGCGCTGGCGCACAAGGCCGGTGCCATCGTCGTGGTCGACAATGTCTTCGCCACCCCCCTGCTGCAGAAGCCGCTGCAGCTCGGCGCGGATGTGGTGGTCTATTCCTGTACCAAGCACATGGACGGCCAGGGCCGCGTGCTCGGCGGCGCGGTGCTCGGCTCGAAGAAGTGGGTGGAGGAGGTGCTGCAGCCCTTCACCCGCAATACCGGCCCAGCGCTCAGCCCGTTCAATGCCTGGGTGGTGTTGAAGGGGCTGGAGACCTTGCAGCTGCGGGTCAACGCCATGTGCCGCAGCGCCGCCGCCATCGCCGATTTCCTGTCGGAGCGGGTCGAGGTGGCGCGGGCCCTCTACCCCTTCTCGGTGTCGCATCCGCAGCATGCGCTGGCCAAGAAGCTGATGACCGGCGGCGGCACGGTGGTGACCTTCAACCTGGCCGGCAGCCCGGAGGCGGCGAAGGCCGCCGCCTTCCGCTTCTGCAACGCGCTGCAGCTCATCGACGTGTCCAACAACCTGGGCGACTCGAAGTCGATGGTGACCCATCCGGCGACTACCACGCATATGCGCATCGGCGCCGAGGAGCGGGCGCGGCTCGGCATCACCGACGGCACCATCCGGCTGTCGGTCGGGCTGGAGGATGTCGCAGACCTGATCGACGATCTGGCGGAGGCGCTGGACGCCGCCGGCAGCCCGGCCGCGCGCGCCGCCGAATAGTGCGGATCACGAAGGGGCGCGAACGCCCCGGAGCATGTAGGGCGACGCGGCCATAGCCTTCCCGGCGCCCGGCATGGCAGGCTGGCGCCAAGCCAGCCAAACCGGGGAGGATGCCGTGATGGGCCTGGAGAATTGGGCGGCCTTCATCGCCGCCTCGGCCGCCCTGCTGCTGATTCCGGGGCCGACCATCCTGCTGGTCGTCGGCCGCTCCCTCGGTGGCGGCGTCCGCACCGCCCTGCCGCTGGTCGTCGGCGTCGCACTCGGCGATCTGACGGCGATGTCGCTCTCCCTGGCTGGGCTGGCCACGCTGCTGGCCACCTCGGCCACGCTGTTCGGCGTGCTGAAATGGATCGGCGCGGCCTATCTGGTCTGGCTCGGCGTGCAGCTCTGGCGGGCGCCGGTCGAGGCCGCAGTGGCCGCCCCGCGCCGGGCGCTGCACGACGCCTATGTGGTGACCGCGCTAAATCCGAAGAGCATCGCCTTCTTCGTGGCCTTCGTGCCGCAATTCCTCGACCCCGCGCTTTCCTACCTGCCGCAGGCCGTGATCATGGTGGTAAGCTTCGTCGCCCTGGCCACCCTGAACGCGCTGGGCTACGCCCTGCTGGCTGGCCGGCTGTCCGCCGCGGTGGCGCGGCCGGTGGTGCGGCGCACCTGCAACCGGCTGGGCGGCGGGCTGTTGATCGGCGCCGGCCTCGCCACCGCCACGATGCGCCGGAGCTGATGCCATGGCCCGCCCTGCCGACCAATACTCCCAAGTGACCCGCGACGTCCGGGTGACGGTCCGGACCTTCTATCTGGCTGACCAGTCGGAGCCGGCGCGCAGCCATTACGTCTGGGCCTATCGCGTCACCATTGCCAATGAGGGCAGGCAGACGGTGCAGCTGCTGAAGCGCACCTGGCTGATCACCGACGCTCAGGGTCGCACCCAGCGGGTGCATGGCGAGGGGGTGGTGGGGGAACGCCCGGTGCTCGATCCTGGCGAAAGCTTCGAATACACCTCGGGCACCCCGCTGGCGACGCCCTCGGGCTTCATGCGCGGCACCTACCACATGGTGGCCAGCGCCAGCGGCGAAGCCTTCGACGTGGTGATCCCGACCTTCAGCCTGGACAGCCCGCACCAGCCGCAGCGGGTGCATTGAGCCGCACCCCTGCCCCGATCAGGGCCCTGCGTCGGACCGTGATGCCGCGCTCAGGCCGGCGCAGAGGGCCGCGAAGCTCAGCAACGCATTGGCGGCGTGGGACCATTCCCAGGCCGCTCGCAGCGCCTGCCAATCGGCGGGCAACCGCGTCCAATTCGCGGTCGCTTGGTTGGCCGGGAAGGTCCAGGTGAAGAAGATGGCCAGCCCCGCCAGCAACAGCAGGGCGGCGAGCCAGGCCATTCCGGCCGGCCGGCCCCGGCGACGCAGGGCCAGCGCGGCCCCAAGGTTGGCGAGGATCGCCGCCATCGGCAGCACCCCTAGAAGCGCCCACCCGTCATAGGCGCGCTGCGCCGCGAGGTAGGTCTCCGCCGGCATTGCCAGCTTGTTCGGCAGGGCGAAGAGATGCGCGCCGGCCGGCATCAGCGCCAGCGCGGTGAGCAGCACGGCCAGCGACGCCAGGACAGGGGTGCGGCGCATGCCGGCTGAACAGCCTCACCGCCGCCAGGGTTCCGGCCGGTCGTCAGCCCGGGGTCCCGGCCTCCGACCAGCCGAGCCGGCGCTCGTAATGCTTGTGGTACTTGTCGGTGATCAGGGCGGTCTTTACCACCACGCAGATGTCGGTGGTGTTGAACGGCCGGTCCAGCACTGCGCCATCCCCGACGAAGCCGCCGAGCCGCAGGTAGCCCTTCACCAGCGGCGGCAGCTCATTCAGCACCGCCCGGATATCGAGCGCCTCCGGGTCCAGCCGGTTCATCGGCACATAGCGGTGTGGCACCGCGCGCGGCCGCAGCGATACCGGCGCAAGATGCTTGGTGTGGAGGTAGGTCAGCACCGGCGCCAAGGCGTCCAGGTCGGTGCCCGGCAGGCTGGCGCAGCCGAACATCAGGTCGATCTTGTGGACGAAGACATAGGCGGCAATGCCCCGCCACAGCAGCTGCAAGGTCCCCCGGGTGCGATGGTCCGCATCGACGCAGGACCGCCCCAACTCCAGGATCTCGCCCGGGAGGGCGATGAGCGGGGAGATGTCGAACTCCTCCGCCGAGTAGAACCGCCCAAGTTTGGCGGCCGCGGCACGGCGGATCAGCCGATAGGTGCCGACCACCGCCTGTGGCCCCTCGCCGAGGTCATGGTCCACCACCAGGAGATGGTCGGCGACCTCGTCGAATTCATCGCGGTCACGGCGGGCGGCGCGGGAAGCGGCATCGGCCTGGGCGCCCATTTCCTCGAAGAAGATCCGGTAGCGCAGGGCCTGCGCCGCATCGACCTCCGCCTCGGTGGAGGCGACCCGCACGCCGAGGTTGCCGGCGCGGAGCTCGCCAAACCCGGCTGGTTGCAAATCCGCGGTCATTCGGCGTCCCGCGGCTTGCCGCGCGGCACAGCAGGGTCAGGCGTGTCGGCGACGCGTCGGCCGAACAACTCAATCCGGTTGTCCTCCAGCGTGAAGCCGAGCCCGGCGGCGATCTCGCGCACCAGCGTGTCAAGCCGGGGGTCAGCGAATTCGATCACCCGGCCAGTGTCCACGTCGATCAGGTGGTAATGGTGGCCGCGGTCGGCTTGGTCGTAGCGGGCGCGGCCGCCGCCGAAGTCCCGCCGTTCCAGTATGCCCTTTTCCTCGAGCAACCGGACCGTGCGGTAGACGGTGGCGATCGAGATACGGTCGTCGCGGGCCACGGCACGCCGGTAGAGCTCCTCGACATCCGGATGGTCGGCGCTTTCCGACAGCACGCGGGCGATCAACCGGCGCTGGCCGGTCATTTTCAGGCCCCGCTCGATGCAGAGCCGCTCGATGCGGGAGATCCCCTCATGCTCGGCAGTGGCGGGAGTGTGCATGCGGCCTGGGATCCGCCCTTCTTGCTGCGGGCAGGCAGAGCCTGCCCGCAGGAGGGTTGGTAGGGGCGGAGACCATAGCGCCATGCCGCTACGGCCACCATGCCGGACACGGGGCTGCCGGTCCGGGCGGGGCACGGCGCGCCAGCGTGGCATGGTGCCGGCGCGGCCGCCAGTGCGGGCCCCGCCCGCACCGCCCGGAGGGTTAGACCGTTTTCGCCGCGGCGGCTGGCGTTTCACGCCGCACGCCGCGGGCCGGCCGGCCGCGCGGCTTGGTGCCCAGCCCGATCTTCTTGGCCAGGGAGGAGCGATGCTTGGCGTAATTCGGCGCCACCATCGGGTAATCCGGCGGCAGGCTCCAACGTTCCCGGTATTGGTCGGGCGTGAGGTTGTAGGAGGTCTGCAGATGCCGCTTCAGCATCTTCAGTTTCTTCCCGTCCTCCAGGCAGATCAGGTATTCGGGCGTTATCGACTTCTTCACCGGAACTGCCGGCTGGGGCCGCTCCGGCTGCGGCTTCGCTTCCGGCTGTCCGACCGAGGCCAGGGTTCTGTAAACCTCCTGAATGAGGTTCGGCAGATCGGCCAGCGACACCGGATTGTTGGAAACATGGGCGGCGACGATTTCAGCCGTCAATCCCAGAACGTCGGCAGCGGGGGTTTCTTCAGCCATCTGGCGCATCTTCCCAATTCCAGCGCTACAGCTATACTGCGATGGCCAGCCGTTTCGCAATGCGGCTCCGCGATTTCCGGGACATGTACCCTTGGAATTTCTTCACACAAAAGAAATCAGCGGCGACCGCGAGCTCGACATCACCGCTGAGACTTGTCCGATGACCTTCGTGCGAACCCGTTTGGCACTGGACCGCATGGCGTCCGGTCAAACCCTTTTGCTGCGATTGCGCGGTGAAGAACCGCGCCGCAATATTCCGCGGACTGCGACCGAACAGGGTCACATGGTTATTGCAGAACGGGAAACAGCCGACGGCACCGTTCTGCTGTTGCTGCGCAAGGGTTAGGATATGTTCAGCCGGTTGTCAGGCAAGTTCGCGCCGTAGCACCAGCGCATCGCCACCATCCGGGTAATAGCGGCTGCGCCGCCCCACCGGCCTGAACGCTCCGGCGGCATAGAGCGCGCAGGCCGCGGCATTGCCCTCCGCCACCTCCAGAAACATCGTCGTCGCGCCACGGGCGCGAGCGGCCGCCATGGCGCTCGCCAGCAGCGTCCCGCCCAGCCCGCGCCGGCGTGCCGCCGGTATCACTGCCAGCGTCAGGATCTCGGCCTCATCGGCCGCCGTGCGGGCCAGGATGAAGCCCTGCCCATCCTGGATCAGGGCGAAGCTGCCAGGCATTTCCAGCATCAGCTGCAGGGCGTCCGGCCCCCAGGCCTCGGCCGGCGGGAAGGCGGCGGCATGCAGCGCCGCCAGCGAGGCGGCAACCGCGGCGGCCTCGGCCGGGCCGGCCGCACGCAGGCTCATCCGCCAGCCGCCCCCGTCGGCATGCGCACCGCCGGCGCCTCGACGTAGAGCGGCTGCGCGGCCAGTGGCGGCACCCTGCCGGCCAGCCGCAGCGCTGCGACCCGCGCCGCGGCGGCGGCCTCCGGCATCCGGACATCGGTCGGAACAGCGTTCGTGCCGGCGGCGGCAAGCCAGGCCGCCACCGTGGGGGCGGCATCGCCAACCAGCGCGACCGGACCTGAGGCCGGGGGCAAATCGGCTTCGCCCACCACCTCCGGCGGGCCGAGCGGCGAGTCGGCGCCCGGTGCGAAGCGTTCCAGGATGACCCGGCCGCGGCGGTTGTCGATGACGCTCCAGACCGCCTGCGTTGCCCGGATCCCGGCGGGCAGGGCGGCGGCCAGCGCCTCGCCGGTGGTGACGCCGAGGCAGGGCAGCCGGGCACCCAGGGCGATGCCCTGGGCCAGCGCCAGCGCGGCCCGCAAGCCGGTGAACCCCCCCGGGCCGACCACCGCGGTCACGGCATCCAGCGCGCCGGCGTCGATGCCGGCTTCGTCGAGCACCGCCTGCGCCATCGGCGGCAGCAGCGCGGCATGGCCGCGGCCGGCGTCCTCCGAGCGTTGCGCCAGGATCACCCCGTCCGCGAGGACGGCCGCGGAGCAGCGTGCGAGGGAGGCATCGACAGCTAGAATCCACACCGGACGGCTTCCCATGGCAGGGCCGGCATCGGCGGCCGCAAGAACAAAAGGCTGGAGCAGCTTCCGTCAGCCGATGCTGTAGGAGCCATGGTGCCGCGCGACCACCGAATACATCATGCAGTCGCCGCCATCACGGTGCGATCTCGACCATCACCGGCACATGGTCGCTGGCCTGGGGCCAACTCCGGGCGGGCTTCAGGACCGCATGCCGGACCAGCCCGCCGATGAGGTCCTGGCTCACCCAGACATGGTCCAGCCGCCGGCCACGGTCCGAGGCCTCCCAGTCCCGCGCCCGATAGGACCACCATGTGTAGAGCTTCTGGTCGGCCGGGACGAAATGCCGCAGTGCGTCATGCCAGGCACCGCTGCGTTGCCAGGCGCCCAGCGCCTCCACCTCCACCGGCGTATGGGAGACGACGTCGAGCATCGCCTTGTGCGACCAGACATCATGCTCAAGCGGGGCGATGTTCAGGTCGCCGACCAGGACGCTGCGGCGGGCCTCCCCCCGGGCGGCGCACCAGGCGGTGGCCTCGGCGACGAAATCCAGCTTATGGGCGAATTTCGGGTTGGCCTCGCGGTTCGGCGCGTCGCCGCCGGCGGGGACGTAGAAATCATGCAGCTCCACAGCCCCGCCCGGGGCGTCGAGGGTGACGCCAAGGTGCCGGCAATCGCCCTTGCTGCACCAGTCCGGGTCCTCGTCCCGCACCTCGAAGGGCAGGCGGGAGAGGATGGCGACGCCGTTGTAGCCCTTCATGCCCTTATGGGCGATGTGCGGGAAGCCGAAGGCCCGGAGGTCTTCCAGCGGGAAGAACTCATCCGGGCATTTGGTCTCCTGCAGGCAGAGCACGTCAGGATCGAGCGCCTTGACGAGCTCGGCCAGCAGCGGCCGGCGGAGGCGGACGGAGTTGATGTTCCAGGTGGCGACGCGCAGGGCCTGCCGCGACGCGGCGATGGCGGGCGCGGCAGGTTTGCGCGCCACCCTCAGACGATCCGGGTGCGGACTTCGCCGACGCCCTCGACGAAGCCTTCTAGCAGGTCCCCCTTCACCACCGCGGCGACGCCTTCCGGGGTGCCGGTCATGATCAGGTCGCCCGGTGCCAGCCGGACCAGGTGGGAGAGGTTCGAGATCACCTCGGGCACCGACCAGATCAGCTTCGACAGGTCGGAGGATTGCACGACCTTGCCGTTCACCTTCAGCTCGATCTTCCCCTTGGAGGAATCGACGCCCTTGGCCGGCACCAGCGCGCCCATCGGCGCCGAGTGATCGAAGCCCTTGCCCATGTCCCAGGGGCGGCCGGTTTTCTTCGCTTCGTTCTGGATGTCGCGGCGGGTCATGTCGAGGCCGGCGCAATAGCCCCAGATATGGCCCAGCGCATCCTCGACGCTGATGTTGGCGCCGGCCGCGCCGATCGCGACCACCAGCTCCATCTCATGGTGCAGGGACTTCGAGGCCGGCGGGTAGGGCATGTCGGCGTCGTTCACCACCAGCGCGTCGGCCGGCTTGGCGAAGTAGAAGGGCGGCTCCCGGGTCGGGTCGCTGCCCATCTCGATCGCATGCTCGGCATAGTTGCGGCCGACGCAGAAGATGCGGCGCACGGGAAACATCTGGCTGCTGCCCTTGATCGGGACGGCGGCGATGACCGGCGGGGCGATCACGTAATCGGACATCGGCTTGGCGCTCCATGCACGGCTGCTGTGGCAGCCATACCAGTGCAGGAAACGAGCCGAAAGCCCGCGCGATGAAATCCCTACTTCAAGTGTTACTTTAGGAAAATCGGCGTAATCCCGTGCAGCGCACAAAAAAGCGCCCGGACAGGGGGGTGTCCGGGCGCCATTGTGTAGTTTCCGATCGGAAAGGTCGGGCGAGCCGGTAGGGGAAACCGGACATCGACCACCGGCCTATTTAGGAGCCGGCGTCAATAGACTAGCGTGTTGTTCACAGGGACGCAAAAGACGATTATGCGTCCCTGCCATGCAAAGGCGCCCTGAAGCGCCAATTTCGCGCAGCTGTGATTCTTATTGTGCCGCCGCCGCGGAACCTGGCTACTCGGCCGCCTGGGCCATGTGCCGGCGGGCCGCCCAGGCCGCCGCAGCGGCGCCGAAACGCTCGAACAAGGCGCGGCTGAGCGCATCCGACTCCCAATCGTATTCCGGATGCCATTGCACGCCGTAGGCGAAGCCGGGGGCGTCCTTCACCCGCACCGCCTCGATCGTGCCATCCGGTGCCCAGCCTTCCGCCACCAGGCGCGGCGCCAGCCGGCGGATGCCCTGGTTGTGCAGGGAGTTGACCGGAACCTCCGTGCCGCCCGCCAGGCTGGCCATCAGGCTGCCCGGCAGCAGCCGCATGCCATGCGCCTTGGCAGTGCGGATCCGCGCCAATCTCTGGTCCGCCGGGGTGGAGTGGTCGATCCGCCCCGGCAAATCCTGGATGCGCTGGTCGAGGCTGCCGCCCAGCGCCACGTTCAATTCCTGGAAGCCGCGGCAGATCGCCAGCAGCGGCACGCCGGCGGCGATGGCGGCGCGGATCAGCGGCAGGGTGGTGGCGTCCCGCGCATGGTCCTCCGGCGTGCCTTCGGCATGCGCGGGGCCTTCGTAGTATTCGGGGCACACATTGGACCGGCTGCCGGTGAGGATCAGCCCATCCAGCCGCGGCAGGATCTGCGGCGCCAGTGACTCGCCGGCGGCAGGCAGCAGCACCGGGATTCCGTTCACCGGCCCGAGCACGACGCGTACGTAACTGTCGGAGGCGGCGTGATTCGGCGTCCCGAAGATGCCGAATGCCTTGATACAGCAGGATATGCCAATGAGCGGCTTCATCACGGCACCAGCTTCGTCTGCGATTGCGGCACGATCAAGATGGAGAAGGCTGAACGGAAAACGAACTCGCCACGCGAATTCGCAATCGGCCGCGATTTGATGGACCGTTTCATGGAATGCCGAGGTTCTCACGGAACCGCGGATCGTTGAAATCGAACAGCAGGGACGGAAAGCGGGCGCCGTATTGGGGCTGGAACAGGCTCACCCGGGTTTCCTGCCCCTGGGCATCCAGTACCGCCCATTGCTTCAGCTCGAAGGGTGCGTCGCCGAACACCAGGGTCAACCGGCCCTCCGCCGCCTTGCCGGTGCGATGCAGGGTGATGCGCAGCAGCCCGCCGCCACGTTCCACCCGGGTCACGGTGATATCACCCGACAGCCGAAGATTCTCGCCGAGCAGGATGCCGAGCGGCGTGGCCGAGAGCGGCACGGTCGTCGCCTGCTTCAGCTGCTTGTCGAAATAGAAGAACTGGCCGTGGCTGGCGACCAGCAGTAACGGCTCCGGCGGATCGTATTCGAAGCGCATGCGGCCGGGCCGGACAATCCAGCCGGTGCCCTCCGCCGCAGCGCCGTTCTGGGCGATCTGCAGGAAGCGGGCCTTCAGGCTCTGCAGCCCATTCAGCCAGGCCTCGGCCCGGGCCAGGTCGGCCCGGTCGCGGTCCGAGAGCGTGGCCTGGGCCATGGCGCCAAAGGCGGGGAGGGCGAAGGGGAGGGCAAGGAGGGCGCGGCGGTGCATCGATCCCCATGTGGGCCGTGGCGGGCCCCGGGGAAACCCCCGATCGCTGCCGCCCTGCGTCCTGGCTGGGGCATGGCCGGCGCCGTCACGCACCGCCGCAACCGGCCAGCGCCGTCGCCAGCGGCAGCGGCGCCTCGCCCAGCGCCGCTGCCACCGCCGGATGCACCACCCGGCCGCCGAAGACGTTCAGCCCCTGGGCCAGATGGGCATTCTCCGCCAGGGCACGGGGAAACCCCTTCTCCGCCAATTGCAGGATGAAGGGCAGGGTTGCGTTGTTCAGCGCCACGGCGCTGGTGCGGGCGACCGCCCCCGGCATGTTGGTGACGCAGTAATGGATGATGCCGTCCACTAGGAAGGTCGGCTCGGCATGGGTGGTGGGGCGGGAGGTCTCGAAGCAGCCGCCCTGGTCGATCGCCACATCCACCAGCACACTGCCCGGCCGCATGCCGCCCAGCATGGCGCGGGTGACGAGCTTCGGCGCCGCCGCGCCTGGCACCAGCACGGCGCCGATCACCAGATCCGCCTCGGTCACCGCCTGCTCCACCGCCTCAGTGGTGGCAAACAGCGTGGCGATATGGCCGGCGAACTCCCGGTCGAGCGCATCCAGCACCCTGGCGCTGCGGTCCAGCACCGTCACCCGCGCCCGCATGCCGGCGGCGATGCGCGCGGCGTTGGAGCCGACCACCCCGCCGCCGAGGATCGCCACCCGCGCCCCTGGCACGCCCGGCACGCCGGAGAGCAGGATGCCGGCGCCGCCCATCTCCTTCTCCAGGCAGCGGGCGCCGACCTGTATCGCCATGCGCCCGGCCACCTCGCTCATCGGCGCCAGCAGCGGCAGGCCGCCCTCCGGGCTGGTGACCGTCTCATAGGCGATGGCGGTGCAGCGGCTTTCCATCAGGCCGCGGGTCTGCTCCGGGTCGGGCGCCAGATGCAGGTAGGTGAACAGGAGCTGGCCGGGGCGGAGTTGGCGCCACTCCTCCGGCTGCGGCTCCTTCACCTTCACCACCAGCTCGGCGGTGGCGAAGACCCCGGCGGCATTGGGCGCGATGGCGGCGCCGGCGGCGGCATAGGCGGCATCGGGGAAGCCGGTGCCGGCGCCGGCGCCGGTCTCTACCAGCACCCGGTGGCCATGCCCCACCAGCTCCCTCACCGAGGCGGGGACCAGCCCCACCCGGTATTCGTGGTTCTTCACCTCGCGCGGGACCCCGATGAGCATGCGCCGTCCTCCGCCTGTTGTTGCCGGAGGATGTGGGGGCTCAATCGACCGGCAGGAATATGAAGACCACCGCGGCGATCAGGCAGCCCATGGCGGCGAGGTAGGTCCAGCGCAGCGGCTCGCCCAGGACGAGCACGCTGAAGCCGGCGAAGACGGTCAGGGTGATGACTTCCTGCATCACCTTCAATTGCTGGCCGGAATAGGCGCCGTAGCCGATGCGGTTCGCCGGCACCGCCAGGCAGTACTCGAAGAAGGCGATGCCCCAGGAGATCAGGATCGCCAGCCAGAGCGGCCAGGCGGGGCGCTTGAGATGGCCGTACCAGGCCCAGGTCATCAGGATGTTGCTGCCGAACAGCAGCAGTGGCGGCAGCAGGTACGGCGGCGTCATGCGGTGGTCCCTTTTGACCCCGCGAACCTACCGTGCCGGCTGCCCCGGCGGCAGCCGCCGCAGCAGCCAGAGCATGATCGCCATCGCCGGCAGCGCCGCCGCCGTGGTCAGCAGGAAGAAGGCCGACCAGCCCACCGCCTCCGCCAGCCAGCCGGAGGAAGCGCCGAGGGTGCGCAGCGGCACCGCCGCCAGCGAGGAGAGCAGCGCGTATTGCGTCGCGGTGAAGGCCCGGCTGGTCAGGCCGCTGAGGTAGGTGAGGAAGGCCGCGTCGGCGAGGCCATCGGTGAAGCTCTCCACCCCGACCTGGGCGAAGAGCATGGGCATGTCCCGCCCGCCGCCGACGAGTGCCAGGTACATCAGGTTGGACAGCATCTGCCCCAGCCCGGTCACCACCAGTGCCCGGCCGATGCCGATGCGGCCGATCAGCCAGCTGCCGGCCAGCGCGCCGCCCAGGGTGGCGACCATGCCGAAGACCGTGGCGACGGTCGCCACATCCTCCCGCGTGAAGCCGAGGGAGCGGTAGAAGGGTGTCGTCATGACGCCGGCCAGCGCCTCGCCCAGCTTAAACAGCGAGACGAAGAGCAGGATGGCCAGCCAGCCGCGGCGGCGCAGGAATTCCGCGAAGGGATCCATCACCGAGGCCCGCAGCCGCGCCCGCCAGCCGAGCACCACCGCCACCGGCCGTACCCCTTCCCGCCCCGCCAGCACCGCGATGATGCCCGGCAGCAGCAGCAGCGAGGCCACCGCATAGGCACCGCCCCAGCCGAGCCATTGCACCAGCAGCAGGGTGCCGGCGCCGCTGGCCAGCAGCGCCAGCCGGTAGCCCCAGACATAGGCGGCAAGGCCCCAGGCCTGGCGCTCCGCATCCTCGCCCAGCATCTCGATGCGCCAGGCATCGACCACGATGTCCTGGCTGGCCGAGAGGAAGGCAACCACCACCGCCAGCGCCACGGTCAGCGTGGCGCCCTGGGTCGGGTCGGTCGTCGCCACGCCGAGGATGGCGGCAATCAGCGCGAATTGGATGGCCAGCAGCCAGCCCCGCCGCTGGCCAAGCGGCAGCGGCGGCCGCACCGCGTCGAGCGCCGGCGACCAGAGGAATTTATTGGCATAGGCCAAGCCGATCAGGGCGGTCAGCCCGATGGCGCCGAGCGAAAGCCCGCTTTCGGTGAACCACTGCCGCAGCACCTGCCCCGCCACCAGCGGCAGCGGCGCCCCGGCGGAGAAGCCGAGGCCGAGCAACACCAGGAAACGCCGGTCCCGCCACGGGCGGGGCCGGGAAGACTGCACTGCGCCATCGGCCATGCCGCCCGCTACCAGAAGCGGCGGCGCGCCGCTACTCGTTCAGCCCCTTGCCGGGGTAGGGGTGGGTGGCCATCCAGTGCCGGGCGATGTCGACCCGCCGGGTGATCCAGACATCCTTCCGCTGCATCATGTAGTCCAGCAGCCGCTGCAGCCCCATCGCCCGCGCCGGGTGGCCAATGAGGCGCATGTGCAGCCCGACCGACATCATTTTCGGTGTCTTCGATCCCTCGGCGTAGAGCATGTCGAAGGCGTCGCGGATGTAGGAGAACCACTGGCCGCTGGTGCCCGTCCAGCCAACGTACTTGCCGTCGTTGTTCACCAGCGAATAGGGCACGACGAGGTGCGGCTTGCCCTCCACCGTCAGCCAGAACGGCAGTTCCTCGCCATAATAGTCGCTGTCGTAGAGGAAGCCGCCGTGCTCGACGACCAGCCGGCGGGTGTTCACGCTGGGCCCATAGCGGCAGTACCAGCCTGCCGGCTTCTCGCCGAGGGTCGTCTCCAGGCTGGTGACGGCGCGGGCGATATGCTCCCGCTCCTCCGCCTCCGACAGTTCGAAATGCTTCACCCAGCGCCAGCCATGCGAGCAGATGTCGTAGCCTGCGGCGCGGATTGCCGCCGCGGCCTGCGGGTTGGCCTCCAGCGCCAGGGCGCAGCCGAAGATTGTCAGCGGCAGGCCGCGGTCCTGGAACAGCCGGTGCAGCCGCCAGAAGCCGACCCGGCTGCCGTATTCGAACATCCCCTCCGCGGCCAGGTCGCGGCCGGATTTCACCTGGCCGCCGCCATGCGCCTCGGTCAGCCCGGTCTCGGTGTAGCCGTCGCCATGCGCGAAGGAGGGCTCCGAGCCTTCCTCGTAATTCACCACGAAATTCACCGCCAGCCGGGCGCTGCCCGGCCAGTGCGGGTCTGGCGGGGCGTCGGCGTAGCCGATGAAGTCGCGCTTCACCGCATAGGTCATCAGGGCAGCTCCACGCTGAAGGGCGGCACCTCGACGAATTCCTCGTCGCCCGCGCCGCCGGTGCGCCACATGACGATGACGAAGCGGGCCTCGCGATCGAGCACGGTGAAGGGGTGGTGCCAGACATCGGCGCCATAGGTGACGCCCTGGTTCGGGCCGCAGAGGAAGGCGCGGGCGCGGGCCATGTCCGGCCCGCCGCCAGCCGCGTGCGGCGCGACGATCGCCAGCCACCGCCCGCCCTCCTGCGGGATGAAGCTCTGGGAGGAGTACTCATGCCGCTCCATGGTGGTGGAGCGCAGCGGCAGCGCCGCGAGCGGTGGCTTCACCGTCAGCGATATGCTCAGCCGCGCCGCGGGGCGGAGGTTCGCCAGCGCATCCTCGAAATAGGTGCGGCCGGGGATGGCGGGGCATTCGATCACCTCGCCGTAAGGCAGGAAGGCGGCGGAGGTCAGTGGCTCGGCGCGCAGGATCATCGCCTCGGCCTCGCGGCGGCGGAGGGGGTTGGCCAGCGCGGCATCGGCGGGAAGGCGATGCGGATCTTCAAGCTGCTCTCCATCATGCCCGGATGCGGATCGGTGGCATGCCGATCCGCACCGGGGCAGCAAACCGCGCGGCCGGCGGATTGTCCATCGCGGCGCGTGCCGGGTGGTGACCGAATCTGCCTGGGAATGCGGCGGAGAATCGAGAAATTGCCGCGATAGGCGGCAGTTTCCGGCTGCCCGCGCCGCATGCCATGCTGCGCGCGATGCCCCGTGACCTGCCGCCCCCGCCCGCCCGGCACCAGCGCGCCAATGGCGCCTTCGAGGTGCATTTCGCCACCGCGGCGCGCGGCCCCGGGGCGCCGGCCACCGTCCTGCGCCACCTGTTCCAGCAGGCCCCGCTGCGCGTGCTGTTTCCGACGCCGGAGCCGGATGAGGCGCTGACCGCGGCGTTGCTGAACTGCGCCGGCGGCCTCGCCGGCGGCGATGCGCTGCGCCAA
Organism: Siccirubricoccus deserti; assembly: GCF_014283215.1. Classification (GTDB taxonomy): domain Bacteria; phylum Pseudomonadota; class Alphaproteobacteria; order Acetobacterales; family Acetobacteraceae; genus Siccirubricoccus; species Siccirubricoccus deserti. The sequence goes on from NZ_JACOMF010000002.1 coordinate 181,278, forward strand.
CGGGTGAGGCTCGGCCCCGGCGCCCGCGCCACCGTCAGCACCGCGGCGGCGGAGAAGATCTACCGCAGCCTGGGCCCGGAGACCCGGGTGGAGAGCGAACTCAGCCTCGGCTCCGAAGCGGTACTGGAATGGATTCCGCAGGAGGCGATCCTGTTCGACGGCGCCCGGCTGCACCGAAGGATGCGGGCCGAGCTGGCGGAAGGAGCGAAGCTGCTGGCGGCTGAGACGCTGGTCTTCGGCCGCGCAGCGCGGGGCGAGCGGCTGACTCATGGCAGCCTCTTCGACGCCTGGCGCCTGCACGGGCCTGAGGGGCTGCTCTGGGCCGATGCGCTGGAACTCAACGCCGATATCGGCGATCGACTTGCGGCGCGTTTTGGCTTCGGTGGTGCCGAGGCGCTGGGCACGCTGTTGCTGGCCGGCGCCGACGCGGTGATGGCGCGCGATTTGCTACGAAACCTGCCCGAAGCGGCGCCCGGCGCGGCGACATTGCCCCGTCCAGGGTTGCTGCTGGCGCGCTGGCTGGGCCCGGCTACCGCGGTGCGGCGGGCGGTGGCGGCGGCGATCGTCACGCTGCGGGTCGCCGCGCTTGGCCTGCCGTCGCGGCTGCCGAGGCTGTGGACGACTTGAGGCAGGGCGGATGATGATCGGGCCGGGGATGAGGGATTCTGCATGCATCTGACGCCGCGCGAGAAGGACAAGCTGCTGATCGCCATGGCGGCGCAGGTCGCCCGCCGGCGGCTGGAGCGCGGCGTGAAGCTCAACCATCCCGAAGCCGTGGCGCTGATCACCGACTTCGTTGTCGAGGGCGCGCGGGACGGTCGCAGCGTCGCGGAGCTGATGCGGGACGGCGCCGCCGTCATCACCCGCGACCAGGTCATGGAGGGGATCGCGGAGATGATCCATGAGATCCAGGTGGAGGCGACCTTCCCCGACGGCACCAAGCTGGTCACCGTGCACGAGCCGATCCGGTGAGCGGGATGCAACGAAGCAATACCCCCGATCTTGCTTCTGTCCCCGTCATGACCGGGCCTGACCCAGCCATCCGCCCCGGCATGCGCGGCGCAGGGGATGCGCGGGTCAAGCCTGGGCATGAACTCGCAGGCCGGGTTCGCACATGATCCCCGGCGAACTCCTCCCCGCTGCCGGCGAGATCGAGCTGAACGCCGGCGTCGAGGCCGTGGAGGTCGAGGTCGGCAACACCGGCGACCGGCCGGTGCAGGTCGGCAGCCACTACCATTTCGCCGAGACCAACCCGGCGCTCTCCTTCGACCGCAGCGTTGCCCGCGGCCGCCGCCTGGACATCGCCGCCGGTACCGCGGTGCGGTTCGAGCCGGGGCAGACCCGCACGGTGCGCCTCATCCCCTTCGCCGGCGCCCGGATGGTGCACGGCTTCCGCGGCGAGACGGAAGGACAGGTCTAGATGCCCACCCGCCTTTCGCGCGCCGCCTATGCCGGCATGTACGGCCCGACCACGGGTGACCGGCTGCGCCTTGCCGATACCGAGCTGATCATCGAGGTGGAGAAGGATTTCACCACCTATGGCGAGGAGGTGAAATTCGGCGGCGGCAAGGTGATCCGCGACGGCATGGGCCAGTCGCAGGTGACCCGCGCCGGCGGCGCGGTGGATACGGTCATCACCAATGCCCTCATCCTCGACCACTGGGGCATCGTGAAGGCCGATGTGGGGCTGAAGGACGGCCGCATCATCGCCATCGGCAAGGCCGGCAACCCGGATACCCAGCCGGGCGTGACCATCGTCATCGGCCCCGGGACGGAAATCATCGCCGGGGAAGGCCGCATCCTGACCGCCGGCGGGCTCGATGTGCACATCCACTTCATCTGCCCGCAGCAGATCGAGGAGGCGCTGGCCAGCGGCATCACGACCATGGTCGGCGGCGGCACCGGCCCGGCGCACGGCACCCTGGCTACCACCGCGACGCCGGGCCCGTGGCACATGGCGCGGATGCTGCAGGCCGCCGAAAGCTTCCCGATGAACCTCGGCTTCCTCGGCAAGGGCAATGCCGCCCTGCCGGCGGGGCTGGAGGAGCAGGTGCTGGCCGGCGCCTGCGGCCTGAAGCTGCATGAGGACTGGGGCACGACCCCCAAGGCCATCGACACCTGCCTCCGCGTCGCCGATGCGCTGGACGTGCAGGTGGCGATCCACACCGACACGCTGAACGAGAGCGGCTTCGTCGAGAGCACCGTCGCCGCCATCGCCGGCCGCACCATCCAGGCCTTCCACACCGAGGGCGCCGGGGGCGGCCATGCGCCCGACATCCTGCGGGTGGTGGGCGAGCCGAATTTCCTGCCCTCCTCGACCAATCCGACCATGCCCTACACGGTGAACACCGTGGACGAGCATCTCGACATGCTGATGGTCTGCCACCACCTGGACCCGCGCATTCCGGAAGACGTGGCCTTCGCCGAAAGCCGCATCCGCCGCGAGACCATCGCCGCCGAGGACATCCTGCACGATCTCGGCGCCATCAGCATGATGAGCAGCGACAGCCAGGCCATGGGCCGGGTGGGCGAGGTGATCATCCGCACCTGGCAGACCGCGCATAAGATGAAGGTCCAGCGCGGCCGGCTTTCCGGAGAGAGCGGCGACAACGACAACCTGCGCGTCCGCCGCTACATCGCCAAATACACCATCAACCCGGCCATCGCGCAGGGCATCTCGGCGCATGTCGGCAGCGTGGAGGTGGGCAAGCTGGCCGACCTGGTGCTGTGGTCGCCGGCCTTCTTCGGGGTGAAGCCTGATCTGGTGCTGAAATGCGGCAGCATCGCCATGGCGCCGATGGGCGACCCCAACGCCTCCATCCCCACCCCACAGCCGGTGCACTATCGTCCGATGTTCGCCGGCTTCGGCAAATCCATGGTGGCGAGCGCCGTCACCTTCGTCTCCAAGGCGGCGCTGGGGCATGGGATCGGCGAAAGGCTCGGGCTGCAACGCGCGCTGCTGGCGGTGGAGAACACCCGTGGCGGGATCGGCAAGCGCGACATGGTGCTGAACGACGCGCTGCCGCGGATCGAGGTGGATCCGGAAACCTATGAGGTGCGCGCCGATGGCGCGCTGCTGATCTGCGAGCCTGCGAAGGTGCTACCGATGGCCCAGCGGTACTTTCTGTTCTGATGAGCGCCGCCCTGCCCCGCGCGACCCAGGTGCTGCCCGCCGGCGGCTGGGTGGAGCGCACCGCCCGCCACACCGTCACCCTCGACTTCGACGACCGCTTCCGCCGCCGCAAGCGCTATGTGGCGGAGGATGGCTTCGCCTTCCTGCTCGACCTCGAAGCGGCGACGGCGCTGCGCGAGGGCGACGGGCTGCTGCTGGAAGGCGGTGGCGTCATCCTGGTGCGGGCCGCGCGGGAGCCGCTGGTCGAGATCACGGCGGAGGCGCCGGAACAACTTGCCCGCCTCGCCTGGCACCTCGGCAACCGGCACCTGCCGACGCAGATCGAGGGCAGCCGCATCCTGATCCGCGATGACCATGTGATCACCGCCATGCTGCGCGGCCTCGGCGCCACCGTGCGTCAGGTCGCCGCCCCCTTCAACCCGGAGGGCGGCGCCTATGGCGAGCACAACCGCCAGCCCGGCCATCACCACCACCACGGCGATGACGACCACCACCATCACCACTGACGCCGCGCTGTACCGGCTGCTGGCCTGGCTCTCCCCGGCCTATCCGGTCGGTGCCTACACCTACAGCCATGGGCTGGAGACGGCGGTGGAGGACGGCCTCGTCGCCACCCGTCCCGCCCTGGTCGAGTACATCGCCACAGTGCTGCGGCACGGCGCCGGGCGGGTGGATGCGGCGCTCCTGGTCGCCGCCTGGCGCGCCGCCGCGGCCGCGGATGACACGGCGCTGGACGAGGTGGCGCGGCTGGCCGCCGCCTGGCGCGGCACGGCGGAAACCGCGCTGGAGAGCATGGCCCAGGGCACCGCCTTCACCAGCGTGACGGAGGCTGCCTGGCCGGAGCCGCGCTTCGCCGCCTTCGCCGCGCGCCATCCACGGCAACTCGCCCATCCGGTGGCCTTCGGCGCCGCCGCCGGCTTCCAGGCCCTGCCGCTGCGCCCCGCGCTGACCGGCTGGCTCGCCGGCTTCGCCGCCAACCTGGTCTCGGCGGGGGTTCGGCTGGTGCCGCTCGGCCAGACCGATGGGCAGATCGCCACCGCCGCGCTGCACGCGGTGGTAGAGGCGGCGGCGGCGGCGGCGCTCGATGCCGAACTGGAGCAGATCGGCACCGCGACGCCCTTTCTCGACCTGCTCTCGATGCGCCACGAATCCCAGTACACGAGGTTGTTCCGCTCATGAGCACGGATACGTCGGGCCAGCCGATTCAGGCCTCCACGCGCGATGCGCGCTCCGGTCATCGGACGGCCAACGGCCCCTTCAGGGTCGGCATCGGCGGCCCGGTCGGCTCGGGCAAGACCGCGCTGACCGAGCGGCTGTGCCGCCGGCTGCGCGACAGCCACGACATCGCCGTCATCACCAACGACATCTATACCAAGGAAGACGCCGAATTCCTGACGCGGGCCGGCGCCCTGGACCCGTCCCGCATCGCCGGCGTCGAGACCGGCGGCTGCCCCCACACCGCGATCCGCGAGGACGCCTCCATCAACCTGGCCGCGGTGCACGACATGGTGCAGCGCTTCCCGGCGCTGGAGGTGCTGTTCATCGAGAGTGGCGGCGACAACCTGGCCGCGACCTTCAGCCCGGAACTGGCCGACCTGACCCTCTACGTCATCGATGTCTCGGCCGGCGACAAGATTCCCCGCAAGGGTGGCCCTGGCATCACCCGATCCGATATGCTGGTGATCAACAAGATCGACCTGGCACCGCTGGTCGGCGCCGATCTTTCGGTGATGGACCGCGACGCGCGACGGATGCGCGGCGCACGGCCCTTCATCTTCACCAATCTCAAGGAGGATACCGGCGTGGCCGAAATCGTGGACTTCATCCTGCAGCAGGGCGGCATCGCGCCCCGGGCGACCGCGTGATGAACGCGCTGCTGCTGATCGCGGCGTTGCTGCTGCCAGTGCCGGCGCTGGCGCATGTCGGCGATGGCCTCCACGCCGGGCTTATGGCCGGGTTCCTGCACCCATTCAGCGGCGCCGACCATCTGCTGGCCATGGTGACTCTCGGCGTCTGGGCCGGGCTGCTGGGCGGCGCGGCACGGCTGGTGCTGCCGGGCGCCTTCCTCGGCGCCATGGCGACGGGCGCGATCCTCGGCGTCACTGGCGTCGCGCTGCCGGGCGTGGAGGCGGGGGTGCTGGCCTCCGTGCTGGTGCTCGGCGCGCTGGTGGCGCTGATGGTGCGGCTGCCGCTGGCGGCGGGCGCGGCGCTGGCCGGGGTGTTCGGCCTGCTGCATGGCCATGCCCATGGCACGGAGATGCTGGGAGGGTCCTTCGCGCTCTATGCGGCCGGCTTCCTGGTGGCCACTTCGGTCCTGCTGGCCTCCGGGCTGGCGCTGGCCTCGGCCACCGCGCCCTGGGCCCGCCAGGCGGCGCGCACCGCGGGCGGCGCCGCGGTGGCGGCGGGCGTGGTCCTGTTGCTGGCGGTCTGAGCCGCCATCCCCACGCCGGCCGGCCAACGGCCGGCGTGGGTCCGGTACTTCGGCTACTTCTTCTTCTCGGCCTCGTAGCGCGCCTTGTTCTCGGCGTTCGGCGGATAGAGGCCGGGCAGCTTCTCGCCCTGCTCCACCTTGGAGACGATCCAGGCCTCCAGCCGCTCCTGCTCCGCGCCGCCGTCCAGCACCTCCTGCAGGAAGGCCTTCGGGATGCAGACCGCGCCATCGTCGTCGCAGACGATGATGTCATCCGGGAAGACCGCGACGCCGCCGCAGCCGATCGGCTCCTGCCAGCCGACGAAGGTGAGGCCGGCGACGGAGGGCGGGGCCGCGCCGCCGCGGCACCATACTGGCATGTTGGTGCCGGTCACGCCGGCCACGTCGCGCACCGCGCCATCCGTCACCAGCGCGGTGACGCCGCGCTTCATCAGCCGGGCGCAGAGGATGTCGCCGAAGATCCCGGCATCGGTCACGCCCATCGCATCGGCCACGGCGATCACCCCTTCCGGCATGTCCTCGATGGCGGCGCGGGTGGAGCGGGGGGAGGACCAGCTTTCCGGCGTCGCCAGATCCTCGCGCGCCGGGACGAAGCGCAGGGTGAAGGCCGGCCCGACCAGCCGGCGGCCCTTGGCGGTCGGGGTGAAGGGCTGCGGCCCGCGCATCCAGATGTTGCGCAGCCCCTTCTTCAGCAGCAGCGTGGTGATCGTCGCGGTGGAAATCTGTTCCAGTGTCGCGCGGGCAGCGGGGTCCAGGGCCATGCTTGGCCTCCTTTCGTCGGGTGGGCGGATAGTGCAGGGCGCGGTGGGCGGAGGAAACCGCCCCCTTGCGGAAATTCAGCCGGCGGCGGCCAACGCCAGTATGTCGCCGGCGGCCTCCGCCAGGCGGTGCGGACCGTGCCGCGCCAGGGCGTAGCGGCGCGCCTCCTTGCGGAGCGCCCGCAGCCCTACCGAATCGGCCAGCAGCGCCTCCACCGCCGCCTCCAGCCCGTCCCGCGGCACCAGCCGTACCGCATCGGTGCCGGCGAAGCGGTCCTGCACGGCGAAGCCAAAGGCGATGGCCGGGGTGCCGCAGGCGAGCGATTCGAGGATCGTCCGCGGTACCCCCTCCCAGATCGAGCTGTGGACCATGAGGCGGGAGCGTGCCAGCACCCGCAGCACCTCGGCATTCTCCAGCAGGCCGAGGAGGTGCACCTGCGGCTGCCCGGCCGCGGCGGCGGCCACCGCCTCGAAGGTCTCGCCCTCGCCGATCATCGCCAGGCGGTGCCGGTCGAAGAAGGGACGCAGGCCGATCTGGTTCTTGCGCGGCTCGAATTTGCCAACGTTCACCAGCTCGTAGAGCGGTTCCTCCGCCGCCGCATGCGCCGCATCGGCCGCTGCCCAGTCGATGTATTTGGCCAGCGGCCGGCAGGGTAGCGGGCGGCCGAGCGCCGCATGGATCGCCGCGATCTGGTCCTCGCTCTCGGCCAGCACGAAATCCACCCGCGCGAGGATCGGGTCCACCGCGATGCCGCCGAGGATCAGGCCGACACGGGTGGTGGGCGCCAGAAGGTCCAGCGCCAGCGGCACGATATCGTAGCCGATGCCCTTGAACAGCACGATGTCGGGCGGCTCGGCGGCCAGCTGCCCGATCAGCGCCGGAGAGACCAGCTGCGGCCAGGGCGCGCCGTCGTTGGCGACCGGGAAATAGCTGACCGGCACCAGCCCGCCGAAGCTTTCGGTGCGCATGGCCGGCTCGCCGGACATCCGGTAGATCGCGACGTCATGGCCCAGCCGCGCCAGCGCCTGGGCAACCATTCCCTCGCGGATTTCGCCGTAGAGGCGGGAGCCGGCATGCGACAGGACGAAGCGGATCCTCATCCCGTCGCCAGCGCCTCCAGCGCGGCGGCGAGGATCGCCTCCGGCGTCGCCGCGACCGAGAGGGTGATCGCCCCCTCCTCCGGCGCCGGCGGCTCCAGCGCGGCGAATTGGCTGGCCATCAGGCTCGGCGGCATGAAATGGCCTTCCCGCGCCGCCTGCCTCGCCATGATCAGCGCCGCCTCGCCGCTCAGGTGCAGCAGCCGCACCGCCGGCCGTCCAGCCCGCAGCCGGTCGCGGTAGCTGCGCTTCAGCGCCGAGCAGGTGACGACGCCGCCGGCGGCGCCCCGCGCATCCAGCCAGGCGCCGATCGCATCCAGCCAGGGCCAGCGGTCCGCATCCGTCAGCGGCTGGCCGCGGCTCATCTTGGCGACGTTGGCGGCCGGGTGGAACGCATCGGCATCGGCGAAATCGACGCCGAGCGCCGTGGCCAGCAGCGGCCCGATCGTGCTCTTGCCGGACCCCGACACGCCCATCACCACGACCAGCGGGGTCACGGCTTCGGCGGCTCCAGATGCCCGCCGAAGCCCTTGCGCTGGGCCGAGAGCACCTTGCCGGAGAAGCGGTCCTCGTCCCGGCTGGTGAAGCGGGCGTAGAGCGCGGCCGAGAGCACCGGCGCCGAGACCGCCGTCTCCACCGCTGCCTGCACCGTCCAACGGCCCTCGCCGCTGTCGGAGACATGGCCGGAGAAGCCCTCCAACTGCGGGTCCTGCGCCAGCGCCTGGGCCGTCAGGTCGAGCAGCCAGGAGGCGACGACGCTGCCGCGCCGCCAGGCCTCGGTGATGTCGGGCAGGTTGAGCGTGAGGCGCTGGTCCTCCGGCAGGGTGGGGCTGTCGGCGTGGTGCAGGATATCGAGGCCCTCGGCGAAGGCCTGCATCATCCCGTACTCGATCCCGTTGTGGATCATCTTGGTGAAATGCCCGGCGCCATTCGGCCCGGCATGGACATAGCCCTGCTCCGGCCGCGGGTCGCCGGTGCGGCCTGGTGTCGGCGGCGCCGCCTCCTTCCCCGGCACCAGCGCGGCGAAGATCGGGTCCAGCCGTCGCACCACCGCATCCTCGCCGCCGATCATCAGGCAGTAGCCGCGGGCCAGCCCCCAGACCCCGCCGGAGGTGCCGATGTCGAGGAAATGCAGCCCCTTCGCCCGCAGCATGGCGCCGCGGCGGACGCTGTCCTTCCACATGCTGTTGCCGCCATCGATCAGCACATCGCCGGGCGAGAGCAGCCCGGCGAGGGTCACCAGCGCCTCCTCGGTCGCCGCGCCCGCCGGTAGCATGATCCAGATGGCGCGCGGCGCTTCTAGCGCGGCGACCATTGCCGGCAGGTCGGCCACCGGCAGCGCGCCTTCCGCCCCCAGCGCCTCGCGCGCCGCGGTGTCGCGGTCGAAGGCGACGCAATGATGCCCGGCCTTCAGCAGCCGCCGCACGATGTTGCCGCCCATCCGCCCAAGGCCAACCATGCCGAGCTGCATCTTTTCCATCCCCATATCCTGGCTCTGCCGGCGGCCCCGTGGCGCCGCTTCATCATCATGGCCGGGGCTTGACCCGGCCATCCAATCACCTGTTTTCACCACACGTCCGGCTGCGCGGGTCAAGCCCGAGCATGCCGGAAACGGGTCAGCCTGCTAGCCGAACCGTGCCAGCGTGAACTCCGGCGGCACCGCATCCCGCCCCAATACCGCATCCGCCGTCATCCGGCCGGCGATCGGCGCCAAGGTGTAGCCATTGCTGGTCACCGCCTGGAACAGGCCGGGGACCCCCGGCACCTCGCCCAGCAGCGGCGCCCGGTCCACCTCCACCGCCAGCCCGGTCCAGGCGCGGAGGGCGTGCATCCCGGCCAGCGCCGGCAGCACCCGCCCGGCGACCCACAGGTTGCCCTCGATGGAACGGCGCAGGTTGCGCGGGGAACCCCGCGCATCCAGCACCCCGGGCCAGCCGCCGCCGATCAGCACATGACCGCCGTCGCCCTGCTTCAGCGACAGGTGCCGCCCGGCATGGGCGACCAGGTGGCGCATCGCCGGCGCCGCCGCCTCGGTGGCGATCACCTGCTGCACGGACCCCACCACCGGCAGGCTGACGCCGAGCATGCCCGCGATCCGCCCGGCGTAGGCGCCGCCGCAATTGACGATGCGCCCGGCGCGAATCTCGCCGGCCCCGCTCGCCACGGTGAAGCCGCTGCCGGCGCGGGCGATGCCCTGCACCTCCACCCCTTCCCGCAGCCGGGCGCCGGCGTTTCCGGCCAGCCGGCGCAGGGCGGCGGTGCCGCGCAGCGGGTCGATCTGCCCCTCGCCGGGGCTGAAGCCGGCGCCGATGAAATCCGGGCCGAGATAGGGCGCCAGGCTGCGCAGCTCATTGGCGCCGAGTAGCTGGCTGTCGAGGCCCTGGCGCCGCTCGACCGCCACCTTGGCGCGCAGCCAGGCGAATTGCGCCGGGGTTTCGGCCAGCATCAGCCCACCTTCGGTGCGGATGCCAAGCCCCTCCCCCGCCTCGACGGCAAGCTGCTTCCAGAGGGCGATGCTGCGCGGCCCGAGCGGCAGCCGGTCGATCGACGGGCCGCCCTCCTGGCTGCCGTCGAAATCATAGCTGAGGAGCTGGACATGCAGGCTGCCGGCATTGGCGGTGCTGGCCGCCATGCCCGTCTCGCCGCGTTCCACCAGCAGCACATCGGCGCCCTCCCGCGCCAGGAACAGCGCGGTGGAGAGGCCGAGGGCGCCGCCGCCGATGACCAGCACCTCGCAGGATTCCGGCCGCGGCGCGGCGGGGCGGCCGGCCCAGGCGTTGTACTGCGGCCGCGGGTAGGCCGGCCAATCGCCGCCCTCGGGCACCTCCAGCATCAGCGCGGCGGCCGGCACCGGCTTCACCGGGGCGCGCGGCGCGGCGAAGCCGGCTTCGTCCGAGGCGCCCACCAGCCGGGCGATGGCGGCGCCGCACATCCGCCCCTGGCAGCGGCCCATGCCGGCGCGCGTCGCCTTCTTCAGCGCGCCGAGGCTGCGGGCGCCGGCGGCGTGCTCGGCCCGCAGCCGGCCGGCGGTCACCTCCTCGCAGCGGCAGAGGACGGTGTCATCGGCGACCGCGGCGATGTCGAAGGGAGGCGCGGCGAAGATCCGCCACAACGCAGCCTGGAACGCCGCGGCGCGGCGCCACTCGGCCCGCGCCGGCGCACCATCCGCCGCGGCGAAGCCGAGATCCCGCGCCGCCGCCAGCCCGGCCAGCCGGCCACGCGCGAGCGCGACGCGGGCGCCGCCGATCGTCGCGCCGTCGCCGACCGCGAAGACCGCATCCAGCGAGGTGCGGCCGACCTCATCGGTGACCGTCTCCAGCCGCCCGAGCCCGCTGTCGACGAAGCGATGCGCCGCGCCGAGCGCGCGGGCCAGCCCGGTCTCCGGCTGGAAGCCGAGGTTCAGCGCGCAGGCATCCGCCGCGATCCGCTGCTCTCCCGCCGGCGTCGCCAGCCTAAGGGCGGCGAAGCGGCCGTCGCCCTCGCAGCCGAGGATGGTCGTGCCCCAGAGCAGCGGCACCTTGGCGGCGCTCAGCCTGCGCAGGATGCGGAGCCCGTCCCAGGCCAGGTCGGGCGCCGTGCGCAGCAGCCGCGCCGCGTCGCGCAGCAGGGCGAGGCCCGGCTTCGGCGCCACCTCCGCCACCGCCGCGACGCGCACGCCGCCTTCCAGCAATTCGCAGGCAAGCTGCAGGTTGAGCGGGCCATTGCCGGCGATCACCACGCTTTCCCCGGGCGAGACACGGTTGGCACGCGCCAGGGTCTGCATCGCCCCGGTCGTCATCACCCCGGGCAGGATCCAGCCGGGCACCGGCACCGGACGTTCATGCGCGCCGGTGGCGAGGATCAGCCGGCGCGGGCGGAAGGTGAAGGCGGTCTCGCCGACCACCACGGCGATCTCATCCGGCGCGAAGCCGCCCCAGACGGTGGCGCCGCCGAGCATCTCCACCCCCGCCGCCCGCGCCTTGGCGCGCAGCGCCTCGCCCTGGCGGTGCTGCGCATCGGGTGCCGCATGGGTGTGGCTGGCGGCGAGCGGCTTCAGATACTGGCCGCCGGCCTCCACGCGCTCATCCAGCAGGATGACGGCGGCACCCGCCTCGGCCGCGGCGCAGGCAGCGGCCAGCCCGGCCGGACCGGCGCCGACCACCAGCACGTCGCATGCACGCTCGGCGATGGCGGCGGGCGGTGCGGCGAGCGGTGCCGGCAGGGCGGGGATCGCGCCCTGCACCTCCATGCCGGCGGCCACCTTCACCAGGCAGGCACGCTGGCCCGGCTTGCCATCGATGGTGACGATGCAGTCGAAGCAGGCGCCCATGCCGCAATAGAGGCCACGCGGCGCGCCGCCGGCGGTGTGGCGATAGGCGAGGATGCCGGCGGCCGAGAGCGCCGCAGCCAGGGTCTCGCCCGGCAACGCCTCGATCTCCCGCCCCTCGAAGCGCAGGCGGAGCGGCGTGCCGGCGGGGCGGATGTCCTTGTGGCGCAGGCGCAGGCCCTTGCCGCTGGACGGGGTATCGGGGAAGGGGCCGCGCATCGCCGCCAGCATGCCGGGGCCGACCGCCGGGCAAAAGCCTTTCCGTGCCGCGGCCGGGGCTTCTTCCGCCATCCCGGCGGTGCCAGGATGCCGGCGCCATTGAGGGGAAATCCGCATGCCAGGGTCACGCGAAGGCGCCATTGCACGGGCCGTCGCCCGCTACGACGACGGGCAGTATCTCGCGGCCCTCCGCACCCTGGTCGCGGTGCCGACCGAGAGCCAGATGCCGCAGCGCCTGCCCGACCTCTACCGCTACTGCGCCGAGGTGCTGCCACCAATGCTGGCCGATATGGGTTTCGTCTCCACCGTGCTCGACAACCCGGAGGCGGGGCGTGGCCCGGTGCTGCTGGCGACCCGCATCGAGGATCCCGCGCTGCCGACCGTGCTGGTCTACGGCCATGGCGATGTGGTGCGCGGGCTGGCGCCGCAGTGGAGCAACGGCCGCGACCCCTGGGCGGTGACGGTCGAGGGCGACCGCTGGTATGGCCGCGGCACGGTCGACAACAAGGGTCAGCACCTGATCGCGCTGGAAGCGCTGCGCGCCGTGCTGGCCGAACGCGGCCGGCTGGGCTTCAACGCCAAATTCTTCGTCGAGACCGGCGAGGAGGTCGGCTCTCCGGGCCTTGCCGAATTCCTGCAACTGCACCGCGAGGCCTGCGCCGCCGACGTGTTCATCGCCCTCGACGGGCCGCGCCAGACCACCTTCATGCCGGAGATGTCGCTCGGCGCCCGGGGCGGCGTCGCCTTCGACCTGATGGTGGAGTACCGCGAGGGCGAGCATCATTCCGGCCATTGGGGCGGGGTGCTGGATGATCCGGGATTCGTCCTGGCCCATGCGCTGGCGTCGATCGTCACGCCGCGCGGGAAGATCCTGGTGGATGGCTGGCTGCCGCGGCAGGTGCCCGCCGCGGTGAAGGCGGCCGTCGATGCGCTGGTGTTCGAGGACATCCCCGGCCTGCCCGAAGGCAGCGCGGATTGGGGCGAGCCGGGCCTGTCCAAGGCGGAGCGGATCTACTCCTCGACCGGCGTCATTGTCCTTGCCTCGGTCTGCGGCCACCCGGATGCGCCGACCAATGCGGTGCAGGGCAAGGCGCGGGCCAGGCTGCAGGTGCGGCACACCGTCGATGTGCCGGCCGAGACCATCGTGCCGAACCTCCGCCGCCACCTCGATGCGCGGGGCTTCGGGATGGTGCGGATCGAGGAGGCGCTGAACCGTTCGATGTTCCCGGCCAGCCGCACCGATCCGGAGAACCCCTGGGTGAAGGCGGTGGCGCGGTCGATGCAGCGCACCTCCAACCGCGCGCCGAACATCGTGCCCAACTCTTCCGGCTCCTCGCCCTCGGACCTGTTCCTGAAGATCCTCGACGCGCCCTGCATCTGGATTCCGAACAGCTACCCTGGCTGCAACCAGCATGGGCCGGATGAGCATGCGCTGGCGCCGCTGCTGCGGGAAGGGCTGGGACTGATGGCCGGCATCTGGTGGGATTTCGGCACCGGCGATGCGCCCGCGGCGAAGGGTGTCTGAGACGCGGAAGGCCCGGCCGCCGCGCCACTTGTCATTTGTGATGAGGCGGTAAGTCATCCTCTCCCAGGGCTGCGCCGGCCCCTACCAGCCGGGTTGCGGGCGAAGGTGAAGACCACGTCATCCGCGGTGAAGAGCGTGCCGTTCTGGAAGCGCACGCCCTCCCGCAGCCGGAACTCCCAACTGCGGTCGTCGATGGCGCGCCACCCGGTGGCGAGGCCGGGCTGCGGCCGCTGGTCGAGATCCGGATGCACCAGCCGGTCGAGCACATGCCAGGTCAGTGCAGGGTTGGGCGATAGGCCGAAGAAATGCGGATCCATGGAGGTGAAGGCACCGCCCACCGCAATGATGAGGTCGGCCGCCTTCGCCGGCATGGCCAGCAGTCCGGCCAGGGCAAGCCCGGGCCATCGCGCCCGATGTCGCATCTCCCGGCCTCCTTGCTCTCCCCGGAACAAGGAGGCCGGAAGGCGCGCCGCCGATACAAGCGGATCAGTTTCCGCTGTAGTAGAGGGTGACGGTGTGGGTCGCCTCGGCGAACATCAGCCAGCGCTCCACCAGCAACCCGCCGAGCGCCAGCACCGCCGCCAGGGTCAGCGCCGCGGCGGCCAGCCCGCCGCCTAGCAGCAGGGCGAGCAGCGCCAGCAGCATCGGCGCGGCGAAGCCAGCAAGCAGGGTGATGTGGCGCAGCCTGGCGGCGTGCTTGCGGGCGATGCGGAAGCCCATCTCCCGCAGCAGGTAGTTGGTTTCCGTATGCGGCGGTTCGAGCGGCCGGACCTTGCCGATGAAGCCGAGGCTGGTGGCGGATTCCACCGTCGCCTCCGGCGGCGCCGCATCGATCGCCCGCCAATAGGCCCGCTTCAGCACCAGCGCCGCGCCACCGCCCAGCAGCGCCAGCACCACCGCAACGACGCCATCGCCCCAGAAGCCGCAGAGCATGGCCAGCAGCGCGGCGCCGCTGAAGGCCGAGAGCACCAGATAGCCCGGCACCACCAGCGGATGGTGCCATTGCCGGATCGGCGGCAGGGAGGCGTAGATCATACCGGTGCAGTAGACGGTGGCCACTGCCCCGGCTGCGGCCAGCAGCCCCATTGCCGCCGCCAGCCCCGGCCGGTCCGTGAGCAGCGCCAGGCCGAAGATTCCGGCCGGCACATAGGTGGCCAGCGCCGCCACCCCCTCCCGCGACAGCCAGGAGCTGCGCCATTGGCTGACGGCGCGCCAGGCCCGCCGCGGATTGCCGAGATGCGCGGTGGAGGAGAGCAGGCCAGCGGTGACGAGGACCAGCGCCAGGACCAGCGCGGTCAGGCCGAAGCCCTGCCCGCCCGGCACCAGCCCGAGCGGCCGCAGCAGCCCGAGCCAGAACAGCAACCCGTAGCCGGCACCGGAGGCGGTGGTGAAGAAGACGATCGAAGGTGCGGGGTTCATACCTGCCGCTCCGATTCCATCGCCGGCATGCGGGTCAGCACCCGGTCCACCCAGCGCAGCAGCGGGTTCTTCACATCCATATGGGTCGGCGCATCCTCCACCGGCTTGGCCGGCGGCGTGGCGCGCTTGCGCGGCGGCAGGTAGCGGTTCACCGGGCTGTAGCCCAGCTCCGGCATCAGCGGCTGGCCACCGCGCTCTGCGACCAGCCTGCTGACCGCGCTGTCGGGGTCGCCGAGGTCGCCGAAATGCCGCGCCTTGGTCGGGCAGGTCAGCACACAGGCCGGCTGGCGCTGCGCCTCCGGGATGGTCTCGTTGTAGATGCGGTCGATGCAGAGGGTGCATTTCTTCATCACCCCCTCATCCTCGTCCATCTCCCGCGCGCCATAGGGGCAGGCCCAGGCGCAGAGGCCGCAGCCGATGCAGGTGTCGGCATTGACCAGCACGATGCCATCCTCGGCGCGCTTGTAGCTGGCGCCGGTGGGGCAGACGGTGACGCAGGCCGGCGTCTCGCAATGCAGGCAGGAGCGGGGGAAGTGCACGGTGCGCCCGGCCTCGCCCTCGCCTGCCTCGAAGCTGTGGACGCGGTTGAACCAGACGCCCTCGGCGCCGGCCGAATAGGGCTTGAGGTCGGGCAGCGGCGCGCTGTGGCCGCTGGCGTTCCATTCCTTGCAGTTGGTGGCGCAGGCCTGGCAGCCGACACAGGTGTCGAGGTCGATGACGAGGCCGAGCTTCTTCTGGCCGGGGGCGATTTCGGGCAGGCAGGTCATGCGGAGCTCTTCACCGAATAGCGCAGGATGTCGGGACGGTCGGGCATGTGCGGCGGCGGGCGCAACGCATCGGGATGCGGGCTGGTGATGCCGGCCTCCTCCGGCGCCGCCTTGGTGACGCGCACCCGCAAATCGTACCAGGCGGCCTGGCCGGTGACGGGGTCGGCATTCGCGTGGCGGAAGCCGCCCTGGGCGGGCAGCCATTCGCTGATGACGTGGTTGAGCAGGAAGCCGCGCTGCGCCTCCGGGCTGTCCGGCGTCAGGCCCCAGGCGCCGGCGCGCTTGCCGATGGCGTTCCAGGTCCAGACGGTATCCGGGTTCACGCCCTCCATCAGCGCGACCTGGCATTTCAGCCTGCCGCTGCGGCTGTCCACCCAGACCCAGTCATCGGCCGCGAGCCCCATCGCCTCCGCCCGGCTGCGCGCCATGTAGAGCTTGTTGGCGCCGTGGATCTGCCGCAGCCAGGCATTCATCGAGCCCCAGGAATGGTACATCGCCATCGGCCGCTGGGTGACGGCGGAGAGCGGGAACTCCGCCAAGTCCTGGCTCGCGTGCTCCAGCGGTGCGTACCAGATGGGCAGCGGGTCGCAGTAGGTGCGGATGCGCTCGCGCAGCCTTTCGGGCGGCTGCTTGGCGCCATGGCCCTCGGCGGCAAGGCGGAATTTCTGCAGCGGCTCGGACCAGAGCTGCAGCACGATCTGGTCGGACTTCCCCATCAGGCCCATGGCCTTGGAGTGCTCCAGATAGATGCGGTTGGCGTGCTTCATCCATTCCTGCTCGGGCGGCAGGTGGTCGCGCCAGAAGCAGCCATTGTCGATGTAGCGCTGGAGCTGGTCCGGGTTGGGCTCGCCGACGCCCTTCCTGCTGCCGTCGAGGCCGCGGAAGCCGGCGAGCGGGCCGACCCCCGGCATGCGCTGGTGGTTCACGATGTAGTCCGGGTAGTCCTTGAAGCGCGGCGCGCCATCCTCCTTCACGAAGGCCGGCAGGCCGAGCCGCGCGCCCAGCTCGATCAGCACGTCCTGGAAGGGGCGCACGTCGCGGTCGGGCTTGATCACCGGCTGGCGGATCGCATCGCCCGCGCCATGCGGGCTGCCGATTGGCCGGTCGAGGATCGAGATGCAGTCCCAGCGCTCAAGGTAGGTGGTGTCGGGCAGGATGAGGTCGGCGTAGGGCACCGTCTCGCTGAAATAGGCGTCCGAGTAGATGACATGCGGGATGCGATAGCTGCCATCCGCCTTCGTCTCGGTCAGGATGCGGATCACCTCGCCCGGATTCATGGCGCTGTTCCAGGCCATGTTGGCCATGAACATGAACAGCGTGTCGATCGGGTAGGGATCCTCGGCGCCGGCATTGCCGATGACCGTGTGCATCATCCCGTGCAGCGCCAGCGGCGCTTCCCAGGAGAAGGCCTTATCGATGCGCAGCGGGTTACCCTCGTCGTCGACCAGCAGGTCATCCGGCCCATGCGGGAAGGAGAGGATATTGCCCGCCAGCGGCGTGTTCGGCTTGGCGCCCTTGCCGGCTGGCCCCGGCCCCGGCGGGATCGGCCGCGGGAAAGGCGATTTGTAGCGCCAGGAACCGGGGGTATCGACCGCGCCCAGCAGCATCTGCAGCAGGTGCAGCGCGCGGCAGGTGTGAAAACCGTTGGAATGCGCGCTGATGCCGCGCATGGCGTGGAAGGCGACCGGCCGGCCGGTGACGGTCTCGTGCCGGCGGCCCCAGACATCGGTCCAGGGCTGTTCCAGCGTGATCGCCTGGTTGAAGGCGACCTCGGCAATCTCGTCGGCGATACGGCGGATGCGGTCGGCGGTGATGCCGCAGCGTTCCGCCACCGCCTCCGGCGCGTAGTCGGGCGTGAGGTAACGCTCCGCCAGCAGATGGAAAACCGGACGGGCGCTGCGGCCATCGGGCAGGATGAAATTCCCGACCATCACCGGCGACAGGTCCGCCGCCTGCGCCTCGGTCGCGCCGCGGGCGCGGTCCCAGGCCAGTGGCTGGCCATTCGCATCACGGGCGAAGAGCCCGTCGTCGGCGCCGCCGGGATTGCGCACAACCAGCCAGGCGGCATTGGTGTAGCGCGCCATGAACTCCAGATCGATGCGATCGGTCCGCAGCAGCTCATGCACCAGGGCCAGCACGAAGAGCCCGTCGGTGCCGGGGCGCAGCCCCACCCATTCATCGGCGATGGCGGAATAGCCGGTGCGCACCGGGTTGACCGAGAGGAATTTGGCGCCGCGCGCCTTCAGCTTCGACAGGCCGAGCTTGATCGGGTTGCTGTCGTGATCCTCGGCGACGCCGAACATCAGCAGGTATTTGGTGCGCTCCCAATCCGGCTCGCCGAATTCCCAGAAGCTGCCGCCGATGGAGTAGAGCCCGCCGGCCGCCATGTTGACCGAGCAGAAGCCGCCATGCGCGGCGAAATTCGGCGTGCCGAATTGCGCCGCCCAGAAGCCGGTCAGGCTCTGCGACTGGTCGCGGCCGGTGAAGAAGGCGAGGCGGCGCGGATCGGTCTCCCGCACATGCCGCAGCCAGCCGGTCGCGGTTTCCAGCGCTTCCTCCCAGCTGATCTCGGCATATTCGCCGCTGCCGCGCGGGCCGACCCGCTTCAGGGGCGCGCGCAGCCGGGCCGGGGCATACTGGGTCATGATGCCCGCGCTGCCCTTGCCGCAGAGCACGCCGCGGTTCACCGGATGGTCCGGGTTGCCCTCGATGTAGCGGATCCTGCCATCCTTCAGATGCACCCGGATGCCGCAGCGGCAGGCGCACATGTAGCAGGTGGTGGTCTTGACCGTGTCACCCACCGGCGGCGAGTAGTCGACGCGGGCATCCGGCAACGGGCGGGTTGGCGGCGGCGTCGGCGCTTCCGGCATGCCTCTGGTGTCTCCCCTCACTGGTTGGCCGGCAAGTAACGCACGCGCCACTCCTGCGGGCAATTCTCGCGCCCGGCCGGAATTCCACGACATTATTCGTGGGATAGGGTGGCTGATGCAGATTTCACGCGAAAGCGGCGGAGTTCATTTCCCGTGTCGCCGGCAACGCTATTGTTGTGTCGCTTCCACGAAGGGCGGCGTGAGCCAGAGCGGCTCCTTCAGCCGCTTCAGGAATGCCAGATGCGCCTCCTGCTCCGCCGCGCTCGGCACGATCGGCCGCGGCGTCCGTTCGCGGGCCAGCCCGGCCACCTGGACGACCGGCGTCCTGCTGGCGGTCGCCAGGTGCAGGCCCGGCTGCTTGCCGCCCATCAGCTCCAGGTAGACCTGGGCCAGCAGCTTCACGTCGAGCAGCGCGTTATGGCTGGTGCGCATCGAGTTATCGACGCCGAAGCGGCGGCAGAGCGCATCCAGGCTGTTCGGCATGCCGGGAAAGCGCTTCTTCGCCAGCGCCAGGCTGTCCACCATGCGGGCGCGGTCAAGCGGCGCCTGGCCCACCCGGCGCAGCTCCGCGTCGAGGAAGCCGAAATCGAAGGGAGCGTTGTGCGCGACGATGGGATCGCCGGCGATGAAGCCCAGGAACTCCCCCGCCACCTCGGCGAACTTCGGCTTGCCGCGCAGCATCTCGGCGGTGAAGCCGTGGATGCGCGTGCTCTCCTCCGGCACATCGCGTTCCGGGTCCAGCAGCACGTGATAGGTCTGGCCGGTGGGGATCAGGTTCACCAACTCGATCGCCGCGATCTCGATCACCCGGTCCCCGGTCGCCGGGTCGAGGCCAGTGGTTTCGGTGTCCAGCACAAGCTGCCGCATCAGCCCCTCAGCTCCCGCACCAGCTTACGGATGCGGCGCTGCGCGAAATGCCGCGACAAGCCGGTGTGGACCAGGTGATCGGCGCGGCGGCGCTTCTCGGCATCCGGCATCTGCCGGGCCAGGATGGCGCGTAGCCGCTCCTCCGTCATGCCGGGGCGGCGCAGCACCCGCCAGCGCTGCACCGCGGCGGGGGCGGTGACCACGACTACCTGGTCGCAGCGGCCGGCGCCCTTGGTTTCGAACAGCAATGGCACGTCCAACACCACCAGCGGCTCGGCGCGGCGGCGGGCGGCGGCGATGAAGCGGCGTTCGGTATCGCGGACCAGCGGGTGCAGGATGCGCTCCAGCCGCGTCAGCGCCGCGGGATTGCCGAGCACGGCGCGGCGCAGTGCCTCCCGGTTCACCCGGCCTTGCTCCACCGTGCCGGGGAAGGCGGCGGCGATCGGCCCGACGCCGCGGCCGCCCTTCGCCTGCAGTTCATGCACCGCCGCATCGGCATCGAAGACCGGGATGCGCAGCCGGCGGAAGGTGCCGGTGGCGGTGGATTTTCCCATGCCGATGCCACCGGTCAGGCCGAGGATCTTCATGCCTGGCTGGGCGCCTCGGCCCGCAGCGGGATGTCGCCGCCGACGAAATCGCGCAGCTCATCATCGACCGCCGGCGTCACCCCGAACCAAGCGCTGAAGCCGGGCCGCGCCTGGTGCAGCAGCATGCCGAGCCCATCGACGGCGCGCAGGCCACGCGCCCGGGCGGTCGCCAGCAGCGGCGTCTCCCGCGGCACGTAGACGATGTCGGCCACCACCGCATCCGCCGGCAGCGAAGAAAGGTCGATCCGCAGCGGCGGCTGCCCCTGCATGCCGAGCGAGGTGGTGTTCACCAGCAGCTTCGCGGCGTCGAGCGGCGGGGCCTCGGCCACGGCGATCGGGCCACCCAGGGTCCGCGCCAGCGCCTCGGCCCGCGCCGGGGTGCGGTTCACCAGGGTCACCCGCGGGCAGCCGGCATCCAGCAGCACGGCGGCGATGGCCCGGGCGGAGCCGCCGGCGCCGAGGATCACCACCGGCCCGGCATCCGGCGTCCAGCCCGGCACCTGCTCGGCGCAATGCGCGAGGAACCCCCAGCCATCGGTATTGGAACCCTCGATCTGCCCGTCCCGGAACACCAGCGTGTTCACTGCCCCGGCCCGCAGGGCGGAGGGGTCCACCCGGTCGCAGACCGCGAAGGCGGCTTCCTTGTGCGGGATGGTGACATTGGCGCCGCGGAAGCCGAGGTCGGCGAGGGCCCGGACGCTATCGGCGAACCGCTCCGGCCGCACGGCCAGCGGCACATAGGCGCCGTCGATGCCATGCCGGCGCAGCCACAGCCCGTGCAGCCGCGGCGAGCGGGAATGGGCGACGGGCCAGCCGAGGATGCCGGCGAGGCTGGTATGACCGGTGAGGATCGACATGCGCCATACCAAGCCCCGGACAGGCTTGCGGTCAATGCCGGGACGGCGCCAGGGTGACGGCATGCTGCCCGATCCTGAGCTGATCTTCGATCTTGGTGCAAACCGCGGGGAGGACACCGAATTCTACCTCGCCAAGGGCTTCCGCGTGGTCGCGGTGGAGGCCAACCCGGTGCTGCATGCGGACCTCGCGGCCCGTCTCGCCGCGCCGGTCGCCAGCGGCCAACTGGTGCTGCTCAACATCGGCGTATGGGAGGCGCCGGGGGTGCTAGGCTTCTACGCCAATGCCGACAACGACCATTGGAGCAGCTTCGACCCCGCCTATGGCACGCGCCAGGGCACGCGCTACCAGGTATTAGAGATCCCCTGCCGCACCCTGCCCGCGCTGGTCGCGGAGTTCGGGCTGCCGCATTACCTGAAGATCGACATCGAGGGCGCCGACCGCTTCGCCGTCGCCCAGCTCACCGCGCTGCCGGGGCTGCCCGACTACATCTCGGTGGAGGAATACGGCGTGGCGGCGATCGATGCCCTGGCCGCCGCCGGCTATGCCCGCTTCCAGTGCCTGCCGCAAAACGACAAATCCTGGGCGGTGCCGCCGCGGCCACCGCGCGAGGGCGGCTATGCGCCGCGGCTCTCCACCGGCAAGGACAGCGGGCTGTTCGGCGCCGAGCTGCCGGGGGCATGGCTGGATCCGGCGGCGGCGCGGGCGGCCTATGTCGCCGGTATCCGGGACGAGGATTGGCGCTACGTCGGGCCGCCCGGCGAGTGGTGGGACATCCACGCCGGGCGGTAGCCCGCCCTGCTACTCCGCCGGCACCGCCGCCGGCTGAGCCGCGCCACGGGTCCAGAGCTCCGGCTGCAGCTCCTCCGGCCGGTTGGGGAAGAACATGGCGCAGACCAGGGTGATGGCGCCGGCTGCCGCCAGCAGCAGCATCGGCACGGTCAGCCCGCCGGTCGCCGCATGCAGCAGCCCGACCAGCGGCGAGGCGGCGGCGGCGCCGAGGAAGCCGATGGTGAAGCGGATGGAATAGAGCTTCACCCGCAGCGGCGGGGCGACGTAGCGCGCCGTCATCGTCTCGTTCACCGTCACCTGGCCGAAGATGGAAGCCGCGACCAGGGCCGAGAGCGGCAGCACCCACCAGCCATCGGCGAAGGCCAGCAGCGCCAGGCAGGGCGCCAGCACCAGGGCGAGCGGCATGAACACCCGCTTCAGCGTGTGGCGGTCGATCATCTGCCCGACGGTGTACTGGGTGAGGCCGCCGCAGAGCGTCGCCAGGAAGGCCAGCATGCCGACGACCGGCAGCAGGTCCGGCGAACTCGCCAGGCGTTCCGCCATCAGCTTGGGCAGCAGCAGGGTGAAGGCATTGAACACCAGCCCGGACACCGCGGCGATCGCCAGCAGCACGATGACCGCCCGCCGCACCACCGCCGGCGGAATGGCAGGGAAGGGCTTCTGTGGCCCGCCCGCCTTGGCGGCATCGAAGGGCGGCTCGAACAGGTAGAACAGGCCGAGCACCACGCTGATCGCCCCCGGGATGCCGAAGGCCCAGTGCCAGCCGAGCTGGGCGGTCAGGAAGGCGGTGACCACCGGGGCGAGCGCGACGCCGAGATTGCCGAAGACGCCATTGATGCCGACCGCGCGGCCGACCCGGCTGCCCGCCGCCTCCACCAAGGTCGCGGTGCCGACCGGGTGGTAGATCGCCGCGAAACCGCCCATCAGCCCGAGCGCCAGGGCCAGGGCCAGGGGCGTGGTGGCGAAGGCCGTCAGCAGCAGCCCTGCCCCGACGCCGAAGAAGAAGGCCGCCATCAACGCCCGCGCGCCGAAGCGCGCCGCCAGCCAGCCCATCGGCAGGGCCCCGAGCCCGTAGACGACGAACATGCCGGTGCCGAGGGCCAGGATCGGCCCATAGGATTCGCCGAAGTCGAACGGCGATTGCTGCACCATGCCGAGCACCGCCGTTGCCAGGATCAGCAGGCAGTAATGGGTGATGGTATGGGCGGCGTTGATGAAGGCGATCTGCCGCGAGGCGGGGTCCAGCATCTTGGGGCGTGTCCTTCCCGGAACCGCCATCCTACCCTCGGGACGGTGGCATCGGCCAAGCCGCAGTTAGCACCGGTCGGGCCCGGCCTCGACACCCTGTTGCGGTGCCGGAGCGGCTTGGGGCCGGGCACCGCCCGCCCCGGCCATATCAAGCCCTTGTTCTCGCTGGAAACCGGAATTCGCGGGCCAAGCCCGTGGATGGGGCTGGCCGGGCGGCTGCTCGGAACCGACCTGCTACGCCTGCTTCCGCTCGATCAACCCGCGCCTTATCCGCCGCCCGCGCCGGATCCGGTCCTCGATGAACTCCGCCTGGCCATAGCGCACCGCGCGGGCCAGCGCATGGCTGTCCTCGGTGAAGCGCGCCAGCATCTCCAGCAGCGCGTCGCGGTTGTTGAGGAAGATGTCGCGCCACATGTCGACGTCGCTGGAGGCGATGCGGGTGAAGTCACGGAAGCCGGAGGCGGCGAATTTCAGCACCGCCTCGCGCGTCTCCTCCGCCAGGTCGTCGGCGGTGCCGCAGATGGTGAAGGCGATCAGATGCGGCAGGTGGCTGACGATGGCCACCACCTTGTCATGCGTCTCCGCATCCATCCGCTCGACCATGGAGCCGCAGCGGCGCCAAAGGGCGGTGATCTTCTCCACCGCCGCCGGATCGCCGTTCGGCACCGGGGTCAGGATGCAATAGCGGCCCTCGAACAAGGTGGCGAAGCCCGCCTCCGGCCCGCTGTGCTCGGTGCCGGCCATCGGATGCGCCGGCACCAGCCGCACGCCGGGCGGCAGCTGCGGCAGCAGGTCGCGGATCACGCTGCCCTTGGTGGAGCCGACGTCGCTCAGGATGCAGCCCGGCGCCAGATGCGGCGCGATCTGCGCCATCACCCCGGCATAGGCGCCGACCGGCACGCAGAGGATCACCGCATCGGCACCCTCCACCGCCCGCGCCGGATCCTCCTCCACCACATCGGCGAAGCCGAGGGCGCGGACCTTGGCCAGCGTCTCCGGCCGGCGGGTATGCGCCACCACGGTGCGGGCGATGTCCCCGCGCTCCCGCGCCGCCCGGGCGATGGAACTGCCGATCAGCCCGACGCCGATCAGGCAGAGCCGGTTGAACAGCGGCGCGTCCCCCGCGTGGCCGGACAACGGCTCAGGCGGCATCGGCGCTGCGCATGAAGTCCCGCAGCGCATCCGCCACCATGCCGCATTCCTCCGCCGTGCCGATGGTGATGCGCAGGCAGTGCGGCAGGGCATAGGCGCCCATGGCGCGGACGATCAGGCCGCGCCCCTTCAGTGCCGCATCCGCCGCCGCGGCACGCGCCGGGGTCGCGAAATCGGCCAGGATGAAATTGCCCTCGCTCGGGTGGACGGTGATGCCGGCCGCACGCAGGGCCTCGGAGAGCTTTGCCCGCCATGCGGTGTTGTGCGCGACCGACTTCTCCACCCAGCCGGGCTCGGCCAGCGCCGCGACGCCGGCCGCCATGGCGGGCGCGTTCACGTTGAACGGCCCGCGCACCCGGTTGAGCACGTCGATCACGTGCGGCGGGGCGTAGCACCAGCCGAGCCGCACGCCGCCGAGGCCAAAGACCTTGCTAAAGGTGCGCGTCATCACCGTGTTGGTGCCGGCTTCGACCAGCGCCGTGCCGGGGTCGTAGTCCGGCCGGGTAACGTATTCGGCATAGGCGCTGTCCAGCACCAGCAGCACATCCTCGCGCAGCGCCGCGCGCAGCCGCGTCACCTCGGCCGCCGGCAGCAGGGAGCCGGTCGGGTTGTTCGGGTTGGCGAGGAACATCAGCCTGGTCCGCGGCCCGACCGCGGCCAGCATGGCGTCCACATCGGCGGTCAGGTTGCGCTCCGGCGCCTTGATGATCTGGCAGCCGGCGTAGCGGCCGGAGACCTCGTACATGGTGAAGCCATGCGCGCTCATCACCAGCTCCGTCCCCTCGCCGCCATAGGCGAGGATCAGGTGCTGGATGATCTCGTCCGAGCCGTTGCCGCAGACGACGCGCGCCGGATCGACCCCGAAGCGCGTGCCGATCGCCTCGCGCAGCGCGGTGGCGCCGCCGTCCGGGTAGCGATGCAGCTTGGCCGCCAACTCGGCATAGGCCGCCTGTGCCGCGGGCGGCACGCCGAAGGCGCCTTCGTTGGAGGAGAGCTTGATGATGCGGTTGACGCCGGGGATCTTCGATTCGCCGCCGACATAGGGCTCGATCGAGAGGATGCTCGGGCGCGGCATGACGTTGGGCATGGCGGTCACTCTCCTCTCTCGGGCACGGCATAGCCGCCGAGCGGCAGGGCCCGCGCCGGCAGGGAGCCAAGGCGCGGGTCGTCGGCGGCCACCACCCCATCCACCTCGGCCAGGGCACGCACCACCCCGCCATCGCGGCGCAGCTGCAACAGACGCGGCGGCAGGCCGGCGGCTGTCAGTGCCGCGGCAAGCTGGGCCCGGCCGCGGTCATCGGCCAGTTCCAGCCGCAGCAGGGTGCGGTCGGCGCCGGAGGGGTCGGCGGCGCCCTGGGTGACCGCCAGGGCTTCCGGGACGTTCTCGCCGCCGGGCGCCCAGAACGGCAGCCGGGCGACCACCTGCAGCCGTGGGCTGTCGAGGCCGGTCCACCAGGCGGCTTCGGGCGCCTCGGCCTCCTCCGGCAGGGGCAGCACGGCCACCTGGGCCTCGCCATTGGCGACGGCGGCCAGCGCCCGGGCGGCGGTCTCGTGGCTGCGCAGCGGGGTCTGGCTGCCGAAATGCTCGCGCGCCAGCCGGGCCTGTTCCGGCCCCCGGGCATAGACGGCAACGGAGAACCCGCCCTGCATAGCGGAGGAGCCGGCCAGGATCTCCCGCCAAAGCTGCACCAGGGCGCCGGGCGGCAGCGGCCCGGCATGGCGCCGCAGCAGGCGGCGGAGGATCATCGCCTCCCGACCCGGGCGGAGCGGGCTGGCCTGGCGCCCGGCCTTGATGCCGCTCGCCGCCAGCCGCGCCACCACATCGGCCCGGCGCATCACCAACTCGTGCAGGCGGTCGTCCAGGACGTCGATCTCGGCCCGCAGCGCGGCGAGGGCGGTGTCGGACGGGTTCGGCGCCGCGGCGGGCGTGGAGCCGGCGGTCGGCAGGTCGATGTCGTGGGGTGCGGTCATCTCGATAACGGCTTTCCCGCATGCTTTAGACGGGGCGGGGGCGGTCGCCAAGGCGTCCGCATCGGCCTGCCCCTCCCGCGCCGCGGCGGGCAATTGTTGAAGCCGGGGCGCCACGGCCCTATTGCTGCCGCCTCGGCCTGGAGAATGCACCGGACCGAACCCCGCGAGAACCTCGCAGCACCCAGGCCAGGCATGCCCGCACCCGTCGCCCCGTTTGATCAGGTGGACCACCAGCGCGCCGTCTTCGCCGACGGCCTTGCGCTGGATTGCGGGACCGTGCTGGCGCCCATGGCGGTCGCCTATCGCACCTATGGCAGGCTGAACGCCGCCCGCAGCAACGCCGTGCTGGTCTGCCATGCGCTGACCGGGGACCAGTACGTGGCGGAGCCGCACCCGCTGACCGGCCGCGCCGGCTGGTGGCAGACCATCCTCGGCCCCGGCAAGCCGCTCGACACCGACCGGTATTTCATCATCTGCGCCAATGTGCTCGGCGGCTGCATGGGCTCGACCGGGCCGCGGGAGGAGATGACGGATGCTACGGGTCGCGGCCTTGGCCGCCCCTGGGGCACGGATTTCCCCAATGTCACCATCCGCGACATGGTCCGCGCCCAGAAGCTTCTGACCGACCACCTCGGCATCTCTCGCCTGCTCGGTGTCGTCGGCGGGTCGATGGGGGGGATGCAGGTGCTGGAATGGGCGGCGACCTTCCCGGACGCGGTCTATGCCGCGGCACCCATCGCCACCGCCGCCTATCACAGCGCGCAGAACATCGCCTTCCACGAGGTCGGCCGCGCCGCCATCCATTCCGACCCCGACTGGAACGGCGGCCGCTACTGGGCGGATGGGCGGGTGCCGGCGAAGGGCCTGTCGGTCGCCCGGATGGTGGCGCACATCACCTACCTGTCGGAACAGGCGCTGACCCGGAAGTTCGGCCGCCGCCTGCGCGGCGCCAGCGCGGTGACCTTCCTCGAAGACGTGTTCGAGGTGGAGAGCTACCTGCGCCACCAGGGCAGCACCTTCGTCCAGCGCTTCGACGCCAACAGCTACCTGACCATCACCCGGGCGATGGACTATTTCGACCTGGCGGCGGAGCATGGCGGCAACCTCGCCGCTGCCTTCCGCGGCACCGGCTCGCGCTTCTTCGTCGCCAGCTTCAGCAGCGACTGGCTGTTCCCGACCAGCGAGAGCCGGGCCATCGTCCGCGCCCTGAACGCCGCGGCGGCGAATGTCAGCTTCGTCGAGATCGCCTCCGACAAGGGCCATGACGCCTTCCTGCTGGAGGAACCCGACTTCCACCGCGCGCTCGGCGGCTTCCTCGCCGGCTGCGCCGATCGCCTGGGGGTCTGAGCATGCCGGAAGCCGTCGGCGACATCCGCCCCTCGCCGCGGCGCGGCGACATCCGCTATGTCGCCAAGAACATGCGGCTCGACCTGCGGCTGATCGCGGAGATGATTCCGCGCGGCGCAAGGGTGCTCGACATCGGCTGCGGCGACGGCGCGCTGCTGGCGCACCTGACCGCCGAGAAGGGCGCCGATGCGCGGGGGATCGAGATCGACATGGCCGCGGCCACCCAGGCGGTCGCCGCCGGGCTCGCGGTGATCCAGGGCGATGCCGACAACGACCTGGCGGTCTACCCGGATGGCGCCTTCGATTTCGTGGTGCTGTCCCGCACCCTGCAGGCGGTGGAGAAGCCGCGCGAGGTGCTGCGGCAGATGCTGCGCATCGGCCACCACGCCATCGTCTCCTTCCCCAATTTCGGCCACTGGCTGGTGCGCTGGCAGCTGATCTCCACCGGGCGGATGCCGATGACCAGCACCTGGCACCGCGCCTGGTACGAGACGCCGAACATCCACCCCTGCACCATCCGCGACTTCTTCGACCTCTGCGCGCTGGACGGCTACACGGTGGAGCAGTGGCTGGCGGTGGATGAGCATGGGCTGAAGGCGCCCTGGCGCCGCTCGCCGCGACTGGCCAACCTGTTCGGCGAACAGGCGCTGTTCCAGCTCAGGCGGGGATAGGGCGGATCGCGGAGGGGCGCGAGCCCCCCGGAGCGTCCGCGCGCTGTCGCCACGGGTGCCGGCCCTTGCGTTCCGCGCACCGTCTTGCCTCCATACCGGCGCCAAACGAGGAGGCCGGCGTTGCCTGCGACCCACCATATCGAACCGACACTCGACAATATCCGCTGGGGCGCCTTCGACGCCCTGTTCCCGCCGGTGCGGGAGGTGGACCCGGGCGACCTCGTCATCCTCGAATGCGTCTCCGGCGGCCCGGAGCAGATGCCGCCGGCGGACAGCGGCCTGAAGCTGCCGCCGCGGCTGGCGGCGATCCATGGCGCCAGCCCACCGCGCCTCGGCCCGCACATCCTGACCGGGCCGGTGGCGGTGAAGGGCGCCGAGCCGGGCGACTGCCTGCGCGTCGACATCGAGCGGATCGATCTCGGCTGCGACTGGGGCTATTGCGGCTTCCGCCCGCTGATGGGCACTCTGCCGGAGGATTTCCCCTACCGGCGCGTCGTCCACATCCCGGTGGACCGGGAGGCGATGACCTGCAAGGTGCCGGTCGGCCCCGGCATCACCCTGCCGCTCTCGCCCTTCTTCGGCGTCATGGGCGTGGCGCCGCCGCCGGAATGGGGCGCGATCTCCACCAAGGAGCCGCGCGCGCATGGCGGCAACCTCGACAACAAGGAGATCGGCGCCGGCGCCACGCTGTTCCTGCCGGTCTTCGTGCCGGGCGCCAATTTCTCGGCCGGCGACGGCCACGGCGTGCAGGGCGACGGCGAGGTCTGCATCAACGCGCTGGAGATCTGCCTGACCGGGCATTTCCGCCTGAGCCTGGAGAAGGGCGGCGGCGCCCGGGATCCGGTGCTCCGCTTCCCCCGCGCCGAGACGGCGACCCACTACATCAGCATGGGCATGCACGAGGATCTCGACCTCGCCATGAAGCAGGCGCTGCGGGAGATGATCGCCTTCATCGTCTCCCGCTCCAACCTCTCGGCCGCCGATGCCTACCAGCTCTGCAGCCTGGCGGTGGATTTCCACGTCACCCAGACGGTGAACGGCGAGAAGGGCGTGCATGGTCTGCTGAAGAAGGGGCTGCTGTTCTGAGCTGAGTCCTGCGGGTGTATGCCGCGCCTCCGCTTCCCTTGCGAAAACAGGGGGTTGGGATGGCCGGGGCAAGCCCGGCCATGACGGAGGCGCGGCGTTTCCTCGCGGCCTGCTAACATGCCGCCATGCGCGCCATCCTCCTGCTGCTCGACGGCCTCCGCCCCGATCTCGTCACCCCGGCGCGGATGCCGCATCTGGCGGCGCTGGCCGCCCGCGGCACGCGTTTCGCCAATGCCCGCAGCGTCTTCCCGAGCGAGACCCGCGTCGCCACCAGCTCCCTTGTCACCGGCAGCCGCCCGGCGGCGCACGGGCTGACCGCCAACACCATCTTCGCCGCCCATCTCGCGCCGGAACGGCTGCTGAAGACCAACAGCGTCGCCGATCTGTTGGTGCTGGCCGATGGCGCGCCGTATCCGCTGCAGCGTCCCGGCCTCGGCGAGATCCTGGCGGCAGCCGGCCGGTCGCTCGCGGTGGTCTCGGCCGGCTCGCCGGGCCAGGCCTTCCTGGCGCACCCGCTGGCCGGGCCACTCGGCGCCTTCCGCTGGAACGCCGCCGACACCGAGGGCGCGGCCGCCCGGCTGGTCGCCACCCGCTTCGGCCCGACCCCGCCCGCCGCCATCCCCAACCTGCCCCGGCTGCGCCTCGCCACCCGCGTGCTGTTCGAGCATGTGCTGCCGGATCTCCGCCCCGACATCGCCCTGTTCTGGTGCCCGGAGCCCGACGTCAGCTTCCACTACCGTGGCCTCGACGCGGCAGAGACCCGCACCGCCCTCGCCGCCGCCGATGCGCTGGTCGGCCAGGCGCTGGACTGGCGCGCGGCGCAGCCCGATGCGGCGGAGATCGCCCTGCTGGTGCTTTCCGACCACGGCCATGTCAGCGGCGACCGCAAGCTGGATCTGGCGGCGGAGCTCAGCCGCGGCGGCTTCGCGGCGGGGCATGGGCTGGCGCCGGGCATCGATATCGTGGTGGCGCCGGCGGCGGCGCCCGGGCTCTGGCTGCGCGATCCGGCCCTGGCGCCGGCGGTGGCCGAGTTTCTCGCGGCGCAGAGCTGGGCCGGGCCGCTGCTGGCACGCGACCCGGCGCTGCTGCCGGGCGCGCTGCCGCTCGCCACCCTCGATGCCGCGCATCCGCGCAGCGCCGATCTCACCCTCTGCTTCGCCGGGACGGAGGCGGCGGATCACTGGGGCCTGCCCGGCCGCGCCCCCTTCGACGCGCCGGATGTGCCGGAGGGCGGCGGCATGCATGGCGGGCTGCACCGGCGCGAACTGGCCACGCTGCTGATCGCCGAAGGCGGCCCCTTCCGCCGCGCCGCGACGGTCCGGGCCGCCTGCGACCTGACCGATGTGGCGCCGACCCTGCTCCACCTGCTCGGGCTGCCGGCCCCTGGCATGCAGGGCCGGATCCTGGCGGAAGCCTGGGACGCTGGTGCCGAAGCGCCGCCCGTCCCGGCCGACATCGCCCTGCCGGGCGGCTTCACCCTGGAAGCGGTGCGCCAGGGCGGGCGGTTCTACCCGACCGGGCTCAGCGCCAGCCGCTGACCCGGCGCCCCGCATCCCGCGCCAGGCGCCGCACCGGCCGCGTCCCGGGCGCCATGACCCGGCCGGCGCCCATCCGCCGCGCCGCGCCGACCCCCAGCACCAGCGCGCCAAGGCCGACCAGGGCAGTCGCGGTCAGCACCGGGTGGAGCTGGGCCTCAAGAAATAGGCTGGTGCTGCGCACCGGCGCCACCGGCCGCGTCAGGCTCTTCTCCGTGCCGTCCTCGCGCGGGGCGTGCAGGTTGTCGGCCCGCTCCGGCTTCGGCCGCTTGTCAGTGGTCTGCACCGCATAGCCCACTGCCTCCAGCACCAGATCGGTGGTGCGGGGAAAGAGGCTGCCCATCAGCGCAATGACGTGGCCGCCGAAGCCCACCACGATCTCCCGCCGGCGATGCTCGCAGGCGTAGAGGATGGCGCGCGCCACCAGCCGCGGGTCATAGGCCGGTGGCGGCACCCGCACGCCGGGGCTGTCGAGGTAGCTGCGCGCATGCTCCTGGAACGCCGTCTCGATGCCGGAGGGCTTGATGAGGGTGACGCTGACCGGCGCCCCATCCCGCTCCAGCTCCATCCGCAGCGCGTCGGTGAAGGCCCGCACCGCATGCTTGGTGGCGGAATAAGGGCCCTGCAGGATCATCGCCCGGTCCGACAGCACGCTGCCGATGTTGACGATGGCGCCGCCGCCGCGCTGGCGCAGCGCCCGGGCCGCGATGGTGCTGCCATGCACCACGCCCCAGTAATTGGTCTCGAACAGCCGGTGGTGGTCGGCGAGCGGGATCTTCTCGATCTCGCCATAGATGGAGGTGCCGGCGTCGTTCACCCAGGAATCGAAGCCGCCGAACACCTCCTGCGTCTTCTGCGCCGCCGCTTCCAGCTCCGGCAGCCGGCCGACGTCGGCCACCGCGTAATCGGCCGAGGCGCCGCGGCCGCGCAACTCCTCGACAATGGTCCTCAGCGCTTCCTCGTTGCGGGCGATCAGCATGACCCGCGCCCCTGCCTGCGCCGCCATCCGGGCGGTGGCGAGGCCGATGCCGGAGCTGGCGCCGGTGATGACGATGGTCTGTTGCGACAGCGGCTTCAGGCGGATGGACGCCATGGGGAACCTCGGCGGCTTGGGGGCGGGCGTTGAACCCCGCCCCCGATGCCGGGTTCCGCGATGTTACGCCCTGCCGCCGGAGGAGCGGCTGCCCGCTACGGGCGCTCATCCGCCGCCGCGGTCCGCTCTGGCAGCCTGCGGAAAGACCCTGACAAGGTTCGGGAGTGCCGCCGCTCCGTCATGGCCGGGCTTGACCCGGCCACCGCTAACCACCTGACTTTGCCGGGCGTCTGGATGCACGGGTCAAGCCCGTGCATGACGGAGGAGAGCGATCCGGCTGTTCCGCAGCCCGCTACACCTTCAGCGTGCCGGCCTTGGCCGCGGCGTAGCGCTGGCCGATGGCGTCCCAGTTCAGCACGTTCCACCAGGCGCGGGTGTATTCGGCGCGGCGGTTCTGGTACCGCAGGTAATAGGCGTGCTCCCAGACATCGTTGCCGAGCAGCGCCCGCTGCCCCTCCATCAGCGGCGAGTCCTGGTTCGGCTTCTGCACGATCGCCAGCTTGCCGTCCCGCGTCACCGTCACGAAGGCCCAGCCGGAGCCGAATTGGGTGTTCGCCGCCTGTTCGAAGCGATTGCGGAAGGTATCCCAGCCACCGAGGTCGCGCTGGATCGCCGCCATGAGCTCGCCCGTGGGCTGGCCGCCGCGGCCGCCCATCAGGCCCCAGAACATGCTGTGGTTGGCGTGGCCGCCGCCGTTGTTGCGGACCGCGGTCCGGATGCCCTCCGGCAGCTCCCCGATCTTCGACAGCAAGGTCTCGATCGGCATGCTGTGCAGCGCGGTGTGCTCGCGCAGCGCGGCGTTCAGGTTGTTCACATAGGCCTGGTGGTGCAGGTCGTGGTGGATCTGCATGGTCCTGGCGTCGATCGCCGCCTCATTCGCCTCCGCGGCATAGGGCAGCGGCGGCAGGGTGAAGGGCCCGGTCGGCGGCGTCGGCGCCGGCGCCTGGGCGAAGACGCGGTGCGGCCCCGCAAAGGCGATGCCGAGGCCGGCCGCGCCCCACAGCATGCTGCGGCGGTCGAGTGGTCTGGTCATGACGTGCCTCCTGAAACCCTGCGCAATTGGGCCGCCGCCGCCGCGAACCAAGCCTCAGCGCAGGGCGCGATAGGCGAAAGCCGCATTGCCGTCCCAGGCGACCGCGGCGGGTCCGCCGATGCGCGGCATCCGGGTGCCCGGCGGGCGCCGCGCCACCAGCATGCCGCCCTCGCCGATCTCCAGCAGCAGCCGAACATGGTCACCGAGGAAGACCTGGTCGCGCAACGCCGCGGGCAGCGCGCCCTCCCCCATCTCCTCCGCCGACATCGCCGCTACCGCCACTTTCTCCAGCCGGACCGCGACGATACAGCGGCTGCCAGGGCCGCCGGCATCGGCAACCCGCGCTTCCACCTCCGGCCCGCAGTCGAGGCGGATGCGCGCCATGTCATCCTCCAGCGCCAGCACCGTGCCGGGCAGCCGGTTGTTCTCGCCGACCAGGCTGGCGACGAAGGCGGTGGCGGGCGCCTCGTACAGAGCCTGCGGCGTCGCCACCTGCACCACCGCGCCGGCCTCCAGCACGATGATGCGATCGGCCAGCGCCATCGCCTCCGGCGCCTCCCGCGTTGCCAGCAGCACCGTCAGCCCGAGCCGGCGGAACAGGCCCCGCATCTCGAGGCCGAGACGTTGGCGCATGGCGGGATCGAGGCCGTCCAGCGGGTCGTCCAGCAGCAGCACCGCCGGCTCCGCCACCACCGCCCGGGCCAGGCAGAGGCGGAGCTGCTGCAGCGGCGGCAGCTGCGGCGGCTTGCGCCCCTCGAACCCATCCAGCCCGAGCAGGGTCAGCACCCGGGCGATGCGCGCCGGCTGTTCCGCCGCCGGCACCCCCCGGGCGATCAGCGGATGGGCGACATTCTCCTGCACCGTGCGGTTGCGGAACAGCGCCGCCGGCGGCACCAGCAGGCCGAAGCCGCGGCGGTCCGGCGGGATCCGGAACAGTGGCTCGCCGTGCAAGGTGGCGCTGCCGGCATCGGCGGTGTCCTGCCCGGCCAGGATGCGCAGCGCCGCGGTCTTGCCGCTGCCGGCGGGGCCGAGCAGCGCCACGCATTCGCCGGCCGCAAGCTCCAGATCCAGGCGGTGAAGTCCCCCGGCCGCCTTGCGCAAGCCCTCCAGCCGCAGCAGCGACGCCGCCATTCCCCGTTCCCCGACGCTCCGTGGCGGCGCCCGCCTCCCGCCGCACCGCGGCCCGTACCACCGATCCATGGCCACCGGAACCATGGCGGGCCGGGCGGCGTTCCAGCGCCAAGGTTTCCCCCTCGCAAGGAGTAGATGCGATGAGCAGCAGCGCCGCGAATGATTTTTCCCAGGACGCCAAGGTGTTGAAGGAGCAGGCCAAGGACAGCGCCGCGCGGGTGAGCGACGACGCGCGCGAGGAACTGGCCAAGCTGCGCGCCCAGGTGGAGCGGCTGATGTCGGAGCGGGTGACCCCGGCGCTCGCCGGCGCCGCCGACCAGGTGCAGGACTATGCCGACCGCGCCCGCGCCAGCATCGAGCACCAGGCGGATGCGCTGAGCGACACGGTGCGCGAGCGGCCGCTGATGGCGATCGCGGTCGCCGCCGTCGGCGGCTACCTGATCGGCCGGCTGATGGGTGGAAACACCTACGTCTATCCGCGCGACCGGCACTGACCGGCGATGCGGCTGATCAGCCTTCTGCGGCTGGCGGCGCAGGCGGAATCGCTGCGCTGGCGCCGCATGGGCCGCGGCTACGCCATCCAGGCCGCGCTCGGTGCTGGCGCCGCCGCCTTCGCGCTGATGCTGCTGGTCATGCTGCATGTTGCGGCGCTGATCTGGTTGGCGGAGGGGCGCAACGGCGTCTCGGCGGCGTTGATCATCGCCTTCGTCGATCTGGTGATCCTCGCCGTGCTCGGCTGGCTGGCCGCCCGGCATGCCGAGGATCCGGTGGCGGTGGAGGCTGAGCGGGTGCGCAACGACGCGCTGCGCCAAGTGGGCGACCAGACGGCGCGGGTTGCCATGCTGGCGCCGCTGCTGCGCAGCCAGTCGGCCAAGAAGGGGCTGGTGGGCGCTGCGCTCACCGCCGCGGTGGTCGGGCTGCTCACCCGGCGGTGATCCGGGTGAGGGTCTGTGGGGCAGATTGCCAGGGCAGACACTGTTCAGGTGGCATCACCTGAACGGTACGGCCGCAGTTTCCCCCGCGCCCTCACGTCATGCGCGAGCCTGATCCGCGCATCGGAGTCCACCTAAAAAGCAAGAGGCTGTATCGCCGGATCAAGCCCGGCCGTGACAGATCGGGAAGGTGCGCTCGCGTCGTGCACCGACCTGCCAGAAGGCCGCCCCCTACCCCGGCCGGTCCTCATGCCGCTTCAGGCGGCCGATTACGAACAGCGTGGCCGTGGTGAACAGGCAGATCATCAGCGCGACATCGTAATTTGCCAGGCCGACGGCGACGCCAATCGCCCCGGTCGCCCAGAGCGAGGCGGCGGTCGCCGTGCCATGCACCTCGCCGCCGCCCTTCAGTATCGCGCCACCGCCGATGAAGCCGATGCCGGTGATCACGCCCTCGACGATGCGCGCCGTGCCTTCCGGCGAATCCCGCAGCATGCCCTCGGCGGCCTGGATGAAGCCGCAGGCAGCGATGGCGACCAGCGGGAAGGTGCGGAGCCCGGCGCTGCGGTCCTCCCGCTCCCGGTTCCAGCCGATCGGGAAGGCCAGGGCATAGGCGATCGCCAGGTCACGGATATGCGGAATGAAGGCAAGGTGCCGGGTGGAGGGCAGCAGGTCCGAGAGGTCCATGAAATTGATAACGCCGCCGCGCCGATGACGTTGCGCAACGGCGCCCCCGGTTCTCCGCGGCCTCGGGTTGCCGCGCCGGACGTCACGGGCTACGCGGCACCCTGGATGCTGGAGAGGGACACGCCGCGTGAGCGAAACCGCTGAGCCGACCATCCTGGCCCGCCGTGAGGGCGCGGCCGGTACCTTGCTGATGAATCGGCCGAAGACCCTCAACGCCCTCGACCTTGAGATGATCCGCGGCTTCCAGGCGGCGATCGATGCCTGGAAGGATGATCCGGCGGTGCGGCTGGTGGTGCTGGAAGGCGCCGGTGGCCGGGCCTTCTGCGCCGGTGGCGACGTCCGCCGCATCCGCGAATACGCCATCGCCGGCGACACCGCGGCGATCGAGAATTTCTTCGCCGAGGAATATGCCGTGAACCGCGGCATCGCCACCTTCGGCAAGCCCTGGGCCTCGCTGATCGACGGTGTCTGCATGGGCGGTGGCATCGGCGTCTCGGTGCATGGCGCGCCGGTGGTGGTCACCGAAAGCGCCATGCTGGCGATGCCGGAGACGGCGATCGCGTTGTTTCCGGATGTCGGCACCTCCTACATCCTGCCGAAGCTGCCCGGTGCCATGGGCACCTGGCTGGCCCTGACCGGAGCGCGGCTACGCGGTGGCGAGGCGGTGCATGCCGGCCTCGCCACCCATTTTGTGCCGAAGGCGAAGCTGCCCGCGCTGCGCGAGGCGCTGCTGGGCGGCGATGCGGCGGTGGTGGCGCAGTACGCCGAAGCCGCGCCGGAGCCTTCCTTCGCGCCGCACCGCGCGGCGATCGACCGCTGCTTCGGCCAGGACAGCGTGCCGGCCATCCTGGCGGCGCTGGCCGCCGAGGGCAGCGAATGGGCCGCCGAGCAGGCGAAGATCCTCCGCCGGATGTCGCCGACCAGCCTCGCGGTCTCGCTGGAGCTGCTGCGGCGCGGCGCCGGCGCGACGCTTGACGCTTGCCTGGAGATGGAGCTGGCGCTGACTCGCAGCGTGGTGAACCGCCACCCGGACTTCCGCGAGGGCGTGCGCAGCGTGCTGGTGGACAAGGACGGCACGCCGCGCTGGACGCCGGATAGCGTCGAGGCGCTGGATCCGGCGGCGATCCGCGCGCTGTTCGCCGGGTAGGGCGGATCGCCAAGGGGCGTGAACGCCCCGAAGCGTGAACCCGCTCTACAGACAACAGGCTCCAGGATTGCGTTAGGGCATGGGCGCAATCCGTTGTAGCGGCCCCGGGTGGAGCATCGTCCAGATGGACCGGCTGAACACCGCCGGCACCATCTCGATTGGCCGGCGTTTCCATGCCATAGCATTGCGGACCGGGCCGGCGTTCTGAACACGCCCACAGAACCGCCGCGCAGTTTTGCGGGGGTACCGATGGTCCCTCCCGATCCAGGCCGCCTTCCGCGGCAAAGCCGCGGAGAGGCCCCAGCAAACGCCCGGTTCCGACAGGCGCTTCAAGTGGCACCTACCAGGGCCCGGCGGCATGCTTCGGCCGAACGGCGAAAGGAGCGGGCCGATGCAGCAGGACCCCAGCCCGATGCCGCGCGGCGAACTCGCGGTACGCACCCTGGCCATGCCGGCCGACACCAACCCGGCCGGCGACATCTTCGGCGGCTGGATCATGTCGCTGATGGATGTGGCCGGCGGCATCACCGCGGTGGCGCGGGTCGGCGGGCGGGTCGCCACGGTGGCGGCGACCGACATGGCCTTCCTGAAGCCGGTGAAGGTCGGCGACGTGGTCTGCTGCTACTGCGACCCGGCGCGCACCGGCCGCACCTCCCTCACCCTGCATGTCGAGGTCTGGGTGCTGCGCCAGGGCCAGGGCGAGCGCATCAAGGTCACCTCGGCCGACATCACCTATGTGGCGCTGGACGGGCAGGGCCGCCCGCGCCCGATCGGCTGACACCATTTCGGCCTGGCGAGGTTTGGGTTAAGGCAGGGCACGCTTCTCCCCCACTGCGCGAGACCCGCATGACCAGCAGCACGACCCTGCCGCCCGAAGTGCCCCAGGGCGCGCTGGACGACGTGACCGCCCAGCGCGTCGAGGCGCTGATCGAGGAGGAGGAGGGCGCCCAGAACCGCTTCGCCGGCTGGCTCGGCTACCTCGGCACCGGGCTCGCCCTGGCGATGGCGCTGTTCCACCTCTGGGCGGCCTGGGACATCGTGCCGACCACGTCGCTGCGCTTCATCCATGTCGGCTTCGCCATGGGGCTCGGCTTCCTGCTCTTCCCGGTGGCGCGGCGCTGGCGGCACCGGCTGATGCCCTGGGACATGCTGCTGATCGCGGCCGCCCTCTATGTCACCTGGTACCTGCTCTACGGCGGCGACATGATCGGCACCGAGCCGCTGATCGACCGCTACGTCTTCCCTGAGATGCAGGACCTGCTGGTCGGCTGGCTGCTGATCCTGCTGGTGCTGGAGGTGACGCGGCGGGCCACCGGCTGGGTGATGCCGGTGGTCGCCGGGGCCTTCCTGCTCTACGGCTTCTTCGGCAACCTGCTGCCGTCGCCCTGGCAGCACCAGGGCTATGACAGCGAACGGCTGATCCCGCACCTGACCATCACCCTGGACGGCATCTTCGGCACGGCGGTGGATGTCTCCGCCTCGTTGATCATCCTCTTCACCATCTATGGCGCCATCCTGCAGCTCAGCGGGGCCGGGAAGTTCTTCGTCGACTTCTCCTTTGCCGCCACCGGCGGGCGGGCGACCTCGGCGGGGCGCACTGTGGTGCTCTCCTCCTTCCTGCTCGGTGGGCCGAGCGGCTCCGGTGTCGCCACCACCGTCACCCTTGGCACCGTCGCCTGGCCGATGATGAAGCGGGTGGGCTACCGGCCGGATGATGCCGGCGGGCTGCTGGCGGCGGGCGGGCTGGGGGCCATCATCTCCCCGCCGGTGCTGGGCGCGGCGGCCTTCCTGATCGCCGAGTACCTCAAGCTCGGCTACCTGGAAGTGCTGCGCATGGCGGTGGTGCCGACCGTGCTCTATTACGCCGCCCTGCTGTTCATGGTGGAGCTGGACCAGCGCCGTATCGGCGCTCAGCATGCGCTGGCCGGCACGACGCGGGAAACCGTCACCTCGGAAGGCGCCTGGGCGCTGACGAAGAAGTACGGCTTCCACTTCTCCTCGCTGCTGGCGATCGTCGTCTTCATGGTGCTGGGCTACTCGCCGACCATGTCGGTGCTCTACGCCATGGGCGTGGCGGTGGCGCTGTCGTTCATCCGGCGGGACAGCGCGCTCTGGCCGGGCAAGCTGGTGGCGGCGCTGGCCTCGGGCGCGGTGCAATCGGTCGGCATCGCCGCCACCTGCGCCTGCGCCGGGATCATCGTCGGCGTCATCACCCTGACCGGGCTCGGGCTGAAATTCTCCGAGATCGCGATCCAGGCGGCGGGCGGCTCGCTGGTCGTCACCGCGCTCTACACCGCGCTGATCGTCTGGATCGTCGGCCTCGCGGTGCCGGTGACCGCCAGCTACATCATCTGCGCGGTGGTCGCGGCGCCGGCGCTGATCAAGCTCGGCGTGCCGGATTACGCGGCGCATATGTTCGTCTTCTACTATGCGGTGCTGTCCGAGGTCTCGCCGCCTACCGCGCTCAGCCCCTTCGCCGCCGCGGCGATCACCGGCGCCGGGCCCTACCGCACCACCTTGCAGGCGTGGAAATACACCCTGCCGGCCTTCGTCCTGCCCTTCGTCTTCGTCACCGACCCGGATGGCGTTGGCCTGCTGCTGGCCTTCAAGCCGGGGATGACCTGGGCCGATGTCGCCTGGCAGATCACCCTGGCGGCGGCCGGGCTGGCGGCACTGGCGGCGGCCTGCCAGGGCTTTGCCCGGCGGGCATTGGCGGGGTGGGAGCGTGCGGGCTTCGCCGTGGCCGGGGTGCTGATGGTGTTCCCGGCGCTGCTCGAGGCCGGGTTCGGCGATGCGGTGCCGGCGCCGCACTGGATCGGCCTGGGCCTTGGCGCCGCGCTGCTGGCGCTGCAATGGCGGGGGCCACGCGTCGGCGTTGCGGCATAGAGCGGATCGCGGCGGGGCGCGAACGCCCCATCGGGTGAATCCGCCGCGGGGGGCAGCCCCGCGGCCGATCAGGCCTCGTCCAGTACGAAAGCCGGCACCTGCCGGCCGTCGGTGTCGGTGAAGCCGTATTCGCGTGCCAGATCCGCGACCCGCAGCGCCGTGCCGGTCTTCGCCATCACCGCCGGATCGGCGGCCAGCGCGGCGATGGCGCGGCCGAGATAACGTGGCGATTCGGTCCGGGCCAGCTCCGGCCGCTCCCGCCAATTGCGCTCATCCGCCCGGTGCATGGCCAGCACCAGCTCCGTCCGCATCCAGCCCGGCGAGACGGCCACCGAGGCGACGCCATGGGGCCGCAGCTCCTGCGCCATGCCGAAGGCGAGGCGGGTGATGGTGGCCTTCGCCAGGTCGTAGAAGAGGTTGCCGCGCATGTAGCGGTCGCGGTCCCAAAAGGTGGTGCAGATGATCAGCCCATGCCCCTGGCGGATCATGCGCGGCGCCGCGCAGCGGCTGGCCAGCAGGTGGTTGCGCACGCCGCGGTCCATCATGGACTCCCAATGCGCCAGCGGATGCGCCCAGAAGGGTGCGTCGAAGACGCCATCGAAGGTCTCGTGCCCGCCCCAGGCATTGTTGACGAGCAGATCGAGCCGTCCCTCCGCCGCCTCCACCTGCGTGAACAGCGCCTCGACCTCTTCCTCCCGGCCGTGGTCGCAGGGCAGGGCGATGCCGCGGCCGCCGAGCCGGGTGACCTCCTCGGCGGTCTCGTCGATGCTGCCCCGCATGATGGCGAGTCCGGAGGCCGCCATGATCCGCTCATACCCGCCGGCCGGCCGGCCACGCCGGCTGCGGCCGGTGACATAGACGGTCGCCCCTGCGGCGCCGAGTTCCAGCGCCGCGCCGCGGCCGGCACCGCGGCTGGCGCCGGTGACCATGGCGACCTTGCCGGCAAGGGGCCGGTCGAGTGTTCCGTCCTGCATCAATCCTCTCCGCTGCCTGAAGGTTCTGCTGCCCCGGGCCTCCTGGCAAGGGCCGGAAGGCCTTGCAGCCGGAAGCCGCGCCGCTTCGGACGCCGAAGCCGGAAATCCCAGCGTGACGCGGAAATAACGCCGGTTCGTTTCGGCTCTGCGTTACAATGGCGACCATGCATCCGCGCCTCGCATGGCTGGTCCTGCTTGCGTTGCTGCCCGGCGGCTGCGGCAACTCCGGCATGGCCGGGCTTCTGCCGGCGCTGGGGTGGCCCGAGGTGCTGCAACGCCTGCCCATCGCCACCGAGGAGGAGCCGGTCGCCGACCCCGCCACCGGCCGCGCCATCCGCCTCTGGATCGGCCGGCGCGGCACGCGGGCGGCGCTGCTGCAGGAGCTTGGCGAGCGGCGGCTGTGGCGGACATCCTCCGGCGTGGTGGTGGCGACCGATGGCGGCCGGGTGGTGGCGACCTCCGGCCTGCGGGAGGTTCTGGCCGCCACCCGCTTCGACGGCCCGGACCCGCTGGCCAACCCCGCCGCCCTGCTGGACCGCACGGTGGAGGCGCGACGGATGGTCGACCTGATGCGGGCCGACCGCGAGCCTGCCGGCATGCGCTTCGGCATCGCCGTCGAATGCCGGCTGCGGGCCAGGCGCACCGAGGAGGATGCGGTGCTGCTGGTCGAGGAACGTTGCCGCGCTGGCCGCGAGGGCCGCTTCACCAACCGCTACTGGGTGGCGCCGGAAGGCGGTGCGGTGCTGCGGGCCGAGCAATGGGTCGGCCCCGGCGCGCCGGTGCTGGCGCTAGAGTTCAGCCCCGCCAGCTGAGGCCCGCCCGTGCCACCCGCTGCCCGACATAGACGGTCCAGCCAAGCTGCACCGCCAGCGCGGGCAGCACCACCAGCGGCTTCAGCGTGCCCGGCAGGTGCAGGAACCACACCGCCAGCGCCGCATGGAACAGCGTGAAGCCCCAATGGATGGCGGCGACGCTCCTGGTGCCCAGGCCGCTGCGCTGCGCCATCTGGTAGAGATGGGTGCGATGCGCGGCGCCCACCCGGTCGCCCATCGCGCCGCGCCGCGCCAGGGTGAAGGCGGCATCCCACAGCAGCCCGAACAGCAGCAGCGGCACGATCAGGAAGCTGACCTGCGTCGAATCGAAGCGCGCTGCCGCGACCGCCAGCACCGCCAGGGTGAAGCCGGCGAATTGGCTGCCGACATCGCCCATGAAGATCCGCGCCGGATGCAGGTTGTACGGCAGGAAGCCGGCGAAGCCGGCGGCGAGGAACAGCGCGGCCGCATAGACGAAGCGCCCGCCCTCGGTCGCCGCGATGGCGGCCAGGGCAGCGCAGGCGATCAGCAGAGTACCGCCCACCAGCCCGTCCAGCCCATCCATGAAATTCACCGCATTGGTGCAGCCGATGATCCAGACCAGGGTCAGCAGCGTTCCCAGCAGCCCAAGCTCGACATGGCCGACATAGGGAATGGCCAGCCGCGACAGCGTCAGTCCGCTGGCCACCGCCACCAGCGCCGCCGCCGCCTGGCAGCCCAGCCGCAGCCGGGCCGAGAGGTCGCGGATGTCATCCACCAGCGCCACCCCGGCGATCGCCACCGCGGCGAAGATGACGCCGAGGAATTGCCGCTCCGCCAGCCGGGCGAAATCCGCCAGCTGGTAGAGCACCAGCATGCCGGCGATGAAGGCCAGCACCACGCCCACTCCGCCGCCCCGCGGCGTCGGCCGGACATGGGCGCTGCGACCGTTCGGATGGTCGAGGATCGGGAAGGCGATCATCCCCCGCACCACGATGCCCGACAGGCAGGCGAGGCCGAGCGCGAAGAGCAGGTGCTGGGACAGGGCATTGAGCGTCATGCGCGCCGGGGTGTGGCGGAACCGCGCCGGCGCGGCAAGGGCGCGGCCCGGCCATCCGTCAGGGCAGGAGTGCCTGTCAAACCCGGCCGCTTCCCTGTGCCCTTCCGCGGCAAAGCCACGGAAGGCAGGCCGAAACGCCGGTCAGGAGGGGCCATCGGGTCCCCCAGGACCGGCAAAGCGGTGTTGCGGGCAGCTCCTACAGCGGCGGCAGCGGCGCGGCGATCGCCGGGTCGCGGGTCATCCGGCCGAGGGTGTTCCAGCCGCGCTCATACTGCGGCGGCACCTTCAGCGCCTCGGTCCGGCCGAGCGCGGCGGCGGCATGCAGCGGCCAGTAGGGGTCGCGCAGCAGGAGCCGGCCCAGCAGGATCAGGTCGGCCTTGCCCTCGGTCAGGATCGCCTGCGCCTGCGCCGGCTCGGTGATCAGCCCGACCGCCGCCACGGCGACCCCGGCGCCCCGGCGCACCGCCTCCGCCCCCGGCACCTGATAGCCCGGGCCGAGCGGGATCTTCTGCCGGTGGTCGAGCCCGCCGCTGGACACGTCGACCATGTCGACGCCGAGCGCCTTCAGCCGGGCCGAGAGCCGCACCGTCTCCTCGGTGGTCCAGCCGCCCTCGACCCAATCGGTGTGGGAGAGCCGGACGCAGAGCGGGATCTCATCCGGGATGGCGGCGCGCACTGCCTTGGTCACCGCCTCGGCGAAGCGGGTCCGACCGTCGAAATCGCCGCCCCAGGCATCGTTGCGGCGGTTCGACAGCGGCGAGAGGAATTGGTGCACCAGATAGCCATGCGCCGCATGCAGCTCGATGAAGCGGTAGCCGGCGGCGACGCTGCGCTTCGCCGCGGCGGCGAAATCGGCGATCGCCTGGGCGATCTCGGCCTCGGAGAGGGCATGCGGCACGGCGAAATCGCCGAAGGCGGCGGCGGAGGGGGCGATGGCCTGCCAGCCCGGCTGGGCCGGGCCATCCGCCCAGGGCGCCATGCGGCTGGCCTTGCGCCCGGCATGGGCGATCTGGATGGCCGGCACCGAGCCGGCGGCGGTGATGCCGGCGACCAGGCGCTTGTGGCCGGCAAGCTGGGCATCCTCCCAGATGCCGAGGTCGCCGTGCGAGATG
Organism: Siccirubricoccus deserti; assembly: GCF_014283215.1. Taxonomy (GTDB): domain Bacteria; phylum Pseudomonadota; class Alphaproteobacteria; order Acetobacterales; family Acetobacteraceae; genus Siccirubricoccus; species Siccirubricoccus deserti. The sequence goes on from NZ_JACOMF010000002.1 coordinate 224,761, forward strand.
CGGCCCTCGGGCGCGACCGCCGCAGCCTCCGTCATGGTCAGGCCGGCGCCGCCGATCGCGCGGGAGACCAGGTGGGCGTAGTGCCACTCGGTCGCCTTGCCGTCGTCCGCGGAGCAGTACTGGCACATCGGCGAGACGCCGATGCGATTCTTCAGGGTCACGCCGCGCAGGGTCAGCGGCTCGAACAGATCAGTCATGACAGGGGGCTCCCAGGCATTCCCGCGGGGAATGCCGTGTTGTCGGACACGGGTCCGGCCACCGGGCCGGCATCATCGGGCCCTGGCCTGGACGGAGCGCCGGACCAGGGTGGCAGGCGACCGAGGCGGTTCTCGAAGATCGCGAACCACACCGGGGCGCCGCCGGGTCTGGGCAGAAGATAGCCGGTTCCGTCGGCGGTGAAACGGGTACGGGTGACGGCGTCGCGGACATTTCCGCCGATGGCGTCGACGAAGCCGGGCCCGGTGGCCACGGCGATATCGCAATGCATCGGCCGGAAGGCGCCGGCATCGGCGGCGCGCTGGCGCCAATGCACGATCGGCGCCCGGCTGCGGTCGGCGCAGAGCAGGTCGCCCGCCCGCGGCGCGTATTCCGCCGGACCATGCGGCAGGAAGGGGGCGGTGGCAGGGAAGGCGGCCGCGTCGCGGATCAGCGCGTCGAGGTAATGCACATGGGAGGCGGACGGCGGGAATTCCCGCGTATCCACCCCGGCGGCGCGCATGACGTAGCTGATGAAGGCGGCGGACCAGAAGGGCTCCTGCCACAGCGCCGCGCCCTTGGCCCGGCCGGCCAGCGCCGCGGCGTAGAGGTCGCGGTTGCGGGCGACGGCACCCTCATCCTCCGGCACGGCGCGCCAGTAGGCGAGGACACGGGGGAAATTCGCCGGATCGCTCTCGGCGCCGGCAGCGGGCTGCGGGCTGGCATCCGCCGGCGCCACCACCGCGCCCCATTCCGCCCATTCGGCGAGCGCGATGCGCAGCATCCGCTCCCGTGCCGCCGGCGGGTAGACCAGTGGCGGGGCCGGCACGGCGGCCGTGCAGGCGCCGAGCAGCAGCAGCAGGACCAGGGTCCGCATGCGGCAGGCCGGCGTCAGGGCTCGTCCTGCAAGGCCAGCAGATGGCCGAAGCGGGCCGCCTTGGTCGCCAGGTAGCCGTCGTTCACCCCGTTCGGGGCGAACTCATGCGCCTCCCGCCCCGCGATGGTCACGCCGCAGGCCGCCAGCCCGGCCAGCTTGTCCGGGTTGTTGGTCAGCAGCCGGATGCGGTGGATGCCGAGCTGGTCCAGCATGGTGGCGGCAACCAGGAAGTTCCGCTCATCCGCGCCCCAGCCGAGCGCCCGGTTGGCGTCGAGCGTGTCGAGCCCGGCATCCTGCAGCGTATAGGCGCGCAACTTGTTCACCAGGCCGATGCCGCGCCCTTCCTGCGCCAGGTAGAGCAGCACCCCGCCATCAGGGTCGGTGGCCATGCGGGCGATGGCGCCGCGGAGCTGCGGCCCGCAATCGCAGCGGAGCGAGCCGAGAAGGTCGCCGGTGAAGCATTCCGAATGCAGCCGGACCAGCGGTGCCCTTCCCTCGGCCGCCACCACCTCGGGCTGGCCGATCAGGATGGCGAGGTGCTCGATCCCGCCATCGGCGGCACGGAAGGCGATGATCCGGGCGTCGGCGGTGGCCTCCAGCGGCACCGCCGCCTCGGCGACGCGGCGCAGGCTGGTGGCGGCCGAGGCCGGGTAGGCGAGGACATCGGCGGCCTCCACCGCCAGCAGGTCGGGCCGCGGCAGCCCGTCCCGCGGCGGCGCCTGAGGCGCGGCGATCACCGCCGGCAGCAGCCGGCCGAGCTTGGCCAGCGCCAGGGCGGCGGCGGCCAGCGGCGGGGCCGGCACCCGTTCGGTGCGGGCGCCCTCCGGCAGCAGCCGGTCCAGGGTAGGGTCGGCCAGGCTGCGCAGCGTCGCGGGATCCAGCAGCGCTTGCGGCAGGCGGAGCGCCACTGCCGCCTCCTCGGCCCCCAGCACCGGCCGCAGCGCCGGCACCGGTGCCACCGCGGCGGCGCGGGTCGGCGCCAGCAGCAGCACCGGCGGCGACTTCGCCAGACCGGTGATTTCAGCCAGCCCACGCGCGCCCACGGTCTCGGCAGCAGCCATCACAAGACTGTGTTCGCCGCTTCTGAGCAGCACGGGCGTGCCCCGGCGCAATTCCGCCGCAGCCCGATGCACCGCCCGAAGGGCGGAGACGGCGGGATCAGGCAGCATGGCAGGGGTGGACGCCTGCGGTTCGGAAGCCATCATACGGGGCATGGTCATGACTATAGGTCCATCGCAGGCGCATGGCGCCCCGCCAATGTGGCGTGGAAAGGGCGCCCGAAAGACCCCTGGGTGAAATAATCGGGAATGGTCACGGTCTTGTCGCCGCTACCGTCCCAAACCCATGTATGCGTCCACACTGTCGCCACAGCTTCGCCACCGATGGCGGATACGATGGCGTTGAGAGCAGTGAAACCGCTGGGAGATGGCATGGCCGGTCCGCGCCCCTTGCTGATCGTGGATGACGACGCCGCATTGCGCGCGACGCTGGCGGAGCAGCTTTCGCTGGATGGCGAATTCGCCCCGGCCGAAGCCGCCACGGCCGAGGAGGCCCAGCAGATGCTCGCCGACGCGGCCGCCCGATTCGACGCGGTCCTGCTCGACATCGGCCTGCCGGATGGCGACGGGCGGGAGCTCTGCACCCTGCTCCGGCGCCAGGGCATCAAGATCCCGATCATCATGCTGACCGGGGCGGATGGCGAACAGGATGTGGTGCGTGGCCTCGATGCCGGGGCCAATGACTACATCGCCAAGCCGTTCCGGCTGAACGAGCTGCTGGCGCGGCTGCGCGCCCAGCTCCGGGTCTATGACAATTCCGAGGATGCGGTCTTCGTGATCGGGCCCTACAGCTTCCGGCCCTCCTCCAAGCTGCTGCTGGAGCAGGCGCGCAACCGGAAGATCCGGCTGACCGAGAAGGAAAGCGCCATCCTGAAATACCTCTACCGCGCCGGCGGAAGGCCGGTGGGGCGGCAGATCCTGCTGAACGAGGTCTGGGGCTACAATAGCGCGGTCACCACCCATACGCTGGAGACCCACATCTACCGCCTGCGGCAGAAGATCGAGCCGGACCCGACCAACGCAAGGCTGCTGCTGACCGAGGGCGGTGGCTACAAGCTGGATGCGACGGCGGGCCAGGCGAACGCCTGAGCGTCCGGCGCCGGCGCGCCGCCGACAGTGAGACGCCGTCATGGCCGGACTTGATCCGGCCATGACGACGTGGCCGCGGAAGCGGATGCGCGGATCAGGTCCGCGCATGACGGAGGGAGGGCGATCCGCCGTGCGATGCGCCCCCTATTCCAGCCGCACCGCCTCGTCGAAGCTCAGCCGCGGGCTGCGCTCGAACAGGCCGGTGGGGTCGCCGTAGCCAAGATTGACCAGGAAATTCGACTTCCAGCCGGTGTCGGCGAAGAAGGCCGCGTCCACCTTGGCGTTGTCGAAGCCGCTCATCGCCCCGGTATCCAGCCCGAGCGCGCGGGCGGCGATGATCAGATAGGCCCCTTGCAGGGTGCCGTTGCGGAAGGCCGTCACCTCGGCCAGCGATGGATTGTCGGAGAACCAGGACCGCGCATCGGTGTGCGGGAAGAGCTTCGGCAGCTGCTCGTAGAAGGCCGGGTCATAGGCGACGATGGCGGTGACCGGGGCGGTCATGGTCTTGGCGATGTTGCCCTCGGACAGCGCCGGCTTCAGCTTCGCCTTGCCCTCCGCCGTGCGGATGAAGACGAAGCGGGCGGGGGAGCTGTTGGCGCTGGTCGGGCCGTATTTCAGCAGGTCGTAGAGGTCCTGAAGCTTGGTGTCCGGGATCGGCCGGTCCTGCCAGGCATTCTGGGTGCGGGCGCTGCGGAAGAGCTGGTCGAGGGCAGCGGGATCGAGGTCCTGGGTCATGGCGAAACTCCGTATTCGGTTCGGCCATGGATATCGCGCCTCCGCCACGGCCGGCCAATGCGCCGGGCCGGATGGGCGCCATCACCGCTGCTGATGATGGCGCGGGGCCGGACGGGCGCCCTCAGACCTCCTCGACCTGCTCCACCGCCACGACCTCCGGCACGTAGTGCCGCAGCATATTCTCCACCCCATGCTTCAGCGTGGCGCGGGAGGAGGGGCAGCCGGAGCAGGAGCCCTGGAGCTGCAGCTTCACGATGCCATCGCGGAAGCCGCGGAAGATGATGTCGCCGCCATCGCCGGCCACCGCCGGGCGCACCCTGGTGTCCAGCAACTCCTTGATCTGCTCGACCAGTTCGGCATCCGCCGCGTCGAACTCCTCATCCTCCGCCTCGGCGGTGCCGGCGCCCTCCAGCACCGGCAGGCCGGACATGTAGTGGTCCATGATGGCGCCCAGCACCTGCGGCCGCAGCCCATGCCATTCGGCCTCGTCCGTCTGGGTCACGGTGATGAAGTCGGCGCCGAGGAACACCCGGGCCACGCCGGGCAGGGTAAAGATGCGGGAGGCCAGCGGGCTGCGGGCGGCGGCCTCGGGGCTGGAGAAATCGGCGCTGCCCCGGTTCCCCATCACGTCCCGGCCGGGAAGAAACTTCAGGGTGGCGGGGTTCGGGGTGCCTTCGGTTTCGATGAACATGGGGCTCGTCCTGGTGATGCCGCAGGGAATACCGGACCAAGGTGGTCGGTTTTACCCGCCGGTGCAAGGCGGGGCGGCGGCCCAAGGTGTGGGCATCCGCAAACCGGCCATGGCCGGGCCTGGCCCGACCAGCCAACCCACTGTTTTCACGAAAGATCGGATGCGCGGGTCAGGACCCGCGCATGACGGGGAAGGTGCAACTCGCCGTTCTGCGGCACGCTACCAGGCGGCGCACCCGGCGCCTGCAGGGGAGCTGAACGCGCCGGGTTCAGCCCCATGCATCATGTCACCCGCTCCATTTCCTTGTCGTCCAGCCCGCCCGGCACGATGGTCATCGGCACCCGCACCTGCGTCGCATAGCGGCCGGTTAGTGCCGAGATCAGCGGCCCCGGCCCGCTGCTGCCGCCAGCGGAGGAGGCCAGCACCAGGATGGAGATGCGCGGATCTTCCTCCAGCAGCGCCAGCAGCTCGTCGCGCGGGTCGCCCTCGCGGATCAGCAGGATCGGGATGCCGCCGGTGATCTCATTCACCTGAGCGGCAAGGCCGGAGAGCAGCTTCTCCGCCTCCTCCCGCCGCTCCTCGGCCATCATCGCGCCGACCCCGGCCCATTCCACCAGCCCCTCGGGCTCGATCACCCGCAACAGCGCCACCCTTCCGCCACCGTTGCGGGCGCGCAGGCAGGCGTAGCGCAGCGCCACCGCGCGCTCCGGGCTGTCGTCCACCACCACCAGGAAGACGCGATCGCGCTTGGTTGCGGCCGCGGTCGCCTCGGGTGTCGTCTCGGCCATCAGCTCCTCCGGAACACCACGCTGCCAAACCAACCAGCGAAGGCCGCCAGCAGGATGCAGGCAATACCGTAGACCAAGGGCTGGTCTTCCGCGACGCTGGCGATGCGGTCGGCGGTGCCGACGCGGTCCACCCGGAAGGCCAGCTCCTGCCGCGCCACCACCTGGCGGGACCGCACCAGCAGCACCTCCACCCGGTAGTCGCCCGTCGGCACCCCGGCCGGCAGCGGCAGCCGGACATGGAACAGCCGGCTGCCGGCGATCTCCACCGGCTGGGAATCCTCGACCCAGAGGCCGGACAGCACCTCCAGCTCCAGCAGGGCGGCGCGGAAAGCCGGGCTGCGGGCCCCGGTACTCACCAGCGGCAGGGCATCGAGGCCCAATCCATATCGGTGCCGCTCTACCTCCGGCAATAGCTGCCAGGCCGGGCGGGTGCCGGCGACGAAGTAAAAGCCCGGCACGTCGGCGAAGCGGGCCGAAGGGCCGTTGACCCAGAGCACGCCGAGCACCGGCACCTTGCGCCGCACCACGGTCGGCCGGTTCGGCCCATGCACCACCACCACCACCTCATCCCCGCCGGGGCCGATCGGCGCTTCGGTGCTGCCGAAGACCATGAGCTGGGCGCCGGTGAAGCCGGTGGTGACCTCGACCGCGTCCTGCGACAGCGCCGCGACCAACGCATCCTGCGCCCGGGCCGGAAGCGCCAGCAGGACCAGTAGCAGCAGCAGGCTGCCTGCCCTCACAGCGCCGGGCCGCTGCTGAACAGGTTCTCGGGCGGCCGCAGCAGGCCCCAGAGCAGGCTCAGCGCCACCCCCAGCACCAGCATGCCGAGCAGCGCGCGGGTTTCCTCACCGCGCAGCTTGCCCCCCATGGAGGCGCCGAATTGCGCACCGGCAACGCCGCCGAGCAGCAGCAACAGGGTCAGCAGCAGGTCAACGGTGCCAAGCTGGATCGCCTGCAGCAGCGTCACGTTGGCAGCCACGAACACCACCTGGAACAACGAGGTGCCGATGACCACCGAAGTCGGGATGCCGAGCAGGTAGATCATCGCCGGCACCAGCATGAAGCCGCCGCCGACGCCCATCACCGCCGAGAGCACGCCGATCCCGACACCGATAGCGAAGGGCGGGATCACCGAGATATAGAGCCGCGACTTGCGGAACCGCATCTTCAGCGGCAGGCCATGCACCCAGAAATGCTCGTGCAGCTTGCGCTTCATCGCGTTGCGGCGGCGCAGGATGGCCCGCACGCTCTCCATCACCATCAGCCCGCCGACGGTGCCGAGCACCACCACGTAGAACAGCGACACCGCCAGATCGACCTGGCCGACCCGCCGCAGCAGGGCGAAGAGCTGCACGCCGAGCAGTGATCCGGTGAGGCCGCCGACCAGCAGCACGGTGCCCATCCGGGCATCGACAGTGCCGCGTCGCCATTGGGCGATCAGGCCGGAGACGCTGGCGCCGAGGGTCTGGTTGGCGCCGGAGGCGACCGCCACCGGGGCCGGGATGCCGATCAGGATCAGCAGCGGGGTCAGCAGGAAGCCGCCGCCGACGCCGAACAGCCCCGAGAGCCAGCCCACGCCGAAGCCGATGCCGACCAGCAGGAGGGCATCCACGGACATCTCGGCGATCGGCAGGTAGACCTGCAACGCGGCTTCCGGATCAGACGGGAGGGGGAACGGCTCGGGAATGGCGGTTTGAACCGGGGGCGGCAGCCGCGCAACCCCGAATCGCCCCGTAAACGCACGGTGGTGAACCGGTTCGCAGCCGCTGCGTTCAGCCCGCAACGCCATCCTGGGGGATAGACCCATGCAGACCCGCGTCGCCGACACCGAACTCGCTGCCGGTACCTCCCTTCCTGAAGGGGCGCCCGCGCTCCCGCCACGCATTTCCTGGGGTGCCGTCTTCGCCGGCGGCGTGGTGGCGGTGGCGATCGGCGCCATGCTGTCGATCCTAGGCGTGGCGATCGGCGCCAGCGCCGTCGACGCCACCAACGCCGACACCCCAAGCGGCCAGACCTTCGGCATTGCCGGCGGCGTCTGGCTGCTGGTGTCCAACCTGATCGGGCTGGCCGCGGGCGGCTATGTCGCGGCCCGGCTCTCCGGCTCGACCGACACCACCGACACGACGCTGCACGGGCTGTCGGTCTGGGCGATCGGCTATCTGCTCTCGGCGGTGCTGCTCGGCAACATCATCGCCGGCACTGCCAGCACCGCGGTCCAGGGCGCCTCCTCGGTGCTCGGCGGGGTGATGCAGGGGGCCGGGCAGGCTGCCTCGGCAGCGGGCGGGCCAGCCAGCCAGATGGCGCAGCAGGTCGATCCGCGGCAACTGGTGGAGCGGGCGCAGGCTGCGCTCAGCACCGGCGGTGACCCGGCGCAGATGACCAGCGACCAGCGCAACGCCGAGATCGCCCAGCTGCTGACCCGCCGGGTGACCGACGGCAACTTGGCGCAGGCCGACCGCGACCGGCTGGGGCAGCTGGTGGCGGCCGAGTACAACATCGCGCCGGATGAGGCGCAGCGCCGGCTGCAGCAGGTGGAGCAGCAGGCGACCCAGACGGCGCAGGAGGCCGAGCGCCAGGCTCGCAGCGCCGCCGATGCCGCGGCGACCGCCGGCGCGGTCGCGGCCTATTGGGCCTTTGCCGCGCTGCTGCTCGGCGCCGCCGCCGCGGTACTCGGTGCCCGTGTCGGCACCCGCAACACCGTGCCGGTCCGCCGCTACGCCTAACCTGCCGGGAGCGGATCGTGACCCAGTTGGGGCCGCGATCCGCTGCGGCTTTCTGCCTTCAGATTAGCCTTAATGCCCTACCCTTCCCCCGCTCTGGCGGGGGAAGGCTTTTCGGCACCCAGTCGCGGCATCGTCGCATGGCCGGGCGCTGTCGCCCCATGGCCGCGCAGCAGCAGTCCGGCACAGCGCAGCAGCAATCCCAGGTCGGCCGCCAAGCCCGGCCGCGCCGCGTAGCGGACATCCAGCGCCAGTCGCCGCGGCCAGGGCACCCGGTTGCGGCCGGCCGCCTGTGCAAGCCCGGCGAGGCCCGGCCGGACCCGATGCCGCAGCGCCTGCGCCGGGGTCAGCAGCGGCAGGTATTCCAGCGGCAGGGGGCGTGGCCCGACCAGGCTCATCTCGCCGCGCAGCACGTTCACCAGCTGCGGCAACTCATCCAGCCCGCTGGCCCGCAACCACCGGCCGAAGCCGCCGAGGCGGGGCGCGTCCTCGCCCGGGCCGGGCGCCATGCTGCGGAATTTCACGAGGGTGAAGCCCACCCCGCCGCGTCCGATCCGCGCCTGGCGGAACAGCACCGGCCGGCCGAGCACGCCGAGCACCGCCAGCGCAACCAGCGCCAGCACCGGCGCGGCGGCAACCAGCAGGGTAGTGGCGCCCAGCACATCCAGCAGCCGCTTGCCCCGGCGCTCGTACCAGCCGCCCTGACCCTTCCCGTGCCCGGGGCCGCTCAAGGAATCGGTCCGCTGGTATGGTCGGGGCGCCGCGCCTCCACCCCCAGCGACAGCAGCAGGCCGAGGGCGAACCAAGCCATGCGGTTGCCGAGGTCGGTCGAGAGCATCACCGTCAGCGCCATCGGCAGCACCAGCGCGGCGATCTCCGCCGCCCGCTCCGGCGCCACATGCCGGGCCTGGCGACAGGCCAGGGCGACGCCGCCGCCGAAGCTGGCCAGCCACAGCAGCAGGCCGGGCAGCCCAGCCTCCGCCAACATCTCCAGCGCATGGTTGTGCGGGTGCAGGCTGCGGTCGTCGCCGCTGCCGGCGGCAATGGTGAAGCCACCTGTGCCGAGGCCCCAGGGCGCCGCCGCGCCGGCCCAGCGCAGCGCCTGGTCCCAGAGCAGCAGCCGGGCCGGGGTGCGCTCCGTCGGGTCGCCGATCAGCCTTTCCAGCGTCGCCAGCCCCTGCGCCATCTCCGGCAGCCGCGCCAGCAGTGCCAGCCCGAGCCCGCCGGCCAGCGCCACGCCGGCCGCCCAGCCGAGCGCCGCCAGCGGCCGCCGGCCCCGCCAGAGCAGCAGCGCCGGTGACAGGGCCACGCCGAGGCTGAGCGCCAGCAGCGCCGCCCTGCCGCCCGGCAGCAGCACCGCCACCGCCAGCGCCAGCACCACCACCGCCCAGCCCAGGCGGCGGAGGCCGCGCGCCCGGACCAGCCGCACCGCCGCCAGCCCGGCGGCGCAGGCGATTGCCATCCCGGCCAGCTGGTACTGCACCCGGGTCCGCGTCGGGTCGGCCCCGATCTCGCCGCCCAGCACCACCTGGTTGGCGGCGATGCCCCAGCCCACGGCAGCGCCGACCGCGAGGCCGATCAGCACCACCGCTGTGGCGAAGCGCCGCCGGGTCGGGCCATCAGCGCCCACCAGCAGCCCCGCCAGCAGCATCGGCGGCCCGAGCAGCACGATCTGCGGCAGCTTCTCCGCCACCACCGAGGCGGAGCGGCTCCAGCCCCCGGCCAGCACCAGCCAGAATGGCAGCAGCCCGGCGCCGAGCAGCGGCAGCGCCAGCGCCGCCGAGACGTGCCACCGCCGCACCAGCAGCAGCAAGAACAGCGAAGGCAGCAGCAGCGCCAGGGCAACGAGGGTGAGGTCCACCGGCAGCGCCGCCAGAACCGGCAGGGATTTCAGGGCGCCGGCGAATTGCAGAACCGCGGCGAGGGCGCCGGTCCCGACTGCCAGCGCCGCGGCATCGGCGCGGCTCAATCGGCGCCGCCGCGGTGGCCGGCGAAGCCGAAGGGCAGCTCCGCCTGCCGGTGGCGTGGCACGGCGCCGCCGAGCAGCACCGCGCAGGCCGCGCCGAACAGCGCCAGCACCGGCGCCGCCACCGCCAGCAGCAGCAGCAGCAGTGCCCGGTTCGGCAGCGAAGGGCGGAGCTCGACCATCGGCCGGGAGACCAGCCGCGCCGCCACCGCCTCATCCACTCCGATGATCAGTCCGCTGCGCTGGTGCTGGCCGAGCTGTTCGTAGAGCATGTTGCGCAGGAAGAGATCGGTTTCCACCGCCAGCCGCGCCTCGATGGCGACGATGCGGCGGCGGGTCAACTCGGCAAGGTCGGCGCGTACCTTGGCCTCGGCCATGGCGTGCAGCCGCTGCAGCGCGCCCAGCGCCGCGGCGCGGTCCTGGTGCGCGAGGCTGAGGGTAACGGTTACCGTGCCGATGCCCGGCGTGATGGCGAGGTTCCGCTCGACCCAGTTCTGCGCATCGTCCAGATCGGCCTCGGTCCGGAGGGCAAGCAGGCGGCGCAGGGCGCCGCCCGGGCCGCTGCCGCGCAGCCCGGTGAGATAGGTCAGCAACCCGGTCTCCCGCGCCAGCACCGCCACCGCCTCCGGCGAGCGCAGCACGTCGAGGTAGACGGCGAAATGCCCGGTCTGCCGGGCCTCCAGCAGCCCGCCGCCGAGCAGGGGCGTGGGCGAGAGCAGGGTGGAGGTGGCGATCCCGGTGGTCTCCGCCGGCGCGATCACCGCCTGGGCGACATAGAGCCGCGGCAGGAATTGCACGATGGCGGCCCCCGCGGCGAAGAACAGCAGCGCCGCCATCACGATGGCCAGGCGGATGCGCCACATCCTGCGGAGCAATTGGTCCAACGGCATCGAACAGGTCGCCCACCCCGGCCAAGCCACTTCCAAGGATCGTTTCGAAGACTATTCAACCTGTGGATGATTCGGTAGCAGGATTTCGCTTTCGATGCGATGAAGCGGCGCGCGGCAACGTGCAACCAGAACGACTGCTTCGCGCATCACGCCGTAGCCGGGGCTCTCCCACCCCTGCTCCAGCCGGCAGTCGAGCGGCGCGTCCGCGGTGATGCGCAGCCGGGCAAGCGGGCTTTCGGCGCCATCCAAGGTCGCGCGCCATTCCGCCGGGGCCAGCCGCCAGCGCAACGCCACCTGCCGGAAGGGGCCGGAGAGCCTGTCTTCCACCAGCCAGCGCCGGCCCTCGACGCGGATCACGCGGTCCTGCCGGTTGCCACGGCAATCCCGCAGCCAGGCACCATCCGGCAGGGCGCCGGTCCGCGGCCAGCGGGCGAAGAGAAAGCGGGAGACGCGCGGCATCTGGTCGGCGCCGTCGAACTCCACCGTGTTGTGGCCGGCGGTGCCACCGAGATGCGCGTGCCACCAGCCTGCGGCGGGGTTGTAGGCGCCGGTCCCGCCATCCCGCAGCAGGTTCAGCGGCCCATCCCAGAGGTCGAGGTGCAGCAGGTCGGCATGGCCCGGACGGAAGCGGATCGGACCAGTGCGCAGGAAGGCTCGGGCGCCGCCGGCATGCCAAGCCATCAGCCCGCCGCCGGCCCAGCGCGCCGGCGGGGCGGGCAGCGGCGGCGCCTTCGCCAGACCCAGCCAAGCGCAGCCGGCATCGTCGCGGAGGCCGGCGGAGCGCCCGGCCAGCAGCCGTGCCGCGCGTTCCAGGCTGGGGCGGGTGTCATTCGGCCCCGCCAGCGACAGATCGGCGAAGGCCGAGCTGTCCTGGTGGCCGAGCCGCGGCGTTGCACCGGTCTCCGGGTCGGTCACCCGCCACAGCCATTCCACCGCCGCACCGCCGCGCTCCGCCGCGAAGCGGGGTAGCGCCACCAACCAGACCGTCACCGCCAGCACATCCAGCAGTAGCCGGTGGAGAGCTGGGCGAAGCCGCCGTCCGATGCCACCAGCCGCCGGATCGCGGCCTCCAGCCGGGCCTGGCCCTGCCGCGCCCAGCCGGCCTCGCCGCAGAACAGCCCGCAGACCCAGAGCCCGGCCGCCTCGGAGACCGTGTGGTTGTTGTCCTGCGCCAGCGCATAGGCCGGGGTGGCGGCGATCCGCCTGCCATGCAGCGCCAGCAATTGCCGCGCCCCGGCCGGCGGCGCACCGCCAAGCAGGGCGAGCGCCAGCGCCAGGTGCAGCGCGCGCAGCGCCGCCTCCTGTCCGCAGGCCCAGTTCGGGCCGCGAAAGGGCGGGTTCGCCGTCAGCCAGGCCGCCAGCCATGCTTCCGCCCGCGCCGCATGCCCGGCCGCGGGATCCAGCCGCGCCGCCTGCGCCAGCAGCGGCAGCTCCGCCCAACGGCTGGCTTCCCAGACCGGGCGGATGTCGCCCGGGCCGAACAGGTCGAGCGCCAGGGTCGGGGCCTCGGCCGCGAAGGGTCCATGCCAATCGCCCGGCGCCACCGCCGCCGCCCGGGCCAGCACTGCCGCCGCATGACCGGCGGACAGGGCTGGCGGCGGTGGGAAGGGCGGCGCCGGCAGGAAAGGCCCCGCCGGCAGGGGCCTATCGCGCAGCGCCCGGCGCGCCAGCAGCCGGGCCGGCACCGCCTGGTGCCAGGCCGCCAACAGCACCGGCTGTGGGCCCAGGCGGCAGGCCGCATCGATTACCAGGCGCAGCTGCGCAATATATTCCATTGCATTATCGATAATGATCTGAATAAGAATTGATGCAAGCGATCTTCACATCGTGGTGAAGTCATACACCCGGGGGATCTGGTCCTGAGGCGCTGTTCGGGTCGCTCCATCCTCCATCGCCTGATGGCCGCGCTACTGGTGCCGCTTGCCCTGGTCCCGCCGGGCGCGCTGGCGCAGGCGACCCATGGCGGCACTCCAGGTGGCTACCTCGCGGCGCCATCCCTGCCGCCAACCCTGCCCGGTGGCCTGCCGCTGCCGAGCCTGCCGCAGCTGACCCAGCAGGACATGCTGCAGCGCATCCTGGACGGCGGCGCTACCCGCCCGCCCGCCCAGCCTCCGCCCTCGCCACCGCCGCTCGCAGTACCTGCCTATGCCCCAGGGCCGGAGGAGCCGCTTTCCCCCGCCGAGGCCTTCTTCGCCGCCCGCGACCCCGGCAGCCCCCGGCCGCTTCGCCAATTCGGCTACGACAATCTGCGTGGCGGCGTGCCGCAGGGGCAGAGCTTCGGCATCCTGCCGGAGGACTACCTGCTCGGCCGCGACGACGAGGTGGTGCTGGCCTTCCGCGGCCGCGTCCGGCAGACCCTCACCCTCCGCATCGGCCGCGACGGCACCCTGCTGGTGCCGGAGCTGCGCCCGTTCCCGCCGCCGGCCGCACCCTGCGGGAGCTGCGCAGCGAGTTGGAGGCACGGGCGCAGCGCGACCTCGGCGGCTCGGAGGTCTTCGTCTCGCTCGGCCAGCTCCGGCAGATCGGCGTCTTCGTCGGCGGGGAGGTGGCGCGGCCCGGCTTGCAGGCGCTGACCTCGCTTTCCTCCGTACTGGATGCGCTGGTCGCCGCCGGCGGCATCCGCCGCACCGGCTCGCTCCGCGCCATCCGGGTGGAGGGGCCGGGCGGCCGCCGCAGCATCGACCTCTACCCGGTCATCGCCGGGGAGGGGGCGACGCCGGACCTCCGGTTGCGCGAGGGCGAGCGCATCCTGGTGCCACCGCTCGGCGCGGTCGCTGCGGTCGGCGGCGAGGTGACGCGGCCCGCCATCTACGAGCTGCCCGCGGGCACCGCCCAGGCACCGCTCGCCGCCATGCTGCGGCTGGCTGGCGACCCGCTGCGGCCGAGCGGCAACCGCTTCCTGCTGCAGACCACGGACGCCGAAGGCCGCCGCAGCCTGCGGGAGATCGGCCCGCGCGATCCGCTGCGCCGCGGCGATGCGCTGCGGGTGGAACCGGGCTCCGACGTGGTGGCGCAGGACCTGCGGCTGGCCGGCCATGTGGTGACGCCATTGCTGCGGGCGGCCGGCGGCCGTGGCCAGACCCTGCGCGGCCTGCTCTCCGACCCGCGGCTGGTCCGCCCCGATCCCTATGCCAGGCTCGGCGTCATCTGGCGGACCGACCCGCGCAACCGCACCCGCCGCTTCCATCCCTTCGACCTCGGCCGGGTGCTGACCGGCCAGGCCGATGCGCCGCTGCAGGAGGGCGACGAGATCATCCTGCTCGGCCAGCGGGACGTCGCGTGGCTGGCCAGCCCCGGCGTGCAGCAGGCGCTGCGCGGCGATGCGGCGGAAATGACCGAACTGGCGCCGCCGCCGACGCAGCCCGCCACAGCGCAGGGCACGTCCTTCGGCCTGCCCGCGGCCGGCATGCCCGGCGGGCTGGCGCCGCCTGCCGCTCCCACGCCTCCCCTGGCCGGCCCGGATTGCCCGGCGCTGGTGCAAGTGACCATTGCCGCCCAGGCCTCCCGCCGCCGCTTCGCCCATATCCGCAGCGCCGGCTTCCCGGATTTCGGCCGGGCGCCCTGCCCGCAGATCTTCCTCGACTACCCCACGCTGCTGCCCTTCCTGCTCGACCAGGCGGTACTGCTGACCGGGGAAGTGCGGCTGCCCGGGCTGTTCCCCGTCGTCGACGGCGCCGGGCTGGATGCGGTGCTGGCGGCGGCCGGCGGCGCCACCGACACCGCCGACCTCTCCACGGTGGAATTCGCCCGCGAGCCGTCCGACCAGAGCAGCACCCTGCCGCTGTCGCGCACCTTGCTCGACCTGCGGTCGCGGAACTTCGCCGCCATCCGCCTCTCCCCGCGCGACGTGGTGCGGCTGCCGCGCGGCTTCGGCGACCGCGACCTGGGGCCGGTGACCTTGGTCGGCGAATTCCTCCGCCCCGGCATCTATGACATCCGCCGCGGCGAGCGGCTTTCCGAGGTCATCGCCCGGGCCGGTGGGCTGACCCCCCAGGCCTACCCTTATGGCGCCGTCTTCAGCCGCGACAGTGTGCGGCAGCGCCAGCAGGAGGGCTTCCAGCGCACCGCGCGGGAACTGGAGCAGGGGCTGATGCAGGTGGCGGCCGGCCAGGCGGTGGCCGGGCTGCGCGGCCAGGCCGACCTCGGTGGCGCCGTCAACGCCGGCCAGGCGCTGGCGGCCACCCTGCGGCAGACCCGCGCCGCCGGACGGATGGTGGTGGAGGCCAACCCGGTGGTGCTGGCCGGCCGCCCCGACCTCGACGTGCTGATGGAGCCGGGCGACCTGGTCGCCATGCCGAAGCGGCCGAATGAGGTGACGGTGGTCGGGGCCGTGCTGAACCCCGGCAGCCTGCAATTCGCCACCGGCTGGAAGGCCGCCGAATACGTCCGCGCCGCCGGCGGCGAACAACGCTTCGCCGATGGCGGCCGGGCCTTCGTGGTGCTGCCCAATGGCCAGTCGGCACCCGCCGGCCTCGGCGCCTGGCAGGCCGGCGGGCCGCCGATCCCGCCCGGTAGCGTGGTGGTGGTGCCACAGGACCCCTCACCCTACGAAGGCTGGGGCGTGCTGCGCGACGTCACCCAGGTGCTGTCGCAGATCGCCCTCTCCAGCGCCGCCCTGGCCGTCATCGTGCGGTCGAGTGGGCGGTAGGCTGAGGGAGCAAGACGAGGAGGGCGCCGCCCCCCTCGACCCCTCGCCAAGGGCCAAAAGGCCCTCGGAGTCCACGACTTACCGCTGCCCGGAGGACCCCCAAAGGGATCATCCGGGCAGCGATGAAATCCACATCGGGGGCCGGGGACCGGTTCGGTCCCCGGCGGGCGGGTCCAGGGAGGGCAGAGCTCTCCTTGGCCTGGCATTCGCAACCCTGTTCACGCTGTCCGCGACAGCGCAGGAGGTGCCGGCGACGGGCAGTGATTACGGCGGGGCTGGATTGCTGGAGATGCGCAATGCGCGCTTCCGGCCGGATGGGACGTTGGAGGCCGGGACGGCGCTGCGGCATCAGCGGCGCTTCTGGTTCCTGAATTTCCAGGCATTGCCTTTCCTGGAGACCACCTTCCGCCTGGCCGAGCGGCTGGACGCCACCGCCGGCAGCGGTACCACCACCGACCGCGCCTTCGATGTGAAGCTCCGGCTATGGGAGGAGGATCGCTGGCGCCCGGCCCTGGCGGTGGGGCTGCAGGATGCGATCGGTACCGGGATCTACGGTGGCGAGTATGTCGTCGCCTCCAAGCGCTTCGGTGCGCTGGACCTGACGCTTGGCCTGGGCTGGGGGCGGCTCGGCACCGGTGGCGGTTTGCGCAATCCGCTCGGGCAGCTGTCAGGGCGCTTCCTCGACCGGTCGCGGCGGGTCGGCGAGGGTGGGACGCCAGCCTTCGGCGCCTGGTTCCACGGGCGGGAGGCGGCGGTGTTCGGAGGCATCGAATACAGCCTGCCGCCGCTGCCCACCCCCTGGGGCGAGGTCGAGGGGCTGCGCGCCAAGCTGGAATGGTCCGGCGATGCGCTGCGCGACGAGCGGGGCGGCTACCCGTCCCGCACCACCGGCCTGCGGGGGAAGGCGGCGTCGCGGCTGAACCTTGGGCTGCAATGGCAGCCCAACCCCTGGGTCGATGCCGGGGTCAGCTTCGTCCATGGCACCGACCTGCTGCTGCGGCTGTCGCTGCGGCTGGATCCACGGCACCCGCCGGAACTTCCGCGCCGGCCGCCGCCGCCCATGGCGCCGAGGCCGGCCGGGGCGGAGGCGGATGCGGCGGGGCTGGCGGCGGCGCTGCGGGGTGCCGGCTTCCGCCCGCTCGGCCTGGGGATCACCGGCACGGAGGCACGCATCGCGGTCGAGGGCGGACGCTACGCCAGCCTCGCCCAGGTCGCCGGCCGGGTGGCGCGGGCGGCGCAGCCGCATCTGCCGCCGGAGGTGGAACTGCTCCGGATCGAATGGCATCGCGCCGGCGTGCCCATCGCCCGCACGGTTCTACTGCGGGAGGCGATGGAGGCCGCCACCACCGGCCACGGCAGCGCCGAGGAGGTGCTGGCCACCACGACCCTGCTGCCGGCCACGGCCGAGCGCTTCCCGCCCGGCACCGGCGCCGCCTGGCCACAGCTCACCTGGGCGGTGGAACCCCGGCTGGCGCTGCAGCTCGGCGATCCGCGCATCGGGGTCGGCTGGCAGTCGGGCATGGCCTTCGGGGCGCGCCTTGGGCTGGGCGATGGCTATGCGCTGGCCGGCAGCGTCAGCCAGGCCATGGGCGGCAACCTCGACCGTGCGACCCCCTCCGACAGCCAGCTGCCGCATGTCCGTAGCGACCTCGCGCGCTATGCGCAGGAGGGGAAGACGGCGATCCCGACGCTCTACGGCGAACGGCTCTGGACCCCGGCGCCGGATGTCTTCGCCCGGCTGACCGCCGGGATGCTGGAGCCGATGTTCACCGGCGCACAGGGCGAGGTGCTGTGGCGCCCGGCCGACCGGCCCTTCGCCCTCGGGCTCGACCTCGGCTGGGTGGTGCAGCGGGAGTTCCGCCAGCGGCTGGCGGTGCGCAACCACTCGGTCACCACCGGCCATGCCGCGGTCTATGCCGACCTGCCGGTCTGGAACCTCTACGGCATAGTGCGCGCCGGGCGCTATCTGGCGGGCGACTGGGGCGGCACGCTGGAGCTCGGACGCCGGTTCGACAGCGGGATCGAGGTGGGCGGCTTCGTCACCCTGACGAACGTATCCTACGGCCGGTTCGGCGAGGGCAGCTTCGACAAGGGCATCTTCCTCCGCATCCCGCTGCAATTGCTGGGACCGGAGACCGCGGCGCGGGCCGGGGCGGTGATCCGGCCGGTGTTGCGCGATGGCGGCCAGCGGCTGGCGGTGGACAACCCGCTTTGGGAGGCGACGCGGGACGGGCGGGCGGAGGCGCTGGGGCGCGGCTTCCTGGGGTTCCTGCATTGAGAGCTCCCCGCAAAACCGCTTCGCAGCCTTGCGAGGGCCTTGCTGGTCCCTCCCAATCGGCGTTTTGGCATGCCTTCCGCAGCAAAGCCGCGGAATGGCCTCGGGAAGCGCCCGGTTCTGGTGGGCACTCCACGGTCTGCGGACCGGTCAATGAACCGGTCCCCGGGATTACAACGGCCCTCAAATGCGTCAGCATTCATGGCCGCTGTAATAGGGGAGGACGGACATGGCCGCCTATCTGCTCGCCAACATCCGGGTGAAGGACCCGGCGCGTTTCGCCGAGTACCGTGAGAAGGTGGCACCGCTGATCGCCGCCTTCGGCGGCCGCTACCTGATCCGCGGCGGCGCGGTCGCCCCGGTGGAGGGGGCGAAGGTGTTCGAGCGCGTGGTGGTGCTGGAATTCCCCGACATGGCGAGCCTCCGCGCCTTCTACGACAGCCCCGAATACGCTCCGCTGATCGCCTTGCGGCAGCAGGCGAGCGAGGGCGATGTGGCGCTGGTCGAGGGCTACGCCGGATAGAGCGGATCGCGGAGGGGCGGAATCACGCCTCCGCCAGCACCTCCCGCAGCCAGGCCTCGCCCTCCGGCGGCAGCCCGGCCCATGCGGGGGTGCCGGAGATGGGGCAGACCAGCAGCAGCAGCTCCGGCGCGCCTTCGGCATTCAGTGCCCGGCGCAGGTGGTCGCGGAGGTAGGCGGGGGAGAGGCCGGTGGCCACCAGCGTGGCGCCGGCATGCAGCGGCCAATGCTCCGGGCTGGCTTCGAAGATCGCATCGAAGAAGGCCTTGCGCGCGGCGGGGCCAACCCCCTCCAGCGCGTGCAGCACCAGCAGGCATTGTGGCATGGCGGACCCTCAGCTGGGGTGGAGATGCGTCACTACCACCCCGGGCACCCCTGCTGCCACTGCTTCCGCTACGAGCGTCCGGTGGCACGCTGCCGGATCGGCCTCAAGGCAGAGCAGGCAGACCCGTTCCCGCGTCGCCCGCTCCGCCAGCCCGGCCAGCGCCGCCTGCGGCTCGGTGCCGGCAAGATGGGCGGTGAAGATGCGTCGCATCTCGGCCGGCCGGCCAGAACGCGCCGCCACCCGCCCCGCCGCCGGGGTGCCGAGCGGGCGCAGGTGCAGATAGCCGATCCCCGCCGCCTCCAGCGCCGCCGAGAGCGCGGTCTTGGAGAAGCCAGGCTTGCGGCTGTTGGCGATGGCCCGGACATCGACCAGGGTGGTGACCTCCGCCGCCCGCAGCGTGGCGATCACCCGGTCCGGGGTCGCCTCGCCATAGCCGATGGTGAAGATGAGCCGCGCGGCCAGGACACTACCTCCCGATCGCCGCATGCGCCGCGAGGCAGGCCATGTCGAGCAGCTGGTTCACGCTGGCGTCCATCGGCACGATCTGCACCGGCTTCGACAGCCCCATCAGCAGCGGGCCGATGGTGGTGGCGCTGGTCAGCCGCGGCGTCGCCCGGGTGAGGATATGCGCCGCGTGCAGCCCCGGCATCACCAGCACATTGGCCGCCCCGGTCAGCCGGCTGAAGGGGTAGAGATGCGCCCGCAGCGCGGGATCGAGCGCGACATCGGCGGCCATCTCGCCGTCATACTCGAAGTCCACCTGGCGCTCGTCCAGCAGCTTCACCGCATCGCGGATGCTGCCGGGGATCGAGCCCTTTGGGTCGCCGAAGGTCGAGAAGGACAGGAAGGCGACCCGCGGCTCATGCCCGAGGCGCCGCGCCGCCGCCGCCGAATGCACCGCGATCTCGGCCAGGGTGGCGGCATCCGGCCGCTCATGGATGGCGGTGTCGGCGACGAAGACGGTGCCGGACACCCGCGCCAGCATCAGTGTCAACCCGAACAGCGGGCTGCCCGGCGCCGGGTCGATCGCCGCCATCATGCCTTCCAGCGCCACCGAATAGCTGCGGGTCAGGCCGGTGACGACCGCATCGACATCGCCCAGCGCCAGCATGCAGCCGGCGAAGACGTTGCGGTCCTGGTTGACCAGCCGCTGGCAGTCGCGGAACAGGAAGCCTTCCCGCTGCCGCCGGCCATACAGGTACTCGGCATAGCGCAGGTTGCTGTCGGAGTTGCGGGCGTTGCGGATCTCGATCCCGTCCGGCAGCGGCACGCCGATGGCACGGCAGGTGGCGTTGATCCGGTCCTCCCGTCCCACCAGCACCGGCGTGCCGTAGCCGGCGTTGTGGAAGGCGATGGCGGCGCGGATCACCTTCTCCTCCTCGCCCTCGGCGAAGACCACGCGGCGCGGGTTGGCGCGGACCCGCTCGGTGATCAGCTCCAGCGCATTGGCGGTGCTGTCGAGCCGCGCCGCCAGGGTCCGGGCATAGCGCGGCAGGTCGGTGATCGGCTTGCGGGCGACACCGCTTTCGATCGCCGCCTTGGCGACGGCGACCGGCACGCGGGAGATCAGCCGCGGGTCGAAGGCGTTGGGGATGATGTATTCCGGCCCGTAGCGCAGCGACTTGCCGGCGCCGGCGGTGTTGACCTCCTCCGGCACATCCTCCCGCGCCAGCAGCGCCAGCGCCCGCGCGGCGGCGATCTTCATCGCGTCATTGATGGTGCTGGCGCGGACGTCGAGGGCGCCGCGGAAGATGAAGGGGAAGCCGAGGACGTTGTTGACCTGGTTCGGGTAGTCCGAACGCCCCGTCGCCACGATGCAGTCCGGCCGCGCCGCCTTCGCCTCCTCCGGCGTGATCTCCGGGTCCGGGTTGGCCATGGCGAAGATGATCGGCTTGTCGGCCATGGCGCGGACCATGTCCTGGGTCACCGCGCCCTTGACCGAAAGCCCGAAGAAGACGTCGGCGCCTTCCAGCGCCTGGGTCAGGCTGCGCGCCGAGGTCTCCACCGCATGGGCCGACTTCCACTGGTTCATGCCTTCGGTGCGGCCGCGCCAGATCACCCCCTTGGTGTCGCACATGATGATGTTCTCGGGCCGCATGCCCATCGCCCGCAGCAGCTCGGCACAGGCGATGGAGGCGGCGCCGGCGCCGTTGATGACCAGCCTTGTCGTCGCCAGGTCGCGCCCCGTCAGGTGCGCGGCGTTGATCAGCCCGGCCGCGGCGACGATCGCCGTGCCGTGCTGGTCGTCGTGGAACACCGGGATGTCCATCAGCTCGCGCAGCCGCTGCTCGATGATGAAGCACTCGGGCGCCTTGATGTCCTCAAGATTGATGCCGCCGAAGCTCGGCCCGAGGTAGCGGACCGCGTTGATCATCGCGTCCACGTCCTCGGTGTCGATGCAGAGGTCCATGCCGTCCACATCGGCGAAGCGCTTGAACAGCGCGACCTTGCCCTCCATCACCGGCTTGGAGGCGATGGCGCCGAGGTTGCCGAGGCCGAGCACCGCGGTGCCGTTCGACACCACGGCGACGAAATTGCCCTTCGAGGTGTAGTCATAGGCCAGCGTCTGGTCGCGATGGATGTGCAGGCAGGGCTCGGCGACGCCGGGCGAATAGGCGAGGCTGAGGTCGCGGGCGGTGATCAGCGGCTTGGTCAGGCGGATCTCAAGCTTGCCGGGGCGTCCCTCGGCATGCATGGCCAGCGCTTCCTCCGGCGTGACGCGGGCGGTGCGCCCATCGGCCGGCATGGTTCCGTTGCGACCGTCGTCCATTCCCGCGTTCCCTCGACCCGATCCCTGGGCGATGCACTGCCGCCGCCCGACGTACCGTCCAGCATCGCAGCCGCGCGAGGGTTCGGGAAGGAGGCTGCTTCGCATCGGCGAAGGCTGCTGCATCGCCCCGGACGATTACGTCAGGGCCGCTTGCAGGCTAGGTAGGGGCCATGGATCAGACCGCCGCCCCGCCGCTGCCCTCCGCCGAGGGCGCCTCGCCCGCCATGGCGCAATGGTTCGCCTGCAAGGCGCAGCACCCGGATGCGCTGCTGTTCTTCCGCATGGGCGACTTCTTCGAGCTGTTCTTCGCCGATGCCGAGGCGGCCAGCGGGGCGCTCGACATCGCCCTGACCTACCGCGGGGAGCACCAGGGCCAGCGCATCGCCATGTGCGGCGTGCCGGTGCATAGCCATGAGGGCTACCTCGCCCGGCTGATCCGGCGCGGCTTCCGCGTCGCCATCGCCGAGCAGATGGAAACCCCGGAGGAAGCCAAGCGCCGCAAGGCCAGCGCGGTGCGGCGGGAGGTGGTGCGCCTGGTCACCCCGGGCACCATCACCGAGGACAGCCTGCTGGAGGCCGCCCGCCCTGCCTGGCTGCTGTCCCTCGCCCCCGATGCGGAACGGCTCGGCGCCGCCTGGCTCGACATCTCGACCGGCGCTTTCGAGACCGAGGTGCTGGCGGCGGAGGACCTTCCGGCCCTGCTGGCCCGGCTGGAACCCGCCGAGATCCTGGCTCCGCCGGCGCTCGGCCTTGCCGGGGCGGTGGCGACGGCACCGCCGCGCGATGCCGCCCGCCGCGTCGCCGAGGCCTATCATGTCGCCACCCTGGACGGTTTCGGCGAATATCACCCGGCCGAGATCGCCGCCGCCGCCATGGCGATCGACTATCTCCGCGCCACCCAGAAGGACGCCTTCCCGCATCTGTCGCGGCCGGTGCCGCGCGGCGGCCAGGGCGTGCTGCAGATGGACGCGGCGACCCGGCGCAGCCTGGAAATCCTCCGCGCCGAGCGCGGTGGTACGCAGGATTGCCTGCTGGGCGCGGTGGACCGCACGGTGACCGCCGCCGGCACGAGGGCGTTGGCCGCCCGGCTCGGCGCGCCGCTGGCCGAGGTCGAGCCGATCGCCGCCCGGCACGACGCGGTGGCGGCGCTGCTGGCCGCCACGCCGCTGCGCGCCGCCATCCGCGCCCGCCTGAAGGGCGCGCCGGACGTGGCGCGGGCGCTGGCCCGGCTCTCCCTGGACCGCTTTGCGCCGCGCGACCTCGCCGCCGTCCGTGACGGCCTCGCCCGCGCCGCCGCCATCGCCGAGGCGCTGGAGCACCCCGGCGGCCTCGCCGCCATCCCGCCGCTGCTGGCCGCCGCCGGCCGCGCCCTGCGCCCCTCCCCCGACCCTGGCGCCGAACTGGCGCGCGCCCTGGCCGAGAGCCTGCCCGCCCGGCTCGACGACCCCGGTATCATCGCCCCCGGCTATGATGGCGAGCTGGATGCGCTGCGGCGGCTGCGCGACGATGCCCGCGGCGCCATCGCCGCCTTGCAGCTCGACCTCGCCCAGGCCTGGGGCGTCGCCGCGCTGAAGGTCCGCCACCACCAGCAATTCGGCTATCTGGCCGAGTTGCCGGCGGCGGCCGGGGAGAAGCTGCTGCGCGAGGCGCCGGCCACCGCGACGGGCGCCTTCGCCCCAATCCACCGCCAGACCATGGCCAATGGCCATCGCTTCACCTGCGCCGCCCTGGCCGACCTCGACCGCCGCCTGTCCGAGGCCGCCGACCAGGCGGCGCGGCGGGAGAAGCGGATCACCCGGCATCTGCGCGAGCTTTGCCTGGCCGCTGCCCCCGGCCTGACCGCGGCGGCCGAGGCGCTGGCCGAGATCGACCTGCACGCCGCTGCCGCCGAGCTGGCCGCCGAGGGCGGCTGGTGCCGGCCGGAGCTGACCGAGCGGCCGGAGTTCTGCATCACCGGCGGCCGCCATCCGGTGGTCGCCGCCGCCCTGGCGCGCAACCGGGCCGGCGCCTTCGTGCCCAACGACTGCGACCTGTCGCCAGGCCGGCGGATCTGCCTGCTCACCGGGCCGAACATGGCCGGCAAATCCACCTTCCTGCGGCAGAACGCGCTCTTCGCCGTGCTGGCCCAGGCCGGCTTCTACCTCCCGGCGGAGGCGGCGCGGCTCGGGCTGGTCGACCGGCTGTTCTCCCGCGTCGGCGCCGCCGACGACATTGCCGGCGGGCGCTCCACCTTCATGGTCGAGATGGCCGAGACGGCGGCCATCCTCAACCTGGCCGGGCCGCGGTCGCTGGTGGTGCTGGACGAGGTCGGCCGCGGCACCGCCACCTGGGATGGATTGGCGGTCGCCTGGGCGGTGCTGGAGGCGCTGCACGACCGCACCCGTTGCCGGACGATCTTCGCCACCCATTTTCATGAGCTGACCGCGCTGGCCGGCAAGCTGCCCGAACTGACCCTCGCCACCATGCGGGTGAAGGAGTGGAAGGGCGAGGTGGTGTTCCAGCACAGCGTCGGCCCGGGCGCGGCGGAGCGAAGCTGGGGGCTGCATGTGGCACGGCTCGCCGGCGTTCCCCGTGTCGTGCTGGCCCGCGCCGCCCAGGTGCTGGAAGCGCTGGAGGCCCGCGCCCGCGGCCTCGATCCGCTGTCCGAGGAGCTGCCGCTGTTCGCCCGGCCACCGGCGGGACCGGCCGCGCCCACGGATCCGGTCCCCCAGCACCCGGCGCTGGAGGCGCTCGCGGCGATCGATCCGGACACGGTTTCGCCGCGGGAAGCGCAACAGACGCTGTATCGGTTGCAGGCGTTGCTCAATGGTGCTGTCAACAACCGATGAGCCGGGCTAGGCTGGGGGGAATGACATCCGCGGCCGCATTTCCCGCCAGGGCGACGGCCCAGCGCTCCACCGCGCTGGCCGATGCACCTTCTGTGATCCCCGACCTGATCGCGGAACTCACCGGCGCGCCCGATGGCTCGCCGATCCGCCGGGAGGCGGCACTCGACCTGCTCCGCCGCCACCTCGGCCGGATCCAGCTTCGGGTGCAGGACGCCTTCGAGGCGCAGGAGCTCTCCGGTCTCGCCTCCGCCCGCTGGCTGGCGGCGCTGACCGACGGGCTGATGCAGGCGATCCACGCCTATGCCGTGGCCATGGTCCCGCCCCGCAACCCGGCGGAGGAGGCCGAGCCGCCCTTCGCCCTGGTCGCCACCGGCGGCTACGGCCGCGGCGTGCTGGCGCCCTATTCCGACATTGACCTGCTGTTCCTCACCGAGCAATCCGCCGGGCCGCGGGTGCAGCGCATGGTGGAGTTCGTGCTCTACCTGCTGTGGGACCTCGGGCTGAAGGTCGGCCATGCCACCCGCTCCATCCGCGACTGCATGGAGGAAGCCGGGCGGGACACCACCGTGCTCACCGCCCTGGTCGATGCTCGCTTCCTGGTCGGCGACCGCCCGGTCTTCGAACGTTTCCTCGAAGTCTTCCACCGCACCCGGCAGGAGCGTGGGCTCGGTCCCTTCCTCGCTGCCAAGCGGGCGGAACGGGCCGGCCGCCATGCCCGCTACGGCGACAGCCCCTATCTGGTCGAGCCGCATGTGAAGGAAGGCCGCGGCGGGTTGCGCGACCTGCAGACCCTCTATTGGCTGGCGCGCTACGCCTTCAACACCCAGCGCATGCCGGAGCTGGTCGGCGCCGACAGCCCCGGCGGCGGCCTGCTGACCGAGCATGAGGCGCGGGCCATCCGCCGGGCCTGGAACTTCCTCTGGACCGTCCGCTTCCACCTGCACTACGTCGCCGGACGGGCCGAGGAGCGGCTGACCTTCGACTTCCAGCCGGTGGTCGGCGCCCGCATGGGCTACACCCCGCGCGGCCGGCAGGACGGCGTCGAGCGCTTCATGAAGCACCTGTTCCTGACGGTGCGCGACGTGCTCCGCCTGACCCGGGTGCTGGAGCCGGCGATCGAGCGCGCGGCGCTCGGCCCCCCCGCCACCCGCCGCCATGGCGATGCGGCGCTGGCCGAGGCGGGGTTGGCCTTCGCCGACGGCAAGCTGGTGGCGGCGCCGCCGAACCGCGACTTCTCCCGCGAGCCGATCCTGATGCTGCGGATCCTGAAGGCGGCGCGCGACCGCAAGCTGGAGATCCACCCGCTGGCGATCCGGGCGCTGATCCGCAACGCCCACCACGCGACCGCGCTGCGCGACCAGTCCGAAGCCAATACGCTGTTCCTCGACCTGCTGACCGGCAAGGACGCGGCGCAATGGCTGCGGCTGATGAACGAGACGGGGTTCCTCTCCCGCTTCATCCCCGACTGGGCGCGCATCGTCGGGCTGATGCAGTTCGACACCTACCATGTGTTCACGGTGGACGAGCACACCATCGAGGCGATCGGCGTGCTGCAGCAGGTCGAGCGCAACGAGCTGGTGGAAGTGGCGCCGGTCGCCTCCGAGCTGATCGGCCAGTTGCAATCGCGTCGCGCGCTCTACATGGCGGCGCTGCTGCACGACATCGCCAAGGGCCGCGGCGGCGACCACTCGGAACTCGGCGCCCGCATCGCCACCGAGCTCTGCCCGCGGCTCGGCCTGACGCCGGAGGAGACCGAGACCGTCTCCTGGCTCGTCCTGCACCACCTGCTGGTCAGCCAGACCGCCTTCAAGCGCGACATCGAGGACCCGAAGACCGTCCTCGACATCGCCGACCTGGTACAATCGCCGGAACGGCTGCGGCTGCTGCTGGTGCTGACCGTCTGCGACATGCGGGCGGTGGGCCCCAAGGTCTGGAACGGCTGGAAGGCCACCCTGCTGCGGGAGGTCTACTGGCGGGTGGCGGAAGTGCTGGCCGGCGGGCTTTCGGTGCCGGAGCGCGACGTGCGCGTCGCCCGTGCCCGCGATGCCGCCGCCGCCATGCTCGCCGCCTGGCCGGCAGCCGAGCGGGACGCCTTCCTCGCCCGCGGCTATTCCGGCTACTGGCTCTCCTTCGACGCCGACACCCATGCCCGCCATGCCGCGCTGATCCGCGAGGCGGAGGCGAGCAACGCGCCGCTGACGGTGCGCACCCGGGTGCTCGAAAGCCGCGCCGTCACCGAGATCACGGTCTATGCCGCCGACCATCCAGGCCTCTTCAGCCGGATCGCGGGCGCCCTGGCGGTGGCCGGGGCCAGCATCGTCGATGCCCGCATCCACACCCTGACCAATGGCATGGCGCTCGACACCTTCTGGGTGCAGGACGCCGCCGGCGGCGCCTTCGATGCGCCGCACCGGCTGGCCCGGCTTTCGGTGCTGGTGGAGCAGGCGCTGTCCGGCCGGCTCAGGCTGCGCGAGGAGATCTGCAAGGTGCGGCGGGAGCCGGCCCGGCTGCGGGCGGTGACGGTGCCGCCGCGGGTGGTCTTCGACAACCACGCCAGCAACACCCACACCGTCATCGAGGTGAACGGCCGCGACCGGCCGGGGCTGCTGCATGACGTGACCGCAGCGATCAGCGGCGAGGGGCTGCAGATCGCCTCCGCCCATATCACCACCTATGGCGTGCGGGCGGTGGACGTCTTCTACGTGAAGGATGTCTTCGGCCTGAAGGTGGAGAACGAGCGCAAGCTGGCCAGCCTGCGCGTGGCGATGGAAGCGGCGCTGGCGCCGCCGGCGGCGGATGGCGGCGGCTCGGTCGCGGTGGCGGCGCGGGCGGCGGCGGACCGGGCGTAAACCCTGGGCTTTGCCGGCGCGTTCCCTGTGGCATGCCACGGGAGACCGCCATGCCAGCCGACCGCAAGCCCGACCCCCCCTTCCCCGGCGCCGGCGCCGATTACGAGGACACCGTCAGCAGCCGCACCACCGCCGACGGCCCCAAGGCCCCGCCCCGCGACAAATCCCCCGAGCACCAGTACCCGGAGGCCGAACGCGCAACCGGTGTGAACCGCACGGACGCCAAGGCTCCGGGCGGGCCGGTGAACATCCCGGTCAAGGGCAAGCCGGACGACAGCGGCGCGGAGGCCGCCGGCCAAAGTCCGGACCAGGCCACCGGCAAGGGCAGCCGCGACGCCTCGGGCGGGCTGGCGCAGGAGTAGCTCAACCGGTCCCGGACCAGAGCCCGCTTTCCTCGCGCCGGCGCTTCTGCACTTCCTCTCCGTAGCGGCGGAGCAGATGGGCCTCGGTCAGCAGCCCGACCGGCCGGTGGCTGGCCGGCTCCACCACCGCCAGCGCATCGGCCTCGGCGAGGCCGAAGGCGGCCATGGCGTCGCGCGCATTCATGCCCGGCAGCAGCACCGTGCCGCGATGGTGCAGCAGCGGCGCCAGGCAGGTGACCTCGGGCGGCGCAGCATGGACCTCGGGCACCGAGACCAGCCCGGCGTAGCAGCCTGCCGCATCCACCGCCACGACCCGCGCCGTGGCGCCGAGCGGGAAGGCGCGGCGGAAACTGGCCAGGTCGATGTCCTGCGGCACCTGCGCCACGTCCCGCCGCATCAGCTGCGCCGCTGTCAGGTCGTTGATCCAGCCGATGTCATGCGCGCTGCGGATCGACTCCCCCCGCAGGTGGAAGCGCCAGGTGGCGAAGGAATAGCCGAACAGCCGCCGGACGATCAGGCCGGAGACCGCGACCGAGGCCAGCACCAGCCCGGTGACCGCCAGGCTGCCGGTGGTCTCCAGCGCCAGGAAGGTCATCGCCAGCGGCGCGCCGATCACCGCCGCCCCGAAGGCGCTCATCCCCACCAGCACCATCAGCAGCGGGTCGGGCCCGGGCGGGTCCAGCAGCGCCAGCAGCGCGGCGAACAGCTTGCCGCCCAGACCGCCGATCAGCAGCGAGGCGAAGAACAGCCCGCCGCGGAAGCCGCTGCCGATGGACAGGATGGAGGCCAGCGCCTTCACCAGCAGCAGCGCCAGCACCGGCCAGGCCGGCGCCTCCGTCACCAGCGTCAGGTGCAGCGCGCCATGCCCGGCCGAAAGCGCCACCGGCGAGACCTGGGCCAGGGTCCCGACCGCCAGCCCGCCCACCGCCAGCCGCAGCATCGGGGAAGGGATCAGCCGCGCCAGCCCTGCCTCGGCCAGCCCGACCCCACGCATCAGCAGGATCGCCGAGAGGCCGCACAGGGCGCCGACAGCCAGCGCCAGCGGATAGGCCGAGGTGTCGATCACGCTCGGCACTAACGCCTCAACCTGGACGCTGTGGGCGGCAAGGCTGCGGGCCACCAGCACGGCGGTGACCGCGCTGGCCACCACCGGGAACAACGCGCCGATGCTGTAGGTGCCGATCACCAGTTCGAAGGCGTAGAAGGCGCCGGTCAGCGGCGCGTCGAAGGCGGCGCCGATCGCCCCGGCGGTGCCGGCGCCCACCAGGATCCGCAGGTCGCCGCGGCGCAGCGAGAAGGCGGCGCCGAGGCGGGAGGCAAGGCCGCCGCCGGCCTGGGCATAGCCCGCCTCCAGCCCGACCGAGGCGCCGAAGCCGTTCGACACCACGGTCTGCGCCCCCACGACCACCGCATCCGAAAGCGACATCCGGCCGCCATGCAGGGCATTCGCCTCGATCGGGTCGACCGGCGGCTTCGCCCGCCAGCGGGCGATCGCCCAGTTGAGCAGCGCCAGCGCCAGCCCGCCCAGTACCGGCACCAGCAGCAGCCGCCAGCTCGGCAGGAAGGTGGTGGTCGAGAGCCGCGCCTCCGGCCCCAGCCCGTAGAGCAGCCGCTGCAACCCATGCGCCGCCGCGCCCATGCCCCAGGCCAGCACCCCGACGCCGGCCCCGGTCAGGGTGGCGAGCACCACCACCCCCACCTCGCTGCTGCGCACCCAGCTGCGCAGCGCGGCCTCCCGCCGCGCCCGGTGGCGGAGAAGGCGAAGGTAGCGATGCGGGGCGAGCGGGTGCATGACCGCCGCAGATGCCGCAGGACGCCAGCCGAAGCGAAACACCTTACGGTGCCTCGCCGTGGTCGCCGTTCTGCTCTAGACCGCGCCGATGCTCAAAGGCGTCCTCACCGTCGGCGGCTGGACCATGGCCAGCCGCATTCTCGGCTTCGCACGCGACATGCTGATCGCCTCCCGGCTCGGCGCCGGGCCGATGGCGGACGCCTTCTTCGTCGCTCTCAAGCTGCCCAACCTGTTCCGCCGACTGTTCGGGGAGGGTGCCTTCAACGCCGCCTTCGTCCCCGCCTTCGCCGGGACCCTGGCAGTGCAGGGGCCGCGCGTCGCCCAGCAGCTGGCGGAGCGCATGGCGGCGCTGATGACCCTCTGGCTCAGCCTGCTGGTGGTGATCGGCATCCTGGCCATGCCGCAGCTCATGCGGGTGCTGGCGCCGGGCTTCGCCGACGAGCCGGCGAAATTCGCGCTGGCGGTGGAACTGACCCGGATCACCTTCCCCTACCTGCTGCTGATCTGCCTGACGGCGCTGGTCTCCGGGGTGCTGAACGGGCTGGACCGCTTCGCCGCCGCCGCGGCGGCGCCGATCTTCTTCAACCTGCTGTCCATGGCAGCGCTGCTGGTGCTGACGCCCTTCGTGGCGACCCCCGCGCATGCGCTGGCCTGGGGCGTGACGGTCTCCGGCGCCGTCCAACTAGGCCTGGTGCTCTGGGCCGCGGCGCGGGCGGGGATGGCGCTGCACATCCTCAGGCTGCCGTCGCTGGCGCCGGAGGTGCGGCAGGTGCTGCGCAAGATGGTGCCGGGGGTGCTCGGCGCCGGGGTGACCCAGCTCAACCTGGCGATCGACGTCATCATCGCCAGCTTCCTGCCGGCCGGCGCGGTTTCCTACCTCTACTACGCCGACCGGGTGGGGCAGTTGCCGCTCGGCGTCATCGGTGCGGCGGTGGGCACGGCGATGCTGCCGCTGCTGTCGCGGCAGGTGCGGTCGGGCGAGAGCCTTTCGGCGCACCGCACCATGAATCGGGCGGTGGAGCTTTCGCTGCTGCTCTGCCTGCCGGCGGCGGTGGGCCAGGCGGTGGCGGCGGAGCCCATCGTCACCGTGCTGTTCCAGCGCGGCGTCTTCGGGCTGGCGGAGGCGCAGGCGACGGCCGCGGCGCTCTCGGCCTATGCCATCGGCCTGCCGGCCTATGTGTTGGTGAAGATCTTCGCCCCCGGCTTCTTCGCCCGCGGCGACACCGCGACGCCGGTGAAGGTCGGGCTTGGCGCCGTGGCGCTGAACCTGGCGCTGAACCTGATCCTCACCCCATGGCTGTCGCATGTCGGCGTGGCGCTGGCGACCGCGCTTTCGGCCTGGGCGAATGCGCTGGCCTTGGGTGCGCTGCTGTGGTGGCGGGGGCATTTCCTGGCCGACCGGCGGCTGCGCCGGCGGGCGCCGCGGCTGCTGCTGGCGGCGCTGCTGATGGGCGGCGTGCTGCTGGCCCTGGGTGCCGTGCTGTTCCCGGCCGGGCCGGGCTGGCGCTTCGCCGCGCTGGCGGCGCTGATCGGTGCCGGCATGCTCTGCTACTTCGGCGCCGCCGTCCTGCTGCGGGTGCTGGACTGGCGGGAACTGCGCGGTCTGTTGCGCCGGCGGCGCAAGCCGGCGAAAGCTTGACCTGCCGGCCGCCACGGGGGATCACCCCCGTCGCAGCCAGCGAACCGGTACACCAGCCATGCAGCGCGTCTTCTCCGGGATCCAACCCTCCGGCATCCCGACCCTCGGCAACTACCTCGGCGCCATCCGCAATTGGGTGCCGCTGCAGGAGACGCATGACGCGATCTATTGCGTCGTCGACCTGCATGCCATCACCGTCTGGCAGGATCCGAAGCAGCTCGCCACCCAGACGCGGGAGATGGCTGCGGCGCTGATCGCCTGCGGGCTGGACCCGCGGCGCTGCATCCTGTTCGTGCAGAGCCATGTGCAGGCGCACACCCGGCTGGCCTGGATCTTCAACTGCGTGGCCCGGCTCGGCTGGCTGAACCGAATGACGCAGTTCAAGGACAAGGCCGGCAAGGACCGCGAGGCGGCCTCCTCCGGCCTCTATGTCTATCCGAACCTGATGGCGGCCGACATCCTGGCCTACAAGGCGACGCTGGTGCCGGTGGGCGACGACCAGAAGCAGCATCTGGAGCTCGCCAACGACATCGCCGAGAAGTTCAACCACGATTACGGGGTGGATTTCTTCCCGCACATCGACCCGCTGATCCAGGGCGTCGCCGCGCGTGTCATGTCGCTGCGCGACGGCACCAGGAAGATGTCGAAGTCGGATGCCTCCGACCAGTCGCGCATCAACCTGACCGACGACCATGACGCCATCGCCCTCAAGATCCGTCGCGCCAAGACCGATCCGGAGCCTCTGCCGGAGCAGGTGAACGGCCTGGAGGCCCGGCCGGAGGCGCGCAACCTGGTCGGCATCCTCGCTGCCATCAGCGGCACCCTGCCGGAGAACGTGCTGCGCGAGCATGGCGGCAAGGGCTTCGGCGCGTTCAAGGAGGTGCTGTGCGAGGCGCTGGTCGCGCATCTGGCGCCGATCCAGGGGGAGATGGCGCGGCTCCTCGGCGATCCCGCGGCGCTGGATGCGGCGCTGCGCCTCGGCGCCGAGCGGGCCGAGGCGATCGCCGACCCGATCGTCGCCGAGGTGGAGCGGCTTGTCGGCTTCCTGCCGCGCTGACGCTCTCCACGACATCGCTGCGCGCTTTCGTGGGGGGAGGTCCCTCACGATGGGCGCTTCGGCACGCCTGCCGCGGAAGGACGCCGGACGCCAGGTCAGCCCACCCGCAGCAGGGCCGGCCCGTTCGTGCGGAGCCATTCCACCGCGGCGTCGCGGTGGGGGGTGAGCTTTTCCACATGCGTCCAGAAGCGCGCGCCGTGGTTCAGCTCCTTCAGATGGGCAACCTCATGCGCCACCACGTAGTCGAGCACCCAATCCGGCGCCATCACCAGCCGCCAGGAGAAGGCCAGCGTGCCGTCCGGGGCGCAGCTGCCCCAGCGGCTGCGGGTGTCCTTCAGCCGGATCATGCGCGGGGTGACGCCAAGTAGCGCGGCATGGCCCGCCGCCAGCACGCGGATCCGCCGCTGCGCCTCCGCCCGGAGGAAATCCGCGGTCCGCGCCGGTACCGCCTCGGCTTCGCCCGGTACCAGTATGGCGCCAGGGGCCAGGCAGACCTCGC
Source organism: Siccirubricoccus deserti (assembly GCF_014283215.1). GTDB lineage: Bacteria > Pseudomonadota > Alphaproteobacteria > Acetobacterales > Acetobacteraceae > Siccirubricoccus > Siccirubricoccus deserti. The sequence continues at coordinate 257,334 of NZ_JACOMF010000002.1, forward strand.
CGTTCGCATCCGGCACATGGCGAATGACATGCGGTGCGCCGCCGAGCGGCACCTCGGCACCGGGCTCCAGCGCGATATGCGGGGCGAGGGCGGCCAGCCTTCCCATCACCCAGGCGGCATGGGTCGCCAGCAGCGCCATCCCGGCACGGCGGCCGGCCCGCGGCGGCAGGGTCACCACCACCTCCCCGGCCCGGGCATCGATCCGCAGGCTGACCCGCCGGGCGCGGCGGGACCGGCGCCAGCGCACCGGGCAGGATTGAGCTGTGGCAAGCTCCCCCGCTGGGAGGGCCACGGTTTCAGCGTCACGCAATTCCATAACCCGGAAGATGGACCTTCGGGGCCGTCGGCGGCAACGGCTTGACACGCTTCGTTGCGGAACGGCCGGCAAACACTACCGTGGCGCGTCCCCGCCCGCGGGACGCCGCTCCCGGTCGTGCCTGGAGCGGCGGCGCGTCCCACCAGCCGAGAGGGTCGGTCGGCCTACCTCAGGCCGCCCAGGTCAGCCGGGCAGCCCCTTCACCTCGGTCTCGACGAAGGAGAGGGGGGCGGCGCCGGCATTGACCACATTGTGCTCGACCCCTGCGTCGCGGCTGTAGGCGACGCCGGCCTTCAGCTCGGCGGTCAGGGTCTGGCCGCCCGGCAACTCGATCAGCAGCGTGCCGTCGGTGACCGGCACCACCACATAGAGCCAGCCATGGCGGTGCCAGCCCGTCTCCGCGCCGGGGTTGAAGTCCCAGCGGGTGACCCGGACGTGCCCGGTATCCACCTGCACGGTCGCGGTCGCCGGCTCCCGGCAGCGCAGCGGCTCGGTGAAGCCGCCAGCTCCGCTCACTCCGCCGCGGCTTTCACTGCCAGCCCCGGCAGCGGCAGCGCCCCGGCGGCCTGCCAGGCGGCCCAGACCGCATCGGCCTGCGCCTTGTCCAGCTTGAGGTGCGGCGGGCGGATGGTGCGCCAGCCGTCATCTCCGGTGGAGCGGGCGATGATCTCGCGCAGCCCGGGGATCAGCGCGACGCTGGTCGCCGCCTTGCGGGTGGCGTTCAGCACCGCCTGCGCCTTGTCGGCCTCGGCCCCGGTGCGCTTCGCATAGACGATGCCGCCCCAATGGCTGTTGGCGTTGGAGGCCGCGGTGATGCAGCCCGCGCCGCCATCGGCCAGCATCTGCTGCAGGAACTCGTCCGAGCCGGAATAGACCTCGAACCCGTCCTTGGCGAAGTTGTCGGCCATCGCCTTCATGTTGGCGTAGACGCCGCTGCTGTCCTTCACCCCCTTGATGACGCCGGGGAAGGCCTTCAGCAGCCGGCCGATCAGGTCGAGGCTGAAGGGGACCGCCGATTGCTGCGGGAAGTGATACAGATAGAGCGCGATGCCGCCGCCGACCCGGTTCACCACCTCGGAGAAATAGGCGAAGAGCCCATCGTCGGAGGGGTTCTTGTAGTAGAAGGGCGGCAGCACCAGCACGCCGCGGCAGCCCTGCGCCTTGGCATGCAGGGTCAGCTCCACCGTGTCGGTCAGGCTGGCGCAGCCGGTGCCGGGCATCATCGCCCCGGCCGGGATGCCGCGGGCGATCAGCCCTTCCAGGATCGCCTTCCGCTCATGCAGGCCGAAGCTGTTGGCCTCCCCGGTGGTGCCGAGCACGCCGAGGCCGTTGCAGCCATTCGCCAGCAGCCATTTCGCATGCGCCGCCATCCGGTCCGGATCGGGCGAGAGGTCGGGCTTCATGGCGGTGAGCACGGCGGCGTTCACGCCACCGAACAGCGCGTTTTTCATGGGGCTGCGTTTCCTTCGGGGATCTCAGCAGGGGGCTTCGGTTGCCGCGCCTTCGGCCACATGCCGGGCCAGCGGACGACATGGTCTTCCAGCGCGCCGGCCTCGCGTTCCGGCACCGCGCGACCGCGCACCGAGGCACCGGAGCTATGCACCGTCTCCGGATCGCCGGACACCAGCGGGTGCCACCAGAACAGGTCGCGCCCCTCGGCCACCAGCCGATAGGCGCAGGAGGGCGGCAGCCAGTCCACCTGGGCCACCTTGGCCGGGGTCAGCTTGACGCAATCCGGCACATGCCGCTTGCGGTTGGGGTAGTCCTTGCACTGGCAGGAATGGGTGTCGAGCATCCGGCAGGCGACTTCGGTGAAGGCCAGCCGCTCGGTATCCTCGTCGCGCAGCTTGTGCAGGCAGCATCGGCCGCAGCCATCGCAAAGGCTTTCCCATTCCGCGCGGCTCATGCCGTGCAGCGGCTTGGTCTTCCAGAAAGGCAGGACGGCGGACACCTACCCAGCCTAGCCCGAATGGGCGCCGGCGGGAACCTGCCGGCGCCAACAGATCAGGTGTCATTAGACCAGGTGGCTGAGCGCGAATTCCAGCGCGACCACGAAGCCGATGAACCAGGTGATGGCGCCGGTGGTCAGCCGCATGTCCCGCAAGGGCGGATGGGAAGCGGTGCCAGAGGTCATGGCGGGCACTCCAGATGGGGGAGAGGAGGGTGAGATGCATCCTCCGCCTCGCTCCGCCGCGGCGCCAATGCGCAGAACCGATCCGCGGCATCCGCCGCACGGATGGCGCTTCCGGCCCGGCGTGGCAGGATGCGCCGCCTCGCATGCGGTACCTCATCCCCCTGCGCCCTGGCGCCGCCGCCGCCCTCGGCGCCCCGGCGATCGCCATGGCCGTCACCTTCCTCGCCTTCGGCGCCGCGGTCGCGGCAAGCGGCCTGGGGCTGGGCTGGGCAATCGGCGCCTCCCTGCTGGTCTATGGTATGGCCGGGCAGGTGGTGCTGCTCGGCGCCGTGGCGGGGCCGGTCGTCCCGGCGGTGCTGGGGGCGACGGCGGCGAATGCGCGCTTCCTGCCGATGGCGCTGGCGCTGGCCCCCTGGCTTGGCCCTCTGGGCTGGCGGCGCTGGCTGGCGCTGCCCTTCATCGCCATCACCCCCTGGGCGGCGGCGATGCGGGTGCTGCCGGGGCTGGCGCCGGAGCGGCGGCTGAGCTGGTTCCTCGGCTTCGCGCTGGTGTCCTGGATGGTGGCGGGGCTGGCGACGGCGGCCGGATTCCTGGCGGCGCCGCTGCTGGGGCCGACGACGCTGGCGGCGCTGGTCTTCGCCAATCCGCTGTACTTTGCCCTGCTGATGGCGGCCGACCTTGGCGTGGCGGGGCCGCGCCGAGCGATCCTCTGCGGTGTGGCCGCGGCGCCGCTGGCCCTGCTGCTGCCCCCGGCCTGGGGGCTGCTGGCGGCCGGGCTGCTGGGCGGCACGATGGCCTTCCTGCTTGGCCGCCATGGCCGCTGACCTCGCGCTGCTGCTGACCGCGGCGGCGATGCTGGCGCTGCGGGCCATGGGGCTGGCCGTGGCAGGCGCGCTCGGGCCACGGCATTGGCTGGTGCAATGGGCGGCGGCGGTCAGTCAGGCGACGCTTGCGGCCTTCGTCGCCCTGGCGGTGGTGGCGCCGGTCGGGGCGCTGGCGGGGGTGCCGCTGGGGGCAAGGCTGGCCGGGCTTGGCGCGGGGCTGCTGGCCTGGAGACTGCTGCGCGGGCGGCTGCTGCCGGGTTTGCTGGCCGGGCTGGCGGCACTGGTGGTGGTACGGGCGGGGTTGGGCTGACGGACGCCTGCCGGAGATCTTACGCGGGCGCCCGAGCGCTGGAGCGCTCAGGCCGGTCCGTGATCCGATCCGGGCGCCGCCTCAGCGCGCCGCGGACTGGCTCCGCAGCTCGCGTGCGCGGGCCAGCACCTTGTCCTCGAATTCGGAGTTGGTGGCGGCGGAGACCGGCGCGTCGACCCATTGGCCGCGTTCCTGCACCTGGCGGAACACCTGCACGCGCACGCCATCCGAGCGGAGCTGGCGGCCCATCACATAGGCCTGGGCGCGGAAGCGTTCGTTCTGCGAGGCTGGTGGGGCGTACCAATCGGTGATGATGGTGCCACCGAAGGGATCAGCCGATGCCAGCGGCATGAAGGCGAGGGTGTCGAGGGTGGCGCGCCAGAGATAGGCGTTCACCGCAAGCCCGCTCCCGCCGCCGGCGGCGGCGGCTTCCCGCTCCTGGCGTTCCTTGTCGACACCGAAGATCACCAGGCCGGAGGAGGCCCCGGACGGGCGGTTGCGGACGGAGGACCCCCGCCAGTCGCCATATTCGTCGTTCTGCACCAGCCGACGATTCTCGGCGGAACAGCCGGCCATCAGCGGCAGAACCGTGCAGGCGGCAAGGAAAAGGTGCTTCATGGCTTGCTTGACCACCGTAGGACGGGGATCGGTTAAGCCCGATCAGGCGGAAGCCGCAAGAGCGTGAATGGAAACGGGGCGGCGGATCGCTCCGCCGCCCCGCCCCATGGAGTTTCCTGGCGGATCAGAACGCCAGGCGGACACCGGTGAGGAACACGTTCGCCGACGCACGGTCGCGGAGGTCGTTGCCCGGAGCTGCGTTTGCCGCGGTGAAGCCCTGCTGCGGCGTGCCCGGCTCCTTGAACTCCTGGCGCACATATTCGGCGACCAGGTCGAGGCCCGGGGCCAGGCGGTAGTTGGCGCCGATGGAGTAGGCCCAGCGGCGCTGGCCGCGCGGGTTGGCATCGCTGCCCGAGTACTGGCCGGAGTACATGTTGGCGCCGATGCTGACCGGACCGGCGGTGTAGGACAGGCCGCCGAAGATCTGCGACATGTCCTTCGAGCCACGAAGGGTCGGGATGTAGAAGAAGTTGGTGTTGCCGAACATGTAGCCACCACCCAGGGTGAAGCCCATGTACGTCGCCTGCAGGCCGGCCTGGTAGACTTCCGGGTTGCGCAGGTTGCGGTTGATGTTGCCGGCCAGGTCGATGTTCTTGATGACCTGGGAGTGCATGCCACCGACAGAGGCCGAGAGGCCGACGCCGGCCAGCGACCCGCGCCAGCGCGCCATCCACTGCACCTCGTTCCGCCGGCCCGGCATGTCGTGCGAACGGCCATTGCCCTGCGGGTTGGTGATCGCCGTGACGCGGTCGCAGTTGGTGCTGGCGAAGCTGTTCAAGCAGCCCGTGTCTTCGCCCTCGCCCTCGTTCGGCGCGTAGGAGACGCCGACGTCGAAGCCGAAGAACTGCGGCGACAGGTAGACGATCTTCGAGTTGTCGCCGACGCCGCCCGGGGTGGTGCCGGTGCGGGTCGGGCGGGTCACGAAGCTCTCGAAGTCGCCGAAGACGCCGCCGGTACCGAAGTTGGACACCCAGCCGGTGTTCATCAGGCCGCCGAACGGACCGTCTTCGTCACCGAAGCGGATCTGGCCGAGGGTCGGCGAGGCGATGAAGGCGTACATCTCGTCGATGGCCGCGGTGGTCTTGCTCTGGACAGCGCGGCGGGCGCCGCCACGCACCGAGCCTTCCGCCGAGTCGAACTGCATCTCGACCACGGCGCCGTAGGTCAGGCCATTGGCCGTCTTGCCGTTGACGAAGACATGGATTTCGGCGTCGGTCGAGATGTCGGTCTTGCCGAGGCGGGCGGACTGGTTGGTGTTGCCAACGGCACTGTTCGCATCGTTCGCGCCGCCGTTCTGGGCGTTCATCGAGACGTTGGTCGGTGCCTGGCCAGTCTGCTGCGTATAGCCGAAGTAGGCGCGGAAATAACCACCGACGCGAACGGTCGGGGCTTGCTGCGCCACGGCGACGGCCGGCGCGAGAAGCGCCGCACCGACCACCGCGGTCGTGCCCAGAAGTAACTTGCGCATTCCATCCTCCTCACGCGCCGGGCACGCCCGGCTGTTCCCACGACCCGTTGCCCCCCTGAGGCAGGCAGCGCCCGATTGCCAAGAAGGCGGCTTCGGACGCACCTGGGTCTGCGGCGGACTATGGGGCAGCGGAACAAAGTCCGGCAACCGGCCTCATGCCTGTACCGCGACTTCGCTGAAACACTGTGGCGAGGACGCAACAGCCCTTTGATGCAGGGCGGTTACGCGAAGCCGCCGATGGCGGCCAGGCCGGCGGTCCGGGCCGGAAGCCGCCCGGCATTCCCCCCCGCCACGCCGCCGAGCGCCACTGCCGGCCGGCCGCCGCGCGCCGCCAGCGCGGCCCAGCGCAGCGGCCCCAGCGCCGGCGCCCCTGGATGGCTCGCGGTGGGGAAAACCGGCGAGAGCAGCACGGCATCGGCGCCGAGCCGTCTGGCCCGGGCCAGCCCGGCCCGGCCATGCGCCGCCGCCAGCAGCACCAGGCGATGCCGCCGGCGCGCCGCCAGGAAGGCCGGCAGGCCGGTGGTCGGCCGGCGGTCCGGCAGCAGCAGCCCGGCGCCGTGGCGCAGTGCCAGCCGTCCTTCGCCGGCCACCAGCAGCAGCAGGCGGCGGCGCCGCGCCACCGCCGCCAGCCCGGCCAGCACCGCCGGCGCCAGGTCGCGCGCCACCACAGCGGCGCCGGGCGGCAGCCGCGCCGCCGCCGCCCGTGGGTCCGGCAGCCGCCGCGGGTCCGACAGCAGCCAGAGCCCGGGCAGCCGCCAGGGCCAGCGCAGCCGGCCGGTCACCCGGCCCCCGGCCGGCGTGCCGGGGCCGGCCAGCTTGAGCCGGCGGGCGGCAGCCTCTAGCGTCCGCACCGCATGTCCTCCACCGCATCCATTCCGGCCAGCCTCGCCCAGATCCGCGCCAGGATCGCCGAGGCCACCGACCGCGCCAACCGCCCGGCCGGCAGCGTCACCCTGGTCGCCGTCTCGAAGACCCATCCGGCCGAAGCGGTGGTGGAGGCGCTCCGCGCCGGGCAGGCGGTGTTCGGGGAGAACCGGGTGCAGGAGGCGGCGGCGAAATTCCCCGCCTTGCGGCCGGATTGGCCGGCGCTGCGGCTGCACCTGATCGGCGCGCTGCAGACCAACAAGGCGCGCGAGGCGGTGCGGCTGGCCGATGTGATCGAAAGCCTGGACCGGCCGCGGCTGGCCACCGCCCTCGCCGCGGCGATGGCGCAGGAGGCGCGGCGGCCCGCGGTGCTGGTGCAGGTCAATGTCGGCGACGAGCCGCAGAAGGCCGGCGTCCCGCGTGCCGAGGCGGCGGATTTCCTGCGCGCCTGCCGGGAAGAGCATGGGCTGCCGGTGACCGGGCTGATGTGCATCCCCCCGGTCGAGGGCGACCCGCGGCCGCATTTCGACTGGCTTGCCGGGCTGGCGGCGCGCCATGGGCTCGGTGTGCTGTCCATGGGCATGAGCGCGGATTTCGAGGCGGCGATCGCCTGCGGTGCCACCCATGTGCGGATAGGCTCGGCGATCTTCGGCAGCCGCGGCTGACGCGGGCCCCGCGCGCCGGTGGAAACACGACAAAGGCCCATGAGTCAGGTCTACGAGATCATGGATCGGCCATCACCGTGAGTCCGGTCAGCTGGGCGAGCACTGCCCGCATATCGCGTTCTGTCAACGCGATGCAGCCATCGGTCGGCGCCAGATCGGGCCGGGCAAGGTGAAGAAAGATGGCGCTGCCCCTGTTCCGGATAACCGGCGTGTCATTCCACCCCAATACACCAATGATGTCGTAGAGCCCGTCCTCCCGCCACAGCGCCTCGTGCCGTGCCGGGTGCGGCAGGCGGATATGGCGGTTGTAGTCGGCATGCGCGGGGTCGTCGCACCAGCCATCCTCGGGCGCCAGCGGCTCGACCGGCACTAGGCAGGCGGGCCGTGCGACGCGGTCGGCCCGATAGAACACCCGGCGCAGCGGCAGCGCGCCGATTGGGGTGGCGCCGTCGCCTTCCGCCTTGTCGGGGCGCAGCCCGCCGCAGCCCAGGGCGCAGCGCCAAGCCTCGCGGCCCAGCCGCAGCACACGGTCCGGCCCGACCCGCGCCCAGCCCTGGTCAGCGGCAATGCTCATGCGTTCCCCTTCGAAGGCATCGCCGCCATCGGCATGATAACGGCTTCATCACAATAGAAATTACCGTGCTTTCACGATTTTGTGCTTCTCACGCCGCCGTGAAAAGAGTAGATTGTATGCGTTCAGGCGATGCCTTGGACGTCTCCTCCCAGTGATCTCTTGCCGCAGCCTGGGGCTGGGTTCCAGATCACCACTTGGGGCCGATGGGAAACCATCGGCCCCCTTTTTTTGCCTGATAACGGACCTGAACGCCGGCACCTTCAGCTTTCCTCAAGCGCCGGCGCAAATCTTCGATCTGCCTGGTTCGTGCCACTGGGCACGGCGCGTAGAAGGGCGTTCGGGCCGGCCCGTTGCCCTACCGCCGCGACAGGCTGAGCGCCCCCGCCGCCATGGCAAAGCCGATGCCGGCCATCAGTGCCACCCGCGGCCCCGAGAACGCTCCATCCGGCCCCGCGAGCTGAAAGCACAGCGCCACCACCGTGGTGCCGAGCGTCGTTCCCAGCAGCCGCGCCGTCGCCTGCATGCCCCCGGCGCTTCCGCTGCGGGTCTTCGGCGTGGAACCGATCATGGTGCGGTTGTTGGGGGTGGAGAAGCAGCCGAAGCCAGCGCCGCACAGCGCCATTGTCGCCCCCAGCAGCACCACCCAGCCGACCACCGGCAGCACGGAGATCAGCAGCAGCCCGCTCGCCAGCGCTGCCATGCCGGCGGTGCAGAGCAGCGCCGTCGGCACCCGGTCCGAGAGCCTGCCGGCCAGCGGCGCGGCGATCGCCATGCCCAGCGGCCAGGGCGTCATCACCAGCCCGGTCTCCACCTGGCTGAACCCGGCCGACTGCAGCAGGAAGGGGAGCGAGACGAAGCTGGCGTACCAGGCGCTGAAGGCGCAGACCGAGGCCAGCACCGAGATCGCAATCACCGGGATCCGCAGCAGGTCCACCGGCAGCAGCGGCGCCGGCCGCGACAATTGCCGCCGCACCAGCACGAAGCCAGTGGCGAGGCCGCCGGCCATCAGCACCATCGCCGGCACTGGCGCATGCAACACCAGGCCGAGGCCGAGGAAGAACAGCCCGAGGGCCAGCACGTTCAGCCCGGCGCTTGGCCAGTCGAAGCGGCGGTGCGTGCCGGGGTGGTTGGGCAGCGCCCGCAGCCCGATGACGATGCCGAACAGGCTGACCGGCACGTTCACCGCGAACAGCACCGGCCAGGGCGCCACCGCCAGGATGGCCGCCGCCAGGCTCGGCGCCGAGGCGCCGGAGACCGCCACCACCATGGCGTTAATGCCGAGCGCCCGGCCGAGCTCCCGCGCCGGGTAGGTGTGGCGGATCAGCCCTGCCGTCAGGCTCATCACCGCCGAGGAGCCGAGGCCCTGCAGGATGCGGAAGCCGAGCAGCGCCTCGAAGCTGCCGGCCAGCGAGGCGCCCAGCGCGGCCGCCGCGAACAGCAGGAAGCCGGCCAGGAACACCCGGCGAAAGCCGAGCGATTCACCGAGCGAGGCCAGCGGCAGCAGGGTGGTGACGACGGTCAGCTGGTAAGCGGTCAGCAGCCAGGTCGCCGAGGCGGGCGGGATGCCGAGGTCGCGCGCAATGCCCGGCAGCGCCACGTTGAGCATGGAGCTGTCCAGCACCGTCATGGCGATGGAGGTGGAGATCGCCACCACCGCAAGCACGCGGCGGGGCATCGGCAGACCATCCTGGTCGGCAGGCAGGGCCACGCGATGCTACCCGTGGAAGGACGGCGGGGTTGCATCGGGGCCGGGCGTAACGCCGGCGTGCCGGCGCCGCGCGCGCCGCAGGGCCGCGACCGCGCCCAGGCCGCGAAAATCGCCGATGGTGCTGATGCCGTCCTCCCGCAATCCTTGGGCATCGCGCGGCCCAGGATGGCGCAATGCCGAGCTGATCCGCCGCAGCGGCGACCGCAGGCTACTCGGCGGCGAGGGCCGTCGGCACCTGCGGCAACGCAACCCCGACCAGCGCGTCACGCGTGACCAGGGCGGCGAGCCGATCCTCCGACCAGCCCTCGGTCCCGGCGGGGCGCAGCGGCAGGACCATCCAGCGGTAGTCGGCGGTGCTGTCCACCACCCGGAGCCGGGTGCCGGGCGGCAGGGTGGTGCCCCATTCCGCCAGCACCGCCCGCGGCTCCCGCACCGCGCGGGAGCGGTACTCGAAACTCTTGTACCAGCTCGGCGGGTAGCCGAGCACGGCGCGCGGGTAGCAGGAACAGAGGGTGCAGACCACCAGGTGGTGGAGGGTGGGAGTATCCTCCAGCACGCCGAGCGGCGGGGCGCCGGCCATGGAAACGCCCATCTGCTCGGCCGCCGCAGCACCGTCGCGCAGCATGAGGGCGCGCCATTCCGGGTCAAGCCAGGCGCGGGCGACCATGCGGGCGCCGACCTCGGGGCTCGCGCGGTCGGTGCTGGCCTGCCGCGCTGCCAGCTCCGCTTCGGAGACGAGGCCCCTGGCGGTCAGCGCGGCGATCAGGCGTTCCAGATGGGCGATGGATTGCGGGCGGGCGGGGGCGCTCATGCAGCCCTCCGGTCGCTGGAGCGCCGCATGGTGCGGAGGCGTGAATCGGCGGGCATCATGCCGCTTGCTCCTGGGATTCCAGTGGTTCCAGCCAATGCTCGAAGATCTCGACCAGCAGGCTGTCGCCCGGCGCGCCCTCGTTCCAGATCGGTGGCTGGTCGAACAGCACATGGTACAGCGCGCGCTTCGGTGCCGGCCGGGCGAAGGCAAGGTCCTCGGGGTTGGCGAAGCTGCCGAGCACCGCCTGCACCGTGCCCAGCCGCCCGCGCAGGTAATGCGGCGTGCGGATATGCGCCGAGGGCAGGCCGTTGGGCTGCGGCCGCTGTTCCGGCCAGTCGTATCTCACCCGGACGCGGTCACCCGGGGCGAAGCGCGCCTCGGTCATTTCAGCTCCTCCGGGGTCACGACGCCCTTCTCGATCAGCAGGCTGGTGATGCTGGTCAGCCAGCGCTCGTAATAGGTGAGGGAGAAGTACTCCTCCTCGGGGATCGCCTCGATCCCCCGGCGCAACTCGTCCACCGTCATCATTTTCTTCTGCGCCAAAATCTGGCGCAGCGCATCGACCCGCTTGCCGAAGGCATCCGGCGGCGCCTCGTCGTGCTCCACCGGGGTGCAGCGGAAGCGGCTGAGGCCGCCGATGTCATGGATGGCGGGGGTGGGTTCGACGTCGCTCATGCGGCGAGGCTAGATCAGGTTCGGGGGCGGCGTCCACGCCTGCCCGCCGGTATGCGGCCGGTCACTTCACCTCCTCATCCCCGGCCACGCCGAACAGCTCGTTGCGCCTGATCCAGCCGCGATAGTCGGCGACCTGCACCTCGCACCATTGCTCGCCGGCCCCGCAATGGCGCACCCGGCCGATGACACCAGGGCGCAGCCGGGCGACCTCGGCGGCGCCCTCTTCCGGCGCGCGGCGCATCACCCGTTCATGGCCCTGTACCAGGAAGGTCCGGCGGCTGGTGAGCAGCGGCCGCTGGACCCAGCCCTCGGTGCCCTCGGAATCGCGGATGCGGCGCCAGTTCTGGTGCTCATCGACGATCTGCACCGGCAGGTCCTTGCGCTGGTAGGTCCATTCGATCGGGTAGCGGAGGTCCGGCCCGACCCGCAGGTTCACCTGGTTGGAGCCGAGGGCCGCGAAGCGCGGCAGCGGCAGGCCGGTGGCGGTGCCGACCCGGGGGGTGGGGGGCGGTGGCGGCTCGGCCGGGCGGGCGGGCTCCGGCGGGCGGGCCACGGCGGCGGCGCCAGCCACGGCGGCAGCTCCGCCGACAGCGGCCCCGGCTGCGCGGCGGCGGGCATTGCTCCCCCCCGGCGGAGTGGCAGGCGGCGCATCCGAAGGCTGGGGCGGCTGGCCGACGCGGCGTGGCGCGCCGGAGCGGAGTGGCTTGATCACCGGCGCGGGGCGGGGCGTCGGCGCCGTCGCCTGGGGCGGGCGGGGGTTGGTGGCAGGCCGTGTCGCCGGTGGCGGGGCGGCGGCCCGCGGCGCAGTGGGCGAGGCTGGCCGGCGCGCCGGGGCCGCAGGGGCGGGCTCGGCCCCCCGCGGCGGGGTCGGCGGCGGCAGGCTGCCCGCCTGGCCGAGGCTGCTCTGCGCCAGTGCCGGCGGCGCCAGCACCAGCCACGCAAGCAGCGGTAGCCAGGCGGTGGGCGGGGAAATGAGTCGTGGGATCACCGGAAGGGCATCGCCCGAAAGGGCGATTTGGGTCAAGCACAGCCTGCGGTGTGATCATCCGATGCGGGATCAACCAGAGGTGTGGAGCAGGCGACCAGACACCAGGATCGGGGCTGCGGCGCCCGGCGCTACAGAGACAGCATCTGCCCTTCGCCCACTGCCGCCAGGAAGGTGGCCACACCAGCCACCTCCACCCCGGGCGCCAGGGCGCCGCCGGCCAATCCTTCGGCCCGCAGCCCCGCCTCGCAGGCGATGCGGCGCAGGCCGAGCTCCCCGGCCGCCTCCAGCAGTACCGCCAGGGTCGCGACGCCACGCTCCGCCAGCACCGCCTCCCGCGCATCCGCCAGCAGCGGAGAGGGGGCGAGAAACAGCCGGCAGCCGGCGTTGGTGGCGAAGAGGGTGACGTCGCGGCCGAGCGCGGCTGCTGCGGTCGCCATCACCAGCGCGTAATGCGCCCGCTCATGCCCGCCCGAGAGCAGCAGGATGCCAAGCGGCCTCATCCGGCGACGCAGACCAGCGGCGGCGGCGCGGCATGAGCCGAGAGGTCGCGGATGGTGGCCGCCTCGCCGCACAGGGCGCAGCCGGGATCGCGCCGCAGCTTCACCGTGCGGAAGCGGGTGTCGAGCGCATCCCACAGCAGCAGCCGGCCGGACATGCCCTCGCCGATGCCCATGATCTCCTTCAGCACCTCCGTGGCCTGCAGGGTGCCCATCACCCCGGTGACGGCACCGAGCACGCCGGCTTCCGAGCAGGAGGGCACCAGCCCGTCCGGCGGCGGTTCCGGATGCAGGCAGCGATGGCAGGGATGGGGCGGGCCGAGGTGGGATTTGTAGGTCGAGAGCTGCCCCTCGAAGCGCAGCACCGCGGCCGAGACCAACGGCCGGCCGAGCAAATGGCAGGCATCGCCCAGCAGGAAGCGGGTGGCGAAATTATCGGTGCCGTCGCAGATGATGTCGTAGCGCGGGATCAGCGCCCGGGCGGTTTCGGCGTCCAGACGGATGGAATGGGTCTCGACCCGCACCTCGGGGTTCAGCGCGGTCAGGGTCTCGGCGGCGCTTTCGGCCTTGTTGCGACCGATCCGGGCGGTGGCGTGGACCACCTGGCGCTGCAGGTTGGAAAGCTCCAGCGTGTCGTGGTCGACCAGCCCGATGGTGCCGACCCCGGCCGCCGCGAGATAGAGCGTCAGCGGCGCGCCGAGCCCGCCGGCGCCGATCACCAGCACCCGCGCCGCACGCAGCTTCGCCTGGCCGATGGCGCCGACATCCTGCAGCAGGATATGGCGGGAGTAGCGGTGCAGCTCGGCGTCCGAGAAGTCGAGGTCCATGGCAGGGATATGGGGCGGGCTTGAGGCCGGGTCCATCCTCCGGCCGGTGCGGAATTCCGTGCGGGTGCGGAAGAGCTGGCCCGCCCGGGCTTGGCCCGTGCATCCGGTTCCGCCGAGGCATCAGCAGCCTGGGATGGCCGGGTCAACTCCGGCCGTGACGGTTGGCGAACGCGCCCCCCGCTTTCCCAGCCGCCGATCAGTCCCGCCAGGGATGCGCCGCCCAGAGCTTTTCGTAATGCGTCTTCATCGCCACCAGCTCCGCCCGGTACTCGTCCGGCCCGAGGATGCGCAGCGGCAGGGCGAGTTGGGTCGCCACCACCTGCCATTCCGGATCATTCGCCGCCTTGCGCGCCGCATCCACGATGCGGTCCAGCACCGGGCGCGGCAGGCCGGCCGGGGCGGCAAGGCCGCGCATCGAGCCCTCCACCACGTCGAAGCCCTGTTCGCGGAAGGTTGGCACATCCGCCATCACCGGCCAGCGCGTCGTGCCCATCTGGCCGATCGGGCGGAACAGCCCCTGGCGGAAATCGCCGATCGCCTCGCCGATGTTGGTGACGGCGAGGTCGATCTGCTTGGCGATGGTCGCGGTGCGCACCGGAGCGCCGCCGGCGAAGGGCACGTGCAGGAATTTGGTGCCGGTCACCCGTTCCAGCGCCAGCACCGCCAGATGGTCGTCGGAGCCGATGCCGGAAGTGCCGTAGCTGACCTGGCCCGGCCGCTTCTTCGCTTCCGCCACCAGATCGGCGACATTGCGGATCGGGCTGTCCGGCACCACCCAGATGGCACCGGGGTCGTCCACGATGTTCAGCACCGGGGAGAAGTCGTCCAGCCGGAAGCGTGCCTGTGGCCGCTCGATCGGGATGGTGACGATGGTCGGGGTGTTGATGAAGCCGATGGTGTAGCCATCCGGCTTGCTGCGGGCGAGTTCGGTGAAGCCGATCTCGCCGGCGGCGCCGGGCCGGTTGGTGATCACCACGGGCTGGCCGAGGTACTTCTCCATGATCCGCGCCAGTGGCCGCGCCGCGATATCGGTGCCGCCACCGGCCGGGAAGGCGATGACCATGGTCAGCGGGCGGTCGGGATAGCTCTGGGCAATCGCCGGGCGGGCGAGGGGAATGCTGGCCATCCCGGCAAGCAGGGCGCGTCGCTGCATGAAGCTCCTCCCGATGGCCGCTTGTTGTTGCGGCATCCTTGCGGTGGATCGGACCATAACGGGCGCGGCCGCGCAACCGGGCGGTCATCGGATTGGGCTGGCGGCGTCCCCGGCGTCCCGGCATGCTCGATCCGGTTGCGGCATGGCGGGAGGCTGCGGATGCGTCGCTGGATGGCCGGGCTGCTGATGGGGCTGGGGTGGGCAGGGCTGGCCGGCATGGCGCAGGCCGGCACCACGCTGGATGCGGTGCGCCGGAATGGGGTGGTGCGCTGCGCCGTCTCCACCGGGCTTGCCGGCATGTCGCAGCCGGATGCCCAAGGCCTCTGGCGCGGCTTCGACACCGATATCTGCCGCGCCGTCGCCGCCGCGGTCTTCGGCGATGCCGGCAAGGTGCATTTCGTCCCCACCACCGCCGCGACGCGCTTCACCGCGCTGCAATCCGGCGAGGCGGACATGCTGAGCCGCACCACGGCGCTGACCGTGGCGCGCGACAGCCAGCTCGGGCTGAGCATCACCGTGCCGCATTTCTTCACCGGCCAGGGCGTGCTGGTGCATCGCCGCCTCAACATCACCCGGGCGGAGCAGCTGGACGGCGCCACCTTCTGCGCCACCCAGGCCAGCGAGATCGAGCGCAACCTGGCGGATTGGGCGCGGCAGAAGAACCTGCGCATCAGCACCATCCCCTTCGACACCCCGCCCACCATCCTGCAGGCCTTCCTGGCCGGCCGCTGCGACGCGATCAGCAACGACATGATCAATCTCTCGGGCAACCGCACCGCGGCGCCTGACCCGGATGCGCTGGTGCTGCTGCCCGACATCATCTTCAAGGAACCGCATGGCGTGCTGGTGCGGAACGGCGACCCGGAATGGGCTTCGCTGACCCGCTGGGCGGTCTTCGCGCTGATCCAGGCGGAGGAGATGGGCCTGACGCGGGAGAATGTCGCTCGTATCCGGGAGACGACGCAGGACCCGAAGATCCGCCGCTTCCTCGGCCTGACCGAGAATGTCGGCACCGGCTGGGGCCTGCCCGCGGGCTGGGCCTTCGAGGTGGTGCGGCAGGTCGGCAATTACGGCGAGGTGTTCGAGCGCGGCCCGGGCAAGGTGCTGGGGATGGAGCGCGGGCCGAACCGGCTGTGGACGGAAGGCGGGATGCTGATGTCCTGGCTGTGGCAGTAGCGACGGCCGCCGGGGCGGCGGCTCTTCTCCCGCGGATGTGCGCCCGGCCGCTGAGGTTCGGTATACTATTCCCGGAAATTCTCCGGAGATGCTCCGCATGTCGTTGCCGCGGGAAAAATCGGTTGAGGTCCTGGGCGTGCTGATCGCGCTGATCGGCTCGGGCGCCGGGGTTCTGGCGTACCTCAATGATGTTCATGTCTGGCCAGCCAATGGCCCGGGCGAGCCGGCCGTCACCGCGCCACCGCCCCTCCAGACGCCAGCGCCCGCGCCGCCCGCTCCCCAGACCACCTACGGCCCGAACTCGCCGAACATCAGCGGCGTGAACGGTCCGGTGAACCTGAATTACGGCAAGCCATGAGGCGGCCAGTAGGGGCCGGCTGCCTGGCTCTGCTCGCATTCCTGGCTCCCGCGGGCGACCTTCACGCTCAATCCCAGAGCACGCATGGCCGCAACAGCCCGAATTTTTCCGGCGTAACTGGGAATGTCACCATCTACTACGGGACACCAAGCCCCGCGCCTTCCGGCAGCGCCGCGCCGGTGCAGACCACCAGGGCGGTGACCGTCGAGTTGCTGCAATGCGCCGAAGCGCATCGCTCGATGCGCTGCGACATCAGCGTGACGGCCAAGGAGCGCAGCATCCTGTTCCGGCTGATGGGCGACGCCAATTCGGCGCGCGCCAACTCCGCCTTCACTCCGGTGGGCAGCCGCATGACCTACACCGCAGGGGTGAACTTCGGCCGCAGCGGCCCGGTCGGGGCAAGAAGCGTCCGGCTGGAGCCGGATGCACCGAAAACCGCCTACCTTCTCATCCGCGATCTGCCCGCCGGTGTGCGGGGCGGGGTGCTGACCGTCTGGTACGAAATCGACCGGCAGTTGGGACGGGCCGAGTTTGCCATCGCCGCACGCGGCGGCTGAGCCGGCACCATCCTTCCGTCAGCCCAGCGCCGCCTCCGCCACATGCGCCTGCCGTGCCGCCGCCTGCATCTGCACCGGGTCGGCGGCGTGGAAACCGCAGGCGCCCTTGGCCAGATCGATCAGCGGCATCAAGGCTGCGTCGTCGCCCGGCCGGTACTGACCGAAGCCCTCGCCCACGCCGCAACGATGCTGGCCATCGGCGCTAACCCCTCGGAGCAGAGTCACACCTTCCGATGATCCGCTCTACTCCAGCCAGGGATGCTCGTCCCACAGCACCTGGTAGCGGCCGCGCAGCGCGGTGAGCTCGGCCCGGTAGGCATCCGGCCCGAGGAAGCGCAGCGGCAGCAGCTGCTGCGCCGCCAGTGCCTGGAACTCCGCATTGTCCACGGTGTGCCGCACCGCCAGCGACAGCCGGTCCAGCACCGGCGGCGCCACCCCGGCCGGCGCCGCGACGCCGCGCATCGAGCCCTCGACGACATCGAGGCCGGCTTCGCGGAAGGTCGGCGCATCCGGCGCCACCGCGGTGCGCGCCTCGCCCATCTGGCCCAGCATGCGCACCAGCCCCTGCCGGATCTCCTGCACCCCCTCCGCCACATTCATCGAGGCGATGGCGATCTGCCGTCCGAGCAGCGCCTGCTTCACCTGGATGCTGCCGCTGTAGGGCACGTGCAGCAGCTTCACCCCGGCCTGCCGCTCGAAGGCCAGCATCGCCAGGTGGTCGTCGGAGCCGATGCCGGTGGTGCCATAGCTGATCGCCTCCGGCTTCGCCCTGGCCGCGGCGATCAGCCCGGCCAGGTCGCGGAAACGGCTGTCGGCCATCACGTAGAAGGCGCCGGGATCGTCGACGATGTTGGCGATCGGGCTGAAATCCTCCAGCCGGAAGCGGGTGCGCCGCTCGATCGGCAGGGTGACGATATGCGGCGTGTTGATGAAGCCGATGGTCTGGCCGTCGGGCTTGGCGCGGGCGAGTTCAGTGAAGCCGATCCCCCCGCCGGCGCCGGGCCGGTTGACCACCACCACCGGCTGGCCAAGGTCCTTTTCCAGGAAGCGGGCCAGGGTGCGGGCGGCCAAGTCGGTGCGGCCGCCGGCGGCGAAGGCGACCAGCATGGTCAGCGGCCGGTCCGGCCAGACGGCGGCGCGGGTGGTGCGCCCGAGCGGCAAGGCGGCCGCAGCGCCGAGCAGCAACCGGCGTGTCGTCATCCGCCCGATCCTCTTGTCACATGGAAAGGGCCGGCGGTGTCCCGCCGGCCCTTCATCCCCTTGCCGCCCGTGAGGCTCAGTCGGCGGCCAGCGCCATGCGGCTGCGGTTCATGCGCGAGAGCACATGATCCTCGGCGGCATCGACGACCTTCTCGGTCTGCTCCGGGGTGAAGACATGGCCGGCGGCTGGCATCACCCGGTAGTCGATGGTGATGCCGCGCTGGGTGTTCAGCTTGTCCACCAGCTTCTTCACCGCGGATTCCGGCACCAGCTCGTCCTCCGCGCCGTGCAGGATCAGGCCGTTGCACGGGCAGGGGGCGAGAAAGCCGAAGTCGTAGTGGCTGGCCGGCGCGCTGATGGAGACGAAGCCGCCCATCTCCGGCCGCCGCATCAGCAGCTGCATGCCGACATAGGCGCCGAAGGAATAGCCGGCGACCCAGAGGCTGTGCGCGTTCGGGTTCACCGCCTGGAGGAAGTCAAGCGCCGCCGCGGCATCGGAGATCTCGCCGATGCCTCCGTCGTAACGCCCCTGGCTGCGTCCCACTCCACGAAAATTAAATCTGAGGGTGGAAAACCCCATGGCCTGGAAACGTTGGTAAAGGGCATGGATCACCCGGTTGTTCATCGTGCCGCCGTGCAGCGGATGCGGGTGCAATATCAACGCCACCGGCGCATTTGCCTGCTTCGAGTGGTGGTAGCGGCCTTCAAGCCGGCCGTCAGGGCCGGCGAACATGACCTCAGGCATCGTCCCTTGGGTCCAATTCCGGTTGTGCCGTGCGCGTCTGGGCTGCCGGGAGATAGGGATTGCTCATACCCGCCGACAGGCCAAGCGCGCACCGACGCTTGGTTGGGAAGACCTGGCTGGCTTGCTGCGAATGTCGCGCGGTTCGGATGGATGCCGCGGGATATTCATCGCACCAAAAGCCCATCCACGTCCTCAAGGCCGCACCGCCACCCGTCCGGACCACCCCAATGGTTGACTGGGGCAGTCGGACAAAATAACGTTCCTGTTCGATGCCCTTGCGGGGCGATCGTATCGAGGACATGCGGCTCCGATCGTGCACAGGCGCCCCAGGACAGGCTCCTGGACCCGGGGGCACCCCCAATATAGATAGTCAGCGACGGGTTTCATAACGGATTCAAGGCATGGCCCCGAATGTTACTGCATGTGGCCATGATTCTGGCTTCCGAGACGCCTAATAGCAGGGGTTAACCCATGCGACTCTCTACCCGTGGTCGCTATGCCGTCATGGCAATGGTCGAATTGGCGACCCGCCAACAGGCAGGCAACGTCGGGTTGCACCTGAACGAGACTCCAGGCCAGCCGCCGGGTGCCGCGTCGGGTCGAGCCGAGGACCGGCCAGTCAGCTTGGCTGAAATTGCACAGGCGCAATTGCTGTCCCTGGCCTATCTCGAACAATTGTTCGGGAATTTGCGGCGGGCCGGCCTGGTGGCCTCGGCCCGCGGACCGGGGGGCGGCTACCGGCTGGCCCGTGCCGCCACCGCCATCGCCGTGGCCGACATCATCGATGCGGTGGATGAACCGCTGCGTGCCACCCGCTGCGAGGCGGATGCCCCGGGCTGCCTCGCCGGCAAGCGCTGCCTGACCCACGACCTGTGGTCGGAACTGGGCGAGCAGATCCGGCTTTTTCTGGCCAATGTCACCCTGGCCGACATCTGCGCCGGCAATATCGCCGGCCGGGCGGTGTGCCCGCTGCGCCAGGGCCTGGCCGAAGTGGTGGAATAGCTGGCCGCCCCCATGTCTCTCTACCTCGACGCCAACGCGACCGAGCCGTTGCGGCCGGAGGCGCGAGAGGCGGTGCTGGCGGCACTGGACGCCGGCGGCAATCCCTCCTCGGTCCATGGTGCCGGCCGGGTGGCCCGCCGCCGGCTGGAAGCGGCGCGGGAGGCTGTGACGGCGCGCTGCGGCCGCCGCCTGGGCCTGACGGAGGTGGTCTTCACCGCTGGCGGGACGGAGGCGAACGCGCTGGCGATCCACGGCCTCGGCCATGGCCGCCGGGTGCTGGTCGGCGCCACCGAGCACCCGGCGGTGCTGGCCGCCGCGCCGGCGGCCTCGCGGCTGCCGGTGCTGCCCGACGGCACCTTCGACCTGGATGCGCTGGCCGCGGCCCTCTCGGGCGGTCCCCCCGCCCTGGTCTGCGCCATGGCGGCCAATAACGAGACCGGGGTGCTGCACCCGCTGGCCGCAATCGCCGTGCTCTGTCGCGAGCATGGCGCGCTGCTACATGTGGATGCGGTGCAGGCGGCGGGGCGGGTGGCACTGCCGCCCGGAGCCGATAGCCTGGCACTCTCCGGCCATAAGCTGGGCGGGCCGCCTGGCGCCGGGGCGCTGCTGTTGCGGCCGGGGCTCGACCTGCCGGCCCTGATCGCGGGCGGTGGACAGGAACGCGGCCGGCGCGGTGGGACCGAGCCGCTGCCGGCCATCGCCGGCCTGGCCGCGGCGCTGGACGCCGCCGACCCGGCCCAGCACCCCGAAGCCGGCACCCGGCTGGCCGCATTGCGCGACCGGATCGAGGCCGGGCTGGACGAGGGTGTGGTCATCGCCGGCGCCGGCGCTCCCCGGCTGCCCAATACCAGTTGTATCCTGCTGCCCAGGGTGGCGGCGGAAACCCAGGTGATCGCCCTGGACCTGGCTGGGGTGCGGGTCTCGGCCGGCGCCGCCTGCTCCTCCGGCAAGGTGGCGCGGAGCCATGTGCTGGAAGCGATGGGTTTCGGCACCGCCGCCGGCAGCGGCATCCGTATCTCGCTGCCCTGGAATGCCGCCGAGGACGCACCGGACCGCTTCCTGGCCGCCTGGGCTGCCATGCGGGCGCGGCTGGCGTGATCGGAGGAAGGAAGTTCGCGGGCTCCGCCCTATAGGCGCCAACTGCGGAAATTCCATTTTACAGTCAATGGATTGGCCGGTGGGTGCCCCCGTTTGAACACATGCGTTCAACTCGCCGGCAGGACAAGCGTCTCTCCAAGATCCCGGCGTGGGTGCGGATATCGCGGCTCCAATCGCCGCGCCGCCACCAGAAGCATGGGCCCGGCAAGCCGCGCCGATTGGGTGCCACACTCTGAGAGGCCCGGAATGAAGGCGAGCATGAGAGGGCTTCTCTCTGGCTCCACCACTACCGGCCCATCCGAACGGCGTGTATCCGAACTCAGGCTGGGGCCTGGGGGGAACGCTTGTCCCCTCAGCAGGGGTTCGGGGACAGCGTCCCCAGTTCAGCCGTTTGCCTTTGAAGAATTTCCTTTAAGGCCGGCGCTTGTGGGGCTCCGCCCCTGATCTATGGATCGGCTCTACCGTCACATTTACTCCGGAACGGCCCTCGCTCGCCCAACACCTCCATGACCAATGACCGAACCAGCCCTGCGGGCGCCGCGCGCCACGCGCCCTCGAAAACCGCCGCTGGAAGGGCCAAACTCGGAGTGATGCGCCCGAACCGCCCGATCTATCTCGACAACCACGCCACCACGCCGGTCGACCCGCGCGTGCTGGCGGCCATGCGCCCCTGGTGGGAGGAGAATTTCGCCAACCCGCACAGCGTCGAGCATGCCATGGGCCGCGAGGCCGAGGCGGCGGTGGAGGCGGCGCGGGCCGAGATCGCCGTGCTGATCGGCGCCGAGGCGCGGGAGATCGTGCTGACGTCCGGCGCCACCGAGAGCAACAACCTCGCCATCAAGGGCGCCGCCCGTTTCGCCGCCGCCCAGGGCAGCGAGCGCCGGTGCATCGTCACCCTGGCGACCGAGCATAAATGCGTCCTCGAAAGCGTCCGCGACCTGGCGGCCGAAGGCTTCGAGCCGATGGTGCTGCCGGTGCGCCCGGACGGGCTCGCCGACATGGATGCGCTGCGAGAGGCGGTGGACGACCGCACCTTGCTGGTCAGCGTCATGGCGGTGAACAACGAGATCGGCGTGGTCCAGGACCTCGCCGCGATCGGCGCCCTGGCCAAGGATGCGGGAGCGATCTTCCACACCGACGCGGCCCAGGGCTGCGGCCGTATCCCGCTGGATGTGGAGGCGATCCGGGCCGACCTGCTTTCCATCTCCGGGCACAAGATCTACGGCCCGAAGGGCATCGGCGCGCTCTATGTCCGGCGCCGGCCGCGGGTGCGGCTGGCGCCGCTGTTCTCCGGCGGTGGGCAGGAACGCGGCTTCCGCTCCGGCACCCTGCCGGCGCCGCTCATCGTCGGCCTCGGCGAGGCGGCGCGGATCGCCGCCATCGAAGGGTTGCTGGACACCGGCCGCATCGCCGGCCAGCGCGACCGCTTCCTTGCCGCGCTCAGGGCCGAGGTGCCGGAGGTGCGGCTGAACGGAGATGCCGAACGGCGCGTCAGCGGCAACCTCAACCTGACCTTTCCGGGGCCGGTGGATGCCCAGGCGATCATGGCGGCGGCGCCGGAGGTCTGCGTCTCCACCGGCTCGGCCTGTTCCTCGGCGGCGGTCGAGCCCTCCTATGTGCTGCGGGCGCTCGGGATTCCGGAGGCCGAGGCACGCGCCACCTTGCGGATCGGCATTGGTCGCTTTACCTCGCCTGCCGATGTGGACCAAGCCGCGGCAGCGCTTGCCGCCGGCTGGCGCCACGCCTCGGCTGGAAATTGAACCAACGCCCTTCGGGCAGAGCGGCCCGTCGGGGTTTCGGGCTGGATGGAGCGCGCGGACAGCATGCCCAGGATGACCTTCATTGAGACGGATGGCAGCCGGCGGGAAGTCGATGCGCCGCTCGGCCTTTCGGTGCTGGAGATCGCGCACAAGCACGGCGTCGACATCGAGGGCGCCTGCGAGGGGTCGCTCGCCTGCTCAACCTGCCATGTGATCGTGGACCCGGAATGGTTCGGCAGGCTGGTCGAGCCGACCGAGGATGAGGAAGACATGCTCGACCTCGCCTTCGACCTGCAGGAAACCTCCCGTCTCGGCTGCCAGCTCATCATGACGGAAGCGCTGGACGGGCTGGTGGTGAAGCTGCCCGCCGGCACGCGGAACGCCGGGGGATGACCGCGCCGGTCGCACCGGCCTGGGACCAGGGCTTCGGCGCCGAGGGCGGGCTGTACCGCCGGCTGCGCGACGGCTGTGCCCGGGACTGGGTGGCCTATACCTGGCACCCCTTCGTCCAGGGGCTGTCGGACGGCACCCTGCCGCTGGAAGCCTTCCGCCGCTACCTGATCCAGGACTACCTGTTCCTGATCCATTTTGCCCGCGCCAAGGCGCTTGCGGTCTTCAAGGCCGAGAGCATCGAGGCGATGCGTGACAAGACCGCGGCGATCTCCGCCATCCTCTCTGAGACGCTGATGCATCTGCGCTACTGCGCCGAGTGGGGCATCTCCGAGGCCGAGGTGCGCGGCACGCCGGAATCCGCCGAGACGGTCAGCTACACCCGCTACGTCATCGACCGGGGCCTCGCCGGCGACATCCTCGATCTCGAGGTGGCGCTGGCGCCCTGCACCGTGGGCTATGGCGAGGTGGCGCTGCGCATCCTGGCCGACCCGAACCGGCGGGTGGAGGGCAACCCCTACCAGAGCTGGATCGACACCTATGCCGACCCTGGCTACCAAGCCATGGCCAAGGCCGCGGCGATGCGGATCGACGCACTGGGCGAAAGTCACGGCGGCCACGCCCGCTTCGGCATGCTGAGCCCGACCTTCAGCGAAGCGGCGCGGCTGGAGGCGCGGTTCTGGCAGCAGGGGCTGGACGGGCTCTGATGCGTATCCTTGTGGCCTCCCTCCTGGCGCAGCCATGAGGATTCTCGTTGCCATGTCCGGCGGCGTGGACAGCAGCGTCGTCGCCGGCCTGCTGCGCGAGCAGGGCCATGAGGTCATCGGCGCCACCTTGCAGCTCTACGACCATGGCGCCGCCACGGCGAAGAAGGGCGCCTGCTGCGCCGGCCAGGACATCCACGACGCCCGCCGCGTCGCCGACACCCTCGACATCCCGCATTACGTGCTGGACCGTGAGGCCCGCTTCCAGGACGCGGTGGTGCGCGACTTCGCGGACAGCTACGCCCGTGGGGAGACGCCGATCCCCTGCATCCGCTGCAACCAGACGGTGAAGTTCCAGGATCTGGTGGCACTGGCCCGCGACCTGGGTGCCGAGGCGCTGGCCACCGGCCACTACGCCCGCCGCGTCGAGGGCGCGGACGGGCCGGAGCTGCACCGCGCCGCCGATCCGGCGCGTGACCAGAGCTATTTCCTCGCCGCGACCACCCCGGCGCAGCTTGCCTTCAGCCGCTTCCCGCTGGGCGACTACCCGGACAAGGCGGCGGTGCGGGCGGTGGCGGCGCGGCTTGGCCTCGCGGTGGCCGAGAAGCCGGACAGCCAGGACATCTGCTTCGTCCCCGCCGGGCATTACCATGACGTGGTGGCGCGGCACCGGCCGGATGCGGCGGAAGCCGGCGAGATCATCCACCTCGACGGGCGGGTGCTGGGGCGGCATGCCGGCATTGCCCGCTACACCGTCGGCCAGGGGCGCGGCCTAGGCATGGCGTCGCGGGATGGCGACCAGCCGCTGTATGTGGCGGCGCTGGATGCCGGGCGGCGGCGGGTGGTGGTTGGCCCGCGGGCGGCGCTGCCGCAGGCCGAGGTACTGGTGGGCGAGATGAACTGGCTGGCCCACCCGCCCCGCGGCCCGTTGCGCTGCCAGGTGAAGCTGCGGGCGCGCGAGGTGCCGCAGCCCGCGATGGTGGAATGGGATGCGGCGGCCGGGCTGCTGCGGGTGGTGCCGGCGGTGCCGGCCATCGCCGCCCCCGGCCAAGCCTGCGTGCTTTATGACGGGGATCGGGTGCTGGGCGGCGGTTTCATCCGCCGTGCCGCCGCGACGGCAGTGCCCGGCGCGGCCTGAGGATCAGCCCGGAGGGGACGCTTCTCGCCCGCCAGCCGCGCCAGGCCGCCGACAGTGTCGAAGGCAGCGAGTTCCTTGGTGCGGAACTTCACGCCAAAGCGTTCCTCCGTCATCGGGATGATCTCGATCGGTCTGAAGGAAGCCCGGCCCACAGGTCAGCGGCGCTGAGGCCGGGCGGGAGCACGATGTTGTCGCGGCGCAGGAAGACATGGTGGAAGATCTCGGCCAGGGCCAGACGGTCAGAGCGCCGGCTTCGCCGGGCTGATCCGCGCCGATGACGTCCGATGCGCCGGCCGGTCATCCGGCCGGAACAGTCCGGGCGGGGGAGGATGCCGTCCCTTTTTCCCCCCCGCCAACCGCGTGGCTATTCCGCGGCCTTGGCGGCCTTGGTCGGGCCCCAGCTCTTCAGCACCGGCAGCACTTCCTTGGCGAAGAGCTTCAGGCCGCGCTCGGACACCTCAAAGGGCGTGCCGCCGAAGCGGAAGGAGATGTTCAGCTCGAACTCGCCGAGCAGCCGGCGGCGCTCCTCGAGACCACGCAGGATCTTGTCCGGCGTGCCCCAGCTCGCCGCCTGCATGAAGCCCTTCACCGCGCCCTCGAAGCCGGACTGGCGGGCGATCTCGGCCTTCTGCTGGTAAGAGTCATAGCCCTTCACGGTCCTGAAGTGCTCGCCGAGGAACTCGTAGTGGTAGAAATTGCTCTCGACGAATTTGCCCTGGTACTTCCGCGCCTCCTCCTCGGCCTCGGCAAGGTTGGTGCCGCAGACGCAGAACTCGGTCAGCATGACCAGCGGCTGCGGCTTGTCGGTGCCGTGGTACTGGCGGTGCAGCTCCCGCCCACGCTCGATCACCGGCAGCCGCATCTCCCACGGCCGGTCGGCGAACATCACCATATGGGCGCCGAGCTTGGCCGCGGAGTTCACTGAATCCTCGGAGGAGGCCACGGCGTAGATGCGGCCGTCGAAGGAGCGCTGCGGCCGCGGCCGGATCTCAACGCGCGGCTGCTTGTAGTGCTTGCCGTCGCCTTCGATGAAGCCGGTCTCGAGCGCCTTGATGATCATCGGCGCCGCCTCGTCGAAGCGTTCGCGCGATTCATCCATGCTGAGGCGGAAGGCCGCGAACTCGCGCCGCGCCAGGCCGCGCCCGAAGCCGAGGCGGAGCCGGCCCTTGCTCAGCAGGTCGAGCACCGCGGCATTCTCGGCGACGCGCAGCGGGTCGTGCCAGGGCAGGATGACGGCCGCGGTGCCGACATCGATGTTCGGATGCTGCGCCGCCAGATGCGTCATCAGCGCCAGATTGTCGGGGACGAAGGAGTAGTCGTTGAAGTGGTGCTCGGCCGACCACAGGCAGTCGAAGCCGGAATCGGCGGCGATGCGGGCCAGGCGGAGTTCCTCCTCCCACACCTGACCATCGCTGCAACCTTCCCAGCCATAGCTGGAGAAGATCATCATCATGCCGACATCCATTGCGCTTCATCCCTTTGGTTGATGTTTGAACTGCCCTTCCCACGGCGTTGCGCGCGGCACCGAACGCGTCAGGGCACCCATCCGCCCGGCTGCGGCGGCGTGCTTCCGTTGGCCGCGGCAAGGCTATTCCCCTTCCACCGAGGCTTCAAATTCCAGCCCCCGTGGATATTCCAAGAACGAACCGTGCTGCCGGGCTTGCCGAAAAGGAGCGGCACTGCATAGGCTTCGCGGATGGACGCCACCCGTCATGCTCCGCCGCGGCGAGGCGAAGGCAACGCCCACGCAGGCATGGCCAGCGGCCGGGCGCGGCGATGAGCGGCACCGCCGCAACGCCGGGCACGACCCGGGTCGTCGTCGCGCTCGGCACGACCCAGACCCTGGCCTGGGCCTCCTCCTACTACCTGCCGGCCATCCTCGCGGTGCCGATGGCCCGGGAATTCGGCCTCTCCCCGAGCTGGGTGTTCGGCGCCTTCTCGGCGGCGCTGGTGCTCTCGGCCCTGCTGGGGCCGGTGGTCGGGCGCGCCATCGATGCGCGCGGCGGGCGCGGGGTGCTCGCCCTGTCCAATCTGGTGCTCGCCGCCGGGCTGGTCATGCTGGCGGTGGCGCCGGGGCCGGCGGTGATGGCGGGTGGCTGGATCGTGCTCGGCCTCGGCATGGCGATGGGACTCTACGATGCCGCCTTCGCCACCTTGGCGGGGCTGTATGGCCGGGCGGCGCGCGGGCCGATCACCGGCATCACGCTGATCGCCGGCTTCGCCAGCACCGTCGGCTGGCCGCTCTCCGCCCTGATGGAGGATGCCTTCGGCTGGCGCGGCGCCTGCCTGGCCTGGGCCGGGCTGCACCTGCTGGTCGGCCTGCCGGTGAACCGGCTGCTGGTGCCGCCGGCGCCGCCGCCCGAGCGGGAGGCCGCCGCCATCGCCGAGGGCCTGCCGCCGCCGCGCTTCGCCATGCCGCTGCTGGCCTTCATCTTCGCCATGACCTGGTTCGTCACCGGGGCGATGGCGGCGCATATGCCGGTGCTGCTGCAGGCGGCGGGCGCCACCCCGGCGGCCGCCATCGCCGCGGCGGCGCTGGTCGGCCCGGCGCAGGTGGCGGCGCGGCTGGCGGAATTCGGCCTGCTGCGGCGCTTCCACCCGCTGGTCTCGACCCGGCTGGCGACGCTCGGCCATCCGCTCGGCGTGGCGGTGCTGGCCCTGGCGGGCGGCCCGGCGGCGGCGGCCTTCGCGGTGCTGCACGGCATGGGCAATGGCGTGCTGACCATCGCCAAGGGCACCCTGCCGCTGGCGGTCTTCGGCCCGGCCGGCTACGGCGCGCGGCAGGGGCTGCTCTCCGCTCCGGCGCGGCTGCTGCAGGCGACGGCGCCCTTCCTGTTCGGCCTGCTGCTGGAACGCGCCGGGGTCGGCATCGCGCTGAGCGTCACCGCGGGCTGCTCGCTGGCCGCCACCGCCGCCCTGCTGGCGCTGCGGCCGGCGGCGGAGCCGGCGCGTGGCGGGGCGGTTCAAGCCGAGGTACGCAAGCGCCTGTAAGACCCCACCACATCCTGGTGCCCTTCCGTCGCTGTGCCACGGAAGGTGACGCCGAAGCGCCGATCATGAGGGCCTCCGGGACCCCTTGCAAAACTGCGCAGCGGTTCTGCGGGGATCAAACGATCGCTACCGGCCGCACCGGCGCGCCTGTCGCCCCGCGCATCTTGGGCGGCAGCACGATGAGGCAGAAGCGCGCGACCTTGTCCGCCGCCAGCTCCTCCAGCATCAGATTCTCGATGATGTGGACGCCGGCCTCGGCCAGACAGTGCTGGTGCACCGGCAGGGCTTTGGCCGGGTCGGGGTTGGGCAGCACCTCCAGCGCCATGTTGTCGGCGCCGATGGCGGTCACGCCCTGCGCCGTCAGCCACTGCGCCGCCGGCACGTCGATGCCCGGCGAGCCGGCCAGGTAGCGCGCGTTGTCGGTGCCGAAGTAGCGCCCCCAGCCGGTGCGGATCAGCGCGAAATCGCCTGGCTCGATCGTCACACCAGCGGCCTCGGCGGCGCGGGCCAGCTCCTCCGGCGTCACCACCCGGCCCGGCGCCAGATGCGGCCCACCGTCGAGCCCGGCGACATCCAGCAGCACGCCGCGGGTGATCATCGGCGGGGTCCGCTCGATCCCGAGCCGCGAGAGGCCCCACTCCGTCAGCGTCTCCGCCGCGTCGAAGCCGTTGTAGAGCCTGTCGCCCTTCGAGACATGGCCAAGCGCGTCGATGTGGGTGCCGACATGCGCGGTCATCTCGATCCGCTCGACATTGCTGCCGGCGTCGTTGGTCATGCCATGCTTTCGCCGACGGCGGATCGAATCCCGCCAGCTCGACCACATCATCATCAGGAAGGGCGTCTGGTTCGGCGCCATGTAGGGCGCATCGGTGCCGAAGACGTGGGAGAGGTCGTAGACCTTGCCGGTCTCGATGCTCTTCAGCGCCGCCAGCCGCTTCGCCGGGGTGAGCAGGTTGGCCGCCCCCAGCTCATCCTCCGCGCCCCAGCAGGCGCAGCCCCATTTGCCGTGGTCATGTGCGGTCATGGCGTCCCCCGTCTGCCCGGATGCTGCCGCCCTAGGCGGTGGCGGTCGCCGGCTGGCGCTGCAGCCGCAGCCAGCCGATGGCACCCACCGCAATGACCAGCAGCACGATGGAGAACCAGTTCAGCGGCACCCAGCCCATTCGTTCCTGCAGGAAGCCGGCCAGGAAGCTGGCAGTCGCCGTGGTGCCGAAGACCAGGAAGTCGTTCAGCGCCTGCGCCTTGCCGCGCTCGTTCGGGCGGTAGCAGGTGGTCACCATCGTGGTCGCGCCGACGAACAGGAAATTCCAGCCGACGCCGTTCAGAGTGAGGGCGATGCGGAAATGCCACTCCGTCATCCCCGCCAGCCCGGCCGCGACGCCGGCCAGCAGCATGACGATGCCAAGGAACATGATGTTCGTCACGCCGTAGCGGATGATCAGATTGCCGGTGAAGAAGGAGGGGACGAACATCCCCATCACATGCAGGAAGATCACCCAATGCGCCTCGGTGTGCGGCAGGCCGCAACCGACGATCGCCAGGGGCGAGGCGCTCATCAGGAAGGACATGGTGCCGAAGGCCATCATGGCGGAGATGACGGCGACGATGAAGCGTGGCTGGGCGGCGATCTCGCGCAGCGGGCGCGGCGGCGGCAGCGGGGCGCCTTGGGTGGAGGTGGTGCCGCCGCTGTCCGGCACCGGCGGGAAGCGGATGAAGGACATGATGGTGAAGACGATGACGTGCAGGCCGATCATGCTGGCATAGGTCGCCAGGTACAGCGGCATCCATTGGTCATGCGTCCAGCGGGCGAGGGCCGGCCCGATGATGCCGGCGACCACGCCGCCGGCCGTGACCCAGGAGATCGCCTTGGCGCGGTGGGAGGAGGGCACCAGCTCCACCGCAGCGAAGCGGTACATCTGCAGACTGGCCACCGCATAGCCGAGGATGAGCCCGCCGAGGCACATCAGCGGGAAGCTGGCGTTGTAGAGGCCGATGCTGACCGTGGTGCCGCCCAGCATCCCGAACACCGAGCCGACCCGGAACCCGAAGCGCCGCCCCCACCGCTGCATCATCAGCCCTGCCGGGAACACCGCGAGCATCACCCCGAGGTGCTGCAGGGTGATCGGCAAGGTCGCCAGGTCACGGTTCGAGTAGAAGGTCACGACTGACAGGGCGGTGGCCGAGAACATCATCGTGTTCCCCGCCTGGCCGATGGCCTGGCAGCAGGCGAGGAGGAAAAGGTTGCGCCGCATGCCGGCATCGAGCTGCTGCGCCATTGGGACGGTTCCGGTCATGCGCCGAACACTAACGATGATGCATGATTGGGCAAGCGGTGGCGACCAAATGCGCAACGCATGTCTGGGTTGCGATGCGGCCGTCATGCCCTGCCGCGGCAGAACGCCTGGCATGGTGCCGAAGGAAAACGGGCCGCGCCTTCGCCATGCCCGGGCCTGACCCGCGCAGCTTCCAGAGCAGGAATAAGCGCCTGAGTGGCCGGGTCAGGCTCGGTGGCTGCTATCCCGCGCCGCGCAGCAGGGTGGCGAGCCCCCCCACCTCGCCCGCCCCGGCGAGGCCGCGGATTGCGCCGAGCAGCGCTTCGGCCCGCTCCCGAGGCAGCATGCCGGCGCAATTGGCGTGGAATTTCTCCGCCACCTCGGCCGGTGTCATCGGATTGCCGGGGTCGCCCTTCGGCAGCAGCACCGTCTCGGTGAAGTGCGTGCCATCCGCCATGCGGATGGTCACCCGGGCGGGGAAGTTGCGCGGGTAGAGAGGGTCGAGGTCCGGCGCCGCCACGCATTCGGTGCGCGCCAGTACCTGGCGCACCAGCGGGTCGTGCAGCCGCGCCGGGGCGAATTGCGCCTGGCCCAGCACGCCATCCACCGCGGCGACGGCGATGCAGTAGGGCACCGAGACCCGCGCCGCCATCACCGTCTCCGCCGCCTTGGCGGAGAAATGCGTGGTCACCGTGGTGTAGGTCTCATTGGTGATGGCAACGATGCGCGCCGGGTCCGGGCGGTGCTTGCGGACCAGCTCCAGGGTCGCCTGGATGGGCGAATGGCTGGCCAGGATGGAGGGGAAATACTTGAAGCCGTTGCTCAGGATTTCCCAATGCGTGCCGAGGCCGGCGGTCAGCGCCTCCGGCTTCGGCGCCAGGGAAAAGGCAGCGAGATAGCCCTTCGGATGTTCCAGGATACCGGGCGGGCTGGTGCAGCCGAGATCGGCGAGCTGCGCCGAGAGCACGCCGTTCAGCGCTGCCTTGCCCGGATGCAGGCTCTTCGTCATGTCGCCGGATTCAAAGAAGGTGTTCAGCCCGGCCGCCTGGGTGCCGGCGAGGCCGAGCGCGCGCTGCACGCCATCCGCGTCCAGCCCCATCGCCTTTGCCGCAGTGGCGGCGGCGCCGAAGGTGCCGTTGGTCGCGGTGGAGTGCCAGAAGCGGTAATGCGTCGGCATCACCGACATGCCGACCCGCGCCGCGACCTCATAGCCGGCGACGACACTGAGGATGAGGTCGCGGCCCGAAAGCCCGCGCGCCTCCGCCATCGCCAGCGCCGCCGGCACCACCACCGAGCCGACATGCAGCAGCGCCACCTTGTGGGTGTCGTCGTTGTCGGCGGCGTTCACCAGGATGCCGTTCGCCAGGGCGGCGAAGGCGGGCTGGGCCGAGAGGCCGGCACCGATCACCGCGGCACCAGGGCCGGCCGCCGGGTAGAGCGCGGCGATGCCGCGGGCGACGGCGGCCTTGGACGGGTCCTCCACCCAGGCGGAGACGGCGCAGCCCACCGCATCCAGCACCACATCGCAGGCCATCGCCACCACCTCGGGCGGCAGGTCCTCGAAGCGCAGGCCGGCGACGAATTCGGCCAGGGCGCGGGTGGTCATGATGGCGTTTCCCCCGAAGATATGTCGTTGCGCCGGCCAGTATCCCGGCAGGCAGCGCGGCGGTCCAGCCGCGGGGCACCCGGCGAACCGGCCCGGTGGTACGAGGTTCAGGGCAAGCGCAACCCTACCGGCACCGGGACCCCACCATGAGCGAGTCCGTCCAACTCGTCTGCCCGCATTGCGACACGATCAACCGCATGCCCGCGGCGCGGCTCGGCCAGGCGCCGCGCTGCGGCAACTGCAAGACCCCGCTGTTCGGCGGCAGGCCGGTCGCTGTCTCCGAGGCGCAGTTCCGCCGCCATCTGCAGCACAGCGGAGTGCCGCTGCTGGTGGATTTCTGGGCCTCCTGGTGCGGCCCCTGCCGCAGCATGGCCCCGGAATTCGAGGTCGCGGCGACGCGGCTGGAGCCCCGGATGCGGCTGTTGAAGGTCTCGACCGAGGATGCCCCGAACCTCGCCGGGGAATTGCAGATCCGCAGCATCCCGACCCTGGCGCTGTTCGCCGGCGGGCGGGAGGTGGCGCGGCAGGCCGGCGCCATGCCGGCACGGCAGATCATCGGCTGGGCCGAGGCGGCCGCGCCCTGATGCGCAGGCCTGTCGCAGAGCGCCGTGCAGGCTGAGGCCGTCACGGCCGGGCTTGACCCGGCCGTTCAATCCATTGTTCTCACGGCAGACCGGATGCGCGGCTCAAGTCCCGCTTGACGGGGAGGGATAACCGGCCTTCTTCGGCGCCCCGCCAGCGGGCTCGTCCCGCGACGAGCCCCGCGCTTCAGCTATCCGTCGCCCCATGCTTGCGCAGCAGCGCGTCCAGCCGCCCGGCGTCGGCCTTCGGCACTTCCAGCCGCATCGTCACCCGGTCGTCGTCGAGGTCGATGGTGGCGCAGCGGCGGTCTATCGGCCCCTCCCGCACCGCGGCTTCCAGCGCCAGCTTGGCCGCCTCGGAGTCCGGAAAGCGCAGATCCAGGGTGGCGCTGTCGCCCTGCGGCGCCGGGCGCTCCCCGGACGACTGCATCATCTGCTCGGCCGGCACGGCGCGGTTGCCCTGGTCGCTGGTGTTGCCGGGCGGATCGCTGGCCGGAAAGGTCTGCTGCACAGCCTCCTCCACCTTGGCGTCGGCCTTGGCGTGGTCGCGGCGTTGGGTCCTGGTGGCCATGGCGATCCCTTTCCTGATGATGGAACGGAACGCCCTGGCACGACGCCGGGTTCGCCGCGCCGGCTCAACCGGCGGGCGGCATCCGCCCTGGCGTCATCCGACCTTGCCGCCGCCGATCCGGGTGATGGCTATGACCGAGGGCCGCGGCGGCATCCCCTCCACGAAATCCGGCCAGCGGGTGGAAGGCGCGTCGAAATGGCTGCCGGAGCTCTCGCCCGGGTGCTGGATGGCGAGGAAGAGGGTGGTGTCGTCCGGGGTGAAGGTCGGGCCGCAGACCTCGGCGCCGATCGGCGCCTGGTAGAAGCAGCGGCTCAGCGCCCGCCCCGGCCCGGCGGTGTCGGCGGCGTAGAGCCCGTCGGCGATGCCGGCCGCGTCATCAGCGCCATCGGTCGAGATCCAGATCCGGCCGCGGCTGTCGAAGGTGCAATTATCGGGGCAGGAGAGCCAGCCCTGGTCGCTGGTGGCGCGATGGTACTGCGTGCCGGGATCGACGCCGGGCTTGCCGGCGGCGAGGAAGACCTCCCACCGCGCCTCGGTCGCCGCGTGATCCACCGCGGCCGTGCCGGCGCCGGGCGGGATGATCTCCACCACATGGCCGTGGATGTTGCGCGGGCGGGGGTTGGCGGGGCTCACCTGTTCCGCGGTGCGGCGGTTGTTGTTGGTGAGCATGACATAGACCCGCCCGTTCACCGGGTTGGTCTCCACATCCTCCGGCCGGTCCATCGGCGTGGCGCCGAGCAGGTCGGCGGCGCGCCGCGCCTCGATCACCACATCGGCCTGGCTGGCGAAGCCGTTGGCCGCGGTCAGCGGCCCCTCGCCATGCACCAGCGGCAGCCAGCGCATCCTTCCATCCGCCTCGAAGCGCGCGACATGCAGCGTGCCCTCGTCCAGCAGGTCGCGGTTCGCGGCGGGGTCGGCCGGGTTCCAGGGCCGGGCGGTGACGAATTTGTAGAGGTACTCGAACCGCTCGTCGTCGCCGGAATAGAAGGCGACGCGGCCATCGGCGCTGACGGCATGGGTCGCGCCCTCATGCTTGAGGCGGCCGAGGGCGGTGCGCTTCACCGGCACGCTGGCAGGGTCGTAGGGGTCGTACTCGACGACCCAGCCGAAGCGGTTCGGCTCATTCGGCTCGCGGTCTAGGTTGAAGCGCGGCTCGTACTGCGCCCAGGCGTAGGCGCCCTGTTTCTGGATGCCGTAGCGTCGGTAATGCGCGGCCTGCGGGCCGCTCTCGGCCGCCTCGCCGCTGAAGTAGAAATTCGTGTTCTCCTCGGCGGTCAGCACGGTGCCCCAGGGCGTATTGCCGCCGGCGCAATTGTTCAGCATGCCGAGCACCTGGGTCCCGCCGGGGTCGGCGCTGGTCCGCAGCCGCGGATGGCCGGCGGCGGGGCCGGCGATGCGCATCGGCGTCGCCAGGGTGATGCGGCGGTTGTAGCGGCTGTCCCGCACATGGACCCAGCCGCTGGCCTCGCGCTTCACCTCCACCACGCTGCCGCCATGCGCCGCCATCTCGACGCGCGCCTGGGCTTCGGAGACCCGGCGCCGCGCCTGGTTGCCGGTGCCGAGGCCGGGGAACATCAGGCCGGGGATGGTGTATTCATGGTTCACCACCAGCAGCCCGTGGTCGCTGGCCCGGCTGCCGCGCGGCAGCGGGAAGAAGTCGAGGTAGTCACAATTGTAGCCGAACTGCCGGGCCTGGGCCTCCGGCGTCTGGCGCTGCGGGTCGAACTCCGGGGCCTCGGCCAGGATCGGGTCGCCCCAGCGGATCACTGTCTGGATGGCATGGCCTTCCGCCACCGCATCGCCCTCCGCGATCTGGTGGCGCAGCTCCGGGAAGGTGAGGCTGGAAGGGCCGGCATCCGGGGTGTTGCCGCTGCTGTGGGCGCGCTTCTGGGCCTCGGCCGGCGTGGCCAGCAGCGCCGCGGCGCCGGCCAGCAGCGCGGCGCGGCGGCCGAGCCGGGCGGCGATCAGCCCGCCGATGCTCTCGCCTGGCGCCGGGTTGCTGCTGCCGCGGTCCTCCATCGCCTCGGGGTCGAGGGATTCGCCGGGTGAGTCCGTCATGGCTCCGCTCCTGTTGCCATCGTTG
This sequence comes from Siccirubricoccus deserti, assembly GCF_014283215.1. Lineage (GTDB taxonomy): Bacteria > Pseudomonadota > Alphaproteobacteria > Acetobacterales > Acetobacteraceae > Siccirubricoccus > Siccirubricoccus deserti. The sequence continues at coordinate 291,999 of NZ_JACOMF010000002.1, forward strand.
CCGTGGGCATTATCGCGCGGCGCGGCGGTCCGCCGGGTTACATCGCAATGACAGGCCGATGCGGCTCGGCGCGCCCGGTCAGCGCAGCAGCAGGAAGGCCAGCATCAGCGTGCCGAGGCCGATGCGGTACCAGCCGAAGGGGGTGAAGCCGATGCGGCCGATGACCGCCAGCACCCAGCGCACCGTCAGCAGCGCCACCACGAAGGCGGCGACGAAGCCGACGCCGATCTGCCCCAGCCCATCGACGGAGATTTCATTCCGTACCTTCAGCAGGCTGTAGGCGCTGGCCGCCAGCATGGTCGGGATCGCCAGGACAAAGCTGAATTCCGCCGCCGTCCGCCGGTCCACGCCGAGCAGCAGGGCGGTGATGATGGTGGCGCCGGAGCGCGAGGTGCCGGGGATCATCGCCAGCGCCTGGCCGAAGCCGACGATCAGCGCCGCCAGCGGGCCGATCTCCGGCACCGAATGGATGGCGGGCGCGCGCCGCAGGCGCTCGATCAGGATGATGGCGACGCCGCCGAGGATCAGCGCGACGGAGACGACCCAGGGGTTGAACAGCGCCTCGGTGATCGTCCGGTGCAGGGTCAGGCCGATCAGCATGGCCGGCAGGAAGGCCAGCATCAGGTTGATCACGTAGTAGCGCGGCCGGCCCGGCCGCCACATCCCGGCCAGCAGGCCGACCAGCGTGTCGCGGAAATACCAGATCACGGCAAGGATGGCGCCGAGCTGGATGGAGATCTCGAACACCTTCCCCGGCGGGCCTTCGAACCCGATCAACTCGCCGAGCAGGATCAGATGGCCGGTCGAGGAGATCGGCAGGAATTCGGTCAGCCCTTCCAGCACCCCCATGGCGAGGGCGGAAAGCAGATCGGCGAAGGACATGCAGGGACGCGCTCCGATGCGGCGCGGCCGGCTATACTGCCGACTGCGCCGCCCGGGTAGGCGCTACCGCCCGGCTGCGCGGCTCTGTGTTGCGTCAGGCGAATTGGCTTGCCGGGATGCGCGGCATGCGTCCTGGCAGATGGTCGAGGAACCCGCTGCCGGGATGGGCGCCTCCGCAGACCCTCATGCATGGGCTTGATCCATGCATCCGACTGCACCGCAAAAGCAACAAGTTGAATGGCCGGATCAAGCCCGGCCATGACGGGAGGGGGTGCGCTCCCCCTCCGAGATCCGCTCTACCGCTGCTGCGCCGCCGCCGGGAAGGCGAAATTGTCGAAGCTGCTCTCGGCGACGCGGAACCACTGGTATTCCTCGTCCCGATAGGCGCGGTAGGCGGTCCAGATCTTCTTGAAGCGCTCGTTCCTGCCGGCCATCTCCTCGTACAGCCCATGCGCCTCGCGCCAGGATGCCTGCAGGATCTCGCGCGGCCAGAAGCGGAGCTGGGCCCCGGCGGCGACCAGCCGGCGCAGCGCCTGCGGGTTCAGATGGTCGTAGCGCGCCAGCATGTCGCTATTGGCCTCGCTCGCGGCCACTTCCAGCGCCGTCTTGTAGGCGGTGGGCAGCTTGTCGAACTCCGCCTGGTTGATCAGCAGGTGCAGGTGCGCGCCGGCCTCCCAGAAGCCCGGGGCGTAGTAGTTGCGGGCGACGCGGACGAAGCCGAGCTTCTCGTCGTCATGCGGGCCGACGAATTCGACGGCGTCCAGCGTGCCCCGCTCCAGCGCCGGGTAGATGTCGCTGGCGGCGATCTGGGTCGGCACCGCGCCGAGCTTGCGGAAGATCTCGCCGGCCAGCCCGGCGACGCGGAACTTCAGCCCCTTCAGATCGTCGAGGCTCTTCACCTCGTTGCGGAACCAGCCGCCCATCTGGGCGCCGGTGTCGCCGGCGGGAAAGCCGAGGATGCCGTAGTCCCTGAACAGCTCCGCCGCCAGCTCGTTGCCGCCGCCATACTGCAGCCAGGCCAAGTTCTGCCGGGCGTTCAGCCCGAAGGGCAGGGCGGTGAAGAAGGCGAAGGAAGGGTCCTTGCCGGTATAGTAGTAAACTGGGGTATGGCCGCCCTCAATGGTGCCGTTCTGCACCGCATCCAGCACGGCAAGGCCGGGAACGATCTCGCCGGCGGCGAAGAAGCGGATCTGGAAGCGGTTGTCGGTGAGCTGGGCGACCCGCTGGGTGATCTTCTCGCCGGTGCCGTACAGCACGTCGAGGTTGCGGGGAAAGGCGGAAGCGATGCGCCAGCGGATTTCCGGGTTGCTCTGCGCCACGGCGGGCGCGGCAAGCGCAACAGGCGCGGCGGCGACCGCGGCGCCGAACAGCAGGCGACGGTTCATGACTGGCTCCTCAGACGGCTGCGCGCATCTAGTACCGTTGCAGTGGCATGAAAAGTCCCACGCCGACGCGGGCCGGGAGAGGTGAGGATGGCCGCTGCTGCGGCGGCATGGCGCCCTTGGCTGGCGGTGCCGCTGGTGGCGATCGCCGGCTATGTCGATGGCATCGGCTGGCTCCGGCTGCAGGAGCTGTTCGTCAGCTTCATGAGCGGCACCAGCACGATGCTTGGCCTTGCCCTGATTGGTGGACCGGCCGGGCGGGCGGCGGCCCTGGCGCTGGTGGTCGGGCTTTTCACCGCCGGGGCGGTGGCCGGGGCGGTGCTGGGTCGGCTGGCGGGGCGATGGCGGGCGGCGGTGCTGGGGCTGGTGGCGGTGCTATTGGGTCTGGCCTGGAAACTGCCCTGGCTGGGGCCGCGGCTGCCGCCCGCGGCCTATGCGCTGGTTCCGGCGATGGGGGCGCTGAACCTGGCGCTGCCGGGGGTGGGCGGCATCACCTTCGTCACCGGCGCGCTGACCCGCTTTGCCGAGGCGCTGGTCGCAGCGCTGGCCGGCGCCGGCCCGCATGCCGCCTGGCTGCGCCAGTTCGCCGCCTGGGCAGCGCTGGTCGGTGGTGCCGCGCTCGGCGCTGCCATGGAGGCGCGGCTCGGCCAGCAGGCGCTGGGGTTGCCGGCCCTGGCGGCGGCGCTGGCCGCGATCGCCTCCGCGCTGGGGCGGTGGCGGTTGCACTGAATTCCGTTGCAGTGCCTGGGGGCTTTTCCGCAGGCTTGGCCCGGCGCCGGCAACAGGCGCTGGGAGGATATAGATGAACCGACGGAACCTCGTCGCCGGCGGGGCGCTCGGCGCGACTGCGCTGGCGACGCCGCATCTCGCCAGCGCCCAGACACGCATCCGCTGGCGCTGCCCGAACAGCTTCCCGAAATCGATCGAGACGCTCTACAGCGCCGCCGAGATCGTCGCCCGCCGGGTGCGGGAGATGTCGGACGGCTCCTTCGAGATCACCGTCTCCGGCCCCGGCGAGGTGGTGCCGGCGTTGCAGATCCTGGATGCGGTCACCCAGGGCTCGGTCGAATGCGGCTTCACCCCGGGCCTGTTCTACTTTGGCAAGGACCCGACCCTGGCGCTGTCCACCACCCTGCCGATGGGCATGGCGAGCCGCGCCATGTTCGCCTGGCTGCACTACGGCGGCGGCCGCGACCAACTGCGCGACGTGTTCCGTGACCAGAACGTCCACGCCATCCCCGCCGCCTGCACCGGGGCCCAGATGGGTGGCTGGTTCCGCAAGGAGATCCGCAGCGCCGAGGATCTGAAAGGGCTGAAATTCCGCATTGCCGGGCTGGGCGGTTCGGTGATGCAAAAGCTCGGCACCGTGCCGCAGCAGATCGCGCCTTCCGACATCTACCCGGCGCTGGAGCGTGGGGTGATTGACGCCGCCGAATACATCGGCCCCTTCGATGATGAGAAGCTCGGCTTCGCCCGGGTCGCCCGGTACTACTACTACCCAGGCTTCCAGGAGGTGGCGCCCTCCACCGATCTCATGGTCAACCTGCGTGCCTGGGAGGCACTGCCGAAGACCTACCAAGCGATGCTGGAGACCGCCTGCATCGAGGCTTGGCACGCCACGGCGGCGAAATACGACGTGCTGAACCCGCCGGCGCTGCGCCGCCTGATCGCCGCCGGCACCCAGCTCCGCCCCTATCCACGGGAGGTGCTGCAGGCGCTCTATCGCGCCGCGCAGGAACTCTATGTCGAGCTCGGCGAGCAGAATGCGCGCTTCAAGAGGGTCCATGAGCATTGGGAGAAATTCCGCGTCGAGCAGAGCCAGTGGTTCCGCATCGCCGAGGACTCCATGGTGAATTTCCTCGCGGTTGCTTCCGCGCCGCGTTGAGTAAAGCGCGATCGGCACAGCTGGCCGCTGCAGTTCGGAAGCGCGGCCGGCAGGGTCCTCCGCAAGCGTCAGACGGCGCATCAGGGGAGATACATGCATGGACCGCCGCCGCTGCTGCGGCTGCTGGCCGCGGGCACGCGGTGAGGCCCCCATTTGCGGGAGATCCTGACCGACGCCTACAAGACGATGCAGGCGCTCCGTGCCGAGCTTTCCGATCAGAACCCACGCTTCAGGCGGGTGTGGGATCACTGGACAAGCACCGGCTGGAGCAGACCCAGCGCTTCTGCGTGGCCGAGGATTCGATGCCGGGTTTCGTCACGGTGGCGACGGCGCAGCGCTGAGGCGGCCCGGGGGCTTTCCCTGGAAGGCCGAGCCGGCCGACTGGCGTGCTCTATCGCCGGCCTGCGCAGCGCAGGCCGGGATGGCATGACGTGGCCGGCTCCGGGCGGACCGCCCGGCGCTACCGTCCCTGGAAATTCCCCAGCCGGCGTTCCGCGGTGGCCTTGATGCCCTCGCGGAAGTCCTCGGTCTTGCGCAGCCAGTCCTGCTCCACCAGCTCGCGCTCCGTCGCCTGCTCGATCGCATCGGCGAGGCCGCGGCGCATCGTCTCCCGCGTCGCCTGCACGCCGAGCGGGGAGGATTGGGCAATCTCGACCGCGAGCGCGGTTGCCGCCGCGCGCAGTGCCTCGGCCGGCACCAGCAGATCCGCGAGACCGATGCGCACCGCTTCCTCGCCGCCGATCCGCCGCCCGGTGTAGAACAACAGCGCCGCCTGCTGCTGGCCGACCAGGCGTGGCAGGGTGCAGGTCAGGCCGAAGCCGGGGTGGAAGCCGAGCCGGGTGAAATTGGCGCTGAAGCGCGCCTCGGCGCAGGTGACGCGGAAATCCGCGACGCAGGCGAGGCCGAGTCCGCCGCCGATGGCCGGGCCCTGCACCGCGGCGACGATGGGCTTCTTCGTGCGGAACAGCCGCACCGCTTCCTTGTAGAGGTGCCGCACCGGCCCGCCCACGGGGACGCTGCCTTCTTCCGTGCCATCCTCGCGGCGATTGGCGAAATTGGCGCCGGCGCAGAACGCCTTGCCCTGGGCGGCGAGCACCACGGCGCGTACTGCCGGGTCGGCATCGGCGGCGTCGAAGGCGGTGGCGATTTCCCGGATCAGCACCGTGTCGAAGAAGTTATTCGGCGGCCGCTGGATCTCGATGATGGTGACGGCGTCGGCGGTGGTGACGCCGATACTGGTATAGCTGGCAGCCATGGCTGTGCCCCTCGGAGTTCTTGATTCGAGCGGCGGCAGCATGGCGGCAAACGCCGCGGTGGGCGAGGGGGGCGCCTGGCCCCCCTGCCTGATCAGTAGCGGTACTGTTCCGCCTTGAAGGGGCCTTCCTCGGCGACGCCGATGTAGGTGGCCTGGGCCTCAGTCAGCTTGGTCAGCTTCGCGCCGACCTTCGCCAGGTGCAGCGCCGCCACCTTCTCGTCCAGATGCTTCGGCAGCACATAGACCTTCTTCTCGTACTTGCCGGGGTTCGCCCACAGTTCGATCTGCGCCAGCGTCTGGTTGGTGAAGCTGGCGGACATCACGAAGCTCGGGTGGCCGGTGGCGTTGCCGAGGTTCACGAGACGTCCCTCGGACAGCAGGATGATGCGCTTGCCGTCGGGGAACTCCACCTCGTCCACCTGCGGCTTCACATTGTGCCACTTGTAGTTCTTCAGCGCGGCGACCTGGATCTCGCTGTCGAAGTGGCCGATGTTGCAGACGATGGCGCGGTGCTTCATCGCCCGGATGTGGTCGATGGTGATGACGTCCACATTGCCCGTGGCGGTGACGAAGATGTCGGCGCGCGGCGCGGCATCCTCCATCGTCACCACCTCATAGCCTTCCATCGCCGCCTGCAGCGCGCAGATCGGGTCGACCTCGCTGACCATGACGCGGCAGCCGGCGTTGCGCAGGCTGGCGGCGCTGCCCTTGCCGACATCGCCGAAGCCCGCGACCATGGCGATCTTGCCCGCCATCATCACATCGGTGCCGCGGCGGATGCCGTCCACCAGCGATTCGCGGCAGCCGTAGAGGTTGTCGAATTTCGACTTGGTGACGCTGTCGTTCACGTTGATGGCGGGGAACAGCAGCTTGCCTTCCTTCGCCATGATGTAGAGCCGGTGCACGCCCGTCGTCGTCTCCTCGGAGACGCCCTGGATCGCCTTCGCCAGCTTCGCGAACCAGCCCGGCTTCTGCTTCAGGCAGGTCTTGATGAGGGCGAAGAAGACCTCCTCCTCCTCATTCGTCGGATTGTCGAGGAAGCCGGTGTCGCCCTGCTCGGCGCGCAGCCCGTAATGGACCAGCAGCGTCATGTCGCCGCCATCGTCTAGGATCATGTTCGGCTCGCCGCCGTCGCCCCATTCCAGGGTCTTCTTCACGTAGTCCCAGTATTCCGGCAGCGTCTCGCCCTTCACCGCGAAGACCGGCGTGCCGGCGGCGGCGATGGCGGCGGCGGCGTGGTCCTGGGTCGAGAAGATGTTGCAGGAGGACCAGCGGACATCGGCGCCGAGGGCCTTCAGCGTCTCGATCAGCACCGCGGTCTGGATGGTCATGTGCAGGCAGCCGGCGATCCGGGCGCCCTTCAGCGGCTGGGACGGGCCGTATTCCCGGCGCACCGCCATCAGGCCGGGCATCTCGTCCTCGGCCATGGCGATCTCCTTGCGGCCCCAATCGGCCAGGGAGAGATCCTTAACCAGGTATTCGGCGGCAACGGCCATGATCGCTCTGTCCTTCGTCTCGTGGCGGCGCCGTAGCACGCCCCGGGTTCGGTGGCCAGAGGATATCCACGAGACATAAGGATGTCTTTATATCTCTGGCGTGGCCGTGACGAGAGTGGAATATCTGACTGTTGCCGTCGGACTTGCCCCCGGCTCCGCCAGCCTCCTACCATCCTTGCAGAACCGGCGCGCAGCCGCCGGCTGGGAGGAGAGCCATGCACCGACGCCTGTTGGCCCTCGGCTTCGCCGCGACCCTTGCCCTACCCGTCCTCGCCCAGCAGGCCCCGGTGCCCGCCTGGCAGCAGAGCCGCTCGGGCAGCACGAATGCCTCGCCGCTGGCGCCTCACCCGCCGAAGCTGACCGCGACGGCGGCCGAGCAGGTGCCGGTCGCGGCGCTCCGCGTGCCCGCCGGCTTCAAGGTGGAACTGTGGGCCAGCGGCGCCCCCGGCGCGCGGATGATGACGGAAAGCCCGAACGGGACGGTCTTCGTCGGTACCCGCACCATCGGCCGGGTCTATGCCATCTCCGAGGAGGGCGGCCAGCGCCGGGTGCGCACCATCGCCTCCCGGCTGACGGACCCCAACGGCGTCGCGCTGCGGGACGGCAACCTCTACGTCATCGCCATCAACCGCGTGCTGCGGTTCGACGGCATCGAGGGCAGGCTGGACGCCCCCGGCACGCCGACCGACCTGACCGCCGCCTTCGGCCTGCCGACCGAGACGCACCACGGCTGGAAATTCGCCGCCTTCGGGCCGGATGGCCGCCTGTATATGAACATCGGCGTGCCCTGCAACATCTGCGAGTTCAACCGCGACACCCATGCGCTGATCGTCTCCTTCAACCCGGACGACTCCGGCCGGCGAATTGAGGCAAAGGGCATCCGTAACAGCGTCGGCTTCGACTGGCATCCGACGACGCGGGAGCTCTGGGCCACCAACAACGGCCGCGACTGGGCCGGCAACGACACGCCGGACGACACGCTGCACCGCATCCGCCAAAGCGGCGCCGACCAGGGTTTCCCCTATTGCGCCGCCAACTGGCGCGACCCGGCGATCAGCCGCGGCCCGGCGAGCTGTTCGGAGTTCTCAGCGCCGGCGGCGTTGCTCGGGCCGCATACCGCAGCGCTCGGCATGCGCTTCTACACCGGCACCGCCTTCCCCGAGGCGTATCGCAACCAGATCTTCATCGCCCGCCGTGGCTCCTGGAACCGGGAGCAACTCTCGGGCTACGACGTGGTGGTGGCCAGGCTGGACGCGAACGGCACGGTCACCGGTGTCGAGCCCTTCATGACCGGGCTGCGGGACGAGGCCAAGAATCGCTTCCTCGGCCGTCCGGTGGACGTGCTGGTCCGCGGTGATGGATCGCTGCTGGTCAGCGACGAGCAGAACGGCGCCATCTACCGCATCACCCACGGAAATTGAGGATGGCGCACCGGCTGCCGGCGGCGGCGGCGCTGCTCGCCGCCGTCGCCCTGGCCTCGGCCGGAGCCGCGGCGGGGGATGCCGGACGCGGCGCGGCGCTGGCGGAGGCGCGCGGCTGCGGCGGCTGCCACGGCCCGCAGGGGGTCTCCGCCATGGAGAACATCCCCTCGCTTGCCGGGCATCCGGATGAGTTCATCGCCCTTCAGCTCATCCTGTTCCGCGAGGGGCTGCGCGACGTGCCGCCGATGACCCAGCTCGCCCAAGGGCTGACCGACCAGGAGGTGGAGGATCTGGCCGCCTTCTACGCTGGGCTGCCCGCTGGCCATGTGGAGCGCCCGCCGCGCGACCCGGCCCGCTACCAGGCCGGGGCGGTGCTGGCCGAACGGCTGCGCTGCGGCGCCTGCCATCTGGCCGATTTCCGCGGCCGGGCGCAGATGCCGCGGCTGACCGGGCAGCGGGAGGACTACCTGGCCCATGCCCTGGCCGAGTACCGCGACGGCACGCGGCGCGGGACCGACACCAACATGAATGCGGTGATGTTCGGCGTGACGGATGCCGAGATCGCCGCGCTGGCGCATTTCATGGCGCAGCAGTAGCCGGCGGATCGGCAGCGCCTTCCCCCGGCAGGGGCTGGGGGCAGCACCCCACTCTCGCTCCGCCCCCTCTGCCGTGATACCCCGGCCCGATGAACCGCCCTTCCGGCCGCGCGCCCGATCTGCTGCGCACCGTCTCCCTCGAACCCGGCGTCTCCCGCCATGCTGAGGGGTCCTGCCTCATCCGCATGGGTGATACCGAGGTGCTCTGCACCGCCAGCGTGGAGGGCCGCGTGCCGCCCTTCCTGCGCGGCCAGGGCCAGGGCTGGGTCACCGCCGAATACGGCATGCTGCCCCGCGCCACCCACACCCGCGGTGACCGCGAGGCGGCGCGCGGCAAGCAATCCGGCCGGACCCAGGAGATCCAGCGGCTGATCGGCCGCAGCCTGCGCGCCGTGACTGACCTGAAGGCGATGGGCGAGATGACCATCACCCTCGATTGCGACGTGCTCTCGGCCGATGGCGGCACCCGCTGCGCCAGCATCACCGGCGCCTGGGTGGCGCTGCACCTGGCCTTCCGCCACTGCATGAAGATGAACGTCATGGCCAGCATGCCGCTGCGCGACCATGTGGCGGCGGTGTCCTGCGGCATCTGGCAGGGCGTGCCGGTGCTCGACCTCGACTATGCCGAGGACAGCAAGGCGCAGACCGATGCGAATTTCGTCATGACCGGAAACGGCGGCCTCGTGGAGGTGCAGGGCACCGCTGAGGGCGAGCCCTTCTCCGAGGCCGAGCTGCTGGCACTGCTGAAGTTGGCGCGCCACGGCACGGCGGAGCTGTTACGCCGCCAGCGCACGGCCTGCGGGCTGGGCTGATGCCGTCGTCTGCCTCACCCCGGCGGCTGGCCCCTGGCCGGCTGGTGCTGGCCAGCCACAATCAGGGCAAGCTCCGGGAGGTGGCGGCGCTGGTCACGCCCTACGGCATGGAGATCGTCTCGGTTGCCGCCCTCGGCCTGCCGGAGCCGGCGGAGACCGAGAACAGTTTCCTCGGCAACGCCCGGATCAAGGCGCTGGCCGCGTCCCGCGGCACCGGCCTGCCGGCGCTGGCCGACGACAGCGGTTTCTCGGTCGCGGCACTCGGCGGCGACCCGGGGGTGCGCACCGCCGATTGGGCGGAGCTGCCGGGTGGCGGCCGCGACTACGTCATGGCGATGGCGAAGGTTGCCGCCCTGGCTGCGCCGCATGCGGACCGCACCGCCTGGTTCACCTGCGCCCTGGTCCTTGCCTGGCCGGACGGCCACACCGAGGGGTTCGAGGGCAAGGTGCACGGGACCTGGGTGCATCCGCCGCGCGGAACGCGGGGCTTCGGCTACGACCCGATGTTCGTGCCGGAAGGTGCCACCGAGACCTTCGGCGAGATGGATCCGGTGGCCAAGCACGCCATCAGCCATCGCGCCCGGGCCTTCGCCCTGCTGGCCGCGGCCTGCCTGCCGGGATAGGCCCGCCCCCGGCAGACGGGCCCGGCTCAGGACCGGACGGCTTCAGCCGCCGGGGTATGTGCCTTCAGCCCGTGCGAGGTCAGCCAGTCCCAGCCTTCCTCCGGCTCGTCCACCAGGCCGAACAGCGAAAGGTCCGCCGCATCCACCATGCCATGGCGGACCAGCGCCTCGAAATTCACCACCTCGCGCCAGTAGTCGCGGCCGAACAGCACCACCGCGACCGGCGGGGCCTTCCGGGTTTGCAGCAGGGTCAGGATCTCGAACAACTCGTCCAGCGTACCGAAGCCGCCGGGGAAGACGGCCAGCGCATTGGCGCGCATCGCCAGGTGCATCTTGCGCATGGCGAAGTAGTGGAAGCGGAAGGTCAGCGCGGGGGTCGAATAGGCATTCGGCCCCTGTTCCCTCGGCAGGGAGATGTTGAAGCCGATGGAGGGCGCGCCGGCATCGGCAGCGCCGCGGTTAGCCGCCTCCATGATGCCCGGCCCGCCGCCGGTGGCGATGACGTTGTCGCGCAGCTTGCCCTGCGGCGCCAGCGCTCCGCCGCGCTCCGAGACGATGCGGGCGAACTGCCGCGCCGTGGCGTACCAGCGGGCGAGCGGGTCGGCCGCCGCCTGCTCCGGCGCCGGGATGCGGGCGCTGCCGAACACCACCACGGTGGAGCGGACGCCCCAGTCGCGCAGCGCCAGCTCCGCCTTCGAGTATTCCAGGGCGAAGCGCAGCGGCCGCATCTCGTCGCGCAGGAGGAACTCGGTATCCTTGAACGGAAGCCTGTAGCTTGGAGAATTGCGTTGCGCGTCATTCATGAACGGGGAGCCTACTGATGGAGTGAGGACTTTTGGACCGCTTTCCAAGCCATGAATTGAACTGAACTTAACGATATCTGTCGCCGCGAAAGAGGTTCGCCGCCAACGCGAATTCGACTTGGTGCAGCTGCAATCTCGAGGATGTCACGCGTGCACGCGACCGACAGCAAGGTCCATCCCGGCGCGGCGCTGCCGCCGACTCCCGCCACAGAACGTACCCTGGCCCGGCTTATCTTCGCCAGCCGCTGGCTGCAGGCGCCGCTCTATGTCGGGCTCATCATCGCCCAGGGCGTTTATGTCGTGCTCTTCGCCAAGGAGCTGTGGCATCTGGTGATGTCGCTGACCCATGCGGCGGATGAGAGTCGCATCATACTGACGGTGCTGGCGCTGATCGACGTGGTGATGATCTCCAACCTGCTGATCATGGTGATCGTCGGCGGCTACGAGACCTTCGTCGCCAAGCTGGGGCTGGAAAGCCATTCGGACCGGCCGGACTGGCTGAGCCACACCAAAGAGAACACGATGAAGATCAAGCTCTCGCTGGCGCTGATCGGCATCTCCTCGATCAGCCTGCTGAAGTCCTTCATCGACGCGGCGAACCAGTCCCAGGAAACGCTGATGTGGCAATCGATCATCCACGTCATCTTTCTTGTCTCCTCCATCGCCATCGCCTTCACCGTCTGGTTGTCGAACAAGGCGACGCAGGTCGGCCACGAAAAGCACTGAAGGCGGCGCGCCGGCGTAGGCCCGGCGGCGTCCGGCACTTCCCCGCTCACTCCCTCGGACGCCTCGACACCGGTGCCGCCCAGCCGGCACACTGCGCGCCACAGGGGAGAGCGCCATGAACCAGGACACCCGCCAGAAGCTGCTCGCGGTCAGCACCGCGACCTTGACCACCGTGCTGTTCAAGCGAGGCTTCCGGAACTGCTTCCTGCAAGGGCCGCGGCTGATCAACCCGGCCGCGCCGCGCATGGTCGGCCCGGCCTTCACCCTGCGCTACATCCCGGCGCGGGAGGATCTGGACACGCTGGACGCCTTCCTCGACCCTGCCCATCCGCAGCGGAAGGGGGTGGAGGAATGCCCGCCCGGCTGCGTCTTCGTCGTCGACAGCCGTGGCGACCCGAAGGCCGCCAGCGCCGGCGGCATCCTGCTGACCCGGCTGATGGCCCGCGGTGTCGCCGGCGCGGTCACCGACGGCGGCTTCCGTGACACGCCGGACTTGGCGGTGATGCCCTGGCCGACCTATCACGCGGCGCCGAGCGCCCCGACCAATCTCATCCGCCATCATGCCGTGGACACCAACCTGCCGATCGGCTGCGGCGAGGTGCCGGTCTACCCCGGCGACATCATGGTGGGTGATGGCGAGGGGGTGGTCTGTATCCCTGCCCACCTGGCCGATGCGGTGGCGGCCGAGGGTTTCGAGCAGACGGTGGTCGAGGATTTCGTGCAGGAACGGGTGGCGGCGGGCCACAGCATCCGCGGCCTCTACCCGATGACCGACCCGGTGAACCGGGAACTGCTGGCAGCCTGGCGCAAGGAGCGGGGGCGGTAGGGCGAACGCTGCTCGGGATACCATTACCGGGCAGCGAAATTCGCTTTGCGGGTGCGAGTCTGGCGCGCAGGCCGATATCCATCCCGTCTGCACCGCGCGCCTCTCCCCGATTTGCCGCCGCGCCCTCCGGAACAGGGCCGATAACCCGTTCCGGCTGGTTGATCCCGGGCACGACCGGCCCCTGATGCGGCTTGCCGGTCAATCGGGTCGGCCTGGGCGACGATCCCATCGGTGTTTTGATCAGGGGGCTGGTGGCCTCGGTCTCGGCGCGGGTTCCGGCATCGGCCAGGCCGCCGCCGTCGCCACGCCCATCCTCGACGCGCTACCCATCCCGGTCTCGGGCGAGAAGGCGAGAATGCTGCAGGTGCGGGACTTGGCCGCCGCGGTAGCGGTTGCGCGTTCACTGGCCGCCGAACCGCGCGCGGCGGCGGAGCAGGGGCCCTGCCGCCGCAGCCCGGCCCGATGCGAATTCTCTTGTATCCGCCTGAATGGTATACAAATATCGGGCCCAGAACGAGATTGGGAGGGAGGGCAATGGCCGGTTCTTATCCTGGAAGCTGCTTCTGCGGGGCCGTTGAGATCCGCGTCACCGGCACGCCGGAAGTCATGGGCTACTGCCATTGCCGCTCCTGCCGTTCCTGGTCCGGCGGCCCGGTGAACGCCTTCAGCCTCTGGCAGCCGGAGGCGGTCGAGGTGGTGAAGGGCGCCGAGCACCTCGCCACCTACCACAAGACGCCGATGACCGGGCGGCAGTATTGCCGGCTCTGCGGCGGCCACCTGATGGCGGTGCATCCGTCGCTGAAGATGGTCGATGTCTTCGCCGCCACCCTGCCGACGTTCCCCTTCGTGCCGGCGGTGCATGTGAACTACGCCGAGACCGTGCTGCCGATGCGCGACGGGCTGCCGAAGCTGAAGGATTTCCCGGCCGAGGCCGGCGGCTCCGGCGAGACGGTCCCGGAGTAGCCGGACCGGCCGCCTACTCCGCCCGGATGTTGTTGGCCCGCACCACCTCGCCCCAGCGGGCGTGGTCGGTGCGCATGATCTGCGCCAGCTGTTCCGGTGTGCCCCCGCCCGGCTCGTCGCCGCGGCTGGTGATGCGCTCGCGGATGGTGGCGTCCTGGCTGGCCGTGTTCACTGCGGCATTGGCGCGGGTTACGATCGCCTCCGGCAGGCCCCTCGGGCCGAACAGCCCGATCCAGGCCTGCACCTCGAAATCCGGCAGCCCCTGCTCCTTGCCCACGGGAATGTCGGCGAAGGCCGGGATTCGCTCAGCGCTGGTCGCCAATATGCCGCGCAACTGGCCGGCCTGGAGGAAGGGGGCGACCACGCTGGCGCCATCGAACATCGCGCTGAACCGGTTGGCGATGAAATCCTGCATCGCCGGGCCGCTGCCGCGATACGGCACATGTGTCATCTCCGGCAGGCCGGCACGGGCGCGGAACAGCTCCATCGCCACATGCGAGAGGCTGCCGGCGCTGGCCGAGCCGTAATCCACCCCCTGCTGCTGGGTCTTCGCCCAGGTGACGAACTCCCCCACGGTCCTCGCCGGCACCGAGGGATGCACGCAGAGGATCAGCCCGCTGGTCAGCATCATCCCGATCGGCGTCAGGTCGAGCGGGTTGAAGCTCATGCTCGGCATGGTGTGCGGGTTGATGACCAGCGGATTGGCGTTGCCGACCAGCAGCGTGTAGCCGTCCGGCCGTGCCCGCAGCACCTGCTCGGTCCCGAGGTTGCCGCCGGCGCCGCCCCGGTTGTCGATGACCACGGCCTGGCCGAGTGCTGCCTGCAGGCCGGGTTGCAGGATGCGCGCGGCGAAGTCGGTCTGGCCGCCGGGCGGAAAGCCGACGACCAGGGTAACCGGCCGCGCCGGCCAGGCCGGCTGGGCGAGCGCCGGCGCCGCGAGCCCGGCGGCGCCGAGGGCAAGCGCGGCACGGCGCGGAAGCGGCCGCTGGCCAAGGTGGTCGCTGGTCATCGCTGACGTTCCTTCCGCCGCGGCCGAAGGGGCCGCGGCTGGGGCGGAAGCCGGCAGACCCGAAGAGGTTTCGCCGGATCGCCGCGCCAGGCGCCAATACCTCGCGAGAGCGGCGGCCCACCGGCCACCGCGGCGCCTTCGCCACCAGCGTCAATCCATTCCGCAGGGTTTGCGCGGCGTTGCGGCACTGGCGCAGACTGGCCGCAAGAAAACACCCGGAGGAGTCGCCATGCCCATCGCCCGCCGCACCGCCCTGGCCCTGCATGCGCTGCTGCTCGCCTCCGGCGCCCGCGCCCAGGCCTTCCCGAACCGGCCGGTGCGGCTGATCGTCCCCTATACCCCCGGGGGCGTCTCCGACATCACCGCCCGGCTGATGGCCGAGCCGCTGGCCGCCGCCTGGGGCCAAGCGGTGCCGGTGGAGAACCGCGCCGGCGCCGATGGGGTGATCGGCACCGAGGCGCTGGCCCGCAGCGCGCCGGACGGCCACACGCTGGCGCTGGTCTCGGTCGGGCATCCGGTGAACGCCGCCTACTACAAGTTGCCCTACGACACGATGCGCGACTTCAGCTTCGTCACCCAGACCACCTCCACCCCGCTGGTGCTCTGCGCCGCGAAGGGCTTCGGGCCGAACACCCCGGCGGAGCTGGTGGCGCATGCGAAGAAGAACCCCGGCGTCACCTTCGCCGGAACCGGCGGCGTGGTGCGGCTGGCGCCGGTGCTGTTCGGCCAGCTCACTGGGGCCGAGCTGACCTATGTGCCCTATCGCGGCAGCACCGCGGCGCATCCCGACCTGATGGCCGGCCGCGTCGACATCATGTTCGACACCGTGCCAGCCGCCCTGTCGCACATCCAGTCAGGCGCGCTGAAGGCGCTGGCGACGACGGGGGCGAAGCGGGCGCCGCAGCTGCCCGATGTGCCGACCATCGGCGAGGCCTTCCTGCCGGGCTTCGAGGCCTCGACCTGGGGCATGGTGATCGCCCCAGCCGGCCTTCCCGCGCCGGTGCTGGCGAAGCTGAACGCCGATTGCATCGCCGCGCTCCGGCGGCCGGATGTGATCGGCCGCCATCGCGCCCTCGGCGCCGAGATCGTCACCTCCACGCCGGAGGCGATGCGTGAATTCTGCCAGGCGGAGCTGACCAAATGGGGCGAGGCGGCGAGAAAGGCGGGCATCGTGCCGCAATAAAGCGGATCGCGGAGGGGGATACGCCTGGCAGCGTGAAGCCGCTCTGGCAGATTGGGAGCAAGGCTCCCTCCCACTGATCGTGCGCGTGTTCCTGGCTTGATGCCTGCGCTACCGCGCCGGCCGCCCACCCGGCATGGCGCCGCCGGGCACGCCACCCGGCATCTGCATCGCCTGATAGCCCTGCGGCAGGCGGAAGCGCGCGGCATCCTGCGGGCCGTAGGTGACCTGGGTCGCCTCGATCGAGCCGCTGTGGCCTTCATAGCTGCCCTGGCTGCGCAGCATCACCCCGTCGGCGGTGATGCAGGCCTCGCCGCGGTTGCCGCCGTCCTCGTAGCGCCAGTTGGTGCAGGGGACGCCAGCGATGGTGGCGGTGGAGCCGCGCGAGAAGCGCGCCGTCTCCGGCGGCCGGGTGGGAATGAGCGGACCGCCGCTGCTGCTCCGCATCGGCATTTCCATGACCATGCGCTGGGCTTCCAGGACCATGGACATCTTCTGCGCCGCCTCATCCATCAGCGACCAGCCCACGCCGCCGGGCATGTCGACACGTAGCTTCTGCTCGGCGACCAGCCACGACATCCGCATCTCATGCGTGCCGCCGGCGCCCTGGCCGCTGGTCATGCGGTAGGTGACGCTGACGTCGCGGGTCGGCTTGAACAGCGGCTTCTCCTGCGCCGCGGCGGGCAGGGCCAGCGCGGTGAGCAGCACGGCGGCGGTGACAATTCGCATGCGGCGAAACTCCTTGCGGGGCGTGATTGGGCCGGCCCGCCGCCCTGGCGTCAATCCTCGTCGTCCGAGGTTCGCCGCGTCAGCACCTCTCGCTTGCCGACATGGTTGGCCGGGCCGACCACGCCTTCCTTCTCCATCTGCTCGATCAGCTTGGCGGCGCGGTTGTAGCCGATGTTGAGATGGCGCTGGATGAAGCTGGTGCTGGCCTTGCCCTCGCGGGAGACCAGCGCCACCGCCTGGTCGAACAGCCCCTTCTCGCCATCCGAGGCGGCGGCGATGCCGGAGAGGGAGAGGCCCTCGCCGCCGCCATCCAGCTCCTCCTGCGCCTCGGTCACTTCCTCGATGTAGGCGGGCTCGCCCTGCTCGCGCAGGAACTCCACCACCTTCTCCACCTCGGCGTCGGAGACGAAGGGGCCGTGCACGCGGGCGACGCGGCCGCCGCCGGCCATGTGCAGCATGTCGCCCTGGCCGAGCAGCTGCTCGGCGCCCATCTCGCCGAGGATGGTGCGGCTGTCGATCTTGCTGGTCACCTGGAAGCTGATGCGGGTCGGGAAGTTGGCCTTGATGGTGCCGGTGATGACATCGACCGAAGGCCGTTGCGTCGCCATGATCACATGGATGCCGGCGGCGCGGGCCATCTGCGCCAGCCGCTGCACCGCCGCCTCGATCTCCTTGCCGGCGACGATCATCAGATCCGCCATCTCGTCGATGACGACGACAATCATCGGCAGCGGGGAGAGGGCGAGCGGCTGCTCCTCGAACACCGGCTTGCCGGTTTCCGGGTCGAAGCCGGTCTGCACCTTGCGGGTCAGCACCTCGCCGCGAGCGCGGGCCTCGGTCACCTTCTCGTTGTAGCCGCCGATATTGCGCACGCCGAGCTGCGACATGGAGCGGTAGCGCTTCTCCATCTCGCGCACCGTCCATTTCAGCGCGCCGATCGCCTTGGGCGGCTCGGTCACCACCGGCGCCAGCAGATGCGGGATGCGGTCGTAGACCGACAGCTCCAGCATCTTCGGGTCGATCATGATGAAGCGGCACTCCTCCGGGCTGAAGCGCCAGAGCAGCGACAGGATCATGGTGTTGATGGCGACCGACTTGCCCGAGCCGGTGGTGCCGGCGATCAGCAGGTGCGGCATGCGCGCCAGGTCGGCGATGACGGGGTTGCCGCCGATGTCCTTGCCGAGCGCCAGCGGCAGCCGGGCCGGATGCCGCATCCAATCCTCGGAGCCCATCATCTCGCTGAAGTAGACCGTCTCCCGCTTGGCGTTCGGCAGCTCGATGCCGATGACGTTGCGGCCGGGGACGGTGGCGATGCGCACCGCGGTGACATGCATGTTGCGGGCGATGTCGTCGGCCAGGCCGATGACCCGGGCGGATTTGGTGCCCGGCGCCGGCTCCAGCTCATACAACGTGACCACCGGCCCTGGGTTGATGGCGGCGATGCGGCCGCGCACCCCGTAATCCTCCAGCACCTGTTCCAGCAGCCGGGCGTTGTTCTGCAGCGCCTCCTCGCTCGGCCGGCCGACGCGCTTGGTCGGTGGCTCCGCCAGCAGGGTGATGGGCGGCAGCCGCCAGGGGCTGTCGGCGAGGTCGAGGGTCTGCTGCTGCGCCGCGGCGCTGCGCTTGGGCGGGATGGGCGGGACGACCTTCGGCGGCTTGGCCGCGGCACGCGGCTCGGTGCTGGCCGGCGGGGCGCCGGGGACCGGGGCAATGCGTGGTTCCGTCCTTCGCCGCGGCACCACGGCGGCGGATCCCTCGGCCGCGGCATCGGCGGCGCGCAGCACGGCGGCCAGATCGGCGCCCGGTGCCGCCCGCTGGCGGCGCCGCCACAGGGCGGGGAAGCGGATGCGGCCGAACAGCCAGCCGAAGGCTCCGGCCGCGCGGCGCGCCCCGGCACCCCCGACCCGCGCCGCGCCGACTGCGCCGCGCCGCGCCGCGCGGCCGAGGCCGAGCCATTCGCCGGGCGAGAGGCCAAGCGCGGCGACAGTCAGCAGCAGCGCCACGGCGACGAGCAGCCCGTTGCCGATCAGCCGGCCGAAGGGGCCGAGCACCGCCTCCGCCATCTCCAGCACCGCGCCGCCGACGATCCCGCCGGCCACGCCGCCCGGGCCAAGCCCGGCCTGCGTGCCGGGCGGCGCCGGCAGCGGCGACAGGGTCAGCGTCGCGGCGATCGCCGGCAGCGCCGCCAGCAGCGCCGCCAGCCGGGCCGGGAACAGGCCGAGGCCGCGATGCGTCGCCAGCCGCCAGGCCCAGGCCAGCAGCGCCACCCCCGGCAGCGCCGCGGCCCAGCCGAAGCCCTGCACCAGCACGTCGGAGACCACCGCCCCGGTCGGACCGGCAAGGTTCATGGGCGCCCGCGTGGTGGCGGTGGAGAGCGACGGGTCGGCCGGGTCGTGGCTGGCCAGGGCGATCAGCAGTGCCAACCCGCCGAGGCCCGCGACCAGGCCCAGCAACTCGAACAGCCGGCGCCGGATGGCGGCGCGGACGGCGGGGGAGGCGAAGCGGCGGACGCCGGAAAGCGGGACAGGGCGATCGGTGGCGGAGCGGGGCATGCGGCTCGGTCGGCTTGAGGTTTCGCCGCAGATATACACCGGAACCGATTGGCGGCGCGGCAAATTGCGCATGGTTGGGTGGGGAGCCAAACCCGCCCGGACGCAAGAAGGGCGCCGGCCCTGCGGCCAGCGTCCCCCGAGGCGCCATTCAGCTTTGGATCAGAAGACCTTGCTGACCGAGAACAGCACCCGGCCGGCGCAGATGCGCTGGCCGCCATCGGCCCGGTCGGTGACCGGGACGCATTCGCCCTTGTCAATGTTCGTGCCGTACCAGGCGAGCGTCGCGGTCACGCCGGCGACGATCTCCCGCGACAGGCCGATCGAGTACCAGAGGTAGTCCGGCGTGCCGAAGCGCGGGTTGCGCTCGATCCATTGGTAGCCGATGCGGCCGGAGGCGGTGAACTCGAAGGGCAGGCTCACGTCGGCGCCGCCCTCGGCATAGTAGCCGCTGCCCGACCGGCCGAAGAAGTTCGGCGAGTAGTTGAAGGCGGCCAGCAGCTTCACGGGCTCGAAGGTGTAGGACGCCTTCAGGGCGACCTCATGATACTCGTTCAGCTGGGTGCCGTCCGGCTTGCTCTGGCCCGGATAGAAATAGCCGATGTAGCCGAGGTCAAGGCTCACCCCGCCCAGATCGAAGCGGTAGCCCGCCATCGCGTCCACTTCCATCCGGGTGTCGTTGAACGGCGCGGCAAGGAAGGTGGCGTTGCTGACGAAGGTGCCGATGTAGAAGCCGCTGTCGTGCTGGAGATCGACCGCGGCCTGGCCGGCCCAGGTGTTGCGGGTCTGGCTGATGCCGCGGAACAGGTAGTCGCTGGCGACGGTGGGGGTGACGATGAGGGTAAGGCCGAGGCTCTCGATATTGGTCTGCGCGCTGGCGGGCAGGGCCGGCAGGACGAAGGCGGCGGCGGCGAACACGGCGGTCCGGAGGCCGGCGACGGCGCGCGACAGGCGCCCTGGTTGAAAGGACATGGCAGCGGATTCTCCAGGTCTGACGGTTGCGTCGGATTTCAACGAAAGCGGAACGTCTGGTGGCGTGGAAAAGGGGAGGCCACCCTGGCGACCTCCCCCCGGTTGGGCTCAGGCCAGGCGTTCGCCGTGCTGGGTGACGTCGAGACCCTCGCGCTCCTCCTCCTCCGCGACGCGGAGGCCGACGAGCACGTCGGTGATCTTCAGCAGGATGAAGGTACCGATGGCGGTGAAGACGATGACCGCGACGGTGGCGTAGACCTGGATCAGGAACTGGTCGAAGGAGCCACTGATGCCTTCCGGTGCCGCGGTGGTGGCCGAGAGCGGGCCGAAGGCGAAGACGCCGACGAGCAGCGAGCCGACGATGCCGCAGACGCCATGGACGCCGAAGGCATCGAGGCTGTCGTCATAGCCGCACAGGTGCTTCAGCGCGGTGGCGCCCCAGAAGCCTGCGAGGCCCGCGACCACGCCGATGATCAGCGCCGGCACCGGCAGCACGAAGCCGGAGGCCGGGGTGATGGCGACGAGGCCGGCGACCGCGCCGGAGATGGCGCCGAGGACGGAGGGCTTGCCCTTGGTTGCCCACTCGGCGAACAGCCAGCCGAGCGCGGCGGCGGCGGCGGCGATCTGCGTCACCAGCATCGCCATGCCGGCGCGGGCGCCCGCACCGGCCGCGGAGCCGGCGTTGAAGCCGAACCAGCCGACCCAGAGCAGGCTGGCGCCGATCACGGCGAGCGCCAGGTTGAAGGGCGACATGTTGTCGGCGCCGTAGCCGAGGCGCTTGCCGAGGACGATGGCGGCGACGAGGCCGGCGATGCCCGCGTTGATGTGCACCACCGTGCCGCCGGCGAAGTCGAGCGCGCCGAGGGCGAAGATCCAGCCGTTCGGGTGCCACACCCAGTGCGCCACCGGGCTGTAGACCAGCAGCGACCAGAGCACGGTGAAGACCACCATGGCGCTGAACTTCATCCGGTCGGCGAAGGCGCCGGTGATCAGGGCCGGGGTGATGATGGCGAAGGTCATCTGGAAGGTCAGGAAGACCGTCTCGGGGATGGTGAAGGCTACGGCGCCGTCACCGCTGCCGAGGACGAAGGGCTTGTCCCAGCTCTCGCCGAGGCCCGCGAGGAACATGCGGGAGAGGTCGCCGATGTAGGCATTGCCCTCGCCGAAGGCCAGGCTGTAGCCGGCGACCATCCAGACCACCGAGACGATGGCGGTGATCGAGAAGCTCTGCATCATGGTGGCGAGCACGTTCTTCTTGCGCACCATGCCGGCATAGAACAGCGCCAGGCCGGGCACCGTCATCAGCAGCACCAGGGCAGTCGAGGTCAGCATCCAGGCGGTGTCGCCGGTGTCGATCTGCGGGCCGTCCTGCGCCATGGCGGGCGCCACGGCGAACAGCATGGCTGGCAGCGCAGCGGCCATGGTGGCCAGGCCGCGGGCGGGCTTCCTTATCATCACTATCCCCTGTGTCGTTCTTGCATTCGGTTCAGTCGCGCCGGGCCACCGCGCTCTACAGCGCCGCCGAATCGGTCTCGCCGGTGCGGATGCGCAGCGCGCGCTCCACGTCCAGCACGAAGATCTTGCCGTCGCCGATCTTGTCGGTGCGGGCTGCCTTGGCGACGGCCTCGATCACCGAATCCACCAGCTCGTCCGGCACCACGACCTCGATCTTGATCTTGGGCAGGAAGCTCACCTGGTACTCGGCACCACGGTAGATTTCCGTCTGCCCCTTCTGGCGCCCGAAGCCCTTCACCTCGGTCACCGTCAGCCCCTGCACGCCGAGCGGGGTAAGCGCTTCGCGCACCTCGTCCAGCTTGAAGGGCTTGATGAATGCCATCACCAGCTTCATCTGCCCGTGTCCTCCATATGTCCGGCTCCAGACCTGCCTTCAAATCTCGTGCCACGCGCATCCCCGGCTTCCGGGCCGGAATTCGGCCGCGCGTGCGGCAAATTGCCTGCGAAATGTGCATGTATGGGCAGGAGTCGGGCGGCGGCTGGACTGTCACTCACAAGGATGGGAGGAGGCGGCGATGAGCGAGCCCCCTGAACTGGCCGTCTGCATTCTCGGCGCCGGCCCGGTGGGGGCGACCCTCGCCGCCACCCTGGCCGCCGCCGGCCTGCCCACCGCGGTGGTGGACAGCGCCCCGCTGCCGCCGATGGAACTGCAGGATTTCGACGGCCGCGCCTATGCCATTGCGCTGACCTCGAAGCGGCTGCTGGAGGCCTCGGGCATCTGGGACCGGCTGCCCGCCGAGCCTTGCCCGATCACCGCCATCCGCGTCGCCGACGGCCGCCCGGGCGAGCCGGCCTCCCGCCTCTCGCTGCATTTCAGGGCCGACGAGGTGGGGCCGGAGCCCTTCGGCTACATGGTGGAGGCGCGCAGCCTGCGGGTCGCGCTGAACGCCCGGCTGCCGGCGATGGAAAACCTGCAGGTCTTCGCCCCCGCCACCGCGACGGTGGAGCGGCAGGCGGAGGGGGCGACGGTCCGCCTCTCCACCGGGCAGGTGCTCCGCGCCCGACTGGTGGTGGCGGCGGAAGGCCGCAACAGCCCGCTGCGGCGCCAGGCCGGCATCCGGGTGGCGGTGCTCGACTACCACCAGATCGGCATGGTGGGCGCCTTCGCCCATGAACGGCCGCACGGGAATGTCGCGCTGGAGCAATTCCTGCCCAATGGCCCCTTCGCGCAGCTTCCCCTCGCCGGGCCGGGCGGCTTCGGCAGCGCCGCCTGGCCGCATGCCTCGGCCTTCGTCTGGGCCGACCGCACCGTCATCGCCCGGCGGATGCTGGCGCTGGACGACGCCGCCTTCGGGCGGGAGCTGGCGCGCCGCCTGGGCGACCACCTGGGCGCGATCCGGCCGATCGGCCGGCGCTGGTCCTACCCGCTCTCGGCGCTGCAGGTGGAGCGCTGGACCGATACGCGGCTGGCGCTGATCGGCGACGCGGCGCATGGCGTGCATCCGATCGCCGGGCAGGGACTCAACCTCGGATTCCGCGACGTGGCAGCGCTGGCGGAGGAGATGACGGCTGCCTGGAATGCCGGCGCCGATCCAGGGGCGCCGACGGTGCTGGCGCGCTACCAGGCGCGGCGGCGGCCGGACACATTGCTGATGCTGACCGGCATGCATGCGCTGGAACGGCTGTTCGGCAATGATTTTGCGCCGGTGCGGATCGCCCGGCGGCTCGGCATCGCCGCGGTGGACCGCATCCCGGCGCTGAAGCGCGGCTTCGCCCGGCAGGCGATGGGGCTAGGGCCGGGGGTGACCGGGCTGCTGGCAGGCCAGGGACTGCCCGGGATGCGGTAGGACGCGCCTCCGCAGGCCCCGATGTTCCCGGGCCTGTGCTTTTCCAGGCAGCCACAGGCAGAATCCGCAGGGCAGGATATCGACCTCAGATTGACGTTTCGCATGTAGATAGTTAACGCTGACGTCAAGGAAACGAGGTTGTTACTAGATGTGGTGGACCCGCCTGGGCTTGGTGGTTTGCTGCGCTTGGCCGGTTGCCACGTTGGCGCAGCCGGCGCCTGTCAGGCCATCTTCTGAAATCATTCCACCACAGCGCAATCCGGTCGATCTCGCCGCCCCGCCCGCGGCGCCGCGCCTCGCCCCGCGGATCGAGGGGCCGGAGCCGGTCCGCCAGACCGGGCCGGGCGCTGCCGCCCAGATCCATATCGGTCAGGTGCGCGTCACCGGCAATGACGCGGTGCCGGCGCCGCAACTCGCCGGCGCCCTCGCCGGGCTGGCCGATGCCACTGTGCCGCTGGCGCGGATCGAGGAGGCGCGGCTCGGCATCCTCCGGGTCTACCGCGACAGCGGCTACCCCTTCGCCGCGGTCAATGCCGGCGTCACGCGGCGGCCCGGCACCGACCTCGCCGACCTGAATTTCGTGGTCACCGAAGGCTTCATCGCGGAGGTGAAGCTGGAAGGCGACCCGGACAACATCGGCCCCGCCGGCACCCAGGTGCTGCGCTTCCTCAACCGGCTGATCGGCCAGCGTCCGGTCACCGGCGCCGCGATCGAGCGGGCGCTGCTGCTGGCTTCCGACGTCCCCGGCATGACCGTGCGCGGCACGCTGCGGCCGCTGCAGAGCGAGCCCGGGGCGCTGCAGCTGGTGGCGCAGGTCGAGCGCAAGGCGGTCTCGGGCTACGTCAACGTCGACAACCGCGGCTACCAGCTAGTCGGTCCGTGGCAGGGGCTGTTCGTCGCCGGCGTCAACTCGCTCACCAGCTTCGGCGAGCGGACCGAGCTCTCCCTGTTCGGCGCTCCCAACAGCACCCAGTGGTTCACCCAGGGCTCGATCGAGAGCTTCATCGGCGGCTCCGGCCTCAGGGTGCGGCTCTATGCCGGCACCGGGCAGACCCGGCCGTCCGGCTCGCTGCGGGCCATCGGCTACTATGGCGAGACCCAGGTCGGCGGCATCTCGCTCAGCTACCCGATCATCCGCAGCCGGCCGCTGAACCTCTATGCCGTCGGCGCCTTCGACATCTTCGACAGCGAGGTGGAGACCGGCACCAGCGGCCGCAGCCGTGCCAGCCGCGACGCCATCCGCACCTTCCGCGCCGGCTTCGACGGCCAGCTGCTGGAAGCCTGGCTGCCGGTGCTTCCGGCCGCCACCACCTATGGCAGCATCCGGCTGCACCAGGGCGTCACCGGCCTTGGCGCGACGCGCAACGGCTACCCCCTGTCGGGCCGCAGCGGCGCCGAGGATTTCGGTTTTCAGAAGATCTCCGGCGAGATCCAGCGCAACCAGCCGCTGTTCGCGCCCTACGACGGCGCGATGATCAGCGTGCAGGCGCTGTTCGCCGGGCAATGGAGCAACGACATCCTGCCGCAGGCGGAGAAATTCTATCTCGGCGGCAACCGCCTCGGCCGCGGCTACTACGCCGGGCAGGTGACCGGCGACAGCGCCTGGGGCCTGGCGGTGGAGCTGCAGTTCGACACCAGCTTCGAGCTGCCCTTCCAGCCCGCCCTCGGCAGCAACCGCTTCGCCCCGCAGCTCTACGTCTTCCGCGACATCGCCCGCGCCGTGCAGAACCGCCCCGACGACGCCAACCAGCGGCTCTCCTCCTGGGGCGGGGGCGTGCGGCTGCTGATCAGCGACGCGGTGCAATTCGACCTGGAAGGCGTCCGCCGCGAGGTGCGGCGGCCGGACGGGCTCGCCGCCGACCCGCTGAAGGAGGCGTCGCTCATCTTCCGCATGCTGGTCCGCTTCTGACCGGCCGGTGCGTGGCGTTCAGGATTTTCCGCCCGGGCTGACACCGGGCAACGAGGGGTAGGCCGATGGCCGGTAAGGTCTCGACGGGCAGGAAGGCGCGGGCATCCTGGCGTGGCCGGGTGGCGCAGCTTGGGCTGGCCCCGGCGCGGGCGACCGCGCTCCGGGCCTGGCTGCTGGGCACCACGGCATTGCTGCCGGCGATCGGCGCCGCCCAGGCGCAGGCGCCGAATGCGCGGCCGACCGGCGGGCAGGTGGTGGCCGGCAGCGCCACCATCGGCCAGACCGCGACCAACACCACGATCAACCAGGCCACCGACCGCGCCGCCATCAACTGGCAGCAATTCAACGTCGGCAGCCAGCACAGCGTCACCTTCCAGCAGCCCAGCGCCTCCTCCTGGACCCTGAACCGGGTGGTCGGCTCCGACCCCTCGTTGATCGCCGGGCGGATCACCGCCAATGGCGGCGTCGCCATCGTCAACCAGTCCGGCGTGGTCTTCGCCGGCGGCGCGCAGGTGAACGTCGGCAGCCTGATCGCCTCGGCCGCCAACATCACCAACCAGAATTTCATGAACGGCCGGATGGTGTTCGACGGCGCGCCGAACCCCGGCGCGACGGTCGAGAACCACGGCAGCATCACCGTCGCCGACCGTGGGCTGGCCGCGCTGGTCGGACCGCGGGTGCACAACTCCGGCGTCATCCGGGCGCGGCTCGGCCGGGCGGCGCTGGCCGGGGCGGAGACCTACAGCCTCGACCTCGCCGGCGACGGGTTGCTGTCGATCGACGTCACCCAGGCGGTGCGCAGCACGCCGGCCGGCACCACCGCGCTGGTCACCAATTCCGGCACCATCGAGGCCGCCGGCGGCTCGGTGCTCATCAGCGCCCATGCGGCGTCCGGCCTGGTGGAGGATCTGGTCCGCAACACCGGCACCGTCTCGGCGGCGACCGAGGCCGGGCGTACCGGCCAGGTGGCGCTGCGGGCACAGGGCGGCGGCGTGCGGGTGGAGGGCAAGGTCAGCGCCGTCGGCGGCGCCGGGCAGCGCGGCGGCAGCGTCGCCATTGCCGCCAGCGGCACCGCGACGGTGGCGCGCGGCACGGTGGTGGATGCCTCGGGCGGCGCCGGCGGCGGCACGGTCGCGATCGGCAACGCGCGCACCCGAAACGCAAGGGTACAGGGCAAGGTCACCGCCCGTGGCACCGGTCGGGGCGCCCGCGGCGGCACGGTCACGGTGCAGGCGCGCGAAACCGCTACCGTCGCCGCCACCGGCACGGTCGATGTGTCCGGCACCGCCGGCGGTGGCGACATCCGCCTCGGTACCACCGGCTTCGGCCGGGACCAGACCATGGCCGCGACAACGGTGCTGGAGCAGGGCGGGCGGCTGGTTGCCGATGCCACGGCCAATGGCACTGGCGGCACCATCGCGATCAACAGCACGACCGAGACCCGCATGCTCGGCACCGCCTCGGCGCGCGGCGGCGCGCAGGGCGGCAACGGCGGCTTCGTCGAGGTTTCGGCGCTCGGCAACATCAGCTTCCCGAGCTTGTCGACGCAGGTGGACCTGACGGCGCCGGCGGGGCGGGCAGGGACGCTGCTGCTCGACCCGCTCAGCATCACCATCATTGGCGACGAGGGGCCACCGCCGGCCAGCTCGCAAGGCGATGTGGCGGGCGGGGATGCGCCGCCGGGCGGCAACCTCGATGTTCGCGCCATCGACATTGCGGCCAGCTCGGCCAATCTGGTGCTGGAAGCGGTCGAGACCATCACCGTCGATGCCGCCGTCACCAAGCCGCTCGGCGGCGACCTGACGCTGCGCACCACGGGCACCACCGGCGCCACGCCGGGCATCTTCGTCAACGCAGGCATCACCCTTGGCGTCGACGGCGGCCCGGCGGCCGGCAGCCTCATTCTCACCTCCGCCACCGGCATCGCCGTGGCCGGCGCCATCACCGTGCACAACGGCAGTGTGACGCTGACCGCGGCGGACTCGCTTTCCATCAGTGCGCCGGTCTCCGCCATCGCCGGCACGCTGCGCGCCGACACCACCGGCACGCTGGACGTCACCGCCACCGGCAGCATCGACGCCGGCGCGGTGGACCTGAACTTCTCCTCCGCCACCGGCACCGATACCACCATCGAGGGCGCGGTACGGGCACGCACCGGCACGCTGCGCATCGCCACCGGCGCCGGCGACCTGACCACCAGCGGCCTCGGCACGCTGCAGGCGGATGCCGGCGCCATCACCCTGGCGGCGACCGGCAACACGGTGATCGGCGCCACCGTCACCGCGCCGGACACCGCCACCGTCACCATCAGCGTGCCGGACGCCAGATCGATCACCACCACCGCGGCGATCCAGGGCGGCAATGTTGCGCTAGCCGCCAATACCATGGACCTCGGCGCCGCGGTCACCGCCAATGCGGCGGCTGGCGTGGTCGCGCTGGCGCCAACGGTGGCGGCCGCCGCCATCCGGCTCGGTGGCGCCGATCCGGCGGATGGCTCGCTCCATCTCTCCGCGGAGATGCTGGGCCGGATCACCGCGCCCACGCTGCGCATCGGCACCCCTGGCGGCTCCGCCATCACCCTGGACGGCACACTGAACTTCCGTGATGCCGGCCCGGGCTTCGGCAATGCGACGGTCGGCACGCTCGACCTGCTCGGCACCACGGCGACGCAGGCCACGGGCAGCGTGCTCAACATCGGCACGGTCAGCGCCACCGTCAGCGGCGCGGGCGGGCTGGTACTGGGCGAGGCGAGCAACACCATCGACACCATCGGCGCGGTCAGCGCCATCGCCGGGCCGGTCACGGTGACCAGCCTGCGGGCGCTGACGGTGAATGACGGCGGCGTGAGCGCAGGCGGTGCCGTGGCCCTGACCGGCGCCTCGCTGACCCTGACCGGCGCCATTGACGCCAGCGGCCAGGGGGTGACGCTGGCCGCCACTGCCGGCGGCATCAGCCAGGGCAACGCCGGCGCCATCATTGCCGCCACGCTGGATGCCAGCGCCACCGCCGGCATCGCCCTGGCGGCGGCGAACAACGCCGTGACCGGGAATCTGATCGGCACGGTCACCGCCAACGCCACGGGCGGCGGGGTCGCGGTCTTCTCGCGCGATGCGCTCACCGTCGGCAGCGGCGGCGTCACCGCGACCGGCGCGGTGGCGCTGACCGGCACCTCGCTCAGCCTCGAGGATGTGGTTTCGGCCAGCGGCCAGACCGTGACGCTGCGGGCGACGGACGGGGGCATCAGCCAGCTCGCCGCCGGCGCCATCACCGCCGCCACGCTGGACGCCAGCGCCACCGCCGGCATCGCCCTGGCGACGGCGAACAACGCCGTGACCGGGAATCTGATCGGCACGGTCACCGCCAACGCTACGGGCGGCGGGGTCGCGGTCTTCTCGCGCGGTGCGCTCACCGTCGGCAGCGGCGGCGTCACCGCGACCGGCGCGGTGGCGCTGACCGGCACCTCGCTCAGCCTCGAGGATGTGGTCTCGGCCAGTGGCCAGACCGTGACGCTGCGGGCGACCACGGGCGATATCAGCCAGCTTGCCGACGCCGCCATCACCGCCGGGACGCTGGATGCGGGTGCCGTCACCGGCATTTCCCTCGCCACCGCGAACGACGCCCTGTCCGGCAACGCCATCGACAGCCTCACCGCCAGCACCACCAGTGGCGGCATCGCGGTCCTCTCGCGCAGCGGGATGACGGTGACGAGCGGCGGGGTGACGTCGGGTGCCGGCGGCATCTCGCTCATCGGCCCGTCGCTGACCCTGACCGGCGCGGTCAGCGCCAGCGGCCAGACCGTGAGCCTCGATGCCACCGCCGGCAGCATCACCCAAGGCGCCAGCGGCGCCGTCACCGCGGCGACGCTGCGGGCCGATGCCGCCACCTCGGTTGATCTCTCGACCGCCAACGATAGCGGCACCGGCAACAGCTTCACCGCCGTCGGCGCCACCGCCGGCACCGGCGGGGTCGCGCTGTTCTCCCGTACTGCCTTCGAGGTCGACGCCGCCGGCGCCGGCATCAGCGCCGGCGCCGGCTCGACCATCGCGCTGACCGGCCCGGGCATCACCGTCAGCAAGGCGGTCGGCTTCACCGCAGCCGATGCCGCCAACCTCATCACGCTGACCACCGATACGCTCGGCGCCACCGCAGGCATCAGCGCAGGCGCCACCGGCACGGTGCAGATCGCGCCCACTTCAGCGGACACAGGGGTGGAGATCGCCGGCACGGCGATCGCCGGCGCGCTGCAGCTCTCGGCCGCGACGCTCGGCCAGGTGACGGCATCGCGGCTGGTGATCAGCGCCACCGGCACCGGCGGCATCACCCTCGGCGGCGCCTACACCTCCACCGCCAACACGCTGGAACTGGTCGCCGGCGGCAGCATCGACCAAGTGAGCGGGGCGACGCTGACGGTGGCGAACCTCGCCGCCATCGCCGGCACCGGCAGCGGCGGCAGCATCACCCTGACCGAGGCCAATGCAGTCGACGCCATCGTCGACAGCACGCAGGCACCAGGCTTCGGCCTGCGCGCCGGCGGCGATGTGGCGTTGACCAGCACCGCGGCGCTGCTGACGGTGGATGGGGTGGTGCAGGCGGGCACGCTGGCAACGCCGGCCGGCATCACCCTGCGGGCCAATGACCTTGAGCTTAACGCGGCGCTCAAGGGCGCTGGCGCCAACCTCACCACGGTCACCTTGCTGCCGCACACCGCCGGGACCGATGTCACCTTGGGCGGCAGCGCGGCCGGCACCTTCTCGGTGACCGATGCGGAGCTAGCGCGGATCGCCGCCGGCACCGGGCTGCTGCGCATCGGCGCCAGCGGCACCGCGGCCGGCAGCTTCACCGCCGGCATCATCGATGTCGCCGGCGACTTCACCGTGCGTGGCCATGCCGCGGCGCTCGACCTGCGCGGCCGGCAGGTGACGCAATCCGGCGGCGTGCTGGATGTGGCGACGATCACCGGCGCCACGGCCGCGGTGAACGCGGTGGCGGCCAGCGGCTTCGCGCTGGACCGCACCCTCGCCGATGCTGCGGTGAACCGCATCGAGACGGTCGGCACCCTGGGCATCACCGCCGCCGCCGGCGATGTGCGGCTGGTGACCGCGAATGGGCTGACCGTGCTCGGCGGTATCGCCGCCACTGCGAACGCCAGTGCCAATGTGCTGCTGCGGTCGGCCGGTGACATCCAGTTCGGCAATGGCACGGATGCGGGGCTGGTGCAGGCCGGCGGCGGCGACCTGACGGTGGTGTCCGACGGCGCGGTGACGGTCAGCGCCAATGCGACGCTGCGGGCGCAGGATGAGTCGCTTGCCGCCGGGAGCATCAGCCTCACCGGCACGACGCTGACGGTGGACGGCAGGCTTGACGCCAGCACCGGCCACAGCATCGTCCTGACCGCGACCGATGGCAGGCTGCTGGTCACCGGCAGCCTGGAGGCCCGGGTCGACATCACCGCAGGCGTCACCGGCACGGTGGATGGCAGCATTGCCGGCGGCTCCCCGGCGATCAGCCTCGGCAGCGCCAGCAGCCTGGCGGCTGGCGGCAATATCGTGCTGAACGAGCAGACCGCGCTGATCAGCGGCCTGACCCGCGATATTGACGCCCAGGGCAGCATCACCGCTGGCGGCACGGCATCGCTGACCACCCTGACCGGCAGCATCGCTCATGCCAGCGCCATCCTGGCTGGGGTCGATGCGGTGCTGACCGCCGCCGGCTCCATCGGCAACTCCGGCACCATCGGTGCCGACGCGAATGCGCTGCTGTCCGCCGGCACCAGTATCGGCAACTCCGGCGGCATCGATGCCGGAGCGCAGGCGCGGCTATCCGCCGGTACCAGCATCGATAACTCCGGCAGCATCGATGCGGGCACGCAGGCGCTTCTGCTCGCCGGTACCAGCATCGACAACAGCGGCACCATCAGCGCCGGCACGCTGGCGCGGCTGGAGGCCGGCCTCGGCGGCGTCTCCGGCGGCATCGCCCTCTCCAACAGCATCAGCGCCAGCACTGGCGACGTGGTGGTGCTGACCCATCTCGGCGACATCAGCCAGACCGCGGGCAGCCTGACTGCCCTCTCGGCCGCGCCGCGCGGCACGGTGGCGCTGGTGGCGCTGGACGGCGACGTCAGCCAGTCCGGCACCGGCCGGATCCAGGCGACCCAGCTCATCGCCCGTGCCGGTGGCACTGTCGCGCTGGAGAATTTCACCGGCGGCCTCGGCAATGTCGTCGGCCGGCTGCTGGGCGCCGGCGCCACCGCCGGGCTTGACGCCACCGCCTTTCCGGGCGGCAACCCGGCACGGCTCGGCTCCATGGCCGGCGGCGATTTCCGGCTGCGGACGACCAGCGCCTCCCTGACCGTGGCGGGGCTGGTGCGGGCCGGCACCGAGGTGGACAGCGGCGGCACCGTCACGGTGCAGGCCCCGGGGCAGGTCCTGCGACTGCTGGCCGATGACCTAGTGCTGGATGCCACCACCTCGCCGGACGGCTTCGTGCTGCGCACGCCGGGCGGCACGGTGGAGATCGCGCCGCATACGCTGGGCGGCGCCACGCCACGGCAGGTGGTCCTGGGTGGTGCCACGGGCTCGACCAACGCCGGTGCGCTGACGCTGGACAGTACCGAAATCGGACTGATCGACACCCGCTTCGCCTCGGGCATCGGCGCCGGGACGCTGGTGACCGGCCGCGCCGACAGCGGCGCGCTGACGGTGCGCGGCGATGTCGACCTGCGCGATGCGCCGGGCACCCCCAGCGAATACGGCAACGTCCGGGCGCGGCGGCTGGTGCTGGCCTCGGGCGGCGCGGTATCGCAGCAGGACGGCACGCGGCTGAATGTGGAGCAGCTGGCCGGCACCGCCGGCGGCAGCTTCGTGCTGGATTCGGTGAACGTCATCAACAGCATCACCGGCACCGCGACCAGCGTGACGGCGGCCGGCAGCAGCGGCGCCTTCAGCCTCTCGGGCATTTCTGCCGTGGGCGATGTGACGTTGCGGGTTGGCGGCCGGGCTGGCACGGCGGATGGGACACTGGCGGCCGCTGGCACCACCCCGGTGCTGCCGCCGGCGCTGGATGCGGATGGCGCGCCGCTGGCCGGCACCGCGGCGCTGGCGATCAACGGCGCCATCACCACCGGCGGCGCCGGCGACATCACCCTGCGGGCGGATGACCTTGCGGTGAATGCGGCGCTGACCGCCGGTGCGGCGCGCCGGGTGGTGCTGCAGCCGGTCACCGCCGGCCAGGCGGTGCTGCTGGGCGGCGGCGTCAGCGGCGCGGTGGGCGCCGAGCCTGCCGCCGGCAGCGCGCTGTCGCTGACCCAGGCGGAGCTGGCGCAGGTCTCGGCCGGCCTGCTGCGGATCGGCGGGCTGAGCAGCCTCGATGCCCGCGCCGCCAGCACCGGGCTTGTGGTGCAGGGCCAGCAGGCGATCGACCTGACCGGCCGCGCCACCACCCTGGAGGTGCTCAGCGCCCATGGCTTCGAGCAGCGCGGGGCGCTGCTGGCCGGGCTGCCGGGCGCCGGGCTGACGGTGGCCAACCTCGCCGCCACCATCCGCACCGCGGACCGCGCCAGCGCGGCCGATCTCTCGCCGGCCACGGTCTGGCTGGGGGCCGACAACCGGATCGGCGCGATCGGCGACACCACCGGCCTTGCCAGCGGCGCCGGCATCCGGCTGACCATCGACCGGGCGGTCGGCGACGGCGCCCTGCCAAGCAATGTGGTGACCATCCGCCAGGCGGCCGGGCAGAGCCTGCTGGTGGCGCATGACGGCATCGCGCTGAATGCGGCGGGCGGCCGGGTGACGCTGGTCGCCGACCGGCTGCTCGACTTCACCGGCGCGGTCTCGGTCAGCGACGGCACCATTGAGCTGCTGCCGCGCACCGCCGGCACGGCGCTGGCCCTCGGCACCGCCGGCGTCGCCGCGGATGGCGAGATCGGCGCCGCGACCCTGGCGCGGCTCTCGACCGGCGGCGGCGTGCTGCGGATCGGCCGCAGCATCGATGCGGCGGTCGCCGGCAGCGCCACCTACGCGCCGATCGGCGGCGGCGACACGACCCTCGCCGGCGTCGCGGGCGAGGACAACTCCCGGCTGGCCGGCAACATCGCCATCAGCGGCGACCTGGCCCTGCGCGGCGTGGCAGCGCAACTCGAACTCTATGCCGGCACCGCCACCGGGACCAGCAACGGCAGCATCGCCCAGGCCGCCGGTACCAGCATCGATGTGGCGCGGATCGCAGGTGCCAGCCGCTTCGCCACTTCGCTTGAAGGTGCCGCCAACACCATCGACACGCTGGCGCCGCGGACGGTGCTCAGCGCGGCCGACACAGGCATCGGCTTCCGCGCCGGCACCGCCGCTGCCATCGCTGCCGATGCGGTCTTCGCGCTGCGCACCGGCAGCGACAGCCTGGCGGTTTCCGGCCAGATCTCGGTCGGCGTCGGCGCAGGCAGCGCCGGCAATGGCAGCATCGGCCTCGGCGGCGGCGCGATCACCCTGCTGGCCGATGACATGCAGCTCAATGCCGTGCTGCTGGCGCCGGATGGCATCGTCGCCCTGGCGCCGCACACCGCCGGTCGGCACATCGCGCTCGGCCGCACCGGCACCGCCGCCGGCAGCAACGAGCTGGAACTCGGCGCCGCCGAGCTGATGGATTCGATCCGGGCCGGCACATTGATTATCGGCCGGGCCCCCGACAGCAGCACCCTGCTCGGCACCCTCGGCGACGGCACGCCGATCAGCGGCGCCGTGCAGCCGGTGGCGGGCAGCATCCGGCAATACGGCGACAACATCGACTTCATCACCGGCGTCGGCAGCGCCGGCGCCGGGCTGGAGATTGGGCAGGGCCGGCCGGATACGCTGACCCTGGTGGCCCAGGGCAGCATCCAGCAGCGCGGCCGCAGTGGCGCCATCGCCGCGGAGACCGAGGGTAACGGGCCGGATGCCGGCACCGATGCTCGCGGCTATCTGCGGGTGCAGACGCTCACCGCCGTGGCCGGAGATTCCCTCTGGCTCGGCGCCGACAACCGCATCGCCGCGCTGGCCGAGAACACCCGCGACGGCGGTATCGCCGGCATCACCGTGGGCGGGATCGGCACCCCCGGCGTCTTCGTGCTGCGCCAGGCGCGGGCGGCGGATGCGGCGCTCGACGGACTCGGCAGCGGTATCCTCGACAATGGCGTGCAGGTGCGGGGCGATGTCGTCGCGCTGGGCGGGGCGGGCAGCCGCATCACCCTGGCGACGGATGTGCTCGATATCCCCTCGGGGCTGGTCTCGGCGGCATCCGGTACGGTGGAAATCCTGCCGGCGACCGCGGGGCGCGGCGTCACCCTGGGCGGTTTCACCGCCGGCACGCTCTCGCTCACCACCGCCGAGCTGGCGCGGATCGGCAGCATTGGCGGCGCGATCGACATCTTGCGCTTCGGCCGCTCGACCGATCCGGCAGTCACCGGCAACCTCTCCTGGCCCGGCAACTTCGCCATCGGCGTCGCCGAGGCGGGCGGCGCCGGGGCACGCACCGGCGGCGACATTACCCTGGCCGGCGATGTGACCCTGCGCGACGGCAGCGACGCCAACCGCGTGCGCCTGCTGGAGCTGTATTCGGGCGTCGAGGGCAGCGCGACCGGGACCATCAGCCAGACCGCCGGCACGTTGAACGTTGCCGATCTGGCCGGCGAATCACGCTTCTCCACAAGGCTCGATGCAACGACCAACCGCATTGACCGGCTGGCGCCACGCGGCGCCATCGCCGATGAGGTTGGGCCGGCGGCGTCCTTCCGCGCCGGAACGGCGGCGGCCACCGCGGCGGATGCGGTCTTCCATCTGGTCACCACAAGGGCGCTGAGCGTGGCGACCGAGGTCTCGGTCGCCACCCCCTCCATCTCGCCGGATGGCTCCGGGCAGCAGCGCGCCAGCCTGCGTGAGGGCAGCATCCTGCTCGGCGCCGCCGCCATCGATCTCGGCGCCAACCTCACCGCGCCGCCGGCCTTCGGCTCGGTGCTGGAAGCCGGGCCGGGCAGCGCGGTGCGCAGCGATACCAGCCAAGTGAAGCTGCAGGTGACCGCCGGCGGCATCAGCCAAAGCGGCGGGCGCATCCTGACCGGGCGCCTTTCGACCGAGTCCACGGGCAGCACGATCCTGGATGCCGCGACGAACGAGATCCATGCGGTCGTCCCGATGCTGTCCACGCCAATCGGCATCGGCCTCTCGGCGTTCGGCATGACGGCCGGCGGTAGCACGCTGACCCTCGCCACGCTGCTGAACAGCGGCAATGGCGGCGGCATTCTCGCGCCGGGTGGCACGGGCACGGCGCCGGTGGCCGATACCGAACGCGCCCTGGTCATCGCCGGCACCATGGCCGTCGCCCCGGCGACTGCGCTGTTCATCCTGACCGATGCCAACGGCACGCCGATCCCCGATCTGCTGCCGACCGAGGCCGACCCGAACCCCAACCTCTACTTCGCCTACGCCAATGGCGCGCCGGCCATCACGATCCGCGCCGACGACCTCGACATCCGCGCCGGCATCCAGGCCTCGGGCGGGCAGGTGGTGATCGCGCCACCGGGTGGCGGCACCGCGACCTTGCATGACGGCGCGCGGCCGGCTGGGACGGGGCTGTTTCTCTCCTCGGCCGAGATCGACCTGATCGACACCAGCGGCACGGCAGCGAATCTGCCGGCCGGCGGCACGCTGCTGCCGGGCGAGTTCACCCTGCAGACCGGCGGCGACGTCACCATCGCCGGGCTGAACATCAGCCGTGGCCTGCGTGTCATCGCCACCGGCGACCTGACGCAATCGGGCGCCATCAGCGTCACCAGCCTGTCCGGCCGGATCGGCGGAGATGTGGTGCTGGACAGCAGCGGCAATGCCATCGGCATGGTGCGCGACCTGGTGGCCGGCGGCGATGTCACCATCCGCAACGGCGCCGGGTTGCAACTGCGCATCGGCGGCCGCGGCGGCCGTGCGCTCGGCGGCGGCCTCGGCAGCCCGGAGGGGCTGGCCAGCCCCGCCGAGACACCGCTCGGCGCCGGCATCACCGTGGGCGCCGGCCGTACCATCACGCTCCGTGCCGACGACCTCGACATCCGTGCGCCGCTCAGCGCGATCGGCGGGCTGATCCAGCTGCAGCCGGTGACGCCGAGCCGGGCTATCCTGATTGGCCAGGCGGTGCAGACCGATGCCGGGGTGATGCATCTCTCCCGCATGGAGCTGACGCGCAGCCCGATCGACCCCGCCACCCTGGCGGAGCTGTACAACCCCGACCGCATCGTGCTCGGCAGCAATGGCGTGCTGCGGATCGGCGGCATCGCCGGCGATGCCGGCGGCAGCGGCGCCTCGGCCGGCGCCATCGAGCAGCGCGAGCAGGCGATCGACTTCCGCAGCGCCCGC
The DNA here is from genome assembly GCF_014283215.1 of Siccirubricoccus deserti. Taxonomy (GTDB): domain Bacteria; phylum Pseudomonadota; class Alphaproteobacteria; order Acetobacterales; family Acetobacteraceae; genus Siccirubricoccus; species Siccirubricoccus deserti. The sequence continues at coordinate 328,688 of NZ_JACOMF010000002.1, forward strand.
GGCGGCGGCGCCATCGCCGGGGTGCTGGAGCTGCGCAGCGCCACCTCCATCGGCCAAACCGGCGTGTTCCTCACCCTGCCGGGCACGCCGCCGGATGGCAGCGCCTTCACCCTGGCAGGGCTGGAGGCCGGCGCGCTCGGCGTGGATGCGCTGGTGGCGCGGGTGGATGCGGCACAGCGCGCCGGCGGCGACGACAGCGCCGCCCATATCTGGCTCGGCGCCCGCAACCGCATCGGCACCTTGGGCAGTGACGACGCGCGGCTGCTGACCCGGACCATTCAGCTGGCGGTGCCGGACAACCTGGCCGCCGTAGTGCCGCCAGGCGGCATCGGCAACAACATCGTCACCATCCGCCAGGCCGCCGGCACCGCCATGGTGGTGCAGAACGGCAATGGCACCGCGGATGAGGGCCGGATCGGTGTGGAGCTGACCCGCAGCGGCGGCCGCATCACCCTGCTGGCGGACAGCCTGACCCTGGCAACCTCGGCCGCCTCGCCGGACACCGTGCTGCGGACGCCGGGCGGGCTGGTGGAGATCGCGCCCTCAACCTTGGATCGCAGCCGCGCGGTGGTGCTCGGCGGCACCGATGCCGGGGCGCTCAACCTCGACAGCGCAACCCTGCGGCGGATCGTGGCGGGAACGCTCTCGGTCGGCCGGGCGGCGACCGGCGCTGGCACCGACCAGGGTGGCAGCGGCGCGCTCACCATCACCGGCAATGTCGACCTGCGCGACGCGCCGGGCAGCGCCACGGAATACGCCAACGCCAATGTGCGGTCGCTGGTGCTGCAATCCGCCGGCGCGGTCAGCCAGATGGATGGCACGCGGCTGAATGTGGAGCGGCTGGTGGTCGCGGCCGGCGGCGCGGTCGGGCTTGATTCGATCGGCGCCGGGTTGGCGCCGCTGAATGTGGTGAATGAAGTTGGCGCGGCGGCGGCTGTCACCAGCACCGGCGCGCTGCGGGTGGATGGAGAGGTCAACAGCCTCTCGGGCATTTCTGCCGTGGGCGATGTGACGTTGCGGGTTGGCGGCCGGGCTGGCACGGCGGATGGGACACTGGCGGCCGCTGGCACCACCCCGGTGCTGCCGCCGGCGCTGGATGCGGATGGCGCGCCGCTGGCCGGCACCGCGGCGCTGGCGATCAACGGCGCCATCACCACCGGCGGCGCCGGCGACATCACCCTGCGGGCGGATGACCTTGCGGTGAATGCGGCGCTGACCGCCGGTGCGGCGCGCCGGGTGGTGCTGCAGCCGGTCACCGCCGGCCAGGCGGTGCTGCTGGGCGGCGGCGTCAGCGGCGCGGTGGGCGCCGAGCCTGCCGCCGGCAGCGCGCTGTCGCTGACCCAGGCGGAGCTGGCGCAGGTCTCGGCCGGCCTGCTGCGGATCGGCGGGCTGAGCAGCCTCGATGCCCGCGCCGCCAGCACCGGGCTTGTGGTGCAGGGCCAGCAGGCGATCGACCTGACCGGCCGCGCCACCACCCTGGAGGTGCTCAGCGCCCATGGCTTCGAGCAGCGCGGGGCGCTGCTGGCCGGGCTGCCGGGCGCCGGGCTGACGGTGGCCAACCTCGCCGCCACCATCCGCACCGCGGACCGCGCCAGCGCGGCCGATCTCTCGCCGGCCACGGTCTGGCTGGGGGCCGACAACCGGATCGGCGCGATCGGCGACACCACCGGCCTTGCCAGCGGCGCCGGCATCCGGCTGACCATCGACCGGGCGGTCGGCGACGGCGCCCTGCCAAGCAATGTGGTGACCATCCGCCAGGCGGCCGGGCAGAGCCTGCTGGTGGCGCATGACGGCATCGCGCTGAATGCGGCGGGCGGCCGGGTGACGCTGGTCGCCGACCGGCTGCTCGACTTCACCGGCGCGGTCTCGGTCAGCGACGGCACCATTGAGCTGCTGCCGCGCACCGCCGGCACGGCGCTGGCCCTCGGCACCGCCGGCGTCGCCGCGGATGGCGAGATCGGCGCCGCGACCCTGGCGCGGCTCTCGACCGGCGGCGGCGTGCTGCGGATCGGCCGCAGCATCGATGCGGCGGTCGCCGGCAGCGCCACCTACGCGCCGATCGGCGGCGGCGACACGACCCTCGCCGGCGTCGCGGGCGAGGACAACTCCCGGCTGGCCGGCAACATCGCCATCAGCGGCGACCTGGCCCTGCGCGGCGTGGCAGCGCAACTCGAACTCTATGCCGGCACCGCCACCGGGACCAGCAACGGCAGCATCGCCCAGGCCGCCGGTACCAGCATCGATGTGGCGCGGATCGCAGGTGCCAGCCGCTTCGCCACTTCGCTTGAAGGTGCCGCCAACACCATCGACACGCTGGCGCCGCGGACGGTGCTCAGCGCGGCCGACACAGGCATCG
>NZ_JACOMF010000020.1 GCF_014283215.1 Siccirubricoccus deserti
CGCTGACCAGCGCCTTCAGCTCGGCCGGCGACAGCGCGTCAGGATCGGCGGGCGGGACCATGCGCCCGAGCGAATCAGACCAGCCGCCACCTGGGAAGGGCAAACTGCACCCTCGCCACAGGTTTTGCCCCTCTTACTGATTCCCGGCCTAACAGGCTGTGGAACAACGAGGGCGGGGTGCGAGCGTCACCTCTCCGTCATGGCCGGGCTTGACCCGGCATCGAGGGCGCATCGCCCTCTTCCGCAGCCTGCGAATACTAATGGCCTTTGTTCCTGGCCGATCAACCGCCCCCGCGATCGACGCGCGGCTTGCTCCGCAAACCTTGGCTACGCGCCATCCGGCGCGGCGCCCCTTCGGGTGCTCGGGATGAATGGAGTATCCATGCCGTTGGCATAAGCCGCTCAAGGCTCGCCGAGGATCGCCTCCAGCGGCCAGGGGATCGGTTCCCCCTCCACCAGGAATTCCACCTCCGCCTCATCCTCCCCATCCCAGGCGCGCGACAGCGCCAGGGCGATCACCGCCAGCCAGGCGGAGCCGCCGAGTGCGGCGGTGACATGCGCCTGCAGGGTGCCGCGGTCGTCATGCAGCCGGCGCACATGGCGGGTCCAGATCAGCTCACCCTGGCTGCCCACATTGTCCATGGCCTCGGCGGTCAGGATGCGCAGCATCTCCCGCACCCTCCCGTCGGTGCGGATCAGCCGGGCGAGGCGCCACGGCTCTTCCTCGGTATTGTAGGCGGTGTATTCGGGTTCGATCGGGACCATGCACGCCACCTCATTGCGACGGCGGGGCGGCGTCGAAGCCGTCCGCCAGGACCCCGCGAGGGGCGATGAACTCGTAAGGACCGCGCGGCAGGAACTGCCCGGTACCGGGCTTGGCCTGGACCAGGCCGCCCCGCCCCGCCAGATCGTATCCCGCCATGGCCTCGCCCCCACAACCAGGGCGATGATGCCGTCCTGCCGGCTCGCGCGCAAATCAGGAGATGCGCTGGGCACCCACTGCAACCGGCGGCAATGTGGCGTCGTCAAATCTGGAACGAATGATGGAAATTGCAGCGCAGCTTCTGGTCGGATGCTGGCTGGCAGCAAGCCTGCTCGCCACGCTGGGGTGCGCCTGGACGCTGCATCTGCTCGGCCGCAGGCAGCCGCAGCCGATGGCCGAGCCTCCGGTCCTGGTCGTCGTGCCGGTGCGCGGCAGGACTGGGCTGGCGAACTTCCTCGCCGGCCTGGCGATGCAGGACTGGCCGGCCTGGCACGTCGCCTTCGCGGTGGAAGCGGAGGATGACCCGGCCTGGGCCATGCTCGGCGCGGCGCTGCCCGGGCGGAGCACGGTGGTCGTCGCCGGCGCGGCGGAGCGGCGCAGCCAAAAGCTGCACCAGCTGCTAGCGGCGCTGCCGGCGCTGCGGCCGGAGGATGCGGCGCTGGTGACGCTGGACGCCGATACCGTGCCGCCGCCCGGCCTGCTGCGTGCCCTGCTCCGGCCGGTGCTGACCGGCCAGGGCGATATCGCCTCCGGCTATCGCTGGACCCTGGCGGCGCCGGGCGCCGGGGTGGCGGCGCGCTGGCTGGCGCTGATCGACAGCGCGATCGCCACCTTGCCGCGCTGCGCCCGTTGCAACCTGTGCTGGGGCGGCGCCACCGCCATCAGCCGCGCGGCGCTGGCACGGCTCGACCTGCCGAGGCTGTGGGACCGCGCGGTGTCGGATGATCTTGTCCTGACCCGGGCGGCGCGGGCGCTGGGGCTGGTGATCTACGCGCCGCTGGATGTGCGGCCGCCAAGCGCGGTGGCCCCGGGCCTGGCGGAGGCACTGGCGTTCGGCATCCGGCAGTACCGCCTGCTGCGGCTGCACGCACCCCGAACCTGGGCGCTGGCTGGGGCTGTGATGCTGCCGCCGCTGGCCGGCGGGGTCGCGGCGCTGCTCACCGGCAATGTCGTGGCCCTGGCCGCGGCGCTGTTGCTGCAAGCGGGGCGGGTCTGGCTGAGGGGCCGTATCGCCGCGCGGGTGCTGCCGCGGGATGCCGCGATGCAGGACGGCCGTTGGCGGCCCTGGCTGGCACCGGGCGCGCTGCTGCTGAATCTTGCCGCCTGGCTCGGCAGCGGCTTCGGTCGCGGTATCACCTGGGCCGGCAGGCGCTACCAGTTGGATGCGGCCGGCAATGTCGTCGGGCTGCGCCGCGCTCCGCGGTAGGCCAAGGCCCTCAGGCGTGGCCGGCGGCCGGCAGCGCCGCGAGTTCGCCCGGCACCAGCGCCTCCAGGAAGGCCTCGCCCCAGGCCTCCGGCGAGGTACCGGCGATCGCCGCCCAGGCCGCCTCCCAGCGCTCCCGCCGCTCGGCCAGCGGCATGTCGAGCGCCCGCTGTATCGCCTCCGCCATGCCCTCCGCATCATGCGGATTGACCAGCAGCGCGGAGGAAAGCTGCGCGGCGGCGCCGGCGAAGCGCGACAGCACCAGCACGCCGGGGTCCCGCGGGTCCTGCGCCGCGATGTATTCCTTGGCGACGAGGTTCATGCCGTCGCGCAGCGGCGTGACCATGCCAACCCGCGCCATCCGCATGAAGCCGGCCACCGTATCGCGGGTCTGCGACCGCGCCAGCAGCCGCAGCGGCAGCCAGTCCGGCTCGCCGAAGTCGCTGTTGATCGCCCCGGCGGCGAGGTCGATCTCCTGCCGCAGCCGGCGGTAGGCCAGGACATCCTCGCGTGAGGGCGCGGCGATCTGCAGCATTGCCAGGCTGCGGGCCGGCCGGCGGGCGATGGTGCGGCGAAAGGCTTCCAGCCGCTCCGGCAGCCCCTTGGTCGGGTCGAGCCGATCGACGCCGAGCACCAGCGCCTGGTCGCCGAGCGACCGGGCCAGCAGCCGGGCCGGCTCCGCCTGCACCTGCACGGCGGCCGTCCTGGCGAATTCCTGCGCCGCGATCTCGGCCGGGAACACTCCGAGGCGGATCGGTCGGCCGCCCAGTTCGAGCATTTGATCGGCCACCTGCGCCGCGCCGGCAAAGCCCTGCGCCGCGGCGGCGAAATTATCACGGTCAGTGGTGGTCTGGAAACCGATGAGGTCGGCCTTGAGCACATCCTCGACAAGACCGCGTATGCCGGGGGCGGTGGCCGCTGCATCGGGCGCCGGGAAAGGCACATGCAGATAGAAGCCGGTCGGCCCCCGCATCCCACGGGCGCGCAGCGCCGCCGGCAGCGACAGCAAGTGGTAGTCATGCACCCAGATCCGGTCATCCTGCCGCAGCAGCGGCACCAGACTCTCGGCAAACCGGCGGTTGACCCGCCGATAGGTGTCGAGATCCTGGCGGCGAAACGCCATCAGATGCGGGAGCCCGTGCAGCATCGGCCAGAGCACGCCGTTGGAATAGCCGGTGTAGTAGCCGCCGTGCTCCGCCTCGGTCAGGTCGATGGTCGCGTAGCCGATGGCGCCGCGCTGCACCACATCGGGTCCGCCGGCCTGTTCGGTCACCGCGCCGCTCCAGCCGAACCACAGCCCGCCGCGCTGCTGCATCAACCCGAGCAGCGCGACCGCGAGACCTCCCGCCTGCCCGGCATTGCCCGCCGGCACCGGGACCCGATTGGAGACGACGACGATCCGGCTCATACCCCCTCCAGCAGCGCCACCGGCAGACGGGAGAGCAGTTCGGCAACCGGCAGCCGGTCGCCGGAAGCCTCGAACCCGGCGCCGGTCAGCACCTCACACCACGCGCGCGTGGCAGTAGAAGGCGGCAATACGAGTTCGGTTCCGCGCCATTCCGCTGCCGGTACCAGCGGCAGCGGCGCTTCGCCGAGCAGCGACGCCGGTAGCCGCGTGACAATGGCGATGGCGCAATCGCCGCGATGCCGCCGAGCGAAGGCCAGGACATGGGCGGCTTGCGGGCCTTCGACCGTCAGCGGCAGGTAGTCGCCCTCGGCGAAGACCGCTGGACGGGCCTGGCGCAGCGCCAGGGCGCGGTGCAGAATCGCCTGCTTCACCCTGCCATCCTGCCACTGCGGCATCAGCGCTGCCGGATCACCGGCCTCCGTCAGGGCTTGCACCCGCGCTGCCCAGTCGACCGGCCGCCGATTGTCCGGATCGACCAGGCTGAGGTCCCAGAATTCAGTGCCCTGGTAGAGGTCCGGGATGCCCGGCGCGGCGCAGCGCAGCACCAGCTGCGCCAGCCCGTTCACCGCCCCCGGCAGGGCGATGCGAGCGGCGAAATCGGCGATGTCCTGGCGCAGATGGCTTGGCCGGTCGGGCGCCATACAGGCGAAGAGGAAGTCGCGGCAGGCGGTCTCGTATTCGGTGTTGGGCACCGCCCAATCGGTCCGCCGCTTGGCCTCCCGCAGCGCCTTCAGCTGCCAGTCGGCGACGCGCTCCAGGAAGGCCTGCACCCCTGCCTCGTCCTGGGGCGAAAGGCCCAGCGGCCAAGCCGAGACCAGCGTCTGGTAGAGCATGAGCTGGGCGCTCGGCCCCGGTGCCGGGCCACCGGCGATGTCACGCCGCAGCGTGGCGTTCAGCCGCATCCAGCGGTGGACCGCCGTCGCCCAGGCCTCCGGCAGTTCAGACAGCACCGCCAGCCGTGCCCGGCAATCCTCGCCGCGCTTATGGTCATGCGTCGCCGTCGCCAGCAACGACGCCGGGAAGTTCTTCGCCCGGGCACGGGCCGAGCCGTGGAAGGATTGCGGCGTCACCGCGAAGCGTGCCGGGTCGCTGCCCACCTCATTGCGCGAGATCAGCCTGCCGTAGCGGTAGAAGGCGGTGTCCTCCACGCTCTTCGCCGCGGTCGGCGCCGAGAGCTGCTGGAAGCGCACCGCCGCCGCCAGCCTCTCCCGCCGCAGTGCCGGCGGCAGGCTGCGCAGGGCCTCGCCACCGAGCCAGCCGTCCAGCAGGTCGAGCAGCGGCAGCTCCGTCGCCCGCACGGTTCGGCGCGCCCCGGCCAGCGCCCAGTCCAGGATGCGCTTGTCATCGGCGCTGCGACCGGTGCCGGCGACATAGAGCCGGTAGACCGGAAAATGCACCAGCACCTCGGTGAGCGCGCGGCGCAGTGCCGTCAGGGTGAAGTCGCGCGTCGTCAGGTCGCGCATCGCCACGCGTTTCAGCGCCGCGGCGGTGGCGTTCAACTCGCTTGACAGGTTATCGCGCAGGATCTGCCGCCGCGCCTCGCGCGCCTCGGTGTCGAATTCCGCCGGGCGATGGGTCTCGCCGACCCAGAGCGCGGTCAGTGGCGCCTCCCCGGCAGGGTCGTGCAGCACGCCGCTGGCCTCGTCCATGAAGTCGTAGCCGGTCGAGCCGGCGACCTGCCAGTCGGTGCGCAGCGCCTCGAAGGGCGCCAGGATCTTCTCCACCCAGATCAGCGGTGTCAGATCCGGGCGCAGCGCCTGCATGCTGCGGTGCAGCTTCCGGCAATAGCCGCGCGGATCGGCCAGCCCATCGACATGGTCGATCCGCACCCCGTCGATAACGCCTTCGGCGTAGAGCCGGAACACCAGGGCGTGGATCGCGTCGAATACCGCCGGTACCTCCACGCGCAGGCCGGCGAGCGAGGTAATGTCGAAAAAGCGGCGCCAGTTGATCTCATCCGCCGCGGCCCGCCACCAGGCCAAGCGGTAGTGCTGGCGTTCCAGCAGCCGGTGCAGCCGGTCGCGCCCCTCGTCCTCCCGCGCGTCGAAGGCGGCGAGGATGGCGGCGATCACCGGCGTGCCGGCCAGCGCCCGCAGTTGCCGCGCACCCTCGTCGGCCGCTTCCCGCGCCGCCCCGCGGTCCCGCAGGTGCAGGCCGATGCGGCCAAAATGCTGCGCCAGATCCTCCAGCGCCGGGTCGCCGGCGGCGCGCAGCACATGGGTGTAGTGCTGCGGCGCGATCGGGAACCAATGCTCGAAGTAGCGCACGTGGAAGCGCCCGGTCGCCGCATTGAAATCCAGCGCCAGGTCGCCGGAGGCCAGCACCTCGCCATAGGGTGCGCCGAGGAAGGGCGCCAGCAGCTTGTTCTGCAGGCTGCGGTCGGGCGGCTCCCAGTCGATGTCGAAGAAGCCGGCGAAGCGGCTCTGCCGGCCCCATTCCAGCACATCCAGCCACCAGGCATTGTCAGAGCCGCCGACCCCCATATGGTTCGGCACGATATCGAGGATGAGGCCGAGGCCAGCCGCATGCAGCGCATCCACCAGCCGCCGCAGCGCCAGCTCGCCGCCGAGTTCCGGGTTGACCTGGCCGTGGTCGACGATGTCGTAGCCATGGGTCGAGCCGGGCCGCGCCTTCAGCACCGGCGAGGCATAGACGTGGCTGATGCCAAGGTTGGCGAAATACGGCACCAGCGGCACCGCATCGTCGAGGGTGAAGCCGGCATGGAATTGCAGCCGCACGGTGGCGCGCGGCGGAGTGGCGATGGTGCTCATCCTTCGGCGCTGCGGGTGCTGGCGAAGGCCTGCAGCCGGGTGACCACGGCGGGATCATCCAGCAGATGCGCCGCCTCGCCCGGCAGCCGGCGGCGCCAGTTCGGGTGGCCTTCGGTGGTACCGGGCAGGTTGGGCTGCTCCACCATGCCGAGCGCATCCTCCATCGGCAGGATCGCCAGCGCGCAGTTCGCCTGGCCGACATGCGCCATCGCAGCTTCCAGTACCGGCCCGGGCTGGTCGGGCGGTGGTTCGTCGGCGGTGGCGGAACCGCTCTCGAGAAAGGCGCGCCACAAGGCGCTGCGGTCGTCGCCGCGCCGGGCCGCCTCCTGCCGAGGCAGGTCGGGGTCCGGGAACAGGCCGAGCTTCTCCCGCCAGACGATGTCGCGGCCCTGCCACCAGCCCACCACCGTCGGCAGGTCATGCGTCGTGGTCATCGCCACGGCCTGCGCCGACCAGTCGCGCGGCGGACGGAAGCCGCCGTCGGGCTGCTGCTCGAACCACAGCACGCGCATGCCGAGCACGCCGGCGGCATCGAGCCGGGCGTGGAACCCCTCCGGCACGGTGCCGAGGTCCTCGCCGATAACCAGCGCCCGATGGCGATGCGATTCCAGCGCCAGCAGCCGCAGCATGTCGTCCAGCGGATAGGTCAGGTAGCCGCCATCCGCCGGCCCCATGCCGGGCGGCACCACCCATAGCCGCTGCAGCCCCATCACATGGTCGACACGCACGCCGCCGGCGTGGCGGAAGGCGGCGCGGAGCAGTTCGAGGAAGGCGCTGAAGCCGCCCGCCCGCAGCTGCAAGGGCGAGAAGGCGGTCAGCCCCCAATCCTGGCCACGCGGCGAGAACACATCGGGTGGGGCGCCTACCGTCAAGTCGGGCAGGATCTCCTGCTGCCGGGACCAGGCATGGCTGCCGCCGCCATCGGTGCCGACGGCGAGGTCGGCGATCAGCCCGACCGCCATGCCGGCATCGCGCGCCGCCCGCTGCGCCGCCTCGCAGGAGCGGTCGGCCAGCCATTGGCAGAAGGCGTGGAAGGCAACCTCGCCCGGATTGTCGCGGGCGAAGCGCTGCACGCCGGGGCTGTCCGGCGTGCGGTACTCCTCCGGCCAGTGCTGCCAGTGCCAGGCACTGCCATCGCGGGCGAGCATGGCGGCATGCAGTGCCTCGAACCGCGCATGCTGCTCCAGCGCCGAGCCGGCTTCGCTGCGGTATTCGACGAAGCCGGGGTGGTCGGCCGCGGACTCGAACAATTGGCGCAGCCGGGCAAACTTGCGCTGCGCGGCGGAATGCCAGTCGATCAGCTCGGCGTCGTCGACGGAGGTGTCGCTCGCCCCATGACCGAGCGCCGCCGAGGGATCGGCCAGCAGGACATTGCGGAACAGCCTGGTGGAGGGTGCATAGGGACCGTATTTGCCCGGGTCGGCGGCAAAGAGCGCATGCGCCGGGCTGACCGCGACACCGCAGGCGCCCCGGCCCGCCGCAGCCCGGGCCAGCGCCGCGACGCCTCCGAAATCACCGATGCCCATGTCGCCCGGACGCCGCAGCGAATGGATCTGCGCCGCCAGTGCCCAGGCGCGCGCACCCTGCCTGCCGCAGAGCTCGTCCAGGCTCATGCAGCGCGACGGCGCCGCGGCGATCGTGCAATGACCGCCGTCGAGTTCCAACCGGTGGTAGCCGGGTTCGTGCAGCGCCGGCAGCCGCGCCTCACCAGACCAGCCCCGTTCCAGCCTGCCCTCGCGCTGCGTGCCATCCTCCAGCCGCAGGCGGAAGTGGTGGCCAGGTGTGGCGCCGGGGATGGCGGCACCGTCATTCCCGCAAGGCAGGGTCAGCAGCGGCGGCAGCAACTGCGCCATTGCATCCAGTTGCGCCTGCGCCTCCCGCGCATCATCCGGCAGGCCGAGTGCGCGGAGAATGGCGTGCAGCGTCTCCGGCGCCAGTTCGCGGCGCTCGCCATGCACATCCTGCCAGGCGGTCTGGATGCCGGCCCGTGCCGCCAGCGCCCGCAGATCTTCGTCCGAACTCATCGCGTCCTCGTCATTGCCGGGGTGCCGCCCGGCTCAGGCTTCGAACAGGGCGACGGTGCAACGCGGCAGGAGGGTTCCGGTGCGCAGCGCCTCGGCCGCGCCACCCGCGGATTCGAACAGCACTTCCCCCAAGGCAGTGGCCTGTGCCGGTTCGGCGCCGAGGTTGCAGGCGATCAGCAGCCGGGCTCCGTCGCCGAGCCGCCAGCGCGCGACCACGGCCTGTGGCCCGACCGCCGAGGCACCGGCGGAGCGTGTGCCGGGCAGGCGCGGGATGATGCGGGCGTGACGCAGCATCAGCAGACGGCGATGGCGGTCCAGCACTTCGGCATGCGGCGGGGCGGCGGCCTCCGCCGGGTCGGGCCGGGATCGCTCATAGGTTTCGGCGGCATTGGGGTCAGGGATACGGGCGCGGGTCGCCGGGTCCTGGAAGCTGGCGAATTTGGCGAATTCATTGCGCCGCCCCTCGCGGACCAACGGCGCCAATTCCGCATTGTGGTCGGTGAAGAACAGGAAGGGCGCGCTGGCGGCCCATTCCTCGCCCATGAACAGCAGCGGGATCTGCGGCGAGAGCAGCAGCAATGCGGTCGCCGCGGCCAGGCTGGCCGGATGCGCCAGCGCGTTGAGGCGTTCGCCGAAGGCCCGGTTGCCGATCTGGTCGTGGTTCTGGAGGAACAGGACGAAGGCCGTGGGCGGCAGGTCGGCCGAAGGTTCTCCGCGCGGCATGCCGAGATGGCCGGAATGCTGCCCCTGGAACAGGAAGCCCTCGGCCAGCACCTTTGCCAGCTTCTCGGCGCCCGCCTCGCAGAAATCCTCGTAATAGCCCTCGCGCTCGCCAGTCAGCAGCGGGTGCAGCACGTTGTGGCCGTCATCGTTCCATTGTGCGTCGAAATCGCCTTTCGGCCGCAGGTGGCGTGCGGCGTTGCGCTCATTCTCCAGCACCAGATGGACCTCGCGCCCGCCTGTCTCGCGCCGGATGCGAGTGGCGAGCGTGTCCAGCCAATCCGCTTCGGCAATGGCGTGCACCGCATCGAAGCGCAGCCCGTCGAAGCGGTACTCGTTCAGCCAGAGCAGCGCGTTCTCCTCGAAATAGGCGCGCACCGCCGGCTGGCGGAAATCGATGGCAGCGCCCCAGGGAGTGTGCACGCCCTCGTTGAAGAAGCGCTTCGCATAGGCGTGGAGGTAGGCGCCATCCGGGCCGAAATGGTTGTAGACGACATCGAGGAACACCATCAGGCCGAGACCATGCGCAGCATCGATCAGGGATTTCAGCGCCTCCGGCGTGCCGAGCGTCGCATCCGGCGCATAGGGCAGCACGCCGTCGTAGCCCCAGTTGCGCGCGCCAGGGAAGGCGCCGATCGGCATCAGCTCGATGGCGGTGACGCCGAGGTCGCGCAGCCGCGGCAGCTCCGCCTCGACACCGCTAAAGCCGCCGAGCAGCCCCGCATGCACCTCGTACAGCACCACCTCATGCCACGGCCGGCCCGCCCATTCCGGGTGGCGCCAGGCGTAGCCGCGTGGATCGACGACCACTGAGGCATCATGCACGTCACCCGCCTGCTGACGCGACGCGGGATCAGGCACTGCCAGATCGGGTGAGACGCGGAAGCGGTAGCGCGCGCCAGCCCCGACCGGGGCCTCGACGACGAACCAGCCATCGCCCTCCGGCGTCATTGGCAGTGGCGTGGCGCCCTCGATCTCCAGCAAGGGCGCCGCATCCGGCGCCCAGAGGCGGAAGCGCGTGCGCTGCGCATCCAGCAAGGTCGCGCCCCAGCGGGTCGGCTGGACGAAGCTGGTCATGGCGCCTCCAGCCGCGCCGCGAGCAGCACCACGCTGCGCGCCTCGACCGTCACCACGGGACCACCCGCCGGCTCGATGCCACTGTCAGGTGCGGCGGTATCAAGCTCGATGTGCCAGGCATATTCCGGCGTGGGCAGGCTGAAGGGCTGCGCCGCGCTATCGGCGTTGAGCAGCAGCAAGGTGATATCGACACGGCCATCCGGCGCGGCAACCGCGCGCCTCAGCGCGAGAGTGCGTGCCTCCGGCTCTCCCCATGCTTCCGGTGTCATTGGCTGGCCATGCTGATCGAACCAGGCGATATCGCTCAGCCCCGGCGCCGGTTCCTGGCCACCATGCAGGAAGACGGCCGGCCGCAGCGGCGGCAGGCTCTGGCGCAGCTCGATCAGCCGGGCGACGAAGCCTTGCAGCTGCTGCGCCTCCGGCGTCGCGGCGCGCTGCCAGTCGAGCCAGCTGATTTCGTTGTCCTGGCAATAGGCGTTGTTGTTGCCGCCCTGGGTCCGCATCACCTCATCGCCCGCCTGCAGCATCGGCGTGCCGGCGGAGGCGAACAAGGTCGCCAGCATCGCCCGCGTCACCGACTGCCGCGTGGCGTTGATCTCGGGATCCTCGGTCTCACCCTCCTCGCCCCAGTTGCAGCTCTGGTTGTCGGCGTGGCCGTCGCGGTTGTCCTCGCCATTTGCCTCGTTGTGGCGCTGCTCATAGGCGGTGAGGTCGTAGAGCGTGTAGCCGTCGTGGCTCGATATGTAGTTGACGCTGGCCCAGGGCCGGCGGCGGCGCCGGTCGAACAGCTCGGCCGAGCCGGTCAGCCGCGCCGCGATCTCCGCCCGCATGCCCGCGTCGCCCTTCCAGAAGCGGCGGATGGCGTCCCGGTACTTGTCGTTCCATTCGGCGAAGCCGGGCGGGTGGTTGCCGACCTGATAGCCGCCCGGGCCGATGTCCCATGGCTCCGAGATCAGCTTCACCCTGGACAGCACCGGATCCTGCCGCACGGCGTCGAAGAAGCCGCTGCCGGGATCGAAGCCAGGTCCCTCCCGCCCCAGGATGGTGCCGAGGTCGAAGCGGAAGCCGTCCACGTGATACTGCTCGACCCAGTAGCGCAAGCTGTCCATCACCATCTGCAGGACGCGCGGATGGTTGATGTTCACCGTATTGCCGGTGCCGGTGTCGTTGATGTGGTAACGCTCCTCCCCCGGCACCAGCCGGTAGTAGGAGGCATTGTCGAAGCCGCGCCAGGACAGCGTCGGCCCCATCTCGCTGCCTTCGCAGGTGTGGTTGTAGACGACATCGAGGATCACCTCGATGCCGGCGGCATGCAGGCGGCGCACCGCCACCTTCAGCTCGTTGCGCATCCAGGGTTCGACCAGGTAGCGCGGTTCGGGGGCGAAGAAGCCGAGCGTCGAGTAGCCCCAGTAATTCCGCAGCCCCTTCGAGACCATGAAGCGGTCCTGCAGGAAGGCATGGATCGGCAGCAGCTCGATCGCGGTAACGCCGGTGCGCAGCAGGTGGTCAATGACTCGCGGATCGGCCAGGGCGGAGAACGTGCCGCGCTCCCGTGCGGGGATCTCCTCCCGCCGCATGGTCAGGCCGCGGACATGCGCCTCGTAGATCACCGTACGGTCCCAGGGAACGCAGGGGCTGCGGTCGTCGCCCCAGGCGAAGCTGTCGTCCACCACCACCGCCTTCGGCATCGCCAGTGCGCTGTCACGGCGGTCGAAGGACAGGTCGGCGCGGGCGGCGCCGACGCGGTAGCCGAACAGCACGTCGGACCAGCGCACCTCGCCGGCCAGCTGCTTGGCATAGGGGTCGAGCAGCAGCTTGTGCGGGTTGAAGCGGTGGCCGCGCCGCGGCTCATACGGCCCGTAGGCGCGGTAGCCGTACTGCTGGCCGGGCCGGGCTTCCGGCAGGTAGCCGTGCCACACCTCGTCGGTGCATTCCGGCAACGGCAGGCGCGCGATCTCGCGCCGCCCCGCCGCGTCGAACAGGCACAGCTCGATACGCTCCGCATTGGCGGAGAAGACGGCGAAGTTCACACCCAGCCCGTCCCAGGTGGCGCCAAGCGGGTCTGGCCGGCCTGGCGCCAGGCGGGTCGGTATGGGGGGCATGCTAGTCCCGTGGCAGGAGGATCAACGTCGCCAGGGGCGGCAGGAAGAGTTCGAGCGATTGCGCGAACCCATGGCTGGCGACCGTCTGGGCGGCGAGCAAACCGCCGTTCCCGCTGTTGGTTCCGCCATAGGCTTCCGCATCGGTGTTCAAGACCTCGTGCCACGCGCCGCCACGCGGCACGCCGATACGCCAGCCGTAGCGCGGCAGCGGGGTGAGATTGCAGACGACAAGAGCCGGAGGATCATCCGGCCCGCCGAAGCGCAGCCAGGCGAAGACGCTGTGCGCCCGATCGTCCCCGATCACCCAGCGGAAACCCTCTGGCACCGCATCGCCGCGATGCAGCGCCGGCACCGCGGCGTAGGTGGCGTTAAGGTCGCGCACCAGCCGCTGGATGCCGCGATGCGGTGCGCCGTCCAGCAGCGGCCAGGGCACCGAGCTGTCGTGGTTCCATTCGGTCCACTGGCCGATCTCGCCGCCCATGAACAGCAGCTTCTTGCCGGGATGCGTCCACATGAAGCTGAGATAGGCGCGAAGGTTGGCGAATTGCTGCCACTGGTCGCCCGGCATCTTCGAGAGCAGCGACTTCTTGCCGTAGACCACCTCGTCGTGGCTGAGCGGCAGGATGAATCTCTCGCTCCACGCGTAGACCAGGCCGAAGGTCATCGAATCATGGTGGTACCGGCGATGGATCGGGTCATGCTCGATGTAGTGCAGGGTGTCGTGCATCCACCCCATGTTCCACTTGTAGGAGAAGCCGAGCCCGCCTTCGGCCACGGGGCGGCTGACGCCGGGCCAGGCGGTGCTTTCCTCGGCGATGACCACGGCACCGGGGAAATGCTCCGCCACCACCTGGTTCAGTTCGCGCAGGAAGGCCACGGCCTCCAGATTCTCGCGGCCTCCATACTCGTTCGGCACCCATTCGCCGTGCTTGCGCGAATAGTCGCGGTACAGCATGGAGGCCACCGCATCCACCCGCAGCCCATCGACATGGAAGTCGCCCAGCCAGTGCGTCGCGCTGGCCAGCAGGAAGCCGCGCACCTCGTCACGGCCGAGGTTGTAGATCGCGGTGTTCCAGTCCTGGTGGAAGCCCTCGCGCGGGTCGGCATGCTCGTACAGCGGCGTGCCGTCGAAGCGGTAGAGCCCATGCGCATCGGTCGGGAAATGCGCCGGCACCCAGTCGAGGATCACCCCCAGCCCCTCGGCATGGGCGCGGTCGACGAAGCGGGCGAAGCCGGCGGGCGAGCCGAAGCGCGCACTTGGCGCGAACATCCCGAGCGGCTGGTAGCCCCAGGAGCCGCCGAAGGGATGCTCGGTGATCGGCATGAACTCGAGATGGGTGAAGCCCATCCCGCGCGCATAGGGGATCAATCGCTCGGCCAGCCCATCCCAATCCGGCGACTCGCCATCCGCATCGCGCCACCACGACCCGGCATGCACCTCATAGATCGAGATCGGCGCATCGGCGGCATGGCGCGCGGCCCGGGTCCGCATCCACTCGCCATCACTCCATTCGACCTGGGCGGGGTCGAAGACGCGCGATGCCGTCGCCGGCGGCGGCTCGGTCGCCAGGGCGCAGGGGTCGGCCTTCAGCGGCAGCATCGCGCCATCGGCGGCGAGGATCTCATACTTGTAGATCGAACCCTGCACGAGACGCGGGATGAACAACTCCCATACCCCGGCCTCGACCCGGCGGCGCATCGGGTGCCGGCGGCCGTCCCAGGCATTGAAGTCGCCGACAACGGAAACGCGCGTGGCATTCGGCGCCCAGACCGCGAAGCGCACGCCGGCGATGCCGTCGATCGTCACCGGCTGCGCGCCGAAGACGCGGCCCAGGCCGAAATGGCGGCCCTCGGCGAAGAGATGGAGGTCGAGCGGGCCGAGCAGCAGGCCGAAACTGTAGGGATCCTCGGTCTCCTGCACGCCAGCGGGCCAGTCGATGCGCAGCACATAGGGAACCGCGCGCGACAGCCGCCCGGCGAACAGCCCGGCCGGGTGCAATTGCTCCAGCCGGCCGATCTCGGTGCCATCCGCGCGGTCGAGCACGGTGACGCCGCGCGCGCCGGGCTGCAGGGTGCGCAGCGCATCGCCCTGCAGCCCGAGCAGGGCGAAGGGATCACCGTTACGGCCGGCGATGAGCGCTTCCAGCTCAGGCGTCATGGCACCAGCCTTTCGGCGATGGCGGCAAGGCCGCGCAGCGGCACGCCGATCCAGTCGGGCCGGTTGGCTGCCTCGTAGCGTACCTCATAGGCGGCCTTCTCCAGCAGGAAGAGGTCGAGCAGCGCGGCTTCGGTGCCTTCCGGTACCCATCGGGTCGCGGCGGTGGCTTCGACGGCACGGTAGGCATCGAGGAAGGCGCGCGATGCCTCCTGCTGCCAGCGCGCGATCAGCGCGGCGCGCCGCTCGGACGGCGCGGCGACGGCGGCGGCGGAGGCCTCGGTCGTGGTTGCCACCGCCGCTGCGTAGTCGAGGCTTCGCAGCAGCCCGGCGACGTCGCGCAGCGGGCTGCCCTTGGCGCGGCGTTCCGACAAGGGGCGCGCCGGCTCGCCCTCGAAGTCGACGATCACCGCGTCGCCCTGCGCCACCAGCACCTGGCCGAGGTGGAAATCACCATGCACGCGGGTCTTCAGCGCGCCATCGGCAGCGCGCGCCAGGGCCTGCACCACATCACGCAATGCCTCCTGCCGCGCCTGCAAGCTGCGCACCATCGGCATCAGCTCATCGGGCAGCACCATGCGGCCGCTGAAGAGATCCAGCGCCGGTTCGAGCTGCTCCAGCGCGCCTCTCGCCCAGCCCTCATGGTCGGTGGCGGAGGCGAGCTCAGGGGCAAAGGCGGCATCCTCGCTCGGTCGTGCGAGGGTGGCGTGCAACTCGCCCAGCCGCTGGCCGAGCGCCTTGGCGAAGGCGAGGTAGCCGGCGAAGGGATCCTCGGGCGGCGCGTCGGTCAGCGCCGCCTCATCCACCGCACGCTGCAGCCAATCCTGCGTCCAGCCCCAGCCATCGCCCTGGTTGCGGACGAAGCCCTGCACGATCATCAGCAGATGCGGCGTACCATCGGGCGCCACGCGCACCACCTCGCCGAACAGCGGCGGCGCGTTCGCATAGCCGGCCTCGGTCAGATGGCGCGTCATCTCGGCCTCCGGATGGATGCCGGGGTTCACCTTGCGGATGATCTTGATGACAAACTGATCCCCATAGATGAGCGAGGAATTCGACTGCTCGGCCGACAGCCGCCGAATCTCCGGCGCATCGGGCAGGGTGACCTCCTCGAGCCGTGCGCTGGGGATGAAGCGGATTTCGCCTTCCTCGGTCGGCAGCACGGTACGGGCGCGCAGCGCGGAGATCACCGCAGGCGGCATGCGTCCATCGGCGAAAGCATCCGTCAGATAGCCGACGCGGCGGACCTGGCGCAGCCGCGACAGCGCAAGCTGCGCGGCGAGCGGGCCAACACCCTCGCTTTCCTCCACGCCGGCCAGCGGCAGTGCGTAGCGTTCGGTGCGGCCGGCCAGCGTCACCTCGACCTCGGCCATCACCACTGCGCCGTGCGCTTCCGGCAGCGCGGCGATGGCGGCGAAGCGCGCGGATTCCAAGGTTTCGCCTTTGGCGGCGAACCAGCGGCGCTTCGGCAGGTACTCGGGCAGTACCTGCCGCTCCAGCTCGCGCCGCACGCTGGCGCTGAGCAGCTCCTTTACATCGGCGGTCAATACGAGGGTCCTCAAATCGGGCAGCGGCTCAGGCGAGGGCGTATGCCAGGGCGGCAGCGCCTGCTCCACCGCCAGGACGAACCAGTAGAATCCGTAGGGCGGCAGGGTCAGCAGGTAAGGCAGCTGGCCGATCGGTGGAAAGCCGGTGCCGCCCAGCATCTCCACCGGCACACGGCCGGCCCAGCCGGCAAGGTCAAGCTCCACCGCCTGCGCCGAGCGGGAGAGATTGAAGACGCAAAGGATGGTATCTCCCTCATATTCGCGCAGATAGGCCAGCACCTTGCGGTTCGCCGGGTAGAGCAGCCGCATCGCGCCGCGGCCGAAGGCTTGGCTGCGTTTGCGCACGCTGAGCATGCGGCGCATCCAGTTCAGCAGGCTGTGCGGGTCGCGCGCCTGGGTCTCGACGTTCACCGCGGGAAAGCCGTACAGCGCATCCTGCAAGGGCGGCAGCACCAGCGCCGCGGGATCGGCCTTGCTGAACCCGCCATTGCGGTCGGGTGACCATTGCATCGGCGTCCTGACGCCGTCGCGGTCGCGCAGGAAGATGTTGTCTCCCATGCCGATCTCGTCGCCGTAGTAGATCACCGGCGTGCCGGGCATCGACAGCAGCAGCCCGTTCATCAGCTCGATCCGGCGGCGGTCGCGCTGCAGCAGCGGCGCCAGGCGGCGGCGGATACCGAGGTTGATGCGCGCCCGCTTGTCGGCGGCATAGGTGGACCAGAGGTAGTCGCGCTCCCGGTCGGTCACCATCTCGAGCGTCAGCTCGTCATGGTTGCGCAGGAAGATCGCCCATTGGCAGCCTTCCGGGATGTCCGGCGTCTGGCGCAGGATGTCGGTGATCGGGAATCGGTCCTCCTGGGCGATCGACATGTACATCCGCGGCATCAGCGGGAAGTGGAAGGCCATGTGGCATTCGTCGCCGTTGCCGAAATACTGCTGGGTGTCCTCCGGCCACTGGTTGGCCTCGGCCAGCAACATGCGGTCCTTGAAGCCCTGATCGAGCTTGGCGCGGATGGTCTTCAGAATGGCGTGGGTCTCGGCCAGGTTCTCGTTGTTGGTGCCCTCCCGCTCCACCAGATAGGGCACGGCGTCGAGCCGCAGCCCGTCGACGCCGATGTCCAGCCAGAAGCGCATGACGTTCAGGATTTCCGACAGCACCCGCGGGTTGTCGAAGTTGAGGTCCGGCTGATGGCTGTAGAAGCGGTGCCAGAAATAGGCGCCGGCCACCGGGTCCCAGGTCCAGTTGGATTTCTCGGAGTCGACGAAGATGATCCGCGTCTCGGGATATTTCTGGTCGGTATCGGACCAGACGTAGTAGTCGCGGTGGCTGGAGCCGGGCCGGGCGGCGCGGGCGCGCTGGAACCACGGGTGCTGGTCGCTGGTGTGGTTCACCACCAGCTCGGTGATGACGCGCAGGCCGCGGGCATGCGCCTCCCGCACGAAGCGGCGGGCATCCTGCAGCGTGCCATAGCTCGGGTTCACCGTGCGGTAGTCGGCGATGTCGTAGCCGTCGTCGCGCAGCGGGCTCGGGTAGAAGGGCAGCAGCCACAGCGTATCGACACCAAGCTCGGCGATGTAGTCCAGCTTCTGCAGCAGGCCGGAAAAATCACCAATGCCATCATCATTGGCGTCGAAGAAGCTCTTCACATGCAGCTGGTAGATCACCGCGTCGCGGTACCAGTGCGGGTTGGACGGCAGCGCCATCAGAGGTCACCCTCCGGCCGCACGCGCCATATGCCGAAGGGCAATTCGCCGGGGTCGAGGCGCAGTCGCTGCGCCTTGCCCTGCCAGGTGAAGCGGTGGCCGCGCATCAGATCCTCGGCGGCCAGCGCAGCGGAATCCGGCAGCCCCCATTCCCACAGCGGAAGTTCGATGTCGGTCTCCTGTGCGTTGTGCGGGTCGAGGCTGACGGCGATGAGCAGCACATTGTCACGATCCGGCGTCGCCTTGCGGTACCAGATAACGTTGGGGTTTGAAGCCTGGTGGAAGGCAAGGCCGAGATGCGTCTGCAAGGCCGGATTGGCACGGCGTATGGCGTTAAGACGAGTGATCTCGTCGACGATGTCGCCAGGCGCGCGGTCCGGCCGGGCGCGGATCTCGTATTTGTCGGAATCGAGGTACTCCTCGCGCCCAGGCATCGCCGCCGCCTCGCACAATTCGAAGCCCTGCTGCATACCCCAGAGGCCGGAGAGCGTCGTCGCCAGCGCGGCACGGATCAGGAAGCCGGGCCGACCGGAGCCCTGCAGGAAGATCGGGTTGATGTCCGGCGTGTTGACGAAGAAATGCGGCCGGAAGAACTCGCGTGGCGGACCATTCGCCAGCTCCTCCAGATACTCGATGATCTCGGCCTTCTCGTTGCGCCAGGTGAAGTAGGTGTAGGATTGCGAAAAGCCGATCTTGGCCAGCCGGTACATGATCTTCGGCCGGGTGAAGGCCTCGGCGAGGAACACCGCATCCGGGTGACGGCCGCGTACCTCGGCGATCATCCATTCCCAGAAGGGGAAGGGCTTGGTGTGCGGGTTGTCGACGCGGAACAGCCTCACGCCCTCCTCGCACCAGAACAGCACCACGTCGCGCAGCGCCAGCCACAGGCCGGGGATCGCCTCCTCAGTGTAGAAATCGACATTGACGATGTCTTCGTATTTCTTCGGCGGGTTCTCGGCATAACGTAGCGACCCGTCCGGCCGCCAGTCGAACCAGCCCTTGTGGTCACGCAGCCATGGGTGGTCGGGGCTGCACTGGATGGCGAAATCGAGGGCGATCTCCAGCCCATGCTCCACCGCCGCCGCGCGCAGCCGGCGGAAGCCCTCGATGCCGCCAAGCTCGGGGTGCACCGCGTCGTGCCCGCCTTCCTCCGAACCGATGGCGTAGGGGCTGCCGGGATCATCCGGCGCCGGGGTCAATGTATTGTTGCGGCCCTTGCGGTTGGTCCGGCCGATCGGATGGATCGGCGGGAAGTACAGCACGTCGAAGCCCATGCGGCGGATGTGCGGCAGGCGCCGCGCCACGTCGTCGAAGGTGCCATGGCGGTCCGGGCTGCCGCTCTGGCTGCGCGGGAAGCATTCGTACCAACTGGCGAAGCGCGCGCCCTGGCGTTCGGCGTCCAGCGGCAGCTCAGCGCTGCGGCTGCGAAAGGGACGGTCGTCAGCCTCGGCCATCAGCGCGGCGGTGGCATCATCCAGCAGCAGCGCGCGCTTCTCTTCATCCGAAGCGGCCTCGATGCGCGCAGCCAGATCGCGCAGCGCACCGCCGGCGCGCTCGCCCGCCGCGAAGACCAGCCGCCGGCCCTCCTCCAGCTCCAGCGCCGTCGCCACCCCGGCGGCGTGCTTCTTCCGCAGCTCGTCGCGGAAGGTGGCGAAGGCATCGCGCCAGGCCTCGATCATGAAGACATGCCGCCCGACGCGCTCGAGCGGGAAGCTGGCGCCCCAGCGGTCATTGCCGAGCGGCTGCAGCCGGCGCTGCTGCCACTCCGTCATATCGGCGGCGCGCCAGAGCAGCGCGGCGCCGAGCTGGTCATGGCCGTCGCAAAGGACGTCGCAGCGCACCTCGACCATTTCGCCGACCGACCGCTTCACCGGAAAGCGGCCGCCCTCCACCACCGGCTCGATCGCCTCGATGCCGATGCGCGGCGCTGCGGTGGCGGCCAGGGTGGTGTCCAGCTGGCCGTCGGCATCCCGTGGGGCCCGGCGGATGGCGGGCAGCGGCGCGGCGTCGAACAACAGCGCCTCGCCGGGCGCCAGGCTGAGCGCCTCGCCGGGGCGCAGCAGCGCCTCGCCATTCGGCCAGCGCGGGCGAAAGCGGGTGATACCGCCGGGCACGGCAGGCATCAGCGCCGCCGCCGTCACCGCACGCGGCCGGACCAGATCGGCATTCGCCATCACCAGGCTGGCGCTGCTGGCCATCCGGGCGTCGGCGCCCTCGGCCCGCAGCAGCGCCACCGCAGCGGCACCAAGCCCCGACAGCGGCCGCAGTTCGGCCGGGCCGAGCCGCCGCTCCGCCAGCACTGCATTCGCCGCGCGGATGTCCGCATGCCGCCCGTTGGCCGGGCGCTGCACCAGCCGCGCCCAATCCTCCGGCCGGTCGCGCACCGGATCGAGCGGCCGGCGGGCGCCGTACTCGAAGCCCATCGGCAGCAGCATCCCGGCGCCGATGCCGGCGGCCAGCCGCAACTGCCGCGCCGCGGCGCGCTCGGCCAGGAAGGCCGCGGCATCGGGTCCGGCGATGCGCGGGCCAAAGGGGGCCTCCAGGGTGGTGATGGCGGGCGCCACCTGCGCCAGCCGCGCCGCCTCATCGAGGAACCAGCCCTGGCGGAAATCCCACCACGCCGCGCTGTCGAACACCGCGGCGAAGCCGCCCTCCGCCAAGGGCGGCACCGCATCGGCAGGCACGCCCGGCGTCCAGCCGAGGAAGCGTGCCTCCGGCAACGCCGCCGCCAGCCGTCCCCACACCCAGGCCGGCACCCGCGCCAGCCCTACGCAGCGGAAGCCGGTGATGCCCGCGGCGACGAAGCGGCGCAGCCGCGCCTCCCACCAGGCGAAGAGTTCTTCGGCCACCGCCGGGTCGTTCCAGCGCAGCCAGCCGGTGCCGCGCTCGGCCGGGGGCACCCGCGGGTCGGGCAGGTCGTCCACCGCCCCGGCGACCCAGGCCGCATGCGACCTGGGCAGCACGCCATCCACCGCCGCCCGGTCAAGGATCAGGTCAAGGTAGAGCGCCAGCCCCTGCGCCCGGGCCTTCTCCGCCAGGATGCGCAGCGCCTCCGCCGAATCGCCCGATGCTTCGAGGATGGGGTGCGGCGCATCGGGGTCGGCGATGTGCAGCAGGTTGCCGCTGGCGCCGGCGGCGAAGGGCGGCGCCAGTAAGGCGATGTCGAAGCCGAGCCCGGCGACATGCGCGAACAGCGCGTCCCAGGCCGGCAGTGGGCCGACCAGAAGCGGATGCACGAGGTAGAGCCGCGGCACCCGCGCCGCTTCAGGCATGGCCTCGGCCGGCGCCCCGGACGGAAGGCCAAGGAGCGTCTCCGGCAGGACGGCCACCGGCGCCGACAGGTCGGCGACCGGCGCCACTGGCCGATCGGGCGCCAGCGCCACGGAAACATCCGAACTCGTCACAGCGGCCTGCTCCGGCCGGGCTGCCGAAGCCACCTCCGACGATGCCATGGACGGAGCCGGCGGCACCTCTTTCCCCGGTTTGGCCTTGGCGCGTGTTGCCACCTTCGGCCCCGTCTTCGGCCCGTTCCCGCGTTTCGCCGCCATTCGCTATCCCGTATCGATGTCCACCGCGAAACGCAGAGGAACCACGACCGTCATTTGGATGTGGTTCACGGATGCGTGATTTGAGAGGTAGCCGGTCCGGTTTCGGCTCGTCAGGTGCGGTGCGACGGCGGCATCGATGCTGGCATGATTGCCGCATGATGGTGCTGACCGAGATTGGAGGACATCGCATGCTCGACCCTGAGACATTCGACCCGGCAGCGCATGTCGCGGCCGCCGGCCCGGCAGTGGGGCTTGCGTTGGACGCCGCAAGGCAGGCGCGGGTCGCCGCCGCCCTGGCCCTGGTGATCCGCATCGCCGCCCCGGCCCTTGCCGTCAGCCTACCAATCGAGGCCGAGCCGGCGCCGGTGTTCCAGCCATGAACGCGTTGGAGACCGCCGCGGGGATCCGGGCGCGGAAGGTCAGTGCCCGCGCCGTCACCGAAGCGGCACTGGACCGCGTCACCCGCCACAACTCCAGGATCAACGCCTTCACCGCCGTGCTCACCGAGCGTGCATTGGCCGAGGCTGATGCCCTCGACGCGCGCCTCGCCGCCGGCGAGCCCCCCGGCCCCCTGGCCGGCGTGCCCTTCGCCGCGAAGAATCTGTTCGACCTCGCCGGCATTCCGACCACCGCCGGCAGCAGGATCCGCCGGACCGCGGCGCCGGCCACACGGGACGCCTTTCTGGTGCGGCAGTTGAGCCGCGCCGGGGCGATCTGCCTCGGTGCGCTGAACATGGATGAGTTCGCCTACGGCTTCACCACCGAGAACTCCCATGACGG
The DNA here is from genome assembly GCF_014283215.1 of Siccirubricoccus deserti. Taxonomy (GTDB): domain Bacteria; phylum Pseudomonadota; class Alphaproteobacteria; order Acetobacterales; family Acetobacteraceae; genus Siccirubricoccus; species Siccirubricoccus deserti. The sequence continues at coordinate 22,023 of NZ_JACOMF010000020.1, forward strand.
GCCGGCGCGGAACCCGCATGACCTGTCGCGCATCGCCGGGGGCTCCTCCGGCGGCTCGGGCGCGGCGGTGGCGGCGGGGCTGGTGCCGCTTTCGCTCGGGACCGACACCAATGGCTCGATCCGGGTGCCGGCGTCGCTGAACGGCATCTTCGGGCTGAAGCCGACCTATGGACGGTTGTCGCGGCACGGCGCCTTCCCCTTTGTCCATGCGTTGGACCATGTCGGCCCCTTTGCCCGCAGCGTCGCCGACCTCGCCGCCGCCTATGACGCGCTGCAGGGGCTGGACCCGGAGGATCCGGCGCAGAGCCCCGCCATGCCGGAGGCGGTGATGCCGGGCCTCGGCAGCGGCATCGCCGGGCTGCGGGTCGCCCGGCTCGGCGGCTGGTTCGGGCGACAGCAATCAGCCGCGGTACAGAGCGCGGTGGCGGCGGTTGCCGCCGGGCTCGGCGCCGACACGACGGTGGAATGGCCGATGGCCGAGGCGGCCCGCGCCGCTGCCTTCCTCATCACCAGCTCGGAAGGCGCGGCGCTGCATCTGCCGACCCTGCGCAGCCGGCTGGAGGATTACGAGCCGCTGATCCAGGACCGGCTGCTGGCCGGGGCGCTGCTGCCGGCGGCCTGGGTCAACCACGCCCAGCGGGTGCGGGCGGTGGCACGCGACACGATGCGGAAGCTACTGGCCGATTGGGATGTCCTGGTCGCCCCGGCGACGCCGGTGGCGGCGACGCCGATCGGCCAGGAGATGCTGGAGCTGGATGGGGTGCAGGTGCCGCTCCGCCCCTCCATGGGGCTGTTCACCCAGCCGATCTCCTGCCTCGGTCTGCCAGTGGTGACAGTGCCGGTGCCGCGGGCGGATGGCGTGCTGCCGGTCGGGGTGCAGCTGATCGGCAAGCCCTGGACCGAGGCACGGCTGTTCCGGACCGCGGCGGCGCTGGAGGCCTCCGGCATCTGCGCCGCGCCGGTGGCGGCGGGGTTCGGGTAGATCGGCTCCTGCGGCCGACGCTACAGCAGCCCTTCGCGGCGAAAGGAAAGCTGCCGGCCATTGCCGATGATGAGGTGGTCATGCACCACGATGCCGAACACCTTGGCCGCCGCGGCAATCTCCGCGGTCATGTCGATGTCGGCACGGGATGGCGAGGGGTCGCCGCTCGGGTGGTTGTGGACCAGGATCAGCGCCGTCGATTGCAGCTCCAGCGCCCGCTTCACCACCTCCCGCGGATAGACCGGGGTGTGGTTCACCGTGCCGCGGGCCTGCGCCTCATCGGCGATCAGCCGGTTCCTGCTGTCGAGGTAGAGCACATGCACATGCTCCACCCGTTCGCGTGACAGTGTGGCGGTGAGGTAGCTGATCAGCCGGTCCCAGCTGTTCAGTACCGGCTGGTCGATCACCTCGGCCCGGGCCAGGCGCAGCGCCGCGCCCTGCACGGTCTTCAGCGCGGCGATACCGGCCTCGCCCAGGCCCGGTATGGTGCGGAGCTCCAGCGCCGGAGCGGCGATCGCATTGGCGAAGCTGCCGAAGCGGCCGATCAGCGCGCGGGCGATCGGCTTGGTGTCGCGCCGCGGCAGGGCGACGAACAGCACGACCTCGAGCAACTCGTGGTCAAGCAGGGCGTCCGGGCCGGCGGCGAGCAGCTTCTGCCGCATCCGGGCGCGGTGGCCGAGATAGCCGGGCGGCGGCTCCTCCGCCTCAGCCGGCGCCGGCGCGGGGGTGACGACCGCCTCGGGCAGGGTGCCGCGGCGGGAGTCCAGTGCCAGCGCGGGCTGGAAGCCGAAGGGTGCCTCGGCCAGGCCCTGCCCGGAGCCGCGTCTTGCGGCCCTGGCCTTGCGGTCCACGGTATCGTCCATGGTTCATCCCCAGAACCGGACGAGTGTAGGTGAATGCCGGGAATGCACCAGGGGTTGCAAGGCGCCCGGCTACCCGAGTTGCTCCGGCCGAACACCACCCACCCCATGATCCGCCTCGGCGCAGCACGCCGGGCGGCCAGGACAGGCGGGGTGGAGGCAAGGCGGTACGGCCCAGGCCGGGCCGCCGAAGTCAGGTCGCGTAGGGCGGCCGGTGCAGCCCGGCGGGGGAGAGGGTGAACACCTCCACCCCCGTCTCGGTGACGCCCACCATATGCTCGAATTGCGCCGAGAGGCTGCGGTCCCGCGTCACCGCGGTCCAGCCATCGTCGAGGATCTTCACCTCCGGCCGGCCGGCGTTCACCATCGGCTCGATGGTGAAGAACATGCCGGGGGTGAGCTTCGGCCCCTCGCCCGGGCGGCCGAAATGCAGCACGTTCGGCGGCTCATGGAAGCGCCGGCCAATGCCATGGCCGCAGAAGTCGCGCACCACACTGAAGCGATGCCGCTCGACGAAGCTCTGGATGGCGTGGCCGATGTCGCCCAGGGTCGCCCCTGGCTTCACCGCGCCGACACCGAGCATCAGCGACTCATAGGTGACGTCGAGCAGCAGCCGCGCCTTGGTCGAGGGCTCGCCGGCGACGTACATCCGGCTGGTGTCGCCGTGCCAGCCGTCGAGGATCACCGTCACGTCGATATTGACGATGTCACCCTCGGCCAGCACCCGCTCGCCCGGAATCCCGTGGCAGACCACATGGTTGATGGAGGTGCAGATCGACTTCGGATAGCCGCGGTAGCCGAGCGGCGCCGGGACCGCACCATGCGCCAGCGTGTATTCGTGACAGATCCGGTCCAGCTCGCCCGTGGTGACGCCGGGGCGGACATGCGGGGTGATCATGTCGAGAGTTGCGGCGGCCAGGCGCCCGGCGCGGCGCATGCCGGCGAAATCCTCCGGCGAATGAACGGTAATGCGGCGTGCGTCGCCGCCGTGCTGCTCCATGGGATCCGGCTGTCTCTGCAAATAAGGGTTCACCCCAAGATGCGCTGTGGGGGAACCCGGTGCAAGCCAGTCCGCCATCGGGCTGACACGAAGCTGACAGCAAGGCTACGCCAGGCACCCGGGCGCAACCCTGGCCGGCGCAAACCCGGGGCACCATGGCTTTGCAGCTAGCCGAACCGAGGTTGGCGATAATCCGGACGAAGGTAAAAACTATCACACTTTAGGAATGATACGCCGCCCTGGCTTTCCGGCCGCGCCGGCGCCGCAGCGCGTTGACGGCGCAGCCCGGCGCCGGCATGTCCCGCCCCTGGGCGGGTTCGGCGATGCCCCACCGCGTCACGATGCGGTTCACTGGCCCGTACCGTCCCGAAGGGCCGGGCGGGCGCAAGAGATGTCAGGAAGCGGACGATGAAGATTTCGGATTTGGCGGCCCCGGCAGTGTCCCGCCGCGCGATCATGGCACTCGGCGCCCTTGCCGCCACCGGGGCGGCGGCCCAGACCGCCGGCTACCCCAACCGCCCGATCCGGATCATCGTTCCCTACACGCCCGGTGGCACCACCGACATCGCCACCCGTCTGGTCGGCGAGCCGCTGTCGAAGGTGCTCGGCCAGCCGGTGGTGGTGGAGAACCGCCCCGGCGCCAACAGCATTGTCGGCGCGGCTGCCGCCGCGACCAGCCCGGCCGATGGCTACACCATTGTCATGGTGCTACCGGCGCATGCGGCCAATGCGACGCTGCAGGCCGGCAAGATGCCCTTCGACGCGATCACCAGCTTCACCCCGCTGTCGCTGGTGGTGACGGCGCCGCTGGTGCTGGCCGGCAGCAAGCATGTGCCGGCGCAGACGCTGCGCGACTACATCGAATACGCCAGGAAGAACCCAGGCCGACTGAACTACGGCTCCAGCGGCATCGGCGCCACCGCCCATCTGGCGATGGAGCAGCTGAAGATGCAGACCGGCATCAAGATGGAGCACATTCCCTACCGCGGCACCCAGCCCGCGCTGCAGGACCTGATGGCCGGCAATATCGGACTGATGTTTGACACCTATTCGACGCTGAAGCCGCAATTCGAGGGCGGCAACATCCGCCCCCTCGGCATCGCCACCGCGGAACGCCCGGCCTTCGCGCCGGATCTGCCAACGGTCATCGAGGGCGGGATCGAGAATTTCGTGGCGAGTTCCTGGTGCATGCTGTTGGCCCCGGCCGGCACGCCGCAGGAGATCGTCGACCGGCTCGCCACCGAGGTCGGCAAGATCGTCCGCGAGCCGGCAATGGCCAAGCGGCTGCAGGACCTCGGCTTCGTTGTGGAAGGCCGCCCGCCAGCGCAGACCGGCGAATTCCTGCGCGCCGAGGTTGAGCGCTGGGGGTCGGTCATCCGCGCGGCGAATGTGACCATCGAGTAGCGCGGATCGCACCTTCCCCGTCATGCATGGGCTCGGCCCGCGCATCCTAATCCGCCGTGAAAACAGCAGCTTGGGTGATCGGGCCATGACGGGCTGCGGGGGGCGCTCCCGCCTGACCGAGGTATCCAGGGCCGGCTACAGGAAGCGCTGGATATCGAGCGTGCTCTCGCGGCCCAAGGCGGCGAAATGCGTCTCGAGGAAGCGCTCCGCCGCCTCCCGGCCGTAGCGCCGCAGGGTTTCGAGGAATTCCCAGTCGCCATTAAGCTTGGTCGAGAGCTTGAACTCCCGCATCCGCTCCTCATCCTCGATCACGTGCAGGAAGATGCGGCGGTAGCGCGGCTGCTCCAGCCGACCGGCGTCGAGCAGCCGCTGGACGAAGTCGATCGCCCGCATTTCCGACATCAACGAGGCATTGAAGCTGATCTCATTCAGCCGGTTCATGATGTCGGAGGGCGTGGTCGGCAGTTCCGCCCGCATGATGGCGTTGATCTGCACCAGCACGATGTCGGGCGCGCCGCGCTCATGATACAGCGGCCAGAGCGCGGGGTTGCCGAGATAGCCGCCGTCCCAGTAAGGCTCGCCATCGATCTCCACCGCGCGGAACACATTGGGCAGGCAGGCGGAGGCGAGGATGACGTCGGTCGTCACCTCGGTGCGGCTGAAGACGCGCGGCTTGCCGGTCCGCACATTGGTCGCCGAGATGAACAGCCGCGTCGCCTTCGGGTCGCGCTTCAGCCGCGCCTCGTCGAGGTTGTCGGCGATCACCTGGCGCAGCGGATTGAACTCCACCGAGAAGGGATTGAACTGGTAGGGCGAGAACACCCGGGTCAAGGTCTCGAAGGTCTGGTAGGCGAAGGAATAGGTCAGGTCGTGGCCCCAGATCGCCTTCTCGAATGGGGTGTTTCGCAAGGGGCTGACCGCCAGCCGCAGCGCCACGTCGCGCCACAGCTTCGCCAGCGCGGCGATGGCGCCAGCCCTTCCGCCCTCGGCCAGCCCCTGGACGAAGATCGCCGCATTGATGGCGCCGGCCGAGGTGCCGGAGACGCCGTCGATGCTCAGTCGGTCGTCCTCCATCAGCCTCTCGAGCACGCCCCAGGTGAAGGCACCATGGGTGCCACCGCCCTGCAGCGCGAGATTGATGCGCTTGGGCGCGACCGGCAGGGCGACCGCCGGGGCCGGCATCTCCCCCGACCTTCCCTTGGGCGGCGCGGTCGCGCCGTCCGCTGGATCCCGCATCAGGAGGCGAACCAGCCGCCATCGATCGAGAGCGCGGAGCCGTTCACCCCGCCACTGTTCGGACCGACGAGATAGAGCGCCATCTGCGCCACCTCCTCCACCTCGATCCAGCGCTTGGAAGGCTGGTGCTCCAGCAGAAGATCCTTCAGCGCCGCCTCCTCAGAGACGCCATGCTGCTTCGCCAGTGGCCCGACCTGCGCCTCGGCCAGCGGGGTGCGGACGAAGCCTGGGCAGATGGCGTTGCAGGTGATCGGCGTGCGGGCGATCTCGAGCGCTACCGTCTTGGTCAGCCCGACCACCGCATGCTTGGCCGAGACATAGGCTGACTTGTTCGGCGAGGCGACCAGCCCATGCGCCGAAGCGATGTTGACGATCCGGCCCCAGCCACGTGCCTTCATTCCCGGCAGCGCCGCCTTGATGGCGTGGAAGTTGGAAGTGAAGTTGATGGCGATGATGGCGTCGAACTTATCCTCGGGGAATTCATCGACCGGCGCGACGAATTGGATGCCGGCGTTGTTCACCAGGATATCGACACTGCCGAGCGCCGCCTCGGCGTCCTTCACCATCTGCCGCACCGCCTCGGGCTTCGACAGGTCGGCGGCGGAATAGGGCGCGTCGCCACCGCCCATGGCAGCGCCGACCTCGGCGCGGGCGCGGGCGATCTCCTTCGGCTTGCCGAAGCCGTTCAGCATCACCCGGGCACCGGCCTTGGCATACATCATCGCAATGCCTTGGCCGATGCCGCTGGTGCTGCCGGTGATCAGCGCGGTGCGGCCGGCAAGAACCTTCTCCATATCGTCGCTCCTCAGCATTGTCGGGGATGAAGGCTCAGGGCAGGTGCCTGAGCAAGGCAACAACGCGCTTCACGCCAGCGGACAGCAGCTTCGGCGCATAGTACTCGCCAGCGGCGCGCTTCGCCGCCTCGGCCAGGGTCGGATAGGGCAGCACCAGGCCGGCCAGCGCCGAGAGCGGCAGGCGGCGGCCGATCATCAGCCCGAACATGCCGGCCATTTCGCCGGCCCGCGGCGCCAGCACGCCGGCGCCAACCAGCCGGCCACGGCCATCCACCACCAGCTTCACCAGACCTTCCGGCCTGGCTTCGGCGATGGCGCGGTCGTTCTCCCCCAGCGGCCAGCGGTGGACCGCGAGGCCGGCGATGCCCCTCTCCCGCGCCTCCGCCTCGGTCAGCCCGACCTGGGCCAACTCGGGGTCGGTGTAGGTGACGCGCGGCAGGGCCGCGTAATCCACCCGGGTGAAGGGCAGCCGGAACAGCATCGAACGCACGACGATGCCGGCATGCTGGCTGGCGACATGGGTGAAGGCGCGCGGGCCGATGCCCTCAGGGTCGGCGATGTCGCCCACCGCCCAGACCCGGCGGTTGGAGGTGGAGCGCAGGTCGGCCTGCGTGGCAACGCCGCGTGGCGAGGCGGCAATACCGCCGGCGGCGAGGTCGAGGCTCGCCAGCCGCGGCGCCCGGCCGATCGCCAGCAGCAGATGGGTGCCGGCGATGCGGCTGCCATCCTCCAGCACCGCGACGACGCCGGCCTGCGGCGTCTCCGACCGCGCCTCCAGCGGCTCGACCGCCACCACCTTGGCGGCCTCGCGGATCTCGACGCCGTCCCGCAGCAGCGCGGCGCGGAGGCCCTCGACCAGCTCCGCATCCTCCCGCGGGGCGATGCGCGGCGCCGCCTCCAGCACTGTCACCAGGCAGCCGAGCCTTGCATGCGCCTGCGCCATCTCAAGGCCGATAGGCCCGCCGCCGAGGATGATGAGGTGGCCCGGCGGCTCCTCCAGTTCGAACAGCGTCTCGTTGGTCAGCCAGGGCACGCCGTCGAGGCCGGGGATGTCGGGGATGACGGCGCTGCTTCCGGCGGCGATGACGCAGCGACGGAAGCGCAGCTGCCGGCCGCCGACCTCCAGCGTATCGGGCGTGAGGAAATGCGCCGAGGCCTCGATGACATCGACCCCCATGCCACGGAACCGCTCGGCGCTGTCGTTCGGGGCGATGCGCTCGATGGCGCCGCGGACATGGGCGCGGACCCCGGCCCAGTCGATTTCCGGCGGCGGCAGGCGGATGCCGAAGCGGGCGGCGGCGCGCGCCTCGGCCGCCGCATGCCCGGCGGCGAGCAGCGCCTTCGAGGGCACGCAGCCGTAATTCAGGCAGTCGCCACCCATCCGCCCGCGCTCGATCAGCGCCACCTTGAGCCCGAGGTTGTTGCAGATGGCGGCAACAGACAGCCCTGCGGCGCCCGCACCAATCACCGCGACATCGACATCAGGCATTCATCTTCCCCTTACGGCCACGCCACCAGATGCCCAATAGCGACAGCGCCGCCAACCCCAGCAGCGGCAGCAGGATGCCAGGGGAGAAGATTACCGAGAGGTCGGGCCGGCCGCCGGCGTCGAAAACCTGGCCCAGCCCGGCGCCGATTCCGGCGAAAACCGCGGTGCCGGGGATGATGCCGAGGAAGGTGGCCGCGGCGAAGGGCGGCAGCGCCATCCCGGCCAGCGCCGGCGCCAGATTGACCAGCCAGAACGGCACCACCGGGATCAGCCGCAGCGACAGCAGGTACCAGAAGCCCTCCCGCGCCAGGCCCTCCCGCACCCGCCCCAGCAACGGCCCGGCCCTGGCCGCGAGGGTGTCGGCCAGGGCATAGCGGGCGGCGACGAACAGGACGCAGGCGCCGATCGTGGCGCCCGCCACCGCCGCGGCGGCGCCGAGCCAGGGGCCGAACAGGAAGCCACCGGCCAGGGTCATCACCACCGCTCCCGGCAGCGACAGCGCCACAACCACCACATAAAGGGCGACATAGGCCAGCACCGCCAGCACCGGCGATGCGGCGACGAAGCCGGCCAGCACCGCCCGCTGCGCCGCCAGCGACTCGAAGGACAGCACCCGGTGCAGGCCGAGGGCATAGGCGAGGCCCAGCGCGGCGAGGACCAGGGCGAGCGGCCAGAGGCGGCGCCAGGCGGCAGACAGGGGCATGACGGTCTCCGCTTCGCGGCGCAGCATGCAGGCGTTACGCCCCGCGGGCACGGCCGGCAATGGGGCGCCCACGGGCCGATCCGGCGCGCCACCACCACGTTGCGCCACCCGCCGCGATTGACGGCCCCCCTGCCCGGTCCCTATAGGTGCCCGCCTTCGCCGGGGCCCGATCGCAAGGGGCCGCCGGCCGTTCGCGATGCGCCCACCACCGGGCGCCGCGGGCGTATTCCCCTGTCGGAGACAGTGCCGTGAAGCGTACCTACCAGCCCTCCAAGCTCGTCCGGAAGCGCCGGCATGGCTTCCGCTCCCGCATGGCGACGGTCGGCGGCCGCAAGGTGCTGGCGACGCGCCGCGCCAAGGGCCGCGCCAAGCTCAGCGCCTGACAGCGACGGGGGATCTCGCCATGCCGGGCCGTCTACCCCGGCTGACCCGGCGCGGCGAGTTCCTTGCCGCCGCCAGGGCGGGCCGCAAGGCCGCCCGGCCGGGGCTGGTGCTGCAGGCGCTGCCGAAGCCCGGCGGCGTGCTGCGCTGCGGCTTCACCGCGACCAAGAAGATCGGCAATGCCGTGGCCCGCAACCGTGCCAAGCGCCGGCTGCGCGAGACCGCGCGGCTGACCCTGGCCGCACCCGCCACGGCCGAGGCCCTGTCCGGCTGGGATCTGGTGCTGATCGCCCGCGACGGCACCGCCACCCGCCCCTGGGACAAGCTGCTCGGCGACCTCCGCGGCGCGCTGCGCCAGGCGGGCGTGGGTCCTGGCACCATGCCGGGGGCCGAGGTGGCGCCGTGAGCGCCCCGGCCCAGGCGCTGCGCGGCGCCGTCATCGCTTATCAATGGACGCTGCGGCCCTTCATCGGCAGCCATTGCCGCTTCCATCCCTCCTGCAGCCATTATGCGCTGGAGGCCCTCGCCACCCATGGCGCGCTGCGCGGCGCCTGGCTCTCCGGCCGTCGCATCCTGCGCTGCAACCCCTGGCATCCCGGCGGCTACGACCCGGTTCCGCCGCCCGCCCCTGCCGAACGCGATCCGCGCCCGACCTCCGCGCCACCCGGCGCCGGATCGGCCGCCGGGTCACCTGACCGCCTCCCGGTCCGGACCGCCACGCCCTGCGGCGCGGCGGTCGTCGGACCGCCCGAACAAGGCTGATCAACGTCCCATGGACAACAAGCGCCTCCTCGCGGCGATCGCCATTTCCATCGGCATCCTGCTGACCTTCGAGCTGTTCAACCGCCCGGCCCGCGAGGCCCAGCTGGCGCAGCAGCGGCAGCAGGCCGAGCAGGTACAGCAGTCGCAGCAGGCGGCGCCACGCCCGGTCGGGCCGCTCGGCGCGCCGACCGATGCCTCTCCTGCCGCCGGCACGCCCCGCGCCCCGGGTGCGCGGCTGCCGGTGGACGGGCCGAAGGTACAAGGCACCATCAGCCTACGCGGCGCCCGGCTGGATGACCTGGTGCTGCGCGACTACCATGAGACGGTCGACCGCGCCTCCCCGCTGGTGCGGCTGCTCGCCCCGCGAGAGGGCGCCGCGCCCTACTACGCGCAATGGGGCTGGACCGCGGCCGATGGCCGCACCCCGGTGCCGGGCAACGATACCGACTGGCAGGCCGAGGGCGGCCGCCTTGCCCCCGGCAACCCGGTGACCCTGCGTTGGGACAACGGCCAGGGGCAGGTCTTCGAGATCGGCTTCGCGCTCGATGAGAATTACATGTTCACCGCCGAGCAGCGGGTCCGCAATACCGGCGCCGAGGCGGTGCAGTTGCTGCCCTGGGCGCGCATCCGGCGCGAGAGCACGCCGCCGACCCAGGGCTTCTACATCCTGCACGAAGGCTTCGTCGGGGTGCTGGATGGCCGGTTGCGGGAGATGTCCTTCTCCAGCGCCAAGGACGAGGCCGGCAAGCGTGCCGGCACCGCTTTCGACCTCGAGGCGCCGGGCGGCTGGTCCGGCTTCACCGACAAATACTGGCTGACCGCCCTTGCCCCGGTCGACCAGTCGGCCCGCTACCGGGTCAGCTACCGCGCTGTGCCGGAAACCGGCCCAAGGGGTCAGGAGGACCGCTGGCAGGTGGATTACACCCTTCCGGCGCCGGTCGAGGTAGCGCCGGGGGCGACCGCCGCCCGCCAGGCGCTGCGGCTCTTCGCCGGCGCCAAGGAGGTGCATCTGCTGGACGCCTATCGCGACCGCCTCGGCATCCCCGATTTCGACAAGGCAGTGGACTTCGGCTGGTTCTACTTCCTGACCAAGCCGTTCTTCCATGTGTTGCACTTCCTCGGCGTGAACCTTCACAATTTCGGCGTCGCGATCCTTGTTTTCACGCTGGGTTTGAAGATCCTGTTCTTCCCGCTCGCCAACAAGGCCTACAAGTCGATGAGCCGGATGAAGGTTCTCGGCCCGAAGATGCAGGAGATCCGCGAGCGGCATAAGGACGATCCGGCCAAGGCGCAGGCCGAGATGATGGCGCTCTACCGGACAGAGAAGATCAACCCGGCCTCCGGTTGCCTGCCCATCCTGATCCAGATCCCGGTGTTCTTCGCGCTGTACAAGGTGCTGTTCGTTACCATCGAGATGCGGCACGCGCCCTTCTTCGGCTGGATCCACGACCTCTCGGCGCCCGACCCGACAAACCTGTTCAACCTCTTCGGGCTCATCCCCTGGGACCCGATGACGTTGACCCATTATCTGCATATGCCGGCCTGGGCGCTGATCATGGGCGTGACCATGTATCTGCAGCAGAAGCTGAACCCGCAGCCGCCGGATCCGATCCAGGCCAAGATCTTCCAGTGGATGCCGGTCATCTTCACCTTCATGCTGGCCAGCTTCCCGGCCGGGCTGGTGATCTACTGGTCCTGGAACAACCTGCTCTCCATAGGCCAGCAATGGTACATCATGCACATGGACGCCAAGCGCGGCGGCGCCAGGCCCGCGGTGCCGGCACCGGTCGCGCCGCCCCCGGCGGCCGCCAAGCCGAAGAAGGGGTGAGCCGACAATGACCGGGGGTCCCGACCGGCCGCCGGACGCCGTCCCCAACCTCTCCGAGGCGCGGACGGAAGAGGATCGGGCGGCTTTGCTGGAAGCCGGGCGGCTGCTGTTCGCCCGGCCCTGCAACTTCTTCTACGCCGCGCAGCGGATCGACCAGCTGCCGCCGGTCGGCGGGCCGGAGGTGGCCTTCTGCGGCCGCTCCAACGTCGGCAAATCCAGCCTGCTGAACGCGCTGACCGGGCAGAACGCGCTGGCCCGCGTCTCCCATACCCCGGGGCGGACGCGGCAGCTCAATTTCTTCGACCTTGGCGAGGGACGGCTGACCCTGGTGGACATGCCGGGCTATGGCTACGCCCAGGCGTCCAAGAGCCTGAAGGCCGATTGGCAGGGGCTGATGTTCGATTTCCTGCGCGGCCGGCCGACCCTGCGGCGGGTGCTGCTGCTTCTGGATGCGCGGATCGAGACCAAACCCTCCGACCGCATGGCGATGGAGCTGCTGGACGACGCCGCGGTCTCCTTCCAGATCGTGCTGACCAAGGCCGACGACGCCAAGCCCTGGTGGCTGGAGCAACGTCGGCGCGAGGCGGAGCAGCTGGCACGCAGCCACACCGCGGGGCACCCGCTGGTGCTGGTGACGAGCGCCTCGACCGGCGCCGGCATGCCGGAGCTGCGGGCGGAGCTTGCCGCGCTGGCGGCATAGAGCCTGATCGCTGGAGGTTGAAACAACCGGAAGCGTGAATCGCGCGACCAACGAAGCTGGAGCCTGATTGCTTCGGCGCGAAGCAAGCAGATCCCTGTTTGCTGAGCGGATTCACGCCCCAGGGCGTTCATGCCCCGCCGCGATCCAGGGCGAAGCGGCGGCGCGTCACGCCAGTTCGCTGGCGGCCCGGCCGCCCTTCGCGCCCCGAGGCCAGGGCCCGTGGAGGCGGGCGCCCGCCTCAGGCGACCTCGGCCAACCTGGCACGATTGCGGCCATCGCGCTTGGCCATGTAGAGCGCGGCATCGGCCCGGGACAGCAGAATCTCCGGCGTCGCCGAATCGGCTTGGTCCAGGCTGGCGACGCCAATGCTCACCGTCACCCGGCTGCCGCAATGCGGGATGGCCAACGCCTCCACGGCCAGGCGCAGCCGCTCCGCAACCAGCATGCCCGCGCGGCCATCGGTGTCCGGCAGGATGACCGCCAGTTCCTCCCCGCCATAGCGGGCGATGATATCGCCGGGCCGGTGCTCCGCCTTCGCCACCGCCTGGGCCACGCGCCGCAGGCAGGCATCGCCGGCGATATGGCCGTGGGTGTCGTTGTACTGCTTGAAACGATCGACATCGACCAGCAGCAGGCACAACCGGCCGGAATTCCACCGGGCCCGGCTCCATTCCCGCGCCAGCGCCTCGTCGAAGCCGCGGCGGTTGAGCAGCCCGGTCAGGGCGTCGGTGCGGGCCATCGCCACCAGCCTGGCGTTGGCGGCCACCAATTCGGCATTGGTGCGGCCGACCTGCTCGACCAGCCTGCGGCGCTCCTCGGCCGAAACCAGCTGCGCCAGCGTCTCTGCAGCCCTCGTCCAGCCGATCCAGATGGACGCCACCAGCACCATGGCGGTGAAGGCGGCGGCACAGGTGTAGAGTGTCCCGCCGACCACAAGGCAGGCGCCCACCATCGGCAGCAGACCCAGCACTGGCACGCCATAGCTGGCTTCCGGCACCGGGCTGTTGCGCCGCGCGGCGTTGGTGAAGAACCGGCTCTGCGCAATGATGATGACCAGGTGGGTCAGCACATCGGGCTCGGTCACCACCACCAGCGCCACCACGCCCCAGTGCGCGCCGGTGGCCCAGGCGCCGAGCGCGTAGCGCCGGGCCCACAGACGCGGTGGATCCGCCGCCGGCCGGCGGTGATAGGCATGGGCCAGGCCCAGCCGGGCGCCGAAGATCACCGGCACCGCCATTGCCCATCCGAGCAGCCAGACGGCGTCGGTGCGCCAGTAGGCGAAGCCGCCCAGCGCGGTCATGGCTAGGCCGCCGAACGCCAGGATGAGCGTCTGGCGAAAAACCATGTCGGTGCGCTGCCAGGCGACGGCGTCCGTCATGGACGCAAGCCGCGCATCCTGCCGCATCCTGGTCCTGCCCCCCGCCATGCGACCTCACGCCGCGCAGATGCCGGCAATGCCGGTCTGCCACGCGGTGCCGGCGAGGTGTCCAGGCCGCCGGCGCCTTGACCCTCATCGCCCTGCACCCTAAGCCGCGCGCAAGTTCAGCGAAAGCCCGGCCGATGTCCGACGTCACCGACCCGATGCAGATCATCTCCGGCGCCCTGCCCTTCCTGAAGCGCTACGACGACCAGATCGTGGTGGTGAAGTACGGCGGCCACGCCATGGGCGAGGAGGCGACCGCGCTGCGCTTCGGCCGCGACATCGCGCTGCTGGAGCAGGTCGGCGTCAGCCCGGTGGTGGTGCATGGCGGCGGCCCGCAGATCAACGCCATGCTGAAGCGGCTGAACGTGCAATCCCATTTCGTCCAGGGGCTGCGCGTGACCGATGAGGCGATGCTCGACGTGGTCGAGATGGTCCTCGCCGGCCCGGTCAACAAGCAGGTGGCGGAGGCGATCACCCGCGCCGGCGCCATCGCAGTGGGCATCAGCGGCAAGGATGGCGGGCTGATCCGTGCCCGCAAGCTGACCCGCACGGTGCGCGACCCCGGCTCGAACATCGAGCAGGTGCTCGACCTCGGTTTCGTCGGGGAGCCGGAGGCGGTCGACACCCGCGTGCTGAAGCTGCTGATCGGTTCCGATATCGTGCCGGTGGTGGCGCCGGTCGGCATCGGCGCCAATGGCCAGACCTACAACATCAATGCCGATACCGTGGCCGGCGCCATCGCCGGGGCACTGGGTGCCGAGCGGCTGCTGATGCTGACCGACGTGCGCGGCGTGCTCGGCCCCGATGGGGCGCTGATCCCGGAGATGACGGTGGCCGAGGTGCGGGCCGGCATCGCCGCCGGCTGGATCTCGGCCGGGATGATCCCGAAGGTCGAGACCTGCATCTACGCCATCGAGCAGGGAGTGAAGGGCGCCGTCATCCTCGACGGAAGGGTACCGCATGCGGTGCTGCGCGAGCTGTTCACCGATGGCGGGGCGGGAACGCTGATCAAGCCGTAGCAGGCTGCCGGAAGGCACCCTTGGGCTTTCGAGAGGGGCGGAGCCCCTCTCGCGCTCTCCCGCCGAAGGCTGAAGGGGCTTTGGAACCGAGGGAGGCTACAGGGTTTCGGAGGCCTTGCCGCCCTCGATGAGGGGGAAGGGGGTGAGGTGAACCTGCCCTACCCCGCACCGACCGCGATATTGTCCAGCAGCCGGACGGTGCCGAGCTTCGCCGCGGCGATCAGCCGGCCCGGCGCCTTATCCGTCTCGCGCAGCGTCTCCGCCTCGACCAGCGCCAGGTAGTCCACGCCGAAGCCCGCGGCGGTCAGCGACTGGCGCGCCTCCGCCAGGGCGGTCGCCGGCGCGGTGCCGGCCAGCATCGCCGCGGCCGCGGCCTGCATCGCCCGGTGCAACCGTGGCGCCAGGGCGCGGGCAGCCGGATCGAGGAAGCGGTTGCGGGAGGACATCGCCAGCCCATCCGCCTCCCGCACCGTCGTCCCGCCGACAATCCGCACCGGCAGGTCGAGGTCGGCGACCATGCGGCGGATCACCTGATACTGCTGCCAATCCTTCTCGCCGAACACCGCGACGGTGGCGCCGGTCTGGCTGAACAGCTTGGCGCAGACCGTGGCGACGCCGCGGAAATGGCCAGGGCGGGCGGCGCCCTCCCAGCCTTCGGAGGGGCCGAGCACCTCGATGGTGGTGGCCCGGCCGGGCGGGTACATCACCTCGACGCTCGGCAGCCAGGCGAGGTCGCAGCCGGCGGCCTCCAACTGGGCCAGATCACCAGCCTCGTCGCGGGGGTAGCGGGAGAGATCCTCCTGCGGGCCGAATTGCAGCGGGTTGACGAAGATCGAGGCGGCGACACGCGGCGCCTCCCGCCGTGCTGCGGCGATCAGCGAGAGGTGGCCGGCGTGCAGCGCCCCCATGGTCGGCACCAGGGCCAGCGGGCCGAGCTCGGCACGGGCGGCGCGCAGGCTGGGCAGGTCTCGGACGATCTTCATGCAATTCTCCTGCAGGCCATGTGCGGCAGAGCGCGTTGCGCCGCAAGCCCGCGGGGGCCATGGTCCGCCGCCCATGACAGACCCCAGCACCGCGCGCCCCCTCCTCCGCCTGCTGCCCGGCCATGACCGCCGGGTGAAGGCGGGCCATCCCTGGGCCTTCTCGAACGAGATCGCCATGACACCGGCCGCCAAAGCCCTACCGCCCGGCGCGCCGGTGCGGCTGGAAGGCGATGACGGGGTCAGGCACGGCACCTGGCTGTTCAACCCGCACAGCCTGATCGCTGCCCGCCGGCTGGACGCCGATCCGGCCGCGCCGCTCGACGCCGGCTGGTGCCGTGCCCGGCTCGGCGCCGCGCTGGCGCTGCGGGAAAAGCTCTACCCCGGCACGCCCTATTACCGGCTGGTGCATGCCGAGGCGGATGGCTTGCCCGGCCTCGTCATCGACCGCTACGGCGATGCGCTGGCGCTGCAGGCGAATACCGCCGGGATGGAATGGCTGACGCCGGCGCTGGTCGAGGCGCTGGAAGGGCTGCTCGCCCCCCGCCTCATCATCGCCCGCAACGATGCCTCGGTGCGGGGGCTGGAAGGGCTGGCGGAGGAGGTGAAGCCGCTGCGCGGCACGCCCGGGCCGGTGCGGGTGGAGGAGGCCGGGCTCGGCTTCTCCGTCGACCTGCTGGCCGGGCAGAAGACCGGCTGGTTCTTCGATCAACGGGAGAACCGCGCACGGGTGGCGCGGCTGGCGGCCGGGGCGACAGTGCTGGACGCCTTCTGCCATACCGGCGGCTTCGGCCTGGCGGCGGCGGCGGCCGGGGCGGAGCAGGTGACCCTGCTCGACCGCAGCGCCCCGGCGCTGGAGCTGGCGCTGGCGGCGGCGCGCGACAACGGGCTGGCGGAGCGTGTCTCCGCCACCCGCGGCGAGGCGCTGGAGACGATGGAGCGGATGGTCGGCAGCCGCACGCGCTTCGACATCGTCGTCGCCGACCCGCCGGCCTTCGCCAAATCGCGCAAGGACCAGCCGGCGGCGCTGCGCGGCTATGGCAAGCTGGCAAGGCTGGCGGCCGGGCTGGTGGCGCCGGGCGGGTTCCTCTTCATCGCCTCCTGCAGCCACCACGTCAGCCCCGGCGAATTCGCCGATGCGGTGATCGGCGGGCTGGTTCGCACCCGGCGGGAGGCGAAGCTGCTGGTGCAGAGCGGCGCCGGGCCGGACCATCCGGTGCATCCGCTGCTGCCGGAGAGCGCCTATCTCAAGGGGCTGCTGTTCCAGCTCGGATGAGCACCGCCCCTGCCCGGCTGCAGGCGGCCTATCGTCGCAGCATCTACGCGGCGGCTGGGGCCGAGGCGCGCATCGGCCGGCGCAGCCCGGCGGTGGATGCGCTGCTGCGCCGGCTCGGCGCGCGCCAGGGCGGCTTCGTGACGGCGTGGAATCCTTACAGCCGACGCATGCCACCAGGATGGAATGCACGGATGCTCGCGCGTCTGCGCACGGCGGCACGGAGACTGCCCCAGGCGGAAGGCGAAGGCGGCCATGGAAGGTGGCGGGAACGGCACCTGCTGCTCGCCGGAGATCCGCATCGGCTGACGGTGCTGGCGCGGCGGTTCCGCCAGGCGGCGATCGTGGTGGTGCGCGAGGACGCGCCGGCGCGGCTGGTGGTGCTGCGGTAAGCCAGCGGGTTCAAGGGTCAACTGGAGGGTGGGGCCGGCGGCGGCCAGCCCCCGACTTTCTTCCCTCGGGCCATGCCGGGCGGCCAGTGATCACGCCGCCGCCGGCCCACCCGCCGCATCGGCGAATTCGAATATTCCCGAACTCCGAAGCAGTGCCAGAGCAACTGAGCGCAATACGCTTTGGGGTATTGGAGCGCCTCGGTAATAGAATTTCTGATGATCGTTACGGCTCGGCGTTTTGCACAGCCTCGACCCGGAGCGGTCCTCCGCAAGGCGAGCGTTGTCATTGGCTGCCCCGCGGTGGCCTGCCCGGGCAGCGGAATGCGTCATCCGGAACTTACTGACTGTGGCTTCGTTGGCCGCTCACGCTATGCCGCGCGCGCGGCTGGACCGTGCAGCAAGAGGACCCGCCGTGTCTGCCACCTTTGCCCCAGCTCTGCAGAGGCCGCTCCATCCGCTGCACGCCATCCTGCTCGCCTTTCCGCTACCGCTGTTCTTGGGCGCGCTGCTCAGCGATCTCGCCTACTGGAAGAGCTTCCATGTGCAGTGGGCCAACTTCTCGTCATGGCTCATTGCCGGCGGGCTGCTCGTAGGCAGCTTTGCCCTGCTCTGGGCGCTGATCGACCTGATCCGTAGCGGAACGGCACGCCGGAGGCGCGCGGCCATCTACTTTGTCGTGCTGCTCGCCATGTGGGTGCTCGGTCTGGTTAATGCCTTCGTGCACGGCAAGGACGCCTTCGCGATCATGCCAGAGGCGCTCTACCTGTCGGCGGTCGTGACGCTCCTCGCGCTCGTCGCGGCCTGGATGGGGTATTCCGGCTACCAGTCCAGGGGAGTGGTCTGATGCATCCGGCCTTCCTGGTCGCCGTGGCAGCCGTTGCGCTTGCAGGCTGCGACGGCGAACCCGTTGCAGAGCAGCGGGGCTCCGACCCACAGCTGCCCGCCCCACATCGCGGCCTGCTGCCCGACATGGCTATCCCGCGGCCAGCCGCCTGGGGCAGCGATCTCCCGACCGTGCCGCAGGGCTACAGGATCCAAGCCATCGCCACGGATCTCCGGATTCCGCGGCAGACGCTGGTGCTGCCCAATGGCGACATCCTGGTGGCGGAGGGAGCGGGCGGCAACGCGCCTGCTCTCCGCCCGAAGGATATCATTGCGGGGTACATCAAGAGCCTGGGCAAGACGTCGGTGCCCGGCGGCAATCGGCTGACGCTGCTGCGTGACGCCGATGGCGACGGCACCTACGAAACGCGGGGCGCCTTCGCCGACAATCTCAACGCGCCCTACGGCCTCGCCTTGGTCAATGGCGTTCTCTATGTCGCCAACCAGGATGCGCTGGTGCGCTTCGACTATCGTGACGGGCAGACCGAAGCGAGTGGGCCGCCGACGAAGGTCACGGACCTGCCCTCGGCCATTAACCATCACTGGACGAAGTCGCTGGCCGCCAGCCCCGACGGCCGGTTCCTGTATGTCGGCATCGGCTCGAACAGCAACATCACTGAACGCGGAATGGAAGCCGAGGTCGACCGGGCCATGATCTGGCAAATCGACGCGGAGACGGGCGCGCACCGGCCCTACGCCACTGGCCTCCGCAACCCGACCGCCCTCGCCATCCAGCCTGGCACAGACCGGCTCTGGGCGGTCGTGAACGAGAGGGACGAGATCGGTCCCAACCTCGTTCCGGACTATCTGACCTCGGTGCGCGAGGGCGGCTTCTATGGTTGGCCTTACAGCTACTGGGGCCAGAACCTGGACACGCGCGTGCGGCCACAAGACCCGGAGAAGGTCGCCGCGGCGATCCGTCCAGACTACGCCCTCGGGTCGCATGTCGCCGCGCTGGGCTTGGCGTTTTCGAGCCAAGCCGTGGGTCCGCAGTTCACCGAGGGCGTCTTCGTCGGCGAGCACGGGAGCTGGAACCGCACCGAGCCTGTCGGCTATCGGGTTGTCTTTGTGCCGTTCCGCGACGGCCGGCCCGCCGGCGAGCCGATCGACGTCGTGTCCGGCTTCCTGACCGGCGACGGCAATGCCCGCGGCCGGCCGGTCGGGGTCTCGGTGGATCCGCGGGGCGCCCTGATCGTTGCCGACGATCTGTCGAACACAGTCTGGCGGGTGACCGTAAGCCGGTGACCTTGTCGCTCGGGGCATAGCCCGAGGCGACAGGAGCCCTACGCGTGCCGCCGGGGATGTAAGGCAAAGCGATGTCGGGCGGCCAAAGCCCTGGCCCCACCCAACCCAGGCCCCTCCCATGACCCACTGCCGGTGCGACCGCAAACGTGAACCGCCGCATCCCGCCCGAAGCGGACCAACGAGCAGGCGTACCAGCGATGGAGGGGTTGAACTGGGCTTAGGCCGCTTTGCAGACCAAGCATGGCGGAGCACGTCGGCGCATCCCCTTCAGAGCGGAGGCTGCACCGGTCGAACAACTCGCCTTCGAGAGTGACAAAGAACGCGATGAACCTGCTCTCGCTGCGAGAAGCGGCGGGGCACCACCACACATCGATGCACCAAGGTGGAGGCGCGTAAGGACCGGGTCGCTGCCGCCCTGCGTTCAGCGGCGGGAGCGGCGGCCTGGTGGGCGCTTCGCCGGTGACTTGGACCGCGTTGCCGTTGGGGCGGTGAGAATGGGCTCGGCTGCGGGGATGCCATCTGTCCCAACGTAACGCTGGAGCGTCGCGCCGGCGGCGACGTGCGGAAAGGCCTGGGCGCCTTTCGGCCATGTTCTCGCGAAGGCAGCCACCTCGGCGTGATCTTGTCTGCGGATGGTCTGGACGAGAAAGAACGCCGCCTGGGCCGGCCGCAGCCGCTGCTGGCGCAGCAGGTGATGATGCCATTCGCGGGTGCGCAGGGGACACCAATCCACCAAGGCTTCCTGCAGGGCTCGGCGTACCTCGACCGGTAGTTCCTCATACGCCCGGTAGGCATCACCCTTCAGCTTGCTGTAGGGCTTGGTCGCCGTGCTGTTGTCCATACCTGCCTTCTACCGAAGGGAAGACCTCCGGAAAACCGTAGCGCCAACCGCTTGGTGCTCGGCACCTATGCCGCCACGCTAGACTAGGTCGCGGTTCTGCCCGTGGCTAGTCGCCCCCAAAAACCGTCCGGCAACGCCATTTCCCCTCCGCATGAGGGTGAGAAACGACATCCAGGCCACCCAGCAGCCAAGCGCGTCAGCCAGTCAGCAGGTTACGCAAGGGAGCCAAGGGAAGACGCTTACCCGAAGACCCTGACCGAGCCGCCCATTTGGAACCACCCGGCGTCGCCGACCCGACCAAAGGTCAGCTTCCCACCCAGGCGCTCGTTCGCCAGGGCGCTTGGCATAACCTGGGGTTGCGAGGAACAGGTAGCGGCCGACCGGGGAAACTCCCAGGGAAACAGGGAAACCGGCGCTGCTAAGCCCTTGAAATGGTGGGCGCCGTAGGATTCGAACCTACGACCCGCTGATTAAGAGTCAGCTGCTCTACCAACTGAGCTAGGCGCCCATCCGTGGGCGCTTCATAGCCGCCGCCACGGCTTTGTCTACCCCTTGATGCGCAATCGTGCTCCCCGACGCCCCGAAACCGCCGCAGCGCCATCCCGTACCCTGCCCGATGCCGGGCTGCGGCGGGCCGCGTCCAGATGAGAATATACTTCGCCGTAACGCGGCTTGGCCCGGGCATCGCGGCATTCGGGCCCATGATCCGCCCTACTCCCGCGCCGGCCCGAACTCGGCGTCCCGGTGCACGAAGACCGACAGCAGCAGCCCGAACCCCAACATCGTCGTCAGCATCGCCGACCCACCATGCGAGATCAGCGGCAGCGGCACCCCGCCCACCGGGATAGATCCTGTGACCATCGCCACGTTCACGAAGACATAGAGGAAGAAATTCGTCCCCAGCCCTACCGCCAGCAGCCTCCCGAACTGGTGCCGGCAGCGCAGCGCCACGGCGAAGCAGAACAGCACCACCAGCGCCAGCAGCCCCAGCACCACCAGCGCCCCTACCAGGCCGAATTCCTCGGCGATCATGGTGAAGATGAAATCGGTCTGCTTCTCCGGCAGGAAGTTCAGGTGCCCCTGCGTCCCCTGCAGGAACCCCTTCCCCCACAACCCGCCAGAGCCCAGCGCGATCTTCGACTGGATGATGTTGTATCCCGCCCCCAGCGGGTCGCTCTCCGGGTCGAGGAAGGTGGTGATCCGGGCCCGCTGGTAATCGTGCAACTGCCGATAGGCGATCGGCGCCGCCAGCCCGGCCCCGGCCAGGATCAGGGCGAATTTCCATATCCGAACGCCAGCGGCGAAGAATACCGCCCCACCCACCATGGCAGTGATCAGCCCGGTGCCGAGGTTCGGCTGCTTCAGGATCAGCCCGACCGGCACCAGCACCATCAGCACCGGCGGCACCAGGAACAGCGGATTGCCGATCCGCTCCCAACTCGCCCGCTGGAACCAGGCGGCCAACCCCAGCACCAGCATGATCTTCATCAGCTCGGACGGCTGCAGCTGCAGCGGGCCGATGTCGATCCAGCGCTGCGCCCCCTTCCCGACATTGCCGTGCAGCAGCACCAGCACCAGCAGCGCCACGCCGCCGAGGTAGCCGACCCAGGCGAAGCGGGCGACAAAGCGGATGTCGATCAGTGCGATGCCAAGCATCAGCACCAGGCCGAAGCCGAAACGGATGGCATGCTTCGCCGCATAGGCCTCCGGCCCGCCACCGGCCGAGTACAGCGCCACATAGCCCACCGCGGCGACGGCGCAGAGCAGCAGCACGAAGCTCCAGGGGATCAGCCAGAGCTTCTGCAGGATCCCGGCGCCACGATCCCGCGTCAGCAGCCGGCGCTCGAAGGTCCCGCTCATGGCTTGGCCTCGGCCATCCGCGGCCCCGGCCCGGTGCGGAAGCGGTTCATCACCTCCACCATCACGTCCCGCGCCAACGGCGCCGCGGCGCCGGAGCCGCTCATGCCATGCTCCACCACCACGCTGACGGCGTAGAGCGGGTTGTCATAGGGCGCATAGGCAACGAACAGCGCATGTGGCCGCCACTCGCGCGGCTGGTTCTCCACCTTGAATCCCCGCTCCCGCTGTTCCCGCGTCACCCGCCGCACCTGCACCGAGCCGGTCTTGCCCGCCATCATGCCGAGCGCCGGCGGCAGGCGGCTGGTGCGGGCGGTGCCGCCCTCCTCGTTCACCACCGCCCACATGCCCTCTCGCATCAGCCGCAGGTCTCGCTCGGGGATGCCGAGGCTGGGCCAATCCTCCGCCCTGGTGCCGCGCACTGGCCGGCCGCCGATGCTGTGGGTCAGGTGCGGCTGCACCGCCCGGCCGGTGGCCAGCCGCGCCGCCATGGTGGCGAGGCTGAGCGGCGTCAGCTGGTAGAAGCCCTGGCCGATGCCATGCACCACGGTATCGCCCAGCGCCCAGGGCTTGCCCTGCGCCTGCCGCCAGGCCCGCGTCGGCACCAGCCCGCGGCGGGTCCCCGGCAGCTCGATCTCGAGGTCGACGCCGAGGCCGAAGCGGTTGGCCATGGCGGCGATGCGGTCGATGCCGGTGCGCTTGGCAAGTTCGTAGAAATAGACATCGCAGGAAAGTTTGATGCCGCCGCGCATGTCGACGCCGCCGTGCCCCTGACGGTTCCAGCAATGGAAGCGGCTGTCGCCGAGATCCATGTAGCCCGGGCAGCCCACCCGCTCGCCCGGGGTCACCACCCGCGCCTCCAGCGCCGCCAGCGCCACGATCATCTTGAAGGTGGACCCCGGGGCGTAGAGCCCATTGGTTGTCTTGTTGATCAGCGGCGTCGCCCGGTTGCGGGTCCATTCCCGCCATTGCGCGGCGGAGACGCCGGCGTTGAACAGGTTGGGGTCGAAGGAGGGCTGCGAGGCCATCGCCAGCACCTCGCCATTGCGGGCGTCCAGCACCACCACGCTGGTGCCCTCCTCGATCCTGCCGCGGATCGCTTTCTGCAGTTCGGCATCGGCCGAGATCTGCACATCCAGGCCCGGCACGCCCTCCCGCCGCTCCAGCTCACGGATCACCCGCCCGACGGCGTTGACTTCCAGCTGCACCGCCCCGGCGCGGCCGCGCAGCGCCTGGTCGTGATGGCGTTCCAGCCCGGCGCGGCCGACACGGATGCCGGGCAGTTCCAACAGCGGGTCGCCATCCATGTCGCGCTCCGCCGGCGGGGCGACATAGCCGACCATATGCGCCAGATGCTCGGCTTCCGGGTACAACCGCGTGGTGCCCACGTCGATCAGGATGCCGGGCAGGTCGGGCGCGTTGACCTCGATGCGCGCCATCTCCTCCCAGCTCAGGAATTCCCGCACCGTGACGGGGATGAAGCGGCGACGGCGGCGCAGCTCGCGCTCGATCCGTGCCCGCTCATGCTCCTGCAGCGGCACGATGCGGGAGAAGGTCTCGAGCGTGGCGCCGACGTCCTGGGTCTGCTCGGCCACCAGCAGGGCGCGCCAGTTCAGCTTGTTGCCGGCGACGACCCGGCCCTCGCGGTCCAGCACCCTGCCGCGCGGTGGCGGGATCAGTCGGGCGGAGACGCGATTCTCCTCGGCCAGGGTCGCGTAGCGCTCGCCCTCCTCCGACTGCAGCCGGTACAGCCGGGTCGCCAGCAGGCCGAACAGCCCAAGCTGGCCAAAACCCAGCGCCACCGCCCGGCGGGTGAAGATCCCGCGCCGCTGCTGCTCCTCCCGCCGCACGCCTTTCATCCGGCGCTCTCGGCGTGGATCATTGCCTTCTGCACCACACTGAGCAGCCCGGCGAGCACCGGGTAGAGGCCGGCGCTCAGCATCACCTGCACCACCCCCGGCATCGCCGGCGGCACCCGCCAGCCGAGCAGTGCCTGCAAGGTCCAGCCGAGCGCCGCAGCTCCAGCGGCAAAGCCGCAGAAGGCCAGCCAGACCGCCAGGAAGGATTGCCGCGCCAGGAAGCGCCGCCAGCGGGTGGCGAAGCCGTAGACCACCAGCAAGATCAATACGCCGGAGCCAAGCGGCGCCGCGCTCAGCAGGTCCAGCAGCAGTCCGAGGCCGAAGACCGCCGGCGGCGGCATCGCCGCGGGGCGGAACACCGACCAGAAGAAGATACAGGGCAGCGCCGCCGCCGCCACCACCCCAGGCATGCCGACCGGTACCGCCGCCAGCGCCAGCAGCAGCGCGGTCGAGGCGCTGGGGAAGGCGGCGCGGGCCAGCGCATCCACCTGCCGCAGCAGCCCGGGCGAGGGCTCAGGGCGGCCTTTCATTCTGGCGTGCAGATAGGCTGGCACATCCCTGTCCTCAATCGTCGGGTCGGGCGCATCCGCGTCTTCCGGCCAAGCCCATGGATAGGCGGCGCGCAACTCTGCGCCCTGCCGCCGTCAGCGGCCGCCACATGCCGTCACCGCCGCCGACCGGCATCATTCTGGCCTACCGCCGCACCCGCGGTTCGGGCCGGCTCACGGAATCCGGTGGCAAGATGCCATTGAGGCCGTAGTCGAACAGCCGCACCAGATCCAGCCGGTCGAGCCGGGCGAAGAGCTCCACCTCCGGCGCCCCCGCCGCACTCCAGCGCACCACCCCAACCGGCAGACCGGCCGGGAAGGCCCCGGCCTCGGCGCTGGTGACGACACGGTCGCCCTCGACCGGCCGCGCCCCTTCCGGCCAATGCTGCAACCTTGGCCGGGCGCCGTTGGTGCCGACCATGATGGCACGCGCCCGGCTGCCCTCCAGCGTCACCGGAATCCGGCTGTTGATGTCGGTGGCCAGCAGCACGCGGGCGGAACGGCTGCCGACCTCGGTCACCCGCCCGGCCAGGCCACGCTCGTCCAGCGCCACCTGGCCCTTGCGCAGGCTGTGATGCGGCCCGGCGGCGAGCAGCACGGCGCGGGCATAGGTGCCGCCGCCATCGGCGACGACGCGGGCGGTGGTGAAGGCCGGCGCCGCTTCCGGCACGAAGGCAAGCTGGCGGCGCAGCAGGGCATTCTCCGCCTCCAGCGCCAGCGCCGCAGCTTGCCAGCGACGCAGCCGCTCGTTCTCCTCGGTCAGCCGCAAGTTCTCGCGCCGCAGGTTGAGCAGCGCCTCGGCCTCCCGTGCCGCCTGCTGCGCCGCCGCCACCGGCTGCTGCAGCACCGCCCAGATTGGCGTCAGCAGATCCGCCAGCGCCACCCGGGCGCGTTCGGCCAGCAGCGCATCGGACTTGCCAAGCAGCATCATGCCGAATGCCGCGGCGATCAGCACGGGCAGGCTCAGACGGGCGAGCGCCAGGCGGAGCGGGATGCTCAGACGGATCATGCGGCCTCCACCATGGGTGGACCGGGGCCCCTATCAATACATCGAAGTGAGAACCTGGCGAAGCCGCTTCATCTCCTCGAGTGCCCGCCCGGTGCCAAGGGCGACGCAGGACAGCGGCTCCTCCGCCACCACCACCGGAAGGCCGGTGGCGGCGCGCAGCACCTCATCCAGCCGGTGCAGCAGGGCGCCGCCACCGGTCAGTACGATGCCCTTGTCGACGATGTCGGCGGCAAGCTCGGGCGGGGTGTTCTCCAGCGCCACCTTCACCGCCTCGACAATGGCGGTGACCGGCTCGGACAGGCTCTCGGCGATCTGCCGCTGGGTGACCACCACCTCGCGCGGCACGCCGTTCATCAGATCGCGGCCCTTCACCTCGGTCACCGGGCCTTCCTCGCCATAATCAGGGGCGGTGGCGGCGCCGATCTCCATCTTGATCCGTTCCGAACTGCTCTCACCGATCAGCAGGTTGAAGTGCCGGCGGATATACGAAATGATCGCCTCATCCATCTTGTCGCCGCCGACCCGGACGCTGCGCGCATAGACGATGCCGCCGAGCGAGATCACCGCCACTTCCGTGGTGCCGCCGCCGATGTCGACGACCATCGAGCCGCTGGGCTCGGTCACCGGCAGGCCGGCGCCAATCGCCGCCGCCATCGGCTCCTCGATCAGCAGCACCTTGCGTGCCCCGGCGCTCTCGGCGCTCTCCTGGATCGCGCGGCGCTCCACCGCGGTGGAGCCGGAGGGCACACAGACGATGATCATCGGCGAGGCGAAGCTGCGGCGGTTGTGCACCTTGCGGATGAAGTGCTTGATCATTTCCTCCGCCACTTCGAAATCGGCGATCACGCCGTCACGCAACGGGCGGATGGCGGCGATGTTCCCAGGCGTGCGGCCGAGCATCATCTTCGCCTCCTCGCCCACCGCCAGCACCTGCTTGCGGCCGCGGATATCGGCGATGGCGACGACGCTCGGCTCGTTCAGCACGATGCCCCGACCCTTCACGTAGACCAGCGTATTGGCGGTCCCGAGGTCGATGGCCATGTCGGCCGACAGAAAGCCGAACAGGCGAGAAAACATGCTGAGGCAACCTTCCAGCTCGGGCGACTGAGCCCATGGCGCACGCCCGGCCCCTCCGGGACCGGCGATCACCGGCTCCGTGAGTTCACATCTTTGCGGGCAGCGGACAGAGGCGGTGGATTACCGCCCCCTTGCCCGGCGCTCAAGCATTCTGTCCATGGCACGGCCGATTCCGCCGCAGCCGCTGAACTCGCTTCCGCAACTTTCCGTTTCGCCGGGCGTTGGACCGCCGCAAACCGGCTACGGAGAAGGACGCCATGCGCAAACTGAGCCTTGGATTGCTGACCCTTGCCGCCCTTGGCCTTGGCGCCTGCGGCTACTCGACCGGCGACCGGGCGGTCTCGGGCGGGTTGCTCGGGGCCGGCGCCGGGGCCGGCATCGGCGCACTGACCGGTGGTAGTGCCGGCACCGGAGCGCTGCTCGGCGGGGCCGCCGGGGCCGCGGGCGGGGCGCTGACCAGCGGCCGGGACGTCAACCTCGGGCGGCCAGCCTGGCGTTGAGGCCGGCCTGAGGCGCTCCCGAAGACGCCCGAATGGAAACAACGCGTAAGATCAAGTGATGAAGCCGGAGGCCGACCCCGGCCTTTGGGGGGCCGAGCCCCCCCACTCCCTGGCCACCGGTCGGCTATCGCGGTTCCCGCATCGGCATCGGCGCCATCGATTCTGGCGTCGCCAGCTTCGCCGCTTGCGCCGCCGCGGCGCGGTCGAGTTCATCCTCCGTCGCCTCGGCCGCCATCCAGCGGTGCAGTAGTCCGCCGCACACCGCGCCCAGGATCGGCGCCACCCAGAACATCCACAACTGCTGCAGCGCCAGGCCGCCGAGCACGAAAGCGGGGCCGGTGCTGCGGGCGGGATTCACGCTGGTATTGGTCACCGGGATGCTGATCAGGTGGATCAGTGTCAGGCACAGCCCGATGGCGATCGGTGCGAAGCCCACCGGCGCATGCGCCGAGGTGGAGCCGAGGATGACCAGCAGGAACACGGCAGTCAGCATCGCCTCCACCAGGAAGCCGGAGATCATGTCGTATTTGCCGGGCGAGGCCTCGCCGAACCCGTTCGCCGCCAACCCCTTCACCGCCAGGTCGAAGCCCGGCTGGCCGGAGGCGATGGCCCAGACCATGAAGGCGCCTGCGGTGGCACCGATCACCTGGGCGGCGATGTAGGGCAGCGCCTCAGCGGCACGGAACCGGCCGGCAACGACCAAGCCACAGGTGACCGCCGGGTTGAGGTGGCAGCCGGAGACATGGCCGATGGCGAAGGCCATGGTCAGCACCGTCAGGCCGAAGGCCAGCGAGACGCCGACCAGCCCGATCCCGACTTCGGGGAAGCTGGCTGCCAGTACGGCGCTGCCGCAACCGCCAAGCACGAGCCAGAAGGTCCCGATGCACTCGGCAACCAGTTTTCGTGACACCTGCGATGCTCCCACCCGACACAAGGCCAGGATTGAACACCGATCCGCGCCGGTTGCGTCGATCACGAGAGCTTGCAAGGCGCCGAAGTAGGTGCCGCGGTGGCATCCGACGCGGCGGCTTGCTTTCGGGCGGCGCGGCTGCGACAGCGCCCGTGCAACGGAATGCAGGGAGACGCCCCATGGGCAGGATCGAAGCGCGGCTGACCGACCTCGGCATCACCCTGCCGGCCCCGGCGGCGCCCGTCGCCAATTACATCCCCTTCAACGTCACCGGGCCGCTGGTGGTGATCTCCGGCCAGATCCCGCTGCGGGACGGCAAGATCGCTTACGCCGGCAAGCTCGGTAGCGGCGTTTCCATCGAGACCGGGCAGGCGGCGGCGCGGCTCTGCTTCGTCAATCTGGTGGCGCAGCTGAAGGCGGCGGTGGGCGACCTTGACCGGGTGACGCGGGTGGTGCGGCTCGGTGGCTTCATCGCCGCGGGGCCGGAGTTCACCCAGCATGCCCAGGTGATGAACGGCGCCTCCGACCTGGCGGTGGAGGTGTTCGGCGAGGCCGGGCGGCACGCCCGCACCACCATCGGCGTCCCTTCCCTGCCCGGCGATGCCGCAGTCGAGGTCGAGGGCATGTTCGAATTCGCCTGAGCCTGCGCGCCCGGCTACAGGCGCTTGGCCATCAGCGTGACCGGGCCCTTCGGCCGCGTCAGCGTCTCCGTCGCCGCCCAGCCAAGCCGGGCATAGAGCCCCGCCGCGCCCGCGGTGTAGAGGTGGAGCCGCGTCCAGCCGAGCGCCAGGGCGGCCGCCTCCACCCGCCCGACCAGGGCCCGGGCGATGCCCTGGCCGCGGCACTCCGGCTGCACCCAGACGCCGGCGAGCCACGGGAACAATTCGGCCCGCTCCGGCAGGTCTTCCATGGTCAGCGAGGCGGTGCCGAGGTCAGCGAGGCGGTGCCGAGCGGCACGCCCTCCCGTTCCGCCACCAAGGTTAGTGGCGGCGCCGGGCCGGTGGCGGCGCGCACCGCCGCTTCCGTCGCCACTAGGCTGTGTCCCTCCGCCGCCCACCAGGCGGCATGCAACCAGCGGGCGACAGTGGCGGCATGTGGCGTCTCCGCCACCGGGCGGATGGTCACCACGGCAGATCCACCCAACTCAGATGCCCGCCCTTGCCAGCGCCGGTGTCAAGGAACACCGCCTGCCCGCCCAGCGCCCCCTCCTGCACATAGGGCCGGCCGTCGGTGGAGCGGCGGTCGTGGCCGCAGTACAGGGTATGGCCAGCGGGGATGCGGTCCACCCAGTCGTGCAGCCGTTCCGGGAAGCCATCCGGCTGCATCCGCCCGGTCACCTGACCGAACAGCGCGCGAGACAGGATCGGGTCGGGCTTGCCAGCGCCGGCCTCGGGCGGGGATGGCTGCTGCAGCATCGCGGGGTGCCAGCCGGCGTGCACGAACAGCCAGCGGCCCAGCCGGAGCCAGGCCGGCGCCGCGGAAATCTCTTCCACCGCCCGTGCCGCCAGCGACGCGCCATCCGGCGCCGCCCGCAGCTGCGCCAGGGTGCGGCCGAGCCCTTCGCCCGGAACCCGCACCTTCTGGCCGAGCAGCGCGCGGCGCAGCTTGTGGTCGTGGTTGCCGAGCAGGAAGCGGCCCCGCCTGGCATCCAACAGGCCGAACATCAGCCGCAGCACGCCGGGGCTGTCCGGCCCGTGGTCGGTCAGGTCGCCGAGCTGCAGCAGGAACAGCCCGAGCGCCTCGGCCCCCGCCACGGCATGGGTGAAGGCGGTCGCCTCGCCATGCACATCGGCCACCACACGCAGGCCCTGGAAGCCACGTGACCTGAGGTCGGCCAAGGCCGGATCCGTCATCCATCCTCCCCTGCCGCCCGGTCGCCGATGGCGGCGAAGGCGGCCAGCGCCCGGGCGCGGCCCGCGGCATGATCCACCACCGGCAGCGGGTAGCTTCGCCCGAGTGCGACGCCGGCACCATGCAAAACCGCGGCGGGCGCCTCCCATGGCCGGTGCAGCCAGCGGTCCGGCAGCCGCGCCAGCTCGGGCACGAAGCGGCGGACGTAAGTGCCGGAGGGGTCGAATTTCTCGCCTTGCAGCACCGGGTTGAACACCCGGAAATACGGCGCCGCGTCGCTGCCGCTGCCCGCCACCCATTGCCAGGAGGCGCTGTTGGCGGCGAGGTCGGCATCCACCAGCGTATCCCAGAACCAGGCGGCGCCGGCCTGCCAGGGTTGCAGCAGGTGCTTCACCAGCAGCGAGGCGGCGATCATCCGCACCCGGTTGTGCATCCAGCCGAGCTGCCAGAGCTGCCGCATGCCGGCATCGACGATCGGGAAGCCGGTCTGGCCGCGCTGCCAGGCGCGCAGCAGCGCTGCATCCCTCTGCAGGGAAAGCCGGTGAAGCGCGGGCGCAACGGCTGCTCCGGCATCGTCGGCCGGTGCCACAGCAGATGATAGGAGAACTCCCGCCACAGCAACTCCGACAGGAAGGGCGAGGCGTCGGCGGGCTCAGCCGGCAGCGCCGCGCGCACCGCGTGCCAGAGTTGGCGTGGCGAGACCTCGCCCCAGTGCAGATGCGGCGACAGACCGGAGGTGCCGGCCAGCCCGGGCAGGTTGCGCCGCGCCGCATATTGCGCCACCGGACCGGCGACGAAGCGGGCCAGCCGCGCCGCGCCGCCGGCCTCGCCCGGCATCCAGGCGGCGGGAAAGGCAGCGGCCCAATCCGGGTCGCGCGGCAGCAGCGCCCAATCCGCCAGCACTTCGCCGGGTGGGGGCGATGGCATTGGATGCAGCCGCGCCGGCGCAGGCAGCGGCGGGTCCGGCTCACCCAGCGCGGCGACCGCCCTGGCAAAGGGCGTGTAGACCGCATAGGGCTGGCCGCTGCCGCTCTTCACCCGTGCCGGCTCGTGCAGCACCGCGCTGGTGGCGAGGCGCAGCCGGCGGCCGTCCGCCGCCAGCGCCTCCGCCACCCGCTGGTCGCGCTCCCGCGCCCAGGGTTCATGAAGCCTGCCGGCCAGCACCTCCGCCGCGCCCACCGCCTGCGCCAGGGCAGGGATGATGATCTCCGCACTGCCCCGCGCCAGCAGCAGCGGCGCGCCGCGCGCGGCGAGATCGGCGCCGAGCGCCGCCAGGGAATGGTGCAGCCACCAGCGCGCCGCGCCGCCCGGTGTCCAGGCGCCCGCGGCGGTTTCATCCAGCACATAGACCGGCAGCACCGGACGGTCGGCGATGGAATCGAGGGCGGGGTTGTCGGCCAAGCGAAGGTCCTGGCGGAACCAGAGAAGCGCGGGGTCCTGCATGCACTGGATCTAGGGCGCTTCGTCGATTGCACGAGCCGGCGCGGTGCAACGCATGCGAACCGATGCGTCGCTGTGGCGTCACCATGCACCACTTGAACCGGCGTGACGCGCTTGCGGCGGGTGCAAGCCTTGGCCTTGTTGCCGTCCGGCCAGGCCGCGCGCAGTGATGCAACGTGAGCGACACACAGGCCACCCATGGCCGTTTCGACCACCTCCTGGGTCGGCCGCGCCGGCGTACCGACCCGTTCCGTGGCGCCGGTACCGGCGGCGCCAGCCCGGGCTTCCAGCGGCTGCGCCCGCTGATCGGCGACCATGTGAGTTCCGGCGTGGCGCTGACATCGGCGCTGTTGATCGGCGACCGGCAGATCATGACGGTGGCCGATAGCGTGGTGCGCATCGCCTCCCGCGGCGGCACCATAGCCATCACCCCTGGCGCCAGGGCAGCAGAGTTCCACCATCGGCGCCGGCGGGCTGAATGTCGCGGCGCCCGCGGCGGTCGTACAGCCGGACATCCTCGCCACCTCCGGCGTGACCCACATCATTATGCAGGTACTGTATTCCCAAGGGCGGTGAGGAGATCGGGGGGTGGCCCCCCGGTCTCGGCTGCAGGGAGTTCAAGGGGGCGGGCACCGCAGGCGAGAAGATGAGCGGCGATGGCATCCATCTCCGCGGCCGGGCGCGTCCTGTCATGGAATGGATCGCCGGCGGGTGAGCCGGGTGGGATCCAGATGATGGTCTCATAGCGGGCGCGAGTGAGCAGGACGCGGTAGGTGTTGCGGATGAAGGCGTGGTCCTTGTGCGCCTGCTGCCATCCATTGCCGGAGAAATTGCGTGCCATCCAGCGGCCATCGCCGCGGATGAAATCGCGCCCCAGGCGAGGCCCACCACATCCAGTTCGAGTCCCTGGCAGGCGTATTCCGTCGCCGCCGCTTCCAGCGCATCGGAGGCGCGGATGTCGGGCCAGCGCAGCAGGAACCAGTCGGGCACATCCTTCGCCACCACCTCGGCGCCGAGTCCCTCGGCGCGCAGGCGCCTTGCTCCGGCCGCGCGCACCAGCCCGGCACGGCGTTGGCCGCGGGCCAGGTGACGCAGCCCCGCGCGCAGCGCGCCGAGGTCGCGGGTCAGGAAATACGGCAGCGCCTCGGCCGCCTCGGCGATCCGCCGGGCCTCCGCGGCATCACCCTCCAGCACCGCACTAACCCAGGCGGCGCCGGCGGTTTCGCGGACGCTGCGCAACGGCACGGTGAGGTCGAGATCGTCATCGATCATCAGCCATGGCGGATGGCCATTCGCCAGCCGCTGCACCGGATCTGACGCCCACAGCACCCGCGACGCCGCCGCAGCCCGCCACGCGGCATTGGCGCCAATGACGCGGCCCCATTCCCGCAGCCCCGCCTCGCCGGTGTTGATCTCCTGGCCATTGCCGATCAGTGCCACCACCACCGACCAGCCCGGACGGCGGCCCATGATCTCCAGCGTATGCGCCGGCTCGCTCATGGTGAGCCTGGAGCGCTTGTTCTGCGTGCCGGTCAGCGATTTCGCCTCATCCCAGGCGCGTTGCGCCTCGTCGAAGACGATCAGCCGCTCGGGCGGCAGCCGCGCCGGATCGGTAGCGCAATCCTCGAGGAAGCGGTGCACGTTCTGCAATGCGACCTGGGTGCGCCGCCGGGCCTCGTCCCGGCTGCATTCGCCGCGGGCAACAGCATCGCGGGCCAGCGCCACGCGCAGCACCTCGACCAGCGGCGCATTGCCGGTGAGGAAGGCGGCGCCATCCTGCCGTGCCGGGCCGAACACCGCATTCAGCCCGCAGAGCGTCTTGCCGGCCCCGGGAATGCCGGTGACAAACACCACGATCTTCGCCGCCTCGGTGCGCGCCCGCTCGATCTGTCGGGCGATGGCGCGGGCAGTGCGGGTGAGATTGCCGGCATCGGCGCGTGCCTGGGCGATCTCCTCCACGCCATTGCGGGCGTAGAGCATCGTCGCCGCCTCGACGATCGTCGGCACCGGCCGGTACGGAGCTTCGAGCCAGGCGGCGCCGTCCAGCGGCACCGCCGGCCTCGGCAGCGTCGCCTGCACCCAGGCAATCAGCCTGCCCAGCGCTTCGGCACCGCAGACCAGCGGCTCGGTCGGGTGGGTCGGCAGCAGCCAGGGCTGGGTGGGCGGCGCCCAATCGCCATGGCCGGCGACCAGCACCGGCACGATGGCATGGGCACGGCTGCCGGCATGGAAGTCCCGCAGGTCGAGCGCGTAATCCTCCGCCTCGGCCAGCGCTGCGCGGGTCGGTGCAGCCGTCTTGTATTCCAGGCAGAAGATGGCGCGGTCGGTCAGCACCACCGCGTCGATGCGCTTCTCCAACCGCAGCAGATCGAACTCCAGCGCGATGGTCCAGGCCGCGCCACCGGCCTCGGCCACGGCCTGGCGCAGCGACGCCAGCTGCGCATGCCAGGCGAGGTCCTGGTCCGCCGTGCCGGAGAAGCCGCGCGCCTGCTGCGCCGAAGCGAGGCGGCCGACGGTATCGGCCGGGTCGCGCGCCAGCAGCTCCGCCCCGGTGCAGGCGAACCATGCCCTCACCGCGACGCGCGCGCCGGCCAGGTTGCCAGCAGCAGGCTTCCCCCCATCAGGCCGAAGCCCAACACATGCACCACCGAAACCGCCTCCCCCAGCAGCACCACCGCCGTCGTCGCCGCGCTGGCCGGCAGGAAGGCGGTGAACAACCCGGCCACCCCCGCCGGCACCCGCCGCAGCCCGGCATACCAGAGCAGCAAGCATATTACGCTGGCGGTCAGGCTGTGGAACACCAGCAATCCGGCCAACCTCGGCTCGGCCAGCGCCACCGCGGCGCCGAGGCCGGGCAGCGCGCAGGGCAGCAGCACCAGGGCGCTGAAGGCCTGCATCCAGAAGCTGGCGGTGATCACCGGCATCTGGCCGGCCAAGCGCTTCGCCAGCAGCACATAGGCTGCCTCGCCCAGCACGCCGCAGAACACCAGCGCATTGCCGAGCGGGCTTCCGCCAGCACCGCCATCCAGCCGGGCGAGGGTGATTGCCGCCATGCCGCCCGCCGCCAGCGCCGTCGCCAGCCATTGCCGCGGCGCCAGCCGTTCCCGCAGCCAGACGGCGCTGCCGAGTGCCACCACCGCCGGCAGGGTGGCCAGCACCAGTCCGCCCTCCAGCGCCGTGGTCAGCCGCAGCCCCGCCAGCAGCCCGGCATTGTAGATCGCGGTGCCGAACACCGCCTGCAGCGCCAGGTTTCGCAGCGCCGCCCGCCCCGGCCGAACCCGGCCCTCCAAAGCGCGGGCCAGCGGCCACAGCACCAGGCAGGCCAGGATGCAGCGCAGGCAGGCGATGAGCGGGATCGGCAGCGCCTCGGCCAGCAGCTTGGCGACCCCGACATTGGCGCCGACCAGCGCCATCGACGTGGCCAGTTGCAGATAGGCGAGCGACAGGCGGCTGATCCTCCCACCGCTGCATACGGCCTGATGGCCTGCCGGTGGAACCACTGGTTGCGCGAAGCGTCCCGCCGATCGGCAGGGCCGGCGCTTGCGCCCGGTCGCCCTCTGCCGCTTTCCTGACCGCCGCCGCTGCCGCGACCTTGGCCCGATTGGCGCACCGCTCGCTGGCCTAGCCCGCCACGGCACGGGTGCTGAGATACATCCCCCAGGCCGATCCGACCGTCCGAGACCCGGTCTTCACCACCGCCTGCGTCACCCGCCACCACGCGCTGATGGTCTGCGCCCAGCTCTTCGGCCTCGACAGCCAGCTTCGCCCGCAGCCGCAGATGGTCGAGACCCATGAGGCCGATGGTCTCACCTGTACTTTCGCCTGCTTGATGGCCTGGTGTTCCACGATGGCGAGCCAATGCGTGGCCGCGATTGCATCGCCTTTATCCGCCGCTGGACGCAGCGCGACGCCCCCGGTCGGATGCTGCTGGCGCGCACCGCGGAGATGCCCGCGCCGGACGACCGCAGCTTCACCATCCGGCTGAATCGGCGCTTCGGGCCGATGCTGGACGCGCTGCGGGAAAGCGGGTTCGCCGCGCCTGGCCTTCGGAGCAGGCGATCGCCGCCGGCATCCGGCGCGTGGTGTTCGAGGAAGCGCCCTATCTGCCGATCCGGCAGTATTTCCATTCCTTCGCCTATCGCCACGGCATCGCCGAGCCGATCTCGGCGGTCTTCGTCATCTGGGAGGTGAAGCGGGCGTGAACCGTGGCGGGGCAACGGGCGGGGCGCTAGTCTCCGCGCCCCTCACGCCCGGAGTCGCCCTTGCCCGCCCCTGTCAGACTTGGCATCATCGGCTTTGGCATCATGGGCGAGCGGCTGCTGCGGGCGGCGCTCGCCCATGCGGCGGAGTTCGTCACCCCGGTCGGCGTCTGGGACCCGGCCGAGGCCGAGGAGCGGCTTGCCGCCGTCGCGCCCGCGGTGCCGATGCTGGCCTCCGCTACGGCGGTGATCGAAGCCTGCGAGTGCCTTTACGTCGCCGCCCCGCCGGCGGCGCATGTGCCGCTGGCCGAGGCGGCACTTGCCGCCGGCCGCGCGGTGTTCCTGGAGAAGCCGCTGGCGACCGAGCTTGCCGCCGCGCGCGGCTTCGTCGCCGGGGCCGAGGCTTCCGGCGCCCGTGCCGCAGTGAATTTCCCCATGGCCTCCTCCCCCGCCGTGGCGCAGCTCGCCGCCTGGCGGCAGGGGCTGGTGCCGGAGGCGCTGGCCATAGAGGTCGGCTTCGCCACTTGGCCGCGCGGCTGGCAGCAGGGTGCCGCGGGCTGGCTGGCGCGCCGGGCGGAAGGCGGGTTCACCCGCGAGGTGGTCTCGCATTTTCTGTTTCTCACCCGCCGCCAGCTCGGCCCGCTGGCCTTGCAGGAGGCCATGGTCCGGTTTCCGCCTGGCGATGGCGCGGAGACCGCCATCGAGGCCCGGCTGACCGCCGGCGGCGTGCCCGTGACGCTCCGCGGCGGCGTCGGCACCACGCCGAAGGATGACCACAATACCTGGACCCTGAACGACACAATCCGACTGCGCGACTGGTCCTTCGCCGAGCGGCGCGGCGCCGATGGCGGCTGGGCCGAGGCGCCGGACGCCATGCCGAATGAGCGCATGCGGCCGATGGTGCTGCGCCAGCAGCTCGCCGGCGTAGCCGCCATGACCCGCGGCGCGTCTCACCCGCTGGCGACGCTGCGGGAGGCGCTGGAGGTGCAGGAGATCGTCGAAGCGATCCTCGCCAGCGGCTGATCCCCGGCGCACCGCATGCCGCGTCCTCCATGGTGGCGGCGCGGCCACGCGGGGGAAGGCCAAACACTTATCGGACAATGGAGACCACCACCACATGCCGCATGCCATCCATCCGGAGGCGGTGCCGGAAGGCTTCGTGCCGGCCACCCATGGCGGGCCCTATGCGAAGGGCCTCGGTCCCTTCTGGGTGAAGCGGGGAGACCAGCGGGTCAGCGTCGGCCTGCGGCTGCAGCACACGCATTGCAATTCGGCCGGCGGGGCGCATGGCGGCTTCGTCGCCACCCTGGCCGACCTCGGCCTGATCCATGCGGCGTCGGTGATGCGGGAGCGGGACGGGCTGCCGCGCCACCACCTGACCACCGTGACGCTGACCGTGGACTACGTCGCTCCGGCGAAGGAGGGGTGCTGGCTTGAGGTCGAGGCGGAGGTCTCCCGCCTCGGCCGCAACCTCTGCTTCACCGAGGGCGCGGTGCTGGCCGATGGCAGGCGCGTGGCCCGGGTCAGTGCGGTGATCGCAGTGCTGGGGCCGCGGGCCTGATCATCCGGCGTTCGCCGCCCGCTCCATCGCCCCGGCGAGAGTGATGACTCCGGCGGTGAAATCCGCTTCCTCCATCGACTCCCGCGGGTTGTGGCTGCCATGGGCGTTGCGCACCATGACCATGGCAGCTGGAATGCCGGAGAGCGCGAACATCGCGGTGTCATGCCCGACGGTCGGCAGGCGCAGGGAGCCCAGGCCATGCGCTGCCGCACTCGCCTCGATCATCCCCATCAGCGCCTCATCGACGGCGACCGGCGGGGTGCCGACCTCGGTTCCGAGCTCGAAGCGCACGCCGCGGCGCTGCTCGATCTCCCGCACCGAGCGTTCCAGCAGCGCCCGCGCCTCGGTCAAGGTCGCCTCCACCGTCGCCCCGAAATTGAAGCTGAAGCGAACCTCGCCGGGCACCTTGGTCATGGCATGCTGCGCCGGATCGGTCGCCACCTTGCCCACGGTATAGACGAAATTATCGTCGCCCTGCGCCACCCGCCCGGCCCAGAATGCGTCGAAGGCCAGCACCAGCTCCGACAATGCCACCACCGCATCCCGGCGATGCGCACGCGGCACCGCGGAGGCATGGCCGTATTCGCCGAAGCAGCGCGCCTCCGGGAAGCGGACGTTGCCGCGCAGGCCGGTGGCGACGCCAATGGGGATCCCCTGCCCTTCCAGCAGCGGCCCCTGCTCGATATGCAACTCGAAGAAGGCAGCAAGGTCACGCGGTCCGAACACCGGCCGGCTCTGCCGCGCGGCATCGGCGAAGCCGAGCCCGGCGAGGTGCTGCGCCAGGGTCTGGCCGCTGTCGAAGCGCACCAGCCCGCCGATTTCCGCCATGGTGGAGCGGCCAAGCATCAGCCGGCTGCCGATGTAGGCGGTGCCGAACCAGGGGCTTTCCTCGCCCCGCAGAATGATGGCGCGCAGCGAGCGGCGTGGGCGCGCGCCTGAGTCCCGCACCGCAACCAGCACCGCCAGCGCCGCGACCACCCCGGCGAGCCCGTCGAAGTTGCCGCCCTGCGGAACGGAATCGAGGTGCGAGCCGGCAGCGATGGCCGGCAGTTCCGGCTGCTGCCCCGGCAGCAGGACATGCATGTTGCCGAAGGCGTCGGTTTCCAGCGCGAGCCCCTTGGCGCGGATGAAGGCCGCGACCTGTTCCGCCGCAACCTGCTCGCCTGCGCCAAAGGCGGCCCGGGTGATCCCCTCGCCCTCGCGGGTCAGTTCGCCGATCGCCCGCATCAATGCCCACGCCTCGGCCGCGGCCGCGCGCACGGCCTGTTCGCTGCTGTCCACCCTGTCCCCCTTGTCGCACCATACAAACAGCGGCTGATCGTGACCAACCAACCGCCCCCCTCGATCGCCGGGCGGATCGCCCCGCGAACCTCGGCTGCGCACCCCTTCGGGCGCCCGGCATGAATGGAACATTCATGCCGCCGGTACTACTCGGCCTCGCCGGCCTTGCGATATGGCGAGAGCGTCGCCAACGCCGCCATTTCGTGGCGCATCGCCGGCCGCTCCCGCGCCAGGAAATCGCCGACCGCGCGGCGCAGCCCGGGATGCTCGATCCAATGCGCGGAATAGGTTGCGGAGGGCAGATAGCCGCGCTGAATCTTGTGCTCGCCCTGCGCCCCGGCCTCAACCCGCGGCAGCCTGTGCTCAATGGCGAAGTCGATGGCGCGGTAGTAGCAGAGCTCGAAATGCAGAAAGGGCACATCGACCAGGGCGCCCCAATTGCGGCCGAACAGCGCTTCCCGCCCCAGCAGGTTCAGCGCGCCGGCCACCGGCTCGCCATCCTGCTCGGCCACCATCAGCACCACACGGTCCCCGAGCGCCTCCGCCATCAGCGGCCAGAAGCGCGCGGTCAGATAGGCGCTGCGGCCCCATTTCCTGTCGGTGGTGGCGCGGTAGAAGCGGTGGAAGGCCTTCCAGTGCCGTTCGGTAATCTCCTGCCCGCGCAGGGTCTTCAGCACGAAGCCGGCCGCGGCGGCGTCGCGCCGCTCCCGCTTGATCGCCTTGCGCTTGCGGCTGTTCAGCGCGCCGAGGAAGTCGTCGAAGCTGGCATAGCCCTGGTTCTGCCAGTGGAATTGCGTGCCAAGGCGCTGCAGCCAGCCAGCCTCGCCCAGCGCCTCCCACTCCGCCGCCTGGCAGAATGTGACATGGACTGAGGAAAGGCCAAGCTCGCCGCAGGCCTGCACCAGCCCCTGGCCGAGCGCCGCCGGGCCGATGCCCGACCCCGGCCGCAGCAGCAGCCTTGGCCCGGGCACCGGGCTGAAGGGGGCGCAGACCTGCAGCTTCGGATAGTAGCTGCCGCCGGCCCGCTCGAAGGCATCGGCCCAGCCGTAGTCGAAGACATATTCGCCCTGGCTATGGCTTTTCGCATAGCAGGGGGCGCAGGCCACCAGCTGCCCGGCAGCATCGCGCAGCGCGGCGTGCTGCGGCAGCCAGCCAGTGCGGTCGATGGCGCTGCCGCTCAACTCCAGCGCCAGCAGGAAGGCATGGCTGACAAAGGGGTTGTCGGTCCCGGCGCAGGCATCCCATTCGGCCGCCGGAATATCGGCGATGCGCGGATGCAGCGAGAGCGTGAGGGCAGGCGCGGTGTCGGGCATCAACGCCAGAATGTGCGGTGCAGCACCGGAAGGGCAAGGGCAATGGCTGAACCCTTGCCTGCGCCAAGGTTGCAGCCGCGACCAGGAGGGGAACACCAGCTCGCCGCGCCCGCCGGCCCTGCCTCGTTGGACGCCATGGGGCGTGTGGTCCAGGGAAGGGATCCGGACCCTCCCCGCTGAGAATGTCCCGGGTGGGAAGCCTGGGCCAGGGCAGCTTCAGCCGTGCCATCCAGCGAAACGCTCCGGCCTTGGTTCGGGCGAGTCCCTCGTCCACCCGGGCGTCGACGCCCGGGACGCGCTTGCCCTATGGCTGGACCCGGATTCCGGTGCGCTCGACGATCTTCTTCATCTCCGCCAGTTCCCGCACCATGAAGGCGCGGGCCTCGGCCAGACCGTTGGCGCCCTGCACCGGATCGTGGCCGGCGAAGATCATCCGCTCTCGGATGACCGGATCATGCAGAGCCGTGACCAGCGCCCGGTTCAGCGCCTCGGCCGGCCGTGGCGGGATGTTGGCGGGGCCGATCAGCAGGAAGAAGCCGCTGTTCTCGAAGCCGGACACGCCAAGCTCCCCCAGGGTCGGGATATCCGGGAAGGTCGGGAAGCGCCGGGTGCCAACCATGGCAACGCCGCGTACCTTGCCTTCCCGCATCAGCGGGGTGGCGCTGGCGAGGGCGGCGACGCCGAACTGCGCCTCCCCGGTCATGATCGCCTGCACCATCTGCGCGCCGCTGCGATAGGGCACATGGACGAAGCGCGTCCCCAACGCCTGGGCCAGCATCTCGGCCCGCATGTGCAGCACGCCGCCGAAGCCGGAGGAGGCGTAGGTCAGCTTCTCCGGCGGTGCTTCCCGCATGGCGGTCAGCACCTGGTGGGGGTTGGGGCCGGCGAAGCTCGGCGTCACCACCAGCACGCCAGGCGGGGTGCTGATCACGCCGAGCTGGGTGAAATCCGCCACCGGATCGTAGCGCGTGCCGCCGATGGTGGTCGCGGGCGCGGCGGCGGCGGCGCCGGTTTCGGTCACCATGATGGTGTAGCCATCGGCCGGCTGGCGCTTCAGCCATTCGGTTGCGATGGTGCCCGCGGCACCGGGCTTGTTGTCGACCACGATCCGCGCTTCCGGCCCCAGCGCCGTGGCCATGCGGTCAGCGAGCATCCGTGCGGCGATGTCCGTGCTGCCACCGGGGCCGTAGCCGGTGATCATGG
Source organism: Siccirubricoccus deserti (assembly GCF_014283215.1). Lineage (GTDB taxonomy): Bacteria > Pseudomonadota > Alphaproteobacteria > Acetobacterales > Acetobacteraceae > Siccirubricoccus > Siccirubricoccus deserti. The sequence goes on from NZ_JACOMF010000020.1 coordinate 62,825, forward strand.
TAATCGGGCGGTCCGGCACCCAGGCGCTGCCCTGGGCGACGGCCAGCCGGGGCAAGGCAGGAATGGCGAAGGCAGCGGATGCGGAACGCAGGATGTCGCGGCGGCGCATGGTGCGGAGTCTCCCGGGTGTTTCTTGACGCCCAGGAAAGCATCCGTGACGCGTCCACGGAAGGCGCTTTCCAATGGCGACCGCATCGGCCTTCTGGCGCGCGACCAAGCGCGCGCCGACAGGTCCCGGGCGGCTGGGGCCGAGGCCGAGGTCAGCAGCGGCGGATCAGCTCGGCCCAGCGGTCGAGGATCGGCAGGATCGTGTCCTCCTTCTCTGAGGGCAGCGACACCACAGTGCGCGACATCCCGAGGTCGCGGAACCGCTTGATCTCGTCGGGATCCTCCGGTGCCCCGAAGGTCGAGATCGGTACGCCCGCCGGATCCCGGCCAGCCTCGGCGGCCATCTGGCGGAAGCGTTCGAGCACCTCGTGCAGCGGCGCGCGGCCGGCGATCGGGATCCAGCCATTGCCGTAGCGCAGCGCCCGCCGCGCGCCCTGGGGGAAGGCGCCGCCGACGAGGATCGGCGGGTGCGGCTTCTGGACCGGCTTCGGCCAGGCCATGATGGGATCGAAATTAACGAACTCGCCGTGGTACTCGGCCTTGGACTTGGTCCAGATCTCCTTCATCGCCTCGATGCGCTCGCGCGTCAGCTTGGCGCGCGTCTCGAAGGCTGTCCCGTGGTTCTCCATCTCATCCTGGTTCCAGCCGACGCCGATGCCGAACAGGAAGCGGCCGCCGGACAGCTGGTCGAGCGATGCGACCAGCTTGGCGGTTTGGATCGGGTCGCGCTGGTTGACCAGGCAGACGCCGGTGCCGAGCTTGAGCTTCGTCGTCGCCGCCGCTGCGGCAGTGAGGCTGACGAAGGGGTCCATGCAGTCGTAATAGCGCTTCGGCAGTTCACCGCCGCCCGGCCAGGGCGATTTGCGGGACACCGGGATATGCGAGTGCTCGGGCGCCCAGACCGATTCGAAGCCACGCTCCTCAAGCGCGCGGCCCAGTGCCGCTGGCGTCATGGAGTAATCGGTGAAGAACATGGATGCGCCGAAGTCCATGGCCGTTCCTCGTCATGCTGTTGTTGCGCAAAGCCTACAGCAGCCATGCATCGTTGGGAAACCCGTGCCGTGCACCGAGACCGGGTTTCCTCGGAGGGTTGAGAGCCTCCGCGCCGGGCATGATCCGCAACCGCTTGCCGAGGCAGGCCGCCAGAGTGCAAGCAAGCCGCCGTGCGCTTGAGGAGTATGGGGCATGGAACAGCGGCTGCATCGCATCCAGGTCATGACACGCGGGCGCGGGCTGGTGGACGTCACCGATCAGCTGTGTCGCTGGCTGGGCTCGCAGGGCATCGCTACTGGCCTGCTGACCATCTGGTGCCGGCACACCTCGGCCTCCCTGCTGGTTCAGGAGAATGCCTCGCCGGACGTCCAGGCCGATCTGGAAGCCTTCCTATCACGTCTCGTGCCTGATGGCGGCAATGGCCGGTATCGGCACGAGGATGAGGGGCCGGACGATATGCCGGCACATATCCGGGCGGCGCTGACGCAGACCCAGCTCTCGATCCCGGTCGAGGGTGCGCAGCCGGTGCTCGGGACCTGGCAGGGCGTCTACCTCTATGAGCACCGGACCAGCCCGCATCGGCGGGAACTGGTGCTGCATCTCCTGGGCGAGGCAAGCCAGCGGTAGGCTGGGGCGCTTGCCCGCGGCGTGCCCTTCGTCGCCTGCCCCGCTGGCGGGCCGTGCTTGCCGCGCCCGGCTTCCCGGGTGCACCGTCGGTCCAGGCACGGCGAAAGCGACAACCGAAGCACTCTGGAGGAAACCTCGATGACGGCAGAACCGCGCTTCGTCCACCCCGATGCGATCGTTGATACCCAATGGCTTGCCGACCACCTCGGCGACCCCGGGCTGCGCGTCTTCGACTGCACGACCTATCTGCTCTATGAAACGGGAACGGGTCGACCGTACCGGATCGAAAGCGGCCGCGGCGACTACGGGAAGGGCCATATCCCCGGCTCGGCCTTCCTGGACCTGCAGGGCGAACTCTCCGACACCTCGAGCAGGTTCAACTTCACCATGCCCGCCGCCGGGGATCTGGCTGCCCGCTTCGCCATGAAGGGCATCGGCGCCGACAGCCGCGTCGTCCTCTATTCCCGCAAGAATATGCAATGGTCCACCCGCGTCTGGTGGATGCTGCGTGCGATCGGCTTCGACAATGCCGCAATCCTGGACGGCGGCTTCGACAAATGGAGCGCCGAAGGACGGCCGACCGAGACGGCAGAGACACGCTATCCGGCGGCGACGCTCACCGCGAAGCCGCGGCCCGGGCTGTTCATCGACAAGGATGCGGTCAAGGCCGCCATCGGCGACACCGGCGCCTGCACGATCAACGCCCTCGCCCCGGACCTGCACAAGGGCGACAACCCGCGCTATGGCCGCCCTGGCCGCATTCCAGGAAGCGTCAATGTGCCGGTGGCGGAGGTGGTGGACGCAACTTCGCTGACCTTCAAGCCGCCCGCGGAGGTTGCTGCGCGTTTCGCCGACGTCGGTGCGGATCCGTCGAAGCGCATCCTGCTGTATTGCGGGGGCGGCATCGCGGCGACGCTCGATGCCTTCCTCCTCCATCAACTCGGCTATCGCGACATCGCGGTCTATGACGCATCGATGAGCGAGTGGGCAAAGGATGAAGCCCTGCCGATCGAGCGGGGATGATTGCCGGCACCTCCCTGCGCGATCGGCTTCCGCCGGCAAGGTGATGGCAGCTTCCCGCGCCGATGGCATCGCACATCGCAGGCCGCATCGGCGGTTCGTGCCGGGCGCCCCGGCCGGACCGTCTGACCGTGGATGCCGTGCCGGAACTGATCGCCCAACACGTGCTCGTTCCATTCCGAATCAGCTCTAGTTTGTGATTCGAACCGGAGTAAGCGGTTCGCCAATATTTAGACGCAGTGAACCAGCTGCAATGTGGTTGGAGCGTCGAAAGTGCCGCAGACACGAAGTGTGCTCTGTGTCGTGGGAACGCGACCCGAAGCAATCAAGATGGCGCCTATCATGTGCAGCCTCAAGGAAATCACCGATATTTCTGTGCGCCTGCTGCTCACCGGCCAGCACCGCGATCTCCTTTCCCAGGCCCTCGCCAGCTTCGGCCTGATCGGCGAGGCCAACCTCGATCTCATGCAACCCAACCAGAGCCTGTCAGGCCTCTCGGCCCGGATCATGGGCGGCATTGATTCTATTTTGGAACAAAATCCGCCAGCCATGGTGCTTGCCCAGGGCGACACCACCACGGTGATGGCCACAGCGATCGCCTGCTTCCATCGCCAGATACCGTTCGGACACGTCGAAGCAGGGCTTCGCACCGGCAACTTGTCCTCGCCGTTTCCCGAGGAGTTCAACCGCATCGTCGCCAGCCATGCGGCCTCGCTGAATTTCGCGCCGACGGAAGGGGCACGTCAGGCGCTGCTGCGGGAGGCGATCCGGCCCGAGACCATCCATGTCACCGGCAACACTGTTATCGATGCGCTGCTCGCCACCGCCGCACAGAAGCCGCGGCTCTCGCTGCCGCTGCCATCGGACCAGCGCCTGGTGCTGCTTACCATGCACCGCCGGGAGAATTTCGGCCGGCCCGCGGCGCAGATCTTCGACGCCGTCCTGGCGCTCTGCGCCGCCTTTCCCGATGTGCACTTCCTCTATCCCGTGCACCCCAATCCCAACATCCGCGACGCAGCGCATGGCATGCTGAGCCGCAGCCCGCAGGTGACGCTGACCGAGCCGCTCGACTATCCGGAGATGGTCGCGGCCATGCAGCGTGCCACGCTGGTGCTGACCGACAGTGGCGGCTTGCAGGAAGAGGCACCGGCTCTCGGCAAACCGGTTCTGGTTATGCGCAACGAAACCGAACGGCCCGAGGCGGTGCAGCTCGGCGTGGCGAAGTTGATCGGAACCAGCCGGCGCCACGTCTTCCGGGAAGTCGCCCGGCTGCTGACGAGCCCCGCGGACTATGCCGCCATGGCGAAGGGCGTCTCGCCTTACGGCGATGGCTGCGCTGCCGCCCGCATCGCCGCGCTCGTCGCCAATTCGGTCCTCGACGCCACCTGGCCGGTGCCCGGTGCGCGAGGCGCCACACCGCCGGCACGGTCGTCGATACGGCTGCCGACGGTCGAGCCGGTCCCTGCGCCGCCGCCTCAGCGTCCCTCGCCGATGCCAGACACGGTCCACATGGCATGAGCGACGCAACAACCCTGGAGGAAGCCGACCAGCGCGATCTGTACGTTGCCCGGCTGCGTGATTGCGTCGATCGGCAGTCCGGGCTGTTCACCCGACAGCTTCGGCACCGGCGCTGGGCACCGACGCTGGGCACCGAGGCGATCACCAGCAGCGCGATCTGCCTCATCGGCCTCAGCCGCGCCGCCATCCCGATCAGCGACGTGACCGGCGCACCCGCCGTGATCTGCCGGCGGATCGCGGCGCGCATCCGAACCCAGGGCTACCCTGGAGGCCTTGGGCTGCTGCTCTGGGCGAATGGCGCGCTGGACTGCGTCGCCTCGGCGGCGCTGCTGGAGGAGGCGGGCCTCGACGCCATGGCGCTGGAGCGAGTGCTTCCGACGCTCACGACCATGGAGGTAGCTTGGCTGGTGAGCGGCCTGTTGCACAGCACAGAGCCTGGGCTTCGGGCCACATGCGCCGCAGCCCTGCACGAACTTGAGGCCCGGTTGAACCCCGGTACCTTGACGTTCCGGCACGCCTCCATCCAGGCGCCCCTGCGGCACCGCATGCGTCGGCGCATCGCCAATTTCGCCGACCAGATCTACCCTATCCAGGCGCTCGCATTCGCCTCGATCATGCTGAAAAGCCAGCGACTGCGCGATCTGGCGGTACTCTGCGCCAGGCGTGTCGTGGGCACCCAGGGCAGCCTTGGCCAATGGTGGTGGCACCATGATGCCGAGACCGGCCGGGTTGCCGGCGCCTTCCCGGTCTATTCGGTGCACCAGCACAGCATGGCGCCAATGGCGCTGCATTGCGTCACCGAAGCCGGTGGGCCGTCCTTCGCCGCTTCCGTCAGCCGCAGCCGCGCCTGGCTGCAGGCCAATGAGCTTGGCATCGACATGGCAGACCGCGCCACCGGCATCATCTGGCGCAGCATCGAGCGCGCGGAGGCGCCGGTCAGCCGCGGCCTACGCCATGCCGGCATGCTGCTCGGCAGCCCGACCGGGGATGAGCCCGCGCCGCGGCTGCGGCTGAACCCGGAGATGCGGCCCTATGAATGGGGCTGGCTGCTCTATTCGACAGCCATCGAGGCAGGACCGCCCAATCTCAACCACATCGTCTGAGGAGGGACGGGCCTTGTCGGAGGCGATGGAGCGGCCCCGCGCCGCGGTGGAGGTTCTGGACTGCCCCATCGATTCGCTGACCATGGATCAGACCCTCGCCTGGTGCCTTGATGCCTGTCGCAGCGATCGGCGAGCCTCCATCCTGCTCACCGCCAATGCCTCGCATCTCGTCGACATGCAGCGGAATCCGCAGCTCCGGCAGGTCTGCCTCGCCGCCGATCTGGTCACCGCCGATGGCATGTCGGTGGTCTGGGCCAGCAGACTGCTTGGGCGTCGCCTGCCCGAGCGCGTCACCGGCGTCGACCTGCTGACGCATTTGCTCGGCCTCGGCGAGCAGCACGGATTGCGGGTCTTCTTCCTGGGTTCGAAGCCCAATGTCCTCGATCGCTTTCTTGCCGTCTGCAGGGCGAAGCACCCGAGGTTGCAGCTGGCTGGCTGGCGCGACGGTTATTTCCCGGCCTCCGAGGATGAGGCGGTGGTGCAGCAGATCGCGGCCAGCCGGCCGGATATCCTGTTCGTCGCCATGCCATCGCCCTTCAAGGACATCTGGTGCCAGCGCCATCGCGACCGGCTGGGCGCCCGCCTCATCATCGGTGTCGGCGGATCCTTCGACGTGCTCGCCGGGATCGTGCCCCGCGCGCCGCCGTGGATGCAGCGCGCCGGCCTGGAGTGGGGCTGGCGGCTGATGCGCGAACCACGGCGGCTCTGGCGGCGCTACCTGTTCGGCAACAGCCGGTTCATCTCGCTCGTCATGAAAAGCTGGGTGGCCGGCCGGCTGAGCCGCCAGCATTCGTGACGCAGCGGCGGGGCGCGCTCAGCGCCCCCCGGGCAATCCCAGGGCGCGCAGCACCGCGAGGTCGAGCCGCACCCGGCCGGTCGCCGTCTGGACCGGGAACCCCATGATGTCGCCATAGCCCCAGATGGCCCACGGCATCCCGTATTCCTCCGCGGCCTTGCGGAAGGCTGCAAGGTAGCCAAGCCGGGCGCTTTCGTTCAGCCGGGCATGAGCGCCGAACTCGAACACCCCTACAGGCACATTGTGCTGCCTGCCCCAGGCAGCGGCGCGGCCGAGCATGTCGCGCAGCCGGCCCGGATTCCAGCGCCCGGCGCAATAGGCCGCGGCAATGGCCTGGGTGCGGCCATGCGACGTGCCAGCCGCGATCGCCTCGCAGGCTGCGGTGTCCTGTACCGGAAAGGGCAGCCGGGCCAGCATCGCGGTATCCAGGCCCTGCTCCCAGAAGGCGAAGGTCGTCAGCACCTTCGGGTCGTATTCGTGGACGCTGTAGATCACCCGACGGTCGCGGACGGGTTGCAGGCGCGAGAGGCCGTCGATGCTGCCCCAGTCGGCCCCGGTCAGGATGACGGTGCTGTCGGGCAGCGCGGCGCGGATGACGGCAAGCGCCTCCTCCTGCAACCGGGACCAGGCGGCGTGATCCTCGACGACCGGTTCGTTCATCACCTCGGGAAAGGTGCGGCGCGGATCGAAGGATCGCAGCGCGGGTGCCATCTGCCGCCAGAAATCGAGGAGGCCCTGCCGGTGCGCTGCATCCTCCTCGATGCGCCAGCTTTCCGGATGCGCGTCCACCACCACGGCAAGGCCCGCGCGCTGCAGCCGCCGCACCGCATCGAGCACGACGGCGAGCCTGTCGGGATCGAGTTGCCCGTCCGCACGCAGCAGGAACTGGGGCTGGATGCAGAGCCGCACGAAGGTGAAGCCGGCCTGGTGAAGCTCTGTCATCGCGGTGTCCGGCAGGTAGTCGCGCAGGCGATCTTTGCTTGTGTCGGCCGGAAAGCGGAACCAGTTGGTGATGTTGATGCCGCGCCTCAGGGCTGCGAGATGGTCTTCCGGTACCTCGGCCCTGGCCGGGCTGATGCACAGCAACAGCCAGACGCCGAGCCAGAACATGGTCTTGCGCAGACCGAAGACATGCTGGCGGCGGGCTGAGCTGGCTTGGCCGCAACGGCAATACGGCACCATGGTGTTCTCCTCTGTCGCCAGAAATCATTCGTTCCAGCGTGCAAGGAAAGTCACATGCGCCTGGATCGACGGAGGGTGATCAGCGAAGCTGCGCCGCCGCAGCGCCGGCGCTGATTGCCGGGCGAGAGGGGGCACCATTCACAGGAACCCTGCCGGTCACTGCCTGGGCTGATGCTGCCTTATGCACGAGCCCGCTCACACGCCGTTACACCCTGCCCCAGTAAGGCGACAATCCGGCCCCGATCACGCCTTCAGCGGCGCCCCATCATCTCCTCCTCGAACTCCGAAGGAGGACATGATGCGTAACCTTCTTGTTGCAGCCGCTCTCGGTCTTGGACTGCTGTCGGCCGCCGCCGCCCCCGCTGCCGCACACCCGCCCGGCCCCGCGGCGTCGACCGGGTCTGTCGATGCGGTCATGCCGGTGCATTACCAGCACGGCCACGGTCACCGCGGCTACCACCGGCCGCGGTATGTGCCGCCGCCGCGTCATCACGGGCATCGCTACCTTCCGCCGCGGCATGACCATTCGCGGCGTCACCAGCCGCCCCATCAGTTCGGCTGGCGCTAGGACTGGCTGCTAGTCCCACGAGCCTCCGGACTCCACTCAAGGTCCGGGTTGTGCAAGCACATGCCTCCGTCCAGGTGAGTCCATTGGACGGAGTTCGCGTGGAAGCGAAGCACGCTCAGGCATGAATGCCGCTCCGCTGCCGAAGCTTAGAAGGCGCGTCGGCCGGAGAAATCCGGTCGACAGTCCGGAGGTGATGATCACCATCCACCAACGGTGACCGGGAGGCGGACCGACTCAGGCCTCCATATCTCATCACATTCACCAGAACTCATGCCGGCGAGTCGCGTTCGCGGCACAGGTCGGACATCGACTGATAACGCCATCCCATGGTATTTCTGGCAAGCGCGCCGAGGCCATGCAAACGCGCACCATGGATCGCAGCCTGCGGGCACCGAGCGCACCTCTACATATGGAACCTCATGTCAGAATCAGACCGCGTCTTTCCCCGCCCGGCGCAGAGGGCAAACACCGCATCCGGCGAACAGCGCCGCATCCTCAGCGTTCCTCGCAGGAGTGCGGCTGGCGGCAAGAGCCGAGTGGTTGAGGTTGTCCATCTTCGGCGGGGCAGTTCGACGCCCGTTGAGGAGCATCCGCGCCCCGCATCCTGGAAGCTGCACGCCGAAACCTGGCCGGAAGGATTTCGCGCAAGATCCGCTCCGCCACTCCCGCCACAGGATATCGAGCCCGTTGCCGCCGAGCCGGCGCAGCCGACCGTGCATGTCATGCCGATGTGGGAACCCTCGCCGCAACAATCAGCCGTGCCAGCTGACACGACGGTGGCCGAGCGCCGCAGAACGCGCCTTCCGAAAAAAGCGCCGGAGGCGGCTGCACGATCTTTTGCCGACCCCTTCGCCGACGATGATGGCGCCAATTGCATCCGCTGCGGCTACCTTATCGAGCAGGCCCGGGAGAAGTGTGGCCTGATGACCTGTTCGAAGTGCGGCTGACTGTCCGACAGTACGAGCTCGGCACCCCATTCACCCGCCACGCGCTGGCAGCCCCGGCGGACCAGCAACACATATCCACCCGCTGACCGGCCATCATACCGCCCGAAATCTCACTAGGCTGGGCGCCACCATCGCTCCGAGGCTCCCATGCGCCGTGCTCTGCTGCTTGCCTGTCTTGTCCTGCCCGTCACCCTCCCTCTCTCGGCGGAGGAATTACCGGTCCGCAGCGTTACCCTCTCCAACGCCGGGCTGATCCAGATCGAGCGTGCCGGCCGCCTCGCGCCCGATGCCGCCATTACCTTCCGTGCCCCGGCCGAGGATGTGGACGACCTCCTGAAGTCGCTGATGCTGCGCGACCCCGGCGGCACGGTGGAGGGGCTGCGCCTGCCCGCCCAGGATCTGGAGACCGAGGCCTTCCGCGGCCTGCCGCTGCGCCCCGCCGATTTCGAAAGCCGTGCCGCGGTGCTGCGCGCCCTGCGCGGCCAGATGGTGGAGGCCAGCGGCACCACCGGGCGTCTGGCCGATGCCGAGGAGGCGGAAGGCGGACTGCGCGTCTCCCTGCTCACCGCCCGGGGGCTCCGCCTCCTGCTGCTGCGGGAGGGCGAGGAGGTGCGGCTGGCCGACGCCGCCCTTGCCGCCCGCATCGCCCGTGCCGCCGAGGCGCTGGCCGCCAGCCGCACCGCCGATGAGCGATTGATCGAGATCCGCCTGCGCGGGGCGGCGGCGGCGCGCGAGGTCGGCTTCACCTATGTCGCCGGCGCACCGCTGTGGAAGCCGAGCTGGCGGCTGGTGCTGCCGGCCGGCGAGGGCGAGGCGCGGCTGCAGGGCTGGGCGGTGGTGGAGAACCGCTCCGGCGCCGATTGGGATGAGGTGCGGCTTTCCCTTGTCTCCGGCAATCCCGCGGCCTACCGCCAGGCGCTCTACGCCCCAATCCGTATCACCCGGCCGGAGCTGCCGGTGCGGGTGGCCGAACAGGTGACCGTCACCGCCGACACCGGCCGCCGCCCGGCGCCACCGCCGCCGATGGCCATGGCGGCGCCCGCTCCGGCCGCCATGGCCCGGCAAAGGGCGGCGCCGGCGGAGGCCGAAGCGGCCGGGAGCCGCTTCACCGATCAGGTCGCGGCGGTGCCGGCCGCCACCGCCGCCGCCTCAGCCGGGCGCGTCGCCTTCACCCTGCCGGCACCGGTTTCGCTGCGCAGCGGGGAGACGGCGAACCTGCCCTTCCTGGATGCCACCCTGCCGGCCGAGCGGATCTGGTGGGTGCAGGATCTCCAGGCGCGCAGCCCGCTGAATGCCGTGCGGCTGCGCAACACCGGCGAAGTGGTCCTGCCGGATGGGCTGGCCGCGGTCTTCGGCGCCGGTGGGGCGGAGGCTGGTGCCTATCTTGGCGATGCCGAGATCCGTGCACTGCCGCCGGGGGAGGAACGCATCCTGGCCTTCGCCCGCGACCGCGATGTGCTGCTCAGCAGCGCCCAGTCCGGCGCCGAGCGCCCGGCGAGGATCGAGCTGCGCCGGGGCGTTGTGGTGGTCGGCACCCTACGGCGGGAGGAGGTGGCGCTGGCGGTGGACCCGCGCGGCGCCAAGGGCAGGCTGGTCGTGGACCTGCCCCGCCGTACCGGTGCGACGCCGCGCTTCGACGTCGCCGCGGAGGGGGATTTCGGCTTGCGGCATGAGGCGGTGCTGCACGGCACCGCCACCACGCTGCGCTTCACCTGGGAGCGCGAGGGGCGACAGGAGGTACCGCTCTGGGATGCCGGCCTCGGCGACCCGGTGCTGCTGCGTTGGCGCGATGTGGATGTGGAACGCGAGCAGCGCCGCCTGCCCGGCGGCCCCGGCACGCTGGAGACGCTGCGCACCGTGCTGGAACGGCTGCCGGCCAATGCACCGGGCCGCACCGGGCTGGAGGCGGTAGTGGCCTCGCTCGCCGAGGCCCGGCGGCTGCTGGACGCCGCCCTCGGCGCCATCCGGCAGTACGCCGCCGCCGAAGCGGTGCTGGGCCGCGCCCGCGCCGCGGTGGAGGACCGCACCGGCGCCGAGCGGGAGGAGGCGCGGCGCCAACTGAACCAGGCAAGCATCGCCGCCGAGCGCGCCGGCGGTGCCGCCGATGCGGCCTGGGAGGCTTGGCAACGGGCAGTCCAGGCGGTGCTGACGCGGACAGGTTAGGCATGCGGTGGGCGGGCCAGCCCATCGGCGGGGTCGTCGCCGGCAAGGGCGGGCTGCCGGCACGACGGCAGCGCCTGCCGATCCGGGCTGCCCGGCATGGCACTTCGCCGCCGGCCAGCGGAGGTTGAACGTCAGCAAATAATCTCGGCGCGTAGGTTCAATTCAGATGGTGGCCTCGCCGGCGTGCCGTTCATTCAGGACAGCGTCACCTTCATTCTGCCGCGTGGCCAGGCTGTCCGCCTTCGACATCTCGAAGGTCAGCTTTCAGTACGGCACGAGCTTCAGCGAGACGAAATTTCCCGGCAGGTGCAGAAGCAATCGCGTGCCGCTGCCACCAGTGCCGGAGCCCGGCAGCCTGGCCCTGTTCGGCGCCGCTCCACTCGCCGCAGGCGGCGCGCCCCCTGCGGCCGCAGCGACCGCGGGCACTTCATCACGACCACGTAGAGACCCCAGGAAACATACTGAAGCCTCAATGAAATCCGGTATTTCAATTCGAGGTATGGAGACCGGGTCGGGGGCCTTCCTGGATGACCGCCGCGCCGCTTGTTCTGGTCGTCGAGGACGAGGCGCTGCTGGCGCTGGAGATCGAGGACCTGCTTCTCGCAGCCGGATTCGCCGCTCGCCTGGCCAGCGACGGCCGGGCGGCCCTCGCGCAGCCGGCGGAAAGGCTGGCGGCCGCCGTGATCGACCTGAACCTGGGGACAGGCATGCAGGGGCGGGACGTCATCCGCCTGCTGCGGCAGCGGCGGCCTGATCTGCCGGTGGTCGTGGTCACCGGCTACACGCCCGGCGCCGCCCAGGCCGACCTGCGCGGCCTGGGCGGGCCGACCGCCCGGCTGCAGAAGCCCATCGATCCGGCCCGCCTCATTCAGCGGCTGCGCGATGCGATCAGCAGCACGAACGGCATCGCCTGATGCCGGCGGTCGTGGGCCGTCAGCCTGCCGCCGCCCTCAGCTGCGCGCCAGGTTCCGCAGCGGCTGCCGCCGCGCCCAGCGCTGAAGATTGTCGCAGAAGATTGCCGCCACCCGCTCCGGCAGCCCATCGCTCGCCGCGGCGCTGTGCGGCGAGACGATGACGTTCGGCACATCCCAGAACGGGCTGTCCGCCGGCAGCGGCTCCATGGCGAAGACGTCGAGGAAGGCGCCGGCGAGGTGGCCGCTGCGCAGCGCCGCCAGCAGCGCCTCCTCCACCACCACGCCGCCGCGGGCGACGTTCACCAGATGCCGTCCCGGCGGCAGCAGGGCCAGTGCCCGTGCATCGATCAGCCCACGGGTCGTATCGGACAGCGGACAGGCGAGGACCAGCCAATCGGTCCGCGGCAGCAGCTCGGGCAGCGCGGCGAAGCCGGCCACCGCATCAAAGCCGGGGGGGATGCCGGCATCGGCATCGCGCCGCATGCCCACCGCGCGCAGGCCGAAGGCGCGGCAGAGCCGGCCGATCTCCTGGCCAATCGGCCCGGTGCCGAGGATCAGCGCGGTCTGCCCCTCCACGTCGCGCGGCTCGGGGTCGCTGTAGAGTGGTTCCCAGGCGTGGCGGCGCTGCGCCTCGGCGGCACGGGGGAAGCCACGGGCAAGGGCCATCAGCCCGGTGATGGCGGTCTGTGCCACGGCGGGGGCGCTGGCGCCGGCGCTGTTGGTCAGCAGCAGGCCGCGTGCCAGCATCGCCTGATAGACCACCATGTCGGTGCCGGCGGAGAAGGTCTGCACCCAGCGGAGGTCGGGCGCGGCGGCCAGCATCTCGATGAAGCGCTGGAAGCGGGCGGTGAGCCGGTGGCGGGTGCCACCGACGAACAGGTCGCGGGAGATGAAGGCGACCTCAACGCCCGTGGTGTCGGGCAGGTCCCCTTCCGGCGCGACAGGGACCAGCACCGCCTCCGGCACGGCGGCGCGGATGCGGGCGCCGTGGCGCTCCGCGGCGATGTCGGACAGTAACACACGCATCTGAAGGCACCCCTCCACCCAGGCCCTCCCCCGAAGGGGAGGGCGAGGGCCTCAGTCGCGGTAGCTGGGATCGATACGGTCCAGCTTGCGCAGCAGCGCCGGCCAGTCGAGCACGCCGAAGGGCCGGCGGGTCTTCGGCTGGTAGTTCTGGTAGGTCGCCTCGACGATCTCCGGTGCCACCTTGATCATCGGGCTGTTGCAGGACATCGCCGCGATCTGCGTCTTGCAGGACAGCTCCAGCCGGTGCAGCGCGTTGAAGCACTCAGGGATGGTGTTGCCGACGGTGAGCAGGCCGTGGTTGCGCAGGATCATGGCGTTGTTGTCGCCGAGGTCGCGCACCAGCCGCTCCTGCTCGTTCAGGTCCAGCACCACGCCGTTGAAGTCGTGGTAGCTGATGTGGGCGAAGCGCATGCTGGTCTGGGTGTTGGCGATCAGCCCGCATTCCAGCGTTGAGACCGCCATGCCCGGCCAGGTATGGGTGTGCGCGACGCAGGCGATCTCGTGCTTGGCCTTGTGGATGGCCGAATGAATGACGAAGCCGGCGCGGTTCACGCCATAGTCGGTGCCGGGGAATTCCGGCTTGAGCACGACATTGCCGTCATAGTCGATCTTGATCAGCGAGGAGGCGCTGATCTCCTCGTAGAGCATGCCATAGGGGTTGATGAGGAAGGTGTCCTCGCCCGGCACCCGGACCGAGACGTGGTTCGCGATCAGGTCGCTCATGTGGTAGAGATCGACCAGCCGGTAGCAGGCGGCGAGGTCAACGCGGGCCTGCCATTCGGCCGGGCTGACTTTGTGCCGCATCGAGGGGATGCGGTATTCGGTGCTGTCGAGCATGGGTTCCTCCTTCGTCAGAAGCCGTCAGGCGTACGGGGGTATGGACCAGGGACGCTGGCGGTCATCCGCATCGGGCATCCATTCTGCCGGCTTGTCCAGGGCCGGCGGCAGCCAGGGCGTCGCCCTGCCCTACCGCCCCTTGAACTCCGGCTTGCGCTTCTGGGCGAAGGCCGCCGTCGCCTCGCGGTGATCCTCCGTGCTGCCGACGACCCCGGCGCAACTCGCGGCGAAGGCCAGCGCATCGCGGAAGCTGCTGGTCTGGCCCTGCTGCACCATGCGCTTCATCAGCCGGATGGCGACCGTTGGGCCATTCGCCAGCCGCTCGGCGAAGGCCTGGGTGGCCGATAGCAGCTCGGCGTCCGGCACCACCTTGTTGACCAGCCCGATCCGCTCGGCCTCCGCGGCGCTGACGAAATCGCCGGTCCACAGCATCTCCAGCGCCTTGGGCTGGCCGACCAGCCGTGGCAGCATCCAGGCGCCGCCGTCGCCGGCGACGAAGCCCACCTTGATGTAGGTCTCGGCGAAACGGGCGCTCTCGGCGGCGAAGCGGATGTCGCCCATCAGCGCCATATCCATCCCGGCGCCGGTCGCCGCGCCGTTCACCGCGACGATATAGGGCTTGTCCAGTTCCATCAGCGTCAGCGGGATGCGGTGGACGTGGTCGGTCAGATATTTCGCGCGATCCCAGGCGCTCTGGCCGCCGGAGGTGTTGGCCGCCATCCGCTTCACGTCGCCGCCGGAGCAGAAGATCCGCCCGGCGCCGGTCAACACCACAGCGCGGATCGCGTCGTCCAGGATGCACTCGCGCAGCGCCTTCTCCCACAGCCCGAGCATTTCGGTGGTGAAGGCATTGCCGCTGTCCGGCCGGTTCAGGGTGATAGTGGCGATTCCGCCGGCGGTATCGAACAGCAATTCACTCACAACGCGTCCCCCAAAGGTCGGCGGAAGCTTACGAGCCTGCGCTGAGTCCCTCAACCCGCCGCCCGGGACCACCCCTGAGGGATCACTGCCCGAGCTGGGCCGCCCGGACCGCGCGGCGCAGCTTGGCGATGCCGGTGCGGACATGGCCGGCGTCGCACAGCCGCATGCCTTCCACCGCCAGGGACCGGCTCGGCTCCCGCCCCGCAGCCGGCAGGGTCGACAGCCTGGCCACCAGGCTGCCGCAGTATTCAGCCGTGTCGGTGGTCACGCGCGGCCTCTCGCCGGCCGCGGCGGCAATTGTCAGGAGGAGGGCGAGGACCGGGGGCGTCAGGAAGCCGCGCATTGCCGTCAGACTGCGGCCCGCCCCCTCATGTGGCGATGGGCGATGGATGACGCTTCGGTCATGGCCTGCCACATGCAACGCCTATCAATACCGGACATGTCCTCCGCGGCTTTGCCGCGGAGGGCGTGCCGAAGCTCCGATCGGGAGGGATAATCAGGATCCCGCAACACCGCGAAGTGGTTTTGCGGGGCGTTCTCAAGGGGCTGGCAGCCGCAGCACGAACCGAAGGCCCGGCGGGTCGCGCCCCGCCACCGCGTCTTCCAGCCGCACCTCCCCGGCATGCAGATGCGCCACCGCCCGCACCAGGGAGAGGCCCAGGCCGGAGCCCGGAGTCGCGCGCGCCTTGTCGGCCCGGAAGAAGCGCTCCCCGACATGGTTGCGGTCCTCGGGCGAGATGCCCGGGCCGTCATCGGCCACCGCCACCTCGATCGCCGCGCCGGCCTGCCGCGCCGTCAGCTCCACGCTGCCGTCGGGCGGGGTGAATTTGATGGCGTTGTCCAGCAGGTTGGCCACCGCCTGCAGCAGCAGGTCGCGGTCGCCGATGACCTCCAGCGTCGCCGGCAGTGCGGTCCGCAGCCGCTGGCCGCGGGCCTCGGCCATGGCGTCGTAGATCTCGGCGGCATCTGCCAGCACCGGCGCCAGATCGAAGGGCGCGAAGGCAGCGCGGCGGGCACCGGCCTCGGCCTCGGCGATGCGCAGCAGGGCCTGGAAGATGCGGCTGATGCCGTCGAGGTCGGCGATGCCCTGTTCCACCGCCGCCCGCAACGCCTCCTCATCCGGCGAGGTCGCCAGCGCATCCTCCAGCTTGGCCCGCGCCCGGGCGATCGGGGTGCGCAGGTCATGGGCGATGGCGTCGGAGACCCCACGCACCCCCTCCATCAGCGTCCCGATCCGGTCGAGCATGGTGTTCAGGGTCTGCGCCAGCCGGTCGAATTCATCCCCCCGGCCGGACAGCGCGACGCGGGAGGAAAGATCGCCCCCGGCGATCGCCGCAGTGGTGACGAAGGCCGGCCCCATCCAGGTCTGCAGCGCATGGCGGATAAGCCAGGCGCCGGCCAGGGCGAAGACCGCCACCGCGCCGGAGGCCCAGACCACGCCTTCGGTCAGCAGCCGGCGGAGCTGGCTGCGCTCGGTTTCGTCGCGGCCGACCAGCAGCCGGAGGCCGGGCAGTTCCACCCGGTGCAGCCGGGCCTCGGTGGCCAGCCCGTCATGCAGGACCCGGGTGCGGATCCAGGCCGCGTCCGCCGGCAGCCCGGCCGGCCAGCGGTCAAGGTTTCCAGCCAGGCGGCGCTGGCCCTCGATGTCCATCAGCAGGTAGATCAGCTCATTCTCGACATCGACGGCGAGGCGCTCCTCGATCGCCTCGGCCAGGCCAGTCGCACCGGCATCGCGCCAGCGTTCGGTAAGGGCGATGGCGTCGGCCCGCACCGTCGCATCGGTCTGCCGATCGAGCGCGCCGGCGGTGGCCCACCACAGCACCGCAACCAGCGCGATGGCGGCGATCGCGAACATCGCGGCGAACAGGGCAGCAAAGCGGAAGCCGGCACTCTTCAGCAGCCGTGGCGGGCCGAGCACGGTCCCGGGCAGGGAGGCCTCCGGCGGCTTGCGCCGCGGGATAGCGCCGCGCGGACGAACCGCCTTCAGCGGCCGCTGTCGCCAGGCACCGGCCTGTCCCCACGCCATCGGCCGGGCGGGCTCACGGCTCGGCCCGGATCATGTAGCCGGCATTGCGGACGGTGTGGATCAACGGCTTGTCGAAACCCTTGTCCAGCTTCTGCCGCAGCCGGCTGACATGCACGTCGATGACGTTGGTCTGCGGGTCGAAATGGTAATCCCAGACCTTCTCCAGCAGCATGGTGCGGGTCACCACTTGGCCGGCGTGGCGCATCAGATGCTCCAGCAGACGGAATTCGCGCGGCTGCACATCGATCCGCTTGCCGGCGCGGGAGACGTTGCGCGACAGCAGGTCGAGTTCCAGATCGGCAACCCGGAGCCTTGTGGCCGGCGCATCGACCGAGGGACGCCGGGCCAGCGCCTCCACCCGGGCCAGCAGTTCGGCGAAGGCGAAGGGCTTGGTGAGGTAGTCGTCGCCGCCGGCCTTGAGGCCCTTCACCCGCTCATCCACCGCCGAGAGGGCGGAGAGGAACAGCACCGGGGTCCGGTTGCCCTGGCTGCGCAGGGTCTCCACCAGCCGCACCCCATCGACGCCGCCGGGCAGCATGCGGTCCAGCACCAGCATGTCGAATTGCTCGGACGCGGCGAGGAACAGCCCGTCGCGGCCATTGGGGGCGTGTTCCACCGTATGCCCGGCCTCCTGCAGCCCCTTCTTCACGAAGCGGGCGACCTCAGCATCATCTTCGACCAGCAGTATGCGCATCGCTTCTCTCCGCGCCGGCACAGCGCCCCGGGCCGAAGCAAGGGCCGCTTACTCCGGCCAGCTTATCCCTGCCCTGGCCGGCGCCCAACCTGTACCGGCAATTCCCGCTCGCGTCCGTCCCGCACCACCGTCAACCGCAGCGTGTGGCCGGGTGGCACTGCCGCAACGCTGCGGACCAGGGCGCGGGAGGTATCCACCCGGTCGCCGTTGATCGCCACCACGATATCACCCTGGCGCAGGCCGGCCCGCCCGGCCGGGCTGTTGCGCTCGATGCCGGCGACCAGCACGCCGCGCCGCGCATTGCGGCCATCCCCCGGCACCAGATCCTGCACCGCGACGCCGAGCCAGCCGCGCTCCACCCGGCCATCGCGGCGCAATTGCTCGATCACCGGCCGGGCCAGGTCGGAAGGGGTGGCGAAGCCGATGCCGGCCGAGGCGCCGGAGGGCGAGTAGATTGCGGTGTTGATGCCGATGACCTCGCCCGCCGCATTGAACAGCGGCCCGCCTGAATTGCCGGGGTTTATGGCGGCATCGGTCTGGATGAAATCATCGAAAGGCCCGGCGCCGATCTCCCGTCCGCGGGCCGAGACGATGCCGGAGGTGATGGTGCCGCCGAGGCCGAAGGGGTTGCCCGCGGCAACCACCCAGGAGCCGACACGGGCCTGGGCGGACACCCCCCAGGTCACGCTGGTCAGCGCGCTTCGGGACTCGACCTTCAGCAGCGCGAGATCGGTGAGGTCATCGGTACCGACCACCCTCGCCTGCAGCTCCGAGCCATCCTGCAGCGCCACCACCACCCGGCTGGCATTGCCCACCACATGGTTGTTGGTGACGATATAGCCGGCCGGATCGATCACGAAGCCGGAGCCAGCGCCGCTGACCTCCTGCCGGCGGTTGCGCTGGCGGTCGCGGAAATAGCGCTCGAACGGGGTGCCGCGTAGTTCGGGCGGCAGTTCCTGCTGGCGCTGCTCCGTGGTCACGGCGATGTTCACCACCGCAGGCAGCACCCGTTCCGCGAGGTCGGCGAAATCCGGCGGCAGCCCACGCTGCGCCGCGGCCGGCGCGGCGCAGCCGGTGAGGGACAGCGCCGGGGCGGCCAGCACCAGGGCCAGGACGGCGTGGCCAAGCGGGCGGCGCGAAAGCAAGGCGGACATACGGGTTGGGTCCTGGTCCTGATCGGGCGCGGCCGGTTCACGGCCGCCCGCCCCCGGCAGCGGAGGCGTTACAGAGTTTGGGAGGATGGATGCGGTCCTTCAACCTCCGGCGTCGGTGCCATCTTGCGCAGGGCGGCAAATGCCGATGGTGCCTCTGGACGCGCTGGTGCTGCGGCTCCGCTGCGAGACGCTGGCGGTCCTGAACGATCCGACGGTGCCCGGACGGATGCGCGAGCAGACGCTGGACCCACTGCCGGGCGGGAGGCAGGATTCACCGCCCGGCCAGAACGGGAGAAGGCGGTGTGGTGCGTTGATCCGCGGGCTGAAGATGACGCTGGATTGAGGCCCCTGATTTCCTGGCGGGCCGCGTGACTCACGCTTTCGGCTGTTCCAACCCCAGGTGATCACGCTGCATCGCGCGCCAGCAGCGCCCGTGCCAGCCGGTCGAACTCCGCCACGCTCAGCGTCTCCGCCCGCCGCGCCCCATCGATGCCGACGGCGGCCAACAGCGCCTCGGCGCCGCCGAGCGGCTTCAGCGCCCCGCGCAGCATCTTGCGGCGCTGGCCAAAGGCCGCCGCGGTCAGCCGCTCCATGGTGCGGAACAGCGCCGGCCCGGGGTCATCCGGATGCGGCACCAGCCCGACCACCGCCGACCACACCTTGGGCGGCGGGCTGAAGGCGCCAGGCGGCAGGCTCAGCAGCAGCTGCGCCCGGCAGCGCCACTGCGCCAGCACGCCGAGCCTGCCATAGGCCTCGGTGTTCGGGGCGGCGCAGATTCGCTCCGCTACCTCCTGCTGGAACATCAGCACCATGCGCTCCAGCGCCGCGGCGTGGCGCAGCCAGCCGACCAGCAGCGGCGTCGCCACATTGTAGGGCAGGTTGGCGACGATCACCCGTGGCGCCGGCAGCAGCGCCGCCACATCGATGCCAAGCGCGTCGGCTTCCATCACCCGCAGCCTGCCGGGATAGACGGCCTCCAGCTCGGCCAGCGCGGCGACGGCACGGCGGTCAAGCTCGACGGCAGTCACCACCGCGGCGGCACTCGCCAGCAGGGCGCGGGTCAGCCCGCCCGGGCCGGGTCCGACCTCCAGCACCTGCCGGCCGGCCAGGTCGCCGGCCTGGGCGGCGATGCGGCGGCACAGCGCCTCATCCAGCAGGAAATGCTGGCCGAGGGATTTCCGCGCCTCCAGCCCATGCCGGGCAATGGTGTCCCTGAGGCTCGGCAAGCCAGGGGCGGCGGGTTCGTGCGGCGGCCCGTTCATGCCGGCCACCCCGGGCCGTCCGCGCCCCGGCGCGTCAGCTCCGCATCTCGATATTGGCGCGGCGGCGCAGGTCGCGTTGGAGCTGGCGCGAGAGGTTCTCCACCCGGTCACGCAGGAGCTGGGAGCGGATCTGCTCCGGGTTGGTCTCCGCCAGGTTCCGCTGCTCGCGCGAGCACAGCATCATCACCAGCACCCCGTCCGGGGTCAGGATCGGCTGGGTCGGACGGCCGGGCTGCAGCCCGGCGAGCAGGCTGCGCAGCTGCGGCGGGTTGACGGTTTCCAGTCGAATCTGCCCGGGGTCGCTTGGCCGGTCGACACCGCTGCCGCGGGCGGCCTGCTCCACCGCCTCGCAACTTCGGGCGGCGGCGACCAGGCGCTGGGCCTTCTCCACCTGGTCGCGCTGCTGCTGCGTCGGCGCGTTCGGGTCGAGCGTGCCGCTGAAGGGGAAGAAGGCCTGGCGGATGCTGATCAGCGTCGCCATGTCGCGGCCGGATTCACGGCGCTGCCGCAGCGCGACGATCTGGTAGCCACCGGGGACGCGCACCGGGTTGCTGATGGCACCGGGCGGCATGCGCTCGATCAGGTCGCCAACCTCGGTATCCACCTCCTCCTTCCGCACCCAGCCGAGGTCACCGCCCTGCAGCGCGGTCTGCGACTGGCTGAACTGGGTGGCGGCCACCGGGAAGGGCGTGCCGGCGCGGAGCTGGCGGATCACCTCCTCGACGAAGCGGCGGGTTTCCGGCTCGGTGGTCGGGTCGTCGATCGGGATGAAGATCTCGGAGACAAGGAATTCCGGCTGGCCGACCCGGGCGCGGGCATTGCGCATCGCCTCCTCCACCTCGGGCTCGGTCGGGTTGGCGTTGGGGCCGAGCTGCTGGCGCAGCACCCTGCCCCAGCCGATTTGGGTGCGGATCTGGTCATAGAGCACGCGCGGAGCGATGCCGGTCTGGGCGAGCTGCGCCCTGAGCCCGCCGGCCGGCAGGTTGTTGCGCCGCTCAAGATCGGCGATCGCCTCGGCAACCTCGGCATCAGCCACCGGCATGCGGCGGCGCTGCACCTCCTGCATCCGCAGCCGTTCGTCGATCACCAGCCGGGTGACCTGCGGCGCCAGCCGCTCCAGCGTCTCCGGCGCCACGGCAATTCCCGCGTTGAGGGCGAACAGCCGGGCGCGGCCCACCACGTCGGCGCGGCTGACGACCTCGCCGTTCACCACCGCGACGATGCGGTTGACCTGGGCCGCCGCCTGGGACTGGGGCGGCAGCTGGGCCTGGGCGGCCAAAGGGTTGGCCGCGGCCATCGTCAGGATGACGAGCAGGGCTGAGGCAGAGGGCGGGGGGCGCAGCATGCGAGTTCCTTACCCGGCCACCGCGCGCGGGGCTAGGGAGAAGCTGCGGTCGTGCCGGGGCGGTCGGCAGTCCCGGCTGCAGGCGGGCGAACGGTCGGCCTCGGCGTTCGCGGCGCCGGCAATCAGCGGCCGTTCCTCGGATCGCACGCGCACAGGGTTCCCGGCGATAGCGACACAGCGATGACGGCCACCCCGCCTCGACAGGTGTTCATAGATTGCATACAAACTTTTGGCCGATCGCACGCGCAAGCAAGATATCGGGCGGGCGATGGTCACGGCTGCCGGTCCTGATCTGGACGCTGCAGGGCGCGTCAGGGACTGCCCGGCTAAAAGTGCCTCCTGGAACCTGGCGCGTGTTGGTGTCCTACCGTGGCTTTGGCTGCGGAAGGCATGCCAATGTCACGGCCAGAAAGGATCATCGCCCTGCCGAATGGCGAAGCGGTCTTTCCTGGGACGTTTAAAGTACAGGCACCAAGCGTGTCATGATTCACAACAGCCGCGCAAAGCTGAAGAGTATTGGGATATAATCCTCCTTTGTACGAGAACCGTCACGTCGTAGCGCCTGTGGCTGCTTCCAGCCGTCGGATCTTGCGCGCCCCATCATTGTTATGCCGCAACATCACCACCCGGAGGATCATGGAACCGCGTGGTGGACTACACGTTATGGTTGTATGGCTTTCCGGGGCGATCTGAAGCTGGCAAGCCCCGCCGAAATGCGGGGACACATGCACTCGGCGACGCCAAGCTCCATCCGGGTCCTGATCGCTGAGGATGAGGCCCTCGTTGCCCTTTCCCTCTCCGACATGCTCGAAGCCGAAGGCTATGACGTCGCCATTGCCGCCGATGGGGCCGAGGCCCTGGGGGTGGCGCAGCGGCTCGGCAGCGCGCTCGACGTGCTGCTGACCGATCTGAACATGCCGCGCATGACCGGCGAGGACCTCATCCGCACCCTCCGCACCGAACGGCCCGGCCTGCCGGTGGTGGTGGTGACCGGATCACCGCCGGATGGCGGAGCGGAGGAACTGCGCCAGAACAGCGGCGGCCACGGCCCTCTGCTGCTGTTGCACAAACCTATCGACTACGCCGGCCTCGCGGCGGCGGTCCGGCACGTGGCGCCGTCCCGCCAGGGCTGATCATGCTCCAGCCTTGATTGCAGCGGCGGTCGCCCGTCCAAGGCAGCCATAGCTGGTGGCGGAGCACGCGGGTGGGAGAGGCGGTGCCTAGGCCCGGACCAGCGGACAGCCGCCCTCCGCCAGCGGCCGGAACGCCCGGTCCGCGGCCGTCGTCTGCAGCAGCTTGTAGTAGTCGAAGGGGCCTCGGCTTTCCTCCGGCTTCTTCACCTCGAAGAGGTAGGAGGGATGCAGCTTGCGACCGTCGGCACGGATGGTGCCGTGGCCGAAGGCGTCGTCATCGGTCGGCATCGCCTTCATCCGCGCCACCGTCTCGGCGCCGCTCGCCTTGGCCGCGGCGACGCCGATGTCCTGCACCGCCTTCAGGTAATGCAGCGCCGCGGCATAGGTGCCGGCATGGGTGCTGGCGATGGCGGGATTGGGGCCGACCTGCTGCCGCAGCCGCGCGGTGAAGGCGCGGGTCCGCTCGTTCAGGTCCCAATAGAAGCTCTCCGTCACGATCAACCCGGCGGCGGTGCGCAGGCTGAGCGAGTGCACTTCAGTGATGAACAGCAGCAGCGAGGCCAGCCGCACGCCGCGCCGCCCGAGGCCGAACTCCGCCGCCTGCTTGACGCAGTTGATGGTGTCGGAGCCGGCGTTGGCGAGGCCGATGACCTTGGCGTTGCTGGCCTGCGCCTGCAGCAGGAAGGCTGAGAAATCCGAGGTCCCGGGGAAGGGCGTCCGCACGCTGCCGAGCACCCGCCCGCCGGCGGCGCGGACGAAGCCCGCGGTGTCACGCTCCAACGCATGGCCGAAGGCATAGTCGGCGGTGATGAAGAACCAGCTGTGGCCGCCCGCCCGCACCGTGGCGCCGCCGACCGAATTTGCCAGCATCCAGGTGTCGTAGGTCCAGTGCACCATGTTCGGCGAGCACAGCCGGCCGGTGAGGTCCGAGGTCGCGGCCGAGCTGTTGAGGTGGACCTTGTTTTTCTCCCGGCAGATGTCGTTCACCGCCAGGGCGACGGAGGAGGTGGCGACATCCACCAGGCAATCCACGCCGTCGCGGTCGAACCAGGTGCGCGTGACGTTGACGCCGACATCCGGCTTGTTCTGCTGATCGGCGGCGACGACCTCGACATTGAAGCCGCGCGGGCCGAAATCCTGGACCGCCTGGCGCACCGCGGCGACCGAAGTCTGGCCGGTGACGTCGCGGTACATGCCGGACATATCGACCAGCGCGCCGATCTTGATGGTGTTCGCCGCCTGCGCCCGGGCGGTGCGGTACGGCAGCCCGGCAGCCAGCGGCGCGGCGGCAGCAGCGCCAAGGAATCCCCTACGGTCCATGGACATGTTTCAGCCTCCCTGCGCGGGCCGTCTACGCGGCCACCTGCGACACCGGGATGATGAACGGCGCCGCCGGCGGATTGAAGCTGAAACTGCGGCGGCTCACGCCCCTGGGCCGCCCCCCCTCCCCCGGCGGGTTCCGGCCCTGGCCTCAGTGCGCCTCCGCCAGTGCCGCTTCCGCCGCGATGCCGAGGCATTCCTCGATCTGCGCCCTGAGGCGGCGCAGGTTGCGGTGGCCGGCGAAGCTGCGCCGCAAGGCCGCATGGGTCTCCGGCGGCAGCGGCGGCAGGTCCGCCGAGGCGCAGCCGATGTCCTCGGCAATCCCTGCCAGCAGCGCGGCCAGGGTGCCGTCGAAGGCGCTCGCCGGCGGCGCCGCCACCTGATGCACCGAAAGGCGCGAGAGCAGCGGCGCCGGAATCCCGCGCGTCTCGTTCGCCGCCATGATCCAGAGCGCATGGCGCAGGTCGACCGGGGCGCGCAGGCATTCGTCGAACCAGGCACCGGCGCTCTCCGGCTCGATCATCGCCAGCAGCGTGTCATGGGCGCGGCCGTTGGTATCACGCTGGCCGCCGGCCTTCTCGATCTCGTCGAGGAAGAACAACGGGTTGGGCGCCGCCAGCCGGGCCATCTCGGCGACCGGCCAGGCCGGGGTCGCCGCCGACCAGCCGCGCGCGGTGCCCTGCAGGCAGCGGTTGTCGGTGGCGCCGCCGAGGTTCAGCGAGGCGAAGGGCAGTTCCAGCGCCTGGGCCAGCCGGCGGGCGAACCAGGTCTTGCCGATGCCTGGCGGGCCGACCAGCAGGATCGGCCTGAGCCGCGGCGAAGGCCTGCCGGCGTGCGCCGCCAGCGCCAGGGTCCGGCGCACCTCGGACAATGGTGCGGCGAAGGCCGGTGCCGCTTTGGCAAGGGCGGTGAGCCGCGCCATGGCGTCGCGCGGCACGCAGCGGAATGGCAGCGGCGTGGTCAGGCGCTGATAGCTTCCCCATTCGGCACGGTCATTGGGCGCCTCGAAGGGTTGCAGCACGGTCACCCGCGGCTCGGCGGGTACGGTCGGTGGTGCCGCCGCGGCAGGTGGCGGGACCGGCTCGGCTGCTTTCGGCAGCGGCAGCCCGAGCGCCTCCGCCATTCTGGTACCGAGTGGCCGGGCGCTCTCCGGACCAGGGACGAAACGCAGCCAGAGATCGGCCGCGAGCCGCGTCGCCAGCACGAAATGGCGCAGCCGGACCGGGTTGGTCGCGGCGCCCGCCAGGCTGCGCGCCTCGGCGTGCAGTTGGTAGTGCAGTGCCTCGATGCAGGCCAAGGCGCCGCGCCGGCACAGCGGCCCGCCACGCTCGGCGACGATGCGGGTCGCCGCCAGCACCAGCTCCGGCCCATGGGCGAAGCGGCCGGCGATGGCACCGAACCGCGTGGCGAATTCCAGCAGCCCGGCATCGTCGCCCGGCCGTGCCGGCTCCTCGCCGATGCGGGAAGGGAAGAGTGCGGAGCGCAAATGCGCGAGCAGCTCGGCCTCGAGCGCCACCAACTCCTCGGGCTCCACCGTCAGCCAGAGCGAGAGCGGCGGGTTCATGTCATCGCCGAACAGCAACCGCGCGGGTGGGACGCCGGCGGAGGCGGCCTGACCATCGGCGCCGGCGGCAATCGCTTGGGTGTCTAGATGGGTGTCTGGCACTGGTTCGCTCTTGTAATCACAAAACTGGGAGAATGGAACCATCTCCGACTTGTCATGTGAATACAATTTGACAGCGCGCCGGCGGAAAGACCGCAGCTGTTGCGGCGCAGCCCCGCAGGTCCGTTGGTCAGGCCGCCAGCGTCACATGACTGCGGCAGCCCATCAACGGCTGGATGCGCTGGCCGAAGGCATCCATCCCGAGAATGAAATCATCGAAGGTAAGCATGATGCCCTTCACCCCCGGCATCGCCGCCGCTTCGTCCAGCATCTGCGCCACCTTGGCGTAGGAGCCGACCAGGGTGCCCATGTTGAAGTTGACCGGCGAGGGCGCGCGCTGGATCGCCGCCGCCATCGAGGTCTCGTGCGCCGTGGTGTCCTGCGCCGCATGGCCGAGGAGATGCGCCAGCGCCTCGTGATCGGCGCCACGATTGTAGAGGTCCCATTTCGCCAGCGCCGCCTCATCGGTTTCGTCGGCGATGATCATGTAGAGCATGTAGCTGCCGACATCGCGGCCGGTCCGCTTCGCATGCTCCAGCATCCGCGCTGGCACCCCTGCGGCCTTGGTCGGCTCGTTCACCCCCTCGCCGAGGGCGAAGTTGAAGTCGCAGTAGCTGGCGGCGAACTCCATCCCACGATCGCTCTGCCCCGCCGCCACCAGCTTGATCGGCGCGCGCGGGCGCGGGCTGAGCTTGCATTGGTCCATCTGGAAGAACTCGCCCTTGAGGTCCGAGGTCCCGGTCTCCCAGAGTTCGCGCATGATCCGCACGTATTCGGTGCTGTAGTCGTAGCGTTTGGCGAAATGCACATCACCGGGCCAGAGGCCCATCTGGGTGTATTCCACCTTGTGCCAGCCGGAGACGATGTTCACCCCGAAACGGCCGCCGGAGATGCTGTCGATGGTGCTGGCCATGCGTGCCACAATCGCCGGCGGAATGGTCAGCACCGCGGTCGAGGCATAGAGCCGGATCCTGCTCGTCACCGAGGCGAGGCCGGCCATCAGGGTGAAGCTTTCCAGCCCGTGGTCCCAGAATTCGGTCTTCCCGCCGAAGCCGTGCAGCTTGATCATGGAAAGGGCGAAGTCGAGGCCGTACCCCTCGGCCTTCTGCACCACGGTCTTGTTGAGCTCGAAACTCGGCATGTACTGCGGCGAGGCGGCGGAGATGATCCAGCCGTTGTTGTTGATGGGGATGAAGACGCCGATGTCCATGGTGGCACCCCTGTCCGTAAGATCGGGCCGAGCAGAGCAAGCCGTGTGCCAGCACAGGGAGGATGGGCGATGAGCGATGCGGTGGAGCCATGGGAGTGGCCCGAGGAGGAATGGCGCCGTATCGTCGGCAATGCACGGGCGGGGCGCAGCCTGGCGCCGCGTGCCTGGCCGGGCGGCGCGCGCTGCTGCGTCACCCTGTCCTTCGACGCCGACCATGAGACCATTCCGCTACGCGACGGCGACCCAAGCCCGATGCGGATCAGCCAAGGCCAGTACGGCAACCGCCAGGGCGTGCCGCGCATCCGCGCGCTGCTGGCCCGGCACGGGCTGAAGGCCAGCTTCTACTACCCCGCCGTCTCCGCCCTGTTACACCCGAACGAGGTGCGCGCGGTGGCCGACGAAGGGCATGAGATCGGCATCCATTCCTGGATCCACGAGGCCAACACCGCCCTGCCGCCCGGCGTCGAGCGCGAGCTGACCTTCCGCGCCGCCGATGTGCTGGAACGGCTCAGCGGCCGCCGCCCGGTCGGCATTCGCACCGCGAGCTGGGACTTCTCCACCGACACGCTGGCGATCATCCGCGAGCTGGGCCTGCTCTACGACAGCAGCCTGATGAGCGACGACGACCCCTATGAGCTGCTGGACCAGGGCGAGCCCACCGGCATCGTCGAACTGCCGCCGGAGTGGATCCGCGACGACATGCCCTACTTCAACTTCGTCCGTTTCAGCGCGCTGCGGCCCTACACCCCGCCCTCCGGCGTCGAGGAGATCTTCCGCGCCGAATTCGACGGCGCTTATGCCGAGGGCGGCATGTTCCTGCTGACGATGCATCCGCATGTCATCGGCCATCGCAGCCGGATCGTGCTGCTGGAGCGGCTCATCGACTACATCAAAGGCAAGGGCGATGTGTGGTTCGCCACCCATGCGGAGGTGGCGGCCTACGTGAAGGCGAACGCCGCCGGGTAGGCGAATCGAGTGCCGGAGGCTCAGCCGGTCTCGCGGACCGCCGCCGCGGCCCATTGCGCAACCGGCCGCAGCACCGCATCCCAATCCGCCGGCAGGGTCAGGCGGTCCTGGCGCGGCTGCCCGGCCCGGGCGACCGCAGCCCGCAGCCCCTCGGCGAAGCCGCGCGGGGTGGGCGCCACGCCGATGATATCGGGCGATAGCGCCGCCAATGCCGCCGCAGTCTTTGGGCCGAAGGTGTTAGTCACTGCCACGCCACCGCAGGCGGCCATTTCCAGCACGGGATAGCTGGTATGTGGCGACAGCATCGGGCAGAGCAGGATATCGGCTTGGCGGAGGGTCTCGGCATAGCCGTCATACCCGGCCCAGGGCGCTGGGTGCAGCATCCGGCCGCCGCCGAGCGACAGCGGCGGTAGGCTGCCGCGCGAGCCGATGGCGTGGAACTCCCATTCTCCCTCGAAGACGCCGTCGCCGATGGCCTGGCGCAGCGCCTGCACTCCGAGGCCGAGCAGGTTCCGCATATTGGTAATGGTTGGCCGCGCATAGAAAAGCAGTCGGCGCGCCCCACCTGCCCGCGGCGCGGCTGGTGGGTGGAAGATCCGCCGGTCCACCGCCGGCTCGAATACCTGGCATCTGGCATCGACGAAGTCGGGATCGGCGTAGAGGCCGGGCCCCTGGGTACGTAGGTATTCGGCGAGGAAGCCCTCGTTGATGGCTGCGCGGTGCGGCATGCCATAGGTTTCGAGCGCCAATGCGTAATTGCTGGACCAGGCGTAGAAGCCCGGCTCGAAATCCTGCACCAGGTAGAGGAACCAGTCGCGTGTCATGCGTGGCAGCACCGGCGCGAGACCCTGCGCCGTGGTCCAGTGGGTGGCCAGCCACAGATCCTGCGCGCCGACGGTGGCGGCCTCGGCTTCGGCCGCCGCAACCACCTGCAGGCCGGACGGCGCCGGCCGGCCCAGCAGCCGGGCAACATGGCCGTTGAACCAGACAGGGTCGTGCCGGTGGCCACGCCGGGTGGTGGTGATGCGCACCGGCACGCCGCACTCTGCCACCAGCGCGGCGAACAGGACGATGGTGTTCGGCCCGCCTGTCATCGCCTCCGGGCTCACGACCGGTTGAATCACGTTAAGCGAGGGCAGCAGACCGGGAGCAACCGCGACATGCAGCGGCGGCTGCTCAAGGAGGTCGATTAATCGTGCCTCGTAGAGCGCCGGGTTGGTAAATTGCAGAAGGTTGCGGCCGAACTGCTCAGGATCGTTACGTAGCAGGCGGAGGTGCGCCAGCGCCTTGGCAGGCAATCCGCGGATATGGTCTAGGGCGGAATCCGATCATTCTGGTTCATAGCCTGCGGCGGTGAAGTAGTTTCGGCACTCTTCCGGGGTAAAGCGTGGCAGGGCGTCGCGGATGGCATCCCAGAGCCCGTCGATGGTCCGCGCGGCG
>NZ_JACOMF010000200.1 GCF_014283215.1 Siccirubricoccus deserti
CTGGCGGAGGCTGCAGCCTACCATGCCGATCGGCTCCGCCGGTGCCCGGAACTGCTTAGCCCGACCCTGCGCGGCGCGCTGCAGACGGGCTCGATGGTGAGCGCCGCGCATTACCTGCAGGCGCAGCGCGTGCGGCGGGTCATCGAAGCCGCCTTTGGGGAGGTGATGGCCCGGTTCGACGTGCTAGTGACGCCAACGACGCCGTTGCCGGCCTGCAGGGCGGAGGAGGACGAGACGGCGCTGACCGGACCGCGGATGCGCAACACGGCGCCGTTCAACCTGACGGGCCTGCCCGCGGTCTCCGTGCCCTGCGGCTTCTCGGCGGACGGCCTGCCGATCGGCCTGCAGGTCGTGGGCCGCGCCTGGGACGAGGTCACCGTCCTGCGGGTCGCCAGCACCTACGAGCGGGCGGTGGACTGGCACGCGAGGCACCCCGGGACGCTGGCTCCCGCTACGGGAGCGCCCTCATTGCCTGGTGGCCACGCCTGACGGCAGCGATAATCTCGTCGGGGTCCTTGATCCAGCGGAAGGGACGCGGGTTCTCGTTGGTCTTCTCGACGAAGCGGTTGATCGTGGCCTGTAGGGCGACCAGAGAGTGGAATACCCCTCGCCTGAGCCGCCGTTTCGTGAGCTTGGCAAAGAAACCCTCAACGGCATTGAGCCAGGACGCTGAGGTCGGGGTGAAGTGGAAGACAAAGCGAGGGTGCCGCCCCAGCCACCGCATAACCTTAGGGTGCTTGTGGGCGGCGTAGTTGTCGAGGATGACGTGGACCACTTTCCCCGCGGGCACCTCGGCCTCTATGGCGTTGAGAAAGCGGATGAACTCCTGGTGCCGGTGGCGCTGCATACAGCGGCCGATCACGGTGCCCTCCGAGACATTGAGGGCGGCGAACAGGATGGTGGTGCCATTCCGAATGTAATCGTGGCTCATGGTGCCGCAGCGGCCCTTTTTCAGGGGCAGTCCCGGCTGAGTGCGATCGAGTGCCTGGATTTGGCTCTTCTCGTCCACCGACAGCACGACGGCGTGGGCGGGCGGATCGACGTAGAGCCCGACGACATCGCGCAGCTTGGCGGCGAACTGCGGGTCGTTGGAGAGCTTGAAGCGCCGGACGCGATGGGGCTGCAGCCCGTGCGCGCGCCAGATCCGCCAGACCGAACTTGGGCTGATGCCCACCGCCTCGGCCATCGCCGCGGCCGTCCAGTGCGTGGTCTCGCCTGGCGGGCCGGCGAGCGTGAGGGCGACTACCCGCTCCGCCGTCTCCACCGGCAGGGGCGGGATGCGGGACGGCCGGGTCTTGTCGCGCAGCAGGCCTTCCACCCCGGCACGCATGAAGCGCTCCTGCCAGCGCCAGACCGCTGTCTTGGCCTTGCCCGTCCGGCGCATAATCTCGGCCGTGCCGAGGCCGTCCGCTGTCAGCAGGACGATCTCGGCCCGCCAGACGTGCTTCTGCGGGCTGTTGCGGTCCGCCACGATTGCCGCCAACCGCTTTCGGTCGTCAGAACTCACCTCAACCACGATGTCGGTGCGCATGCCCCAGACTCGCATGCCGCAGGCCCGCGCGGAATCCCAGGCGGGACTCTTCTGTCAGGCGCTATCCACTAGGGCGGAATCCGATCATTCTGGTTCATAGCCTGCGGCGGTGAAGTAGTTTCGGCACTCTTCCGGGGTAAAGCGTGGCAGGGCGTCGCGGATGGCATCCCAGAGCCCGTCGATGGTCCGCGCGGCG
>NZ_JACOMF010000201.1 GCF_014283215.1 Siccirubricoccus deserti
CCCCACCTGCAGGACGCAATCACCCGCTACATCCGCGACCACAACAGGGCCGCCAGGCCATTCGTCTGGACCAAACCTGCAGATACCATCCTCAGCAAGCTCGCCAGACTTCCTGCACCTTCTGAATAAGGCAGTGCACTAGGGTTCGGAGATCGTGGTGGCCGTCATGGCCGCCGATAGCCCGAACCACCGTTCGACCAATCCATGTACCTCCGACAACGGTGTCGCCGGGCGGCAGGAGCTTTTGATCAGCCACGTCCCAGGTCGGTCGACGGATGCCCTCACCGATCTGGTCGGCGCCTTGGCGCGGCAGGCCGCGCGCCAGGCGTGGAAAGACCGACACGCAGAGCGTGCGGATCCAACCGGCGAATCATCTGACGATGGGCGGTGATCGCATCCCCATGAGGAGGCATCCGGGCCCGCCGAGAAGCTGCTGACCACCAGCGAGCTCGTGCACCTCCTCGGTGTCACTGCGCGGACCATTCGCCGCCGGAAGCGCGAGGGGCGAATCTGGCCGGCGGTGATGATCGGCAAGACGGTCCGATATCGCCTGTCCAATGTACTCAATGGGCCCGCCGGCCAACAGACGGACTAATCTAGGAAATCCGGGGCTTTCCGGCCCATGCGTCAAGCCGCCCTCGCGCTCTTCTGCGTGATCAACCCTGCTAAGCGCTCACCATTGGCCGCATCCGTCCGCTCCTGTCCGACACCCTGAAAGAGGCATCGATGAACGCGATTTCCGACATTCCGAAGCCTGCCCGTCTGCCCGGGACCGCCGGGCTAACCTTCGCCGACGCCATCGTCTTCGTGAAGCAGTGGGACGATCGTGGTGAGGACATCCGGCGGCAACGGATGTCGGCGCTGCATACCGCCGCCCGTATCCTGAAGCTGCCGCCCGAGACGATCCCCTGCGACGTGACCTGGCTCAACCAACGCCTTTTCGTGCAGCCCGCCGCGGCCCACGGCATCACCCATGGCCGGTTCCAGAATGTCATGGCCGGGCTACGGGATGTCCTGCGGCGGCTTGGCCTTCATCGCCCCGACCTTCGTGGCGAGGCCGGGCTCCCGGAGGCGTGGCTCCGATTCCTTGAGGGCGCCACCGCCGAGGCGCAACGCGCCGGGCTTCGCGCCTTCGCCCGCTTCTGCGCGGAGAAGGCGATGCTCCCGGAGCAGGTCACCAACGCGACCCTCGCCGCCTATCTGGAAGATGATCAGAGGACCCGGCTCTCGGTGGCGAGCACGCGGCACGGTGCCCATATCGCCCGCGCCTGGAACCGGATCCGCGATAACACGCCCAACCTAGTGCACTGCCTTATTCAGAAGGTGCAGGAAGTCTGGCGAGCTTGCTGAGGATGGTATCTGCAGGTTTGGTCCAGACGAATGGCCTGGCGGCTCTGTTGTGGTCACGGATGTAGCGGGTGATGGCGTCCTGCAGGTGGGGCACGGAGTTGAAGACGCCGCGCCGGATGCGCCTGCGGGTGATGGTGGAGAAGAAGCCTTCGACGGCGTTGATCCATGACGCCGAGGTGGGCGTGAAGTGGAAGACCCAGCGCGGGTGATCAGCCAGCCAGTGCTGCACCTTCGGATGCTTGTGGGTGGCGTAGTTGTCGAGGATGGCGTGGATCACCTTGCCGGCTGGGACCGCGCGCTCGATGGCGTTGAGGAAGCGGACGAACTCCTTGTGGGTGTGCCGCGGCATGCAGCGGCCGACCACGGTGCCGTCG
>NZ_JACOMF010000202.1 GCF_014283215.1 Siccirubricoccus deserti
GTCGACCGCCTGACCCGCTCGCTGTCCGATTTCGCCAAGATCGTCGAGGTGCTCGATGCGCAGGGCGCCTCCTTCGTCTCGATCACCCAGCAGTTCAACACCACCACCAGCATGGGCCGGCTGACGCTGAACATGCTGCTCTCCTTCGCGCAGTTCGAGCGCGAGGTCACCGGCGAGCGCATCCGCGACAAGATCGCCGCCTCCAAGCGCAAGGGCATGTGGATGGGAGGCTCCGTCCCCCTTGGCTACGAGGTCCAGGATCGCAAGCTGGTGGTCCACGGGGCCGAGGCGGACCTCGTCCAGCGCCTCTATCGCGCCTACCTGGATCGAGGCACGGTCCGGCTGGTGCAGGAGTGGCTGGCCAGGGAGGCGATCACCGGCAGGGGCGGCCGGGCGCTGGGCCGC
Organism: Siccirubricoccus deserti; assembly: GCF_014283215.1. Taxonomy (GTDB): domain Bacteria; phylum Pseudomonadota; class Alphaproteobacteria; order Acetobacterales; family Acetobacteraceae; genus Siccirubricoccus; species Siccirubricoccus deserti. Next base: position 406 of record NZ_JACOMF010000202.1, read on the forward strand.
GGCGCGCTGTTCCACCTGCTGCAGAACCGCGTCTACCGTGGTGAGGTTGCCCACCGGGGGAAGGTCTATCCCGGCGAGCACAAGGCCATCATCGATGCCGGGCTCTGGGAGGCCGTGCAGCAGCGCCTTGCCGAAGGTCGGGCAGAGCGGAAGCAAGGCAGAAATCCCAGCCATCCGAGCTTGCTGGCTGGGATGCTGACCGATCCCGCCGGCGAGGCGATGGTTGCGACCCATGCCAGCAAGACCGGGCGACGGTATCGGTACTATGTCTCGAACCGCCTGATCACCGGCACGCGGGATGACCACGCCGATGCCCTACGCCTGCCCGCGGCCGCGCTGGAGCAGGTCGTCATCAGGAGGATCGCCCGCTTCCTCACCAATGGGCCGGAGCTGCTCGATGCGCTGCGGTCGGCAGCGGTGCTTCCGGCGGAGGGTGCGGATCAGCGCCGGATCCTGACTGCAGCCCAGAGCCTGGCCAGCCGTTGGCACCAGCAGGGCCACGGCATGCAACGCCAGACCTTGCTGGCTTTTGGGGGCCAGGTTGCGGTGCAGCGGCACGAGATCACGATCCATCTCGCGCCGCGCCGGCTGGTCTTGCAGCTCGGCGCGAAGCGCCTTCCAGCGAAGCGCACCGGCAGCGACGAGGGTGGTGGAGAAGATTCCCGGATCAGCCTCACAGAGCCGGTAGCGCTGCGGCGAGCCGGTCGGGAGATGGCGCTGCTCGTGGGATCGACCGTCGCGGCGGATCGGTCGGATCCGTCGCTGGTGCGGCTGGTCGCCAAAGCCTGTGCGCTGCGCGAGGCGCTGGTATCAAGCAAGGCACCGAGCCTGACAGGCTTCGCGGCGGAGCAGGGCATCTCACAATCCTATGCCACGCGGCTGGTCCGGCTGGCGTGGCTCGCGCCTGACATCGTGGAGGCCATCCTTGATGGTCGTCAGCCGGCCGGCCTCACGGCTTCGAAGTTGATGCGGGATACCCGCATTCCGCTCGACTGGCCGGACCAGCGCAAGGCACTCGGCTTCGTCTGATCCGGACCATGGTCCGGCCAGCATCGCCGGTAGCAAGACGGCCATCCCGAGCCCGGACCCGCCCGCATCCGGTTCATCATTGACATCGATGCGTCGCGATGGCTGCGCCGGCCTTCCCAGTCGCTCTCGGGACGATCCGTACTGCCAAAATGGCCTCGGGAGACAAGGCGGCCAAGTGGCGGCCCGAAGCGGCCTGGCCGGCGTCTCTCAGGTACAGTGCCGCCAAGGCCGTCACCTGTGTGGCCGGAAAGCCGGGCCTTT
>NZ_JACOMF010000203.1 GCF_014283215.1 Siccirubricoccus deserti
TCGCTTGACTATGCTGGATCGCGCGACGGACCGCCTCTGTCGTGGTGGCTGCCGTGGAGAACCTGGCCCATAGCGCGTCCTTCCATGCCTGGGAGAAGACTGCACCATCAAACCCTGGGATCAAACACCTAAGGCAGGCGATGCCCTCGCGGACCACTTCAGCATCCACCTCTGTGTCGGGCCGGGTCATCGGGACGATCGGCAGGTCGGGTCCGCCTAATGCACGCCAGTTGGCGTGCTCGCCAAGATAGATGGCGCAAACCTGCTCGGAGGTGAGGCCCGGGAGGTCGGAGACGCCCGCGTGGGCGCCGAATACCACCGCAGTGCGGGCGACCTCCGCCACCGCCATGCCGCGCCGCGTCAGCTCGTCCACCCTGAGGCCGTGACTGGCTATGGCGATGTCAATGGCACCAGACGCGAGCGCGTCGATGCGCGCCCGCGTGCCCATCCCACCGCCAACTTGGATCAAGGCTCCCGGCGTGCGCCGCTCGTATTCGCGTGCCAGGGCCGAGACCAACGGAGCCACGCCGGTCGAGCCGTCGATCCTCACGACAGTCGCGGCGGCGGGTTGCTGCTGGCCCTGAGCCGACGCTGGTGGCGCGGACAGCGCCCCAGCGCCCAAAGCCGCGCCGCCGATGAGCAGCAGCGCCTTGACGAGGCCGATCATGGCTCCTCCCCGCCGGACCGGTTCGGGTGAGGCCCGGCGGAGGCATCCTAAACCGCCGCAACCGACGAAATATAGTGAGAGCGCCGGAGAGAAAATCCCTCGGGGAGCGGCTGGGTAGCCTGGCCGCAGCGGCGCCAAGCGCTACTGCCGCGAGATGGCAAGCTGCGCCGGAGCCCGCTTCCACCCCATCCGGTGCGGCCTGAGCCGCGCGGACAGCGATGGTGACGGAGTGCCGTACGAGAGCCTCTGTTGGTGATGATGGAGGGGCCGACATTGGTAAGCGCGAACTCGGCAACCCGTCCGCTACGCTGCCGAAGGACAACAATGGCGCTTGCGCTACATGAGGTGCACAAGCAGTCAGAACTGCGCGAAGGTGCCCCAACGCCCATCTCGGCGTTGGGGTCAGTTTGCTGGTACTGGTGGTCGCCTGCGGTCAGGCCGCGGTGCTGACGCAGAGCCTCTCGGCCACGAAAGCGTCCACATCCTCCACCCGGTAGCGGATGGTCTTGTGGCCGAGCCGCACGAAGCGCGGGCCATCACCGGTGCCGCGCCAGCGCTCCAGCGCCTTGCGGCTGACGCCGAGCCGGACGGCCACATCCTCCGGCGTCAGCAGGCTCTGGGGCGGCCTGGGCGCCGGCGCGGCGGCAGGTGTGACAGGCGCCAGGCTGCGCCGAAGGATCAGCTTGGGCTGGTCCATGACTCGGTCCCTTCCACGTCGTTGAGAAAAAAGCTGGGGCGCGATGCCGCTGGTGCTGTCTGCGCCTGAGTGGCCCTTCATGGGGATGGCGCCCACGGCGTGGCCGCCGCGGGCAGATGGTCTTGGCCGGGGCAGGACGGACCTAGCGGTGGTAAGTGTCTGTCCGGGATCATGTTGTTGTCTGGCAGAGCCTTCGCAGCATGAGGCGAACGGAGGCCCAGCGCAGGAATGCGAGGCTGGTGCGGTTCAGGCACTCCCAGTCTTTGGCCAAGCGACGGCAGCGGTTCAGCCACGAGATGGTCCTCTCAACGATCCAGCGCTTC
>NZ_JACOMF010000204.1 GCF_014283215.1 Siccirubricoccus deserti
CTTGGCCGCGAACCCTACGGCTTCGACGAGGGCGGCGGCTTCCTCGACAGCTGCCGGCAGGACCCGGTACTGAGCCGGGTAAAGCTCATTGCCGAGCCTTGGGATTGCGGCCCGGGCGGCTATCAGGTGGGCGGCTTCCCGCCGGGCTGGGCGGAATGGAACGACCGCTTCCGCGACACGGTGCGGGCGTTCTGGAAGGGTGACGAAGGTATGGCAGCCGAGCTTGCTGCGCGGCTCACTGCCTCGGGCGACAAGTTCAACCGCCGCGGGCGCAAGCCTTGGGCCAGCGTGAACTTCATCACCGCGCATGACGGCTTCACTCTGAACGATCTTGTCTCTTACGACGACAAGCACAACGAGGCGAATGGCGAGGGCAACCGCGACGGCCATTCGCACAACCTTTCCTGGAACCACGGTGCCGAAGGACCGACTGACGACCCGGAGATCCAGGCGCTGCGCGAGCGGCAAAAGCGCAACCTCCTCGCCACCCTGCTACTCTCCCAGGGAACGCCCATGATTCTGGCCGGCGATGAGTTCAGCCGCACCCAACGCGGCAACAACAACGCCTACTGCCAGGACAACGAACTGAACTGGGTGGATTGGGAGGGCATTGAGCCACAGAGCAGAGACCTTGCGGCCTTCGTCCGCAAGTTGATCGCCCTGCGGCAAGGCTTCCCGGTGTTGCGGCGCAGCCGCTTCCTGTCCGGCACCTACAACGAAGAAGTCGGAGTTAAGGATGCGACCTGGATAACACCCTCCGGCACCGACATGGACCAGGAGCACTGGGCCGATCCGAATACGCGGTGCTTCGGTGTTCTGCTTGACGGACGGGCGCAGGCCAGCGGCATTCGTCGTCCAGCCTCGGATGCGACGCTTCTTCTGATCCTGAATGCTCACCATGGCGTGGTCGAGTTCTCGCTGCCCGAACCACCGGCTGGGCAACGTTGGCTGTTGCTGGTGGACACAAACCGGCCAGAGATCGAGGAGCCAGAGCCCTTCGAGTTCGGACATCCCTTCATGGTCACAGGGCGGTCGCTGCTGCTGCTTCTGCTGCGGCCGGAGCGGGGTGGCGGGGCCGTTCTCGCCGCGGCGCGCACGGCGTTGCTGGCCGGCTCGACGCCACCACCATTGCCGGGGCAGCAATAGTCGAGAGGAGCGCCCGCTCAGGCAAAACAGGGCGATGCTCCGCTCGGACGGCATCGCTGTGGCGTGGAAGCGGCACCGGCTTTGCGTGCACAGGCCGGCGTAGTTTTGGAAGCCCGGTGCGACCAAGTGCCGCATCAGGCGATGGCGCTCTCGAGTACGCGTCGGACTACGTCAAGGACCTGGGTGTCGGGAAGCGGTTTGTGCGCAAGGCTGCGTTGCCGTTGAACCGATCACGCAGGCCGACTTCGGGCGCGCTGCGCAAAATCACGACAGGGATCCCCGCCAGCGTTGGGTCGGCCAGCATCGTCGCCACTGCCGCTGGCAACCAGGACCGTCTGCACGCCCGGCATTCTCATTCATTCGTCCGCCCCAGTCCCTCGGCCTAGAGCGAAATCTGACCATTCAGAGTCGCTGAGGATTCCCGCCCGGCGCGAAATCTGATTCACCGTGCCTGCTGGGCACGGAGGCCAGCTTGCATGGCGAGAACCCTGTCCGAAGATCTACGCGCC
>NZ_JACOMF010000205.1 GCF_014283215.1 Siccirubricoccus deserti
CCGGTTCTCCTGCGTCCACATCGCCGCAGTTCTTCCCGCCCCGGCCGCCCACAGGCCAGTCACAACCCATTCAAATCATAGCACCTGTCCCCGGACGGACACTCAGGGCTGGCGGTGCAATCGCAAGCGGGCGGAGCGCATCTGGCGCCGTGCGGGGCTGAAGGTGCCTGCCCGGCAGCCCAAACGCGGGCGGCTGTGGCTGGCTGACGGCGCCTGTGTGCGACTGCGGCCGGAGCGGCCGAACCATGTCTGTCTGATGGGATGGACGGTCCCCGCTTCCACGTACCGACTGTGCCAAGCTGGCCGGCGGTGCATCGAAGCTAGGAGGCGGCCAACATGCAGGTGGTGACGATCGGCCTGGACATTGCCAAGCACATGTTCCAGATCCACGGCGCGGACGCGACGGGCAAGCCCGTGCTGCGCCAGCGTGTTCGGCGTGGTCAGGTGCTGGATACCTTTCGGGCGCTTGGACCATGCATCGTTGGCATTGAGGCGTGCGCGACGGCGCACCACTGGGCGCGCGAACTCCAGGCGCTTGGCCACGAGGTGCGGCTCGTGCCACCGAGCTACGTGAAGGCTTATGTGAAGCGCAACAAGAATGACGCAGCTGATGCCGCGGCAATTTGCGAGGCGGTGATGCGGCCGACCATGGGGTTCGTGCCAGTGAAGGCACGCGAGCAGCAGGCAGTCCTGATGCTCCATCGTGCGCGGAGCCTTGTCATCGCCCAGCGCCGCGCGCTCGGTAACGCGATCCGCGCCCACCTCGCCGAGTTCGGTGTCGTCGGCGCACAGGGTCGCGCCGGCCTGCGGCGGTTGCTCGAACAAGCGCTGAACGCAGCTCCGGCCGATCTCCCGGACTTGGCCCGCGACGTCATCCATGAACTCGGTTTGCAGCTTGCAGAAGCAGAGGCGCGCGAAGCTGCGATCGAGGCCAGGATCCTCGCCTGGCATCGGGCCAATGAGATGAGCCGGCGGCTGGCCACGATCCCAGGCATCGGGCCGATCACAGCATCCGCCATAGCAGCGACTGCACCCGACCCGGCTCAGTTCGCATCTGGCCGGCACTTCGCGGCCTGGATCGGCTTGGTGCCGAGGCAGCACTCGAGCGGTGGCAAGGAGCGGCTCGGGCCCATCAGCAAGCGGGGGGATGGCTACCTGCGCCGGCTGCTGGTGACCGGCGCACAGGCGGTGCTGCGCTGGATGCGGGCGCGGCCGGCAAACCGAACGCCCTGGCTGGCGGACATGCTGGCGCGGCGGCCGTGGAACGTCGTCGCCACCGCGCTGGCGAACAAGACGGCAAGGATCGCCTGGGTGGTGATGGCCCGCGGTGAGACCTACCGGAAGGGCTCAGCGGTGCCGGCCTGATCGGCCGCACTGCGGAGACGGCGAGCTTGCGGGTGTGATCGAGGAGGATGGCGAAGACGGTCGACGCGACCAGGGTCGGACCAGCCCGGTACGCCCACCGCTCCTCCCGAGAGCGGACGTTTGTATGGGACCCGATCCGCGGAACCTATCCAGGCCCGCCGCCGCAGGGTGGCATCGAGAGGCCGAAGACATGACCGCAAGCGCGCCGCTGAGTCAGCCGACGAAATCATGCTTGCAGGGCGGGGACCGTCCAGACATGGGCCTA
>NZ_JACOMF010000206.1 GCF_014283215.1 Siccirubricoccus deserti
CCCGGATCATTCACGGCGGCGGTGACGCGCGTCCCCTGGCTGGCGCGCGGCTCGCGCCGTGGTTGTGCGGGCGAGCGGGATCGGCGCCGGTCCTATTGGCCGGGGTTCAGGTGCGGATCGCGGGGCTGGCGGGTTGCGACGAGGGTTCGGCTGGGGCACGTGCCCCGCGGCTCAACAGGTGAGGCGCGGCAGGCGGTCGAGCACGAGGCGTATGATGGCCTGTTCGGGGCAGGCGGCCGGCAGATGCAGGGTGACGCGGGTCTTCAGCTCGACGACGCGCATGGCGAGCTTCACGAGGCGCAGCCGCAAGGTGTCGAACTGGGCGACGCGCCAGGCGGAGCGCTTCGGCATCAGGCTGCGGAGCGACCAGAGCAGCCAGTAGGCGCCGGTGTGCAGCAGCAGGCGGAACGCGTTGGCGGTGGCCTTCATGCATGAGGTGCGGTCGGCGGCGAGGTGGCGCTTCCAGGCCTTGATGTGATTCTCCGCCTGGCCGCGGCCGCAGTAGATCTCCTCGTAGATCCTGCGCGGGTCGCCGCTGGCGAGGCTGGTGACGACGAAGCGGGTGTCGGTGCCCTGCGGTCCGGCCTCGACGCGGGCGATGATGCGCTCGACGCGGGACCAGCTCCGGGCGCCGTCGAAGACCGCCTTGTAGCGGCGCAGCTTGCCCTCCCCGGGCCGGGCTGCCTGGTGGGCGGCGGTGCTCTCCTCCAGCGCTGCAACCTGCCCGCGCAGCGTCGTGGTGGCGGCGACGCCGAGCACGAAGTCGATCCGCGCCGCGCGGCAGAAGTCCAGCACCTCGGGCGCGCAGAAGTGGCTGTCGGCGCGGATGAGGATCTCGACGCGCGGCCAGTGGCCGCGGATCTCGCGCACCAGGCGGCGGAGGAAGCCGCGGGCCTCGGCGCCGTTCGGGCGGCGTGCGGGCCGCAGCATGGCGGCCACGGGGCGGCCCTCGCTGTCGAACACCACGAGCGGCTGGAAGCCGTATTCGTCGTGGTAGGCGTTGAACAGGCGCAACTGCTGTCCCCCGTGCACCGCGTCGAAGGTGTCGTCGAGGTCGAGCACGATCCGCCGCGGGACCTGGCGGAAGCTGTCGCAGTAGAGCCCGACCATGGCGCGTCCCATGCGCAAGAGAGCACGGAGGTCGGGCAGGTTCTCGAGGCGCGAGATGGTCGGCTGCGAGCACAGCGCCGCGGCGTCCGGCAGGCGGTCGAGCGCGAGCTTGAAGGCAGGGTCGTGGCGCAGCGCCGCCGCGTCGTTGCCGTCCTCGTAGCCGGCCGCGATCATCAGCAAGCGGAAGCGAATGATGTCGGCCAGGCCGTGCCTGACCTGCTCCCATGCCCGCGGGTCCTCGAGGCAGGCGGCCAGACGATCGGCGACGCCGAGGCGGCGCTCGATCTCGCGCAGCGCCAGCACGCCGCCATCGGAGGACAGGCGCCCGCCATCGAAGCGCGCGACCAGGGGCTTGCCGCCGACCGGTGACAGGCCAGGGAGGGGCGGCGTAGGTTCAACCTTGGCGGGCATGGTCTCCGCAAACGGCTGGTTTCGAGTGTCGCAGCCGAAATCTATTGCCGGTCAGCGGCTTGCACCATGCCCGTCAGCCCACGTGAATGATCCGGG
>NZ_JACOMF010000207.1 GCF_014283215.1 Siccirubricoccus deserti
ACTGCTGGCTCAGCTCGCTGCCGCCATCCGGCTGCGATGTCCCAGATGCCGCGAGTTCATCGACCTACACAAGCGCGAATGAAAGTGCCGAAGTAGTGCTAGTCGCCTGACGGGTGCTGGCGCCATCGGTGTGCATAGTTCAGGCGCGGTCGCTATGGACTCGCGCCGGAGCGGTCGGGGCCGAACTCAGTGTAGGCGCCGCTATGCCATGCTGCGGCGATGGCGCAGATCGGCGGATGCCGCCCTGGGATGACCAGCGCGGAACGCGGGAAAGCTCTTTCAGGGCCAAGGACGTTTACAAACTGGTGGAGCTTGTCGGAACCTCTAGTTCCAGCGTCTCCGACGTCATTCAGAACGCGATCCCGAGGGCCACGCCACCCTGCGCAACATCAAGGGGTTCGAGGTGGTCCAAGTGCATGGCGAGGTGAAGGACGGGAAGGTCGGGCACCACCGAGTGACGCTCAAGGTCGCCTTCACGCTCGACGAAGGCTAGCGGGTTAGCCCCAGCCGTGATCAATGCTCTGCTGCACCATCGCCAACGAACATCCCAGATGGGCCAGCCAGGAGTTCGGCAAGGTAGGCGGAGGCTGGGAGCGGTCCCGAGTCAGGCACCGCGCGTGCAGCACGGGCCACGAGGTCCGGTGTGAGCACCATCCGTCGTTCCGCGGCGGCCATGGACACCTGCTCCGCTCCGGCGATTGGTCGCCCTTACAGGGACACCGGGCGATGGTCGCTTAGGCGAACCCGGCCTTAGACGGCAGCCCTACCCTTCTGAGCAGCGCCACGACCGGGCAGAGCCCGATGAAGGACGCCTGCACGAGATGCAGGCCCATTGCCCCGGTTAGCCAGAGCCAGCGGATGTCGTGGAGGGCGGCTAGAAGCGTGCTCCCGAGCACGATCACACCGACCACCAACAGGATCGTCCGTTCCAGCGTCATTGGGGTCTCTCCTTGGACTTTTGTGGGCGGACTCCTCGATCGCGTGCGCGCCCGCGGCCGGAAATCATTACCACGGACCACAACAGCACGGGTACCGAATCGGGGAAAGGAGGCACGCACGCTGACGCACCGCGGATTGAAGAAGTTTGGCATTTCTGCCGCGACTGGGTGGATATGCTGGGGGCGTAGCAGAAGGTCCTCCGCTCCTCCGAACCCGGAGACATCAGACCCTAGCCGTGTCCTATAGGAGCGTGTCCTATCCCGGCGGCGATGACCCAGGCGCCGCCAAGCACGAGGGCGAGCCCGATTGCCTTGGCGATCCACTCCCCCTTTGGCGCCAGCTTTTCCAACGTGACGGCGAGCGCAAGCGCGGCGACGAGCGGCAGGTTCATGACACCGACCACAAACAGCAGCACCATCAGCATCCAGCAGCAGCCGATGCAGTACATCCCGTGCCGCAAGCCCATGACGAAGGCGCCGCCCGTGCCCTTTCGCCATTCCCCCATCAGGAACGCGAGCGGTGAGCGGCAGCGTGTCAGGCAAGTGCTCTTGAGCGGCGTGAACTGATACACCCCCGCCCCGAAGAGCAGCCCGGCAGTTAGCGCGGGATTCGTGCTCACCATCATCGGCGAAACGAGACCCACGGTTTGTAACAGCCAGTGCACCGTTGCGGCAAC
>NZ_JACOMF010000208.1 GCF_014283215.1 Siccirubricoccus deserti
CGCCCTCACCGACTCCGAAGATGACCCTGCGGGACACGGCATGGCCGGTGGCCGGGTGCATTGTACCGAGTTCGTGCCGAGTTCGGCCCGTCACGAAAGGGAGCAGAGCGATGACCGAGTGGGAAGCCCACGGGATGACCTTCGCCAACTGCAATTGCGCCTACGGCTGCCCGTGCCAGTTCAACGCCCTTCCAACCTACGGCGACTGCCGCGCCGTCGTGTTCACCCGGATCGACAGGGGGCGCTTCGGCGAGGTGGCCCTCGACGGGGTGAAGGGCGGCATCATCGTCTCCTGGCCCGGCCCGGTGCACATGGGCAAGGGCGTCATGCAGCCCTTCGTGGATGAGCGGGCGAACCCGGCCCAGCGCGACGCCCTGCTCCGCATCCTCACGGGGCAGGACACCGAGGAGATGGCGACCGGCTTCTGGGTGTACGCCAAGATGTGCGACACCATCCACGAGCCCGTCTACACCAGGGTCGAGATCGAAATCGACATGGAGGCCCGTACCGCGCAGTGCCGAGCGGAGGGGCTGGCTGAGACGCGTGGCGAGCCGATCCGCAACCCGGTAACCGGCGCGGAGCACCGCGTCGGCATCCTCCAACCGAATGGTTTCGAATACGAGGTGAGTGAGATCGGGCGCGGCTGGTCGGAGGCGAAAGGCACCGTGCCAATGAGGCTCGAAGACAGCTACGGCTCGTGGTTCGAGTTGCACATGACCCAGAGTGGTGTGATCCGCGGCGCGAACCGCGGTGCCCTGGCCGCCTAAGGGAGCCGTGCCATTGCCCGCCGCCCAGCGGGTCCGTCCATTCCTGACGGAGAGATCACGATGTCCACCACGACACCCGTCCGCCGCCAGGGTTCCGTCGCCGCCATCCTGCTTGCGGCGGCGGCACTGGCCTGGGCGTTCCTCGCCTGGGCGGTGCTGAACATGGGCAGCCCGCTGGCGCGGCTGATGATGCCCGCGTCGGCGGCCTGGAGTGTGGGCACGGCGGCCGCGGTAGTGCTGATGTGGTCGGTGATGATGGCAGCGATGATGCTGCCCTCGGCAGTGCCGATGATCCTCACCTTCGCGCAGTTGGCGCAGCGCGGCGGCAGCCGTGCCGCGACCTGGGCGTTCGCCGGGGCCTACGTGCTGGCCTGGGCGGCATTCAGCGCCGTTGCCGCAACGGTGCACTGGCTGTTACAAACCGTGGGTCTCGTTTCGCCGATGATGGTGAGCACGAATCCCGCGCTAACTGCCGGGCTGCTCTTCGGGGCGGGGGTGTATCAGTTCACGCCGCTCAAGAGCACTTGCCTGACACGCTGCCGCTCACCGCTCGCGTTCCTGATGGGGGAATGGCGAAAGGGCACGGGCGGCGCCTTCGTCATGGGCTTGCGGCACGGGATGTACTGCATCGGCTGCTGCTGGATGCTGATGGTGCTGCTGTTCGTGGTCGGTGTCATGAACCTGCCGCTCGTCGCCGCGCTTGCGCTCGCCGTCACGTTGGAAAAGCTGGCGCCAAAGGGGGAGTGGATCGCCAAGGCAATCGG
>NZ_JACOMF010000209.1 GCF_014283215.1 Siccirubricoccus deserti
CCTACACCCCAAGCGGCGGCCCTTGTCGCCATTGATGTCGCCAAGCAGCGCAACGAGGTGCTGATCGAGGTGCCAGATGCCCGGCGCCGCCGGCGCCTGACAGTGGCCAATACCCGGGCCGAGCACGACCGGCTGGTTGCCGAGTTGCAGGCCCTGGCGCGCCCGGTCACGGTCGGCTTTGAGCCGACTGGGCACTACCACCGCCCTCTCGCCTGGCGCCTGGTGCGAGCCGGCTTCGATGTCCGGCTGATCTCCTCGGTTGCCTTGGCCCGGACGCGCGAGGCTCTGCACAACGGCTGGGACAAGAACGATCCCAAGGACGCCCAGGTGATCCTGCACATGCTGCGGATCGGGGCGGCAAAGCCCTACCACGACCCGCTGGAGCACGGGATCAACGACATCCAGGAGCTGTCGATGACCCATGAGGTGGTCTCGAAGGCCAAGACCGAGGCGCTCCATCGCATCCAGACCCACTACCTGCCGCTCTACTTTCCCGAGGTCGACCGCTTCCGGAATAACACTCGCAGCGATTGGTTCTTCGCTCTTCTTGAGCGCTTTCCCGTGCCGGCCAGCATCACCGCCCTGAGCAAGGAAGCCTTTATCGAGGCTGCCTGGGACGTCGCCGGCCGCAAGGTCTCCAAGGCCCGCCTGCTCGGCGACATCTATGAGACCGCCCAGAGCTCGATCGCTTTGCCGATCCCGGCCGATGCCCCGGCCATCACCATGTTTCGCCTCGTCCTTGCTGAGGCGCGGCATTTGATCCAGCAGCGCGACACCATTGAGCGCCTCGCGGGCGAACTGCTGGGTGAGCACGCCGACTTCCAGCGTCTGCAGCAGGTGCCCGGCATCGGGCCGATCAATGCGCTGGCCATCCTGGCCGAGGCCGGTGATCTGCGCCGCTTCGGCCACCATCGCCAGTTCCTGAAGTTCTGCAGCCTTGATCTCGCCACCCACCAATCCGGCCAGTTCCGCGGCAAGACCAAGCTGTCCAAGCGCGGCAACGCCCGCCTGCGCAGGACATTGTGGATGGCCGCCCAGGTTGCCATCCGCCAGCGGGAGAACAGCTTCCGCGCCAAGTTCGAGCGCTATGTCGCCAAGGACCGGGAGGATCCGGACCTCCGGCGCAAGGCGTTCACCGCCATCACCGCCAAGATGGCCCGCGTCGTGCACGCGATCATCAAGAGCGGTGGCGATTACCGGCCCTTCGTCGAGGGGCCGGTGCCAGGTGGAAGAACCCCTCTCTATCGGAGCCGTCAGGGCGCATCCGCGACCCTGTAGATAATGTTCGGGTCTTCCACCTGGGCCTGCATCTCGTCTCAAGGACGGTGAGGGCCGCGGCGGCACCTGCCCAGGTGCCGCCGGCGGACCCTGTGTTTGCTATGGTCGAGAGCTCCCCCATCACGGTGGAGGCCACCTGGTTTTGTGTTGCTGCGCGTTCCGACACCAGTGCAAACTGGCGATGGAGATTTGCGGACCAACGTATCCCACGGCTTCCCGATATAGGACGTTGTC
>NZ_JACOMF010000021.1 GCF_014283215.1 Siccirubricoccus deserti
CGAGTAGTGGCTGCCATAGGCAGGCAGTGCCGTCCGCCCCACCGCAAGCGCCTCACCGGCCACCCGCAGCGCCGACTTCGAAAGCGTCCGCATCGACCACCTCCGGACCGCTCATCCCAAGATAGCCGCCCAAAGTACCCAGCCAAGCCAGGGTTTCAACAGAGCATTCGATGGTCTGAAGCAGGTCGGCAGCTTCCCCTTAATGAATGCAGTTGCGACGCATTCTCAATTACTCTAAAAGGGCTCCGCCATAGCGGAGCATGCACATGGGCCGAATCCTGCCATTCGCACCGCGCATCCTGCGCGGTTATCCGACGGCGACCACCGCCCTGGACCCCGCCGAATCCGTCTTCCTGCTGGCGCTTCGCTGGTGGGTCGCGGACATAAGGCAATGGGCCGACCCGATGCCCCGCCTGCGCCAGACGATGGCGATGGCCGGGCCCACCGACGCGGCCGCCTCCCTGGACCAATTCATGTGCGTGATCGCCCGCACGGCGCAGCGGCAGATCGAGGTGCACGCCCCGCGCTGCTCCTGCCTGTCGGCCGATGAACTGCGGCTGATGCATGCCGCCCGCCTGGCGCAGGGCGGCGAGACGGCGCTGGCCGCCAGCCGGCTTGGTGTCGACCTGCTGCCGGCCGCCGCCGCCGATTTCGCGCTCGGGCCGCTGTCCGGCCTGGGGGTGCTGTTCCGCCGGGCCGGGCTGCATTTCCCGCACCGCGCCGCGCCCGAGGCGCCGCCGGACCGCCCGGCCGATGACTGGACGCCACCGCCATCCTCGCTGCATTAGGAAGGACGCCAGCATGGAATGCCATCGCTCGCTGGGCGTTGCCACCCTGGTCGCCCTCATGGCGACGCATCGGGCGCTCTCGGCGCCGCTCACCTCCAATACCCGCCGTCCCGGCGGGATAGCGGCGTCGCCGAGCGTCACGTTGGGGCGGCAGGATGCGGCGCCGGGCGAACCGCCGCGACGGCCTGCCCCCGCGCGCCCCACGGCGAAAGCGCCCGTCTGACGCGGGAATGGCGTTTGGCGCCGCCGGCTACCCGGCGCCCGGGTGGAAATGCCCGTGGATCTTTCGCGCCACCGTCGGCCCCACCCCTGGCGCATTGGCCAGATCTTCCAGCGCCGCGTTGCGCACCCCGCGCACGCTGCCGAAGTGGTTCAGCAGCTTCCGCTTCAGCGCCGTGCCCACCCCGGGGATGTCGTCCAGCTCGCTGCGGATCAGGGATTTCGACCGACCGGCGCGATGGGTGGTGATGGCGAAGCGGTGCGCCTCGTCGCGCAGCCGCTGCAGGTAGTAGAGCACCGGGTCGCGCGGCGGCAGCTGGAAGGGCGCGGCGCCGGCGCGGTGAAACCATTCGCGGCCGGCGTCGCGGTCCGGGCCCTTGGCGATCGCCACCAGCGGCACGTCATGCACGCCCATCTCGGCGAAGACCTCGCGCGCCGCGTTGAGCTGGCCGAGGCCGCCGTCGATCAGCACCAGGTCGGGCCAGGTACCGCCCTCGCGTTCCGGGTCCTCCTTCAGGGCGCGGCCGAAGCGGCGTTCGAACACCTCGCGCATCATGGCGAAGTCGTCTCCGGGCCTGATCTCGCCCTTGATGGAGAATTTCCGGTAGGCCTGCTTGAGGAAGCCACCCGGCCCGGCCGCGATCATCACGCCATAGGCATTGGTGCCCTGGATGTGGCTGTTGTCGTAGACCTCGATCCGCTCCGGCGTCGCCGACAAGTCAAAGACGCGGGCGACGCCCTGCAGCAGCGCCTCCTGCGCGGTGCCCTCCGCCAGTTTCCGCTCCAGCGCCTCGCGCGCGTTGGTCTCGGCATGCTCGACCGCGGCCCGCTTCTCGCCGCGCTGCGGCCGGTGCAGCTCCACCTTGCGACCGGCCTTGATGCTCAGCGCCTCGGCGATCAGCGCCTGCTCCGGCGGGGCGTGGCTCAGCAGCACCAGCGGCGGCGGCGGCAGGTCGTCGTAGAGCTGGCCGAGGAAGGCGCCCATCACCTCCTCCGCCGGCTGCTCGCCCTTGGCCAAGAAGAAGGGACGGTTGCCGTAATTGCGGCCGCCGCGGAAGAAGAACACCTGCACGCAGGTCTGTCCCGCCAGCTGGTGCAACGCCACCACATCGGCGTCGCCGACGCCGTCCAGGTTGATGCGGTCGCGACCCTGTACATGGGTCAGGCCGCGGATCCGGTCGCGGATCGCCGCGGCGCGCTCGAATTCCAGCGCCTCCGCCGCCTGCTCCATCTCCTTGGCCAGTTCACGCTGAATCGTGGGTGTCTCGCCGGAGAGGAATTGCTTCGCCTGCTCCACCAGCCCGGCGTAGTCCTCGGCGCTGATGCGGTCGACGCAGGGGGCGGAGCAGCGGCGGATCTGGTACAGCAGGCAGGGCCGGTCGCGGCTGTCGAACACCGTGTCGCGGCAGCTCCGCAACAGGAACACCCGCTGCAATGCGGTCAGCGTCTGGTTCACCGCCCAGGCGCTGGCGAAGGGGCCCCAGTAGCTGGCGCCCTTGCGCCGCTCGCCGCGGTGCTTGGCGATCTGCGGATAGGGGTGGTCCTCGGTCAGCACCAGCCAGGGGTAGGATTTGTCGTCACGCAGGACGATGTTGAAGCGCGGCCGAAGCTTCTTGATGAGGTTGGCTTCCAGCAGCAGCGCCTCGGCCTCGCTGGCGGTGGTGATGACCTCCAGGCTGCGGGTCTCATGCACCATGCGGCGCAGCCGCTCAGGCAGCCGGCCGATCTGGGTATAGGCAGCGACCCGCTTCTTCAGCGCCCGCGCCTTGCCCACGTAAAGGGCATCGCCGCGGGCATCGAGCATCCGATAGACGCCGGGCGAGAAGGGCAGGGTGGCCAGCGCCGCCTCGATGACCCGCACGCCCTCCATCACCGGGCTGTCCGGCGGGGATTCAGGCACGGCATCGTCGGCTAGGCTCATGGCCTGGGATTAGGGGGGGCGGTTCGTCCGCCGCAAGCGTGGGTTCTCCACGAAAGCTGTGGACAACTCTGTGGATGCAGTTCCGCGAAGCTGTCGAATCCCGCTGCCGACGGCCACTTGCCAAGGAATGCACAAAAATGACGCAATTTCTTAAGTCGCTGATATGGAAAGATTTATTTTCGGAATGGCGCTTCCGGCGAAGTCAACAGCAACTTCATCCGCGGCCCGTATCTTGGTTATCACGAAAATGTGATTGCAGTGGACAAATGATGTGACAGAACTGTTTCAGCCACGCTGCCGTTCGATCGTGACTCCGACTGCGTCAACATCAGGGTAGGCATCCGGCTTTTCCACCGTTACGCGGGCGCGCAACACCCGGGGATCACCGAGCCCCGCCACGGCGATTCGTTCCGCCAGAGTTTCCACCAGCAGGGTATGCCCCTCGGCGACGGCCGCCCGTGCCGCCCGCACGACCTCACCATAGTTGACCACGCGGCGCAGGTCGTCGGCGCCCACCCTGTCCGGCGCCGCATCATCCTCCACCGCCAACTCCACATGAATGACGACGCGCTGCGGCGCCGCCTTCTCATGCGGGTGCACGCCGAGCCGTGCCTGCAGCGCCAGGCCTCGAACGAAGACCAGCCGCACCCGCCGCGCGGCATCCGGGGCGAAGCTCATTCCGCCATGGCTCCCGCGCCGCCGGCCGGCGCCCATTGCAGGTGCTGCCCGCCATCGAGTGCCAGCATCTGCCCGGTCATCGACGGCAGGCCGAGGATCGCCAGCGCCGCACCCGCCACCTCCTCCGCGCTGGTGCCATGCCGCAGCGGCACGCTGGCGCATTGCGCCGCGAATTGCGCCGGGGTCTGGCGCGGGCTGGGCATGGCCGGGCCGGGGCCGATGGCGTTGACCCGGATGCGCGGCGCCAGCGCCAGCGCCAGCGTCTGCGTCAGCGCCCAGAGGCCTGCCTTGGAGACGGTATAGGATATGAAATGCGGGGTGAGCGACCATACCCGCTGGTCCAGCAGATTCAGCACCAGCCCTTCGGCATCCTGTGGCAGTGCCCGGGCGAAGGCCTGGGACAGCACGAAGGGCGCGCGCAGGTTGGGCTCGATATGCGCATCCCAGCTGGCGCGGGTGGCATCATTCCATTCATCGCGCTCGAAGGTGCTGGCGTTGTTCACCAGCACGCCGAGCGGGCCGAGCGCCGCGCCAGCGGCCGGCAGCAACGCCGCCACCTCGGCTTCCCGCCCGAGCTCGGCGCGCAGGGTCACGGCGCGGCGGCCGAGCGCGCGGATCTCCTTGGCGGTTGCCTCCGCGGCCTCGGCGCTGCTGCCGTAGTGGATGGCGATGTCGAAGCCCGCCCCGGCCAGGCTGAGTGCAATGGCGCGGCCAAGGCGCCTGGCGCCGCCGGTGACCAGCGCGGCGCGCGGGATGGCAGGGGAGATGGGCAGGGACATGCGGCGGCGTCTTAGAGCAGTGGGGCCCGACAGGAAACCGTCAGGCGCCGCCGGATGCGTGCGCCGATATGATTCGGTGCAGGACGGTCGCCGCCAGTGGCGTGCGCGCGCCCACTCAGCGGGTCAGGACGCCCACCGCCGCGTCGCCGCCTTCCGAGCGAGTGCGGCAATCCGCCATGGCGGCGACCTATGCCGCCAACGCCGGCTTCCATCTCCGCACCGCTCGTGAGATGGCTGCGGTTGCGTCCTGCCGCGCTGCCGCAGCGCGGTTCGGGGGCAGCGCCTTGAGCGCGATCTGCTGGTGCGCCCAGGCAGGGCAGGGGGGGCAGTTGCGCTCAGCCCACTTGGGCGACGCCGCTTGGCGACTACTCATACCTGCAATCGGTCCGGGCTTCATGAGGCCGGTACAAGCCAACCTGTTGCCCATAGAACCGGGTGCGGTACGGGACGCCAGGCACAGGTTTCGGCAGTCTGCTAGGCCCGCTCCACAAACAGCGAATTCCCCACCGTGCGGATCGCCTCAACATAGCCGCGCTCCTGTAATAGCGCCGCCATGTCGGACCCGGCGTCCTGGTCTCCTCCGCTCACGACTTCCGCACAGATGACCCGTGGCCCCGCACCGCGCCGCAGGCCGGAGGCCGCGAGCACCGCGACATCCTGGCCTTCGATGTCGATGCTGAGCAAGTCCGGCCAGGCGCCGCCGCAATGTCGCGCCACCACCTGGTCCAGTGTGATCACCGGAATGCGCCGCACCTCGCGGATCGAGAATTCCGGATGCGCCGCGACGAAGGCCTCGGCCGCCGCGCGGTCGAAGCTGTTCCGGCCCGACCAGGCGTCGATCATGTAGAAGGGCAGCTCGCCTTCCGCCGGGCCGACGCCGATATTCACCGTCACATCCTCCGGCCGCAGCTCGGCGAAGGCAGGGATGAGGTTCGGGTTCGCCTCCACGCAAACGCCGCGGCCGCCCTGCGCGTAGAGCAGCGCGGTGTTGCTGCAATGGACCGGGTGATGCGCTCCGATATCGAGGTAGCTCGGCCGGTCCACCCCGAGCTGTCGGAACAGGTTCAGCAGGATCAGATCCTCGCCGAACTGGGCGTAGCTCAGCGGCCCGAAGGGCTGGTCCGGATGGCCGCGATAACCCCACGGGCCCAGGCCGAGCTGGCTTTCGGCCGGGCCATCCAGCTTCGCCAGGATGCGCCGCAGCGGCCCGCCAAGCCGCTGTTCGATCATCGCCTCCAGCATCTCCGCCAGCGCGGCCTCGGGGCGGCTCACGCCACCACCTCCGCCGCCGGCGTCAGCGCCGCCAGGACCTGCCCGGCCACTGTCTCGGGTGTCTGGTGCTGCACGCACAGCGCGGTGCCGTAGCCCTTGGCGCAGCTATCCATCCAGGTCCGCGTCATCCACCAGCAGCCGCCGCAGATCGGCGGCGCGATATTGAGGTTCTGCGGATAACCGAAATAATCCACCGGCGTCGGGCCGAACACCACGGCCGACCGCGTGCCGAGCGAAGCTGCCAGATGCACCAGCCCACCTTCATTGTCGAGGTGAAACAGGCTGTTGCCGAGGATCGCCGCCACCTCCGGCATGCTGGTGCGGCCGATCAGCACCTGATCGCAGGAGGGGATGGGCGTGCTGGTGGCGGTGCCGAGCTGGATGACGGCGAGGTCGGGCCGCGCTGCCTTCAGCTCCGCCACCACGGCGTCGAAATGCGGGTAGCATTTCGTGGCCCGGCGGCCGGCGATGATGAACTCCGTGTCGAAGCCATTGTGCACGGTGACGTAGCCGCCCGGGCGCAGGCCGAAGCGGGACAGTGCCATCGCATCCTGCGGCACCGCCATCCGGTCCCCGCGATATTCCAGCCCGGCAAGGTGGTGCAGGAAGTCCCGCCGGCTGCGGCCGCCGAATACCGCCTTCTGCGCCAGGAAATTGTCATGCCAGGGGTGCTGCGCGACGAAGGGGTCGATTAATGGGCGGCTGCGGATCAGCGCGGCCGCCACCTCCGCCAGGGCCGGGCTGTCCCGCGCCGTCTGCCAGCGCAGGTCTTCCTGATAGAGAACGACCATCTGGTTGGCGCGCAACGCCACGTCGTATTCGTGCCGCAGGCCGTCGAACAGGATGTCGTAATGCGCCTGCCTGAGGCCCGGCAGGCCGCCCAGTGCCCAGGCGGCGAGCGCCGGGCGCGGGCAGAAGATGTCGAAATCCGCGCCGCCGAGATGGGCTTCCAGGTCGCGCAGGAAGCGCCCGATGACGAGGATGTCACCAATTCCACCGGTGATGGCGACGGCGATGCGCGGCAGGCCGCCCGGGATCGCCTGTCGCTCCGCGCGCAGCGCCTGCCGCAGCTTCTGCTCCCGCGTGCGGGCGCCGACCTGGCGCAGCAGCAGCGCCCCCTTGCGGAGCGCGGTGCTGAATCCGTAGGCCGCCGCCGCCGCCAGCCCGTGCTGCCGCCAGGTGGCCTGCAGCAGCGCCGCCGCGTGGCGGAACCGCGGCAGGATGGCCCCGGCTGGCGGGGGCGTGAGGCCCCCGCCGCCCAGGGCACCCCTGGATGCCGACATCAGACGAGGGTCCAATCGGCCGCCGTGGTGCCAAGGCTGGTGCCCGCCACCGCGACGCCGTCCTGCACTTCCCAGAAGGCGTAGCTATCGCCGTGGGCGAAGAGCAGGTCGGCCACGCCGTCGCCGGTGTAGTGGCCGCTGCCGACAAGGCTCCAGCCCGCCGCAAGATTGCCCACCGAGCCGGCCGAGGCCACCGCCCCGTTGCCGTCCAGCCGCCAGGCGGCGACCGCGCCGTCCGTATGGCTGAACACCAGATCCTGATGGCCGTCGCCATCCACATCCGCAACCGCGCCGAAGCTCCAGCCCGCGGCCAGCTTGCCGATGCCGGGCCCGGCGATGGCGACGCCGTTCTGCACCAGCCAGACGGCA
Source organism: Siccirubricoccus deserti (assembly GCF_014283215.1). GTDB lineage: Bacteria > Pseudomonadota > Alphaproteobacteria > Acetobacterales > Acetobacteraceae > Siccirubricoccus > Siccirubricoccus deserti. The sequence continues at coordinate 7,310 of NZ_JACOMF010000021.1, forward strand.
ACATCGCCGCCCGTGCTGGTGAAGATGAGGTCGTCCGTGCCGTCGCTGTTCACATCCGCGGTGCCGGCAAGGGTCCAGGCGGCGTCCGTGGCACCCACGGTCGTCACGCCGGTGACCGCACCGTTCGACACCATCCAGGCCAAGATCCGATCATCGGCGCCGCGCACCAGGATGTCCTGCGTGCCGTCGCCATTGATGTCGCCGAGGCCGGCGAAGCTTTCCCCGGCGCCCAGCATGCCGATGCCCTGCGTGGCCGTGACCGCGCCCTGGCTGGTCGCCCAGAGCGTGATGTCCCCGGCCCCGCTCTGGAACACCACATCGGCGATGCCGTCGCCGGTCAGGTCGCCGGCAGCCACTGCCGACCAGCCGGCGGCGCTGGCGCCGAGGCCGGTGGACGCAGTGACCAGGCCGTCCGCCACCGTCCAGAAGGCCACAGTACCACCGGCATGCTGGAAAAGCGGGCTGGAGGTAAGGGTCCCGAGGAAATCATCCGCCAGCGGCAGCAGCGAACGGTCGCCATCGGTGAAGTGCAGCCGCTCCACACCCGTCACCGTGTCGGTGCCGCCCACGGTCGTCACCGTCCAGGTGTCGAAGCCGGTCTTCACCACCGTCGCCGCCGACCGCACCGCGTCGATGATGGCGATATCGAGCCCCGCCCCGCCATCGATGCTGTCATTGCCGGCGCCGGAGGCGATGGTGTCGTTGCCGGCCAAACCGTTCAGCAGGTCGTCGCCGGCGCTGCCGGCCATGCTGTCTGCGTCCGCCGTGCCGTTGAAGGCGAAGCTCTCCGGCAGCACGTCCTCGGCGCGAGCCGAGAGGTTCTGCACGCGGCTATCGAGCTCCGGCGCCGTCTCGGCTGCCCCGTAGGCGGTCTCCGGCGTGCCGTAATGCTCCGCCAGGTAGTCGGCAAGCGCCTTCTGCTCGCGTCCTTCCGTTGTGTAGCTGCTGGGATCGGCCGGGTTGAACAGGTCCACGCGGTCGGTCGGGGTGACCACGGCGCCGCCGCTGGTGCCGAGATATCCGTCGCCGCCATCGGCCAGGAAGTTCAGCGTCACCAGCCGGAAGCTGCGGTCGAGATTGCCGACCACCGCACCATCCTGCGCCACCACGTCGATGACATTGCCCTCGTCATCCACGACGGCAAGGCTCAGCACCCGGTCCCCGGCAGGGCGGCTGGGGTCGAAGCTGAATTTCAGGCCGGAAACCTGCGGGAAACTGCCCGGCGTCGCACCCGGTGCCACGCCGCGCACCGCGTTCTCGAGCACGTCGAGCAGCCCCTGCGCGGTCACCGTGATCAGCGAGAGGCCATTGTTGAAGCGCAGCGCGTTCTCGATGTCGAGCTGGGTGACGCGGCCTCCCTCCGGCGCCTCGTAGCTCGGGATCTCGCCCGCGCCGACGGTGCCGACGCCCTCGCGGATGCCGCCGCCATTCTTGATGCTGATGACCGTCGCCGCATCCACCGACCTGGCGTAGGCGAGGTTGGCATCGGCCGTAAGGTTGCCGAAATTCGTCTCCTGCGTGCGGGTGAAACCCCGCTGGCCCTGCAGATAGACGTCGGTGTAGCCGGCAACGACGGCAGTTTTGGCGTCGATGATTGCGTCGACGGCGTCGGTGAGCTGCTTCACCTGGCCGCCGCGCGTGCCTTCCGCATAGGGGTCTTCGCCCTCGCCATAGAGCGAATCGACGGTCGCGTCATCCGCCACATAGGCGCCGGACACCGCTGGATCCACGCTGTCGGGCAGGATCACGCCATCTTCGTCGAAACCAATCACCAGGCGGCCAACATTGTAATACTCGCCGCCGGTATTGACGATCGCGACCGGCTTGCCGTCCGCGCCGGTGCGGATCACCGGATAGGTTTCGCCAGCAGTCACCCCCTCCGTCAGCCTGTCGGTCTCATCCGCGAAGACGGAATGGCTGCCGCCGGCGATGACGATGTCCACGCCCGAAAGCTTGGTCGCCAACTCCAGTTCCAGCCCATATTGCTGCAGATGGCTCAACAGGATGATCTTGTTGATCCCTTGCGCCGTCATCTGATCCACATAGGGCTGCAGGATCTGCGCCAGCTCATCGGTATTGTTCACGCCGCCATCGCCGGCCGGGTCCAGCACCCGAACCCCGGTGACGGAGGAGATGCTGGCCAGCACCTGGGTGGTGAGGCCGAGCACGCCAATGGTCTCGCCGCCCTCCTGGATCGTGGTCCAGGGCGCGATCTGCTGGTCCGCCGCCTCGGCCGCGATGTTCGCCGGGTCCAGGTCGGCCGCCGTCGTCGCATAGCTCGCCGCGTCGCGCAGCGCCGCGGTGAACAGCGGCGCGAGGTCGGCATCGCCGGAGAAATCCAGATTGGCCGAGAGGTAGGGGAACAGCGCCCCGATCGAGGTCGCGGCATTGCCCGACCGTACCATGTCGATGGCGTTGAGGATGGTGCGGGTGCCGAGGTCGAACTCGTGGTTGCCTAGGACGCTCGCCTGCACGCCGAACGCATTCATGATGGCGATGTCGACGCGGCCGAGATCGGAGGTGAGGCCGGAGAGCGTCTCGACCGGCACGTCGAGGAGCTGGGCATAGAATTCCCGCAGCACCGCGTTCATCGCCGGATCACCCTGGGCATTGAGGAAGGGCGAGGGAATGTAGTTGTCGCCCGAGGCCAGGGTGATGCTGTTGGCGACCTGGTCCTCCAGCTTGTCGATGATGGCGGCGAATTGCGGCGCCCGGTTCACCGCCTCCACCCCCGCCTCGAAATCCGAGGCATGCAGGATCTGTAGGGTATAGGCCGGGGTCGTCGGCGCCTCGTTCCCCGCCACGATCGCGCCGGGCGAGCCGGTCTCCGTCGCATCGCCCGCCGCGACGAAGGCGCCGTCGGTGCCCGCCGCGGCGAGCTGGGTGATGGTGGCGCCGTTCAGCCCCGCGGCATTGTCAAAGGTGGCGAAGGGGCCGCTGGGGGAGGCGCCGAATGTCACACTCGCCCGCAGCACGTTGCCGGCGTCATAGAGGTGGACCGCATCGCCGCCAGTGCTGAGGCCGACGCCGCCGCCGCTGTAGCTGCCGATCTGCAAATTGGCCGGTGGGTTGCCGCCGAACCAGGTGGTCAGGAAGGCCGCCTTCGCCGCCTCAAGGTCGGCAGTCTCGATGAAGATCACCGATTCGCCGGGAGCAATGGTGGTGATGCCGTTGAGCGCCACCGCCGCCGCTGGCGAGCCGGAGCTGTCATCCATCTTCCAGCCGGTGATGTCGAGGGTGGAGGCCGTGCCGTTCGTCACCTCGAACCAGTCGGCGCCGATGGGGCTGTCGCCGCTGGACCAGGGCGCCACTTCGGAGACGAAGACCCGGCCGACCGTGCCGGGGGAGCCGATCTCGGATGCGTCCTCCGCCGCGGCGAAGGCGCCGTTGGTACGCACCGCGCTCATCTGCGTGATCTCAGCGTTGTTCAGCCCGGCCGCGTTGTTGAAGCTGGCGAAGGGGCTGTCGGCGGGGGAGGCGCCGAAGCTCACGCCCGCCTGCTTCTCGCCGCTGGCGTTGTAGAGGTTCACCGCATCCCCGCCGGTGCTGAGCCCGACGCCGCCGCCGCTGTAGGCGCCGATCTGCAGCCCGGCCGGCGCGGTGCCGCCGAACCAAGTTGCGATGAACTGGGCCTGCGCCGCGGCAAGATTGCTGGTCTCGATGAAGATCACCGATTCGCCGGCCGCGATGCTGGTGATGCCACTGAGAGAGACCGCCTGGGCGAAGACGTCGGAGCTGTCATCCATCCGCCAGCCGGTGATGTCGACCGCGGAGGAGCCGGCATTCGTCACCTCGAACCAATCGGCGCCGACCGGGCTGTTGCCGCTCGACCAGGGCGCGACCTCGGAGATGAAGAGGCTGGCCGGCGCGGCCTCGTTCACCACATCGGTCAGTGTCAGGGTATAGGTCGTCGTCGCGTCCGGCGTCGTGCCCAGGCTTGCGTCGTCAACGGCGACAGTTACCGAGAAGCTCGACTGCGCCTCGAAGTCGAGCACGGTGCCGGCCTTGATGTAGAGGCCGGTGTTGTCCGCCTCGAAGATCGCGGCATCGGCGCCGCTGACCGACAGTGTATTGGTGCCGAGACCGTCGTCGGTAACGACGACGTTCGCCACCTTCACCCGTGCCGTGGTGCTGGTGTTCTCGGCCAGCGAGGCCGTGACGCCGGTCAGTGCCACGGCGGTCGGCGCCTGGTTCGGCGTGGCGGAGGGCGCATAGACCCAAAGCTGCGGGTGGTTGAAGTCGCCGCCACCATTCTCGCTGACGACATAAAGGTTGCCGTCAGCATCCATCGTCAGCCCCTCATGCTGCTGGTCGGCAAGGGCGAGGGGGTTGTCGGCATCGGTCGCGATGTTCAGCGTGCTGAGGATGTTGCCGTCGCGGTCCACCTCGACGATGCGGCCATTCTCCTGGCTCAGCACCAGCAGGTGGGTGCCCTCGGCGGTACCGGTCAGCGATGCGATGTTCGAGAAGGCATAGACATCGGCGATGTCGGAGAGCCCGAGCAGCGCCGGATCAAAGAGGTTGACCGAGTTCTCGGTGCTGGCGGAACCGTTGCTCGCCGTCCCGGCGTCGAAATCGATCGTGGTCTGGAAGATGCCTGCGGGCGAGGCTTCCTTGACGAAGATATAGCCGCTGGTCAGCGGATCGTAGGTCAGGCCTTCCAGCCCGACATTGCCGACATTGGTGCCGAGCGTCACCGTCTTCGCATCCGCCCGGCCCAGGGTGGTGCCGGCTTCATAGGTGAAGACGACGGCGCGCCTGTCGCGCTCCTCGGTCATCACGAATTGCCCGTTCCCGATATAGGTCAGGCCCTCGGGATCATAGAATTCGGTGCCCTGCGGGCTGCTGCCGGTCGCCAGGGTCATCGAATCGATGGGTTGCCCGGTTTTCGAGATCTGAACGATGGAGGTGCCACCATCGCCGACGACGAAGAGCGTGTCGGTATCGGGATTGTAGGTGACGGCGGAGACTTCCTGGGCCAGCACGCTGTTGGGCGGGGCGGTGGTCCGGGTGGGCTCGGGCAGGTCGTAGCGGCCAACGCGAATATAGGTGGAGAGATCGATATTCGTCCCGGACATCTAGGTAGCTCCCGCAGGCTTGCCGTGAGGCGTTCCGCCCGCCTTGGAAGGTGACGGACGGCTTCGCTCTACCGGCACGCGGGACGGCCATCCCTCGCTGCGGGGCGACGGAATTATAATGATTTGGTTAAGATGCGAATTGATGTGCTTCAGTCGATTGGGTTGGTTCGGCGGCGCTCGACCGCCCAGCGCCTTGTAACGCCGTCTGCCTTGCCGCGACGTTGGTGCAGCGAACCGCCGGCGGCAGGGAACGGATGGGCCGCCCGCAGCTGGTTCGTTGCGCTCTCCTGCGTGCCGCGCTTCGGTAGCCGATGGCGGGTGGCTGAGTTAGGCGAGTGTTGACGTTCGGGACCTTCAACCCCTCGCGGCTCGGCCTCTTCGCTATCGCCAGTTCCTCCTTCCAGGCCGATCCTCTCAGGAGGCTCGACTCGAGGAAGCCGGTTAGGCCAGCCAACCCAGGGGTAGCAGAAACGGGTCGGACCGGGACGAGATGGCCGAACGGCATGGAGGACGGCGCTTACGCGGCGTCGGTGGTATCTTCCATGGCGGCGGCACCGAGGCGGTCGGCTGGCAGGCGAAGCGTGCAGTGCAGGCCGACCGGATCCCAGGTGAATTCGATGCTGCCGCTTAGCTGGCGCACCGTTCGCGCGATCAGGCGCGAGCCGAAACCGCCGCCGTTGCGGTCGCTGGAGGGCGGCGGGGCCGCTATCGGCGGGCCACCGATCTCGCGCCAGTCCAGCCGCAGTTCGCCATCGACGGGATCGCGCGCCCAGGCCACATCCACCTGCCCGCCGGGCGCCGAGAATGCACCGTGCTTGGTGGCATTGGTCGCCAGCTCATGCAGCACCATCGAGACCGACAGCGCTGCATTCACCGTCAGGCGGACCGGAGGACCAGCGAGCCGCACGCGGCCCGGCGTGTCCATGGCGTAGGGAGCAAGTTCCTCTTCGATGAGCGCGCGCAGCTCCGCCCCCACCCAGCGCTTCCGCGACAGCAACCCATGCGCCCTGGCCACGGCGGCAACGCGGTCGGCGACAGTGGCAGCGAAGCGCCTTGTCTCCTCCTCCCTTACCGGGGTCAGCCGCAGCAACGCCTGCACCACGGCGAGCGCGTTCTTCGCCCGGTGGTCCACCTCGCGCGCTAACAGCAGCCGTTGCTCCTCGGTGTGCTTGCGCTCGGTCACGTCGGCGGCCGCGCTCATCCGCAGCCGACGGCCGTCCGGCAGCCGGCCGAGGGGCACGGCCTGGACATCCCAGATACGCGCCTCGCCCAATTTGGTGCGGATGGTCTTCTCCCCGGTCCGCGCCACCTCCCCGACAGCGAACTCCTCCTCCAAAAGGGCCTCAATCTCCTGGTGGCGATCGGGATAGGCGAGGTGCAGCCACGCTGACAGGGTCGGGATCTCCTCCGGCCCGAAGCCGCTCAGCTCCGTCCAGCTCCGGCTGAGCGCCAGCACCTCGCCGTCCTCGGCGTGCAGCATGATCGGGAAGGGCGAGCCTTCGACCGCAGCGCGGAGCCGCGCCTCGCTCCCGACCAGCGCCGCCTCGGCCCGGCGCTGCGCGGTCACGTCGGTGAGGGACTCCAGCACGGCCACCGGCCGGCCGCCCGGGTCGCGCCGCAGCGCCTTGCGGGCGGTGACGACGATCTCCCTTCCGTCCCGGGTCCATTGCCGGAGGTCGCCGGTCCATTCGCCGTCGTGCTCCAGCGCCGCCGCGATCTCCGTCCGCGGGACCGGGAAGACGGTGCGGAGCAGCTCATGCGCGTCCCGCCCCACCGCCTCCGCCGCCCCCCAACCGTAAAGCTGCTCGGAGCCCGCCGACCAGAAGCGGATCCTGCCATCGAGGTCGCGCGTCATGAAGGCGCCGAGGTCGAGCGTGGCCAACAGGTCGCGCAGGCGCGCCTCGCTCTCCCGCAGCGCCGCCTCGGCGGCGCGTTGCTCGGTCACGTCGAGTTCCACGCCTCGCACGCGGAGTGGCCGGCCCGTGCTGTCACGCTCCACCTCGCCCCGCGCCGCGATCCAGCGCAGCTCGCCGGCGTCGCCGCGCAGGATGCGGAACTCGGCCCGGAGATCCGGCGTCCGGCCGTCCGCCGCCGCCTCGAGCGCCGCCTCGAGCGCCATGCGGTCTTCGGGATGGACCCGCTCGACGAAGGTGCGGTAGGAGGCGGGCGTGCTGGGGCACAGGCCGAGCAGCCGGGGGATCTGGTCCGACCAGTGGACGCGCTCCGTCCCGATCTCCCAGTCCCAGGTGCCGATCCCACCCGCCTCCTGAGACAGGCGCAGTCGCTTCTCGGCCTCACGCAGCGCGTGTTCGTCCATCTTCCGGCTTGTGATGTCGAGGAAGGTGACGACCAACCCGTCCGCCCCGTCGCCCGGGCCGCGATAGGGCAGCACGCGGCGCAGGAACCAGTGTCCGTCCTCGCTCTCTGCCTCGTGCTCGATGGGCGTGCCGCTGCCGGTCGCCGCGCGCACCTCGGCCGGGTCGGGCAGGGGGGCAGGTCGCGCAGCCGGTGTCTCAGATGCGCCAGCGGCCGGCCGATATCCTGCACGGTGACCGGATAGATCTCGGCCGCCGCCGGGGTGAAGCCGCGTACCCGCCCCTCACGGTCCAGGAAGATGGTGGCGATGCGTGTTGCATGCAGCAGGTTCTCCAGATCCGCATTGGCCGCGGCCAGCGCCGCGTTCGCGGCCTGTACCTCCTCCTTGCTGGTCTCCAGCTCCTCGTTCGAGGACTGAAGTTCCTCGTTCATCGAGAGGAGTTCCTCGTTCGACGCCTTCAGCTCCTCATTCGCGGCTTCCAGGTCCTGCACGGCGCGTTCCAGATCCTCGCGTGTGCGGACCAGCTCCTGTTCCAACTGGCCGATCACCGCCTCGGCGTCCGGCATGCGAGCACCACCCTGACCCGCCCTACCCCGCCCGGCGACGAGCGGCGCCGAGGATTCCTGGAAGACCAGCATATAGAGGCCTTCGCCGTAGCCGAGTTCGGGCATCGGCTGCGCGGTCAGGCGCACCGGCACCAGCCCCTCCGGCCCCTGCAACATGAGGCCGTCGCGCACCGCGGTGCGCCGCGTGCGCACCGCATCGGACAGGGCCGCGCGCAGCCCGATCCCGAGGCCCCGGCGCGCCATGCGCGTGATGCTGTTGGTGAAGCTGCCGGTCGGCGGCTGGAGGAAGCGGTCCACCCGCTCCGAAAGGAAGACCAGGTGCCCCTCGGCGGTGACGATGGCATAGGCGGGGGCGAATTCGTCGAGCAGGATGCGCTGCGCGACGGCGCCCAGCTCAGCCTCCGCCAACGGCAGCACGCCGCCCGCGGCCTCCCGCCACGGGGCATGGGAGCCCACCCCCCCTTCTCGCGGGCCGGAGGCGGTGGCGGGCGTGCCGGGCAGGCGCGGCTCCGGCCGCCCGGGCAGGGCCAAACCGCGCGTCGGCTTGCGCTGCGCCAGGCGCTGGCGGGCGTCCACGGGGCGGAACAGCTCGGCATGCCCCGCCAGGGTCTCGGACGCGCCGAGGAAGAGGAAGCCGTCGGGCTTCAGCGCGTAGTGAAAGAGGGGAAACAGCTTCTTCTGCAGGTGCGTGCCGAGATAGATCAGCAGGTTCCGGCAGCAGATGAGGTCGAGCCGCGAGAAGGGAGGGTCGGAGATGACGTTGTGCGGCGAGAAGAGGCATGTCGCGCGCAGCTCCTCGCCCACCTGCCATTGTCGGCCGCGGCGGGTGAAGAAGCGGGCGAGGCGCTCGGGCGAGACCTGGCCGGCGATCGAGGCCGGGTAGACGCCGCGCCGCGCCGCCGCAAGGGCGCGGTCGTTTACGTCGGTGGCGAAGATCTGCACCGGCGGCGGCTTCTCAAGGCCATCCATGGCCTCCCGCACCAGGATCGCGACCGAATAGGCTTCCTCGCCCGTCGCGCAGCCCGCGATCCAGATTCGCAGCGGCTCCTCCGGCCTGCCGCGAGCGAGCAGCGGGGCGATGGCGAGCTCGGCCAGCACCTGGAAGGCGTCTGGATCCCGGAAGTAGGCGGTCACGCCGACCAGCAGTTCGCGAAACAGGGTGCCGGGTTCCTGCACGTCGGCCCGCAGCCGCTCCAGATAGGCCTCGATGGTATTGAGGCGCAGCACACGCATGCGCCGTTCCAGCCGCCGCACCAGCGTGCTCGCCTTGTAGTGGCGGAAGTCGTGGCCGGTGCGGTCGCGCAGCAGCGCGCAGACCTCGGGCAGGCTGGCCAACGCGGCGGCGCGCTCCCGCGCCGCCTCCCCCGCGCCGCCGAGCCGCGCGCGCCGGTGGCGGTCGTGCTCGGCCAGCGCGGAGGCCAGCGCCTCCGGCGTCGCGACGTAATCGGCGAAGCCCGAGCCGGTCCCGGCGGCCTCCGGCATCCCGCCGACCAGCGCGGCGGCGGCGCTCTCCTCGGCGATGGCGAGCCCGCCCGCGCCGCTTATTGCTTGCAGCCCCATTGTCCCGTCGCCGCCGGTGCCCGCGAGGATCACGCCGACCGCTCGCGGGCCGAAGGCCTCGGCCACCGCAAGGAAGAGCCGGTCCACGGGATTCGCCCGGCCGCTGCTCCGGGTTGGACGGCGCAACCACAGCCGGCCGGCGCGGAAGCCGGGCCGCATGCCAGGCGGGAAAACGAGAACCGTGTCGGGCTCAACCGCAGCGCCGTTCTCGGCCAGTGCCACCGGGCGGGCGGCGATGAGCGCCAGCGCTTCAACCGGAAGGGATTCCTCCTCGGCGGCCGCATGCTGGGTGAGCAGGAAGCAATGGCCGGAACGGGCAGGCAGGGCGCCGAAGAATGTGCGGAGGGCCGGAAGCGCACCGGGCGAAGCGCTGATGGCAACCACGAAGGGCGCGAAGGGGCCTCCCTCCGGCGTGCCGTCGGGCGAGTTCGCTCCCGGATGCTGCGCATCGCAGGCCACCTCGTCCTCCACGCCCTTCTCCCTACTGGGAATGATACGGCTCCTGTATCAGGCATGCGCGCCCCTGGCACAAGGGTTAGCAGCTGCACGCGATTGAAACCCTTGCTGCGCCTGGGTTTGGGCCATGAGGCGGTGAGCGATGCCGGAGATCATCGCAATCCGGACGTGCACGGCAAAGATGTCGGACCGTCGTACACGATGTTGAGGCGGCGGCAGCAGCCGCGTCAGGCGAACAGGTGCTCCACCACCTACCTGATCCGGTGCGGCAGGAAGCGTCCGTCCCGCGTGCCGCCGGGCGAGACCGAGACGTTGATGTCAACTGTAGAGTTATCGAAAATGATCTGACAGGTGGTCGCTCTGGCGTGGTGGGTGTCCACCGGATCGAAACCGTCAACTGGCTCAGCGATGCGGCCTTCGCCGGGTTCTGATTTTTCGCGCGCGAGATCGGCGCTGTCGAGGAAAGTCCGCATCGGCCTGTCGCCTAAGCACCAGCGGCGCTGATGGGTACGCTGCTCATTGCAGATCGCCACCAGGCATCGAGGGCAGCCTGCAGCATCTCGGCGCTGTCGCAGAGCGTCTTACGGAAGGCGACACGGTAGACCTCGTCGGGCAGCGTCTAGTGGAGGCGGCACGGCTGCGGACAGCGGAGCGACTGACCGAGCCAATCGCAGTGTGCCGCATCCTCTCCTGGCGCATCCTCTGGACGACGATGATCGTCAGGATTGCGCCGGATGCGCCGCCCCAATCAGCCCTGATCAAGACAAAGATGACCATCGTCGACCGGGCAGTGCACGACCGGCCCACCATGCCTGCCGGGAAGACGCTGTTGCACTACTTCACGAAAATCGCCTGCCTCGGCGGCTATCTCGCCCGCGCGCAACCGCCCACCCGGCAATACCGCGATGTGTGCGGCTGGTCCCGCCTCATGGACATCAGGCGCGGAGCAGAGCTGATGCAGCCAAAATGTGGATAGTCGGAAGGAAGGCCAGACGCTTGCGGCGGTAGGAACCGAGGAACGGAATTTTCCGGGCTGCCTGAGACTCGGGTCAGGGCTTGGCCATCGTGGAAAGCACGCCGAGATTTCGACGTTGCCATCCGCCAAGGCTTCCCCCTGCATGGGCCAGCACGCACACTTCTAACGCAGCCGCAATTCGTGCTGGTTTGCTGGAAGGTGCCGATCGTCTACATCGCCTCGCGCCGGCGCCAGATCTCCACCGCGCGTGCGTCCGCCTCCGAGGCTGTGGCAACCGAGCCGAGGGCCAGCAGAGCGAGCGCCAACGTCGCCAGAACGGTGGCGAGTGCCACGCCCTCGGCCTCTCCACGCCAGACCGCTATGATGTCGTCCGTCGTGGACCGCGATCCTTCGCGGGAGGTTGCGGGCAGCACGATTTCGCGGTGTCCCAGGGCATGGTCGAACAGATGCGCCGTGACCGGCTTCAGCGGGGTCCGCTCCGCCTCGCCGCCGCCGCCCTTTACCACCAGCAGGCGCGGACGTCGCAGCCGCTCCGCGGCTGCGAGATGCAGCGCGATGTAGGGGGGGTGGAAGACCCCATCCACGCTGGCCCGCGCATCGAAGGGATCAAGCAGCCGCGCCACGGTGTTGACCGGCGAGCGCAAGCCAAGCAGAGCCCTGAGCCCGAGCAGCCGGTCCAGCCCCGGGCTCAGCACTCTGAGCGGCAGATAGGCGAAGCCCACTGTCTCCAGCATGCGCGCCGCGTCGGCCCGGTCGTCGGCGGGGCGCAGGCCGAGCCGGGCCAGCGCTTCGGTCACCGGCATGCCGGAGGAGAATTCATTCGAGCCATGCATCAGCACGCGATGGCCGGCGCGCCCCAGCGCGAGGGCAGCGAGCAGGAACCAGGGCGCGCCTCGCGTCCGTCCAGCGCCGTAGGACGGCCAGTCCAGTTCCACCGGCACGCCTGGCGCCGTACCGCAGCCCGCCGCCTCGCGCGCCGCTTCGACCAGGCCAGCGATTTCGTCCGGGTCCTCGCCGCGGTAGCGCAGGAGCATGAGGAAGGCGCCGACCTGATGCGGATCGGCTTCGCCACGCAGCACCATGCGAAGGGCCGCCAGTGCCTCCTCGCGCGTCAGCGCGCGCGAACGGCCGGGACCACGGCCGAGCGTGCGCAGGAAGGGGGCGAACGGATGCTCCGCCGCACCATCCTCGGCTGTTTCCAGTTTATGCTGCATGGCGCTGCACGATACGCGCTGGCACCGCTGCAGTTTCCGCAAGTGCCACGACCGCGCCGATCAGCATCAGCGTCGGTCCTTCCACCCCCGCCACGGCAACGGCGTCGGCGATTTCCGAGAGATTGGCCGGGATGCGCCGCTCAGTCGGAAGACTTGCATTCTCAATTGCGATGGCGGGCGTATCCGCCGGCATTCCCGCCTTGAGCAATGCAGTGGCCACGCCCGGCAGGTTGCGTGCGCCCATATAGACGGCCAGCGTCCCACCGGAAGCGGCGAGCGCTCGCCAGTCATGCGCCGGCAGGGCATGATCGGCGCCATGCGCGGTGATCAGGTGCAGGCTACGCGCGATGCCACGATGCGTCAGCGGCACGCCGAGCCGCGCGGCAGCGGCGAGGGCCGCAGTGATGCCTGGCACCACCTCTACCTCGGCGCCTGCCGCGCGCAACGCTTCCAACTCCTCTCCACCTCGGCCAAAGACGAAGGGGTCGCCTCCCTTCAGTCGGACGACATGCGCGCCGGCCTGAACCTCCCGCAGCAGCAGGGCGTTGATTGCGGCCTGGCTCATGGAGTGCCGGCCGCAACGCTTGCCGACGTCGATGCGCCGCGCGTCGCGGCGGGCGAGGTCGAGAACGCGAGGGTCCACCAGCTTGTCGTAGAGCACGACATCAGCACGGTTCAGCACGCGGAGCGCCTTCAAGGTCAACAGCTCGGGATCCCCTGGCCCGGCACCCACGAGGCTGGCGCGGCCGCGGTTCGGGACGGTGCCGGCGTGAGCAAGGCGTGTCGCCATGGCGCTGTCGGCTGCCGCCACCGAGCCACGATCGAGAATCGCGGCAGCCTCGTCGCCATCCAGCACAGCGTCCCAGAGGTGCCGGCGCTGGTCGCGGTCAGGCAGGGCGCGCGCCACGCGGCTGCGCCAACGGGCGCAGAAGGCGGCAAGCGTGCCGAAGGCCGGCGGCACCGCGGCCTCGATACGGGCGCGCAGATCGCGCGCCAGGGCGGGGGCGATGCCAGCCGTGGCGATGGCGACGGCCACCGGCCCCCGCCGCACCATGGCCGGGGTGGTGAAGTCGCAGAGCGCCGGCCGGTCCACCGCATTCACCAGCACGCCTTGCCGCCGCGCCTCGGCCACGACCCAGGCGGCTTCCTCCGCGCTTTCGAGCGCCACATAGCACAGCCGCGCAGCCTGCAGATCCGCGGGCATGAAGGCGCGGCGTAGCAGCGTGATCCGCTCCTCGGCAGCGAGATCCTCGACCGCCTGACCCGGAGCAGGGTCCACCACACGGACTGCGGCGCCAGAGGGCAGCAGCAGCCGACATTTCGCGGCCGCCGCATCATTGCCGCCAACCACCAGCACCGTGGCTCCGCTGAGGTCGAGGAAGAGAGGAAAGGGGGCAGGTACCGCGTCAGGCTGCGGTGGCATCGGCACGTGTGTCACGCAGGATCTCCCTGATCTCGGGCAAGCAGGAGCCGCAGTTCGTGCCGGCGCCAAGGGCGGCACCGATCGCCTCGGCGTCCATCAGGCGACGGCCCAGGATGGCAGCGCGAAGCGTTGCGATGCCGACACCGAAGCAGGCGCAGATCGTGCGGTCCGCAGCGGCCGCGGTCGTCCGTCCCGCGAGAAGACCGCTCCGCGCCGCCTCGGCCACCGTGCCTTCGAGCAGCGCGGCGAGGGAGGCGCCCTGCGGCAGGCCGGTGCTGGAGTCCTCCGCCACGATGAACAGGCAGGATTCGACGCGCCCGGCCAGCAGCGTGGCGAAGCGCCAGGCGCGGCGGGCAGGATCGGCAAGCTCCAGCCACTCGGCCCCCCTGGGCGCGTCTAGCAGCCGGGCGGCGAGCTCCCCGAGTCCCGCGCCAGGAGGCAATGGCTCCAGACCGGCCAGTTCCAGCACATGGCCGGCGCCAACGGGCACGCGCGACCAGTGGACACCCTCCGGCCGGACAGCGCGGCGGTGCAGCAGCAGGCCACGCCACTGGAGGCGCACCGGCTCCGCCCGCACTGGCGTCGCCTTCAGCTCCGGTTGGCCGGAGATCGGATCAGTGGCGGCGCTGACCAGCCGCCCGACGGGGCCGGACCCGGCGAAGGTATCGGTCCAGTGCATGGGCACGAAGACCTCGCCCGGTCGCTGGGCCGGTGTGATGGCGGCGCGCAGCACCGCTTCGCCATGCGGGCTCCGCAGGCGAACCAGGGCGCCCTCCGCCACATCGAGGCGCACCGCATCCTGCGGCGAGAATGCAGCGGTGGGGGCGCCGACATGCGTCATGAGGCGCGGCACGCGGCCTGTGCGCGTCATGGTGTGCCACTGGTCGCGCATGCGGCCGGTGTTCAGCAGCATCGGAAACGTGGCATCCGGCAGCCTGGCCGGTGGGCGCCAGCGCGTGGGCACGAAGCGCGCGCGACCGTCCGCCGTGGGAAAGTTGCCGTGGGCGAACAGGCGGTCACCTCCGGCGGCGCCAGCGGGTCGTGGCCAGCGCACCGACTCCAGCGCCTCGTACTCAGCATCGGTCGATGCGGCGAGCGCACTGATATCGAAGCTGCGCGTGCCACCATTCTCGAAGCCGGAGAGCGTGGCGTGCTCGCGGAACACGGCGGCGGGCGAGTTCCAGGCAAAGGCGTCGGCGAAGCCCATGCGGCGCGCGACCTCCGCCAGCATCCACCAATCCGGCCGTGCCTCGCCCGGCGGCTCGCGAAAGCGACGCTGGCGCGAGATCCGGCGTTCGGAGTTGGTCACCGTTCCATCCTTCTCGCCCCAGCCCGCGGCCGGCAGCACGACATGCGCGAGCGCCGTCGTGTCGGTGGGCCAGCAGTCGGACACGACGACAAAGGGGCAGGTCGAGAGCGCCCGCCGCACGCGTGCCACCTGGGGCATGCTGTCGGCGGGGTTGGTGGCGATGATCCAGAGCGCCTTCACACGGCCCTCCCGCACCGCCTCGAACAGCTCCACCGCCTTCAGACCAGGGTGCGTCGCGAGGGTCGGCGCGTTCCAGAACCGGCGCACCCGGTCGAGATCCCCGGGCCGGTCGAAGCGCATGTGCGCGGCAAGCTGGTTGGCGAGGCCGCCCACCTCCCGCCCCCCCATGGCATTGGGCTGGCCGGTGACGGAGAACGGACCCATGCCGGGGCGGCCAATACGCCCCGTCGCCAGGTGGCAGTTAAGGATGGCGTTCACCTTGTCCGTCCCGGCGGAGGACTGGTTCACGCCCTGGCTGTACACCGTGACAGTCCGCTCCGTGGTCGCGAACCACTCGTAGAAGCGCGCAATCTCGGCGGGCGAGAGGCCAGTGACGCTGGCGACATGCGCGAGGTCCGGCGCTGTCTCCTGCGCCATGGAGAGCGCTTCGTCCAGGCCTGTGGCATGCGCGGCAACCCAGGCACGGTCGATCGCCGCGGCGGCATCGAGGTGCACGAGCAGCCCGGCGAACAGCGCGACATCCGCGCCTGGCGCGATCGCAAGATGCAGGTCGGCGCTCTCCGAGGTGGCGGTTCCACGCGGATCCACCACGACCACCCGCGTTCCCCGCGCGCTCCGAGCGGCCTGGAGCCTTGCATGCAGCACGGGATGGCACCAGGCAAGATTGCTGCCGACCAACACGACCAGCTCCGCCTCCTCCAGATCCTCGTAGACGCCCGGCACCACATCGGCGCCGAAGGCGCGGATATGGCCGGCAACGGAGGAGGCCATGCAGAGGCGCGAATTGGTGTCGATGTTGCCGCTGCCGATGAAGCCCTTCATCAGCTTGTTAGCGACGTAGTAATCCTCCGTCAGGCATTGACCGGAAACATAGAAGGCGATGGAATCCGGGCCATGCGCCGCGATCGTCTCCCGGAAGCGCATGGCCACCAGATTGAGCGCCGCGTCCCAGGAGGCACGGGTGCCCTCCACCACCGGGTGCAGCAGTCGTTCGGAATCATCCAGCGTCTCGGCCAGCGCGCTGCCCTTGGAGCAGAGCCGTCCGCGATTGGCCGGATGCGCCGGGTCGCCCTTGATCGTACCATCCGGCTGCGCGAGCACGCCGCAACCGACCCCGCAATAGGGGCATGTAGTACGGACGGTACCGTTCAAGGCTGCGCCCCCGACGCAAGCAGCACAATCCCGTCCTCGACGCGGACCGGGATGCGCCGCGCGCAGCCCTTGTCCGGCGCCGCCGCCTCGCCGCTGCCGAGGTCTATGACCCAGCTATGCAGCGGACAGGTGACGGCATGGCCATGCACGATGCCCTGTGACAGCGGGCCACCCTTGTGGGGGCAGCGGTCCTCAAGCGCGAAGGCCGTATCATCCAGCGTACGGAAGATCGCCACCTGGCCATGCTTGGGGGTGGCGACGACGCGCGCACCCTGGCGCGGGATATCGTCAAGGCGGCACACCTCGGTCCAGCCCGCGGTGCGCATGATGCTTCCATCCATGGCGCTCACTCCGCCGGAACCAGGGTGGAGAAGGCGCCGGCATCGGTGCCGGCGGCACGCTCGGCCCAGGGATCCTTCTGGGCGAAGCTCTGGGCATGGAGGAACCGGGCGTAGAGGGCGCGGCGGCCCTCCGGATCCTCCACCACGCGCGCCCTGGCATGAGCGATGCCGACGCGCTCGATCCAGGGCGCCGTGCGTTCCAGGTAGCGCGCTTCCTCCCGGTACAGCTGCAGGAAGGCGCCGCAGTATTCGAGCACATCCTCGGGCGTTGCGACCTTGCACAGCAGTTCGGTGCCGCGCAGGTGGATGCCCCCGTTGCCGCCGACATGCAGTTCCCAGCCGCTATCCACCGCGATGACGCCAAAATCCTTAATCGTTGCCTCGGCGCAGTTGCGCGGGCAGCCGGAGACGGCGAGCTTCACCTTGTGCGGGTGCCAGGAGCCCCAGGTCATCTTCTCCAGCGCCACGCCCATGGCCGTACTGTCCTGCGTGCCGAAGCGGCACCATTCGGAGCCGACGCAGGTTTTCACCGTGCGCAGCGACTTGCCATAGGCATGGCCGGACACCATGCCGGCCGCATTGAGGTCACGCCAGACATGGGGGAGCTGCTCACGCTTGACGCCAAGCAGGTCGATGCGCTGGCCACCCGTCACCTTCACGGTGGGAATGTCGTATCTCTCCGCAACCTCCGCGATGGCGCGCAGCTCCTTCGCGCTGGTCAGCCCGCCCCACATGCGCGGCACGACGGAATAGGTGCCATCCTTCTGGATGTTGGCGTGCATCCGTTCGTTCACGAAGCGGGAGCGTGCGTCATCCTGGTATTCACCCGGCCAGGCGCAGAGCAGGTAGTAGTTCAATGCGGGGCGGCAGGAGGCGCAGCCCTCCGGCCGCGTCCAACCGAGTGCCTGCATCACGGCAGGGATGCTCTTCAGCGTCTGCGCAAGAATCTCCCGCCGCACATGGTCGTGCCCATGCGAGGTGCACTTGCACATCGCCTTCTCACCGGTGGGCTCCGCGTAGTCGCTGCCAAGAGTATGCGCCAGCAGCGCCTCGACCTGCCCGCTGCAGGAGCCGCAGGAGGCCGAGGCCTTGGTCCGCGCCCGCACTGCCTCCAGCGTCGTCAGCTCATGCTCGGTGATAGCACTGGTGATCGTGCCTTTGCAGACGCCGTTGCAGCCGCAGATCTCCGCCGTGTCGGGCAGCGCCGCCACCGCGGCGGCCGGGTCGGGCGCCGCCGCGCCGGCCGCCGCCATCGCAACCGCACGGCCGAGGATCAAGGTGTCGCGCATCGGCGCGACGTTGGTCCCCTCGCGCAGCATCTGGAAATACCAGCCGCCATCCGCGACGTCGCCATACATCACGACGCCGGCCATCTTGCCGTCCCGCAGCACCAGCTTGCGGTACACGCCGCGTGCCACGTCCTGGAAGGTGATCTCCTCATCCGCTTCGTCGGCGGCTGCCAGCGCACCCGCGGAGAAGACATCGACGCCAGTGATCTTCAGGCGGGTGGAGAGCGGCGGCGTCACATAGGTGGCGGACTCGTCGCCGGCGAGCCGGGCGGCGCAGACCTTCGCCTGCTCCCAGATCGGCGCAACCAGGCCGAAGACCTGACCGCGATGCTCCACGCACTCGCCCACGGCATGGATGTGCGGATCCTCGGTGCGCAGGCCGTCATCCACCACGATCCCGCGATTCACCTCCAGGCCCGCGTCGCGGGCCAGGCCGATATTGGGGCGGATGCCGATGGCCACGACGACCAGATCGGCCGGGATCTCGCGCCCATCCGCCAGCCGGAGACCCTCCGCCCTCTCGGTGCCGAGGATCTGTTCGGTCTGGCCATTGGTGAAGAAGGCGATGCCCCGCCGATCCAGGTCCCGCTGCAGCAGCGTGCCGGCGGTGGCATCGAGCTGCCGTTCGAGCAAGGTCGGCATCAGATGCACCAACGCGACCGACATGCCCTGGCGCTTCAGCCCCCAGGCCGCTTCCAGGCCCAGCAGCCCGCCGCCAATGACGACGACGCGGCGGCCGGTGCGGGCGGCGGCGATCATCGTCTCGACATCGGCGATGTCGCGGAAGGCGCAGGTCCCCGGCAGGCCGAGGCCCGGGATCGGCGGCGCCAGCGGATTGGAGCCGGTGGCGATGAGCAGCCGGTCGTAGGGCAGGGTGATGCCAGCCGCCGAGGTCACCGTCTGCGTCGCGCGGTCCAGTGACACCACCGGATCGCCCGAAATCAGGCGAATGTCGTTCTCCGCGTACCACGCTCTGCTGTTGATCACGATCTCATCCAGCGACTTCTCGCCGGCGAGGACGGAGGAGAGGGCGATGCGGTCGTAGTTCGGATGCGGCTCCGCACCGAATACGGTGATGTCGTAGCGATGCGGCGCCAGGCGGAGGAGGTTCTCCACCGTCCGCATGCCGGCCATGCCGTTGCCGACGACAACCAGGCGCTGCCGCTGGGCCGATATCATGTTCATCGCGCTTATCCTAAATCCGGGCGGCGCCGGCAGCAGCCGCGCCCCAGGTGGCGCGCCAGCGGTGCTTCACGCTGCTCAGGCCGAGCAGCGCCACCACGGCGAGCGCGGCGAAGACCAGAAAGCCGGCCGCGTAGCTGCCGCTGATCTGCTTGGAGAGGCCGAGGCTTGAGGCAAGCCAGAAGCCGCCGACGCCGCCGGTCATGCCGACCAGGCCGGTCATCACGCCGATCTCCCGCCGGAAGCGCTGCGGCACGAGCTGGAACACCGCGCCATTGCCCATGCCGAACGCCAGCATGGCGAGGATGAAAGCCCCGAGCGCCATCCAGCTCGTCGGCAGACCGAAACTCACAACGACCAGCGCCACGGCGGCCGTGGCGTACATGGCGGTGAGGGAACGTACGCCGCCGATCCGGTCCGCCACCGCGCCGCCAAGCGGGCGCACCATCGAGCCGGCGAAGACGCATGCGGCGGTGAAGTAGCCCGCCGCCACGGGCGAGAGCGCGTATTGGTCGCTGAAGTAGATGGTCAGCGAGGAGGCAAGGCCGACGAAACCCCCGAAGGTGACGCTGTAGAAGAACATGAACCACCAGGCGTCGCCCGCTCGCAGCACGGCGAGGTATTCCGGCAGCCGCTTGGGGGTAGGGCGGTCGGGGCTGTCCTTGGCAAGGATCACATAGACCAGCAGCGTCAGCAGGAGCGGGATGGTCACCAGCCCGAAGACATTGTTCCAGCCGAAGCTGGCGGCGAGGCTCGGGGCAAGGAGCGCGGCGAAGACGGTGCCTGAGTTGCCGGCGCCCGCGATGCCGAGGGCGGTACCCTGGTGCTCCGGCGGATACCAGCGCGAAGCGAGGGGCAGGGCGACCGCGAAGGAGGCACCGGCGACACCGAGCACCAGCCCGACCAGCAGCGTCTCCGCGAAGCTGTGCACGCCGAACCACCAGGCGGCCAGCAGGCCGGCGATGACGACCACCTGGCTGATGAGGCCGGTACGCCGTGGGCCGAGATGGTCGACCAGCAGCCCGTTCACCACGCGGAATCCTGCGCCGGCCAACACGGGAGTGGCGACCATGAGGCCCTTCGCGCCAGGGCTGAGCTGGAGATCGGCTGCGATCTGCACGGCCATCGGCCCGAGGATCACCCAGGCCATGAAGGAGAGATCGAAATAGAGGAAAGCGGCGATCAGCGTGGGCAGGTGCCCCGCCTGCAAGAAGCCCTTGTTCACCAGAAGGACGCTCCGCGGATCGCCTTATGCGTCCGCCCGCGGGCCGCCATTGGCCCGCTGGTCACGTTCATGGACCGGCCAGAAGGCCGGACCCGCGAACAGGCATCCCCCGCCCTTGAGGGAGGCCCGGTACGTGCTGTGCTTAATCCTCGTTGGATCGCAAAGGCACGCCAATGCTCAAGCAAGCGGTGTGCCATTGACCAAAATGAGGCAGTTTAAGGCCTGGTTGCGGAGAGATTCTCGGTTTGGGCCATTTTCGTGCAGATATGCCTCTAGGATAGGCATATCTGCAGGGAAAATTTCGCGCTTACAGGCGGGCAGGGAGTCCCTGACTCAGGCCTCGAAGCGTGCGCCGTCGCAGAAGCAGTCGGGTTGCATGGCGATGGGGGTGGGGTCCGCTGCCAGGTGCCATGCGACGTCATGGGCGCCTTCGGCTTTATGATCGGAGCGGGGCACCGGCAGGCCCAGCTCACGGGCGGCCCGCGCATAAAGCTCGGGGCGATAGGCGCGCATCGCCCGCTCCACCGCGTCCGCGGGCAAGCTGCGCCAGCGCGCCATTTGGGTTGCGAGCCAGCGCGCATGCGACCGCCAGGGGAAGGCCGTGGCATGTGCGGCGAAGACCGAGCGATCCACCTCGCCGCCCTGGCCACCGGGCAGGGATGCGGCCACGAGATCGGTTGGCACTCCAATCCAGCCGGGCTCGGACAACAGGGTAGCCAGAGACTCCGCACCAGCAGGGTCGTCGCAGGCAATGCCGGCTCGGAGCAGCGCCCGCATCACGGCCTGCAGCGCCGAGGGATGGCGGTTGGCCCAGTCGGCCCGAACCGCCAGGCACTTTTCCGGATGGTTGCGCCAGATCTCGGAGGACAGCACCGCTGCTCGCCCGGCTCCCATCCGCGCCGCCACGGCGCCCCAGGGCGCGCCAGCGCAGAATCCATCGATGTGGCCGGCGGCCAAGGCCTTCGGCATCTCTGCCGGCGGCATGACCGTGATGTCCACAGCTTCCTCCGGGGGAATGCGGCTGGCCGCGAGCCAGTAGCGCAGCAGCAGATCATGGGTGGACCAGGCGTGCACCACCGCCAGGCGTGGCCGGAGCCGGCCATGCTCCAGGAGGTGGCGCAGACGCCGCCCCGCCTCCAGCGCGGGCGGCCGGACGCCGCCTTCCAGTACCGCCCTGGCCGGTTCCTCCGCCAGCACGACCGAGTTGCCGTTCAGGCTGAGCGACATCGGCACCACCAGCCGGGTCGCCGCGGGACGCAGCCCAAGTTCCATCGCAAGCGCCAGCGGTGGCAGCATCACCGCCCCGTCCAGCAATCCGTAAGCGAGCTTATCCGCCACATTGGCCCAGGAGGGCTCGACCGAGAGCGCAACTTCTACGCCCTCTTCGGCGAACAGGCCGTGCGTGGCTGCGAATGCGACCGGTGCGGCATCTGTCAGGCGGAGCAGGCCAATACGCATCGGTGCCTGTCGTCCGTTCCGCTCAGCCATTCTCGGGAGACTCCTTCTCTCCGGCCATCCGGAGCACGTCGGCGGCAATGTCAACGACGCGCTGGCTGCGCTCCATCGCCTGGCGTCGGAGCCAGCGATGCGCCTCCGGCTCGCTCATCCGCCGCTGCCTGATCAGGAGAGCTTTTGCCCGATCCAGGAGCATCCGCTCGCGCAGGCTGGTCCGGGTCTGTTGCAGTTCCGCCTCGACCTGCCGGTAGCGGCGGAACATCGCCACCGCGGCGCGTACGATTGGCTTCACATCCGGCAGCGCCGCCCCGACCACCGTGTAGGAGGAGACACCAGCCTCGATCGCGGCCTCCATGAAGGCAGGATCGTCGCCATCCACAAACATCACGACCGGGCGCGGGTCGTGATGCGTCACCTGCCGGATATCGTCGAGGTAGTCCCGATCAGGGCGCGCCATGTCGACGATGACGACGTCGGGCGCCTCGCGTGCGACTGCCGCGGGCAAGGGCTCGCCTGGCCGGGGCCGAACTGTCACGGTGACGCCGGCCGAGGCAAGGTGTGCCTCGACGATGCGCGCCCGCTCAGGCTCGGCATCAACCAGGAGAACTTTCAATTCCGGAAGCCATGCCACATGTCCGGCAGAGCTTTTGCAAGGCCCATGCCAAGGCGCGCTCGTCACCCTGGCCGAGCCGCGGTCGTGGCGATTCGGGTGCGGTGCCGGACGCCGGAACGCATGTTGGCCGACGACGCTGTGCCGACCGGAACAGATCATTGGGGTATTGCGGCAGGCCGAAATGGAACTGGCGCAGGGCCGGACGATGGGTGAGGTCCACCATGGGCTTGGGGGTAGCGGAGGCGAGCTTCTACCGCTGGCGGTCCGAATGTGGCGGCCTGAAGGTCGACCAAGCTCGTTGCATGAAGGATGCGGGGCAGTGTCCCGAACGAGCGTGAGAACACGCGGCGAAGCGGATGGTCGCCGGACCTGGTGTCCTTCGCCGATGAGGGCGATTGGGATGTTCGGCTTGACCGGGAGTGGATAGTCGGCGCGCTTCGCCTGCCCATGGCTGACCGACCTGCCGCGGATGATGATGCGACCCTTGTTGAAGGGACCTCCTCGCGGATCTGCAGCATTTCGTCCCAACCGGCAGCCGGCAGCGCCGGTGTGATGAAATGGGTGCTTTGGCCGATGGAGCCGGGGCCGGCCAGCAGACGGCTGGGTGAGGGCGCAGGATCACCCGATATTGCTGCTGCCAGCCCCAGACCCCTAACGCCCGGAGGGCCTGGACTGGCCTGGGTCAGAGCGTCGCTGCTGCCCGCGCCGCCTGATCATAGTAGCCGGACAGGGTGCGCAGCAGCGCTGCGAGATCGGACAAGGTTGCTTCCCCTGGCCCCTTGCCGCGCACCGACGGCGCCAGCAGCGCCTCCCGCACCTCGGCGTAGCCGGTGCAGAGCGCAGCGCCGGCGGTGGTGGTCGCCACCAACTTCTCCTTCCCCGGCTGGTCTTCACCAGCCCGGCACCTTCCAGCTTGCGGATGGCGTAAGTGACGATGTGCGTGTCCTCGATCGCCAGCGCCAACAGGATCTCCGCCAGCCGCTTCGGCCGGGCGCGGTGGTGCACGGTGCGCAGGACCAGCACTTCCGTTGGCGACAGGCCAGGGACGCCCGCCGCCGCGACACAGACCATCATCCAGCGGTGGAAGGCATGGCCGGCCAGAATCAGCCCGTACTCCACCTCCGACAATGCGGGAGAGGCGCCGGCGGCGAGAGGGGCGGAGGAGACGACAGGCTGCGCCATGGGCTTACGTCGATGAAATGCCAATAAATCGTCAAGGATGGCCTGCTGGCGGACTTGCGCCGCAGGCGCCGCTTCGCCATCACGGCCAGTGCGGATTACGGAGGGCGTGAACGCGCCGGAGCGTCGATCCGCCCTGCAAGCAGAATGCCTGCAGCGGATCGGCGTTCGGATCCGAACGCATCCACTGTAGGCGGAGGGGCTTCGATGGACGCGGGCTGGCAGTTCTGGATCGATCGCGGCGGCACCTTCACCGACATCGTCGCCCGCGACCCCGCCGGGCGGCTGTCCACCGCCAAGCTGCTGTCGGAGAACCCCGGCCGCTACCGCGACGCCGCTGTCGCCGGCATCCGCCAGATCCTTGGCCTTGCGCCGGATGCGCCGATCCCGCCCGGCACCATCGATGCGGTGAAGATGGGCACCACCGTCGCCACCAACGCACTGCTGGAGCGCAAGGGCGGACGGGTGCTGCTGCTGGTCAACCAGGGCTTCGCCGACATGCTGCGCATCGGCAACCAGGCCCGGCCACGCCTGTTCGACCTGCACGTGACCCTGCCCGACCTGCTGCATGAGCAGGTTGCCGAGATCGGCGGCCGCATGGCACTGGACGGCACGGAGCTGTCCCCGCTGGATGAGGCGGCCGCCCGCGCTGCGCTTGCCGCTGCCTACGCCGACGGCATCCGCGCCGTCGCCGTGGTGCTGATGCATGCCTGGGCGCATCCGGCACATGAGTTGCGGCTCGGCGCCCTGGCGCGGGAGGCCGGTTTCACCCAGGTCAGCCTCAGCCACCAGGCCTCGCCGCTGCCGCGCATCGTGCCGCGCGGCGACACCACCGTGGTGGACGCCTATCTCTCGCCGATCCTCAGGCGCTATGTGGAGCAGGTGGCGGGAGAGCTGAATCCTGCACCAGCGGCCGGTGAGAAGCCCGTCAGGCTGTACTTCATGCAGTCGAACGGCGGCCTTGCCGAGGCCGGCAGCTTCCAGGGCAAGGACGCCATCCTGTCCGGCCCCGCCGGCGGCATCGTCGGCGCCGCGCGCACCGCGGGCATGGCCGGCTTCGACCGCATCATCGGCTTCGACATGGGCGGGACCTCCACCGATGTCGCGCTCTACGCCGGCGAGTTCGAGCGGGCCTTCGAGACCCAGGTGGCCGGGGTGCGGATGCGGGCGCCGATGATGGCGATCAACACCGTGGCCGCCGGCGGCGGCTCCATCCTGCATTTCGACGGGGCGCGCTACCGGGTCGGCCCCGACAGCGCCGGCGCGGTGCCGGGCCCGGCCTGCTATCGCCGCGGCGGGCCGCTGACCGTCACCGATGCCAATGTGATGGTCGGCAAGATCCAGCCGAAGCACTTCCCTAGCCTGTTCGGCCCGGGCGGCGACCAGCCGCTGGACGCCGAGATCGTGCAGGAGAAATTCGCCGCCCTGGCTGACGAGATCGAAGCCGCGACGGGCACGCGGCAGGACCCGCGCGTGGTGGCGGAAGGCTTCCTCCGCGTCGCCGTCGCCAACATGGCGAACGCCATCAAGCAGGTTTCGATCCAGAAGGGCCATGATGTCACCCGCACCGCCTTGCAGTGCTTCGGCGGCGCCGGCGGGCAGCATGCCTGCCTCGTCGCCGATGCGCTGGGGATGGAAACGGTGTTCATCCATCCCTTCGCCGGCGTGCTCTCGGCCTATGGCATGGGCCTCGCCGACCAGACGGTGATCCGGGAGGGCGCGGTGGAAGCGCCCTTCGCGCCCGAAGGCATGGCGGCCCTCACCGCCCGGCTCGACGCGCTGGTCGCCGAAGGGCGGGCCGAGCTGCTGAAGCAGGGCGCCCCGGCGGGCCGCATCGCCGGCACCCGCCGGCTGCACCTGCGCTACGCCGGCACCGACAGCTTCCTGCCCGTCGCCTTCGGCCCGCATGCCGAGGTGGTGGAGACCTTCACCACTGCCCATCGCCAACGCTTCGGCTTCGCCACACCTGAACGCCCGATCATCGTCGAGGCCTGCATCGCCGAGGTCACCGCCGCCGGCGAGGCGGTGGCGGAAGCGCAGCTGCCCGCCCGCCCCGCCGGCGAAGGCCCGGCGCCGATCGACCAGGTCGCACTCTTCACCGAGGCCGCCGCGCACCAGGCCCCGGTGTTCGACCGCGAGGCGCTGCTGGCCGGCGACCGCCTGCCCGGCCCGGCGCTGATCCGTGAAGCCAATGCCACCACGGTGGTCGAGCCCGGCTGGACCGCCGAGGTGACGCCGCTGAACCACCTGATCCTGCGCCGCACGCAGCCCCGCGCCGCCGCCCGGGTCGCCGACACCGGCCGCCCCGACCCGGTGATGCTGGAGCTGTTCAACAACCTGTTCATGAGCATCGCCGAGCAGACCGGCGCGGTGCTGCAGAACACCTCGCTCAGCGTCAACATCAAGGAACGCCTGGACTTCTCCTGCGCCATCTTCGATGCGGCCGGCGGGCTGGTGGCCAATGCGCCGCATGTCCCGGTGCATCTCGGCGCCATGGGGGAGAGCGTGCGCACCGTCATCCGGCTGCGCGGCGCGACGCTCCGCCCCGGCGACGTCGTCGCGCTGAACAACCCCTATAACGGTGGAACCCATCTGCCGGATGTCACCGTCATCACCCCGGTCTTCGACGCCGCCGGGGCGGAGATCCTGTTCTTCCTCGGCAGCCGCGGTCACCACGCCGATATCGGCGGCCTCACCCCCGGCTCCACCCCGCCGACCTCCCGCACCCTGGAGGAGGAAGGCGTCGTCATCGACAATTTCCTGCTGGTCGAGCAGGGCCGCTTCCGGGAAGCCGAGTTCCGCGCCCTGCTGGCCTCGGCGAAATATCCCGCCCGCAGCCCGGACGTGAATCTCGCCGACATCAAGGCGCAGATCGCCGCCAATGAGAAGGGCGTGCAGGAGCTGCGGCGGGCGGTGCGCGACTTCGGCCTCGATACCGTCCGCGCCTACATGCGCCACGTCATGGACAATGCCGAGGAAAGCGTCCGCCGGGTGCTGGACCGGTTGCAGGATGGCGCCTTCGCCACCACCATCGACGATGGCACGCCGCTCCAGGTCGCGGTCCGGGTGGACCGTGCCAACCGCCGCGCCACCATCGATTTCACCGGCACCGGGCCGCAGCGGCCGACCAATTTCAACGCCCCCGCGGCGGTCTGCCGCGCTGTGGTGCTCTACTGCTTCCGCGCCCTGGTGGGGGAGGAGATCCCGCTCAACGATGGCTGCCTCAAGCCGCTGGAGATCGTGGTGCCGGAAGGCACCTTCCTCAGCCCGCGCGGCGGCGGGCCAGGCGGCGGCGCTGCGGTGGTGGCCGGCAATACCGAGGTCAGCCAGATGACCTGCAACGCCCTGCTGGCGGCGCTCGGCGCCTGTGCCTCCGCCCAGGCGACGATGAACAACGTCATCTTCGGCGATGCGACCTACCAGTATTACGAGACGGTCTGCGGCGGCGTCGGCGCCGGCCCGGGCTTCGACGGCTGGGGCCCGGTGCAAACGCATATGACCAACACCCGGATGACTGACCCGGAGATCCTGGAATTGCGCTATCCGGTCCGGCTGGAGGAATTCTCGATCCGCCGCGGCTCGGGCGGCGCCGGGCAATGGCGCGGCGGCGATGGCGCGCGCCGGCGCATCCGCTTCCTGAGGCCGATGCAGGCCATCGTCGTCGCTTCCCGCCGCAATGTCGCGCCGCATGGGCTGATGGGCGGCGCCGATGGCGCCCCCGGCCGGCAATGGGTGGAGCGGGTGGACGGCAGGGTGGAGCCGATCCCCGGCAATGCCGGCAGCGCCGCACTCGAAGTGGGGGATGTGCTGGGGGTGGAAACGCCGGGCGGCGGCGGCTGGGGTACGCCGGCGTGAGGCCATTGGCGATCATGCCGGCGGCCACACCCGGCCCGGCCCCGCGCCGCGGCTGATGCGCCGTGTCGCCGTCCTGCTGCTCGCCCTGCTGGTGCTGCTGGGCGCCGGGCTGTGGTTCGGGCCGCGACTGCTCGACTGGGACGTCTGGCACGACCGGCTGACCGAGATCGCCTCCGCCCGGCTCGGCCGGCGGGTGGCGCTGGATGGGCCCATCACCCTGGTGCTGCTGCCCCAGCCACGGCTGGAGGCCACGCGCATCGCCATCGGCCCGGATGCCGATGGCCTCACCATCACTGCCCGCAGCATGCGGCTCCGGCTCGACCTGCCGGCGCTGCTTGGCGGCCGGTTGGAGCCGCGCGAGCTGGCGCTGGTCGGCGGCGAAATCAGCCTGCCCTGGCCGCCCACCGAACTGCCGAGCTTCCGCCCGCCGCCCTGGCTCACCACGCTGGACGCCAGGCTGGAGGATTGCCGGCTGACCGTCGGCGGGCTGCAACTGGAGGGGCTGAATGCCCGCCTCACCACCGGCGGGCTGGCGGAGGCGCTGGTCGCCGAGGGCCGCTTCGCCTGGCGCGGCCTCGCCGTGCGCTTCTCCGGCGACCTCGGCCGCGCCGGCTTCGACGGCATCGCCCCGCTCGACCTCAGCATGGCGGTCGCCGGCACCACCCTGACCGCGCGCGGGGTGCTTGCCCCCGGCGGCGGCTTCGTGGGGCGGGTGGAGGCGACCGGCACCGACCTCTCCACCCTGGTGCCGGCCCCGCCGCTGGCCTTCCGCGCCACCGGAAGGCTGACCGCGGCGGCGGATCTGCTGGCGGCGGATGATCTGACCCTCGATCTCGGCGGCCAGCCGGCCCGCGGCGCGGTGACCCTGCGGCTGGCCCCGGCGCCGCGGCTCGACATCGCGCTCGCCGCCGGCCGGCTCGACCTCGATGCCTGGATCGCCGCGCTGCGCCCGGCCAGCAGCCAGAGCCTGCCGGTCAGCATCGACCTCTCGGCCGAGGCGACCAGCTTCGGCCCGGTGCCGCTGCGGCGGCTGCGCGGTGCGGCCTTCCTGGAAGGCGAGCGAATGACGCTCTCCGACGTCTCCGCCGTGCTGCCGGGCGATACAGAGATCGAGCTGACCGGCGCGACCGCGCGGTCGCGGCTGGAACTCGCCATCCGCTTCGCCGGGACGAACCTGCGGGAGACGCTGGCGTCCTTCGGCCTGCCGCTCGGCGGCACCGACCCAGCCCGGTTGCGCCAGGCGGAGGGGCGGTTCCGCCTGGCCTTGCAGGAGAATGAGGCGACGATCTCCGATCTCGTCGCCAGCATCGATGGCGCCCGGCTGTCCGGCGCCGGGGTGGTGCGCCAGGGGGTGCGGCCGGCGATCGGCGTCGGCATCACCCTGGACCGGCTGGACCTCGGCGGGCTGGTGCCGGAGTTGCCCGATGCCGCGGGCCTCGGTGCCTGGCTGGGCGGCTTCGACCTCAACCTGCGGCTGGCCGCCGAACGGCTGCGCTGGCGGGGCCTGGCGGCGGAGCGCGGCACCTTGGATGCGACGCTGGAGAACGGCAGGGTGGCGCTGCGGCGGCTGGCGCTGCGCTTCGGCGAGGTCGACATCGCCGCCTCCGGCGCGGCGCAGCTCGGCCCGACGCCGCGTTTCCCGGATGTGAGCATCGAGCTGAGCGGAGCAAGCGGCGCGGCGCTGGCGCCGCTGCTGCCGTCCGGTCTCGCGGCGCTGGCGCCGCTGGCCTCGCAGCAGGTGGCGTTGCGGCTGACCGGCGGCGGCGTGCCGGATGCGGTGGCGTTGAAGGCTGAGGGCGACCTGGGCGCGCTGCGGCTGGAAGCGGCGGCGACGCTGAATGCGGTGGCGCGGCGCGGCACCGGCACGCTGACCCTGCGTCACCCCGGTGCGCCGCGGCTGCTGGCCCGGCTCGGTGCCGGGCCGGTGGAATGGCTGGGTGAAGGATCCTTTGCCATCATCGCCAATCTATCCGGCCAGGCGAATGCCCAGGGCACCAGCCTGACCGCCGAGCATCTGGATGTGGTTGCCGGTGGGCTGCGCGCGCGCGGGCAGCTCACCCTGGCGACCGGCGGGGCGCGGCCGAAGCTGACCGGGCGCATCGCCGCCGAGCTGCTGCCGCTGCCCTGGCACGGCCTCGGCGCTACGGAGCCGCTCGGGTTTGAACAACTGGCCGGCTTCGATGCGGAGCTGGCGGTGGAGGCGGCACGCATCCTGCCGCAGGGCGAACCGGCCAGCGGCGCGGTGCTGGAGGCGGCCAGCGCCACCTTGCGGCTGGCCGAGGGCAGGTTGCAGCTCGAAGGCGTCCAGGCCCGGCTCGGCAGTGGCAGCCTGCGCGGCGGCCTGACGCTGGAGGCCACCGCCAGCCCGCCACGGCTCGGCATCGAGGCGAGCATCGCCGATGCGGCGCTGACCGGCCCGCTGTTCGGCCTGCCCTTCGACCTCGGTGCCGGGCGGCTGGAGGCGACCACCCGCTTCGCCGCCTCCGGCCACAGCCTGGCGGCACTGGCGGCGACCGCGGAAGGCACGCTGGAATTCGCCGTCCGTGACGGCGTGTTGATCGGGCTCGACCTCGGCGCGGTGCAGGCGGCGGCGGCGCTGCCTGAGCTTGGTGCGGTCGAGGCGGCCTTGCAGGGCGCGCTCGGCGGCGGCGCCAGCGCCTTCGAGCGGCTGGAGGTGGCGGGGCCGGTGGCGGAAGGCCGATTGCGGCTGGAGACGGCGCGGCTGGCTTCGGAGCGTGGCGGCGAGGCAACGACGGCGACCGGCGAGATCGGCCTCGCCCGCGGCACCCTGGACCTGCTGCTGCTGGCCCGGCCGGTGGCGGAGGCGCCAGGGATCGGGCTGCGGCTGACCGGCCCGGCGACGGCGCCGCGCCGGTTGCCGGAGCTGGCGCCCTTCCTGCGCTGGAAGGCGGAGCGGTAGGCTGAAGCGGGCAGGGTGGGCGGTGATGGCTGGGGAAGGCACTGGCTACTCCAGACCCCATCCGTCAGGCCGGGACCCGGCCTGGGCCGGTGGGAATCCGCGGCCCGCTGCGGAACGGACTTGTCCGCAATCGACTCCGGCCACCCATCCGCTTGAACCGCCCACAACTGCCGGCGCGACCGCCCCGCTCATCCTCGCCGGCCAGGCTCCCTCTCGCCCTGCCTGCACGGCGGCGCCACACTGGCGCCGGCTCAACCACCCACCGGGGATCATCATGGCATCACGGGAAGGCGCGCTGACGCGCGCCGCGGCATTCTTCGACGAGGGCAGCTTCAGGGCATTGCTCACCGATCTGGTGGCGATCCCCTCCACCGCGCAGGAGCCGGGCTTCGAGCCGGAGCTGGACCGCTACCTGCGGCAGGCGATCACCCCCTGGCTCGACCGGCTCGGCTTCGCCTCGGCCATCCACCCCAACCCGCTGGATGGCTTCGGCCCGATCCTGACCGCTGCCCGCATCGAGGATCCGGCGCTGCCCACCGTGCTGCTCTACGGGTAAGGATGTGGCATTTAGAGAGCATATTCGGTAAGAGGGGCGCGCCGACAGCACGGAACCCCCCAGGTGTTCATCCTCCCCTACAGCCGCCCGTTAACCAGGGAAGAACTGCTCGGCAGCACGGCCGCCGACTACGATCGATGGTCTTCCCCCCAGCAGGAGGGCGGCTCCACCCAGGAGCGCCAAGATGAGGTAAAGGCTCAAACTATCTCCCACTTCCGGTTGAACTTGAACCCGGAGTGGAGCTTCGACGACAAGGGGCTGTCGGCCAGCAAAGGCGACCACCGTACTCGGGGTAAGCTGGCCGAACTCCTCAGGATGGCGAAGGATGGGGTGTTCTACGGGCCAAAGCCGGTCGTCCTCGTCCTTGAGGCCATCGACCGCCTCATCCGCGAGGGCCTGCTGGTCGGCAGCACTGAAATCCTCAAAGTGCTACTCGACAACAATATCGTCGTGGTAACGGGCGACCTCACGATTTGGGACCGCTTCTCGATCGAGACTGACCTGAACCACAAGCTGGTGGCTGAACTGAACGCTGCCCGCCGCTACGCTGAGCGCCTGCGCCAGTTCGCCGAGGGGGCGCACCGGAAAAAGCGGGAGCGGTTGGTCGCCGTCCTCGCCGACCCCACGGCCTCCCTGCCGCAGATCAATGGCAGGACGCCCTTCTGGCTTATCCGCCTGCGGCCGGACACCAAGCACGGCCCCATCCCCGCCGAAGGCAATGGCTTTTGGTACGTGATCGACGAGAAGGTCTGGGGGCCGATCGTTCGCCGCATATTCCGGGATATCGGCCAGGGCAGGACGATGAAGCAGGTCGCCTCGGGGCTGAACTGCGACGGCATCCGCTCGCCGGACGGGAAGGATTGGCGGGCCAGCCGCGTCGGCCAACTGTTGCGAGACCGCCATGTGTTGGGCTTCTACACGCCGACCAAATGGGTCGATGTCGTGGAGGAGGGCAAGACGGTGCGCCGCCGCGTCCCGGCAACGCGTCGCGTGGGCGATGTCGATATCACCATGGGGGAGGTGAAGATCGCCCCGGCGGTGGTCACGCTTGAGGAATGGTACAAGGCCCGAGACGTGCTGGAAGGCCGCGAGCGACGCCTTCGGGGGCGGCGCGGCAAGAACATCCCGAACCTGTTCACGGGCCGGACCGCCTGCGCGACCTGCGGGGGCCGCCTGCGGGCCGACACCGGAGGGGGCATCCGCCGGGGCCGTCGCCGCCGCGACCTTATCTGCGCCCGCTACGTCGAGAGCGACACCTGCACGGACGGGCAGCGGTATGATCTCCACCACTTCGAGGCCCTCCTGCTGATGGAGATCGTCCGTCGCTCAGAGATCGCCCCCAAAACTCCGACCGGGGACACGTCGCAGATGGAGGCCGAGCGGGTCGCCCTCCTGGCCGAAATCGACCGGCTTGAGCAGGCCAGGGCGGCTGTGCGGAAGCACATGCCCCAGGAATGGGCCATCGAGGAGATGGCCCGCGCTGGCAGGGAGCAGGACACAGCCAAGAAGCGGGCGGTCGAACTCTCCCAGCAGATCGAGGTGGCGGCGACAGCGGCCAGCCGGGCCACTGAGGCTTGGGCCTTTATCAGGGAGGTGATGGGACCGGCGATCCAGGGGGACGTGGACGCGCGCGACCGGCTCCGCACCCTGCTGGCCCGGATAGACTACCAGATCACTGGGGACAGCGGCGGTGGCCTCCTTCTGACGATCGGCGGCAGCACGGTGGACATCAGCCCCGAAGGGCGGGAGGAGGAGTGGGAGCGGGACGACGCGCAGGCTGAGCGCATGGCGGCGGAGTAGCCCGTCCTTCATTTGGGAGAAGGGACATCCGGGCCGGTATCGCCTTCTGTTGCGCAACGTGGCACCTCTGCTGCTCAACTCGGAGTAGGCCATACCTCCGCAGCCAGAACCGCCCATTATTTCGGCCGAGGACGAAGCCACGGGCGATCTGTTCCCCGAGGGCTTCGCCGATCTTTACGAGGTCCACAGCTACCGGAACGCCGCCCACATCCTGCGCAACGCCTGCAAGGCCGAGTTCGACGAACTCGTCGGCAAGCTGATGGGGTTCAGGATTAAGACCGCCGAGATGGTGGAGAGCGGTGGGAACAAGACGAAGACCGCCAAGGCCATGGATGACCTCCTCCACCCGCTTGGGTGGAACGAGACCCGCATTGTGGGCGACTTCTACATCAGGCGGTTGAGCGGCTCGAAGCCGAAGGCCAAAATGGGAAGGGGGAAGGGGGAAGGCGGCCAGGGCGGCCACGATACCGGAGGAGCCGTCGCCCTACGACTACCGCATCCCGCGCTTCGTCTCGTTAGGACGGGCCTCTGTGAGAAGCAGCATGCATGAGATCGCGCCGGAGCTTTGCGGATAGGCGCCTCTCCGCCATTGTGCGGTTTCCGACTGGAAATAACCGCCTG
The DNA here is from genome assembly GCF_014283215.1 of Siccirubricoccus deserti. GTDB lineage: Bacteria > Pseudomonadota > Alphaproteobacteria > Acetobacterales > Acetobacteraceae > Siccirubricoccus > Siccirubricoccus deserti. Next base: position 40,577 of record NZ_JACOMF010000021.1, read on the forward strand.
CGTCACCATATGTAGACCATCGCCCGCTGAGATTTTCCGGCGCGGGCGGCTGAGAGAGGCCAGCACTCCCGCCGACACCCCGTCGCAGGAGCGCCCCCATGGCTCTCGCTGATCAACCGCTGCCTACCCTCCACAATCGCCTGCTCATGGCCCTGCCGCCCGAGGACTTTGCCCGGCTCCGGCCCCGGCTTGAGCCGGTTGAACTGCCCTTCCGCAAGGTATTGCAGGAGCCGGGCAAGCCGGTCACGTCGGTCTACTTCCCTGAGACTGGCTGGTCCTCGATGCTGGCCTACATGGAGGACGGCGACGCCGCCGAGGTCGGGCTTGTTGGCCATGAGGGCATGATCGGGCTGCCACTCCTGCTTGGCGGTGATAGCGACGACCTCGAAGCCATGGTGCAGGCCCCCGGCACCGCCCTGCGAATGGACGCGGCGGCGTTCCGCGAGGAACTGGAGCGCATCCCGGCCTTTCGGACCCTCTTGCTCCGCTACGTGCTGGTCCATCACGGTCAGGTCGCGCGGACAGCAGCCTGCAATGGGCGGCATCACATCGAACAGCGCCTCGCCCGCTGGCTCCTCATGGCCCACGATCGGGCCGAGGGAGACGAGTTCCCGATGACCCATGAGTTCCTGTCGATGATGCTCGGGGTTCGCCGCGCCGGGGTCACCGTCGCAGCCCAGCTACTCTCGAAAGCAGGCATGATCCGCTACGAGCGGGGCCGCATCGAGGTCACCGACCGACCCGGTTTGGAAAGCGTCGCCTGCGAATGTTACGGCGTGGTCCGCCGGGCATGTGATGCCCTGCTCGGGCAGGAAGCGACGGCAAGGGATGTCTACCGCCGCTGAGGTTGCACTCGCTCCCTTCTCGCAGGGCAAGCCAGTGCGAGACGGCTGCCCTGAGGCAGAATGTGTCTCAGACGAATCAGTCTTGTCATTGTGAGACAGATATGGTCTAACCTCTTAGACCCTAATGAGACGGGATGACGCCATGCAAGTCGGATACGCGAGGGTATCGACGATTGAGGGCCAGGAGGCCGGGCTGGCGGCGCAGGTGCGGGACCTGAACGCGGTCGGGTGCGAGAAGGTGTTCTACGAGCAGGTCTCCAGCGTCGCGGTGCAACGCCCACAGTTGCAGGGTGCCCTGGAGTTCGTCCGGGCCGGGGATACTCTCGTTGTAACAAAGCCAGATCGGCTAGCCCGGTCCGTAGTGGACCTGCTTGGGATCGTGGCCCGGCTGGAGGCTCGGGGGGTGGGGCTCCGCATCCTCAGCTTGGGCGGCGCCGAGGTAGACACCTCAACGGCCACTGGGCGGCTGACGTTAACCATGCTGGCCGCCGTGGCAGAATTTGAGCGGGCGCTAATGTTGGAGCGCCAGTTGGAAGGGATCGCCAAGGCCAAGGCCGAGGGGAAGTATCGAGGCCGCGCGCCCACCGCCCGGCGGCAGGGAGCCGAGGTTCGGCGGCTCCATGCCCAAGGGGTGCGCCCGACCGAAATCGGCCAGAAGCTCGGGATCAGCCGGGCTAGCGTCTACCGCGCGCTGGCCGAGGCGGCAGGGGGTGGGGCAACCAGGGCCGCATAAGCGGCCCGGCGCATGTTTCGCCGACGCTAAATAGAGGATGATCCCTGTCTTCCTCTCCATCGACCGGAGCCAAATCGGCGCGTGGCGCGCCGCCCGTGTGTTCCAATGCTGCCGTGCATTCGCTCATCGCATCGCCCCGCGCTGCTTCATTCAAGCCCGCTATGTGGACCATGAAAGGGTCGGCTGGGATTTCCAGATGCCCAACCAGGGTACGGCGCTCGCACTGCGGCTCTTTCACAAGAGGCTCATGGGAGGGCCGAAGTGGTGAAGGCCCGCAAGCCGCAGAAGCCTGTCGGCGGGGCGGTCACGGCCAAGCTCGACAAGTTCGGCTCGGTGCAGCGGCAGATCGCCCGCGAACGGCAGCGCCATTCCAACGCTATGGCGGGCTTCGCCGCTAAGCGGAGCGCCGCCGCCCGCATCGCCGACGCCGTGCGACGGGCCGTCGCCCTGGCCGACCTGCCCCCCCGTGAGAAGGAGGAGCGTGACCGCCACCGGGCGAAACTTTCCGAACTGGAGCGGCGCGCCAGGGATGCAAGGCGATGATGGGCAGGTCGCCGCGCATGCAAAGGGCGGCCCTGTTGGAGGCCGAGGCCGTCCAGGCGGAGGTGATCGCCTGCTTGTCGTCGAAGGGCGCAGTCGGGATCGCCGACCGTCTCGCCCGGTGTCAGTCCGTGCGTCTGCGGCGGCACGAACGGTGGCGCTGCGGTTCCGCCGGTTGCTGGTCGTGCCGTCGATCCGCCATGCGGGCATGGTGGAGCCGGGTGCAAGTGTGGGCCAGTCCGAGGGCGTCGCTGACCGTGATTCCCGTCACCGCCGAGCCCGGCAAGATCGTCGAGGCGGCTCGCGGACTGCGGCGAGGAGTTCGTGATGTTCGAGATCGTCATGTCCACCGCCGCCGCACATGGTGTCATGTCGCATTAGCGGGCATCGTTGCCAGTGGCCGAGCCTATGTGATGGTCGATGGTGCGGATGGCAACGACGTGGTGAAGGTCTTCTCTCAGCGATGGTCTGGGGTGATGCTGGGGGATGCTCTGGCCGTGCCGGATTCGAGCTTCGTTGTCGAGGATGCCGTGCAACTAGCTCTCGCTCGCCGTGGCCTCCAGCCTCTCCGACTGGCTGTGCAAGAGCAGTGGCTTCGAACTGTTGTCGTCGATGGCTCTGCGGCTCTTGGTGACGGCTTCCTCGAACCTATGCCGATCGTGTTCTGACCTCTGCCCATAGGATTACATTGCGGGGGTCCGTATGGCCCCCACGCGGTTGGCTCGATGCTGGTCCGGGTGGCCGAAGGGGCGCGCTGGTCGCAGCCCCGCCCGCTCGGCACCGTGGGTGGCGCTTTTCCCCGCGCCGCCAAGAGGGAGGTGCGCTATGATGGCGCGGCGAAGGCGTCTGCGGGCAGGAACTCGTCGCTGCTGATCCATTCGGAGTCCGCTGTGGTGTGCTTGGTGCAATAGCTCCACCAGCCGCGCCCCGGTTCGGGTATGCGGATTTCGAAGCTGCCGCGCGGTGCAATGCGCGACCAGATGTGATCCACCTTCCACAGGCGAACGAAGTCCATCAGGCGCCGCCCGCCAGGAACGCGCCAGCCTGCATGAAGATGGGGATGATGATCTTCCCCCTCGACGAATGCGACGAAGCGCGTGCGCTCGGACGCGGGCAGCCGGTGGAATCGCGTGCCGAACAGGTTGCGATCGACGATGCAATGAAGGGCGCGGAGGTCCCTGCGCATGCGGTCGCGGGAGATCGGCCAGTCATTGTAGGCGAGGGTAAGGGCGAACGACCAACGTTCCTGCCCAAGCATTTCGACCCGCGCCCGCCACAAGGCGGCGGGGTCGATGGGTGATGATGATGACATAGAAATATCTTGAATGAAATCGGTGCGGATAATTCCGTACCAAAGGCTATTTAGCACAAGCTGCCGCAAACCTCAAGGTTCCGTGATGTGCGCCGGAGCAAGTGCCCAACCGCCCCCCAGGTGCCCCGGTGTGACGGACTGGACGTGCTAGTTCTGCCCGCCCATCCTCCCGACCGAGAATGGGAGAACACGCATGGGGACGCGAAACGGTGCCTTGGCGCGGGCGGCGAGCTACTTCGACAGCGGCCAGTTTCGGAACCTCCTGGCTCGGCTGGTCAGCATTCCCTCCACTTCCCAGGAGGAGGGAAGGGAGGCGGACCTGCACCGCTACCTTGCCGAAGGCATCCAGCCCTGGTTAGAGCAAATCGGCTTTTCAGTCGCCATCCACCCCAATCCAATTGAAGGGTTCGGCCCAATCCTGACAGCGGAGCGGGTTGAGAACCCCGCGCTCCAATCGATTCTTCTATACGGCCATGGCGACACTGTCCGCGGCCTCGATGAGCAATGGCGGGATGGCCTCAAGCCCTGGGCGCTGACCGAGGAAGGCGACCGCTGGTACGGCCGCGGCACCGCCGACAACAAGGGCCAGCACGCGCTGAACCTGGCGGCGCTGGAGGCGGTGCTGGCCGAGCGCGGCGGCAGGCTCGGCTTCAATGTGAAGCTGGTGCTGGAAATGGCGGAGGAGCGCGGCTCCCGCGGGTTGCGCGAATTCGTTGCGGCGAACACGGATCTGCTGGCAGCGGATGTGCTGATCGCCTCGGACGGGCCGCGCGTCGATCCGGCGCTGCCGACCATCGCCACCGGCACCCGCGGGATCTTCCAGTTCGAGCTGGAGCTGAAGCTGCGCGCCGGCGGCGTGCATTCCGGCCATTGGGGCGGGCTGACCACCGACCCGGCGGTGGTGCTGACCCATGCGATCGGCAGCATCATGGACCGCAAGGGCAGAATTCTGGTCCGCGACTGGCTGCCGCGGAACGGCGTGCCGGCCGAGGTGCGCGGCGTGCTGGACGGCTGCCCGGTGGGTGGCGCTGACGGCGCCGCCACCATCGACGCCGATTGGGGCGAGCCCGGGCTAACCCCGGCCGAGAAGATCTACGGCTGGAACAGCTTCATCGTCCTCGCCATGGTCAGCGGCCGGCCGGAGGCACCGGTGAACGCGGTCGCCCCGGATGCCCGCGCCACCTGCCACATCCGCTACACCGTCGACACCGACCCGGCCGGCTTCGAGGCCGCGCTGCGTCGCCACCTCGACGAGCACGGCTTCCCCGAGGTCGAGATCCGCGACGCCGGCGTGCGCATGGCGGCGTCGCGCACCCCGCCGAACCACCCTTGGGTGCGCTGGGCGCAGGACAGCATGGCGCGCAGCCTCGGCAAGCCGGTGCAGATCATCCCGAATTCCTCCGGCGGGCTGCCGGGTGATGTCTTCGTGGATCATCTCGGCACGCCACTGGTCTGGGTGCCGCACAGCTACAATGGCTGCAAGCAGCATGGTCCGGACGAGCATTTGCTGATCGCCCCGGCGCGCGAGGGCATCATGGCCTTCGCCGGCCTGTGGTGGGATCTGGGAGAGGCGGGGACGCCGAAGCGGTAGCGTCGGTCGTTACCCTTCCTCACCAGGAAGGCGCCCCGAAGTCATGCGGGCGTTACAATCGGGGAGCATCTCTGCATCACCGGCCCAACCGGGTCCGATGAAGGAGGTAGCCGATGAAGAGTTTCCGCATGGCCCTGCTGGGTACGGCGCTGCTGGCAGCGGCGCCGGCCCTGGCACAGCCCGCCCCGGCCGCCGGCGGCCCGCCGGCCCGTGGCGAGCGCGGGCCGGGCGCGATCTTCAACCAGATCGACCGCGACCGCGACGGCAAGGTCACCTGGGACGAAGCCTGGGTCTATGTGCAGCAGCGCTTCACCACGGCGGACCGCGATCATGATGGCGGCCTGACGCAGGAGGAGCTGGCCGCCGCCTTCCCGCGGCGTGGCCAGGCCGGAGCCCAGACGCCCGCGGACCGTGGCCAGGGTGCTGGCCGGACGCAGATGCTCGGCATGATGTTCCGCGGGCTGGACGCCAACCGTGACGGCAAGGTGACGCTGGAGGAGATCCGACCGGCGGCCGAGGCCCGCTTCCGCGGCTTCGACGCCAATGGCGATGGCGCGGTCGCGAGGGACGAGCTGCCGCGGCGGCCGCGCCATCATCGGCATGGCCATGGACAAGGCCAGCAGCCGGCGCCCGCGCAGGGCGGCGAAGCCCCGGCGGCACGCCCGCCCGGCTGACCCGGACGTCCCGCGCCAGCCGGCCCAGGGCCTGCGCGGGACACCGGTTCCGGCGCCGCCTGCGCGGCGCGTCAGCGGCGATCCGCGCCTGTGGCGGACGCGGCGCCGGGGTTCCGCGCGAAGGGGTGCAGGATGCGCTGCCCGCGCGGCCCGGCCAGTGTCGCCTCCCCGGGGCGGATCGACTGCACCACATGTCCGCCGACCCGCCCGCCTTCCGCCACCACCAGCGGCTTGCCGCCACTGGCGCCGGCGAAGATCGCGACCTTGGTGGCCGGGCTGACCATCACGCCGATGAGGCGCGGCAATTCGGCATCGACCGGGGTGCTCCGCAGTGTTGGCGGGCGGCGCTCCGGCTCGAACAGCGGGCGCGCCAGGGTGGTGGCGACCCAGTCATCGACCGGGTTCGCCGCCGGGGGATCGCTCTCCGGCATGTCGGCATGCGCCGCGGGCCGTGCGGCCTCCGGTGGCGCGGTGTCGGTGGCATCGCCGGCAAGCCCGGCGTGCAGCGCCGCCGCCAATGCGGCCCCGAGCGCCAGCAGTGGCAGCAGGGCCAGGGCGAAGCGGTTGCCAGCGGTCATTGTCCCGCCCGCAATTCGGTGGCGGCGCGGAAGGCGTAGACGGTGAGGCCGGCCGTCAACAGCGTTTCGTCGGTGCCGGTCAGCATCTGCGTGGCCTGCACCTCCAGTTCGTCGACCAGGGTGCGTGGCCGCGCCAGCTCCACCGCTTCCAGCAGCCGCACCAGCACCGGCCAGCTGGCGCTGAGCGACAGCCGCAAGCCGATGCGGCGATAGCCGCCGACGGTAGTGGCGGGCAGGGTTTCCACGCTCGACAATGTCGCGCCGGCCCGTGTCGCCATGTCGCGCACCAGCCCCTGCAGGGCCGCGCCGGCGACCGCATCGGTGCCGCCCTCCAGCAGCAGGGCGGCGGTGTCGTCGAGGCCCGGCGCGCGGGGCGGCGCCGGCCCCGGCTCGGCCAGGGCTTCCAGCCGCCGTGCGAACCCGCGGCGCTCGGCGAGCTCGGCCGCGCGATCGGCGTGCCAGGCGAGCAGCGGCGCACCGATGGCGAACCACGCTGTCAGCAGCACACCACCGAGCAGCCCGAGGGCGAGCGCGGTGCCGGCGCGTCCGGTCGGCAGGCTGGCGGTCATTGCGCCATTCCCTTCATTGCGCCGCCGTGGCGGTGATCACGAACTGGTCCTGGCCATCGCCGGAGCTGCGCGTCACCGGCGCGGCGAAACCCGGGGTGCGGATCGCCGGCTCGGCGGCCAGGGTGGCAATCAGCCGGGCGGCATCGGCGGATTGGCCACGCAGCGTCACCTGCCGCTGCTTCAGCGTGAAGCCGGTCAGCCAGGTATGGTCGGGCAGGATCGTGGTGACCGTGGCGAGGATGCCGAGTGCATTGCCGAACTCGGCCTCCGTTGCCGCGATGACGTCACCGCTCGCTGCCGCCTCCGCCGCGCGCTGCTGCGCCGCCACGGCCTCCCGCGCGCGGGGCTGCAGCACGGCGATCCGCGCTTCGAGCTCGTCCAGCAGCCTGGCCTGGCGGAGGAAGGGCGCTGCCACCACCGCCACCATCAGCGTGGCGCAGGCCAGCGCCGCGGCGCGCAGGATAAGGCGCTGCCAGGGACGCCATGCCGTCGCTGCCAGGCCGATCCGGTGCAGCGCCCCATCGGCGCTCTGCCCTTGCAGCAGAGTGACGGTCGTGCCGGTGGCGGCCACAGTAGCGAGCGCCGCCGCCACCGCGGCGCGGGGGACCAGCAGCAGCCGCAGCCGCAGCAACCCGCGGCGACGGTCGCGACCGATGACCTCCCAGGACCAGAAGACATCCGCCGGGCGGAACGGGGTCACGCGGTCCATCTCATGCCAGAGCGCCCCGGCCAATTCCGCCTCCGCCGCCAGCGGCAGAACGACCTCCTGCTTCAGCAGCCGTCCTGGCGGCAGGCGGAGAACCGCCGGGGCACGCCCGGCCGCCCGCAGGGCACGGCGCAGCGCTTCCCCTCCTGCCTGGTCCAGGGGGAAGCGGCCCAGTGGCCGCTCCGATTGTCGCCGCAGCAGCGTCAGGATCAGCCAGGGCTCCTCCTGCCCTCCTGCATCCAGCAGCAGGACGCGGCTCGGCAAGGCCCCGTGCCGCGGCACCAGGGCACGCAGCTGCTGCGCCCACCAGCGGAGGAACTCCTCGAGCATCGCGCTTCTCGTTGCAGATCGTCATCGGATGCTATCATTGGCAAGGAATCGCACCGCATCACAAAAAATATATCTAGGTAGAATTAAGCAACTCGTTATTCACCAAGACGATTTGAAGGTTTGGCAAAGCCCACGTCGAAATCGCCTACAATTCAGTCGAATTTTGCTCATGGCGCTACATACATCATTTGAAATTCGAACAGATGGCGCAAATTAACAGTCGCCATCGCAGCGTGATGGAAATTGCACCAAGCTTGTTTCGGTTTTCTTGTGATAGTGATTGGGGAAGGCTGACCGATTGCTGGTCATGTTGCGAACAAGTCGAGGAATTGGCGATCTTTCTGAGATTACATGTTCACCTTCTAGGCTATTTTTCTCTCAAAATTGTCATGGCCTGTAACTGAAACGCGAGCTGTAGAATAATAAATACGTCTTCATAATCCGTAACGAGACAACTTGGTTCCCTGCCTACCCCGCTGGACGGGGCTGTCGGAGCCGGTGTCCGAGGCCCAGGCGGCCCCAAAGAGGCAAACCCAAAATGCACCCTGCCGCAGGCAGGGCATAGACGAGCGGGGATGATGAAGATGGCTGATTGGCAGGACCGGCTTGCGGTGATCGCGCAGCGCAACCGTCAGGAGATCGTCAACGCCAAGCTGAGCCGGCGCGAGATGATGCGGCTCGGCCTGCTGACCTCGACGGGGTCGCTCGTCCTGAAGGCCGGTCTCAGCGCGCGGGCCCATGCCCAGACCGCCCTGATCCCGCCCAGCCCGGCGGCGACATCCTGGGCGCAGCCCATGCCGGTGCTGCCGATCAAGACGCCGGTGGCCGTGAACCAGCTCACCCATGGGGCGCCAGACGGCACCACGCTGATCGATGGCGCGCGACGGCGGATCAATCATCAGCTCTGCTCGCGCAACGCAGACGGAACCTATGGCGGCACCTTCCCGCCGCAGAAATTCTACGAGACCTTCGTGCGGGAGGCGGACCACAAATTCCACCCGTCCTGGGCGCCCAGCAAGATCTGGGGGTTCGACGGAACCTACCCCGGACCGCGCTACAACGCCTATTACGGCGAGCCGATCATGGTGCGCTTCCACAACCACCTGCCGTCACGGAAGACCCATGTCGGCTTCGGCATGCCGGAGATCACCACCCACCTGCACAACGCCCATACGCCATCCGAGAGCGACGGCAACCCGGCCGACTTCTTCAACTCGGTCAATGATCCCGATGAGGTCAATCCGCTCGGCTTCAAGGATCAGCACTACCCGAATGTCTATGCCGGCTACACCGCGCTGAACGACCTGCGCGGCGATCCGAACGAGGCGCTGGGCTCGCTGTGGTACCATGACCACACGCTCGATTTCACCTCGCAGAACATCTACAAAGGGCTGGTCGGCGTCTACACGCTGTTCGATCACCTGGACACCGGCGACGAGACGACCGGGCTCCGCCTGCCGAGCGGCGAGTTCGACGTGCCGATCATGTTCGGCGACTTCGTCTTCGACAGGGACTGCCAGCCGGTCTTCGACCTGTTCAACGTGGATGGCATCCTCGGCGACAGATTCTGCGCCAATGGCGTCATCCAGCCCTATTTCAACGTCAAGCCGCGGCGCTACCGCTTCCGCCTCTACAACCATGGCCCGGCGCGCTGGTATGAATTCGCGCTGTACGACGGACGGGGCTTCATCCCCTTCTGGCAGATCTCCAACGACGGCAACCTGCTGCCCCAGGCGGTCCAGAAGACCAGCGTGCGGCTCTCCGTCGCCGAGCGCGCCGACATCATCGTCGACTTCAGCAAGATCCAGAGCTCCCGCATCTACCTGGTCAACCGGCTGAAGCAGGATGACGGGCGCGGTCCAAAGAACGAGATCCTGAACCCCGGCGTCCCGATCATCCAGCTCAACAAGGTCGGCCCGGCGGTGCGTGACGACAGCGCCGACCCGGCCGCCGCCCCGCTGCAACTGCGGCCACTGCCGGACCCGGATTTCGCGGCGCTGCTGGCCCGGGCGGACAAAGCGAAGAAGCGGACCTTCCGCTTCGACCGCTCCAACGGCGCCTGGACGGTGAACGGCAAGCTGTTTGACCCCAAGGAAGCCGCCGCCAGGATCGATCAGGAATCCGAGGAGGTCTGGGTCATCCAGAACAGGGACGACGGCTGGAGCCATCCGGTCCACATGCATTTCGAGGAACACCGCATCCTGAAGCGCAACGGCAGGCCTATCGCGACCAACACATCCGAATACGGTCGCAAGGACACCATCCCGCTCTACCGGAAGGAAGAGGTGGAAGTCTTCATGCGCTTCAGGGACATGAAAGGTCGCTACGTCATGCACTGCCACAACGTGACCCATGAAGATGCGGCGATGATGATGCGCTTTGACATTGTCTGAGCGCCGGCGCGCAGCAACGGGAGACGAAGGATGAACCGTCGAACTCTCGCCAAGGCCGGCCTCGGCGCCGCCCTGGCACCACTCGCCCTGCCGGGCGCGGCGAAGGCCGCAACCTTCACCGGGCGCGGAGCAGGATATTTCACCGATGCCGTGCTGACGACGCATGAGGGGCGGCAGGCGCGCTTCTATACCGACCTGATCAAGGGAAGGCGGGTGCTGATCAACTTCGTCTTCGTCGGCTGCAGCGATGTCTGCGATTCGGTGACGGCGAACCTTGCCGCCGTGCAGGACATCCTCGGCGACCGGGTGGGCAGCGAGATCCTCATGTATTCGATCTCGCTGCAGCCCGACTTCGACACGCCGGAGGTGCTGAAGCTTTACGCCGACCGCTTCGCGATCAGGCCGGGCTGGTCCTTCCTGACCGGCGATCCTGCCGATATCGAGGTGCTGCGCTGGCGCCTCGGCTTCGCCGACATCAACCCGGTGCTGGACGCCGACCTGTTCCAGCACGCCGCCATGCTGCGGATCGGCGAGGAGCATCTGGACCGCTGGACCATGGCGCCGGCGATGCTGACGCCGGAGAGGCTGGCCGAGACGATCATCCGCGTATTCCCGCCGTCTCGGCCAGGCTGAGGCGCACCCCGGCCGGGTCAGGGCAGGGGCTCACGCGCCAGGATCTCGTAGCGGCGGATCTCGGTCAGCGCATTGGTGCGCAGGCTCACACGCTCGGCGTAGCGGGTGCGCCGCGCGCCCTGCACCGATATGGTGACCGTGATCACGCCGGTGCCCTCGCCGCTGTCCGCCGTGGCTGCGCCCCGGGCCTTGACGCCCAGCGCTGCCGCGACAACCGGATCGCGGGCCGACACGTCGGGGTCGCTGGTGGTGAACAGCGTGAGATGCGGCTTCAGCCGGGCAAGCAACGCCGGAGTCATGCCCAGCACCTCCGCCAACTCGTCCAGGGTTTCGAAAGGCGTGCCCGGCGGCATCACGTCGCGGCCGGCGGCGGCATAGGGCTGCGCCCTGGCCCGCTGCTGGTCGGGGCCGAATACCGGGCTGCGCCAGGCGACGATCGCCGCGGCCAATGCCGCCGCGCCGCGCCGGTCCACGCCGAGCTGCAGCAGCAGCGCCTGCAACAGCTCCGGCGAGGCGAGGTTCGGATTGACCTTGCCGTTCTCATCCTCGACCCGTACCTCGATCCGGTGCGTGCCATGTGCCAGTAGGCGCACCTGGCCATCCGGCCGCCAGCGCCGCTCCGAGGTATCGAGCAGGGCGAAGATTGTCTGGTGCAGCGCGGCCTCCGCCGCCGCCTCCGCCGCGGCGGCGTCCAGCAGGTTCCGCACCCGCTGGGTGTTGAGGCGCGCATTGGCGAGCAGCCCGGTGCCGAGCAGCGAGAGGAAGGCGAGGGCCCAGAGCACCGTCACCAGGGCGAAACCGCGCTGCCGTGTCATGGCCGGTCCAGCCCCGGCGCCACCACGATATCCGGCCAGCGCCGCCGGTCCCCCGGCGCGAAGCCGAGCCGGATGCGGATCAGCGCCGGCAACACACTGGCCTCCCAATCGGCGGACCAGCCGGCATCCGGGTGCCAGTAGGCAAGCTCCAGCCGGGCAACGCCCCGCAGCAGCTCGGCTTCGGTGAAGGCGACGGGCCGGGTGCGCGGGGCGTTGGAGTAGGGCCGCCAGCGCAGCACCAGCCGGTGCTGTGCATCCAGCTCCAGCCTCGCCTCCACGCGGCGCGGCGGCATCCCCGGCAGCATGCCGACGAAGCCGAGGCTCGCCGGGCCGGCGGCGAAGGGAGGTGGCTTGCCCACAGCGCCGGGATGCATGCGAGCGACCAGGTGGCGCAGCGTCCGGTCCACCGCGTCGAGCGTGTCGCCCGCCTCGATCAGGCTGGCGGCGCGGTCCCAGGCCTGCAGGCCGAAGCGCATGCCCTGGGCGAGGCCGCCGACCACCAGGCCAAGCACGACCAGCGCCGCCAGCACCTCGACCAGGGTGAAGCCCTTGCCCCGCAAGGTGACGCGGCGCGTCATCGCCCCGTCTCGGGCGGGCCGCCGCGCGGCAGCAGGCTCGATGCGACATGCAGCGTGTCGAGCCGCACCTCCCGCCGCGGCCCCTCCGTGCCACCACCTTCGGTCCACCATACCCGGACGCTGACCGCGTAGAGCGTGGTTTGCACCCGCATCAGGCGGCGAGGGCCACGCTCGCCGAGGGGACGCACCACCGGCCCATCGGCGGGGGTGACCAGGACGCGCCAGCGGAAGCCGCTGCCATCGTCGCCCTGGTGGTCGCCAGGTAGCAGCGGCGCGCCATGCAGGGCGATCGCCAGCCGCGACCGGGCGCGTGCCAGCGCCTCCTCGTACCGGCTTGCGCCGTGCAGCGAGCGCAGCCCATCCGCCCCCGCTCGGGCCAGGGCGCCAAGCGCCAGGAAGGCGATGACGAAGGCGATCAGCACCTCGACCAGGGTGAAGCCCCCTGCGCGGGCAGGCGGGCGGCGTGCGGCGCGGATGGCGTCGCGTAGCCAGCGGAGCGCCGCCTCCGGCACACCCGTCGCCATCAGCATCCAACCGGTCATCCTCGCCACGGGCAGCACCGAACAGGGCGTATCGCCGCTCGCCGGCCCCGCAGGCGCGATGCGACGGCCAATCCTACGCTGCCGCCGTCGAGGTCCCAGCAACTTCGGCGAGAGTTCGTGCCGTTTGATGAACAAGTTACACGCCGCCGCTCGCGCTGCCGTGCCCGAACACACCGGAGTGTCGATAGTGCCCGGCAACGAAGGATGGCAGCCTTCACGGCAGCGACGCACAGGAGGCTTGGATGATTCGCATGGCGGCCCTGGCAGCCCTGGTGGCGCTGGCGGCGCCCTTCGCGGCGGCGCAGGCCGCGCCGCCCGGGCCGATCTGCCGGCTGCCTGCCGTGGTCGATGTCGCCGCCCAGGCGCTGCGGCTCAATGCGCGCTACGCGCATATCGATCCCGCCCGCATCCGCGAATCCCCGACGCTGGATCCGCGGGTGGTGCGCTGCGACTTCTGCCTTACCATCCTGCACTATGACACCGCCCGCTTCGGCGATACGCCCGCGGCTTTTTGCCAGGCGCGGGGCTACTCCGTGCGGGCGGTGCGGAACGGCTTCGTGGTCCAGGTGCTCCGGTAGCCCGCATGCCGGCCGCACCGCCGCATCGCCGTGCCGGCTTCACCCTGATCGAGATGGTCGTGGTGCTGGCGGTGATCGGGCTGGTGCTGGGCTTCCTCGGCTTGCAGCGGGCGCCGCGTAGTGCGCGGCTGGAGCTTGAAGCCGCGGCGCGGGCGCTGACCGGGGCGCTGCAATTGGCCCGTTCTCAGGCCATCGTCGAGAACCGCAGCGTGGCGGTGACGATCGGCATGGCCTCCTACGCCACCGACGGCGGCGCGCCGCAGCCGCTGCCGGCGCGGATCGTGGCGCGCGACGCCGGCACCATCGCCTTCGCGGCCAATGGCAGCTCCTCCGGCGGCGCCATCACCCTGCAGGCCGGGGAGCGGGTGGCGACGGTCAAGGTCGAATGGCTCACCGGCCGGGTCTCGACGGCAGGTTTGCGCTGATCGGGCCTCACATCCCGGCCAGGTCGTTCAACCCCATCATCGCCGTCAGCATCGACAGCACGATGCCGGCCACCAGGCCGCCCATCAGGATGGTGATCGCCGGCACCAGCAGCGCCAGCAGCCGCTGGATCGCCAGCCGGATCCGTTCCTCATGGATCTCCGCCGCGCGCAGGGCCATGGGGCCGAGCTGCGCATTCTCCTCGCCCAGCCGCAGCAGGTGGATGGTGCGCGGCGGGAAGACGCCGGCATCCGCCAGCGCCTGGGTCAGCCCGCCGCCCTCGCGCGCCAGGGCGGTGGCGCGATCCACCGCGGCGACGACGGCCGCATTGCCGAGCGTGCCACGCACCACCTCCAGCGCCGCGATCAGCGGCACCCCATTGACCAGCAGCGTGCCGAGCACATGGCTGAAGCGGGCCGCCTGCACCTCCCGCAGCAGCGGGCCGAGCACCGGCAGGTGCAGCAGCAGCCGGTCGACCAGCCGCCGCGGGCCGGGTCGTCGCAGCAGCGCCCCCACCGCCAGCGTGCCGCCCGCCAGCACCAGCAGCGCCAGCAGCCCGTGGCGGGATGCCAGGCTGCTCAGCTCGATGAGGAATTGCGTTGAGGCGGGCAGCGCCGCGCCGCTCTGCTCGAACAGCGGGATGAACTGCGGCAGCACCTGTGTCAGCAGCAGCGCCACCGAGCCGAGCGTCGCCGCCAGCAGCAGGCCGGGGTAGATCAGCGCGGCGCTGACGCTTGCTGCCAGCCGGCGCTGGCGTTGCAGCAGCTCCGCCAGTCGCAGCAGGGTCTGGGCCAGTCGGCCGCCGGCCTCGCCGGCCTGCACCAGCCCGACATGCAGCCGGTGGAAGCTGGCGGGGTAGCGGCCGAGCGCGGCGGAGAGCGGGCTGCCATCGCGCACCGCATCGCGCAGCCCGGTCGCCACCTGCGCAACCCGGCGGTTCGGCGCGGTGTCCTGCAGGTAGCGCAGCGCCCGGTCGAGATCCTGGCCGGCGCCGAGCATCGTCGCCAGCTCTAGCAGCAGATCGGCAACCTCCTGCCGGCGCAGCCCGCGGCGGGCGCCGAGCCCGGCCGGCAGCAGCGCGGTGAAGCCCGTGCCCGCCGCGGCAGGTTCGATGCGCAGCGGGATGCTGCCCTGGCGGCGCAGCGTGGCGACGACCTCGGCCTCGCTCGCCGCCTCCATCCGGCCGCGCTGCAGGGCGCCGCCGGGGGCGATGGCGGTGTAGCGGAAGCCGGGCATCGCTCAGGCCGATGCCTGCACGCTGCGGACCACTTCCTCGATCGTCGTCTCACCGGCCAGGGCGGCGGCGATGCCGGCCTCCAGCATCGTCTCCATGCCGCCGGCGACTGCCGCGGCCTCGATCGTCGCATGGTCGGTGCGGGTGAGGATCAGCCGCTCGAGCTCCGGGTCGAGGACGAGGAATTCGGCGATGGCGGCGCGGCCGCGATAGCCGGTCTGCCGGCATGCGGCGCAGCCGACCGGGTGATAGAGCGTGACCGCGCCCCCGTCGCAGCGGCGGTCCAGCGCGAAGCGACGGATCAGCTCGGGCGGGGCGGGCAGGGCGCGGCGGCACTCCACGCAGAGCCGGCGCACCAGCCGCTGCGCCAGCACGCCGCGCAGCGCCGCGGTCATCAGGTAATCCTCAACCCCCATGTCGCGCAGCCGGGTTACCGCGGCGGCCGCGGAGTTGGTGTGCAGGGTGGACAGCACCAGATGCCCGGTCAGTGCCGCCTGCACCGCGATCTGCGCGGTCTCCGCATCGCGGATCTCGCCCACCATGATGACATCCGGGTCCTGCCGGAGAATGGAACGCAGCAGGCTGGCGAAGCCGAGGCCGATCTGTGCCTGCACCTGGATCTGGTTGATGCCGCGCAGCTGGTACTCGATCGGGTCCTCGACGGTGACGATCTTGCGGGTGACGGCGTTCAGCGCCAGCAGGCCGGTGTAGAGCGTGGTCGTCTTGCCGCTGCCGGTCGGCCCGGTGACCAGGATGAGGCCGTTGGGCAGTTCCAGCCCCGCCCTGAATTTCCCGATCACCGCCGGCGACAGGCCGAGGCGGGCGTAGTCGAACACCACCGCGCCGCGGTCGAGGATGCGCAGCACCAGCGTCTCGCCATGCAGGGACGGGATGGTGGAGACGCGGAAATCCACGTCCTGGCCGCGCACCGTCAGGCGGATGCGGCCATCCTGTGGCAGCCGCCGCTCGCCGATGTCGAGCCGCGCCATGATCTTGACGCGCGAGATGATGGCGGCGGCCAGGCGCAGCGGCGGGCTTTCGGACTCCTGCAGCAACCCGTCGTAGCGGTAGCGCACCCGCAGCCGGTCCTCCAGCGGCTCGATATGGATGTCGGAGGCCTGGGTCTCCACCGCGCGGGTGAGAAGCTGGTTGACCAGGCGGATGATCGGCGCCTCGCTCGCCAGATCCTTCAGCCGCTCGGTATCGCTCTCCAGCAACTCGGCGGGCTCGGCTGGCGCATTCGCCTCCTCATCCGGGTAGAGCCGGTCGAGCGCGGCATCCAGCTCGATCGGCACCGCCACCTCGGTGCGGACCTTGTGGCCGGTGGCGGCGGCAATGGCGGCCGGGGTGAAGGGATCGAGCGGATCGGCCAGCGCCAGCACCAGCGTGCCTTCCTCGATCGCCACCGGCAGGGCGCGGGCCCAGCGTAGGAAGCGGGTGGAGAGGCGGTCGGCGCACAGCGGCTGGTCGGTCGGGTAGCGGTCGGCGCGGGCGAGCGGCAGGTCCAGCAATGTCGCATAGGCTTCGGCCAGGCCGCGCTCCGACACCAGGCCGAGCTGCAGCAGCGCCGGCGCCAGCCGCTGGCCGGTTTCCTCGGCGACGCGACGCGCCCGCTCGAAGCCGCGCGCGTCGCATTGGCCGGTGCGGACCAGCAGCTCCGCGAGACGCTCCAGCATGGTGTCGGGGGCGGCGTCGGTCACGCGGCGGTCACGGTCGCGCGGCGGGAAGCGGACGCGGGGCGAACAGCCTCTGCGCCGCATCCATCACCTTGGCCCGGTAGCCGAAGTGCCGCTCCGGCGTGTGCGAATGATAATAGCCGATGGCACGCATGAGGTCGCCCTGCGCCTCATGGAGGTAGATGCGCAGGATCAGCCCGGCGGCGGCGATGTTGAAGCAGGCGTCGTGCAGCAGCCGTTCGCGCACCTCCTCCTCCGCCAGGCCGGAGTGGCGCGCGAGCGGGCGGATCCACAGCGTGTTGATCTGCATGACGCCGAGGTCCTGCGAGCCATTGGTGTTGGTGCGCGCCAGCCCGACCCGCCCACCCTCCACCGCCTGGATCGACGGCAGCACGCGCGGCGGCAGCTGATAGGTTGAGGCGACAAGTGCCATGCAGGCGAGGAAGGGTACCGACATTCGATGCAAATTGCCGACGACCGCGACTCAACTCCAGCGATCATTGCGGGAGAGAAGTATTATCACCGGGAGTTCATCGGCTGCAGTGACCTCAGAAGCGCCACATCAATTCGGCAGGCCGATCCTCCGGCGCAGCCGGGCATTCGGATCGGGCGAGCCCGAGGTCGGCAGGTTGTCCAGCCGGTCCGGCACCGCGGCAGCGTTGATCAGCTGTTCCCGCAGATCCTCGGTCAGCGCCCGCGCCTCGCGCTGGTCGCGCATGACGCGCGGGGTGATCATGATCAGCAGCTCGGTCCGCTGCCGCGTATTGCTCTGCTGCCCCGCCAGCGCGCCAAGCAGGGGGACGTCCTTCAGCCAGGGAATGCCCTGGTTTCCGACATTCACATTGTCCCGGATCAGCCCGGCGAGGCCGACCGTCTGGCCATCCTGCACCACCACCCGGGAGACGACGCTGCGTTCCTGGAAGGTCGGCGAGTTGATGCCCTGGGTGGTGATTCCCCTGGCGACGTCGCTGACATTCTGCATCACGTCGAGGGTGACCAGGCCGCCGCTGTTGACCCGCGGCGTGATCTCGATGATCACGCCGGTCTGCTGATAGTTGATCGAGCTGACCACCGGCGCGTTGGGCGTGATGACGCTCTGCGAGGTCTGGCTGAGATAGGGCACCACATCGCCCACCTGCAGCCGTGCGGTGTGGTTGTCGACGACCATGAGCTGTGGCGAGGACAGCACGTTCACCGTGGTGACATCCTGCAGCGCGGTGATCGCCATCGGCACGCCGGTGGCCCTGGTGCCGCTGAGGATGAAGCCCGGCAGCGTGGTGTTGAAGGCGATCTGCGCCGGGTTGAAGCCGCCCTGCGCGGCGCTGAGGACGCCGTTGAGGCCGCCGGAGCGGAAGAAGAACTGCGTGCCGTATTGCAGCGCGTCGTTCAGCGTGACCTCGGCGATGACGGCGTCGATGCGGACCTGCAGCGGCAGGATGTCGATCTTGCGGAGCATCGCCTCCACCGTGCCGACCTCGCGCCGCGTGCCATAGAATAGCAGGGCGTTGTTCTGCGGGTCGGGGATGATGCGCAGGCTGTCGGGGTTGGCCTCCACCCCGCTGGGGTCGAGCGGGCCAAGCAGCGGGTTGGCCGGGGCCGCCGGACCCGCGGGCGGCTGGCCCTGGCCGAGCAGGATCGGGGTGCTGCCGGCGGTGCTACCGCCCCCCGGCGTGGCGTTCGCCAGCCCGGCCGCGCCCAGGCCCGATCCCCCCGAGGTGCCGCCGGTGCCGAACCCGCGGCCGAAGCCGGTCCCGCCCATCGCCGGGCGGCCGGTGATGGCGGTGACGCCACCCCCGCCCGCCGCCTCACCGGGCCCCGATGCTGCCCCAGCGCCGGTGGCGCCGCGCAGGGCGCGGGTCGGCTGCGCCGTCACATTGTTCGGGGTGAAGGCCTGCTGCAGCAGGTAGGCGACGTCATTGGCGGTGCTGTTCTGCAGGTAATGCACGTGCCAGCTGCGGATCGTCTGCTGCCGCGTGCGGTCGATCAGCGCATGGATCCGGCGCGCCTCGTCGATGGCACGGGGCTGCTGGGCGACCACCAGCACGGCGTTGACCCGGGCCATCGGCACCACCCGCACCTGGCCCCCCGCGCCGCCGACCGCCGCGCGCAGGGCTTCCTGCAAGGCCGTGGTGACGTCCCGCACATCGCCGACGCCGACCGGCAGCAGGGCGTAGGATTGCCCGGCCAGCAGGTCGATGTCGAAGCTCCGCACCAGGCTCAGCAGACTCTCCCGCGCCTGGGGGTCGCCGCCGACCAGCAGCGCGTTGCGGGCCGGGTCGGCAATGATCCGGCTGCCTTCGGTGACATAGGGCTGCAGCACCCGGGCGAGCTCCTCGGCCGCGGCATGGCGCAGCATGACCACGGTGGTGCCGCCGACACCCTCGCTGGCCGCGGTGGCCGGCGCCTGGGCCGCGGGGACGATGCGGTAGAGCGTGCCGGAGCGGACCAGCGCCGCGCCATTCTGTGCCAGCAGCGCCTGCAAGGTTGGCAGCAGCTGGCTGCGCGCCAGGGGCTGCACCGTGCGCAGGGTGGCGGTGCCCTGCACCGCCGGGTCGATGGTGTAGTTCTCCCGCAGGATGGTCCCGAGGATCTGCGCCGCCACCTCACGAATGTCGGTGCCGGCGAAATCCAGCGAGATGTCGCCGCCCTGCTGCGGCGCGGGGCCGGGGGGCGAGGGCGGTTCGGCCGGTCTTCCATAGGCGATCTGCGGCACTCCGGCCGCCGTGGGCGTCCCGACGATGCTGTTGATGCGTGGCGGCGCGGCGGCCGAGCCGACGGGCGGTTGGCCGGGAAAGGCGCTGATCGCCGAGGTTTCGGGCGGCGTGCAGCCGCTGGCCAGCAACGCCAGCAGCCCGCGCAGCAACGCCCCGGCCGCGCGCCCATGATGCGCCGGTGGCACATGCCGGCCGGGCTGCCGGCCGGCGCTTCGCGGATCAACCAGTCCGAGGCATGGCGTGCCGGAAGCGGCTGGTGAGATAGCTGCCTCCGGCCTGGCGCTGGCGAAGGGCATGCGGGCCGCGGTCTGTCTCCAACGAGGCACAGCGTCTCCGAGCGATCATGGAGACGGCATCATTTCTACTTTTGGGTGCCAAATCCAATCACTCGGATCGTTCTTGGAACAACACTCTGCGAGGCGTCAACGATGCCCAGCCTCCCATACGCCACGGAAGTGGCAGGACGGACAGCAAGCCATCGTGTTCGCGTTCGGAGAAAATTCCTGGCCTCAGGAGGCGAGGGAAGGTGGTGGGCGCGACAGGGATTGAACCTGTGACCCTTCGCGTGTGAAGCGAATGCTCTCCCGCTGAGCTACGCGCCCGAGAGGCCGGGTGGATAGGCGGCACACGGGGGAGTGTCAAGCCGCTGCGTATCAGCGGCGTTGTGGCCACCGGCCCGCGGAGCGTAGCCTGCCGCGATGCGGCAATGCGGGCTGATCCCCCTGCTCGTCCTCTGCCTCGGCGCCCTTCTCCCGACGGCGGCCGGCGCCCAACCGCTGCTGGCGCATTACGAAGTGCGCGCCGCCGGCATCACGGTAATGCGGGTGGAGGTGACGCTGGATCTCGGCGGGCCGAACTACCTGGTTCGCACCCGCATCCGCACAACGGGCGTGGCTGGCCTTTTCTCCTCCGGCGACCAGGTCACCTCCGTCGAGGGCCGCTGGCAGGGCGCCGAGCCGATGCCGGCGCATTACCGGGTGGAGGGGATGTGGCACGGCACCCGCCGGCATGTGGTGATGAATTGGGTTCCACCTGGCATCCCCCGCCTCTCGGCGATCGAGCCGCCGAACGAGACGGAGCGGGAGGCGGTGCCGGATGCCCTGCAACGCGGCACGATGGACGCGCTCTCGGCGCTGGCCAAGCTGACCCGGGCGGTGGCGGAGACCGGCCGCTGCGACCTGCAGGCCGCGGTCTACGACGGTCGCCGCCGGGCGGATTACGCGGCGTGGACCCTCGGCTTCGCGCCGCTGCCGGCGGGCGGCGCCTGGTCCGGGGAGGCGCTGCGCTGCGGCTTCGAAAGCCGGGTCGTCGCCGGCTTCCGCGGCGACCAGGACCCGGAGGACGCACGCCGGCCGCAGCCCGCCTCTGTCTGGATGGCCGGCGTCGCCCCCGGCCGGCCGCCGCTGCCGGTGCTGGTCGAGATGCCGTCCCGCTGGTTCGGCACCATCCGGGCGACGCTGGTCGGGTTGGAGGCCGCGCCGCGGGGCGCGCTACCCACCGATGTCGCCCAGGCGCCCCCGCAATCCCGCCAGGGCCGCCGGTAGCGCCGCTGGCGCCGCGGCGGTGGCGGCGGCGCCCTCGGCCATGGCAGGCGTCCCATAGCCCCAGCCGGCGAAGATGCAGGGCACCCCGGCGCCGGCCGCCGCCGCCACGTCGTTGCGGTGGTCGCCGATCATCACCGCCCGGCCCGGCGTGCCGCCGGCCGCGGCGAGCGTGCCCAGCAGATGCCCAGGGTCCGGCTTGCGGACCGGAAAGCTGTCGCCACCGCCGATGGCGGCGAATCGGCCCTCGATGCCAAGGCCGCGCAGCAGCGCCAGGGTCGCGGCCACCGGCTTGTTGGTGCAGACCGCGAGCCGCCAGCCCGCCGCCGCCAGTGCGGTGAGCGCCTCCGGAATGCCGGGGAAGGGCGCGGTCGCCTCGGCGGCGCGGGCGGTGTAGTCGGCGGTGAAGCCGGCCAGCGCCGCCTCGGAGAAGGGCAGGCCACGGGCGGCGAGGGCGCGCTCCACCAGCACCCGCACGCCGTCGCCGATCATCCGCACCACCTCCTGCCGGGCGAAGGGTGGGCGGTCGAGCCGGGCCATCAGCCGGTCGAGCGCGGCATGGATGTCGGGCGCGCTGTCGACCAGCGTGCCGTCGAGGTCGAAGACGGCGAGGGGAGGCATGGCGCCACCCTGGCCTGCCCGGCCGCCGCGCGCAATCTGCCCGGGGGTGGCACGGCGCGGTATGGCGCTTGCCTCCAGTCAAACTTCCGGTCACATCCGGCAACCCAAGGTAACGCCCACAACCCTTGCCCGCGCCGCCCGCCCAAGTCTATCGGAGTCCGCGATGCCCGCCGCTGCCATCATCCTCGCCGCCGGACTTGGCACGCGCATGCGGAGCGCGCTGCCCAAGGCGCTGCACCCCGTGGCCGGCCGGCCCATGCTCAACCACCTTATCGCCGCCTGCGAGCAGGTCTTCGCCCGTATTGTGGTGGTGGTCGGGCCGGGGATGCCAGGGCTTGAGGCCGCCGCCCGGCCGCATGCCACGGTGGTGCAGGTGGAACGCCTCGGCACTGGCCATGCCGCATTGCAGGCGGCGCCGCTGCTGCGCGGCTTTGAAGGCGATGTCGCGGTGCTCTACGCCGACAACCCGTTGATCCCGGAAGCGACGCTGCGGCGGTTGCTGGACCGCCGGACCGAGGCCGGCCTCACCCTGCTGGCGATGCGCCCAGCCGATCCCGGGCGCTACGGCCGGGTGCTGACCGATGCGGCGGGCGACGTCGCGCGGGTGGTGGAATGGGCGGATGCCGATGCGGCGGAGCGCGCGGTCGGCCTCTGCAACGCGGGCGTGGTCGCCGCCCCGGCCAATGACCTGTTCCGCTGGCTGGAGGCGGTGCGGCCGGACAACGCCAAGGGAGAGTACTACCTGACCGACATCGTCGCCCTGGCCGTTGCCGAGGGCCGCCGCGTGGTTGCCGAGGAAGCCGCCGAAGCCGACCTTGCCGGCGCCAACAGCCGGGCCGAGCTGGCCCAGCTGGAGGCGACGCTGCAGACCCGGCTGCGCGCCGCGGCGATGGCGGGCGGGGCGACCCTGGTGGCGCCGGAGACCGTGTTCTTCTCCTGGGACACCAGGCTGGGCGAGGATGTGACGGTCGGCCCCAATGTCGTCTTCGGCCCGGGGGTCGCGGTGGAGGATGGTGTGGAGATTCGTGCCTTCTCCCACCTCGAAGGCTGCGTGATCCGGCGCGGCGCCATCATCGGCCCCTTCGCGCGGCTGCGGCCGGGCACCGAGATCGGGGCGGCCGCGCATGTCGGCAATTTCGTCGAGCTGAAGGCGGCGCTGCTCGGCGAAGGCGCCAAGGCCAACCACCTCAGCTATCTGGGAGATGCGGAGATTGGCGCCGGGGCCAATATCGGCGCCGGCACCATCACCTGCAACTACGACGGCGTCGCCAAGCATCGCACCCGCATCGGCGCCGGCGCCTTCATCGGCAGCGATGCCGCGCTGGTGGCGCCGGTCAGCATCGGCGACCGTGCCCTGGTCGCCGCCGGCAGCGTCATCACCGAGGATGTGCCGGCGGATGCGATGGCGGTCGCCCGCGGTCGCCAGGTGGTGAAGCCGGGGCGGGGGTTTCGCGGGAAGCAGGGAAGACCTCCCACGCCTCCGAAGGGAGCAAACTAGATGTGCGGAATCGTCGGAGTCGTCGGCAAGGCCGAAGCCGCGCCGTTGCTGCTGGAGGCGCTGCGACGCCTGGAATACCGCGGCTATGACAGCGCCGGCATCGCCACGCTGGTCGATGGCCGGATCGACCGGCGCCGCGCCGAGGGCAAGCTCGGCAACCTCGCCGGCGTGCTCGACCGCGAGCCGCTGACCGGCACCACCGGCATCGGCCACACCCGCTGGGCGACGCATGGCGCGCCGACCGAGCGCAACGCCCATCCGCACAGCACCCACCGCGTCTCCGTGGTGCACAACGGCATCATCGAGAATCACGCCGAGCTGCGCGCCGAGCTGGAAGCCAAGGGCGCGGTGTTCGAGACCGAGACCGACACCGAGACCTTCGTCCGCCTGGTGGATGATTTCCTCGCCCATGGCCTGGCCCCGGCGGAGGCTTTCGCCGCCGCGCTGAAGCGGGTGCATGGCGCCTTCGCCCTGGCCGCCATCTTCGCCGGCCATCCGAAGCTGCTGCTGGCGGCGCGGCAGGGCGCCCCGCTGGCGGTCGGCTATGGCGAGGGCGAGATGTTCATCGGCTCCGACGCGCTGGCGCTGGCGCCGCTGACCCGCCGCATCGCCTATCTCGAGGAAGGCGACTGGGTCGCGCTGGATGGCGGGGGCGCCCGCTTCTTCGACGCCGCGCATGCGCCGGTCGAGCGCCCGGTGGTGACCACCGCGGTCTCCGGCGCCGCGGTCGGCAAGGGCAACCACCGCCACTTCATGGAGAAGGAGCTGCATGAGCACCCGGCGGTGCTGGGCGACACACTGCGGCAATACCTCGACCCCGGCACCCAGGCGGTGCGGCTGCCGCGGCTGCCCTTCGACCCGGCAGTGGTGCCGCGGCTCACCATCTCCGCCTGCGGCAGCGCCTTCCTGGCCGGGCTCGTCGGCCGCTACTGGATCGAGCAGCTGGCGCGGCTGCCGGTGGATGCGGATGTCGCCAGCGAATTCCGCTACCGCAACCCGCCGCTGGCCGAGGGCGGCGCCGCCATCCTGGTCAGCCAGTCGGGCGAGACCGCCGATACCATGGCGGCGCTGCGGTTGCTGCGCGAGGCGAAGCAGTCCGTCCTCGCCGTGGTCAACGTCCCGGAAAGCTCCATGGCGCGGGAGAGCGACGCGGCGGTGCTGACGGTGGCGGGGCCGGAGATCGGCGTCGCCTCGACCAAGGCCTTCACCGCGCAGCTTGCGGTCATGGCCTGCCTGTCCATCGGCTTTGGCCGGGCCCGCGGCCATGTCTCGGCGGCGGATGAGGCGAAGCTGACCGAGGCGCTGCTGGAGGTGCCGAGCCAGGCCGCCGAGATCCTCGCCTGCGACGCGCAGATCCAGGCGCTGGCGGTGGAGGTGGCGAAGGCGCGGGACGTGCTGTTCCTCGGCCGCGGCAGCCTCTACCCCATCGCTCTCGAAGGCGCGCTGAAGCTGAAGGAGATCAGCTACATCCATGCCGAGGGCTATGCCGCCGGCGAGATGAAGCACGGGCCCATCGCGCTGATCGACAGCAACGTGCCGGTGATCGCGCTCTGTCCCACCGGCCCGCTGTTCGAGAAGACCGCGAGCAACCTGCAGGAAGCCGCGGCGCGCGGCGGCAGGATCATGGCCTTCACCGATGCGGATGGCGTTGGCCCGCTGTCGCGCTTCGCCGAGCAGGTGATCGAGCTGCCGAAGGTCGGCGCCTTCTCGACGCCGATCCTCTACGCCATTCCGGTGCAGCTGCTGGCCTATCACGTGGCGGTGCTGAAGGGCACCGATGTGGACCAGCCGCGCAACCTGGCGAAGAGCGTCACTGTCGAATAGCCGGCGGTGGGAGCCGCCTGTTACGTCGCCGGCACCACATTGCGCGGCCGCACCACGGCGAAAGCCACGGCGATCACCACCAGCACCGCCCCGGCCAGCGCCGGTGCGTGCCAGTCGCTGCTTGTCACGCGGTTGGCCAGCAGAGTCGCGCAGACCAGGGCGCCCAGCGCCGGCACCGCCGCCGGAACCTCGAAGCCGCCCTTCGGCTCGCCCGGCCGCCTCTGCAGCACCAGCAGCGCGATGTTCACGCCGGTGAATACCGCCAGCAGCAGCAGCACTGTCGCCGAGGCGAGCTGGGTGATGTTGCCGGCCAGCATCAGTGCCATCACCACGAAGAACAGTGCCACCACCGCGACATGCGGCGTGCGGGTTCGCGGATGCACCCGGCCGAGCGCCGCCGGCAGCAGCCCATGCTGCGCCATGCCATAGGTGAGGCGGGAGGCGGTGACGTAGTTCAGCAGCGCGGTGTTGGCGACCGCGAAGACGGTGATCGCGACATAGATCCAGCCAGGCAGCCAGGGCGCGGCACGGTTCATCACCTCGGCGAGCGGCCCCGGCATGACGGCGAGCTCCCGCCACGGCACGACGGACACCGCGGTGACGGCAACCGCCATGTAGAGAAGCGTCGCCGCGATCATCGCCGAGACGATGCCGATCGGCACGGTGCGGTGCGGGTCGCGGCATTCCTCGGCGACATTCAGCGTATCCTCGAAGCCGATGAAGGCGAAGAAGGTGAGGATCGCTCCCTGCAGCAGCAGCCCGGCGCCGATGCCCTCGGCGCTCGGCGTCTCCAGCAGGTCGGCGCCGCCCCAGTAGGGCAGGCCAACGGCGATCACCAGCAGCAACCCGCCCGCCTCCACCATGGTGCAGAGCACGTTGATCCACATGCTCTCGCGGATGCCGCGGAACACCACGCCGGCGATCAGCAGCAGGAAGCCGAGCGCGATCAGCACCGGCGGGATCGCCGGCACGGCGTTGAGGCGCAGCAGGTTCTCCGCCACCACCCATGACTGGGTGGCGACCGAGGTAAGGCCGGAGGCCATCACCGCCAGCCCGACCATCCAGGTGAGCAGCGGCCGGTGGAAGGTGCGGTGGGTGATGTAGGCGGCGCCGCCGGCCCGTGGATAGCGCGAGCCGAGCGAGGCATAGGAGAGCCCGGTGAGCAGCGCGGCGACCATCGCCACCGCGAAGCCGAGCCAGACCGCGCCGCCGAGCTCGCCCGCGGCACGGCCGATCAGCCCGTAGACTCCGGCGCCGAGCATGCCCCCCAGAGTGTAGGCGAAGAGTTGAAACGGCCCGATGCTGCGGCGCAGAGTGGGATTGCCGGATGCTGGATCGCTCACCTCGACCTCCGATCGAATTTCGCAACGTCTGGCTGCGCGACCGAAGCCTTGCCGATGCGCCACGAGCACCTGAACGCAGGCCGCCGCTCGATCACTGGTGCAGCATCCCTGCTGGTGACCCGGCCAGCGTATCGTGGTGTCGCCAGGGCTGGCCAGCATAAGGCGGTGCTGGTCTACTGGGGCGAATACCGGGAGGAGAACCCATGAGGGGAGTGGGGCGCCGGCCCTTGCTGGCCGGCCTGGGCGCGGCCATCGCCGGCCCCGCCGCGGCGCAGGGCCAGGAATGGCGGCCGGACCGGCCAATCCGCATGATCCTGCCGAACGGCGCCGGCAGCGGTGCCGACATCGTGGCGCGGGCGCTGGCGCAGAAGCTGTCCGGGATCCTCGGGCAGAGCGTCGTTGTCGACAACCAGCCGCAGGGCGTCGGCGCGGTCGGCATATTGGCCGCGGCACGGGCGCGGCCGGATGGTCAGACCCTGATGTGCGCCATCTCCTCGATCCTGCTGGCGCCGCTGGTGGATCCTTCGCTCGCCTATGACGTGCGAAGCTTCATTCCGGTGTCGCAGGTGCATCAGGCGGCGACGGTGCTCTGCGTGTCGCCGCAGGTGCCGGCGCGCAGCTTCACGGATTTCGTCGCCCTCGCCCGCACCACACCGGAGCGCTTCACCCTGGCGACCTACGGCCATGGCACCGCCAGCCATGTGCATGCGGCGCTGCTGAGCCGCCGCGCGCGGCTCGGCGTCGAGGTGATCCACTACAGCAACGGCCCGACGGCGATTCGCGACATGGCCGCCGACCATATCCGTTGCGCCTTCCTCGACAGCGGCTCCGGCATCGGCTCCTTCCGCGATGGCCAGCTACGGCCGCTGGCGGTCAGCGGCAGGCGAAGGCTCGGCGTGCTGCCCGATGTGCCAAGCTTCGGCGAACTCGGCTTTCCAGGCTTCGAGCCGGCGATCTGGCAGGCGGTGTTCCTGCCGCTCAACACCCCGGCGCCGATCGTCGGCACCATCGCCGCCGCGGTGCGCAACGCCGTCGCCACGCCGGAGCTTTCGGAGCGCCTGCGCAACATCGGCTTCGAGCCGGTGGGTGGCACGTCGCAGGAACTGGCCGCGATGCTGATCGCCGAGCGCGCCACCTGGGCTTCGACCATCGCAGAGACAGGGATCCGCCCGGCGTGAAAGAAGAATTCATCACCATCAACGGCTGCCGCATCTTCCTGCAGCGCGGCGGCGAGGGGCCGCCATTGCTCTGGCTGCATGGCGCCGGCGGCGGCGGGCGCTGGACTCCTGCGCTGCAGCGGCTGGCGCGGCGCTTCGACGTCATCGCGCCGGAACACCCGGGCTTCGGCCGCAGCGACACGCCGGCGTGGTTCGACAATATCCACGACGTCGCCTACTGCGTGCTCGATCTGCTGCGGGCGCTCGACCTGCGCGGGGTGCATATGGTGGGCGCCTCGCTGGGCGGCTGGGTCGCCGCCGAAGCCGCGGTGCGCAGCACCGACCGGCTGGCGAGCCTGACCCTGATCGGCCCTGCCGGCCTGCACATGAAGGGCGTACCGCGCCCTGACACCTTCCTCTGGACCGACGAGGAGGCGACCCGCGCACTGTTCCACGACCAGAGCCTGGCCGACGCCATGCTGGCGGTCGAGCCGGATGAGGCGGAGCAGGATCGCCGCCTGAAGAACCGCTTCGCCACCGCCCGCCTGGCCTGGGCGCCGCGCTGGTTCGACCCGCATCTGGAGAAATGGCTGCACCGGATCGACGTGCCGACCCTGGTCGCCTGGGGCGCCGAGGACCGCTACCTGCCGCAGGTCTACGCCGCGCATTGGGGCGGCCGCATCCCCGGCAGCGAGGTGCATGTCTTCCCCGATTGCGGCCATTCGCCGCAGTCCGAGAAGATGGACGCGTTCTGCACCCTGCTTGAGGATTTCACCGCGAGGATCGGCCGATGAGGTTCTTCTTCTTCCACCTGATGCCCTATGCGCCGCTCGATCCCGATTATGACAAGATCCACAGATCCTCCTGGGTCACCCTGCCGAACGACTACTACGACCCGGAGCTTGGCGCCGAGCTCTACAACCGCTACCTGGATGAGCTGGAATACGCGGCCGAGCTGGGCTTCGAAGGCATTGGCGTCAACGAGCACCACCAGAACGCCTATGGCCTCATGCCCTGCCCGAATGTCTTCGCCGGCATGCTCGCGCGGCGCATCCCGGCGACCGCGAAGATCGCGATCCTCGGCCGCGCCCTGCCGGTGCTGGCCAACCCGCTATCCGTCGCCGAGGAATTCGCGGTGCTGGACAATGTCACCCGCGGCCGGATCATCACCGGCTTCGTGCGCGGCATCGGCGCCGAATACCATTCCCTGGCGGTGAACCCGACCGAGAGCCATGCCCGCTTCCATGAGGCGCATGACCTGATCGTGCAGGCCTGGACGAAGCCCGGCCCCTTCACCTTCGAGGGGAAATACTATCATTTCCCGCATGTGAATCTCTGGCCGCGGGTCTACCAGGAGCCGCATCCGCCGATCTGGATTCCCTCCCAGGGCTCGCGCGAGACCATCGAATTTGCCGCCGCCCCGGACCGCCGCTACGTCTACCTGCAGACCGCCGCGCCTGCGGCGACGCTGTTCCGGACGATGCAGGGCTACCGCGACGAGGCGCTGCGCCAGGGCTACCAGTCGAGCCCTGACCAGCTCGGCTGGTCG
Organism: Siccirubricoccus deserti; assembly: GCF_014283215.1. GTDB lineage: Bacteria > Pseudomonadota > Alphaproteobacteria > Acetobacterales > Acetobacteraceae > Siccirubricoccus > Siccirubricoccus deserti. The sequence continues at coordinate 69,574 of NZ_JACOMF010000021.1, forward strand.
ATCAAGATCTATGTCGCCGAGACCGATGAGGCCGCCCGCCGGGAGGCCAGGCCGCATATCGAGAGCTTCGCCAACAAGTTCCTCCGCATGCCGCAGGAGATGCTGCTGCCACCGGGCTATACCTCGCTGGCTTCGATGAAAGGGCTGATCAACTCCCGCAAGACCATCACCGGCGGCTACCGGACGATGGAGCAGATGCTGGAGCAGGGCACCTTCATCTGCGGCAGCCCGCAGACGGTGATCGAGCTGCTGGCCGAGTACCAGCGGCGCGGCGGCTTCAACTTGGTCATGGCCGGGCTGCATTTCGGCACGCTGCCGCATGAGCTGACGCGGAAGAACCTCGAGCTCTTCGCCCGCGAGGTCATGCCGGCGTTGAAGGGCGCCGTGCCCGGTGAGGTACCACGCGTCGCCGCTGCGTGATCAGCGCCGCCGCGCTTCCCGGCGGGCGATCCAGGTGGTGCTGGCGAAGATGATCAGGCCGCCGATGAAGGTGGCCTCGCCCGGCACCTCGCCCCAGACGGCGAAGCCGAACAACGCCGCCCAGACCAGTTCGAGGAATTTGATCGGCTGCACCACCGACATGTCGGCCAGCGCGAAGGCGCGCGTCAGGCAGACATGCCCGGCGCTGCCGAGCGCGCCGGAGAGCAGGAACAGCGCCCACTGCCCGGATGTCGGCCATTCCCAGTGGGCCAGGGCGAAGGGCAGGCTGAACAGCGCCACCATGATCGACTGCCAGACCACGATCACATGCGCCGGGTCGCGCCGCGTCATCGCCTTGGTGATGAGGAAGGAGGCGGCGAACAGCGGCGCCGAGGCCAGCAGGATCAGGTTGTAGACGCCGCCGCTGCCCGAGAGATCAGGCGCCACCACCACCAGCACGCCGGCGAATCCGATCACCGCCGCCACCCAGCGCGCCACCACCATGCGTTCCTTCAGGAAGATCATGGCGCCGAGCATGATGAAGAGCGGCGTGGTGAAGCCGAGCGCGGTGATCTGCGCCAGCGGCACATGCGGCACCGCGAAGAACCACAGCAGCAGCCCGCTGGTATGCAGCGCACCGCGCCAGACCTGGCCCGGCAGGGTGTGGGGCCGATAGGCGGCAAGCCCGGCGCGCCAGATGAAGGGGATCATCACCACCACCCCGGCGGTGTAGCGCAGGAAGCCGGCAACGAATGGGTCCAGCTGCTGTGCCAGCAGCCGCAGCAACCCGTTCAGCAGGATGAACAGCACGCCGCAGGCCAGCATCCACAGCATGGCCCGCACCGTCGGGCTGGCGCCGGCGAGGCGCGACAGGCCCAGGGTCGCGGCGCGCAGCCCTTCCTCGGACATGATGCGGTTCCCTTCAGGTGGCGAGGAAGTCGAGCGCGGTCAGCGCCTGCGCCTGCGACACCTGCGCCAGTTCCTCGGCCAGCACGTATTCATCGGCGCCGCCCATGTTGTGCGGCGTTGGCCCATAGACGATCGCCGGCAGCCCGGCCATGCGGAACAACCGCGCCTCAGACCCGCCGACGCGCAGGCTGACGGCGCAGGGCACGCCCTGCGCCTCCGCCACCACCGCGGCGGCGTGGCAGACGGTCTCATGGTCCAGGCCGGTGTGGTTCGGCTCGAAGCGGCGCAGGATACGCCAAGTGATGCCCTCCCGCCCATCCAGGGCCGCCTCGGCGGTGGTGCAGGAGACGCCGACCAGCAGCCGGATGTCGGCGCCGGCCCACGCCAGAGCGGGCACGAGGTTCGCCGAGGCACCGCCCTCGATACGGCCGATATCCACGGTGACGCTGCCGGACACCTCGGCCTCGCCCGCGCCCGACAGCGGCTCGCTGATCGGCCGGGCCGCGGCGATGGCGGCGGTGACGGCGGGCGGCACGTCGTCCGTCAGCCATGGGGTGCCGAGCGGGCCCATGCTCTCCTCGTCGCCGGCCAGGGTCAGCACTGCCTCGCCCGGCCACAGCGCGCGGTGCTCGGTCAGCAGCGCCAGGGCGGCGACGGAGGCGCGGCCGGGTGCGTCATCGCCGCAGCATGCAGTGAATGGGCGGGCTTTGCAGGCCGGATTCACGCGAAGAAATCAGCCGAGCGCCGCATGGGTCGCCTCCGCCGCCCGCACGCCGCTGTCCCAGGCGCCACCGACGGTGCCGGCGTAGCGGCTGTGGCAGGCCTCGCCGGCGAAGCGCAGCCGGCCTTCCGCCAGCGCCGCTCCGGCCAGCACCGCACGTGCCCCGGCGGCGCCGACGCGGGCATAGCTGTAGCCGCCGCGGAACAGCGGATCGGCCGCCCAATGCGCCACCGTCGCGGCTTCGGGGAAGCTGCGGGCGACGGTCTCGGCACCGAAGTAGCGCGCCAGCTCGGCCCGCGCTGCGGCTTCGGCGGTGCCGGCATCGGGCATGGATTCCGCAAGCCGGCCGCCGAGGTAGCCCACCGCCCAGGGCCGGCCGAAGGGCCAGAGCATCCAGGAGATGGGTCGGTCCTCCGCCCCCTCCACCATCCGGCTCAGCCGGGCGAAAGGGCGCAGGCCGAACCGTTCCTCCCCCACCACCCGCAGCGCCACCTTCATCACCGGCGCCAGCGGCAGGCCGGCGATCGCCGCCCGTACCTCCGCCGGCAAGGGCGGGTCGAAGCGCAAGCCGCCGCCAGCGGGAGCATCCGCCAGCACCCCGGTGGAGACGGTGACGATCACCGCCCGCGCCTGCAGCGGCCCAGCCGGGGTCTCCACCACCTGGCCATCGATGATCCGCAGCGCCGGCGTTGCCAGCCGCAGCGGCAGCCCCTCCGCCAGCCGGGCGAGCAGCGTGCCGATGCCCTCCCGCAGCTGGAGGTTCTGTCCCTCCAGCAAGGTCGCGGCATAATCCTGCAGGCTGCTGCGGGTGGCCTCGATGCCGTTAATGATGGCGCCGAACCAATGGGTGACGGTGGCGTCCCAGGGCCCGCCGCGCGGCACCGCCTCGGCCAGCGGGATGTCGGGACCGCCCATGGCCGCGTGGGTGGCGGCAGCGGCCTCCCAGGCCTCGCAGGCGGCGTCATAGGCGGCGCGTTCCTCCGGCGTCGCCAGGCGGCCGCCGTGCGCCAGCAGCAGGTCGCGTTGCCGCCTGCCGTCGTCGTGGAGAGTGAAGCCGAGCGTCCGGGCCAGCGGCGTCAGCGGATTGTGCTCCGCCACATGCAGCCAGGAGGCGCCGAGGTCGAGCCCGGCCGCATCGGTCCAGGCCCGGCCACCGACCCGCGCCCCGGCCTCCAGCACCAGGCAGGAGCGACCCAACTCGCGCAGCCGCCGCGCCGCGGCAATTCCGGCGGCGCCGGCGCCGACCACCAGGACATCCGCGTCGAGCGCGCTGCTGGCCAGGCGCGACCGATTCAGCCCTGCGCGGCTGTCGCCGTTCCGGCCATCGGGCACGGCAGGGCGGCCTGCTGCGCTCACCGGCTGCGGAAGCGCCAGATCCCGTCCGGCGCGGCCTCCATCGCCACCCGCCCCTGGCGCTGCAGCCGCCGCAGATGCGCCAGCGTCTCGCCGACGGTGAAGCCGATCTGCGTCGTTTCGCCGGTGGCGCGGGGGAAGAGGATCTGCGCCGCCTCGAAGGCGGTCAGCGGCTCGCGGCAGGCCTCGGCCAGGGTGTCGAGGCGTTCGGCATGGTGGGCTGCCAGCATGTCCAGCCGGCGGTGCAGGGTGGCAAAGGGCTCGCCATGCGAGGGCAGCACCAGCGTATCCTCCGGCAGGGCCTGGAAGCGTTCGTTGCTGGCGAGGAAATCGCCCAGCGGATCCGCCTCTGGCTCGCCGGGATGCAGGCCGATGTAGGGCGAGATGCGCGGCAGGATCTGGTCGGCGGAGATCAGTACGCCGCGTTCGGCGCTGTAGAGCGTCGCCATGTCCGGGGCATGGCCGGCGCCGGTCATCACCCGCCACTCGCCGCCGCCGATGGTGACCGTGCGGCCGTCCTTCAGCGCATGGAAGCTGCGCGGCAACTCCCCCACCGCGCGCTGGTAGAGCGCGCCGCGGCTCTCGACGAAGCTGAGATACTCCGGCGCGCAGCCGGCACGGGTGTAATGGGCGATCTGCTGCGCCATCATGTCCGGCCCGCTGTCATACCAGAGGGCGCGGGCCATCAGCCATTCGATGCGGGTCATCATCGGCAATATGCCGAAGCGCTCGCAGAGCCATCCGGTCAGGCCGATGTGGTCGGGGTGGAAATGGGTGACCAGCAGCGCGGTCAGCGGCCGGCCGCCTAGCTCCGGCCGGGCCAGCACCTGGTCCCACAGCTCCCGCGTGGTACGGCCGGAGATGGCGGTGTCGATCGCCAGCCAGCCGCCGTCATGTTCCAGCAGCCAGATGTTCACATGGCCGGGGGGGAAGGGCAGCGGCATGCGCACCCGGAGCAGGCCGGGTTGCAGCACGCGGACCTCGCCGGGGGCGGGGGCTTCGGGCGCCAGGGGGCGGGCCAGAGGTGGCGAGGGCAGGTCGGGCATGAGGGGTAGGCTACACCCGGGTGGGCAGGTCAGGCGACCCCGCCGGGAGTCCTCAGGCCACGCCGGCCGACAACAGATGATGCAGGTGCAGCACGCCGACCGGCTTGGCGTCTTCCACCACCACCAGCTGGCTGACCTTCCGTGTGTTCATATCCTTCAGCGCGGCGCTGGCAATGCGGTCCGCGGTGGTGGTCAGCGGCTGGCGCGTCATCACCTCGGCGACCGGCCGGCGCAGGATGCCGTCATGCATATGCCGGCGCAGGTCGCCATCGGTGATCAGGCCGGCCAGCGCGCCCGTCGCATCGGTGACGACGGCGCAGCCCAGGCTGTGGCCGGTCATCGCCAGTATGGCGCAGGACATGGTCGCATCCGCCGGCACCAGTGGCAGATCGGGGGCCTTCTGCATCAGCTCGCCCACCGTCATCAGCTGGGCACCGAGCTTGCCGCCGGGGTGGAACTGGGCGAACTCGGCCGGGGTGAAGCCGCGGCGTTCCAGCAGCGCCATGGCCAGCGCATCACCCAGCGCCATCTGGATCAGGGTGGAGGTGGTCGGCGCCAGCCCATGCGGGCAGGCCTCGGTCACCGGCGGCAGCAGCAGCAGGATGTCGGCCGCCCTGGCCAGGGCGCTGTTGGCCCCGCCAGTCACGGCGATGAGGCGAAGCCCGTGCCGGCGTGAGTAGTGGATGATGTCGCGCAGCTCCGCCGTGCCACCGGACCAGGACAGCGCCAGCACGACATCCGCCGCGGCCAGCATGCCGAGGTCGCCGTGGCTGGCCTCCGCCGGATGCAGGAAGAAGGCTGGCGTCCCGGTGGAGGCCATGGTCGCGGCGATCTTGGTGCCGACATGGCCGCTCTTGCCCATGCCGGTGACGACCACCCGGCCAGGGCTGGCCACGATGGTCTCGACCGCGGCGACGAAGGCCTCGCCCAGCGCGCCGTCCAGCGCCTCGGCCAGCGCCTGTACGCCGGCCTGGCCCACTGCCAGGGTCCGGGCACCGGTCGCACGGATTCGGGCGGCGTCCTGCGGGGTGGCGGTGGTGCCGACCTGCTTGCGTTCCACGCTCATACTCTACCGTTCCTTCGGCGCGAGCAGGGATCGCGCGCGTTCGAGATCATCGGGCGTGTCGACCCCGAGCGGGACGACATCCACCTCCATCGCGTCGATCCGCATGCCGGCCTCCAATGCGCGGAGCTGTTCCAGCTTCTCCCGCTGCTCAAGCATGGAGGGCGGCAGTGCGACGAAGCGGGCCAGTGCCGCCCGCCGCCAGGCATAAAGGCCGATATGATGGTACAGCGGCCCCTCGCCCCAGGGGGCGGTGGCGCGGGTGAAATAGAGCGCGCGGTGGCGGCCATGGCCGAGCGGTGTGCCGACCATCTTCACGACATGGGAAGCAGTACGCTCTTCGGCCCGCACGATTTCCGTCACCAGTGTGGCGAGCGCCACCTCCGGCGTCTCCAGCGGGGCGAGGGCGATGCGGATGGCGCGCGGGTCGATGGTCGGCAGGTCGCCCTGGACGTTGAGCACCGCGTCGTAGCGGCCATCCGGATCGAGCTGGTCCAGCGCTTCCTGGATGCGGTCGGAGCCGGAGGGGTGGTCGGCCCGGGTCATCACCGCCAGCCCGCCGGCGGTGCGCACGGCATCGGCAATGGCCGGTGTGTCGGTGGCGATGGCGACCGGGCCGCAATCGGCCTCCTGCGCCCGCCGCAGCACATGGACGATCATCGGCACGCCATGGATATCGGCCAGCGGCTTGTTCGGCAGGCGCGTCGCGGCAAGGCGGGCCGGGATCAGGACGATGGGGGTCATGGCCAGGATCTATTGCGCGGCGCGGCGCTTCGCCAGCCGGTCGAACTCCATCAAATCGGCGATCAGGGCCGGGAAATCCCGCAGCGCGATCATGTTGGGGCCGTCCGACGGGGCGTTGTCGGGGTCGGGGTGGGTCTCGACGAACAGCCCGGCGACGCCGATGGCGACCGCGGCGCGGGTAAGCACGCCGACGAATTCCCGCTGCCCGCCGGAGGAGGTGCCCTGGCCACCCGGCTGCTGCACCGAATGGGTCGCGTCGAACACCACCGGCGCGCCCATGGCCGCCATGATCGGCAGGGCGCGCATGTCGGAGACCAGGGTGTTGTAGCCGAAGGAGACGCCGCGTTCGGTCGCCATGACGCGGGTGTTGCCGGCGCCGGTCACCTTGGCGAGGACGTTCTTCATGTCCCAGGGCGCCAGGAACTGGCCCTTCTTGATATTGACGACGCGGCCGGTGGCGGCGGCGGCCAGCAGCAGGTCGGTCTGGCGGCAGAGGAAGGCGGGGATCTGCAGTACATCCACCGCCTCCGCCACCGAGGCGCATTGCGATGCGTCATGCACATCGGTCAGCACCGGCAGGCCGAGGGTCTCGCGGATCTCGGCAAACACCGGCAGGGCGCCGGCCAGGCCAATGCCGCGGGCGCCGCTGGCGCTGGTGCGGTTGGCCTTGTCGAAGCTGGATTTGTAGACCAGCCCGATGCCGAGCTTGCCGGTGATCTCCTTGAGCGCCGCCGCCATCTCCAGCGCGTGAGCGCGGCTTTCCATCTGGCAGGGACCGGCGATGAGCGCCAGCGGCAGGTGATTGCCGAAGTGGACGCTGCCGAGGGTGATGACCGGATCGGGTTTGGCACTCACAAGCTTGGTCCTTTCAAGGCCGGTTCGGGGTCCTGATTCCGGACCGGCGGGCCAGGAGGTTGGGCGGGACAGTGTTGCCCGATCCGAACCTGGCATCATCGATGCATGCCTATTGCAACCAGGGGGTACGGGCCACGATATGCTGCCGGGCCGAACGATGCCGTCAGGAGGGCAGGCGGCAGGCGCTTCGGCAATCTCGGCTGCGGCACCCGGCAAAGCATCAGGATGGTGGATGGCCGAGTGCCTCTGGGTCGTCAAGCAGATTTATGTCAGTTGCTTCGTGGAGGGAACAAGAGCATTTCTTGCCTTGCCTCGCGATAGGGTGTGCGCATACGGAGCCAATTCCATGCGGCACTGGCGCCCCGGCGATCGGCCGCCCAGCGACAGCAGCGTTTTTCGAGCGGCGCTATCAGGACTTCGGAGGATTAAAATATGACGAAGGTTGCTGTCCTCGGCGAGCACATCAACATGGGATTGTACAGCACCCGGCCGACGGCCGATCTGTACCGGCAGACGGGTCTGAATACCGGAAACCTTGCCTTCATCTACGCCATTCTGAGCCACATTGCCGATACTGTTACTGTTCTTCCGTGGCATGCACGGGCCGACCGGTTCAAGGATATCGACATTGTCGTCATTCCTTGCGCCAATCAGCTTGGCAAGCACACCGACCTCGGCCGTCACGCCGAATTGCTGCGGGAAGCAGGGAAGCCGGTGGTGGCCATCGGGCTCGGCGCGCAATCCGAATCCATCACCGCGGACATCACGCTGAGCGATGGCACCCTGCGCTGGGTCCAGGCGATCAACGAGAGCCGGCCGACCAGCAGCCTGTCCAACATCTACACCCGCGGGCCCTACACCTCGCAGCAGCTGGAACGGTTCGATATCCGCGACACCGTGGTCGGCGGCTGCCCCTCGCATTTCATCAACCCGGCCCGCGACCTCGGCAAGCGCATCCATGCCGCCTGGACCGAGCACCCGGTGCCACGCTCCATCTCGGTCGCTGGCGGCCACCAGAAATGGGCCAAGGCCCGCATCGTCGAGCAGCAGCTCATTGCGCTGATGCAGGACCCGCGCAGCTTCGGCCAGTACATCGTCCAGTCGGAGGAGGATTTGGTCCTGCTGGCGCGCCATGACTTCGACAAGGTCGCGCCTGAGACGCTGGAGCAGATCCGCGCCTACCTGTGCCCGCACTACACGATGGAGGAGTTCAAGAGCTGGTGCCGGACCTATGCCCGCGCCTTCTTCGACGTGAACGCCTGGATGGACAGCCTGCGCGAGGCGGATCTGACGATCGGGCCGCGCTACCACGGCACCGCGCTGGCGCTGCAGGCCGAGCGGATGGGGGTGACCGTCACCATCGATTCGCGGACCCAGGAGCTCTGCATGCAGACCGGCGTTCCCTTCCTGACCGCCGAGGATCTGGCCACCCGCCCGCTGACCCGCACCTCCATCCGCCAGATGGTGAAATTCGACCCCGCGGCCTATGACCGGCACCGGCTGGCCAAGGTTCGGACCTACATCGAATTCCTTGAGGCGAATGGGCTGACGCCGGCGAAATTCCTGTACGATTTGGCCGCGGCACCGTAAGCGGCGGCGGATGCGGGTACCGGTATCTCGCGGCCGGCGGCATCGGCTCCGGCGAAGTCGTTCGGATCAGGCAGGGTTCAGGCCGAATGCAGTCCACGGTAGGGCCTGGTGGGCAGGCTCTGATCGGAATGGGCATGGATGGCCGACGAGGTGACGACGCTCCCGCTGACGACGGCAGCCTCGGACGCACCCGTGTTGCTGGAGGGAAGGGTCGATATCGCCGCCATCCGCGACGGCAGGCCCTATGCCGCCGGCTGGCTGCGCCCCGCCGCGGAATTTCGCGGGCCATTCCGCCTCATCCTGCTGGCCGGCGCGACGGAGATCGATTTCGGCGGCATCGCTGCGACCAGGGAGGCGCCGAGCCGCATTACCTTCGAACTGCATCGCGCCAAGCCCTGGAACGCCATCCTGCACCGGGCGGCGCAGCAGTCCTTCATGATCCGCAACCCGGCTGGCGTCTCGGCCCGGCTCGAGGTGGCGCCGCGCATGCTGCCGCTGGCGATGTTCTACAAGAGCCGCACGCAATTCTTTCATCATGTGCAGGATCCCGGCCGGCGCCATCCGGACCCGGAGACCGTGGCCTATCACGCCAGGCGGTTCCTCGACCGGCATCGCCACGAGGCGGTGCTCTGCGCCGCGGCGCTGACCATCCTCGGCTACCGGATCCTCGACAATACCAGCGGCGGTACCGCTGATGCCGAGGAGATCATCCGCGAGGCCGGGCCGGTCCTCGCCGCGCTCGAAACCTGCGACACCGAGCCGAAGTATCGCTGGTTCATTTCACTCATTATGGTCGTCCACTACCTGCAGATCCTGAACGGCAGGCCGGAGGCCTGTCTCGACCAGCTCCGTCAGGTTGTCGCCAGGTGGGAATTGGTGGTGCAGTCGCCAGCCCAGGCGGGCAACACGCTGAAGGCGGTGTTCCACCTCGGCAGCGCGCTGTGGAGGCTGGGCCAGCGGGAGGAAGCGGAGACGGTCTTCCTCATCGCCAAGGACATCGCGCGCCGTGCCGGCGCGATATGGCGCTTCACCAGCTGGCATTCGGCGAATGAGTTCGTCAACATGGGGCAGCTGACCAAGGCCTGCATGCTGCGGCTGGAGATGCTGCAGCACGCTGCGGAGGGCGGCTGGCGCGATGCCAGCTACATCAAAGCGGCCAAGGATCCCGAAGCCTTCCTGTGCCTCGGCTTCCCGAGCGCGGACATGCTCATGCAAGGGGCGATATAGCAGGCTGCGGAAAGAATGCGGCGCGTCCCCATTCTGTCATGCGCCGGCTTGACGCGCGCATCCAGATATTCGGCTGGCTGGTGATGGCTGGGTCAAGCCCGGCCACGAAAGGAGATGGCGGTCAGGAGCGTTGCCTGCCTTTTCAACAGCTTGCTAGAGCCGATTCGCACCCTCCGTAGATCCACTCTAGCCCTCGGCCATCCGCCGCTGCCGCACCGGCCCCGCCGCCATGCTGAACAGCCTTTCCCGCCCCAGCAGGAAGAGCCGCGCGCCGCGCGGGAACAGTCCGGCCACGGCCGGATCCGCCGCATCCAGCCCGCCGGCATAGGCACCGAAGGCCGGCAGCATCACCCGCCAGGCATCGGCCACGAAGCACGGCCGGGTGATGCCGCCGCAGCGGGTGGGCATGGTCGCCTTGGGGTGAAAATGGCCGGAGATCTCGCCCGGCTTCACCGGCCCGCGCCGCGCTTCATGGCGGAACACCAGCGGGCCGTCGGCGAACTCCTCCATCGCCGCCCCCGGCAGCCCGGCCGGCGCCACCGGGTCATGGTTGCCGAGCACCCAGAGCATCTCCGTGCCCGCCAGCATGCGGTGCAGCGCCTCCGCCTCACCGGCCGGCAGCCGGGCCGCGCCGCCGGCATCGTGGAAACTATCGCCCAGCGCGAGGACGCGCGCCGGCCGCCAGCGCCGCAGCAGCAACTGCAAGCGCTGCAGCGTCTCCCGCGTGTCATAGGGCGGCAGCAGGCGGCCGGCGGCGGCGAAGGCGCTGCCCTTTTCCAGATGCAGGTCGGCCACCACCAGGAGCTTGCGTCCCGGCCAGACCAGCGCGCCGGCGGGGTCGAGCATCAGTCGTTCGCCGGCGATGTGGATCGGCGCCGGCGTCATGCGCGGCCCATATGCTTCGGTACGCTGCGGATGAAGCGGGCATGGCGCGGCCGGTCGCCGCGTGTGCCCGCCTTGCCGCCATGCCGCGGCTTGTCGACCACACCGGGGCGGATGCGCACGCCCTCGGTCACCTCGGCGAGTAGCCCAACGAAATGCTCGGCGCCGCCGGTGACGTCCTCGACCAGCGCTTCCGCCTCGGCCAGCAACGCATCCTCGGCGCCGCCGGCGACCCATTCGCGCCCCTCCTCGATCAGCGCCGGCACCGCCAACGGCGAGACGCGATCGAGCCGCAGGTGGCGGATACGGCCCCGGGCGCGGGCCAGCAGCAACCCGATGCGCGCGACATCAGTGAGACCACCCGCCGCCTCCTGCCGCGTCGCCCGCAGCAGCACATGGTCGGGTTCGTGCTTGCGCAGCACGTCGTAGATCAGATCGGCATTCATGGTCATCTGGCGGGGACGCTTCTCCTGGCCCGGATGGTTCTTCTCGATCAGCCCGGCAATGGTGGCGATGTTGCGGAAGGTGCGGCGGAGCATGGAGCTTTCCGCCATCCACTCCTCCAGCTCCTCGCCGAGGATGTCCTCCTCGAACAGGGTCTCGACATCGGTCGGCTCGAAGGCCGACCAGGCCGCCAGTACGTAATCAGTGGCAAGGTAGCCGAGCGGGCCGAAGCCGGCGCGTTCCATCCGCTTGGTCACCAGCATGCCGAGGGTCTGGTGCGCCAGCCGCCCCTCAAAGCAATAGGCGACGAGAAACCAGCGGCCGCCGCGCGGGAAGGTTTCTATGAGCAGCCCGTCCGGCGCGGGCAGGGCCGATTGCCGGCGTTGCAGCTGCAGCCACTCGCGCACCGGCGCGGGCAGCAGACGCCATTTCTTCGGGTCGTGCAGGATCTCCCGCACCCGGGCCGCCAGCCAGGTGCTGAGCGGCAGCCGCGCGCCGGCATAGGCCGGCACCCGCGGCTCGCCCTCACCGCCGCGGGAGACCACGGCGGTCATCGCGTCCAGCGCCTCGAAGCGCAGTGTCTGGCCGGCGAAGATGAAGCAATCGCCCGGCAGTAGGGTGGAGATGAACCACTCCTCCACCTCGCCGAGCACCGGGCCGCCGCGCAGCCGCACCTTCAGCATCGGGCTCTCGACGATGGTGCCGAGGTTCATCCGCAGCTGCCGCGCCACCCGCTGGTCGCGCACATGCACCATGCCTTCGGCATCGCGGAACAGCTTGCGGAAGCGGTCGTAGCTGCGCAGCGCATAGCCGCCATCCTCGACGAAGCGCAGCACATCGTCGAACTCGCGGCGGGAGAGGGCGGCATAGGGCGCGGCGCGGGTCACTTCGGCGAAGAGCGCGTCCGGGTGGAAGGGGGCATGGCAGGCCATGGCCAGGATATGCTGCGCCAGCACGTCGAGCCCGCCGGGGCGCGGCGGGTCGCCGTCCAGCTCCTCATGCCGCACCGCCTCCAGCGCCGCGGCGCATTCGATCATCTCGAAGCGGTTGGCGGGAACCAGGATGGCGCGGGAAGGCTCATCCATCCGGTGGTTGGCGCGGCCGACCCGCTGCAGCAGTCGCGCCACGCCCTTCGGCGCGCCGACCTGGATCACCTGGTCGACGTCGCCCCAATCGATGCCAAGGTCGAGCGAGGCGGTCGCCACCACCGCCCGCAGCTTTCCAGCGGCCATCGCGGCTTCCACCTTGCGGCGCTGCTCGACTGTCAGGCTGCCGTGATGCAGGGCGATGGGCAGGTTGTCGTCGTTCAGCCGCCACAGCGCCTGGAAGATCAGCTCCGACTGGGCGCGGGTGTTGACGAAGACGATGGTGACGCGCGCATCACGGATGCGGCGGTAGATCTCGGGCGCGCTGGCGAGGCCCATATGGCCGCCCCAGGGCAGATGGCCTTCCGGCAGCATCACCGAAAGCTCGGGCGCGGCGCCGCCTTTCACCTGCATCAGTCGGACCTCGCCGGGCGCACCGCCGGGGGAGAGGAAGGCGCGCAGTGGTTCCGGATGGGCGACGGTGGCGGACAGCCCGACCCGCCGCGCCGCCGGGGCCAGCCGGGCCAGCCGAGCCAGGCCCAGTGCGAGCTGGTCGCCGCGCTTGGTCCCGGCCAGGGCGTGGATCTCATCCACCACCACCGCGCCGAGGCCGGCGAAGAACGCCGCGGCCTCCGGCGCGGCGAGCAGCAGCAGCAGGCTTTCCGGTGTGGTCAGCAAGATGTGCGGCGGATCCTCGCGCTGCCGGCTACGGCGGTTCTGCGGGGTGTCGCCGGTGCGGGTCTCGATGCGGATGGGCAGGCCCATCTCCTCGACCGGGGCCAGCAGGTTGCGGGCGATATCGACTGCCAGCGCCTTCAGCGGCGAGACGTAGAGGGTGTGCAGCGCGCCCGGCCCGTTCGGGCGCGACGTCCGGCCAAGCGCGATCAGGCTTGGCAGGAAGCCGGCCAGGGTCTTGCCGCCGCCGGTCGGGGCGATAAGCAGGGCGCTCTCCCCCGCTTCCGCCGCCCGCAACAGGGCAAGCTGGTGCGGCCGCGGGGTCCAGCCGCGGCCGGCAAACCAGGCGGCGAAAGGTTCTGGCAATGTTCCCATGCGCCGCCAATATGGCGGCGCCCGGCGGGATCGGAAAGCCCGTCGATGGTGGTCCCGCGTCAGAGCGCCGATTGCTCTGTTGAAACCCTGGCTTGGCTGGGTACTTTGGGCGGCTATCTTGGGATGAGCGGTCCGGAGGTGGTCGATGCGGACGCTTTCGAAGTCGGCGCTGCGGGTGGCCGGTGAGGCGCTTGCGGTGGGGCGGACGGCACTGCCTGCCTATGGCAGCCACTACTCG